>NZ_AP027274.1:0-1200000 GCF_030295705.1 Polynucleobacter sp. TUM22923
TAGCTTGTTGTTTTTTATGAATTTTTAGTTTTTATCCACAAGTTATCCACAGCTTTTCCACGTTTTCAGAGCTTGTGGATAACTTCAGGAGATCGCTACAATGAATCCTCTAAAAATGAACAACTTACAAAACTCACCCACATTAAATGCGCTTAGCCCACTGGGATTTTGGGATGATGCGCTTAGTAAATTAGCGCGAGAGCTCTCGCCCCAACAATATAAAACCTGGATACAACCATTGATTTTCGTTGGCCAAGACGAAAGTGAACAGTCACTTACTCTAGGAGCACCAAACAGGTTCAAACTAGATTGGATTAAAAAGACTTTTTCAGACCGTTTCCAGGCGCTGGCATGTGAATATTTTGGCTGCGCCATGAAGATCCACTTGGTATTAAGTGTTGACGGGGCCAGAGAAGATGCCGATCTGCTGTCAACCCCCATAGGTAGAGCATCCCCCAAGGAAGAGGTTGTTGTTAAGGATGACACCTTGGTCGATGAGCAAGCCTTTGAAATTGAGGATCACTCAAAATTAAACCCTAACCTTACGTTCGAAACTTTTGTTACGGGTAAGGCCAATCAGTTAGCTCGGGCGGCCTCTATTCAGGTTGCCCACAACCCCGGGACTTCCTACAACCCCATGTTTTTATATGGCGGGGTTGGGCTTGGAAAGACGCACTTAATCCATGCAATTGGAAATCACCTTCTTAAGGAAAAACCGAACGCACGTATTCGCTATATTCACGCTGAGCAGTATGTTTCAGATGTGGTTAGGGCTTACCAACAAAAGGCGTTTGATCGTTTTAAGCGCTATTACCACTCTTTAGACCTGCTGCTAATTGATGATATTCAGTTTTTTAGCGGCAAATCAAGAACCCAGGAAGAGTTTTTTTATGCCTTTGAAGCGCTTTTAGGCAACAAAGCTCAGGTAATTATTACTAGTGATACTTATCCAAAAGAAATGGCGGGTATTGATGATCGCCTTATTTCCCGCTTTGATTCTGGGCTTACTGTAGCTATCGAGCCGCCAGAGCTAGAGATGCGCGTCGCAATTTTAATGAAAAAGGCGCTAGGCGAAGGGATTCCTATGAGTGAGGATGTTGCCTTTTTCGTTGCCAAGCACCTAAGGTCGAACGTAAGAGAACTTGAAGGAGCGTTACGTAAAATTCTGGCTTATGTTCGTTTTCATGGCAAAGAAGTCACTATTGAGGTCGCTAAAGTGGCACTTAAGGACCTTTTATCCATACAAAACCGACAAATCTCAGTGGACAGCATCCAAAAAGCCGTTGCAGATTTTTATAGCATTAAGGTCGCCGACATGTACTCAAAAAGACGCCCAGCAAACATCGCGCGTCCGCGGCAAATTGCGATGTTTATGGCAAAAGAGTTGACCCAGAAGAGTCTACCCGAGATTGGCGAGTTATTTGGTGGCCGCGATCACACTACTGTATTGCATGCAGTGCGTAAAATCGGTGAGGAGCGTTCCCACAATAGTCAACTGAATCATGAGGTCCATGTAATCGAGCAAACATTAAAATCATAACTTTTCCAACTAAAAACAGTTGTGGATAAGTTAATGGATAAGTATGGGGATGGATTGTGGATAAGTTGTAAAAAGGCCACGCTTCATGCAAAAATAGCGGCACAGAAGAGTGTTATGCACAACTTATGCAGTATTTATACAAAAGTTTTCAACAGGTTTTAGTTGTCTTAATTGGTTGTTTTTAATGGAATTTTTGACTTATCCACGGAAACTGCAGGCCTTATTACTACTACTAATAAGATATATACAAGGACTTAAAAACAATGCAACTCGTAAACGCTTCACGCGACAGCCTATTAAAACCATTACAAGTTGTAAGTGGAATTGTTGAACGTAGACATTCTCTGCCAATACTCGCAAATCTTCTTTTCAAAAAAGTTGGTGACAAAATCTCATTTGTCTCGACAGATATTGAAATTCAAATTACAACTAGTGCTAATTTTGGAGTTGGGATTGAAGAAGTAACAACAACGGTGGCGGCAAGAAAGCTGCTGGACATTTTAAGAGCGCTCCCTGAGGGACCAGTTGCATTAAATTTAAAAGATAACAAAATGGTTGTTCAAAGCGGTAAGAGCCGCTTTTCTCTGCAGACGCTTTCAGCTGCTGAGTTTCCGGTTATGCAAAGCGTTGGAGAAGTAACGGCTAGCTGGAAGATGACGCAAAAAAGTTTCCGTCAGTTAATTAGCCAGGTGCACTTTGCTATGGCGCAGCAAGATATTCGCTATTACCTTAATGGAATGCTTTTGGTGGTTGAGGGCAAAAAAGTGATCGCTGTTGCAACCGACGGACATCGACTCGCTTTCTCGCAAATAGATTTATTAGAGGCACCAATTGGCTCTGGTGAAAAACAAGAAATTATTATTCCGCGCAAGACTATTCTCGAGTGTCAACACCTATTGGGTGACTCTGACGACTTACTTGAAATGAGCTTAACCTCAAATCAAATTAAATTTTCTTTTGGCGATATCGAGCTCATTTCGAAACTAGTTGAAGGAAAGTTTCCAGACTTTCAACGAGTTATCCCTAAAGGGCACAAAAACTCATTGGTTGTTGGCCGAGAACTTTTACAGTCTGCATTGCAGCGAGCAGCCATTTTAACTACGGACAAATTCAAAGGCGTTCGTTTTTCACTTTCATTAAACAAAATTACAATTCAGTCAACAAACGCAGAGCAAGAAGAAGCGCAGGAAGAAATTGCTATTGAGTACGACGGTGAGGATGTTGAGATTGGATTTAATGTAAGTTATTTGATAGACGTTTTGTCAAACTTAAAAAATGAGAATATTCAAATTAGTTTAGGTGACGCCAACAGCAGTGCCGTTGTCACTCTTCCAAATTCTGAAGATTTCAAGTATGTCGTAATGCCAATGCGTATTTAATTTAGAAAAAAATGACTGAACAAAAAAAAGTAGTAGAGCAGTACGGTGCATCATCAATTCAAATACTTGAAGGTCTAGAGGCGGTCCGCAAACGTCCTGGTATGTATATCGGAGACACCTCCGATGGAACCGGTTTACATCACCTTGTTTTTGAGGTTTTAGACAACTCTATTGATGAGGCTCTGGCTGGACATTGTTCCGAGATTACAGTGGTAATTCAAACAGACAACTCTATTTCTATTGTTGATAATGGCCGAGGTGTTCCAACAGGCATCAAATACGACGATAAACACGACCCTAAAAGAAGTGCGGCTGAAATTGTAATGACTGAGTTGCACGCAGGCGGCAAGTTTGACCAAAACAGTTACAAGGTTTCTGGCGGCCTACACGGGGTTGGTGTAAGTTGTGTAAATGCATTATCCAAATGGTTAAAGCTAACAATACGCCGTGACGGCAAAACACATTACATGGAGTTCGCGCGCGGCGTAATTCAAAATCGTAATATTTTGGATGAGGATGGTGTTATTACATCTCCAATTACGGTAACTGGCGATACCAGCCTCTCTGGCACAGAGGTGCACTTCTTAGCGGACGAAGGAATCTTTGGGAACGTTGAGTTTCATTATGAAATTCTTGTTAAGAGAATTCGAGAACTTTCTTTTCTTAACAACGGTGTGCATATTAAACTAATTGATCAGCGTTCAGGAAAAGAAGAGGATTTTGCTTTTTCTGGTGGAGTTAAAGGTTTTGTTGAATACATCAACCAAAATAAAAATGTATTGCATCCAAACATTTTTTATGCGGAAGGTATACGTCCTTCCGACTTAGGTGGCGACATTACCGCTGAAGTATCAATGCAATGGAATGACAGCTTTAGTGAGCAGGTGCTTTGTTTTACTAACAACATTCCGCAAAGAGATGGAGGTTCACACCTTACCGGACTACGAGCAGCCATGACGCGTGTTATCAATAAATATATTGATGAACATGAAGTTGCAAAAAAGGCAAAAGTAGAAATCTCCGGGGATGACATGCGCGAAGGTTTGGCTTGCGTTTTGTCGGTCAAGGTTCCTGAGCCTAAATTTTCGAGCCAAACAAAAGACAAACTGGTTTCAAGTGAAGTTCGTGGCCCGGTAGAGGAAATTGTTGCTGAGGCCTTAAGCGCCTATTTGCAAGAACGTCCAGCAGATGCAAAAATTCTGTGCGGCAAAATTGTTGATGCGGCACGTGCGCGTGAAGCGGCACGTAAAGCACGCGACATGACAAGGCGTAAAGGCGTTCTTGACGGTTTAGGTTTGCCGGGAAAATTGGCTGACTGCCAAGAAAAAGATCCTACCAAGTCTGAACTGTTTATTGTTGAGGGAGATTCTGCGGGTGGCTCAGCCAAACAAGGGCGTGACCGCCGCTTTCAAGCGATTCTTCCTTTAAAAGGAAAAATTCTTAACGTCGAGAAGGCACGCTTTGATAAGATGCTGGCAAGTCAAGAGGTGGTTACCTTAATTACCGTCTTGGGTACTGGAATTGGTATTGATGAATACAAGGCTGACAAGTTGCGCTATCACCGCATCATCATCATGACCGATGCGGACGTCGATGGCAGCCACATTCGAACCCTACTCCTTACCTTCTTTTATAGACAAATGCCCGAGCTGATTGAGCGGGGCCATATTTATATAGCTCAACCACCTTTGTACAAGGTGAAGTACGGTAAAAACGAACAATACATTAAAGATGATGTTGAGCTTAATCAACTATTGTTAAAAATTGCCCTCGAATCTGCCTCCCTTCAAATGCCTTCTGGAGAAATTATCGAAGGGGATGCGTTAGGAGAGTTGGCAAAGCACTATCAAGTGATTCAGTCGGTTGTGGATCGACTCTCACGAACAATTGATGAGGATGCTTTGCGCGCAATTGCGTCAGGCACTCCATTAAACTTAGACACTGAAAAAGAAGCGCAAGATTCGGCTGAGCGTTTGCGTGTTGCGCTAGCCCAGTCTTTAAATCCTTTGGCTTTGCCACCAGAAATTGTTGTGCAAAAAGAGGAGCGTACTGAGCGCTACAAATTATTATTATCTCGTCGCATTCATGGCAACCTAAAGCTCTCAGCCATTAATTCCGATTTTGTACAGGGCGATGATTATCAAAGCCTGGCTAACGCTGCAGCGGTATTGTCTGGTAAGGTCTTGCCTGGTTCTAAGGTGCGCCGCGGTGACCCTGATAAAAACCAGAAAGAACAATCCATCCAAGATTTTAGAGCGGCCTTTGCTTGGTTGCTATCTGAGGCGGAGCGCATTCTTAGTCGTCAAAGGTATAAAGGTTTGGGCGAGATGAACCCCTTACAGTTGTGGGAAACCACAATGGATGCGGGCTCTAGAACGCTACTCCAAGTGAAAATTGAAGATGCCCTTGCGGCCGATCAAGTCTTCACTACATTAATGGGCGACGAGGTTGAGCCGCGGCGTGCCTTTATCGAGAAGAACGCTTTAATTGCTCGCAACCTAGATGTTTAATTTGTATGAGTAAAAAGAAGTTGTTAGCTCCCGCTATTGATCGCACTCGAGTTGTTGTGCAATCTTCACCCATTCATGGGAAGGGTGTGTTTGTAGCTAAGACGATTAAAAAAGGTGCGGCCATTATTGAATACAAGGGCGAACGCATTAGTTGGAAGCTAGCTGAAAAGCGTCATCCACATGATCCTAGTGACCCTAATCACACCTTTTATTTTTCTCTTGAAGACGGTCGATGTATTGATGCGAAGTATGGCGGTAATGCGGCGCGATGGATCAATCATTCTTGTAAGCCTAGCTGCGAAACTCGCGAAGACAGTTTTGTCGGGGAGCCCCGCGTTTTTATTT
This sequence comes from Polynucleobacter sp. TUM22923, assembly GCF_030295705.1. Taxonomy (NCBI): domain Bacteria; kingdom Pseudomonadati; phylum Pseudomonadota; class Betaproteobacteria; order Burkholderiales; family Burkholderiaceae; genus Polynucleobacter; species Polynucleobacter sp. TUM22923. The sequence goes on from NZ_AP027274.1 coordinate 5,775, forward strand.
ACGCTAAGCGCGATCTCAAAGTTGGTGAGGAGTTGTTTTACGACTACTCACTTGATGTTGAGGGCCCCATTACAAAGCAGATGAAAAAAGATTACAGCTGTCGCTGTGGTGCAAAAAAGTGCCGTGGCACCATGCTGTCCCTTGACTCTAAGTAGTCCGCCCCCAATGGTATTTTTATCCATTCAAGAATTAGAGTTAGCAATTAATTATTGGCGCAGCCAATCACCCGCGCCAGGGGAAGAGCTTCACCTTTGCCCTGAAGCTGCAGCACTGGCTAAGCCTTATGCCTTAATGATCATGCAGGGCGCCCAAAGGGTGCCTATGGATATTTTGGATGAATCTGCAATGTTTGCTATTCAAGGCTATTTAAAAAATATACAAAATAAGTAAAAACTATCATGACCCCTTTAGGGTTACTGCTATATAGATAAGTGATTGCTTAAGGTATGCTTGTCCTTTGTTTTTAAATAGTTCAAGGAATTGCGCTTGCAAGACACCATATTAAAAACCGTCAGTCTTGGGAAAACCTTTAAAGGTTTTCAAGCGGTTAGTGATGTTAATTTAAATGTAGCTCGTGGCTCTATTCATGCTCTTATTGGGCCAAACGGCGCCGGCAAAACAACTTGCTTTAATTTGCTTACTAAGTTTTTAGAGCCATCTAGTGGCCAAATTATATTTAACGGTTTAGACATTACTAAAGAGCGCCCTGCCCAGATAGCGCGGCGCGGCATCATTCGTTCTTTTCAAATTTCAGCGGTCTTTCCGCACCTCAGTGTTTTAGAGAATGTCCGTGTTGCACTGCAGCAGGGATTGGGCTCGAGCTTCCATTTTTGGAAATCGGGCGCCTCTTTGAAGGTTCTTCATGAAAGGGTGGAAGAGCTTTTATGTGAAGTAGGTTTGGCTGATTTTGCCGATGTAGAGGCAATCAACTTGGCTTATGGTCGCAAAAGAGCGTTAGAGGTTGCGACCACCCTTGCAATGGAGCCGGAGCTCATGCTATTGGACGAGCCGACTCAAGGTATGGGGCATGAGGATGTGGAGCGGGTAACCGAGCTAATTGAGCGCGTGTCTAAAGGCCGCACCATCTTAATGGTGGAGCACAACATGAAGGTGGTTTCTTCAATTGCTAATCGCATCACCGTTTTGCAGCGTGGCTCGGTTCTAGCGGAGGGCTCTTATCAAGAGGTTTCTTGTAATCCGTTGGTTGTTGAGGCTTATATGGGCAGCCAAGGTGGGGGTGTGTTGTGAGTTCGGTTGCGCTGAAGGTTGAAGGTCTAGAGTCCTGGTATGGAGAGTCCCATATTTTGCATGGAGTAAATTTCTCTGTAAACAATGGGGAGGTAGTTACTTTATTGGGTCGAAATGGCGCCGGCAGAAGCACAATTCTTAAAACGATCTTAGGCTTAACCAGCAAAAAAAAGGTTCTGTTTGCATCTATGGTGAGGAACCATTGCCATGCCAACTTACAAGATTGCACGACTAGGTATTGGATATTGCCCTGAGGAGAGAGGTATTTTTGCCAGCTTAAGCGCGGAGGAAAACTTACTTCTGCTGCCGGAGATAGCCGCGGGCGGTATGGGTCTAGACGAAATCTACGAGATGTTCCCTAATTTATATGATCGGCGCAATAGCCCTGGCACCCGACTATCTGGCGGAGAGCAGCAAATGTTGGCAATGGCTCGGATTCTGAGGACTGGCGCCAAATTACTGCTATTAGACGAAATTACTGAAGGCCTGGCCCCGGTCATTGTTGAGAAATTGGCCGAAGTGGTAAGCAGTCTAAGGAATAAAGGGTTCACTATTATTTTAGTGGAGCAGAATTTTAGGTTCGCGGCACCTTTGGCGGATCGGCATTATGTTGTAGAGCACGGCAGGGTGGTTGAGGTGGTTGAGCAGAGAGAGTTGGCAGAAAAAGCCACCTTATTAAACGAGTATCTTGGTATCTAGTGATTTTCTATAGGAGATGGGAATGAAGTTAAAGCAAATAACCGCATGTCTGGTTGCGGGCGCTCTGTTTGGCACCAATCCAGTGTTCGCTCAAAGCGGCTCTAAAGTAAGTGGTGACGTTGTCAAAATTGGGGTGCTGACAGATTTATCCTCCATATATTCAGATTTAGCTGGCCCTGGCGCCGTTATCGCAGCAAAAATGGCGATTGCGGACTTTTCAAAAGACGGCATAGTAATTGGTAAAAAGATTGAGTTGGTAAGTGCTGACCATCAAAATAAAGCTGATATTGCCGCCAATAAAGCGCGAGAGTGGTACGACAAAGATGGTGTTGATGTCATTGTTGAATTGGTGTCGACCAACGTTGCTTTAGCGGTTATGGAGGTGGCTGAGCAAAAAAATAAAATTACTTTGGTCTCGGGTGCTGGTTCAGTAACCATTACCAATGAAAAGTGCACCCCAAATAATGTTCATTGGGCATATGACACTTACGCGCTATCAAATGGCACTGGCAAGGCTGTAGTTAAGCAGGGAAAAAAGAATTGGTACTTCATTACGGCGGACTATGCATTTGGAGCTGCGCTTGAAAAAGACGCTACTGCAGTGGTTACTTCGAATGGCGGTAAAGTTTTGGGAACTAGTAAGCATCCATTTCCTAATAGCGATTTCTCTTCATATCTACTAAAGGCGCAGGCTAGTGGTGCTGATGTGGTTGCTTTAGCTAATGCGGGCGCTGATACGATTAACACGGTTAAACAAGCCTCTGAATTTGGTGTCAATAAAAAGCAAACGGTTGTTCCATTGCTCATGTTCATTTCTGATGTGCATTCTTTAGGTTTGAATGCTGCGCAAGGAATGTATTTGACAGAGGGTTTTTATTGGGATAAAGACGACAAGACACGTGAATTTTCTAAGCGTTTTATTTTGCAACACAAGCGTATGCCAACCATGGTCCAAGCTGGCGTTTATTCATCAGTCCTTGCTTATTTAAACGCGGTTCAAAAAGCCGGCACTGACGATACCCAGGCGGTTATGAAGGTGTTGAAGTCTACAAATATTGATGATGGTTTGTTTAAAGGCAAAATTCGTGCTGATGGTAAGTTCGAGCATGATATGTATCTGTTGGAAGTGAAAAAACCATCTGAATCAAAGAGCCCTTGGGATTATTACAATGTGCGCGCAGTGATTCCTGCTGCCGAAGCAACGCAGCCACTTGCATTGTCAAAATGTAAATTGGTTACTAATAAGTAATTGAGCCTTAACTAACATGTTTGAACTTTTAGGAATTACCCCCCAAGGACTGGCTGCTCAGCTCTTGGTGGGGCTTATCAATGGATCGTTCTATGCGATTCTAAGTTTGGGCTTAGCCATTATTTTTGGCCTTCTCAATATCATCAATTTCTCTCATGGTGCTCAATACACCATGGGTGCTTTTGTTGCCTGGATTGGGTTAACTCAAGTTGGGTAATGGTTTGGCTTCCCTGATTTTTCAATTAATTATTGGTTTGCTCTAATACTTGTTCCTTTGGTGATGGCGGGGTTTGGTTTAATTCTAGAGCGCACCATGTTGCGACGCCTTTATCACTTAGACCATTTGTATGGGCTGCTACTCACTTTTGGTCTGGCGCTCATCATCGAAGGAATGTTCCGGCATTGGTATGGCATTTCAGGTGAAAGCTATTCCGCACCAGAAATTTTGCAAGGGGCAATCCCGCTAGAAGCTATCGGCATCATCTTGCCTAAATATCGCGTCTGGGTAGTGGTCGCCTCTTTAACTGTTTGCTTTTCTTCTTGGTATGTTATTGAAAGAACAAAGCTGGGCGCCTATCTTCGCGCGGGTACAGAGAATCCAAAATTACTTCAAGCTTTTGGTATTAACGTGCCGCTAATGATTTCGTTAGCTTACGCATACGGCGTTGGCCTCGCAGGCTTTGCTGGTGTTCTTGCTGCGCCTATTTTTCAAGTAAACCCATTAATGGGTTCCAATTTAATTATTGTGGTTTTTGCTGTTGTAGTTATTGGTGGCATGGGCTCTATCATGGGTTCGATTCTGACCGGACTTGCTTTGGGTCTAGTAGAGGGGCTAACCAAAGTTTTTTATCCCCAAGCATCAGGCGTTATTATCTTTGTCATCATGGCGATTGTTTTATTAATTCGCCCTGCCGGTCTTTTTGGTCGGGAAAAATAATATGAACTTAAATGTTAAGTGGGTCTATGCTGTTTTGGTTTTGTTGGCTTTGCTGCTACCCTTTCAGGATTTTATTTATTTAGTATTTGCTATGAAGGTGTTGTGCTTTGCTCTTTTTGCTTGCGCGTTTAATTTGTTATTAGGCTTTACGGGCCTTCTTTCTTTCGGGCATGCTGCCTTCTTTGGAACCTCCGCTTACATCACCGCCTATTTATGTAAAGAAATTGGCCTATCTCCTGAGCTTGCCATTCTTTTGGGCGTTCTTTGTTCTGCGGTGTTGGGTTTTTTAATTGGTGCGCTAGCGATTCGTCGCCAAGGTATTTATTTTGCGATGGTGACTTTGGCTCTCTCTCAAATGGTATATTTTTTAGCAGTACAACTTCCCTTTACTGGCGGTGAAGACGGAATTCAGGGTGTGCCTCGCGGAATGCTTTTTGGTTTTATTGATCTTAAAAACGACGTCACGATGTACTATTTTGTGTTGGCCGTTTTCTTGGGCGGCTTTGCTTTGATCTTGCGTACCGTGCACTCACCTTTTGGGCAGGTGCTTAAGGCTATTCGAGAGAATGAGCCGCGCGCTATTTCTCTTGGCTATAACGTTGACCGTTTTAAGTTGATTTCGTTTGTGCTTTCTGCCGCCCTTGCTGGTTTGGCTGGATCGTTAAAGACTTTAGTTTTTCAGTTGGCAACACTGACAGATGTTCATTGGCATATGTCGGGCGAAGTAGTGTTAATGACGCTTTTGGGTGGCATGGGGACTATTCTTGGCCCAGTAGTTGGTGCCAGCATTGTTGTTGGGCTTCAAAATTATTTAGCTAACATCGGCTCATGGAGCACTATTGCTACTGGCTTTATTTTTGTTATCTGTGTTTTGGCATTTCGACGCGGTGTCGTTGGTGAGATTGCTCATTTTTTCAAGAGCAAAAGCTAGCCCTATCTTTTCTAGAGTGTTTTTGTCATGGGGCGGATCTTTAGTGTCGACTGCAATATTTTTAAAATATTTAATTAAATCAATAGCTTGTGTTATATAGTATCGCAATATAGACATTAGAGTGGCCAATTGTTTCACGTGAAACCCACACAATGCTATGATCATCGCCCTATCTAAGGCAATTCATGCGCTATCTAAAAAATTTCGATGTCATTGTGGTTGGCGGCGGTCATGCTGGGACTGAGGCCGCACTTGCTTCGGCGCGCATGGGTTGCGATACCTTATTGATTACCCATAGTATTGAGAGTTTGGGCGCTATGAGCTGTAATCCTTCTATTGGAGGTATTGGTAAAGGCCACCTAGTTAAAGAGATTGACGCGATGGGTGGTGCCATGGCTGCAGCAACAGATGAGGCTGGAATTCAGTTTCGAATTCTAAATTCAAGCAAGGGGCCTGCGGTTCGCGCAACCCGCGCTCAGGCTGATCGTGTTTTATATAAGGCAGCCATTCGGCATCGCCTTGAGAACCAGGAAAATCTAACCCTTTTCCAGGCAGCCGTTGATGACTTAGTCGTCAAGGGCGATAAGGTCCAGGGCGTTATTACTCAGATGGGTTTGGAGTTCACTGCCAAGAAGGTAGTGCTTACTGCGGGGACGTTTCTGAATGGAAAAATCCACGTAGGATTAAACAACTATGCCGGGGGACGAGCAGGCGATCCCGCGGCTGTTTCTTTGTCCGACCGTTTAAAAGAGTTAAAGCTTCCGCAGGGAAGATTAAAAACAGGCACCCCACCCCGAATTGATGGCCGGACCATTGATTTTTCTGTCATGCTGGAGCAGCCCGGCGACTTAGATCCCGTGCCAGTGTTTTCTTATTTGGGTCGTCCCGAGCAACATCCCAAGCAGGTTCCTTGCTGGATTTCTCATACAAATGAGCAAACACACGACATTATTCGTGGCGGCCTAGATCGGTCTCCAATGTATACCGGCGTGATTGAGGGGGTTGGACCCCGTTACTGCCCCTCTATAGAAGACAAAATCCACCGCTTCGCTTCAAGAAACAGTCATCAAATATTTCTGGAGCCTGAGGGTCTTACAACTAACGAGTTTTATCCTAACGGAATCTCTACGAGCCTTCCCTTCGATGTTCAATGGGATTTGGTGCGCAGTATTCGGGGGTTGGAGGCCGCAGTAATTGTGCGACCTGGCTATGCAATTGAGTATGATTTTTTTGATCCCCGCCACTTACGCCATAGTCTGGAGACTAGGGCCATTGGTGGACTTTATTTCGCCGGCCAGATTAACGGCACAACAGGCTATGAAGAAGCAGCCGCTCAGGGCATGCTTGCCGGCATTAATGCGGGTTTAGCGGCCCAAGGTAAAGAGCCTTGGGTGCCTAAGCGAAGTGAGTCTTACATTGGTGTTTTGGTTGATGATCTGATTACCATGGGGGTCCAAGAGCCCTATCGTATGTTTACTAGCCGCGCCGAATACCGCTTAAGCTTACGTGAAGACAATGCTGATTTGCGCCTCACAACCATCGGACATGATTTTGGCTTAGTTGATGAGTATCGCTGGAGAACCTTCTGTAGAAAGCAGGAGGCTGTTTCACGTGAAACATCGCGACTTCAAGACATTTGGGTGGGCCCAAAACACCATGCAGCAAAGGCGCTATCACAGCTTTTAGGCCAAGACCTATCTCATGAGTGTAGTTTGGCTGAAATTTTACGTCGACCAGGCCTCACTTACGATGCGATTACTGGCTTAGAAAACGGCCTTTGGTCTGTAGGCAGCTTGGATAACGATTTAGGTTTGGCGGGTCAAATTAGTGATCAAGTTGAAATATCGATTAAATATCAAGGATATATAGATCGACAAACGGCAGAAATTGCACGACAAGCCTATAACGAATCCTTTCCCTTGCCTGAGTCTTTAGACTATACCGAGGTTGTTGGCCTATCCAAAGAGGTTCAGCAAAAGCTGAATCTTCACAAGCCAGAAACCTTAGGTCAGGCCGGCAGAATTTCTGGGGTCACCCCTGCCGCCCTTTCCTTGTTGCTGGTCTATCTCAAAAAAGGCTTGGGGCGCGCTCAGGAGGAAATTCATGAGTAGCGAACTAATGGCTTTGGGCATTGAAAATATAGGCCTCGATTTAAACTCCTCAAATATCGCGGACCTAGATCTGTTTTTGCAGGAAATGGGCCGCTGGAATCGGGTGCATAACTTAACGGCGATTGAGGGAGCTGAAGAGTCAGTACGACTGCATCTCATTGATTCTATTACGGTTTTACCAATTATGCGTCAGTTCTTGACAGCCACAAACCCCAAAATCGCCGATCTTGGCTCGGGCGGAGGTTTGCCTGCAATTCCAATAGCTATTGTGCAGCCAACTTGGCACTTAACGCTGATTGAAGCGGTTCGCAAGAAAACCGCCTTTTTGCAACATGTTCGAGGAAGGCTGGCTCTGAAAAACATCGAGGTACTAAGTGAGCGCGTCGAGGCGGTAGCGCAATCTAGGCCCGGACAATTTGATGCCGTTATTTCTAGGGCATTTACTAATCTCAATCATTTTTTAGACTTATCTTTGCCTTTATTAAAGCCCGGCGGCTTAGTGTTTGCCATGAAAGCAAGGCGTGCGGACGAAGAGCTGCTGGGGGTTTCCATGAGCAAGTGGACACTGCTCGCCGATGAGTCTTTGCATATTCCGCTTCTAGCGGTGGAACGACGCTTATTAGTGCTGTCCCCTGCGATAACCCCCTTCACTCCTTAAGAAAAAATGGCCAAAATATTCTGTATTGCAAACCAAAAAGGTGGAGTCGGTAAAACGACTACTGCTGTTAACTTGGCCGCCGGATTGGCGGGCCATCAGCAGCGCGTTTTATTGGTGGACTTGGATCCACAAGGTAATGCAACGATGGGCTCGGGCATTGAAAAGGCGGATTTAAAAAACACGGTTTATCAGGTGTTAATCGGACTCTCTTCAGTCAAGGCAAGTGCACTGCGATGTGAAAGTGCGGGCTATGATGTTCTACCAGCAAATCGTGATTTAGCGGGCGCCGAAATAGAGTTAGTAGATTTTGATGATCGCGAAGGCTGTTTGAAAGTAGCGCTTTCTGAAGTGGCCAATGATTATGATTTTATTTTGATTGATTGCCCACCCGCTCTTTCTTTGTTAACACTAAATGGATTGTGTGCGGCCAATGGTGTGATTGTGCCAATGCAATGCGAGTACTTTGCGCTTGAAGGTTTGTCGGACTTAGTAAATACGATCAAACAGGTGCATGCCAATCTCAACCCTGATTTAGTCATCATTGGTCTTTTGCGCGTGATGTTTGATTCGCGCATGACATTGCAGCAACAGGTGTCAGATCAACTGCTAGAACACTTTGGCGATAAGGTATTTAAAACTATTATTCCTCGCAATGTGCGTCTGGCAGAAGCCCCGTCCTATGGGCTCCCTGGGGTGGTTTTCGATAAAACATCACGAGGCGCTAAATCTTATTTGGATTTTGGCGCTGAAATGATAGAGCGCATTAAACAAATGTAAAGCCAGGGACAATTAAAAATATTATGGTTGCAATTAAGAAAAAAGGTTTGGGTCGCGGGCTCGATGCATTGCTCGGTAACAAGGTGCCTCAAGATGCCGTTGCAGAAATTAATCGTCTGCCATTAACGGCATTACAAGCGGGAAAATATCAACCACGCCAAAAGATGGAGTTGAGCGCTCTTCAGGAGCTGGCGGAAAGTATTCGTGAGCAAGGCGTAATGCAGCCGCTGTTAGTTCGCTTGGTTTCTCCCGGGAAATACGAAATTATTGCTGGCGAGCGACGTTTTCGGGCCGCAACTTTGGCTGGATTAAAAGAGGTTCCGGTGCTGGTTTCTGGTGCTGATGATCAAGCTGCTGCTGCAATGGCTTTGGTCGAAAACATGCAGCGAGAGGATTTAAATCCGCTGGAAGAATCTCAAGGATTGGCGCGCTTAATTGAGGAGTTCGGGTTCACTCATGAGCAGGCCGCTAAAGCGGTTGGAAAATCTCGCAGCGCCATTACAAACTTATTACGCTTAAGTCAGTTAGCAAAGCCGGTTCAGGCAATGCTTTTGGCGGGTGCTATTGATATGGGCCATGCACGCGCATTGCTTCCCTTGCCCGGAGCCAGCCAAGTTGCTTTGGCGCAAAGAATAGCTGCCCAAGGCTTATCGGTTCGTGAGGCCGAAAGAATGTCTACTGCCTTGGCTTTAGCAGGGGGTCAAATTGGCGATAAAAAGACAAAAATAAAGTCAGGCGATAGCGGTACACCCAGCCGCGACCCTGATATGCGTCGTTTGACGCAAGAAATTGCCGATTTAATCGGCTTGAGTGCGGATTTTAAGCTTAAGGGTAAAGGGGGCGAGCTCAGAATTCGCTTTAGCCAATTTGATGAGCTGGACTCTTTGCTAAAAAAGCTCGGTATTCAAGCGTAAATACCCCTTAAATGACCTTAAATCAATTGACCTATTGCGGGGCGCACCTTAAACTTGCGGGGCTAAATTGATTCCTCAAAAAAATCAATTTTCTGAGGCAAGCGATTGGGAAAAGCCAGAAGAAGAGGTTTATCGGGTTTTAAGTAAGGCGGAGATGGCGGAGCTTCAAAAAAACAACGCCATAAAGTACCCATCTCTGTCGCCTTGGAGAATTTTGCTTGCACAGACAGCGCTCACCATGCTTAGTATGGTGATTTGGTCATTTTTTGGGGAGCCGAGAGGGATAAGCGTTTATACTCAGTCGGCCTTTTTAGGTGGTTTAACTAGTGTGTTGCCTTCCGCCTTATTTTTGTTGAGGCTTGAAGCGGCAAAAAAGACGCAACAGTTAAATCCGGGTAAATTTTTAGCGGCGTTAGTTTCCGGCGAGTTCATTAAAATCGTCGTTACGCTGTTGATGTTTTTGGGAGTTGCGGTCTTAATTCCGGGTGTCATGTGGGTCCCTCTATTGGTGACTTATGTGCTTGCCCTCAAATGTGTGTGGCTGGCGTGGTTTTGGCGCCGAAAAGTAATAAACAAGATTGAACCAAAGGACTAGTTAAGAGATGTCTAGCGAAGTAAACACAGCCCATGCGGCAGCAGAAAAAATGACGCCAACAGCGTATATCTCTGAGCACCTACAAAACCTTACCAATTCGGGCGGTCCACAAACGTCGATCGTTGATTTCAGCATCATCAATTTAGATACTATTTTCTGGGCCTCCTTGATGGGCTTGCTTACGGTTTTTATTCTGTTGATTGCGGCTCGCCGTGCTACGCCAGGTGTTCCTGGTCGTTTCCAATGTTTTGTGGAAATGATTGTGGAGATGGTTGATACGCAAGCGAAAAGCATTGTGCATGGGGATCGCTCCTTTATTGCTCCTTTAGCCCTATTCGTTTTCTTCTGGATTATTTTGCTCAATACTTTGGATCTGATTCCAGTGGATTGGGTATTGGGTGTTAATCATTTCATCGAGAGTTTTGGTGTGCACGTGCCCCACCACAGACTGGTACCCACGACCGACCTGAACGCTACGATGGGTATGTCGATGTCGGTATTGCTATTGGTTTTCTTTTATAGCTTTAAGGTCAAGGGCTTTGGCGGATTCTTGCATGAATTAATATCAGCCCCATTTGGTGCCAAGTGGTATTTAGCCCCATTTAATGTTGCTTTAAACATCATTGAGTATCTCGCAAAGGGAGTTTCACTTGGAATGCGACTATTTGGCAATATGTATGCCGGAGAGTTGGTTTTCCTATTAATCGCCCTGCTTGGTAGTGTTTGGACCTTTAATTTAGATTTATCCTTGTTCGGATTGGTGGGCCACGTTATTGCTGGATCAGCTTGGGCCATCTTCCACATTTTGGTGATTTTGTTGCAAGCCTTCATTTTTATGATGTTGACCTTGGTCTACATCGGGCAAGCACACAGTCACCACTAAGATTTTTTATTTTTAACTTATCTCTTTAACTTCAGGAGTCAGCAACATGCAACAATTTCTAGCAAACATTCAGGGTTTTACAGCAATCGCCATTGGCATGATTATCGGCCTAGGCGCTATCGGTGCTTGTTTGGGCATTGCATTGATGGGTGGTAAATACATCGAAGCATGTGCGCGTCAACCAGAATTGATGGAGCCACTCCAAACAAAAATGTTCCTTTTGGCTGGTTTGATCGATGCCGCGTTTTTGATCGGTGTTGGTGTTGCAATGTTATTTGCCTTCGCAAACCCACTCCTCGCAGTTATTAAGTAATTGTTTTGGCGTGGATGACCATTTGGTCGTCCAACCGTTCACTACAATACTGAAAGGAATATCGTGAATCTGAACGCGACTCTATTCGCGCAAATGATCGTCTTCTTTGTCTTATGGTGGGTTGTTGCACGCTTTGTGTGGCCACCGCTAGTTAAGGCATTAGATGAGCGTTCATCAAAAATTGCCGATGGTTTGGCTGCTGCTGAGCGTGGTAAAGAAGCGCTTGCATCGGCTAACAATGCAGCCGAACAAGAATTAACAAAGGCACGCCAAGAAGGTGTGCAGCGTGTTGCCGAAGCTGAAAAACGTGCACAAATGTCCGCAGAAGAGATTCGGGCGAATGCACAAGCCGAGGCCGCTCGCATTATTTCTCAAGCCAAGCAAGACGCCGATCAACAAGTTACTAAAGCCCGCGAAGTGTTGCGTGCCGAAGTGGCAGTTCTGGCCGTTAAAGGCGCTGAGCAAATTCTGCGTCGTGAAGTCGACGCGAAGACGCACGGTGCTTTGCTTGATCAATTGAAGGCAGAGCTCTGATATGGCCGATTTAGCAACGATTGCACGCCCCTACGCTGAAGCGATTTTTCAAAGCGCTAAGCCTGCTGATTTTGCTAGCTTCATAGACCAGCTAAATGAGTTGGCGCAGTTGGCTGCGTTACCAGAAGTTGCTGGCCTATCGAATAATCCAAAAGTTTCTGCGACTGATTTAGGTAAGCTACTCTCCGGCATGATGAAGACGAAATTAGACGGCAAGGTTGCTAGCTTTTTGAGTTTGGTAATTCAAAGCCATCGCTTATCAGCCATGCCCGAAATTGCAAGTCAATTTGAGGGTATGAAAAATAAAAGCGAAGGCGCCGCAGAAGTAATGATTACTAGCGCATTTCCTTTAGAGGGATCTGCGTTAAATGATTTGTTGTCAAGTTTGAAGAAGCGCTTTGGGGGCAAAGAATTGCGTCCAACCATTCAAGTTGATCCAGCTTTGATTGGCGGCGTTCGCATTCAAGTTGGCGATGAGGTAATGGATAGTTCTGTAAAAGCACGATTAGCTCAAATGCAAATAAGTCTTAGCGCATAAATATCCCTATTAAGAACATACGAAATAAGACCCAGGAGTAAGTAATGCAACTCAATCCTTCCGAAATCAGTGAACTGATTAAAAGCCGAATTAGCGAAATGGGCATTGACTCCCAGGTTCGTAACGAGGGTACTGTTATTTCAGTAACCGATGGTATCTGCCGTGTACATGGCTTATCTGGTGTGATGCAGGGCGAAATGTTGGAGTTTCCTAACAACACGATCGGCCTTGCTCTAAACCTTGAGCGTGATTCAGTTGGCGCAGTGGTGTTGGGTGAATACACCCACATTAAAGAAGGCGATCCAGTAAAGTGTACGGGCCGCATTTTAGAAGTGCCAGTTGGCCCAGAGCTTCTTGGCCGAGTGGTAAATGCCCTTGGACAGCCAATTGATGGCAAGGGTCCAATCAACACGAAGTTAACAGACTTTATTGAAAAAGTAGCGCCAGGAGTAATTGCGCGCCAATCTGTTAGCCAGCCACTACAAACAGGCCTAAAGGCTATTGATGCAATGGTTCCCGTCGGCCGTGGTCAGCGCGAGTTGATTATTGGCGATCGTCAAACAGGTAAAACAGCGGTTGCGGTAGATGCGATCATTAACCAAAAAGGTAAAGGCGTATATTGCGTTTATGTTGCGATTGGTCAAAAAGCATCCACTATTGCAAACGTAGTTCGCAAACTAACTGAGTTGGGCGCGATGGAATACACCGTTGTTGTTGCGGCAAGCGCCTCTGAATCGGCGGCCATGCAATATCTTTCAGCTTATGCTGGCTGCACCATGGGTGAGTACTTCCGTGATCGCGGTGAAGATGCGTTGATTGTTTATGACGACCTTACAAAACAAGCTGTTGCCTATCGCCAAATTTCTTTGCTATTACGTCGTCCACCAGGTCGCGAAGCCTACCCTGGCGATGTGTTTTATCTCCACTCACGTTTGCTTGAGCGCGCTGCTCGTGTAAGCGCAGATTATGTAGAGAAGTTTACTAACGGCACAGTTAAAGGTAAAACAGGCTCATTGACTGCATTGCCTATTATTGAAACGCAAGCAGGTGACGTATCTGCATTCGTTCCAACCAATGTGATCTCCATTACCGATGGCCAGATCTTCCTAGAAACTGACTTGTTTAATGCTGGCGTACGTCCTGCTATTAATGCGGGTATTTCAGTTTCTCGTGTTGGTGGAGCAGCTCAAACCAAGGTTATCAAGAAATTGTCTGGCGGTATTCGTACTGACTTGGCGCAGTATCGTGAATTAGCTGCCTTTGCGCAGTTCGCTTCTGATCTTGATGAAGCAACACGCAAACAGTTAGAGCGCGGTCGTCGCGTTACTGAATTGTGTAAGCAAGCTCAATACAAGCCTTTGCAAGTTTGGGAAATGGCTGCCTCACTTTACGCAGTCAATAATGGTTTCTTTGATGACCTCGAAGTAAAGCATGTGCTGGCATTTGAAAAAGGCCTTCAAGATCATTTGAAATCAAAATACGCAGATTTAGTTGCGCGTATTGAAGAGACTAAGGATCTGAACAAAGATGACGAAGCTGCTTTACGTGCTGCGATCGAGGATTACAAGCGCTCAGCCTCTTTCTAAGAGGATCCGCATAAATCATGGCAAGCACAAAAGAAATACGATCCAAGATCAAGAGCGTACAAAATACGCGCAAGATCACGAAAGCAATGGAAATGGTCGCCGCATCTAAGATGCGTCGCGCCCAGGAGCGCATGCGTAATGCGCGCCCATATGCTGAAAAAATTCGTGAGATTGTCGCTAACCTCTCTAAAGCTAATCCAGAGTTTCGTCCTGCTTATATGGCGACTCGTGAGATTAAAAAAGTTGGCACGATTCTAGTTACAACAGACAAGGGCTTGTGCGGCGGTTTAAATACCAACGTACTGCGTTTGATTGCAAATCAAGTACGCGATTTTCAAGAGCAGAAGATTGAAATTTCCTATACAGCGATTGGCTCTAAAGGGCTGCAATTTTTGAATCGTTCTAAAGCAAAACTGCTATCCCAAATTATTCAGATTGGCGACACGCCACATATGGATGTATTGATTGGGGCAATTATTGCGCAATTAGAGGCATTCGAGCGTGGCGAAATTGATGCTGTGTATTTGGCGTATACCCGTTTTGTTAATGCAATGAAACAAGAGCCGGTATTGGAAAAATTGTTGCCTTTGGAGCCAGCGGCTTTAACGCCGGAGGAAAAGGCAGGCAACTCTTGGGACTATATCTACGAGCCAGATGCCGAATCTATTTTGAATGGCTTGTTAAAGCGTTATGTGGAAGCAATGATTTATCAAGCAGTTACCGAAAATATGGCTTCTGAACAATCTGCAAGGATGGTTTCGATGAAGGCCGCTTCGGATAATGCGAAGAATGTGATTGGTGAGTTGCAGTTGGAATACAACAAAACACGACAAGCGGCTATTACTAAAGAGCTGTCAGAGATTGTTGGTGGAGCGGCCGCTGTTTAAGCGGTCAGCGTTTAGGAATACGAAAAGAATTTACAGAATTAAAAGCGGAGAAATGCGATGAGCAACGGAAATATTGTGCAATGTATTGGTCCAGTGGTGGATATTCAATTCCCACGTGACAAAATGCCAAACATTTATGATGCATTGACATTAGTTGAAAGTGGTGAGAAATCATTTGCTGAAAAAGGCTTAACCTTTGAAGTTCAGCAGCAGATCGGCGATGGCGTAGTGCGCGCTATTGCCATGGGTGCAAGCGATGGATTGCGTCGCGGTATGGAAGTTAAATCTACCGGCGGCCCAATTTCTGTTCCTGTTGGGCCGGCTACATTAGGTCGCATTATGGACGTTCTTGGCCGCCCAATTGATGATGCGGGGCCAATTGCTACCGATGTACGACGCTCCATTCATCAACCAGCGCCAAAGTTCGATGAACTGTCGCCATCGGTTGATTTGCTCGAAACAGGTATTAAGGTTATCGACCTGGTTTGCCCATTTGCCAAGGGTGGTAAGGTTGGCTTGTTCGGTGGTGCCGGTGTAGGAAAAACCGTCAATATGATGGAATTAATTAATAACATCGCCAAACAGCATTCTGGTTTATCTGTGTTTGCAGGCGTGGGCGAGCGTACCCGCGAAGGAAATGACTTTTATCATGAGATGAAAGAGTCGAACGTTATTGATAAAGTAGCGATGGTTTTTGGTCAGATGAATGAGCCACCTGGCAACCGTTTACGTGTTGCGTTAACAGGCTTGACAATGGCTGAAGCATTCCGTGATGAAGGTCGCGATATTTTGTTCTTCGTTGATAACATTTACCGCTTTACTCTTGCTGGTACTGAAGTATCCGCGCTGCTAGGCCGTATGCCTTCCGCCGTTGGTTATCAGCCAACTTTGGCAGAAGAAATGGGTAAATTGCAAGAGCGCATTACTTCTACTAAGACCGGCTCTGTTACATCTATTCAGGCTGTGTATGTTCCTGCGGATGACTTGACTGACCCATCACCAGCAACAACCTTCTTGCATTTAGATTCCACGGTAGTACTTTCACGTGATATCGCTGCTCTGGGAATCTATCCAGCAGTTGATCCATTGGACTCAACGAGTCGCCAGCTTGATCCACAAGTAGTTGGCCAGGAACACTATGATGTTGCTCGTGAAGTGCAGATGACATTACAGCGCTACAAAGAGTTGCGCGACATTATTGCAATTTTAGGTATGGATGAGTTGTCCCCTGAGGATAAGTTGGCCGTGTCACGCGCTCGTAAGATTCAGCGCTTCTTGTCACAGCCTTTCCACGTTGCTGAGGTGTTTACAGGTTCACCAGGTAAATACGTATCATTAAAAGAGACTATTCGTGGTTTCAAAATGATTTGTAGTGGTGAATTGGATCACTTGCCAGAGCAAGCGTTCTACATGGTGGGTTCAATTGATGAAGCCATTGAGAAAGCTAAGAAGCTTTAATCGAACTCATCTAGGGAAATCATGTCTACCATACGCGTTGATGTTGTGAGTGCAGAGCAATCTATTTTCAGTGGTGAAGCTAAATTTGTAGCGCTTCCCGGTGAAAATGGCGAGCTCGGCATCTTACGTGGCCACACCCCTTTAATTACTCGTATTCGCCCTGGTTCAGTACGCATTGAAAAAGCAGATGGCGATGAGGAGTTTGTATTTGTTGCGGGTGGCTATTTAGAAGTGCAGCCTGATCACGTTACAGTTTTGGCTGACACCGCTATTCGTGGCCATGATCTAGACGAAGCAAAAGCGATTGAAGCGAAGAAGCGCGCCGAAGAAGCAATGCAGAATCGCGGAACAGACTTTGATTTGGCTTTAGCTCAGTCAGAGTTTGCAATGGCGGCAGCACAGTTGGCGGCGCTTGCGCGTTTTCGGCGTAAAAAATAAAAACCGGCCCCCTTTTGCTGTTAAATGACCGGTTTTTAAGGGCCTGCTTGGGCGAAGCGGTTGACCAAACCCCGCTTTGGCTCATGCGTCAAGCGGGCCGATATCTTCCAGAATATAACGCCACACGTGCAAGAGCCGGCAGCTTTCTTGGTCTTGCAAAAAATCCGGCCTATGCAACTGAAGTGACATTGCAACCGCTGGATCGCTACCCACTAGATGCAGCAATACTATTCTCCGATATTTTGACCATTCCCGATGCAATGGGTTTAGGTTTGAAATTTACGGCGGGTGAAGGCCCAAGTTTTGATAAGCCACTTCGCACAGAAGAAGCAGTAAAAAAATTACGAGCTGCCGATATGGATCAGCTCAAATATGTTTTTGATGCAGTTTCAGAGATTCGTAAAGCGCTCATACAGGATGGTAAGCAACGCGTTCCCTTAATAGGATTTTCAGGAAGTCCCTGGACCTTAGCTTGCTACATGATTGATGGATCGGGATCTGATGATTTTCGCCATGCAAAAACAATGATGTTCAGTCGTCCCGACTTACTAAATCATATATTAGAGATCAACATACAGTCAGTTGCCGCCTATTTATTGGAGCAGGTAAAGGCAGGCGCTCAAGCATTAATGATCTTTGATACTTGGGGAGGCCTTTTGCCAGATGGCTGGTACCAGCGCATGTCTCTGTCTTCAATGCAAAGAGTAATTGAGCTGTTACCGCGTGAATATGAAGGTAAAAAAATACCCGTCATTATGTTTACCAAAGGTGGCGGGATCTGGTTAAATGACATTGCACAAGCAGGCGCCGATGTCATTGCAATAGACTGGACCATGCCGTTAAGCCGAGCCCGCAAGCAATTACTAGAAATTAATAAGCCCTTAGCCTTGCAGGGCAATCTAGACCCACTAATTCTATTTTCTGACCCAAGTCAGATTGAAGCGGCAACTTCAGCCTTGCTGGTTGATTTAGCAAAGGCGCCCCCACTTAAGCCCGGATTGCATCCACTTGATGGACATATTTTTAATCTGGGACATGGCATTAATCAATTTACTCCGCCAGAAAGTGTAAGCGCGCTATCTGCTGCGGTAATCTCAAAGTCAAAAGCACTCAGAGCCGTCGAATAACTCAAAGTAACTGCTAACTTAGCACCAATTTTGGGAAAAGTTATGCACATATTAGTGCGGCCATATAAATACAGTGAGATTGGAAGCAACTCTCAATAGCTACATTTAATAAACTTTGTAAATACTTGATTAATATGACTATTAATGAAAATATTGAATTATGACTTCAAAATAAAATTCTATAGAATAAGCAACAGAAAATTGATTTTCATATGATATCCACAGACTTATCCACAAGCAAAGACAGTGCCCTAAGGCAAACAATGCTTAAGCCTGTTGTGGTTCAAGTGGTATTCGATAAGCCTTTGGCCCAAGGATTCGACTATCTTTGGGATGTTGAAAAAATAGGCAAATTACCAGAAATAGGTAATTTGGTAGAGGTGCCGCTTGGAAGATCAAAGAGTGTTGGTCTTGTTATAAAAGTGAGTGATCACTCTGATTTTGATATTAAAAAACTAAAATCAGTCAATCTTTTGGCACCGTTGCCACCGTTAGACCCCTCTATGTTGCGCCTAATAAATTTTGCAAGCCAGTATTACGTCCACTCGCTAGGGGAAACAATCTTGCCGACTATTCCACAAATGTGGAAAAAGTCAGATGGATGGGACGGGATTCTTCAAAAAATAGCTGAAGCAGAAAAAAAGAAATCCAAAAATAAAGCCCTCATACCTGAAGGTTTAATTACAGAAGACCAGTTAAACCCCAATCAAAAAGAAGCCTTACATGCACTACTTGCCAATAAGGAAAAAGCTGGCAGCTTTAGAGCAATCTTGCTGCAAGGACAAACGGGTAGCGGCAAAACAGCGGTATTTTTAAATTGGCTTGCAAGTATTCTAGAGGATGAAAACGCGCAAGTACTTTTATTGGTGCCAGAAATAAATTTAACCCCACAGCTAGAAAGAAGAGTTAGCGCCTATTTTCCAGAAAAAAAGATGGTGGTTTTGCACAGTGGAGTGAGCGAAAAAAAAAGAGGCATCGCATGGTACGAGGCAATGACAGGGAGGGCGAAAATTATTTTAGGAACGAGATTAGCGGCTTTAACCTCCCTCCCCTACCTCAGCGCAATCGTAGTAGATGAAGAGCATGATGCCTCCTACAAGCAGCAGGATGGAATAAGGTACTCAGCTAGAGACTTGGCTATATGGAGAGCGCATGATCTGAGTGTTCCCATTTTATTGTCTTCAGCAACGCCATCATTAGAAACATGGATGGCTGCACAGTCAGGTCGATATGAAAATATAAGATTAGATCAACGTGCGAAGGGAGCGGGCTTACCTATAGTACATTTAATCAATACGCGTGACCCACAAAATCAATATAGCCCTGGCGACGTTGGCGCACCCAAACAGAAAAGCCTCATTACTAAAACATTAGCGCTGGCCATTACAAAAAATCTAGAGGCAAAAAAACAAAGCCTAATACTGATTAACCGACGTGGCTTTGCCCCAGTGCTGAGTTGCAATGCATGTAATTGGCTATCAAAGTGTGCGCAGTGTTCAACTTATACCGTCATGCATAAGGCAGGATCTATTGCAAACAAAGCATTGTTAAATTGTCACCATTGTGGGTTAGTCAAAAGTATTCCTAGTTTTTGCCCGGATTGCGGCAACGCTGATCTAAAAATACTGGGACATGGAACACAAAAACTAGAAGATGCTGTTGAAGAAATGTGGCCCAATGCAAGAGTATTAAGAGTAGATATAGATTCAAGTAGAAAAAGCAAAGGAGCGGAAGCGCTTTTTCAAGAAATACATGAGGGCAATGTCGATATTATCGTCGGCACGCAAATGATCGCAAAAGGTCATGACTACCAGAACATCGGGCTGGTAGCGGTGCTAGATGCCGATAGCCGCTTATATTCTGCTGACTTTAGGGCGGCGGAACGATTATTTGCACAATTGGTACAAGTAGCGGGGCGCGCTGGAAGATCGGGCACTAATGGGGAGGATGGTGGTGCTATTTATATCGAAACACAATATCCAGAGTCACCGGTTTATCAATATTTATTACGCCATGACGTTGATGGTTTTTTAGCGTTTACTGCGAACGAAAGAGCGGAGGCAAAATTACCGCCTTGCTCCTATCAAGCCTTGATACATGCCGAGGGGAAAAGTCTAGAGAAGGCAATTCAATTTTTAAATGAGCTAAAGCAGTTTTTAAGGGGGCGTGGCGTTATTACAAAAGAGTTGAAGGTTTACGATCCCGTTCCTAAGCCCATCATGCGGGTTGCCGGATCTGAGCGAGCTCAATTAGTGATTGAGTCTCTTAATCGCAAAATATTACAAGAGGCTCTTGAGGTGATTGATCAGCATTTGCGTCAAAATTCTCAAGGACGTATTAGTAAGGCATCGCGAGTGCGCTGGTTAATCGAGCGCGATCCAATTGCTATTTAGTTCCCAGCACTAGCGCTGTATTGATCCAAATTCATTAAAGCATTCAATTCTTCATCAAGGGACTGAGCAGAATACGGCTTGATTTTAAAGAGCCACATTGCATACGGCTTTTCATTCACTGCTTCTGGGGATGAGTCCATATCGGCATTAAGGGCAACAATCTCCCCGCTAATCGGCGCATGAATATCACTCGCCGCTTTTACCGACTCAATGACTGCAATTGCTTCACCCTGCTTTACTTGTTGACCAATTGTGGGCGCCTGAAAAAACACAACATCACCAAGTGCCTCTTGGGCATGATGACTTATTCCAACCCAAATTAAATCATCCCCTTCCGCGCTGGCCCACTCGTGGGTTTGTGCAAACTTGAATGTATCTTGAGTGTTCATGAATTAACCCATTGCGAACAAAGAAAGACCCCATGACAGGACGGAGTGAATGACGCGAACCACAATAAATCCAACAGTTGGAGTTAGGTTTTTGCAGATCCGGTGCGATGCGTACGATTGTATAAACAACTGGCACAAATCCAGCGTTGCTTGCGGTTACTAGTTGGTATCCAGGTGCCGCCTTCTAGGCGCTTCTCTCGACTGCAAGATGAGCAGAATTTCAGGCTCTGAGAAGTGTCTTGAGTGGCGGCTGGAGTAGATGTAGTCATGGGCAATCCGGGTAATCCAAATCTTTTACAGGAGACCTATTTTACCCGTTTTGTGCCGACGGAGCTGGACTTAGAACGACCCTGACAGATTCGGCCATCTTGTTGCCATCAAAATCAAGCCAAGCTTTGTTTTCAAAGTCATATAGCTTGCATTTACGGGCAGTATCAAAGTACCAAGCCCAGGAGAATTTTTGGATAAAAATACGCTCTGGAAGGATGGTTTCAAGTGTATTTTGTGCTTCTGGCAACCGGTACAAGGGAACGCTCATGTCTACGTGATGTGCAGTATGCTCCATGATGTGGTGCATCAGTTTGCCCCAGATCCAGTTAAAAGTAAGGTGGACAGTGGTAGAAACAAAGGGTTGGGCACGCAACCACTCTGATTTCTTGTCATACCAGGATACATTTGGGTGGGTATGGTGCACATAGACCACAAAACCAATCATGCCATTCCAGAACAAGAAAGGCAGTGCAAATCCAGTAAGTAAGCCAGTTAATACCGATTGGTCTGTAGCTAGGGCGCCAGCAATCAAGCAGGCAATCCAAATAATGGCAAATGCAGTAACAAGTAGGTTGTCCTTTAAAAAGATTGGACGATTGCCGGGTTTGTTTTGTGCGTTAGGAAAGTACTCGCGTCTCCACCAAATCTCAATGAGGTAATAAAAGACAGGTCCCCAGCCGCTTCGATATAAGCGCTCTAGACTTTTACGCCAAGCAGGTAAGGCGTCAAATTCAGATTTAGACAATGGAGCCCAAACGAAGTCAAAGCCCTTCAGATTAGTTTGGCCGTGGTGAACCACGTTATGGCCTACGTCCCATAGGCTATATGGCGTTAGGGATGGTAAGAAAGCAATGCGTCCCAGTACTTTATTTAGTTCGCGATGGGGCGTGAAGCTTTGATGGCATGCATCGTGGCCCAAAATAAAGATACGTCCAGTTACAAAACCGGCCACGATACCAAAAACAATTTTGAGCAAAATACTTTCTACAAAAATTGTTCCAGCAATACAGCCAAGCCACAAAACAGCATCAGTCACCAGCAATAGCAGCGCCTTCGCTGTTTCGCCCTGTGCCATGGGAATTAACCAGCCACGAATAATCTTCCGGTGCGGCAATGGCAGCTCGGGGGCCAGTGGATTGAGTATGGATGGCTCAGAAAGGGTAGTGTTTAAATGTGTAGACATGATTAGGATCAATAAGTTAAGTGGAAATGATAGCCTTATTCATAATTTCTCGTATGACGTATGTCAAAAACCCCCTCACACTGGTGCGCCCGGCAGGAATCGAACCTGCGACCCTTGGCTTCGGAGGCCAATACTCTATCCACTGAGCTACGGGCGCTTGTTGAGAAAAACGCATGCTCGCACATTGTAAGTGCCTACAGGGCCGAGCTCTCGTTATAATCTGTTCAAATCTACTTTAAACCCGTTAAATAACAAAAAGTCCTATGAGCGAAGAGCACGGAAATCTAATTAAGACCCCTAAACAGTTAATCATCATGGTGTTTGCGTGCTTTTTTGTGCCGCTAATCATCATTTTGTTGTTGTTGGTCTACGTCAACAGTGGAAAGCGAGTGGATGCACAGGCTTCAGCGGAGCAACTAATAAAGCCGGTAGCCCAGCTGAACTTTAAAGACGCCAGTGCGCCACGGGAAATGCAGACAGGGGAGCAGGTTTACAAAGCGGTCTGTTCTTCCTGTCACGTGGCTGGTGCGGCTGGAGCCCCTAAATTTGGCGATACTAGTGCTTGGGCTGCACGTCTAGGTAAGGGTTACGATGGATTGCTCACTTCGGTGATTAAAGGCAAAGGCGCAATGCCTGCCCGTGGCGGCGCAAACCCTGCAGATATAAGTGACTACGAGTTGGGCCGTGCAGTTGTTTATATGGCCAATGCAGCTGGTGGAAAACTCTCAGAGCCAAAGGCCCCTGCTGAGAAATAAACCTCAGTAAAAATGAAACAAAAAAGCTGGCTTAATGCCAGCTTTTTTACTTTTTAGGATTTTGCTCTTTAGCTGCCAATGCAACCTGATAGGCCTCTTTCTTGCTCATTCCCAGTACCTGCGCAAGTACGGCTGCGATTTCTTTGCTCGCCAAATAGGGGCTGAGGGCATTTGCCCACAATAGTAGGCTTGCATGCTCTGGAGCCTCGCTCCCATTGGCTTGACGGCCCGCTACTAAAATAATGAACTCCCCCCTGAGACTCTCTGCTTTTTCAAGCCATTGCGCAATGTCTGCGGCTTTTAGGGAAACTAGTTGTTCGAATTTTTTAGTAAGCTCTCGGCCGATCAATATTTGGCGATCAGATTCTAGTTGCTTACCCAGTAATGCTAGGGTTGCTTGAATATGATGGGGCGACTCAAAAAAGATAGTAGTTTTAGGGCTCGTTTGAAGCTCTTGAAGAAACGCGTCTCGCTCCTTTGCCTTGTTTGGCCAAAAACCCAGAAACTGAAAACGCCCCTCGGATGGCAGCATAACCGTGCCGCTTGCAGAAATGGCAGTGGAAATGGCGCTGGCACCTGGCACGGGAATAATTCGAAAGCCCGCTTTTTGGACTGCATTTACAAGTCTTGCCCCGGGATCTGATATTCCTGGAGTCCCCGCATCCGATATGTAGGCCCAGCGCTCATTTTGGGAGAGACGCTCGATGATAGTCTGCGCCCCTGTAATTTCGTTATGCTCATGCAGTGCCAGGCATTTTTTATGGATACCGAAATACTGCAATAGTGGCCCACTGTGGCGGGTATCTTCGCAGGCAATACCATCTACTGAATTGAGGATGTGTAGCGCCCTCAAGGTGATGTCCCCCATGTTTCCAATCGGAGTGGCAACCATGTATAGGGCGCCGCTTGGCATGTCTTGCTGTTTTAAAAAATCGAGGTTACTTAAATCCATGAAGGGAATCTTCTGCTTAGGGAGGTATTCATAAGTAAGAGAATACGTCCCTTTTCAATTCGATAGCCAGCAAGTGAATTTAGGTTCTTTTTGGCGCATAATATTGTGATGGACAAAGACACTTTAGAGCGGTTGAGCGCTCGCACATCCCAGCACTTTTTCGATAGTATTGCTGTTAAGCAAGAGGCCGAAAAAATACTTCCAGATCAAGTGGCTCATGGAGTTATTGCAATGACTAGATGTTTGCGCGCCGGCGGAAAAGTAATGGCCTGCGGAAACGGAGGGTCAGCAGCAGATGCACAACATTTTGCCGCTGAACTCATTGGGAGGTTTGAGCGAGAGCGACAAGAGTTGGCGGCCATCGCGCTGACAACCGATTCCTCTATTTTGACCGCTGTTGGGAACGACTATAGTTACGATGAAGTATTTAGCAAGCAAGTGCGCGGTCTTGGTAAGCCAGGCGATATCTTATTGGGAATCTCTACTTCCGGAAACTCGAAAAACGTCGTTGCAGCAATTGAGGCAGCAAAAAAAATGGGCATTCACATTATTGCGCTTACTGGCAACGGCGGAGGAAAAATTGCGCAGTTGTTGGGCCCCGATGATATTCACCTATGTGCACCCTCTTCCAGAACTGCTCGTATACAAGAAACCCATTTAGTGTTGCTTCATGCATTGTGTGATGGCGTTGACCATCTTCTTTTAGATTAAAAAATACCCAATCTTTTTAGAGAGTACCCAAATGCGAATTCAAGCCTCCAGTAAATTAGTTATTGCTTTGACCATCCTGTCTCAACTCTCCGCTTGCGCAGTAGTTGCTGTCGGTGCCGCATCCGCGGGTGCGGTGGGCGGCATCGCCGTAATGGCAGATCGTCGTACTCCGGGCGTGCAAGCGATTGATAAAGGGATTGAACTAGAGGCAGGCAATGCCCTAATTAAAAAATTTGGCGACAGCGCACATATAACCGTTACATCATTTAATCAAAAAGTGTTATTGACTGGAGAAGTAAAAAATACAGACATAAAGTTTCAGGCCACTGAGTACGTAAAAGCGATGAAGAATGCGCGCTCAGTATTTAATGAGCTTCTTGTTGGGCCCAATAGTAGCTTTTCTGCACGCGCCAATGATGCTTATCTAGAATCAAAGATCAAAACCCAAATGATTTTTATTAATAATCTGCCATCGAATTCAATGGCAATCATTGCTGAAGGAAGTAGTGTGTTCCTGATGGGGATGTTGACGAAAAATGAAGCAGAAATTGCTAAGAAAGTTGCCAGCAATGCTACGGGCGTAAAAGATGTTTACGTATTCTTTGATATTATTTCTGAGGCAGAAAAAGTGCGCCTAGAAAAACAAGGTAAAGCAGAAGAGGCTCAACCTACTACCCCCTCGAACTTCTAAAAGATTTTTAAAAATGGTGTGGCCATCAAAATATATATTGGGAATATTTCTCCTTCTATTTTTTATGGCGACCCATTCGCAAAGTGCGAATGCTGTGAACGCCTTAAATCAAGACCACGCTGCGCTTCTGCTTGCCAAGCAAAATGCTTGCTTAGGATGTCACGCAGTCAATAAAAAAATTGTAGGCCCCAGCTTTCAAGACGTTGCAAAAAAATATAGAAGCGATCCAGGGGCGGAATCTTTGTTAAAAAATAAAATTCGCAAAGGGGGCGCGGGATCTTGGGGTGTAGTGCCGATGCCCGGAAATAGCAAATTGAGTGATGATGAAATAGCCAGCCTAGTTACTTGGATATTGCGTGGGGCAATTGTTCCTAACTAAGTTGAAGTGTAAGGCCGCCCCAACAACCAATGCCATAGGTAACTAGATCGCTTGATATTTTCTTTTAGGGAGTAATCGAGGCCTGCCCATTGCTCGTTTACAGCTTCATCTACCATCGTTCCAGCTGTTCCCGGAGAGAGCTCTAGGTAGGCATCTGCATCACCATCGGCATATTCAACTCGCATACCCGCCTTCTGAGCCAAACTCATCATGGCTTTATTGTTGGCCAGGCAATGCACAAATAGCGAATCAATCTTCGTATTGCGAGAATGTACAGCTGAACGCTGAAATAATGCCGCCCCCACTCCTCTTCCCCGAGCCCCCGAAAGAACAGAGACGCCCAGCTCCGCAGCACTAACTCGACCCATCGCTTTAGGAAGGTAGGCTAAATGAGCCATTCCTATCATGTTTAAGTTGGAGTCAAAGCTGGCAAAGACAGCGTCCTTATTGAAATCAATGCGGTCAACATAACGTTCAATGACCTCATTCGATGTTTGAGTACCGAAGCGCAAGCAACGATCATCATCGTTGAGCGCCAAGAGATGAAGAAGGATTTGGTCTTTATAGCCCGCATGTAGCTCAAGTACCGGAATAGGAAAGCTGGTGGCGCTAAGCTGGGTAGCAGCTTGATTGGTAAGAACATTTTTGTGCATAGCATCATATTAGCAGTTTTTACGGAAAATATAAGGGTTTTCCCTTAATACACAGAACAACACCGTCAAAAAAAGAATAAAAACGGATGTGAACAGCATCAAAATGAATACAAGAAGATAAAAAATGAATGAAATAGAAAATTTTTTAAAAAAAGATAAATTATTTTGAAAACATAAATCATTGTTTTTAAACATGTTTTTTTAAAAGTAAGAAAAAAAAGTCGTTATTTAAGGAAAAAGACTACGAAAGGTGTTGACGACCCAAAATTAGTGCGCTATAGTCTTATCTCTCTGCTGAGTGTTATTTGAAATACGAAACAAGTCAGCCCTCTTTAAAAATTAGTCAACCGATAATTGTGGGTACTAAGTGAAAGCATCAAGTCCTTCGGGACAGATGTAAATAAATAGTACTCATAGACAGTAAAAAGATTTGGTTTTATTACCAAGTCAATTTCTTTTGAATGAGTGCGACGATCCGCAAGGATCACAGGAATTAAACTGAAGAGTTTGATCCTGGCTCAGATTGAACGCTGGCGGCATGCCTTACACATGCAAGTCGAACGGCAGCACGGGTGCTTGCACCTGGTGGCGAGTGGCGAACGGGTGAGTAATACATCGGAACGTACCTTATCGTGGGGGATAACGCAGCGAAAGCTGTGCTAATACCGCATACGCCCTGAGGGGGAAAGCGGGGGATCGAAAGACCTCGCGCGATTAGAGCGGCCGATGCCTGATTAGCTTGTTGGTGGGGTAAAAGCCCACCAAGGCGACGATCAGTAGCTGGTCTGAGAGGACGATCAGCCACACTGGGACTGAGACACGGCCCAGACTCCTACGGGAGGCAGCAGTGGGGAATTTTGGACAATGGGGGAAACCCTGATCCAGCAATGCCGCGTGAGTGAAGAAGGCCTTCGGGTTGTAAAGCTCTTTTGTCAGGGAAGAAACACCGGCTCTAACACAGTCCGGGAATGACGGTACCTGAAGAATAAGCACCGGCTAACTACGTGCCAGCAGCCGCGGTAATACGTAGGGTGCAAGCGTTAATCGGAATTACTGGGCGTAAAGCGTGCGCAGGCGGTTATACAAGACAGGCGTGAAATCCCCGGGCTTAACCTGGGAATGGCGCCTGTGACTGTATAGCTAGAGTGTGTCAGAGGGGGGTAGAATTCCACGTGTAGCAGTGAAATGCGTAGATATGTGGAGGAATACCAATGGCGAAGGCAGCCCCCTGGGATAACACTGACGCTCATGCACGAAAGCGTGGGGAGCAAACAGGATTAGATACCCTGGTAGTCCACGCCCTAAACGATGCTGACTAGTTGTTCGGGATTTTCATCCTGAGTAACGTAGCTAACGCGTGAAGTCAGCCGCCTGGGGAGTACGGTCGCAAGATTAAAACTCAAAGGAATTGACGGGGACCCGCACAAGCGGTGGATGATGTGGATTAATTCGATGCAACGCGAAAAACCTTACCTACCCTTGACATGTCACTAACGAAGTAGAGATACATTAGGTGCTCGTAAGAGAAAGTGAACACAGGTGCTGCATGGCTGTCGTCAGCTCGTGTCGTGAGATGTTGGGTTAAGTCCCGCAACGAGCGCAACCCTTGTCTTTAGTTGCTACGCAAGAGCACTCTAGAGAGACTGCCGGTGACAAACCGGAGGAAGGTGGGGATGACGTCAAGTCCTCATGGCCCTTATGGGTAGGGCTTCACACGTCATACAATGGTGCATACAGAGGGTTGCCAACCCGCGAGGGGGAGCTAATCTCAGAAAATGCATCGTAGTCCGGATCGTAGTCTGCAACTCGACTACGTGAAGCTGGAATCGCTAGTAATCGCGGATCAGAATGTCGCGGTGAATACGTTCCCGGGTCTTGTACACACCGCCCGTCATACCATGGGAGTGGGTTTTGCCAGAAGCCGTTAGCCTAACCGCAAGGAGGGCGACTGCCACGGCAGGGTTCATGACTGGGGTAAAGTCGTAACAAGGTAGCCGTATCGGAAGGTGCGGCTGGATCACCTCCTTTCTAGAGAAAGATGCTGGATTTTAGTGCCCACACTTATCGGTTGACAATAAAAGCCACGGGTCTGTAGCTCAGCTGGTTAGAGCACTGTGTTGATAACGCAGGGGTCGTAGGTTCAAGTCCTACCAGACCCACCACCAGCCAGAAACAAGACTTAGTGGAACGTTGGGGGATTAGCTCAGCTGGGAGAGCACCTGCTTTGCAAGCAGGGGGTCGTCGGTTCGATCCCGTCATCCTCCACCATCATCTAAATGTCAAAACTAAACAAACATTTAATTGTTTAGTTTTGCCATTTATGGCTGTTCTTTAAAAATTTGAGTAAGCAAAGTGTCTAATGTTTCTTTGAGAGAGCATTAGACAATGTAATAGGGTAAAGATTGAATCATCAATCAGTAATATCAAACGAGTTTTTAAAGTTCTTTAATACGTACTTATAGTTTGGATTACGGCAAACATGTCAGTTGTAGAAGTAAAACCTGTAACGGTTACTAGCAATGGTGCTCGTTATAGGATCAAGTGAATAAGTGCACATGATGGATGCCTTGGCGATTACAGGCGACGAAAGACGTTATAACCTGCGATAAGCCCCGGGGAGCTGGTAAATAAGCTTTGATCCGGGGATTTCTGAATGGGGAAACCCACCACTTTTGTGGTATCCATACCTGAATACATAGGGTATGAGAAGCGAACCTCGTGAACTGAAACATCTAAGTAGCGAGAGGAAAAGACATCAACCGAGATTCCCAGAGTAGTGGCGAGCGAAATGGGAACAGCCTTCTAGTGATATCTCAGTAATTAACAGAATGGAATGGAAAGTCCAACAATAAAGGGTGATAGTCCCGTATGTGAAAATTATTGAGTGGTACTAGGCTAGAGACAAGTAGGGCGGGACACGTGAAATCCTGTCTGAATATGGGGGGACCATCCTCCAAGGCTAAATACTCGTAATCGACCGATAGTGAACAAGTACCGTGAGGGAAAGGCGAAAAGAACCCCGGGAGGGGAGTGAAATAGATCCTGAAATTGTGTGCATACAAACAGTAGGAGCCTCGTAAGGGGTGACTGCGTACCTTTTGTATAATGGGTCAGCGACTTACATTCAGTAGCAAGCTTAACCGAATAGGGAAGGCGTAGCGAAAGCGAGTCCGAATAGGGCGCTAGTTGCTGGGTGTAGACCCGAAACCAGTTGATCTATCCATGGCCAGGTTGAAGGTGCGGTAACACGTACTGGAGGACCGAACCCACTAACGTTGAAAAGTTAGGGGATGAGCTGTGGATAGGGGTGAAAGGCTAAACAAAACTGGAAATAGCTGGTTCTCTCCGAAAACTATTTAGGTAGTGCCTCGTGTATCACTGTAGGGGGTAGAGCACTGTCATGGTAGTGGGGTCCATTGCGGATTACTGCGCCATAGCAAACTCCGAATACCTACAAGTGCAAGCACGGGAGACAGACATCGGGTGCTAACGTCCGGTGTCAAGAGGGAAACAACCCAGACCGCCAGCTAAGGTCCCCAATATATGCTAAGTGGGAAACGAAGTGGGAAGGCTAAAACAGTCAGGAGGTTGGCTTAGAAGCAGCCATCCTTTAAAGAAAGCGTAATAGCTCACTGATCGAGTCGTCCTGCGCGGAAGATGTAACGGGGCTAAGCATATAACCGAAGCTGCGGATCACAGTAATGTGATGGTAGGAGAGCGTTCTGTAAGCCTGTGAAGGTGTCTTGTAAAGGATGCTGGAGGTATCAGAAGTGCGAATGCTGACATGAGTAGCGATAAAGGGGGTGAAAAGCCCCCTCGCCGTAAGCCCAAGGTTTCCTGTTCAACGTTCATCGGAACAGGGTGAGTCGGCCCCTAAGGCGAGGCAGAGATGCGTAGCTGATGGGAACCAGGTTAATATTCCTGGACCATTGTTAAATGCGATGGGGGGACGGATCGCGGAAGGTTGTCCGGGTGTTGGAAGTCCCGGTTCTTACGTTGGAGATGGCTACTAGGTAAATCCGGTAGCGGGATTCAAGGGCGTGAGACGAGTGAATTTATTCACGAAGCGATTGGAAGTGGTTCCAAGAAAAGCCTCTAAGCTTCAGTTTAACAAGACCGTACCGCAAACCGACACAGGTGGGCGAGATGAGTATTCTAAGGCGCTTGAGAGAACTCAGGAGAAGGAACTCGGCAAATTTGTACCGTAACTTCGGGATAAGGTACGCCCTTGTAGTTTGACCGTGAACAACGGGAGGACGAAAGGGTTGCAATAAAAAGGTGGCTGCGACTGTTTAATAAAAACACAGCACTCTGCAAACACGAAAGTGGACGTATAGGGTGTGACGCCTGCCCGGTGCTGGAAGATTAAATGATGGGGTGCAAGCTCTTGATTGAAGTCCCAGTAAACGGCGGCCGTAACTATAACGGTCCTAAGGTAGCGAAATTCCTTGTCGGGTAAGTTCCGACCTGCACGAATGGCGTAACGATGGCCACACTGTCTCCTCCTGAGACTCAGCGAAGTTGAAATGTTTGTGATGATGCAATCTACCCGTGGCTAGACGGAAAGACCCCATGAACCTTTACTGTAGCTTTGCATTGGACTTTGAACCGGTCTGTGTAGGATAGGTGGGAGGCGTTGAAAGCGGGATGCTAGTTCCGCTGGAGCCAACCTTGAAATACCACCCTGGTTTGTTTGAGGTTCTAACCTTGGCCCGTTATCCGGGTCGGGAACAGTGCATGGTAGGCAGTTTGACTGGGGCGGTCTCCTCCCAAAGTGTAACGGAGGAGTACGAAGGTACGCTTGGTACGGTCGGACATCGTACCTAAAGTGCAATGGCAAAAGCGTGCTTAACTGCGAGACCGACAAGTCGAGCAGGTGCGAAAGCAGGTCATAGTGATCCGGTGGTTCTGTATGGAAGGGCCATCGCTCAACGGATAAAAGGTACTCTGGGGATAACAGGCTGATACCGCCCAAGAGTTCATATCGACGGCGGTGTTTGGCACCTCGATGTCGGCTCATCTCATCCTGGGGCTGTAGCCGGTCCCAAGGGTATGGCTGTTCGCCATTTAAAGAGGTACGTGAGCTGGGTTTAAAACGTCGTGAGACAGTTTGGTCCCTATCTGCCATGGGCGTTGGAGATTTGACGGGGGCTGCTCCTAGTACGAGAGGACCGGAGTGGACGTACCGCTGGTGTACCTGTTGTTTCGCCAGAAGCATCGCAGGGTAGCTATGTACGGAAGAGATAACCGCTGAAAGCATCTAAGCGGGAAACTTGCCTGAAGATGAGATCTCCCGTAGGTTTAACCTACATAAAGGGTCGTTGAAGACCACAACGTTGATAGGTCAGGTGTGGAAGCGCAGTAATGCGTTAAGCTAACTGATACTAATTGCCCGTTAGGCTTGATCCTATAACCAGCACTATTGTGTTGGATGTTTGCCAGATTTAATCTGCAACCCAAATTACATGCTTACTCAAATAGAACTGTTGATTTATCAACAGTTCGACCCTCTACGCCCGGTGACCATAGCAAGTTGGAACCACTCCTTCCCATCCCGAACAGGACAGTGAAACGACTTTACGCCGATGATAGTGCGGATTACCCGTGTGAAAGTAGGTAACTGCCGGGCACCAATGCGACGCCCAGACCCTCTTAGGTCTGGGCGTTTTTACTTGTGCAAAGCGTTTAGAGATTGACAGATACTCCATTCGGAGTCAGAATATTAGGTTGACGGAGGGGTGTCCGAGCGGCTAAAGGAGGCAGACTGTAAATCTGTTGGCTATGCCTACGTAGGTTCGAATCCTACCCCCTCCACCACAGACTGTATTAACGGTCTGTTTGTATTGAGAGGTATTAGATTGATAATTGCTTCTGTAGTTGATGTGATTTGGTGAGATTACTGCGGGATTAGTTTAATGGTAAAACAGCAGATTTCCAATCTTCGGTCAAGAGTTCGATTCTCTTATCCCGCTCCAATCATTCCAACTGCCGTTGTTTTTATAAAATATTAGTAAGTATTAGCTCATGTGGCTCAGTGGTAGAGCACTCCCTTGGTAAGGGAGAGGTCGGCAGTTCGATCCTGCCCATGAGCACCATGATTGAAATTATTTATCATGTAATTTTTTGATTTACGAGTAAATTAAAGGCAGACAAAAAATGGCAAAAGAAAAGTTTCAGCGGACAAAACCGCACGTAAACGTTGGTACTATCGGTCACGTTGACCACGGTAAAACTACCTTAACAGCAGCGATTGCTACCGTGCTTTCAAAAGCATTTGGTGGCGAAGCAAAAGCATACGATCAAATCGATGCTGCTCCAGAAGAAAAGGCACGCGGTATTACGATTAATACTGCACACGTTGAGTATGAGACAGCCAATCGTCACTACGCTCACGTTGATTGCCCAGGACATGCTGACTATGTCAAGAACATGATTACCGGTGCTGCCCAGATGGACGGCGCTATTTTGGTTTGTTCTGCAGCTGATGGTCCAATGCCACAAACGCGTGAGCATATCCTCTTGGCTCGCCAAGTAGGTGTTCCATACATCATCGTGTTCTTAAACAAATGCGATATGGTTGATGATGCTGAGTTATTAGAGTTAGTCGAAATGGAAGTGCGTGAGCTTCTTTCTAAATATGACTTCCCTGGTGATGACACTCCAATCATTCAAGGTTCTGCTAAGTTAGCACTCGAAGGTGATGAAGGCCCAATGGGTTCCGTTGCCATTATGAAGTTGGCTGAAGCACTAGATAACTACATCCCAACTCCAGAGCGCGCAATTGATGGTGCGTTCTTGATGCCTGTAGAAGATGTGTTCTCCATCTCCGGTCGCGGTACTGTCGTTACTGGCCGTATCGAGCGCGGTATTGTTAAGGTTGGTGAAGAGATTGAAGTTATTGGTATCAAGCCAACAATCAAAACGACTTGTACCGGTGTAGAGATGTTCCGTAAATTGCTCGACCAAGGTCAAGCAGGCGATAACGTCGGTATCTTGTTGCGCGGTACAAAGCGTGAAGAAGTAGAGCGCGGTCAAGTATTGGCTAAGCCAGGTTCAATCACACCACATACTCACTTTACAGCCGAGGTTTATATCTTGGGTAAAGATGAAGGTGGACGTCATACACCATTCTTTAACAACTATCGTCCTCAGTTTTACTTCCGTACTACGGACGTAACTGGTTCAATTGAGTTGCCAACAGACAAAGAAATGGTGATGCCTGGTGATAACGTGACGATTACTGTCAAACTCATCGCGCCAATCGCGATGGAAGAAGGCTTACGTTTTGCGATTCGTGAAGGTGGCCGTACAGTTGGCGCCGGAGTGGTTGCTAAGATTTTGGCTTGATTTAGGATGAAGGGGTGTAGCTCAATTGGCAGAGCGTTGGTCTCCAAAACCAAAGGTTGGGGGTTCGATGCCCTCCGCCCCTGCCACGATTTGAACTGGAAGTGATATGTCTCAACAAACAGTAGGTAATTCTGAAGAAAAAAGTAGCTGGGTCTCAGGACTCGCTGCTTTAATTGTCGTTGCTGCGTTGGTGCTCTACTACACGCTAGCCGATCAATCTTTATTAATTCGTCTTCTGGTTTTATTTGGCGGCATCGCTTTTGCAGTTTTTATTGTGGCTATTTCTCCTGATGGGCGACGTTTTGTCGCCTATGCAAAAGATTCTTGGTATGAAGTAAAAAAGGTTGTTTGGCCTACTCGTAAAGAGACGACTCAAATGACCCTAGTCGTATTTGGCTTTGTCCTGGTGATGTCCATATTTTTGTGGGTTGCAGACAAATTAATTGAATGGCTAGTTTTTTCAGTCTTTCTTGGCTGGAAGTGAGTAAATAATGATTGATGCTGAATTAGTCTCGAATCCACAAGCAACTGGCAATATGCGCTGGTATGTAATCCATGCTTATTCTGGAATGGAAAAAAGCGTGAAGCGCGGACTTGAGGAGCGCATTGCACGTTCAGGAATGCTTGATAAATTTGGCCGTATTTTAGTGCCATCTGAAGAAGTTGTTGAAATTAAAGCAGGCCAAAAGTCAGTTAGTGAGCGCCGTTTCTTTCCTGGATATGTATTGATTGAAATGGAAATGACTGATGAGAGCTGGCATTTAGTTAAAAATACTCCAAAAGTAACTGGATTTGTTGGTGGCGTTCGAAATCGTCCAAGCCCCATTTCTACTGCTGAAGTAACAAAAATTATGGATCAAATGCAGGCTGGTGTTGACAAGCCTAAGCCTAAAACCTTATTTGAAGTGGGTGAAATGGTTCGAGTTAAGGAAGGTCCATTCTTAGACTTCAACGGAAATATTGAAGAAGTAAATTACGAGAAGTCTAGATTGCGCGTTTCTGTTACAATTTTTGGCCGCGGTACTCCAGTTGAGCTGGAGTTCGGGCAAGTAGAAAAAATGTAATAAAACAAGGCTTTAGGCTTTGTGTAGTGAAAAAAGCAGTGCAAGAGGTTAGTAATAACCGAGGAGCGGAGCTAGAAAGCCAAAAAACTAGCGAAGCGTTTACTCAACAGCGGTCTCATTGGTGACAATTAGGCGCGCTTAAAGGAGCAATTAATGGCAAAGAAGATTATTGGCTTTATCAAACTGCAGATACCTGCAGGTAAAGCAAACCCATCCCCACCAGTCGGCCCAGCTTTGGGTCAGCGTGGACTTAATATTATGGAATTCTGTAAGGCGTTCAATGCTCAAACACAGAGCATGGAACCAGGCTTACCTATTCCTGTTGTGATTACTGCTTTCGCAGATAAGAGCTTCACATTCATCATGAAGACGCCTCCAGCGACAATCATGATTAAGAAGGCTGCGAAAATTGAAAAAGGTTCACCACGTCCTCATACCGATAAGGTAGGAACAATTACTCGTGCTCAAGCAGAAGAGATTGCTAAAGCAAAAATGCCCGATTTAACAGCTGCTGATATGGATGCTGCTGTAAGAACAATCGCTGGTAGCGCCCGATCAATGGGCATCACAGTGGAAGGCCTGTAATCATGACTAAGTTATCTAAGCGTTTAAAAGCAATCGAAGCTAAAGTTGATCGTAATAAGTTCTATGCATTAGAAGATGCATTGAACTTGGTTAAAGAGTGTGCAACTGCAAAGTTTGATGAATCTATCGACGTAGCGGTTCAGCTCGGTATCGACGCAAAAAAATCTGATCAAGTAGTGCGCGGAGCGGTTGTGCTTCCTGCCGGTACTGGTAGACATGTACGCGTAGCAGTTTTTGCCCAAGGCGAGAAAGCTGAACAAGCTAAAGCAGCTGGTGCAGAAATTGTTGGCATGGAAGAGTTGGCCGAGCAAATCAAAGGTGGAAAAATTGACTTTGATATTTTGATCGCCTCTCCAGACACGATGAAAATTGTTGGTACATTGGGTCAGGTATTGGGCCCACGCGGCTTAATGCCGAATCCAAAAGTGGGAACAGTAACTCCGGATGTCGCTACTGCAGTTAAAAATGCAAAAGCAGGTCAAGTGCAGTTCCGTGTCGACAAAGCCGGTATTGTGCATGCCAGTATTGGCCGTCGTTCATTCGAGCCAGCTGCATTAAAGTCCAATTTACTTGCATTGCTTGAGGCTTTGAATAAAGCAAAACCTCCAGCATCAAAGGGTATTTATTTAAGAAAGGTCGCCGTAAGCAGCACCATGGGTGCAGGCGTACGGGTTGACCAAGCATCGATACAGGCAGCGCAGTAATACAGTAAAGCGCTTTTTGTAGCAAAAAGAACTTTGGGTCGGCTTTTGTTGTAACCAATAAAAGCCGAACATCAAAGACCGTTGGCGGATTCATTTGCTAGTCAAGAAATAGATTCTTAATCGTTACGAGAGTGATGGCCAGCGCAGATGGCGACCCTGAAAAGATTTCACAATTTTTTGTGACAAATGATCAGACGCTGGTGTGTAACCCCAACTGGAAACAGTTGGTTTTTAAGGAGTTAAACCGTGCCTTTGAATGTACAAGACAAAAAAGCGATTGTTGCTGATGTCGGCGCTCAATTGGCGGGAGCTCAAACAGTCGTGCTTGCTGAATACCGTGGTATTCCAGTTGAGCAGTTGACAAAGCTTCGTGCAAGTGCACGTGACCATGGTGTCTATCTTCGCGTTTTGAAGAACACATTGGCGCGCCGTGCTGCACAAGGCACACAGTTTGAGCCTCTTGCTGATTCGATGACTGGGCCCTTGATTTATAGCATCTCTGCTGATCCGATTGCTTCGGCAAAAGTATTGCAGAACTTTGCTAAAACTCAAGACAAGCTCGTTATTACAGCTGGCTTATACAACGGTAAATTGCTAGATGTAGCAGCCGTTAAAGCATTAGCGGCAATTCCTAGTCGCGATGAGTTGTTATCTCAGTTATTGGGTGTGATGTTGGCACCAGTTTCTGCAATGGCTCGCGTATTAGGTGCAGTAGCAGCACAAAAGGCAGCAGGAGCACCCGCTCCAGTGGCCGAAGTAGCGCCAGCCGCAGTAGCAGCTCCAGCAGAAGTTACTGCCGAAGCCGCAGCTCCAGAAGCTAGTGCAGAACCTGCAGCTGCTCCAGAAGCTGGAACAGAACCAAACGTTGAAACCCCTGCCGCTGAATAAGCGACAGTTAACTATTAAAGTATTAGGAGCTAAAAATGGCGATTACTAAAGAAGAAATCATTGATGCAGTAGGCAGCATGTCCGTAATGGATTTGAACGACTTAGTTAAGGCGTTCGAAGAGAAGTTTGGCGTATCCGCAGCAGCCATGGCTGTTGCTGGCCCAGCTGGTGCTGGCGCTGCTGCAGCTGAAGAGCAAACAGAATTTACTGTTAACTTGCTTGAAGCTGGCGCAAACAAAGTATCAGTAATTAAGGCTGTTCGCGAAATTACTGGTCTTGGCCTAAAAGAAGCAAAAGACTTAGTTGACGGTGCTCCAAAGCCAATCAAAGAGGCTGTTGATAAAAAGACCGCTGAAGAAGCTAAGAAGAAGCTTGACGAAGCAGGCGCGAAGTCAGAAATTAAGTAATACAACAAGTGCTAACGTTTCTCAAAAAGAAGCGTTAGCTCAGTTGGGTTTGACCTTTAGTGGTCAAACCCGATTTCATTTGTAATTGAAATCGGGTTTGCCTTCTGATACGACTGCAGAATGCAAGTTTGGTCGGACACTGAATCTATGCGATTGAGTGTTGTCCGCCAGAGGTTGGTAGTGGCCAACCGCCAAATCTTTGTACAGTCGCTGAATTCGGAGATGAAATGAACTACAGCTTCACCGAACGCAAGCGAGTCCGTAAAAGCTTTGCTAAGCGAGTAAATAATCACCAGGTTCCGTACCTGATCGCAACCCAGCTGGAATCCTACGCTAAATTTTTACAGGCTGATAAGCCGGCAATGTCTCGTCTCACTGAGGGACTTCAAGCCGCTTTCACATCGGCATTTCCTATTACGTCAAACAATGGCTACGCACGCATGGAATATGTGTCGTACCAATTGGCGCAGCCGCCATTTGATGTTAAAGAATGTCAGCAGCGTGGCTATACCTATCACTCAGCTTTACGTGCAAAAGTTCGCTTGATCATTTACGATCGCGAAGCACCTACTAAGGTAAAAGAAGTAAAAGAGAGTGAAGTTTACATGGGTGAAATTCCACTCATGACTGATAACGGATCATTTGTGATTAACGGCACTGAGCGCGTCATTGTGTCTCAGTTGCATCGTTCCCCAGGCGTGTTCTTTGAGCACGATAAAGGCAAGACGCATAGTTCCGGAAAACTCCTATTCTCAGCGCGCATTATTCCTTACCGTGGTTCATGGCTCGATTTTGAGTTTGATCCTAAGGACGTATTGTATTTCCGAGTTGACCGTCGTCGTAAGATGCCCGTTACCATTTTGCTAAAAGCAATTGGTTTAAACAACGAACAGATTTTGGCAAACTTTTTTAACTTTGACCATTTTGCGTTGACAGCCAACGGTGCTGCAATGGAGTTTGTTCCAGAGCGTTTGCGTGGTCAGATGGCTAACTTCGATGTGCTAGATAAGGATGGCGTTGTTGTCATTCAAAAAGACAAGCGCATCAATGCAAAGCATATTCGTGAACTCGAGGCCGCTAAAACCAAGAACATTATTGTTCCTGATGACTACTTAGTTGGTCGTGTAGTTGCGCGCAATACTATTGATCCAGATACAGGTGAAATCTTGGCCTATGCCAATGATGAAATCACGGAAGAGTTATTGGCTACATTGCGTGATGCAGGCATCAAGCAACTAGAGACTATTTATACCAATGACTTAGATTCTGGTGCTTACATCTCACAAACACTGCGTACAGATGAAACCGCGGATCAGATGGCGGCTCGTATTGCCATCTATCGCATGATGCGTCCTGGCGAGCCACCAACAGAAGACGCTGTTGAAGCTTTATT
Source organism: Polynucleobacter sp. TUM22923 (assembly GCF_030295705.1). Taxonomy (NCBI): domain Bacteria; kingdom Pseudomonadati; phylum Pseudomonadota; class Betaproteobacteria; order Burkholderiales; family Burkholderiaceae; genus Polynucleobacter; species Polynucleobacter sp. TUM22923. Next base: position 44,422 of record NZ_AP027274.1, read on the forward strand.
CCAGCGTTTGTTCTACAACGAAGATAGTTATGATTTATCTCGCGTTGGTCGTATGAAAGTTAACAGCCGTCTCGGTCGTTCAGAGATGGAAGGCGCAATGGTTCTATCGGATGAAGATATCCTGGAAACCATTAAGTCACTTGTTGATTTACGTAACGGCAAAGGTGAGGTTGATGACATCGATCACCTGGGCAATCGTCGCGTACGTTGTGTTGGTGAGTTAGCAGAAAATCAATTTCGTGCAGGCTTATCACGCGTAGAGCGTGCTGTGAAAGAGCGTCTCGGCCAAGCCGAAACAGAAAATCTCATGCCGCATGACTTGATCAACAGCAAGCCAATTTCTTCGGCTATTCGTGAATTTTTCGGATCTTCACAGTTGTCTCAGTTTATGGACCAAACAAATCCTCTGTCAGAGATCACGCATAAGCGTCGTATCTCAGCACTGGGACCTGGTGGCTTAACACGTGAGCGCGCTGGCTTTGAAGTGCGTGACGTACACCCTACTCACTACGGTCGTGTTTGTCCTATCGAAACGCCAGAGGGACCAAACATTGGTCTGATCAACTCACTCGCGCTATTTGCACGCCTAAACGAGCACGGTTTCTTAGAGACGCCGTATCGTAAAGTAGCAAACAGTAAAGTAAGTGATGAAGTAATGTATCTCTCGGCGATTGAAGAGGCTAAATATGTTATCGCGCAGGCGAATGCAACAATCGACAAGAGCGGCAAATTAGCTGACGAACTGGTTTCAGCTCGTCAAGCCGGCGAAACGATGATGGTCAGTCCAGAGCGCGTTGACTTTATTGACGTAGCGCCTAGTCAAATCGTTTCTGCAGCGGCTTCGCTTGTGCCATTTTTAGAGCATGATGATGCGAACCGTGCATTGATGGGTGCGAACATGCAGCGTCAAGCAGTTCCTTGCTTACGCCCTGATAAACCATTAGTTGGAACAGGCCTAGAGCGCATTGTGGCAGTGGATTCCGGCACAGTTGTATTGGCTAACCGCGGCGGTATTGTGGATTACGTTGATGCAAACCGTATCGTTATTCGTGTAAACGATGATGAAACTGCGGCTGGCGAAGTTGGTGTCGAGATTTATAACCTCATTAAGTACACCCGCTCAAATCAAAATACCAACATCAATCAGCGTCCGATCGTTCAAGTTGGAGATCGTGTAGCTCGTGGTGACGTGGTAGCTGATGGTGCATCGACAGACTTGGGTGAGTTAGCCTTGGGTCAAAATATGACCGTGGCATTTATGCCATGGAACGGTTACAACTTTGAAGATTCAATTTTGATTTCTGAGAAGGTAGTTGCTGATGACCGTTACACTTCAATTCATATTGAGGAGCTGTCCGTTGTTGCACGCGATACCAAGCTAGGCTCAGAAGAAATTACACGTGACATTTCAAATTTAGCAGAGTCACAACTCTCGCGTTTAGATGAAAGCGGTATTGTTTATATTGGAGCTGAAGTTCAAGCCGGCGACGTATTGGTTGGCAAGGTAACTCCGAAGGGCGAGACAACACTGACACCTGAAGAGAAGTTACTTCGTGCGATTTTCGGTGAGAAAGCGTCTGATGTAAAAGATACATCTTTACGTGTTCCTTCTGGAATGATCGGTACAGTTATTGACGTTCAAGTCTTCACCCGTGAAGGAATTGAGCGCGATGCACGTGCACAAGCCATTATTCAAGAAGAGCTACAGCGCTATCGTTTGGATTTAAACGATCAGTTGCGTATTGTTGAGGGCGATGCCTTCATGCGTTTAGAAAAACTGTTGATTGGTAAAGTTGCCAATGGCGGACCTAAGAAATTAGCTAAAGGCAGCAAGATCGATAAGGAATACCTTGCCGACTTGGATAAATACCATTGGTTCGATGTTCGTCCTGCAGAGGAAGATGTTGCCTCACAAGTTGAAGCAGTGAAATCTTCTATTGAAGCCAAGCGTAAGCAGTTTGACGATGCTTTTGAAGAGAAGCGTACTAAGTTAACCCAGGGTGATGATTTACAGCCCGGCGTAACGAAGATGGTCAAAGTCTACTTAGCAGTTAAACGTCGATTGCAGCCTGGCGACAAGATGGCCGGTCGTCATGGTAATAAAGGGGTGGTTTCTAAAATTGCTCCTGCTGAAGATATGCCATTTATGGCTGATGGCAGACCTGTTGATATCGTCTTGAACCCATTGGGCGTGCCTTCCCGTATGAACGTTGGCCAGATATTGGAAACCCACTTAGGTTGGGCTGCCCAAGGTATTGGAAAACGTATCGACGAGATGGTTCGGGAGCAGGCTAAACAGGCTGAACTCCGTAAGTTTTTAAAGCAGCTTTATAACGAAACAGGCCGCATTGAGGACTTAGACAACTTTACCGATGAGCAAGTAATGGTTTTGGCGGAGAACTTACGTCAAGGATTGCCATTTGCAACGCCAGTATTTGATGGCGCTACTGAGGCGGAAATTAGCAGAATGCTCGAGTTGGCCTATCCAGAAGAAGTAGCAACTTCTTTGAAGATGACGCCATCCCGTCAGCAAATGATTCTGTGTGATGGCCGTACTGGCGATCAGTTTGAGCGTCCAGTAACCGTTGGCGTGATGCATGTCTTGAAGCTCCACCATTTAGTGGATGACAAGATGCATGCTCGCTCAACCGGACCTTACTCTTTAGTAACGCAACAGCCACTTGGCGGTAAAGCACAGTTTGGTGGTCAGCGCTTTGGTGAGATGGAAGTTTGGGCCCTCGAAGCATACGGTGCTTCATATGTCTTGCAGGAAATGCTGACAGTGAAGTCCGATGACGTCGCAGGCCGTACCAAGGTTTATGAAAACATCGTCAAGGGCGAGCACACTATTGATGCTGGCATGCCCGAATCCTTCAACGTGTTGGTAAAAGAAATCCGCTCGTTGGGTATTGACATTGACATGGAGCGCAACTGATATGAAAGCATTGCTCGATTTATTTAAGCAAACGCAGGGCGACGAACAATTTGACGTAATTAAAATTGGTCTCGCTTCTCCTGAAAAAATTCGCTCATGGTCTTTTGGCGAAGTTCGCAAACCAGAAACCATTAACTATCGGACCTTTAAGCCCGAGCGTGATGGTCTGTTTTGTGCCAAAATTTTTGGTCCAACCAAAGACTACGAGTGCTTATGCGGTAAGTACAAGCGCTTAAAGTTCCGTGGCGTAATTTGTGAAAAGTGCGGCGTAGAGGTAACTCTCGCTAAGGTACGCCGTGAGCGTATGGGCCACATTGAGTTGGCAGCGCCAGTTGCTCATATTTGGTTCTTAAAGTCATTGCCATCCCGTTTGGGCATGGTTCTTGATATGACCTTGCGGGATATTGAGCGCGTTCTTTATTTTGAAGCCTATGTAGTTGTAGATGCTGGCATGACCCCTGAGGGTGTAATGAAGCGTGGGCAGATCATGTCTGAAGACGAGTTCATTGCCAAGACTGAAGAGTACGGTGATGGCGCATTTACTGCCATCATGGGCGCAGAAGGTATTCGGGATCTATTGCGCGGTATTGATATAGATCGTGAAGTAGAAGTCATTCGCGCAGATCTAAAGGCGACTGGTAGTGATGCCAAGATTAAAAAATATGCCAAGCGCTTAAAAGTGCTAGAGGCATTCCAGACTTCAGGAATTAAGCCTGACTGGATGATCATGGAAGTGTTGCCAGTATTGCCACCAGAACTACGTCCGTTAGTGCCATTGGATGGCGGTCGCTTTGCTACTTCCGATCTAAACGATCTTTATCGTCGTGTGATCAACCGCAACAATCGCTTAAAGCGCTTATTAGAGTTGCGTGCACCAGAGATTATTGTTCGTAACGAAAAACGCATGCTGCAAGAAGCGGTTGACTCATTGCTTGACAATGGTCGTCGCGGTAAGGCAATGACTGGCGCGAATAAGCGTCCTCTCAAATCTTTAGCAGAAATGATTAAAGGTAAGAGTGGTCGTTTCCGTCAAAACTTGCTAGGTAAGCGCGTTGACTACTCAGGTCGTTCAGTCATCGTAGTTGGTCCTACGCTCAAGTTACATCAGTGCGGCTTGCCAAAATTAATGGCTTTGGAGTTATTCAAACCATTTATTTTTAACAAGCTTGAGACTTTAGGAATTGCAACTACGATTAAGGCTGCAAAGAAAGAAGTTGAAAGTCAGACGCCAATCGTTTGGGATATTCTCGAAGAAGTGATTCGTGAGCATCCAATTATGCTGAACCGTGCGCCAACCCTACACCGTCTTGGCATTCAGGCTTTCGAGCCTATGCTGATCGAAGGCAAGGCAATTCAACTGCACCCATTAGTCTGCGCGGCATTTAACGCGGACTTTGACGGCGACCAAATGGCGGTTCACGTTCCATTGTCATTGGAAGCGCAGATGGAAGCGCGTACATTGATGTTGGCCTCGAATAACGTACTGTTCCCAGCGAATGGTGAGCCATCGATTGTTCCTTCACAGGACGTGGTGTTGGGCTTGTACTACGCTACTCGTGACAAGATCAACGGTAAGGGCGAAGGCATGGTTTTCGCTAACATTACCGAGGTTGTGCGCGCATACGAAGCCGGTGAAGTGGAATTAGCGTCACGCGTTGCAGTTCGTATTACCGAGCATGAAATCGTGGACAAGAAGGCAGAGGGCGAGGCCCGCTTTGCTGAAAAGACCAAGATTTATCAAACGTCAGTTGGCCGTGCCATCCTGTCAGAGATTTTGCCTAAGGGTATGACTTTTGAGGAAATCAATAAGCCGCTGAAGAAAAAAGAAATTTCTCGCTTAATCAACACTTCGTTCCGTAAGTGCGGCCTACGTGAGACAGTTATTTTTGCCGATCGACTTTTGCAATCCGGTTTCCGTTTGGCAACTAATGCGGGTATTTCGGTTGCAATCGACGATATGTTGATTCCAACTTCAAAAGAACGCATCATCAATGAAGCGTCTACCAAAGTAAAAGAGTATGACAAGCAGTTTATGTCAGGCCTTGTAACCAACCAAGAGCGTTATAACAACGTGGTAGATATTTGGGGTGCTGCTGGTGATCAGGTTGGCAAAGCGATGATGGATGAGTTGTCACACGTTGACGTTCTCGATCGTAACGGCAAAACAGTTCGTCAAGAATCTTTCAATTCCATCTACATGATGGCGGATTCTGGTGCACGTGGATCTGCAGCGCAGATTCGTCAGTTAGCCGGTATGCGTGGCTTGATGGCCAAGCCTGATGGCTCGATTATTGAAACGCCAATTACAGCAAACTTCCGTGAAGGCTTGAACGTTTTACAGTACTTCATTTCTACCCACGGTGCACGTAAAGGCCTGGCTGATACTGCATTGAAAACAGCGAACTCTGGCTACTTGACCCGTCGTTTATGTGACGTTACACAAGACCTCGTCGTGATTGAGGATGACTGTGGCGCAACAAGCGGCGTGAAGATGAAGGCCTTAGTTGAGGGCGGTGAAATTATCGAAGCATTACGCGATCGTATTTTGGGTCGTGTCTGTATTGGTGATGTTGTTCACCCTGATACCCAGGCAGTTATCGTTGCGCATGACACATTATTGGATGAAGACCATGTTGATGAAATCGTTGCCTTAGGCATCGATGAAGTGACAGTGCGCACAGTATTGTCTTGCTTAACTCGCTTTGGTTTGTGCGCCAAGTGCTACGGTCGTGACCTTGGTCGTGGCGGTATGGTGAACGTTGGTGAAGCGGTTGGTGTGATCGCCGCCCAGTCCATTGGTGAGCCAGGCACTCAGTTAACAATGCGTACCTTCCACATTGGTGGTGCAGCTTCACGTGCATTAGTGGCAAGCAATATTGAAGCCAAGTCTAATGGTGCATTGAAATTCTCTGGCACGATGCGCGTTGTTAAAAATGCAAAAGGTGAGCAGATCGTTATTTCACGTTCTGGCGAAGTCTTAATTGTTGATGACAACGGCCGTGAGCGTGAGCGTCATAAGGTGCCTTATGGTGCAACTCTGGCTGTCAAAGAAGATGCAACAGTAAAGGCTGGCGCAAGCTTAGCCACTTGGGATCCATTAACCCGTCCTATTATTTCTGAGTACGCCGGTATTGCTCGCTTCGATAACGTAGAAGAAGGTGTTACTGTCGCTAAACAGGTTGACGAGGTAACTGGCCTCTCCACTTTGGTGGTGATTGACGGTAAGCGTCGTAGTGCTGCAAGCAAAGGCGTTCGTCCAATGATCAACTTAGTTGATGACAAGGGCGGAGAAGTAATGATTGCGGGTACTGATCATCCAGTGAATATCGGGCTGCAGGTGGGCGCGTTGATTACTGTTAAGGATGGTCAAAAGGTTGAGGTTGGCGAAGTATTGGCGCGTATTCCAATTGAATCACAGAAGACTCGCGACATTACCGGTGGCCTACCGCGCGTTGCTGAATTATTCGAAGCTCGCTCACCAAAAGATGCTGCTGTATTGGCTAAAGTCACTGGAACAGTTTCCTTCGGCAAAGAAACCAAAGGTAAGCAGCGTTTAGTGATTACCGATATGGATGGTGAATCGAATGAATTCTTGATTCCTAAAGAGAAGCAAGTGCTTGTTCATGACGGTCAAGTTGTGAATAAGGGCGAGATGATTGTGGAAGGTCCTGCTGACCCACATGACATCTTGACACTCAGAGGTATCGAAGAATTAGCAATCTATATTGTCGATGAAGTTCAAGACGTTTACCGTTTGCAAGGCGTAAAGATTAACGACAAGCACATCGAAGTGATCGTGCGTCAGATGTTGCGTCGTGTGCAAATTACGGATGGCGGCGATACAGCCTACATCACGGGTGAGCAAGTTGAGCGTTCCAAACTCTATGATGCAAATGATTTAGTGATCGCTGCAGGTAAGCGCCCAGCTCAGTTTGAGAATGTATTGTTGGGTATTACTAAAGCATCCTTGTCTACAGACAGCTTTATTTCAGCGGCTTCTTTCCAAGAAACCACTCGTGTATTGACCGAAGCCGCCATTATGGGCAAGACCGATACACTTCGTGGCCTCAAGGAAAACGTCATTATTGGTCGTTTGATCCCTGCTGGTACTGGCTTGGCTTATCGCCGTGCACGCAAGGTCAGAGAGCAATTCGAGCGTGATCGCGCTCAAATGATTGCTGCTGAAGAAGAGGCAATAGCCGATATGCCTGTAGAAATAGAGGCAGAGGTAATTGCTCCTGCTGCAGAGGCGGATCCAAGCTAATTTGGTATTTTTGGCCAGAAATGGCCAGTTTTTCCCCTTGTAGGTTGACGGGAAGAGCTGGTCAGGCTAGAATGCTGAGTTCTACTGATTGAGAAGAGGGTCTTTTTGACCTAGAAATTATCTAAGTCATTGATTTTCTTAAAGAAAGCAACAAAGAAGTACTAACCGAGCTATTTATGCCAACAATTAATCAATTATTACGTAAGCCAAGAAGCCGGCTGACTGTTAAAAGTAAGAGCCCAGCTCTGCAAAATAGTCCGCAGCGTCGTGGTGTTTGTACGCGCGTGTACACAACTACTCCAAAAAAGCCAAACTCTGCGTTACGTAAAGTAGCTAAAGTGCGCTTAACCAATGGTTTTGAAGTTATTTCATACATTGGTGGTGAAGGCCATAACCTCCAGGAACACTCAGTTGTGTTGATCCGTGGCGGTCGTGTAAAGGATTTACCAGGTGTGCGTTACCACATCGTTCGTGGATCGCTTGACTTGCAAGGTGTTAAAGACCGTAAGCAGTCACGCTCCAAGTATGGTGCTAAGCGCGCTAAGAAGGCTGCTTAATTAGCTGCTGAGTATTACAAAGAATTTGGTAGTGAGTCTTCGTTTGTCAGACTTAAAAGACAAGTAAGTGGCTGTTCCGTTTAGATGGAGTTTCATCTACATAGTAGAGCAGCCGAAGCGGATGATCCATGTGGATCATCCCTAACTGAACTGAAGGAGTTGTTATGCCACGTCGTCGTGAAGTCCCTAAACGGGAAATCTTGCCTGATCCAAAATTCGGCAATGTAGAAGTAGCAAAATTCATGAACGTCCTAATGCTGGACGGTAAAAAATCGGTTGCAGAGCGTATCGTGTACGGTGCCTTTGATCATATCGAGAAAAAAGCAAATAAAGAACCGCTCGAAGTTTTCTCAACAGCCATGGGCAATGTAAAGCCAATGGTTGAGGTAAAGAGTCGCCGTGTTGGTGGTGCAAACTACCAGGTTCCAGTTGAAGTTCGCCCATCACGCCGCTCTGCTTTGGCAATGCGTTGGGTGCGCGAAGCTGCAAAGAAGCGTGGAGAAAAATCCATGGCTCAGCGTTTAGCAAATGAACTATTAGAAGCTGCTGAAGGTCGTGGCGGCGCAATGAAGAAGCGTGAAGAAGTTCACCGTATGGCTGAAGCTAACAAAGCTTTCTCACATTTCCGCTTCTAATCGCACAGCAAAGAAAAGGCACTAACAGTGGCACGTAAAACCCCCATAGAAAGATACCGCAACATTGGTATTTCTGCGCATATTGACGCAGGCAAGACAACAACCACAGAACGCGTTTTGTTCTACACCGGTGTTAATCACAAAATTGGTGAAGTACATGATGGCGCAGCAACCATGGACTGGATGGAGCAAGAGCAAGAGCGTGGTATCACGATTACTTCTGCTGCTACTACAACGTTCTGGAAAGGCATGGCCGGTAATTTTCCTGAGCATCGCATCAACATCATTGATACCCCAGGACACGTAGACTTCACCATTGAAGTTGAGCGTTCCATGCGTGTACTTGATGGTGCTTGTATGGTGTACTGCGCCGTTGGTGGTGTTCAGCCACAGTCAGAAACTGTATGGCGCCAAGCTAATAAGTACAAAGTGCCTCGTTTGGCATTCGTCAACAAGATGGACCGTACTGGTGCAAACTTCTTCAAGGTCTATGACCAGATGAAGTTACGCCTTAAAGCAAATCCAATTTTGATTCAAATTCCCATCGGCGCTGAAGAAAATTTCAAAGGCGTGATTGATTTGGTGAAGATGAAAGCCATTATTTGGGATGACGAGTCACAGGGTATCAAATTTAATTACGAAGAAATTCCAGCTGAACTAAAAGCATCTGCTGATGAATGGCGTGAAAAATTAGTTGAAGCTGCTGCCGAAAGCTCTGAAGAGTTGATGGAAAAGTATCTTGGCGGCGAAGAGCTGACCGAAGAAGAAATCAAAGCTGCATTGCGTCAGCGCACCATTGCCAATGAAATCGTTCCTATGTTGTGCGGAACTGCTTTCAAAAACAAAGGTGTTCAGGCGATGTTGGACGCAGTGGTTGAGTTACTGCCATCGCCGTTAGATGTACCACCAGTTCCATGTGAACTGGAAGACGGCACACCAACAACCCGCAAAGCTGACGACAAAGAGAAATTCTCTGCATTGGCATTTAAGATCATGACTGACCCATTTGTTGGACAGCTTATTTTCTTCCGTGTTTACTCGGGCATGATGAAGTCGGGCGACACGATCTACAACCCAATCAAGGGCAAAAAAGAGCGTGTTGGACGTTTGCTGCAGATGCATGCAAACCAACGCGAAGAAATTAAAGAAGTTTACGCAGGCGACATCGCAGCTGCAGTTGGCCTTAAAGATGCAACTACAGGCGAAACATTGTGCGATCCAGACGGTATCGTTATTTTGGAGCGCATGGTATTCCCAGAGCCAGTGATTTCTCAAGCTGTAGAACCAAAGACGAAGCCTGACCAAGAAAAAATGGGCCTGGCTTTGAATCGCTTGGCACAAGAAGATCCCTCGTTCCGCGTAAAAACAGATGAAGAATCAGGTCAAACAATTATTTCTGGAATGGGCGAGCTCCACTTAGAAATTTTGGTTGATCGTATGCGTCGTGAGTTTGGTGTTGAGGCAACTGTTGGTAAGCCACAAGTTGCGTACCGCGAAACAATTCGTAAAGTTTGCGAAGAAGTTGAAGGTAAATTTGTTAAGCAATCTGGTGGCCGCGGTCAGTATGGCCACGTAGTATTGAAGTTAGAGCCACAGGTACCAGGTAAAGGTTTTGAATTCGTTGACGCTATTAAGGGCGGTGTTGTTCCCCGTGAATACATCCCTGCAGTAGAAAAAGGCATTATCGAAACTTTGAACTCCGGTATTTTGGCTGGTTACCCAGTTGTAGACATCAAAGCAACATTGTTCTTCGGTTCATATCATGATGTTGACTCAAACGAAAACGCATTTAAGATGGCGGGTTCGATGGCGTTCAAAGATGGTATGCGTAAAGCATCTCCAGTATTGCTCGAACCTATGATGGCTGTTGAAGTAGAAACACCAGAAGATTTCATGGGTAACGTGATGGGCGATCTCTCTTCACGTCGCGGTATTTTGCAAGGCATGGATGACATTCCAGGCGGCGGCAAGATTGTTCGTGCAGAAGTGCCGTTAGCAGAGATGTTTGGTTACTCGACTGGCTTGCGCTCGTTGACCCAAGGTCGCGCTACCTACACCATGGAATTTAAGCATTATTCCGAAGCACCTAAGAACGTAGCTGAAGCAGTGATGGCTGCTAAAGCGAAGTAATTTATCCACATTATTTTGAATATTGACTAGCTAAAGAAAGCAGACAAAAAATGGCAAAAGAAAAGTTTCAGCGGACAAAACCGCACGTAAACGTTGGTACTATCGGTCACGTTGACCACGGTAAAACTACCTTAACAGCAGCGATTGCTACCGTGCTTTCAAAAGCATTTGGTGGCGAAGCAAAAGCATACGATCAAATCGATGCTGCTCCAGAAGAAAAGGCACGCGGTATTACGATTAATACTGCACACGTTGAGTATGAGACAGCCAATCGTCACTACGCTCACGTTGATTGCCCAGGACATGCTGACTATGTCAAGAACATGATTACCGGTGCTGCCCAGATGGACGGCGCTATTTTGGTTTGTTCTGCAGCTGATGGTCCAATGCCACAAACGCGTGAGCATATCCTCTTGGCTCGCCAAGTAGGTGTTCCATACATCATCGTGTTCTTAAACAAATGCGATATGGTTGATGATGCTGAGTTATTAGAGTTAGTCGAAATGGAAGTGCGTGAGCTTCTTTCTAAATATGACTTCCCTGGTGATGACACTCCAATCATTCAAGGTTCTGCTAAGTTAGCACTCGAAGGTGATGAAGGCCCAATGGGTTCCGTTGCCATTATGAAGTTGGCTGAAGCACTAGATAACTACATCCCAACTCCAGAGCGCGCAATTGATGGTGCGTTCTTGATGCCTGTAGAAGATGTGTTCTCCATCTCCGGTCGCGGTACTGTCGTTACTGGCCGTATCGAGCGCGGTATTGTTAAGGTTGGTGAAGAGATTGAAGTTATTGGTATCAAGCCAACAATCAAAACGACTTGTACCGGTGTAGAGATGTTCCGTAAATTGCTCGACCAAGGTCAAGCAGGCGATAACGTCGGTATCTTGTTGCGCGGTACAAAGCGTGAAGAAGTAGAGCGCGGTCAAGTATTGGCTAAGCCAGGTTCAATCACACCACATACTCACTTTACAGCCGAGGTTTATATCTTGGGTAAAGATGAAGGTGGACGTCATACACCATTCTTTAACAACTATCGTCCTCAGTTTTACTTCCGTACTACGGACGTAACTGGTTCAATTGAGTTGCCAACAGACAAAGAAATGGTGATGCCTGGTGATAACGTGACGATTACTGTCAAACTCATCGCGCCAATCGCGATGGAAGAAGGCTTACGTTTTGCGATTCGTGAAGGTGGCCGTACAGTTGGCGCCGGAGTGGTTGCTAAGATTTTGGCTTGATTTAAGGTTTATTTAGTAACTATATTTAGCGGTTTGCTAACCGGTGACATCAGTGCTGCTGATGTCACCGAGCTCTTTAGAAATATAACGCGGCAGCACCGCAACGCTCTTTGGAATTAATATGCAAAACCAAAAAATTCGTATTCGTCTTAAAGCATTTGATTACCGTTTAATTGATCAATCAGCAGCTGAGATTGTTGATACAGCTAAGCGCACCGGCGCAGTGGTTAAGGGCCCAGTTCCTTTGCCAACTCGCATTGAGCGTTTTGATATTTTGCGTTCACCACACGTAAATAAAACATCACGTGATCAGCTAGAGATTCGTACACACTTACGTTTAATGGATATTGTTGATCCTACAGAAAAAACAGTAGATGCATTGATGAAATTAGACTTACCAGCGGGTGTGGACGTAGAAATTAAGTTGCAATAATTGAGTATTTCCTGTCTTTGCACTTGCATCGACAGGACTTTCGGGATAGAATCTAAGGCTTCGCACATTTAATTGGGCGAATTTAAAGTTTTTATTAGCATCAAAAATGTCGTAACTTATTGATTTAGAAGTACTTTTACTTGTAAATCACTTAAATTAAATTTTGCCGACCAATCGAAGTCGGCGTGGAGCATGAATATGAGCTTAGGCTTAATCGGTCGCAAGATCGGCATGACCCGTCTATTTACAGACGAAGGGGAAGCAATTCCCGTTACTGTAATTGACGTGAGCGATAACAGAGTCGCTCAAATCAAGACCCAGGCAACTGATGGCTATAACGCTATCCAGTTAGCGCATGGCACACGTAGAGCTACTCGCGTAACCAAATCAATGGCTGGACACTTTGCTAAAGCAGGTGTGATGGCTGGTAACGCACTCAACGAATTTCATTTAGATGCCGCAAAAATAGCTGAAATGACAACAGGTCAAGTTATACCTGCTGACACGGCATTTGCTGCGGGTCAAAAAGTGGATGTTCAGGGTGTGACAATTGGTAAGGGCTATGCCGGTACCATCAAGCGTCACCACTTCGCATCAGGTCGCGCCTCACACGGTAACTCACGTTCACATAACGTGCCAGGTTCCATCGGTATGGCGCAAGATCCAGGTCGCGTATTTCCAGGTAAGCGCATGACAGGCCACCTTGGTGATGAAACACGTACAGTACAAAATTTAGTCATCGCACGCATTGATACAGAACGTAATCTGATCATGGTTAAAGGCGCTATTCCAGGTGCCCCAGGCGGTAAAGTAATCGTTACTCCAGCGGTTAAAACACCGTTGAAGAAGAAATAAGGAGAACGAATATGGAACTTAAGCTTCTCCAAGATAACGGAACTTTAGGTGCAGGCATTCAAGGCTCACCAGAAGTATTCGAACGTGAATATAACGAGGCATTGATACACCAAGTTGTTGTTGCGTATCAAGCAAATGCACGAAGCGGTAACCGTGCACAAAAAGACCGTGAACAAGTTAAGCACACCACCAAAAAACCTTGGCGTCAAAAAGGTACTGGACGTGCTCGTGCTGGTATGAGTTCTTCCCCGCTGTGGCGTGGAGGTGGTCGTATATTCCCGAACTCACCTGAAGAAAATTTCAGCCAAAAAGTAAACAAGAAAATGTATCGCGCTGGTATGAGATCAATTCTTTCTCAGTTAGCACGCGAAGGCCGTTTAAATATTGTTGACGAGTTCAAACTTGATGCTCCAAAAACCAAAGTCTTAGCTGACAAAGTTAAGGCAATGGGATTGGATTCAGTGTTGATTATTCTTGATCAAGTTAGCGAGAATTTATTTTTAGCATCACGCAACTTGCATAAAGTTGCAGTGTGCGAGCCACAGCATGCCGATCCATTAGCTTTAGTAGGCTACAAAAAGATATTGGTAAGCAAAGCTGCGATTGCAAAAATCGAGGAGATGCTCAAATGACCCAAGTTCGTAAAAATGATCATAATTTGATGAAGGTTCTACTTGGACCGGTTATCTCTGAAAAAGCAACCATGGTTGCAGAGAAAAACGAACAAGTAGTTTTCCAGGTTATGCGCGATGCAAACAAAAGCGATGTAAAGCAAGCAGTTGAATTGCTCTTTAAAGTGCAAGTTGACTCAGTTCAAATCGTAAATCAAAAAGGTAAGCCAAAGCGCTATGGCCGATTTGAAGGTCGTCGCGATCACACTAAGAAGGCTTATGTCAGTTTGAAGCCAGGTCAAGAAATTAACTTTGAAGCGGAGGCGAATTAATCATGCCTTTGATGAAGACAAAACCGACCTCACCAGGTCGTCGCTCAATGGTCAAGGTGGTAAACCCCGATCTGCATAAAGGTAAACCTTTTGCAGCATTGTTGGAGCCACAGTTTCAAAAAGCGGGTCGTAACAATAATGGTCACATCACTACCCGTCATAAGGGTGGTGGACATAAGCATCACTATCGCGTCGTAGATTTTAAGCGCAATGACAAGGATGGTATTCCATCAAAAGTTGAGCGTCTTGAATACGATCCAAACCGCAGTGCAAATATCGCATTGGTTTTGTTTGCAGATGGTGAGCGTCGTTATATTTTGGCAGCTAAAGGTATGGTTGTTGGTCAGCCATTGATGAGTGGTTCAGAGGCGCCAATTAAGTCTGGTAACAATTTGCCGATTCGTAATATTCCAGTTGGTAGCACAATCCACTGCGTGGAAATGCTACCTGGTAAAGGTGCGCAGATTGCACGTTCTGCTGGTGGATCTGCAGTACTGCTAGCTCGTGAAGGTGTATATGCTCAGGTACGTTTACGTTCCGGTGAAGTACGTCGTATTTTGATCGAGTGTCGCGCTACTATTGGTGAAGTTGGTAACGAAGAGCATAGCTTGCGCGTTATTGGTAAAGCTGGTGCAAATCGCTGGCGTGGTATTCGCCCAACCGTTCGCGGTGTGGCAATGAACCCAGTAGATCACCCACACGGTGGTGGTGAAGGTAAGACAGGCGAAGGCCGCGTACCAGTATCTCCATGGGGCACTCCAACCAAAGGTTATCGTACACGTCGCAATAAGCGCACAACTTCGATGATCGTTCAACGTCGTCAAAAACGTTAAGCGATAAGGATAAATAGATATGACACGTTCAGCTAAAAAAGGTCCTTTTTGCGACGCCAGCTTGGTAAAAAAAGTTGAAGTTGCACAGGCAAATAAAGACAAGAAACCGATTAAAACTTGGTCACGCCGTTCAACGATATTGCCAGACTTCATTGGTTTGACAATTGCAGTTCACAACGGTCGACAGCACGTTCCGGTTTATGTATCAGAAAACATGGTGGGTCATAAGTTAGGCGAATTTGCCTTGACCCGTACTTTCAAAGGTCACGCTGCTGACAAGAAAGTAACGAAGAAGTAAGGGGATGATGATGGAAGTTAAAGCAATGCACCGCGGTGCCCGCATTTCTGCGCAAAAAACACGTTTGGTCGCTGATCAGATTCGTGGACTGCCAATTTCGCGCGCTATGAACATTTTGAATTTCAGCCCTAAAAAAGCTGCTTTTATTGTGAAGAAAGTAGTTGAGTCAGCAATGGCCAACGCTGAACACAATAATGGCGCTGATATTGATGAACTCAAGGTATCAACTATTCTTGTTGATAAAGGTACGTCTTTAAAGCGCTTTACTGCGCGCGCTAAGGGTCGTGGCAATCAAATTGAAAAACAAACATGTCACATCACCGTGACCTTGAGTAACTAAGGAAAGATATGGGCCAAAAGATAAACCCCACCGGATTCCGACTCTCGGTAACGAAGAACTGGACATCACGTTGGTATGCAAATAATACTGATTTTGCAAAGATGCTTAAAGAGGACGTAGATGTCCGCATCTATCTGAAGAAGAAATTAAAGAATGCATCAGTTAGCAAGGTAATCATCGAGCGTCCTGCAAAGAATGCCCGCATTACGATTTATAGCTCACGCCCTGGTGTTGTTATCGGTAAAAAAGGCGAAGATATTGAAGTGCTCCGTCGCGAATTACAAAAGCGCATGGGCGTTCCTGTTCACGTCAATATTGAAGAGATTCGTAAGCCTGAAGTTGATGCCCAGTTAATTGCGGATTCAATTACGCAACAGCTTGAGAAGCGCATTATGTTCCGTCGTGCAATGAAGCGTGCTATGCAAAATGCTATGCGTCTTGGTGCACTCGGAATTAAGATCATGTCTTCTGGTCGTTTAAATGGCGCAGAAATTGCTCGTCGTGAGTGGTACCGCGAAGGCCGTGTTCCACTTCACACTTTGAAGGCTGACATTGATTACGCTACATCTGAAGCGGAAACAACATACGGCATTATTGGTGTTAAGGTATGGGTCTACAAAGGCGACACACTTGGTCGTGGTGCAGATGCTCCAGTAGTTACAGCAGAGCCAGCAGCCGATGATAGAAAGCCACGTCGTGCACCATCTAAAACAACTGCACGTAAACCAGCAGGCGAAGACAAGCCATTAGTGGTTGCTAAGCCAGCCGTGAAGCGTGTACGTAAAGCCGTTGAAGCTACTGTAGAAGTTGCAGCTGCTGATGCGCAGAAGTCAGGAGAGTAAGCATGTTACAGCCAAAGCGTCGTAAGTATCGCAAGGAACAAAAGGGTCGCAATACCGGAGTGGCAACACGCGGTAGTTCTGTAGCTTTTGGTGACTTCGGTTTAAAAGCGGTCGGTCGCGGTCGTTTGACAGCACGTCAAATTGAATCTGCTCGCCGCGCAATGACACGTCACATCAAACGTGGTGGCCGAATTTGGATTCGTATTTTCCCAGATAAGCCAATTTCACAAAAGCCAGCTGAAGTACGTATGGGTAACGGTAAAGGTAATCCAGAGTACTACGTAGCTGAAATTCAACCAGGTAAGATTTTGTACGAGATGGATGGCGTAGATGAGACTTTGGCGCGCGAAGCTTTTAAGCTTGCTGCAGCTAAGTTGCCTTTACAAACTACATTCGTGATTCGCCACTTAGGTTGATTGGAATAGAGATTATGAAAAAGACAGAATTAGCATCAAAAGATCTGATTGCCTTAAATGCAGAATTAACTGAGCTTCTGAAGACAAGC
Organism: Polynucleobacter sp. TUM22923; assembly: GCF_030295705.1. Taxonomy (NCBI): domain Bacteria; kingdom Pseudomonadati; phylum Pseudomonadota; class Betaproteobacteria; order Burkholderiales; family Burkholderiaceae; genus Polynucleobacter; species Polynucleobacter sp. TUM22923. The sequence goes on from NZ_AP027274.1 coordinate 61,233, forward strand.
TTCAAGCTCCGTATGCAAAAGGGTACACAGCAACTCACCAATACCAGCCAATTGGGTAAGAATAAGCGCGAGATTGCTCGTGTTAAAACCTTTATTACCCAAAAAACTGCACAGAAATAAGGAAAAAGGGATATGACAGAATTATCTAAACCCTTAAACCGGACCCTCGTGGGCCGTGTCGTTAGCGATAAAATGCAAAAAACCGTGACTGTGCTGGTCGAGCGTCAAGTAAAGCACGCTCTCTACGGCAAGTATGTTGGAAAGTCAAAAAAATACCATGCGCATGATGAGGCTGGTACATACAAGATGGGTGATACCGTTGAAATTGCAGAATCTAGACCAATTTCACGCACTAAATCTTGGGTTGTAACCCGTTTAGTAGAAGCTTCAAAAGGTATTTAAAGAAATATAAAGGGAATTTGGTAAATTTATTTACCTTTCCCCTGTTTTTCGTAGTAGAATAGAAGGCTTCGCTAGTTTTATTAGTTGAAGCAGTGTTTTTTCATTAATTCCGGGCCTTAGCTTTCGCTATAGCCCATAGACGGAACCAAGACTGTTTGCCTTTGGCTAACAAGTTGGGGATTAAAAAATGATTCAGACCGAAAGTAGATTACAGGTTGCCGATAATACTGGCGCCAGTGAAGTCTTGTGCATCAAGGTATTGGGCGGCTCTAAGCGTCGTTACGCCAGTATCGGTGATGTAATCAAGGTAAGCGTGAAATCCGCTGCTCCACGTGGCCGTGTAAAAAAAGGTGACATATACAACGCTGTAGTGGTGAGAACTGCTAAGGGTGTTCGCCGGCCAGACGGTTCATTGATTAAATTCGATGCAAACGCTGCGGTACTGCTCAACGCAAAGCTAGAGCCAATTGGCACACGTATCTTTGGACCAGTAACGCGCGAATTGCGTACTGAAAAGTTCATGAAGATCGTTTCTCTCGCCCCCGAAGTTATTTAAGAGGCTGATATGAAAAAGATTCGTAAAGGTGATTCCGTCATTCTATTAACTGGCCGCGATAAGGGCAAGCAAGGAACTGTAACGACAGTTCTTGAGCATAAGTTAGTAATTGAAGGTGTAAATATTTATAAGAAGAGCGTAAAACCTAATCCAGCTGCCGGTATTACTGGTGGAATGATTGACAAGGTAATGCCTGTTCACATTTCTAATGTTGCTTTGGTTGACGGAAACGGCAAGCCATCACGTGTTGGTATTAAACTCGTTGACGGTAAAAAGCAGCGTTTCCTGAAAACTACTGGCGCAACATTAAGCGCATAAGGGATACGGAAAAATTATGAGCACACGTTTTCAAGAACATTACAAAGAAAAAGTCATGGCCGACTTAATGACCAAGTTTGGTTACAAGTCTGTAATGCAAGTTCCACGCATCACTAAGATTACCCTGAATATGGGTTTGGGTGACGCGGTGAATGACAAAAAAATTATCGAAAATGCGGTTGGTGATTTGACAAAAGTAGCAGGTCAGAAGCCAGTCGTAACAAAAGCAAAAAAAGCGATCGCGGGTTTCAAGATTCGTCAAGGCTATCCTATCGGTGCCATGGTAACGTTACGTGGACAACGTATGTACGAATTCTTAGATCGCTTTGTTACTGTTGCTCTGCCACGAGTTCGTGACTTCCGGGGTATCTCTGGTAAGGCATTTGACGGCCGCGGTAATTACAACATTGGCGTTAAAGAGCAAATTATTTTCCCTGAAATCGAATACGATAAAATTGATGCTCTGCGTGGTCTCAACATTAGTATTACGACGACCGCTAAAACTGACGAAGAAGCAAAAGCTTTGTTAGCAGCGTTCAAATTCCCATTCCGCAATTAAGAGGCTAACGTGGCAAAACTATCCCTAATTGAGCGCGAGAATAAGCGCGCTAAAACTGTAGAGAAGTACGCTGTTAAGCGTGCCGAACTAAAGGCAATCATCGCTGACCAGTCGCGCAGTGATGAAGAGCGGTACGAAGCTCGTTTGAAAATGCAAGCGCTTCCACGGAATGCAAGCCCGATTCGTCAAAGAAATCGTTGTTCATTAACAGGTCGCCCACGCGGTGTATTCAGTAAGTTTGGATTAGCCCGTAGCAAAATTCGCGAAATCGCCTTCCGTGGCGAAATCCCCGGATTAACCAAGGCCAGCTGGTAAGCGGCGAAAGAATTAGGAGAACTCATGAGTATTAGCGATCCAATCGCCGACATGTTGACCCGGATCCGCAATGCGCAAGCAGTGCAGAAGCCCGTAGTCTTGATGCCGTCGTCAAAAGTAAAAGTAGCTATTGCAAAAGTCTTGCAGGATGAAGGTTATATTGATAGTTTTGAGATCAAAGGTGAAGCTGCTAAGCCAGTGCTCCATATTGATCTTAAGTACTATGCAGGCCGCCCTGTAATTGAGCGTATTGACCGTGTATCAACACCAAGTCTACGCATCTACAAAGGACGCCACGACATTCCTGAAGTAATGAATGGCTTGGGCATTGCAATTATTTCAACCCCACAAGGCGTAATGACAGACCGCAAAGCACGTGCAAACGGCGTTGGTGGCGAAGTTATTTGCTACGTCGCGTAAGGAGAGAAATATGTCTCGTGTTGGTAAATCACCCATTACAGTGCCTAAGGGCGCTGAAATCAGTATTAATGGTGCAATGATCACTGTCAAAGGTCCATTAGGAACTCTGACGCACAATTTGCACCCTTCAGTTGGTTTGAAGCAAGAAAATGACGTTTTAACCGTTATTTTAAACAACGACTCGCCAGAAGCGGGCGCTCAGTCAGGCACTGCTCGCGCTTTAGTCAATAACATGGTTATCGGTGTTACAGCAGGTTTTGAGCGCAAGCTTAGTTTGGTTGGGGTAGGTTATCGTGCGGCAGCTCAAGGCGAATCCTTGAAGTTGCAGTTAGGTTTCTCCCATGACATTATTTATAACCTTCCAATGGGTATAAAAGCTGAGACTCCAACTCAAACCGAAATTATTATTAAAGGCACCAACAAGCAGCAAGTTGGCCAGGTTGCAGCTGAAGTTCGCGCTTACCGTTCACCAGAGCCATACAAAGGCAAAGGTGTTCGCTACGTTGATGAGGTTGTACATCTGAAAGAAACTAAGAAGAAGTAAGCGAGATAAAAATGAATAAAGACGAATCCAGACAAAGACGTGCACGGCAGACTCGCATTCGCATTGCTGAGGCCCTAGCAAATCGCTTAACAGTTATCCGTAGTAACACACACATTTCTGCACAGGTTTATAGCCCATGCGGTACTAAGGTTGTAGCTGCCGCTTCCACTATGGAAAAAGACTTAAGAGCTGCAATTAAAAATGGTGGAAACGCTGATGCTGCCAAGCAAATTGGTAAGTTAGTTGCTGAGCGTGCTGTTAAAGCAGGCATTGTTGATGTAGCTTTTGATCGCTCCGGTCATCGTTATCACGGTCGTATTAAGGCCTTAGCTGAAGCTGCGCGTGAAGCCGGCCTGAAGTTCTAATAGCGTTTAGGAAAAAACATGGCAAAAATGCAAAATAAGATGCAAAACGAAGAGCGTGATGATGGTCTTCGCGAGAAGATGATCGCGGTTAATCGCGTAACTAAGGTAGTTAAGGGTGGTCGTATTATGGGCTTCGCTGCACTTACCGTAGTTGGTGATGGCGATGGTCGTATCGGCATGGGCAAAGGTAAATCTAAAGAAGTGCCTGTAGCCGTTCAAAAAGCAATGGATGAAGCGCGTCGTAAGATGATTAAAGTTTCCTTACGTAAAGGTACTTTGCAACATACTGTTATTGGTAAACATGGCGCATCACGCGTGATGATTTCTCCTGCTAAAGACGGTACTGGCGTAATTGCCGGTGGTCCAATGCGCGCTATTTTCGATGTGATGGGTGTAACGAACGTTGTTGCGAAATCACTTGGATCAACAAACCCTTACAACATGGTTCGTGCAACGATTGATGGCCTAAGCAAGATGAGTACTCCTTCTGAAATTGCTGCTAAGCGCGGTAAATCAGTTGAAGAGATTCTCGGTTAAGACCACAAGATTAGGAATCTATAAATGACAACAACTCTATCCAAAGTTAAGCTGCAATTAGTGCGCAGTTTGATCGGTACTCGCGAAAGCCACCGTGCAACTGTTCGTGGACTTGGTCTACGTCGCATTAATTCTGTTTCTGAATTAGAAGACACTCCAGCAGTTCGCGGAATGATTAATAAAGTTTCTTATTTAGTTAAAGTTATTAACTAAATAGTAGGTATATAGGCGAAGAATATGCAACTCAATACACTCAAACCCGCAGAGGGATCCAAGAAAAACCGCCGTCGCGTAGGTCGTGGTATCGGTTCCGGTCTTGGAAAAACTGCTGGCCGTGGTCACAAAGGTCAAAAGTCTCGTTCAGGTGGATTCCACAAAGTGGGCTTCGAAGGCGGTCAGATGCCAATGTATCGTCGTTTGCCAAAGCGTGGTTTCGTATCTTTGACACGTCGTCATGTTGGCCAGATCACTCTAAATGATTTAGCAAAAATTAACTTGCCAGAAGTCGACTTATTAGTATTGAGAGCCCACGGTTTTGCTGGCGAGCAAATTCATGCAGTTAAAGTAATTAAAACTGGTGAGTTGAGTATTGCTGTAACCCTCAAAGGGATAACAGCAACAGCCGGTGCTAAAGCAGCTATTGAAGCGGCTGGTGGCAAATTAGTTGAGTTAGTTTAATTCGTTTTTTAAGTTAATTAATGGCACTCTCACCTACAAAAACAGCAAGCACAACGCAGTCAGGTAATAAGTTTGGCGAATTACGCCAACGCTTAGTTTTCCTGCTGCTAGCTTTGCTCGTATTTCGTTTGGGTGCTCACATCCCCGTACCTGGCATTGACCCAGATCAGTTAGCTCAACTGTTCTCAGGCCAAAAAGATGGTATTTTGGGAATGTTCAATCTATTTTCAGGCGGCGCGTTATCTCGTTTCACCGTTTTTGCTCTTGGAATCATGCCTTACATCTCTGCATCGATCATCATGCAATTAATGACGATTGTGGTTCCTACGTTGGAGTCCTTGAAAAAAGAAGGACAAGCTGGTCAGCGTAAGATTACACAGTACACGCGTTACGGCACGGTTGTCTTAGCAACATTTCAGGCATTGGGTATATCTGTTGCATTGCAGGCCCAGCCAGGATTGGTGATAAATCCAGGTTTGATATTTGAATTAAACACCGTTGTAACTTTGGTTGCTGGCACGATGTTCTTGATGTGGCTCGGCGAGCAAATTACTGAGCGCGGTCTTGGTAACGGTATCTCTATTATTATTTTTGGCGGTATCGTTTCCGGTCTACCAACGGCTATAGGAAGCTTGCTTGAGCTAGTTCGCACTGGATCAATGAATATTCTTTCTGCTCTGCTTATTGTTGTGATTTGTATAGCGGTTACCTATTTTGTAGTGTTTGTGGAGCGCGGCCAGCGCCGCCTCTTAGTAAATTATGCAAAACGACAAGTGGGTAATAAAGTTTATGGTGGTCAGTCATCCTATTTTCCCCTTAAGCTGAATATGGCTGGTGTTATCCCTCCTATTTTTGCTTCATCTATTATTTTGTTTCCTGCAACTATTGCTGGATGGTTTACGTCAGGTGAACCAACCAATATGTTTAGCAGGATCATCAAAGATCTAGCGTCGACACTAGCGCCAGGTCAACCGGTTTATACAATTTTGTATGCAGCAGCAATCATTTTCTTCTGTTTCTTTTACACAGCCCTTGTCTTCAATAGTCGCGATACAGCAGATAACTTGAAGAAGAGTGGTGCTTTTGTTCCAGGCATTCGTCCAGGTGATCAGACTGGTCGTTACATTGACAAGATTTTGGTTCGCTTGACACTTGCTGGTGCAATTTATATGGTTTTGGTTTGCTTGCTACCAGAATTTTTAGTATTGAAGTACAACGTGCCATTTTATTTTGGCGGAACTTCATTGTTGATTATTGTCGTTGTTGCAATGGATTTCATGGCTCAAGTTCAGTCATTTGTTATGCAACAACAGTATGGTTCTTTAATGAAAAAAGCTAATTTTAAGATGGGCGCTTAACTGAATGTCTAAGGACGATGTAATTCAGATGGCGGGTGAGATTATTGAAAATTTGCCGAACGCAATGTTTCGCGTGAAGCTAGAAAACGGACATGTGGTGCTTGGGCACATTTCTGGGAAGATGAGAATGCATTACATTCGCATATTGCCAGGAGATAAGGTGACTGTGGAGTTAACTCCCTACGACCTTACGCGCGCAAGAATCATATTCCGGGCGAAGTAAAGATTAAGTTGTATCTATTTTTAAGAGGTGAGTTATGAAAGTTTTAGCATCCGTTAAGTGTATTTGCAGAAATTGCAAGATCATTAAGCGCAAACGCGTTGTTCGTGTTATCTGTTCATCAGATGCGCGTCATAAGCAGCGTCAAGGCTAATTGGTTAATTAAGAGGAAATCTCATGGCACGTATCGCTGGGGTAAATATCCCAAATCATCAACACACTGTCATTGGTTTGACAGCAATCTTTGGCATTGGTACAACTCGTGCTCAAAAGATATGTAAAACCACTGGTGTTGCTATTGATAAAAAAGTTAAAGATCTTACTGATGGTGACTTGGAAAAGTTACGTGATGAAGTAGGTAAATTCATTACTGAAGGTGACCTTCGTCGTGAAGTAACGATGAACATCAAGCGTTTAATGGACTTAGGCTGCTATCGCGGCGTTCGCCATCGCAAAGGCTTGCCTGTTCGTGGTCAGCGTACAAAGACAAATGCCCGTACCCGTAAGGGCCCGCGTAAGTCTGGCGTACAACTGAAGAAATAATCAAGAAAGTTTATTGACATGGCAAAACAACAATCCGCTTCCGCAGCTTCACAGCGCGCACGCAAAAAGGTAAAAAAGAATGTAGCTGACGGTATTGCTCACGTTCATGCTTCCTTTAATAACACCATTATTACGATTACTGATCGTCAAGGTAACGCGCTTTCATGGGCTACATCTGGCGGACAAGGTTTTAAAGGTTCACGTAAATCAACACCATTTGCTGCTCAGGTAGCTGCAGAGGTTGCTGGTAAAGCAGCTGTTGAGTGTGGCATCAAGAATTTGGAAGTACAGATTAAGGGTCCTGGTCCTGGTCGTGAATCAGCGGTCCGTGCATTGAATTCTTTAGGCATCAAAATTACTGAGATTCAAGACGTAACTCCAGTTCCACATAATGGTTGCCGTCCTCCAAAGCGTCGTCGTATTTAATATTGACGGTGCGTAGCACAATTTTTTAGTAGTTTTTTATTAAAGCCCACTGTTCATCTGATTTAAAAGATGAACTCACCGCAAGTCGTAAGACTTCGGCAATGAAAGGAAAGCATCGTGGCACGTTATTTAGGGCCTAAGGCCAAGTTAGCACGTCGGGAAGGTACCGACTTATTTTTAAAGAGCGCACGTCGCGCCCTGTCAGACAAGTGCAAGTTAGATACAAAGCCTGGTCAACATGGCCGTACCTCTGGCTCAAGAACTTCTGACTACGGTAATCAATTGCGTGAAAAGCAAAAAGTTAAGCGTATTTATGGAATTTTAGAGCGTCAATTCCGTCGTTATTTTGCTGAGGCAGAGCGTCGCAAAGGTAACACTGGCTCCATGTTATTGCAGTTGCTAGAGTCACGCCTTGACAATGTGGTTTATCGCATGGGTTTTGGTTCTACAAGAGCTGAGTCGCGTCAATTGGTATCGCACTGTGCTGTGATGCTCAACGGCATGCCAGTAAACATTCCATCTATTCAGGTAAAGCCTGGTGATGTGGTTTCTATTCGTGAAAAAGCAAAAAAACAAGCTCGTATTGCTGAATCACTAGGTTTAGTTGGTCAGATGGCCGCGGTTACCTGGGTATCAGTAGATGCAGCTAAGCTTGAAGGAACATTTAAGCAGGTGCCAGACCGTGAAGATATTAGCGGTGAAATTAATGAAAGTTTGATCGTTGAATTGTATTCACGTTAATTAAGCACTCTCAAGGAAAAATATGCAAACAAATTTGCTCAAGCCAAAGATTATTTCTGTTGAAGCGCTTACCGCCAACCAAGCTAAGGTTGTGATGGAGCCTTTCGAGCGTGGCTATGGTCATACACTCGGAAATGCTTTGCGTCGTGTTTTATTGTCTTCTATGGGTGGTTATGCACCAACTGAAGTAGCTATTGCCGGTGTTGTTCATGAGTACTCTACATTAGATGGCGTACAAGAAGATGTAGTGAACTTACTGTTGAACCTCAAGGGTATTGTATTTAAATTACAGTCACGCGATGAAGTGACTATTAATTTGCGCAAAGAAGGCCCAGGCGTTGTTACAGCAAAAGATATTGATTTGCCACACGATGTAGAAATCATCAATCCTGAACACGTTATTGCTCACTTATCTGCTGGTGGTAAGTTAGACATGCAAATCAAGGTTGAAAAAGGTCGTGGCTATGTTCCTGGAAATATGCGTCAATATCAGGATGAAGCCACTAAGATCATAGGTCGAATTGTGTTGGATGCCTCTTTTAGTCCAGTAAGTCGCGTTAGCTACGCTGTTGAGTCTGCTCGTGTTGAACAACGTACCGACCTTGATCGTCTAGTAATGACTATTGAGACCAATGGTGTGTTGACTCCTGAAGAAGCAATTCGTCAAGCAGCTACTATCTTGGTTGATCAGTTGGTAGTCTTTGCAGCGCTTGAAAGCAGTGAAATTTCTGGTGATCTTGCACCAAGTCGCTCTTCAATGGTTGATCCAATGTTGATGCGTCCTGTAGATGATCTTGAGCTTACAGTGCGTTCTGCTAACTGCCTGAAGGCTGAAAATATTTACTATATTGGCGATCTCATTCAACGTACTGAAAATGAGTTATTGAAAACGCCTAATTTAGGTCGTAAGTCATTGAATGAAATTAAAGATGTATTGGCGGCTCGTGGCTTAAGTCTTGGCATGAAACTCGAAAGCTGGCCTCCAGCTAACCTCGAGAAATAATTAGAAAGGAAGCATCATGCGTCACGGAAACGGCTTACGCAAACTTAATAGAACATCATCACATCGCTTGGCGATGTTGCGCAACATGTCCAACTCTCTTTTGGAGCACGAAGTGATTAAAACCACTTTGCCAAAAGCAAAAGAGTTGCGTATGGTTGTTGAGCCCTTAATTACTTTAGGTAAAAAAGATAACTTAGCAAATCGTCGCTTGGCTTTTAATCGCACGCGCGATCGCGATATTGTGACTAAACTCTTTACAGAGCTTGGACCACGTTATGCAACACGACCAGGTGGCTATCTTCGTATTTTGAAGTTTGGCTTCCGTCATGGTGACAATGCACCTATGGCTTTGGTTGAGTTGCTCGATCGCCCTGAAGTTGAAGAAACAGCAGTAGTTGAAGAGGTTTAATCTCTTTTCAATGATTAAAAGCCAGGCTTCGGTCTGGCTTTTTTCATTTATTGGATTGCCAAAAGTTCATGAATCAAGAGCTCGAATCTAAACTATTAGTAGTCGTTAGTAGCTTCCCTAATCGGGAGGATGCAATAATAGTGGCGCGCCAATTAATAGAGCAAAATCTAGCGGCATGCGTACAAATTCAAGATGGGGTTTATTCACTTTATCGATGGCAAGGCAAGATTTGCGAAGGAAGTGAAGTCATGTTTTCTGCTAAGACCAATTTAAGTCATTGGAATGATATTTGCGCCTTCATTAAAGCAGGCCATCCTTATGATTTACCTGAAATTATTGCGTTTAAACCAGAGGAATATGAGGTGCAGTATGGCAAATGGGTACAAGCAGAGGTAAAGTAAAGCTTATGCAATTCATTAAACATCTCATCCTCTTTTTTGCCACTTCTTTTCTCTTTGCGAGCCAAGCAGTCAGCGCCCCTGATTTTTTGCCCCCTGAAAAAGCCTTTTTAGTCGAGGCTAGTTGGCTAGAAAATGCTCGTCAGATAGAAATAAAGTTTGCGCCCGCAAAAGGGTATTACTTATATAAAGAATCTTTAAAGTTTCAGGCGGGTAATCAAGAAGATATGCTTGTTAGCCTTAAGCCAGCATTACCCCTGGGCATTGAAAAATTTGATGAGACTTTCCAAAAAAGACTGCAGGTATACAAGCAACCCTTTACGGCGTTGCTAGATATAAAACCTCAAAATGGTGAGGCAATTAATATTCATGTTCAATTGCAGGGTTGTGCCGAAGCCGGCATTTGTTACCCACCAATGACGCTACGCTTCTTACTCGCAGGGCCGGGCGTTAAAGCTGGCCCATTGCCTGAAATAACAGAAGGATTGGCTAGTGCCGATCTAAAGCCAAAGTTAGGGTTAATGGATTTATGGCGAGAGCGGGATGATGTCAATACTATTGGCCGATTTTTGGAAAGCACTCCATTAGCTTATTTATTTTTGGCATTTTTTATTTTAGGCCTTGCATTGGCATTTACACCCTGTGTGCTGCCAATGCTACCCATTCTTTCTAGCATCATCTTTGGATCTCAAGGTGGAAAGCCAGCTTCAAAGCGTCGAGCTAGTGCATTAGCGCTTGCGTATGTTTTAGGTATGGCATTGGTATATGCCGCAGCCGGTGTGTTGATGGCAGCCCTAGGGGGAAGTGTTCAAAGGGCCTTGCAGAGCCCAATAGCACTGGCTACATTTGCTTTATTGCTCCTAGCCCTATCGGGCAGCCTATTTGGTCTGTATGAGCTTAGATTGCCGCAAACATGGCATCAACAGATAGATAAACTGGCAGGGCGGCAAAAAGGCGGAAGTATTGTGGGTGCGTTTGCATTAGGCGGTATTTCGACTTTAGTAGCAAGCCCTTGCATTACTGCTCCCTTAGCTGGAGTACTAACATTTATTGCCCAAACAGGATCCATGAGTTTGGGGGCTGGATTGCTATTTGTCATGGCTTTGGGCATGGGCCTACCCTTGCTCTTTATTGCAGTGGAAGCACGTAATCTGATCCCGTCAACGGGTATTTGGATGATTTGGTTGCAAAGGACGCTTGGTGTCTTGTTGGTAGCAACGGCAGCCTGGATTGCATCACCATTGTGGCAGGATAGCAGCGCACCGCTCACCAAACTTAGCGCTAACGGACAGCGTCAACACGTAATAGGCAATGCGCACTTTTCTGTAATTGAAACTAGTGCGCAGTTAGATCAGCTTTTAGCGCAAGCGAAGGAGCTACAAAAGCCAGTGCTACTCGATTTTTATGCAGGCTGGTGCATCTCTTGTAAGGAGATGGAAGTCAATACATTTGCGAACCCTGATGTAAACCTGGAGCTCGAGAGATTTATTTTGATTCAGGCGGATGTGACAAAAAATAGCGCTGACAATCAGGCACTCTTAAAGCGTTTTGGATTATTTGGGCCGCCCGGAATTTTGTTATTCAACCTGAATTCAGTTGAATTAAAAGATCAGCGCGTGATTGGCTATATGCCACCACAACGATTTGAGGAGCGTCTTAAAAAGGCCCTTGAAAATCAGTAATGAATCATGAGCGTAAAGCAAAGGCAAAAGCTAAAAGCTAAATGCTGGCGATGCCTTACTTTATTTCCTTTAAAAGACGGGCAGCATCAAGGGCAAAATAAGTCAGGATTCCATTTGCGCCTGCACGCTTAAATGCAAGCAATGATTCCATCATGACTGCATCGTGATCAAGCCATCCATTTTGCGCAGCTGCCTTGAGCATGGCGTATTCACCACTCACTTGATAGGCATAAGTGGGGTAATTAAACGCCTCTTTTGCTCTACGTACGATGTCCAGATAGGGCATTCCAGGCTTGACTATTATCATGTCCGCACCTTCGCTAATATCTAAAGCAATCTCCCGCAAAGCCTCATCCCCATTGGCACAATCCATTTGATAAGTCTTTTTATCTGCCTTGCCTAAATGGGTTGAAGAGCCCACGGCATCTCGAAATGGACCATAAAAAGCAGATGCATATTTAGCCGAGTAAGCCATGATGCGAGTGTGTATGAGTTGATGGCTCTCAAGGGCTTCGCGAATTTTTCCAATGCGACCATCCATCATGTCTGAGGGAGCCACAATATCAACACCTGCCTGTGCCTGAGTGATTGCTTGCTGAACTAAAACGGCAGATGTTTCATCATTTAGGATGTGACCTTGCTCATTTAAGATGCCATCTTGGCCGTGACTAGTGTACGGATCAAGAGCAACATCAGTCATGATGCCTAAATGAGGAAAGCGCTTTTTGAGTTCACGAACTGCAGTAGGTATCAACCCATTGGGATTAAATGCTTCTTTTCCATCGGGTGTTTTTAAGGCAGCATCGATAACGGGGAAGAGGGCCATCACTGGAATGCCTAATGTGACACATTCTTGTGCAATCGGAAAAAGTAAATCTAATGACATGCGATGAACGCCTGGCATCGAGGCAACAGCTTGCGATTTTTGAGTGCCTTCCAATAAGAAGACGGGATAGATCAGATGATCTACGGTAAGTACATTTTCTTGCATCATGCGCCGTGACCAATCTTCACGTCGCATGCGACGCGGACGGTGGGCAGGAAAATTCAGGAAAGTATTAGCTTGGGATGTCATCTTTTGTGATCTCTGCATCAAATAACCATTTAAGAACAATATTGTCGGCCTCTTCAAGCCCAATTCGCTTTGTACTAGAAAATAATTGTGCCGTCAGTCGTTCAGACTCGCCTGTGCCTTCTGGAAGATTGGGGTCGTATTGCTGCAATTGCTTACGAACTGCTTCAAGGGTATGTTTACATTCGCTTTTATTGAGCTTGTCACACTTGCTAAGCAAAATATGAATCGGCTTAGCAGTCGGGACAAACCACTGAATCATTTGCTCATCGAGCTCGGTAATTCCGCGCCTAGAGTCGACAATGAGCACCATGCCTACCAGTTGCTCACGCTCTTGCAAATAATCACTGAGAAGGGCGTTCCAGTGATACTTTGTGTCATGATTTACCGCTGCATAGCCATAACCTGGTAAATCCACTAAATAAGCCAATAGATCGTCTTTGGCAAAAAGGCCAAAATAATTGATATGTTGGGTACGACCCGGTGTTTTACTGGCAAAAGCGAGTCTTTTTTGATTGCAAAGCACATTAATAGCGCTGGATTTGCCGGCATTTGAGCGCCCAGCAAAAGCCACCTCCCTCAACGGGGTAGCGGGTAGGCAATGGGTGTCGTTGACTGTGGTCGCGAAACGGGCTTGGAAGAGTTTAGACATATTCAGAAGCTATTGTAAAATCACGCAAAACTATGAAATATATTTCATGGTGTTGGGTAAAGGGTTGTAAAAGTAGGGCCCAAACACTGATGAAGAATTTTTGCCAAGGTAAACATAATGCGTCAATCCTCTGAAATCTCCAAATTAACTAGCTTTAGCGCTAGCTTAGCAGTTGGCTTTTTTATAACTATGACCGGTTTTTCTGGCTTAGTAAATGCAGCAGATCCTGCCTCAGCGACTGCTATGGCACCAATGGCTGAGGCTCCAGCAGCTAAGCCCGTGGTCCCAGGTAAGCCAAAAGCGGATCCTGCAGCAGGGGAAGCCCTGTACTCAAATGGCGATCCTAGCCGTGGCGTAGTGGCCTGTGTAGGTTGTCATGGGGCTAATGGGAAGAGTGCTTCAGGCGCATGGCCTAAGCTAGCTGCTCAGCATGCGGCGTACATCACGAAGCAACTCAAGAACTATAAAGACGGTACCCGTGCAAACGCAGTGATGGCCGGTATGTCTGCTGCCTTGACAGAGCAGGATATGTACAATATTTCTGCTTATTTAGTCAAACAAGAGCCTTCTTTAGGCGTCGCTCAAAATAAAGAGACGATTGAATTGGGCCAAAGCATCTATCGTGGTGGCATTGCTTCTAAAGGTGTTGCTGCGTGTGCTGGTTGCCATAGTCCAAATGGTGCCGGTATACCGTCACAATATCCACGTCAAAGCGGGCAATGGGCTGAATACAGCACAACGCAGCTGATGGCTTTTAGAGAAGGCACTCGTAAAAATAGCAGTCAGATGACCTCTATTGCTACGAAGCTTTCGGATCAAGAAATGAAAGCAGTTTCTGATTACATGGCTGGTTTGCGTTAATCAAGACTGTGAACAACAAAACAAAATCCCGCTAAGTTAGCGGGATTTTTTTATTACAGGACTGACCGATTTAGTTCGGCAGGACTTTCTCAGTTGCAAAGAGACCAGCCGTTTTTTCACGTGCACGAATAACGTAAGCATTTTTACCATCCACCATAATTTCAGCTGGTTTAGGTCTGGTGTTGTAATTAGAGGCCATAACAAAACCATAAGCGCCTGCAGATAAGATTGCTAATAAATCACCTTCCTCAACTGCGAGGGTGCGATCTCTGCCAAGCCAATCCCCGGATTCACAAACAGGTCCCACAACGTCATAAGTAGCACTTGCCACCTTTTTTGTTTCTACGGGAACAATGCTGTGATAAGCCTCATACAGTGCAGGCCGCATTAACTCAGTCATTGCAGCATCTACAATACAAAAGTTTTTCTCTTCCCCTGGCTTGAGATATTCGACTTGAGTAAGCAGGATGCCGGCGTTACCTACCAGTGATCTTCCTGGCTCCAGCACTATATCTAAATGGGCAAAGCCACGCTCTGCAACACGGTTCAAAAGAATGTTAGTGAAGTCAGTAATATCGGGCGGATTATCATCGCCATAAGAAATTCCTAGGCCACCACCCAAATCTAAATGGTGAATGTCAATACCTTCATTTTTTAATTGGGCAACTAATTCCAATACCTTGTCTAAAGCATCTAAATAAGGGGCAGTGCTAGTAATTTGCGAGCCAATATGACAGTCAATTCCGACCACATCAATTTGTGACAGTAGTGCAGCCTCTCTATAGGCTGTGAGAACCTCATGATAGGCAATCCCAAATTTATTTCCCTTTAATCCAGTTGAAATATAGGGATGTGTTTGGGCATCAACATCTGGATTGACTCGTAAGGAAATGGGGGCGCGACAATGAAGCTTAGTCGCTACGCGGTTGATTTGATGAAGCTCTGTAATCGACTCTACATTGATGCATTTAACGCCCGCTTGTAATGCTTGAGCAATTTCACTAGCTGATTTACCAACACCAGCGAATACTAGACTTTTGGGATCTGCGCCGATGGCAAGTGCACGCGCCAACTCACCACCACTGACTAAATCAAATCCAGCGCCTAGTTTTTTAAGGCAATCAATCACAGCTAAGTTGCTATTGGCCTTCATAGCGTAATGTACTCGGGCGCGCCTTTTGCCAGTGTTATCAATACAGGCCTTGTCATAAGCTTGATAGGCTTGTGTTAAAGCTTTTTTGCTATAGATGTACAGGGGAGTTCCATACTCTTTCGCTAAATCTGCTAGCGGAATATCTTCAGCGAACCAGCTGCCGTCACGTTCTGTAAATCCCGTTAACTCTGGAAGGGGAATTGTTTTATTTGTCATTACTTGGCCGGTGTTGAATTAGTCGCGGTAGGGCTTTGGGGTGGGTAGAGCTTACCTTTAGGTTCTGACTCGGAAGGTGGAGCTGGAGCCGTTGGCACATTAGGTAAATACAGTGGTCCTCTTACCCCACACCCTGCAAGGGATATTAAAAGGCTAATGCCGAGAGTGCTTATAAGAGTCGCTATCATGAATGTCTCTAAAACGAATGATTGAATATAGCATGCAGGACTCCAATATGAATCCAAACAACTCCAGCGCTGAAATCATTGATGACAAGCAGTTTTATCAACTGGGTAGCAATCTGTTGCAATCAATCGAGGCAGCACTAGAGGCGGCAGATGATGCTCTGGATCTAGATCTGGACGTAGAGCGTCAAGGTGGCAATGTCATCAATATCCGCTTTAAGGATCGTAGTGTCATTATTGTCAATACACAGCCTCCTTTGCACGAAATCTGGGTCGCAGCTAAATCAGGCGGGTATCACTATCGTTGGGCTGGATCACTTGCGCAGCCCCTCTGGTTGGACACTAAAACGGGGCGCGAACTCTTGGGTGACTTATCTGAGTTTGCTAGTGCTCAAGCAGGTCAGGCAATCAAAGTAAGCTTAATCGCCAAATAAGCATCGAGATCACATTAAGGAGCTCCGGCCCCAGTCTCAGTCCCTATCTCAGCCCCTGCGGCAGTTAAGGCTTCAAGTACCAGCACCTCAGGCGCACTCTGAATAATTGCCTTACCTATTTTTTCTAGAACCACGTAGCGAATTTGCCCGCCTTCAGTTTTTTTGTCCACTTGCATGAGTTCCATGTAACGCTGCCCACCCAATTGAGGTGGCTTAATTGGTAGGTTCATAGATTCAATAATCTTGGTTAAACGAGCCACTTCAGATGGCGTGATGTAGTTCATGCGACAAGATAGGTCAGCGCCCATCACCATGCCACAGCCTACGGCTTCACCATGAAGCCATTCGCCGTAACCCATGCCAGCTTCAATGGCGTGGCCAAAGGTATGGCCAAAATTAAGGGTGGCACGAATACCACCCTCTCGTTCATCAGCCGAAACCACTGCGGATTTGATCTCGCAAGAGCGCAGCACAGCATGTGCCATAGCTTGGGTATCGCATGCCAATAAAGTTTGTGTATTGACTTCAATCCAATCTAAGAAGGCAGCATCCGCAATTGCACCATGCTTAATTACTTCGGCAAGCCCCGCGGAAAGTTCACGTGCCGGTAAGGTTTTGAGGGTATTGAGATCCGCAATCACGGCTACAGGTTGATGAAAGGCACCGATCATGTTTTTGCCAAGTGGGTGATTAATCCCTGTTTTTCCACCCACAGATGAATCAACTTGTGCCAAGAGCGTTGTTGGTACCTGAATAAAACGAATGCCTCGCATAAAGCTTGCTGCTGCAAAGCCAGTCATATCACCGATTACACCACCACCCAGAGCTACCAACATGGTTTGGCGATCAGCGCCAAATTGAAGTAGATCATCAAAAATGAGCTGGAGATTTTTCCAATCCTTATAAGACTCACCATCTGGTAAAACAATCGTCCTCACTGGCTTACCCAGTGTTTGTAACGTTTTGGTAAGGCGCTGTGCATACAAGGGAGCAACGGTCGTATTGCTTACTATAAAAATAGAGGTGGCTTTTGCACAAGCCTGAAAGAGTTCAGGTTGATCAATAAGATCTGTACCAATATGAATAGGGTAGCTACGATTACCGAGATCAACTTCTAATGTTTTCATGGGTGGGTTCAGGCAGAAAGTTCAAGTTGCATAATGAGAGTGTTAACCAGTTGATTAACACTGGGCTTACCCGTTTCAATAATGTGGTCGGCGATTTCGCGATAGAGGGGATCCCGAATGACATATAGGTTTTCGAGAATTTTTTTAGCATCACCATTTTTTAGCAGCGGCCTACCTTCACCGCCTCTAGTCCGATGCCAGAGCTCAACCGGACTTGCGTGTAGATAGATGACTGTGCCCCGCTCGCTCAGTAATTGTCGATTTTCAGCTAATAAGATCGCACCACCACCGGTAGCCAAAATAATATTGTGTTCAGCAGTACTATCTTTGATGGCATGAGCCTCACGCCTCCGAAAGCCCTCTTCTCCCTCCATCTCGAAGATGACCGGGATCTTTACACCGCAGCGCTCTTCAATGACATGATCGGCATCTAAAAATTGGCGCCCTAATTTTTTAGCAAGCAGTTTTCCAACTGTGGATTTGCCGGCACCCATAAGGCCAATCAGAAAAATATTGTTTGATGAAGAGTTCACTCTCCGATTTTATTAGGGTTTGTCTAAAACAGTGGGAGTTAAGAAAACTAATAATTCAGTTTTGTCTGCTAATTTGGATTTATGCCGAAATAAGTGCCCAATCAGAGGGATATCTCCCAGCAGGGGAATCTTCACCTCATCCTCTCGTTCCGTGGTTTGGAAAATTCCCCCAATAATGGCTGTACCCCCATTCTCAACCGTTACCTCAGAGCTCAAGTTCTTGGTATCGATTGCATAGCCCTGCTCGGTTTTCATACCAATCGTGTCTTTATTGATGCCCACCAGCATCGATATTTTTCCATCCGGATGAATTTTGGGTAAAACCTCCAAACGTAAATTGGCCTTACGAAACTGTAATTTACTACCGCTTTGGCTACTCACTTGATACGGCAATTCAGTACCTTGCTCGATAACAGCCTTGACTTGATCCCCCGTCATGATGCGCGGGTTGGACAAAATCTTGCCCTGACCATCCGATTCCAGTGCTGAGAGCTCGATTTGTAAGAGTCTTGCTGCATTTTTAGAGATGAGGGTTGCAGCTAGAGTCGCTGGATTAAAGCCATTCAAGCCAGTTCCGGCTAAATCTACCCCAGCGCTGGTATTTTGATTGGGGTTGTTCGCGTTTGCAGCTTGATACCCTAGTTTGACTCCTAGCTCTCGAGCAAAGCGCTGATCTGCCTCAACAATACGGGCTTCAATCAGAATCTGACGAGGACTATTAATATGGTCTCCGCCAAACGGGAGGGCGGCATCCTCCCTGCGAAACTTTTGGAAGCTCTGGATTTCTGCGTGAGGCCCAATCCAGTAAATGCCTCCGTTTCTGACTAAGCGAAGTCCGCGACTTGCCAGAATGGAATCTAAGGCTGTTTTCCAGGGGGTGTCATTTAGATCCACTGTAATCTTGCCTTGAATTGATTCGCTCAAGATAAAGTTCGTATTGCCCACTTTAGCCAACACTTGTAAAAGCGCAGTTAGCTCTATTTGATGAAACTGTAGGCTAATAAGCCCATCCTGTGGACCGGATGAGATGCTGATTTCTTGAGCAGATTGAGCAGATTTGGCGGCTAGTGGGCACATTTTGCATAAACTCAGCACAAAAATAGTGATGTAAAGGATGGGTAAAAGACGCGCCTTTTTAAATGAATTCATTCTGGTTTGGACGATTGAAAAGTAATCGATTTGCCTTTGGGGTGGGTTAGTACCGCCCCTTCCTTTTGGGCTTGGCTTAGACGCCAGTCACCCAAAGCAAGCCCATCCTTAGCCAGCATCACGCTGGCTTTCCCGTTGTGAAAAAAAGCCTGCTCAACACCCTTTACGCGAATTAACCCTAGATACTTCCAGCGACGCAGATCCGCCTCATGGGGGATGGGGAGCGTTTTGTTTTGAGCTGATAATGATGGTGTTTTTTCCTCTAACAAGTGAATACTTACTTCTAATAAGTCTATTTCTTCATAAAGGCCCTCTAAATCATGCTCCCGTTCTATTTTGGCTAAATCAAACTGTTTTTGTAGGCTTGATAATTGAATTTGTAGCGGCTCCAATTCTGCTGCAGAGCTGGATTTATTGGACTCTAAAATCAAAAAGAGACCAGCTGATAGCGCTAAAAAGGCGCAGGCGTAGAGAAAAAAAGGACTGATTTTGAAGTCCTTTAGTGGAAGGTGTTCTAAACAAAAGGCGGTAGATTTTGTGTTTTTGGCGAACTCCTGCTGCGGTCTTGGTGGCGCAGAAGGCTTACGAATGCCATGGGGGTCGGGAATAGCTGGATCATCCCCTAGGTCACTCAAAATGTCATCAAAGGATTGGGGGGAGATTTGGCGTGGGGGCATGCCATATTGTTTTCCCTGGGGAAGAGAAAAAGAATCAGGATATGCGCAATGGCTTGTCAGAAAATCGAACCCCAAATTTTCCTAATAGGGGTTGTGGAGTTTGATAGTAGATCAGTAGTGGATCAGTAATAGATCAGTAGTAGATCAGCCAAGCACCCTATAATTTGACAATATGGCAATCCCCCCACAAGACAAGCCACCATTGAATCGGCGATTTAGCCGGCAGCCCGACCGACGCTCAACACAACAGCTAGTAGGGCGCTCAACATCAGGCAGTAACCCATTAGTGAAAGCATTGCTCATTATGGGTATGGTATTTGCAGTGGTGTGCATGCTAATGCTGGGTTACGCTTTCTTAATAGCTAAGCCTAATTTGCCTAAGATTTCAGCCTTGGTGGATTACAACCCTAAAACTCCCTTACGAATTTATACAGCCGATAAGGTGCTCATAGGTGAGTTTGGAGAGGAACGTCGCAAGGTCATTCCCCTCAATGAGATTCCGATAAAAATGCGCAATGCAGTCTTGGCTATTGAGGATGACCGTTTTTATTCGCATGGCGGAGTAGATTACGTTGGTATATTGCGAGCCACCTTAACGAACTTGCGAGGCAATTTGTCTCAGGGCGCCTCTACTATCACCATGCAGGTCGCTCGTAATTTTTTCCTCAGTAATGAAAAAACCTTTAGCCGGAAAATTTATGAGGTGTTACTGGCCTGGGAGATCGAAGCCCAACTAAGTAAAGACAAGATTCTTGAAATCTACATGAATCAAATTTTCTTGGGTCAGCGAGCGTATGGTTTTTCTAGTGCAGCGCAAATTTATTTTGGTAAAGAGTTAAAAGATATTTCGATTGCAGAATCTGCGATGCTGGCGGGTTTACCGAAGGCTCCCTCCGCCTATAACCCAGTGAGTAATTTCCGTCGCGCAAAAATTCGCCAAGAATATATTTTGCAGCGCATGCGAGACCTAAGCTACATTACCCCAGAGCAATATCAAATAGCTATGGCCGAGGAGTTGCACATCCGCGGCCTTGGAAATGAGTTCAGTACTAGAGCTGACTTTCCATCGGAGATGGTGCGGCAATTATTGTTCACCCAATACGGTGAGGCAATCTACTCTCAGGGCATTGATGTTTACACCACTATCCTGAAGGCTGACCAAGATGCGGCTTATAAAGCAGTGCGTCGCGGTATTTTTGAATACGATCTGCGCCACGCGTATCGCGGCCCCGAGGGATTCATTGAGCTTCCCGAGGAAACTGTCAAGCGTCAACGTGCGATTGATGAGGCCCTGCTTGCACATCCGCAGCTAGACGATTTGCAGTCCGGCGTTGTGCTCGATGTCAAGCCTAAAGAGATGCAAGTGATGATCGCAACTGGGGACACTATCACTCTAAAAGGGGAGGGAATGAAATTGGCTACAGCCTCCTTGACAGATAGCACTCAACCAAAAAAACGCTTACGTGCCGGTGCAATTATTAGGCTGTTATCTGATAGTGGAATTTGGAAGTTGGCACAACTGCCTCAAGTAGAGGCAGCCTTTGTGTCAATGAATGCCGAGACGGGCGCGATACTTTCCTTAGTAGGTGGATTTGATTTTCGTCGCAATCAATTTAATCATGTAACGCAGGCACAGCGTCAGCCAGGCTCATCCTTTAAGCCATTCATTTATGCCGCTGCGATTGAAAAAGGTTTCTCACCTAGCACGATGGTCAACGATGCACCGCTGTCGATTGGAAGTATGGAGACCGGTAGTCAGGCATGGCAACCTAAAAACTATGACGGCAAGTACGATGGCATGATGCGTTTGCGAAATGCGCTGGCCAAATCTAAAAATTTAGTCTCAGTCCGAATTATTCGCGCTATTGGCCCTTCTTATGCGCAGGACTACATTCAACGCTTTGGGTTTGAAGCCGAGAAACACCCTCCCTACTTAACCATGGCGCTCGGCGCTGGTTCAGTGACCCCATTGCAAATGGCTTCTGCTTACAGTGTTTTTGCTAATGGCGGCTATCGCATTGATCCTTACTTAATTAATAAGATGGTGGATTCAAAAGGGGTTGTCTTGTTCGAGGCAAAGCCAACCCAGGCAAAAGTAGATGCAACACGCGTACTGGATGCGCGCACCGCTTTTGTGATGGATAGCTTGCTTCAAGAAGTGACTAAGACCGGAACGGCTGCTAGTGCTAGAGCGAAGCTAGGAAGAAGTGACATTGCCGGTAAAACGGGCACTACCAATGACTCTCATGACGCATGGTTTGCAGGATATAACCCAAAGGTGGTGGCTATTGCCTGGATTGGATTTGATAAGCCTGCCAGCTTAGGTGATCGAGAGACTGGTGGCGGTCTTGCTTTGCCTATGTGGACTTCCTATATGGCAACTGCTCTACGAGACGAGCCACAACAGACGCGTGAAGTACCTGCAGGCGTTAGTCAATTGGACGGCGACTGGTTTATCCCTGAATTTTCCAATGGTAATGGGGTGCGCGAACTTCAGTAGTTCGTTAGGGTAATGGCACGACAGGCGCGTACGATCATTCCTGGCCAAGCAATGCATGTGATGGTGCTTGGGAATAATCGGGAAACAATCTTTCTTAAAGATGCTGATCGTCGCATCTATTTAGACTGGTTGCGCGAAGCTGCTAAACAATTTTCTTGCTCCGTGCATGCATTTGCTTTGATGCCAAATCATGTTCACCTTTTGATAACACCCCAGCATGCTGATTCACTTGCTAAAACGATGCAGTCTTTGGGTCGACGTTATGTTCAATACTTTAATCAGCAGCAACATCGCTCTGGCACTATTTGGGAGGGGCGGTATCGATCGTCCTTGATAGACCCCGATTATTTTTTGCGGTGTCAACGTTACATTGAGCTCAACCCAGTGAGATCGGGATTTGAGTCAAGTCCACAGGAATCTAGCTGGACTAGTTTTGGATCGCATATTAGTGGGACTGCCGAAACTTGGTTGGTGAACCATGAGCACTTTTGGAAATTGGGGAACACTCCCTTCGAAAGGCAAATGGCTTGGGCTACCTTTGTAAAGGAAGGCGCCCCCCATTGGGAGGATCAACAAATTACAGAAGCCCTGCTACGCTCAAAGCCCTGGGTGAGTGATGTTTACGCACAAAAGCTTTTTAAGAGCAATCCCGAGCAGGCTAAGATTCGTCATCGGGGCCGCCCTAAGAAGATAACTTCAATTATTTCAATGGCTTAGAGAGTATTAGAGAGTATTAGAGGGGTATGACCAGATCTGTTTTCCTCGGCAAGATACTGACTCTGTCCCTTTTATAATTTCACTTTGGAGTTCAACCCATAATTAAATGGGACAGAGTGATTTTATTTCTATTGCATCAGCATGGGTATTCCCCTATATTTGATCTTCTAAAAGTAATCAAGCCACTAAAGGCGCTCGGAAATATCATGACTATCCAAATTCAATCACCACTTCGCCCCATCGCTCACGGACTTTATGACCCTCAAAATGAGCACGATGCGTGCGGCGTAGGATTTGTTGCGCATATCAAAGGTAAAAAATCCCACGAGATCGTTGCTCAAGGATTACAGATTCTGGAGAACTTAGACCACCGGGGTGCTGTGGGTGCAGATCCGTTAATGGGTGATGGCGCTGGGATACTGATTCAGACTCCAGATTTGCTGTATCGAGAAGAAATGGCGAAGCAAGGAATTGCGTTGCCACCTTTTGGTGAATATGGCGTCGGTATGATTTTCTTGCCAAAAGAGCATGCCTCACGCTTGGCTTGCGAGCAAGAGCTAGAACGTACAGTACGTTTAGAGGGGCAGGTCGTTTTGGGTTGGAGAGATGTTCCAATCGACGTTAAGCTACCAATGTCGCCAACAGTCAGAATGACAGAGCCATTTATTCGTCAAATTTTTATTGGGCGCGGACGCGACATCATGACTACCGATGCATTAGAGCGTAAGCTTTATGTCATTCGCAAAACTGCTAGTCACGCCATTCAGGATTTACATTTAAAACATGGCAAAGAATATTTCGTGGCATC
The DNA here is from genome assembly GCF_030295705.1 of Polynucleobacter sp. TUM22923. Classification (NCBI taxonomy): domain Bacteria; kingdom Pseudomonadati; phylum Pseudomonadota; class Betaproteobacteria; order Burkholderiales; family Burkholderiaceae; genus Polynucleobacter; species Polynucleobacter sp. TUM22923. Next base: position 84,791 of record NZ_AP027274.1, read on the forward strand.
AATGTCAGCCCGTACTATTGTGTACAAAGGGTTGTTATTAGCAAACCAAGTAGGCGCCTATTACCAGGATTTGAAAGATTCACGTACGGTTTCTGCATTGGCTTTGGTGCACCAACGATTCTCAACAAATACCTTCCCAGCATGGGAATTGGCTCACCCATATCGCATGATTGCGCACAACGGCGAGATCAATACAGTTAAGGGTAATGTGAATTGGGTTAACGCTCGCGAGGGTGCAATTAGCTCTCCAGTACTCGGTGACGATTTGAAGAAATTGTGGCCACTCATTTATCCTGGCCAATCAGATACGGCCTGCTTTGATAACTGCTTAGAGTTATTGGTAATGGCGGGCTATCCATTAGCCCAGGCCATGATGATGATGATCCCAGAAGCCTGGGAGCAGCATGCATTAATGGACGAAAATCGTCGCGCTTTTTATGAGTACCACGCTTCTATGATGGAGCCATGGGATGGACCAGCGGCTATGGCATTTACAGATGGCCGTCAAATTGGGGCAACATTAGACCGCAATGGATTACGCCCAGCACGTTACTACGTAACGGATGATGACTTAGTCATCATGGGTTCTGAAGCCGGTGTACTGCCGATTCCTGAGAGTAAGATTGTTCAAAAATGGCGCTTGCAGCCAGGCAAGATGTTCATGATTGACATGGAGCAAGGGCGCATCATTGATGACATCGAGCTTAAAAATGCCGTGTCAAAAGCAAAGCCTTATAAGAGTTGGATTGATGCAGTACGCGTTAAGCTTGACGAAGTAGATGCCAGTAAGGCTGACTTGATCGAAGAAAAAGCAAGCATTCGTCCAGCGGCAAAATTATTAGATCGCCAGCAAGCTTTTGGTTACACACAAGAAGATATTAAATATCTCATGGCCCCAATGGCGATGAATGGCGAAGAGGCAATCGGGTCAATGGGGAACGATAGTCCCTTAGCTGTACTCTCTAGTAAGAACAAGCCTCTTTACAATTACTTTAAGCAATTATTTGCCCAGGTAACTAATCCGCCGATTGATTCGATTCGTGAAAATATGGTGATGTCTTTGGTTTCATTTATTGGGCCAAAACCCAATTTATTGGATACGAACAATATCAACCCACCAATGCGTTTAGAAGTAAGTCAGCCGATTTTAGACTTTAACGACATCACAAAGATTCGTCACATTGGGCACTACACCAACGGCAAATTTAGTTCATATGAGTTGGATATTTGCTATCCAGCATCTTGGGGTAAAGAAGGCATTGAGGCGCGCTTAGCTTCACTCTGTGCAGAAGCGGCAGATGCTGTGCGCTCGGGTTACAACATTTTAATTGTGAGTGATCGCCAAGTTGACGAGGCGCACGTTGCGATTCCGGCATTGTTGGCTACCTCAGCAATTCATCAACACTTGGTTGAAAAAGGATTGCGCACTAGCGTTGGTTTAGTAGTTGAAACTGGCAGTGCACGTGAAACACATCATTTCGCGCTTTTGGCTGGCTATGGAGCAGAAGCAATTCATCCATACCTCGCCCTAGAAACATTGGCCGAAATGGCTAAAGGCCTGTCTGGTGATTTATCGCCAGAAAAAGCGGTTAAGAATTTTGTTAAAGCGGTTGGTAAGGGCTTGCAAAAAGTGATGTCCAAAATGGGCATCTCTACCTACATGTCTTACACCGGCTCGCAAATCTTTGAAGCGATTGGTTTAAATCATGATGTGATTGATCATTACTTTAAGGGCACACCATCCAATGTGGGCGGCATCGGTGTATTCGAAGTAGCCGAGGAGGCTCTGCGGATGCATCAATCTGCGTTTAGTGCCGACCCAGTTTTGACCAATATGTTGGAAGCGGGTGGTGAGTATGCTTTCCGTATTCGGGGTGAGGATCATATGTGGACGCCCGATACGATTGCGAAGCTGCAGCACTCAACCCGCGTCGGCATTGAGAAGGGCTATCAAACTTACAAAGAGTATGCAAACCTGATAAACGATCAAACCAAGCGCCAAATGACTTTACGGGGTTTATTCGAGTTCAAGTTGGATCCGGCTAAAGCGATTCCGTTGGATGAAGTGGAATCGGCAAAAGAAATCGTGAAACGCTTTGCAACAGGCGCGATGTCTTTAGGCTCTATTTCTACCGAAGCCCATGCTACTTTAGCGATTGCAATGAATCGCATTGGCGGTAAATCGAATACTGGCGAAGGCGGCGAAGACCCTAATCGTTACGTCAATGAACTCAAGGGTATTCCAATTAAAAAAGGAGAAACCTTAGCGAGTATTTTGGGTAGTGATGTTGTGGAAGCGAACATCCCTTTATTGGATGGCGATTCATTACGCTCCAAAATTAAGCAGGTGGCTTCAGGTCGTTTCGGCGTAACAACGGAATACTTGCGTTCTGCTGATCAAATTCAGATCAAAATGGCGCAAGGTGCCAAGCCAGGCGAAGGTGGTCAATTACCAGGCGGCAAGGTTTCCGATTACATTGGCAAGCTGCGCTTTTCTGTTCCTGGTGTTGGCTTGATTTCTCCGCCACCTCACCATGATATTTATTCCATTGAAGATATTGCGCAGTTAATTCATGATTTAAAGAACGTGAACCCTGCAGCTGATATTTCAGTCAAGCTTGTTTCTGAGGTCGGTGTCGGCACTATTGCAGCCGGTGTTGCTAAGGCAAAAGCAGATCACGTTGTGATTGCTGGGCATGACGGTGGTACTGGTGCTTCACCACTATCCTCCATTAAGCATGCAGGATCTCCATGGGAGTTGGGTTTAGCAGAAACCCAGCAAACTTTAGTACTGAACGGTTTGCGTAGTCGTATTCGTGTTCAGGCCGATGGTCAGATGAAGACCGGGCGTGACGTCGTCATTGGCGCATTACTGGGCGCAGATGAATTTGGTTTTGCAACAGCCCCACTAGTAGTTGAAGGTTGCATCATGATGCGCAAGTGTCACCTTAATACTTGTCCAGTGGGTGTTGCTACTCAAGATCCAGAATTGCGTAAAAAGTTCTCTGGTAAGCCAGAGCACGTAGTGAACTTCTTCTTCTTTATTGCTGAAGAAGTGCGCGAAATTATGGCGCAACTGGGTATTCGCAAGTTCGATGATTTGATTGGGCGAGTTGACTTCTTAGATACCCTTAAGGGGATCGATAACTGGAAAACCCATGGCTTGGATTTCAGTAAGATTTTTGCTGAGCCACAGGTCGCTGCTGATGCACCTCGCTATCAGATCCTCACTCAAGAGCATGGCTTGGGCAGTGCCTTGGATAATATTTTGATCGAGAAGAGCGAGCCTGCAATTCAACGTGGCGAGAAAGTTTCCTTTATCGTTCCGGTAAAGAATGTGAACCGTACAGTGGGCGCGATGCTTTCTGGTGAAGTAGCTCAGCGTTATGGCCATGCTGGTTTGCCTGATGACACGATTCATATTCAATTGAACGGTACTGCTGGACAAAGCTTTGCAGCATTTCTAGCCCACGGCATCACGCTAGATTTAGTGGGTGATGGTAATGACTATGTTGGCAAGGGCTTATCTGGTGGACGTGTCATTGTGCGTGCACCACATGAATTCCGTGGCGATACGGCGAAGAATATTATTGTGGGTAATACCGTCCTGTACGGCGCGATTAGTGGCGAAGCATTCTTTAATGGCGTTGCTGGCGAGCGTTTTGCAGTGCGTAACTCAGGTGCGACTACTGTTGTAGAAGGCACTGGCGACCACGGTTGCGAATATATGACAGGTGGAACCGTAGTCGTTCTCGGCGCAACTGGGCGTAACTTTGCTGCTGGTATGAGTGGGGGTATTGCTTACGTGTATGACGAAGATGGTTTATTCGAAAAGCGCTGCAATACTAGTATGGCCAGCCTGCACAAAGTACTGCCCTCTGCAGAGCAAATTGCTGATATGCCTCAGTCTCAGTGGCATGCTCCTGTTGATGTGAAGGATGGTGGTGAGCGTTTGACCGATGAGCAAATTTTGAAGAACTTGATTGAGCGCCATTTCCGTCACACGGGTTCCGAGCGCGCAAAAGTCCTTTTAGCGGATTGGGATAATGCGCGCAGTCGTTTTGTGAAGGTGCTGCCTACTGAGTACAAGCGTGCCTTAGGTGAGTTATGGGAAAAAGCGCAAAACAAAACAGTTGCTGCGTAAGTAAGTTAACCAATACATATAGACAGTCAGAAAAGAAAACTAAGGATTCGATATGGGTAAAGTCACTGGATTTATGGATTTTGAGCGCGTAGCAGAAACCTACGAAGCACCAGTAAAACGTCTTCATCATTACAAAGAGTTTGTAGTGACATTGACAGATGCAGAAGCTAAGGTACAGGGTGCCCGTTGTATGGACTGCGGCATTCCTTTTTGCAATAGCGGTTGCCCTGTGAACAACATCATTCCCGATTTCAACGATCTGGTATTTCAAAATGATTGGAAGAATGCATTGGATGTATTGCAATCAACCAATAACTTTCCGGAGTTCACTGGCCGCATTTGTCCAGCACCTTGTGAAGCTGCGTGCACATTAGGTATTAACAGTGAAGCCGTAGGGATTAAGTCAATCGAACATGCCATTATTGATAAAGGCTGGGAAAATGGTTGGGTTGTTCCGCAGCCACCAAAAACCAAGACCGGTAAAAAGATTGCAGTAGTGGGCGGTGGCCCCGCTGGTATGGCAACAGCACAGCAATTGGCCCGCGTTGGTCATGATGTCACGGTATTTGAAAAAAACGACCGTGTCGGTGGATTGTTGCGCTACGGTATTCCCGATTTCAAAATGGAAAAATGGTTGATCGACCGTCGTGTTGAGCAGATGCAGGCCGAAGGCGTGAAGTTTGAAACAGGTGTTTTCGTAGGTAAAGAGGCGATGGGAGTTGAGGTCAAAAATTACTCAACTAAAACAGTCTCACCTGATCAGCTGATGAAAGACTTCGATGCTGTCGTTATTACCGGTGGCGCTGAGCAGCCTCGTGATCTACCTGTACCTGGCCGTGAGTTGGCTGGTGTGCACTATGCCTTGGAGTTCTTAATTCCGCAGAACAAAGAGAACGCCGGCGATCTTAAGAATGAGATTCGAGCAACTGACAAGCATGTTGTCGTCATCGGTGGCGGAGATACGGGATCTGACTGTGTGGGTACTTCAAATCGGCATGGTGCAGCGCAAATTACGCAGTTTGAATTATTGCCACAGCCCCCAGAAGTAGAAAACAAGCCATTAGTGTGGCCATATTGGCCAACCAAGTTACGCACTTCCTCTTCCCATGAAGAGGGTTGTGAGCGTGATTGGTCTGTCGGAACCAAGCGTTTTGAAGGAAAAGATGGCAAGTTGGAGAAGCTGATTGGCGTTCGTTTGGAGTGGAAAGACGGAAAGATGTCAGAAGTGCCCAATTCTGAATTTGAGATTAAGGCTGATTTAGTCCTATTGGCGATGGGTTTTGTATCCCCTGCCCAACAAGTCTTGAATGCCTTTGGTGTGGAAAAAGATGCCCGTGGTAACGCAAAAGCGACAGTGGATGGTCAAAATGCCTATCAAACCAATGTACCCAAGGTATTTGCTGCTGGCGATATGCGTCGCGGCCAATCCTTAGTAGTTTGGGCTATTCGTGAGGGTCGTCAGTGCGCCCAAGCAGTAGATGAGTATTTAATGGGGTCTTCCGTCCTGCCGCGATAATGTGAGGGATATGAACCGCTACACGTCGAACTCAGTGAATACCAAGCAAGATTCTTCAAGCGAGATCGTGGTTTCTATTGAGGATGTGAACTTTGCTTACGACTTAGGTGGGAGACAAATCCTATCTGGACTCAATATGGAGTTCCGTCGCGGCCAAGTGGTTGCGGTGATGGGTGGTTCGGGGTGCGGTAAGACTACTATCTTGCGCCTGATTGGTGGGCAGTTTGCAGCCCAGTCAGGTCAAGTGCTGTTCGAAGGTGCTGATATTGGCAAAATGAATGCGGCTGAACTGATGGCCGCGCGCCGTCGTATGGGTATGCTCTTCCAGTTTGGCGCGCTATTCACCGACCTCAGTGTTTTTGAAAACGTCGCCTTTCCGTTGCGTGAGCATACTGATTTGACGGAAGCTTTGTTGCGCTCTTTAGTTCTGATGAAATTAAATGCAGTGGGTTTACGGGGTGCGCGAGATTTAATGCCTTCGCAAATTTCTGGTGGTATGGCGCGTCGTGTAGCTTTAGCAAGAGCCATTGCATTAGATCCACCTTTGATTATGTATGACGAGCCCTTTGCAGGATTAGATCCCATTTCATTGGGTATTACTGCTCGCTTGATTCGTGACTTAAATAGTGCCTTAGGAGCAACTAGCCTTTTGGTCACCCACGATGTTGAGGAAACATTTGAAATCGCAGATTACGTGTATTTCATTGCCAATGGTCGGATTGGTGCACAAGGCACACCAGAAGAATTGAGCCGCTCAACAGATCCTTTTGTCCGTCAGTTTTTAGATGCGTCACCAGATGGTCCTGTGCCATTTCATTACCCAGGGCAAACTCTTGAAGACGATTTTGGGGTGAAGGCACTATGAATATGCTGCACAAATCCATCGATCTCCTAGGAGATCTAGGATTTTTCGTACGTCACAATCTCACCAGCTTAGGCCTTGCTGCACGCATGTTTGCGGCCGTGATCGTGCGCTCTGGATTTTTATTAAAACGACCCCGCCTGGTATGTGATCAGATTTTATTCGTCGGCAATCACTCTTTTGTAATCATTGCTGTATCTGGCTTATTCGTTGGCTTTGTGCTGGGCTTGCAGGGGTATTACACCTTGAACCGCTATGGCTCGGAGCAGGCCTTAGGTCTACTGGTTGCGCTTTCACTGACCCGTGAATTAGGTCCCGTTATTACTGCCTTGTTATTTGCTGGTCGAGCCGGTACTTCACTGACAGCAGAGATTGGCTTGATGAAAGCCGGTGAGCAATTAAGCGCTATGGAAATGATGGCTGTTGATCCGCTTAGTCGTGTGATCGCCCCACGACTTTGGGCGGGTATTATTGCAATGCCTATTTTGGCAACGATTTTTACTGCAGTAGGGGTGATGGGTGGTTACTTTGTAGGGGTTCCGCTGATTGGTGTGGACTCTGGTGCGTTTTGGTCGCAGATGCAAGGGGGCGTTGATCTTTTCTCGGATATAGGCAATGGCTTGATCAAAAGTCTGGTGTTTGGTGTGGCCGTCACTTTTATTGCGCTTTATCAGGGCTATGAATCAAAACCTACTCCCGAAGGTGTTTCGCAAGCGACTACTCGTACCGTGGTGATCTCTTCTTTATCAGTTTTAGCATTAGATTTTTTGCTAACCGCAATGATGTTCTCGAATTAGAAAGTATGAACTAGGACTCTTATGAGAAAAAGTGCAATTGATGTTTGGGTCGGAATCTTTGTAGCAATAGGTTTGCTAGCGGCTTTATTTTTAGCCCTCAAGGTCGGCAATATGAATGCCGTTTCCTTTGCGCCAACCTATAAAATTTCTGCGCGTTTTGACAATATCGGTGGACTCAAGCCACGTGCGCCAGTCAAGAGTGCTGGAGTAGTGGTTGGGCGAATTGCCAATATTTCTTTTGACGATAAAACGTATCAGGCAACTGTACTGATGACTATCGAAGATGGGTATAAGTTCCCCAAAGACTCGGCAGCGAAAATTCTGACTTCTGGCTTACTAGGTGAGCAATACATTGGCTTGGATGCAGGCGGCTCGGATGACATGCTAGCCTCGGGTGATCGCATTACGCAAACTCAGTCCGCTATTGTTTTAGAAAGCCTCATCAGTCAATTCTTATACAACAAGGCTGCTGATAGCGGCCAAGACAAGAGCGCAGCAAAATGATGTCATTACTGAAAAAGCTAAGGCGCATAGTATTGCTTGGCTTAGTATCGGTGATTGTGGGATGTGCATCTATTCCCGCAGGAGTGGAGCGTTCTCCGGCAGATCCTTGGGAGCCATTTAATCGATCCGTTTTTGAGTTTAACGAAGGCTTGGATGCCTACGTACTTAAGCCAGTAGTAACTGGATATCGCTTTGTGTTGCCGGAGTTCATTCGCGATGGAGTCTATAACTTCTTCAGTAACTACAGTGATATCTACACTGCATTGCAAAACTTGCTGCAAGGTAAGCCAGCCGATGCATTTACAGACCTCATGCGGGTAGTTGTCAACACCACAATGGGTTTAGGTGGGCTAATTGATTTAGCAACCCCAGGCGGTTTACCAAAACATAAAGAAGACTGGGGTCAAACCTTTGGCGTATGGGGCGTACCGTCGGGGCCCTACGTAGTACTGCCATTTTTTGGACCTAGTAGTGTGCGCGATACCTTTGGTACGGGCGCTGATCTGGAGTCAGACTACTTATTTAAGTACATCAACGATATCGGTTTACGAAATAGCATTACCGGTTTACGCGTAGTCAATGGGCGAAACACTTATTACGAGGCTGGTGACTTGCTCGATGGTGCGGCAATTGATAAATACAGCTTTGTACGTGATGCCTATATTCAGCGGCGTCAGTATCAAATTAATGAGGGGCGCGATGATGAAGAGCCCTTAGTGCCTGTGTATCAAAATCCCTATGAATAATAATTGCCGATCTAAAGCGGCCGCATTTAAAGCAGCTGCATGTAAAGCATCTAAAATGAACTTCGTTATAGAGTCTTGATCGAGAATATATGAAAAGCAACAAAAAAATTCAACGCTACCTTGCGACATTGCTTGCAGGCTTCTTCTTGGCATTGACCAATGCTGGCGCTCAAGTCATTGATCAGTCGACTCCCGATGGCCTGATTAAATCAGTGGTGTCCGATGTGATGGCTTCTGTTAAATCGGACCCAGAGATTCAGAAAGGCAATATTCCTCGCATTGTCGAATTGGTTGAGAAAAAGATTCTTCCTTATGCGGATATGCGCCGCACTACTGAAATGGCCATGGGCCCAAATTGGAAAAAGGCGACCCCTGAACAGCAGGCACAATTAATAGCAGAATTTAAAAGCTTGTTGATGCGCACTTATTCGGGTGCATTGAGTCAGTTGCGAGATCAAACAATTCAATTTAAGCCCTTACGTGCAGCTCCAGACGACAAGGAAGTTATTGTCAAGACGGTTGTGCTTGGGCGAGGCGATCCGGTATCGCTTGACTATCGCCTTGAGAAAACCGCCAATGGTTGGAAAGTCTATGATATGAACATCATGGGTGTGTGGTTAGTAGAGGCTTATCGAAATCAGTTCGCCAATCAAATTAGTCAAAATGGCATCGATGGCCTAGTGAAATTTCTGCAGGACCGAAACAAGCAGCTTGCAACTGCGAAGCCCGCTAATTAAGCCTCAATAAAAATGTCATTTTTATTGCCCTCTTCAGTAACACAAGCTAATGCGGTGCAGTTGGAGAGAGACGGCTTGCTGAGCTTGACTACATCAGGATTGATTGACTGCTCTGGCCTTAACGATTTTGATTCAACGGTATTGACCGTCTTAATCTCATGGCAAAAGAACTTGCAGGCTCGTGGTTTAAATCTAGAAATGACTGGAGCCCCAGAAAAGTTAAGGGTGCTAGCCGGTGTATACGGTGTATCGGCATTGCTCGGTTTGTCATAGTATGTATCCAGCAATCTCGATTAAAAGCATATCCAAAAACTATGGCGCACTAAGGGCACTAGATCACGTTTCCCTATCAATTGAGCAAGGTGAGTTTTTTGGTTTGCTGGGACCTAATGGTGCGGGCAAAACAACGCTGATCTCTATTTTGGCCGGTTTAGCAACTGCGGATCATGGCCATGCTGCGATTATGGGGGCAGATGTACAGAGCCATTTTCGTGAGGCTCGCCGAATGTTGGGCGTCGTGCCGCAAGAGTTAGTGTTCGACCCCTTTTTTACGGTGCGTGAAACATTGCAATTTCAGTCGGGTTACTTTGGTATCCGAAATAATGATGCTTGGATTGATGAGATCATGGCAAATCTTGATCTGGTTAATAAGGCGGATAGTAATATGCGCTCTTTATCCGGCGGTATGAAACGACGGGTTCTGGTTGCGCAGGCGCTGGTGCATAGACCGCCAGTCATCATTTTAGATGAGCCTACAGCAGGGGTCGATGTGGAGTTACGTCAATCCCTGTGGCAATTTATTAGCCGTCTTAATCAAGACGGTCACACGATTGTGTTGACAACGCATTACCTGGAAGAGGCCGAAGCACTCTGCCAGCGTATTGCAATGCTCAAGCAAGGAAAAATTGTTGCTCTAGACACCACTCAAAATTTACTTAGTCAGTACGGCTCAATTAAAAAAGACGGTGAAGGTAAAACCGATCTTGAGGATGTTTTTGTCAATATTATGTCGGGTAGCGTATTGTGAAAAAGATTCTTATGCCCCCTGCTTTAATTTACAGCAGCGGATTTCCGATGCTCTTGCGTAAAGAAATTAAACGTTTTTATAAGGTAGGATTTCAGACGGTTGCAGCGCCGGTCTTGACAGCTATTTTGTACCTGATGATTTTCGGTCAAGTATTGGAAGGTAGAGAAATTTATGGCCGCTTGAGCTATTCAACCTTCTTAATTCCTGGTTTAGTCATGATGAGCGTTCTCCAAAACGCTTTTGCCAACACCTCTTCATCTTTGATTCAGTCAAAAGTGACTGGTAACTTGGTATTCGTACTATTGGCACCCTTTAGCCATTTAGAGTTTTATGCTGCTTATGTACTGGCCGCAGTATTTCGTGGGGTCGTCGTCGGATTTGGTGTGTTGGCCATTACTGCGCTGTATGCACCGCCTGCATTTGAATACCCACTGTGGATTTTGACATTTGCATTTTTGGGTGCAGCCATATTAGGAAGTATGGGCCTCATTGCTGGTATCTGGGCTGATAAATATGATCAATTAGCCGCCTTTCAGAACTTTATTATCATGCCGGCAACAATGTTGTCAGGCGTCTTTTATTCGATACATTCCCTGCCCGCTGCTTGGCAAACTGTTTCCCATTTCAATCCTTTTTTCTACATGATTGATGGATTTCGTTTCGGCTTCTTTGGCGTTTCTGATATTTCGCCTTGGAGAAGTCTTGTGATCATTGTTTGTTTTTTTGTCTTAGTCTCAGCCGTAGCTTTGCGTTTATTACAAAAAGGCTACAAACTTAGAAGTTAACGCGTCATTGTCTGTGTACTGAATAAAGAATCACCAATACAAAATAATTCGTAATTAGGAGAAAGTATGTTGCCCACCCCAGAACAAATTGAGGGATATATCCAGCAAGGTATTACTTGCACGCATATTCAGGTTGAAGGTGATGGCCAGCATTTTTTTGCCACGATTGTGAGCCCTGAGTTTGCAGGTAAGCGATTAATTCAGCGCCATCAATTAGTCTATGCTGCAATGGGCGATCGCATGAAAGCCGAAGTGCACGCCCTTTCTATCAAGGCTTTTACACCTGAAGAGTTTTCCCAAAACTCCACAGCCTAAAGTATCTGTTGTAAACGATTAGTTTTTACTGGAATCAATTCATGGACAAATTAAGTATGGTGGGCGGTACTCCGCTCAAGGGCGAAGTACTGATTGCTGGGGCTAAAAATGCCGCACTCCCGATTTTGTGCGCTTGCCTATTAACCGATCAAGCTATCGTATTGCGTAACGTCCCAGATTTGCAGGATGTGCGCACTATGCTCAAGCTCTTACAAGAGATCGGTGTCAAAGTATCCTTCCCAGATGAGGCCAATCGAACGCATGTAGTGCTCCATGCGGCGGATATCAAGAGCTCTGAAGCCACCTATGAGATGGTGAAAACCATGCGGGCTTCGATATTGGTGCTCGGCCCTTTGCTAGCCAGAATGCATAGCGCTAAAGTGTCGCTGCCCGGAGGTTGCGCTATTGGTGCGCGTCCAGTAGATCAGCACATTAAAGGCTTAAAGGCGATGGGGGCGACCATTCAAATTCAGAGTGGTTATATTCAGGCAGAAATGAAGCCGCCCCTAGAGCGCTTGCAGGGAGCTTCAATATTGACGGACATGATTACCGTTACGGGTACTGAAAATTTACTAATGGCCGCCACTCTCGCGAGCGGCACTACTATTTTAGAAAATGCTGCACGGGAACCTGAAGTAGGGGACTTGGCTGAACTGCTGGTGAAGATGGGCGCCAAGATTACAGGCATTGGCAGTGACCGCCTCGTCATTCAAGGGGTTGAGAAACTGCATAGTGCTGAGCATACAGTCATCGCTGACCGTATTGAGACGGGTACGTTTTTATGTGCAGTTGCGGCCACTGGTGGGGAGGTGCTGGTAAAACATTGCCGTCCAGATACGCTAGATGCTGTTCTGGCTAAATTAAAAGAAGTTGGTTTAGAGATGGAAGTAGGGCCCGATTGGATTAAGGCCTCTATGAAGGGGCGTCCTAAAGCCGTTAATTTCCGTACTTCTGAGTACCCTGCCTTTCCGACGGATATGCAAGCGCAGCTCATGGCAGTCAATGCAATCGCTAGTGGCACTGCCACCATTACTGAAACCATCTTTGAAAATCGTTTCATGCATGTTCAAGAGATGAATCGTTTGGGGGCGGATATTGCGATTGAAGGCAATACCGCTGTAGTCCAAGGCGTTGAAAAGCTTTCTGGTGCAGTGGTGATGGCAACGGATTTACGGGCATCGGCCAGTTTGGTCATTGCCGGTTTGGCCGCTCAAGGCGAAACGCAAGTAGACCGTATTTACCACTTGGACCGCGGATATGATCGGATGGAGCAAAAACTGACTTTATTAGGGGCTCAGATCAAGCGAGTTCATTAAGCCTGATAGATAATTAAGACATGAAGTTAACTTTAGCCCTTTCAAAGGGGCGCATCTTTGAAGAAACTGCCGAGATCTTATCCAAGATCGGTATTCGTCCGCTTGAAGATCCTGAAAAATCACGCAAACTGATTATTGAAACCTCCAACCCCGATGTGCGTTTAATTATTGTGCGTGCTTCGGATGTGCCTACCTACGTTCAATTTGGTGGGGCAGATTTTGGGGTGGCTGGCTTAGATGTATTAATGGAAAACGGAACGGATGGTTTGTATGTGCCATTTGATCTCAATATTGCCAAATGTCGCATGTCAGTAGCGGTAAAAGAGGGCTTTGACTATGCGGCCGCTGTAAAACAAGGCTCTCGTTTAAAAGTAGCCACTAAGTATGTCAATTGCGCTCGCGAGCATTTTGCGAACAAGGGCGTACACATTGATACGATTCATTTGTATGGATCGATGGAGTTAGCCCCTTTAGTTGGTTTAGCCGATGCAATCGTCGATTTAGTTTCTACCGGAAATACTTTGCGCGCCAATGGCTTAATTGAAGTTGAGTCTATTGCAGATATCAGCGCACGACTGGTAGTCAATCAGGCCTCATATAAACGTAAACGTGCTCAGTTGCAGCCCTTCTTTGAGTTGCTTAAATAATATGTCTACAGCAGTTAAAGTAAAACGCCTGAATAGTAGTGATTTAGGATTCAAAGAAATTCTGTTGTCTAGCCTTTCTTTGCCGATGGCTGATGATGAGGCGATTGATGCAGCAGTCGTGAAGATTTTGGCGCAAGTGCAAGCCCATGGAGATGCTGCTGTTTTGAATTACACAAAACAGTTCGATCGTTTGAGTGTTGCTAGCGTTACTGAATTAGAAATTTCTAAGCAAGAGTTACAGCGGGCCTATGAGGGCTTAGCAGCAGAGCAGAGGACTGCCTTAGAGATTGCTGCGCAACGGGTACGCGCGTATCACGAGCGACAAAAGATTGAAACCGGTTGCCACTCTTGGGAATATACCGAGCCTGATGGCACTCGTTTAGGCCAGAAAGCCACTGCACTGGATCGTGTGGGCATTTATGTACCTGGTGGCAAAGCGGCTTATCCGTCATCGGTACTAATGAATGCGATTCCAGCAAAGGTTGCTGGAGTATCTGAAGTGATCATGGTTGTACCCACACCAGACGGAACACGAAACCCGCTTGTCCTGGCTGCGGCTTGGTTAGCTGGGGTAGACCGTGTCTTTACGATTGGTGGTGCGCAGGCCGTAGGTGCCTTAGCTTATGGCACCAAAACCATTCCTGCTGTTGATAAGATTGTGGGTCCTGGTAATGCCTATGTGGCAGCAGCCAAGCGTAGAGTCTTTGGTACTGTCGGTATTGACATGATTGCCGGCCCATCAGAAATTTTAGTGCTCTGTGATGGTTCAAGTAATCCGGATTGGATTGCGATGGATTTATTTTCGCAGGCTGAACATGATGAATTAGCGCAGTCTATTTTGCTTTGCCCCGACGCCAGTTTCATTGAGCGCGTACAAATGAGCATCAATCAATTATTACCAGAGATGCCTCGCAAGAAGGTGATTGAGACCTCGCTTACCAATCGTGCGCTATTGATTGAAGTTAAAGATATGGCAGAGGCTTGTGATATTGCCAATCAGATTGCTGCTGAGCATTTAGAGATTTGTACGACTGATCCACGCCAGTGGGCAGAACAGATTCGGCATGCCGGCGCTATTTTTATGGGCAACTACACAAGCGAATCCTTAGGCGATTATTGTGCTGGCCCTAATCATGTTTTACCAACGGCCCGTACTGCGCGCTTTTCTTCGCCTTTAGGTGTTTACGATTTTATTAAGCGTTCGAGCATGATTGAGGTTAGCGAAGCAGGTGCCCAAACCTTGGGCGCAGTAGCAAGCACTTTAGCGCATGGTGAAGGTCTTCAAGCCCATGCCCGTGCAGCTGAAATGCGTCTGAAGTAATTACACTTAGACCAGAATTTCTTTCAAGGCAGCAATCAACGTATTTGTTTGATCATCGGTGCCAATGGTAATGCGAAGGAACTCTTCAATACGGGGCAGTTTAAAGTGGCGCACGATGATGCCGCGATCACGTAAGGCTTGATACAGCTTTGCTCCCGCATGCTTTGGGTGACACGTAAAAATAAAGTTAGCCGTGGACGGCAAGGTTTCAAAACCCAGACTTGCTAATGCTTGTACTAAGTGTTCGCGGGTCTGAATGACCTTGGCACAGGTTGACTCTAAGTGCGCCTGATCTTCAATAGCAGCGATTGCACCCGCTTGGGCTAACTTACCTAGCGGGTAGGAATTAAAACTATTTTTGACTCGCTCAAGGCCCTCAATCAAGTCGGTGTGACCTACCGCAAAGCCCACACGTAAGCCTGCTAAAGCGCGGGATTTAGAGAGGGTGTGCACGACAAGTAAGTTCTCTGGACAAGCTGATCCACGCAAGAGCGGAATGCAAGATTCGGTTCCATAGTCCACATAAGCCTCATCAATGACCACTACTGAATCACGATTGCGGCTTAACAAGGCCTCAATTTCTGTTCTGGGAATGGATCGCCCAGTAGGGGCATTGGGGTTGGGAAAAATGATGCCCCCACTAGGAACCTTGAAATCCGCAGGATGCACCGCAAAGTCTGAGCCCAATGGAATCGTCTGATAGTCAATGCCAAATAGTTTGCAGTACACCGGGTAGAAGCTATAGGTGATGTCGGGGAATTGAACTGGCTTGGCTTGCTTAAGGAGCCCTAAAAAGGTGTGAGCAAGCACTTCATCCGAGCCATTACCGACAAAAACCTGCTTTGGGTCCAAACCATGCAAAGTGGCAATAGCCTCTTTTAGGGCGATACCTTCAGGGTCGGGATAGAGCCTTAAATCGTTATTATTGTGCTGCTCAATGGCCGCCAGTGCCTTGGGTGATGGGCCGTAAGGGCTCTCATTGGTGTTGAGTTTTACCAGTCGCTCCATTTGCGGTTGTTCTCCGGGAACGTATGGAGTGAGGGTGTGAACAACGGGGTTCCAAAAACGGCTCATGAGGGACTCTGGTCAAAAATCAGCAGGTAAGTAAAAAATGCAGTAATTAATTCAGCATTAGAAATGATATTATGAGGCTTCAATCAACACTTCGCCTCGCGGCGCACGTAAGCATGCGGCAAGCCGACGTTACCCGAAACACTTCGGAAACCAAAATTCAAATTGTCATCAATTTAGATGGCTCAGGAAAAGCTGAGCTCGCCTCCGGCGTTCCTTTTTTAGACCATATGCTGGATCAAATTGCCCGTCACGGCATGATTGACCTCAAAGTGATCGCTACAGGCGATACGCATATTGATGATCATCACACTGTCGAGGATGTGGGTATTACCCTGGGTCAGGCCTTTGCGAAGGCAGTAGGCGACAAAGCGGGTATCACCCGTTACGGGCATTCCTATGTGCCTTTAGATGAGACTTTATCTCGGGTAGTCATTGATTTTTCAGGTCGCCCTGGCCTGGAATTTAATGTTCCTTTTACGCGAGCACGGGTCGGTGACTTTGATGTGGACCTCAGTATTGAGTTCTTCCGCGGCTTTGTGAATCATGCTGGTGTGACACTGCACATTGATAATTTGCGGGGAATCAATGCCCATCACCAAATTGAGACCGTATTCAAAGCCTTTGGTCGCGCACTTCGGATGGCCTTGGAAATCGATCCACGGGCAGCAGGCGTCGTTCCTTCCACTAAGGGTAGTCTGTAATTTAGGGTGCTTCTAGTATTTTTACTGGAAGACTGAAGACTGCTAAAGCATAAGAAAACACAGGTTCACTTTGGCACAAACCATTGCAATTGTTGATTACGGAATGGGTAATTTGCGTTCTGTTTATCAAGCATTCCACCATGTGGCCCCGGATGCTAACGTGGTGATTGCTAGCAAGCCAGAGGAGATCAGCGCATCCGATCGGGTAGTGTTGCCTGGTCAAGGCGCTATGCCTGACTGTATGAAGCATCTCCAAGAATCGGGCCTGCTGGAAGTATTGCTAGAAGCAGCTAAAAACAAGCCATTATTAGGCGTCTGTGTTGGTGAGCAGATGATGTTTGATCAAAGTGCCGAAGTGCGCACGAATGCCAAACAACCCTGGACTCCCTGCCTAGGGCTTATTCCAGGCGAAGTTCAGCGTTTTGCATTAACGGGCAGGCGTCAACCCGATGGATCGGTTTACAAGGTTCCGCATATGGGCTGGAATCAAGTGCGTCAAGATAGAGCACATCCTTTGTGGGATGGCATTCCGGACCTCACTAGCTTTTATTTTGTTCATAGTTACTATGTTGTGCCGCAGCGTAAAGAAGACATTGTGGGCTCAACCGAATACGGTGATTGGTTTACTTCTGCCGTAGCAAGGGATAATATTTTTGCGACGCAGTTTCATCCAGAAAAAAGTGCAGAATACGGATTAAAGCTCTATCAAAATTTTGTTTCTTGGCAACCTTAATATTTCTATAACGTTTACTTAACGCGCTGCTATGCTACTTATTCCTGCAATTGATTTAAAAGATGGCCACTGTGTTCGACTTGAGCAAGGTGATATGGATCGAGCCACGGTGTTCTCAGAGGACCCGGGTGCTATGGCAGCCCATTGGATCAGTAAGGGCGCACGTCGCTTACATTTGGTTGATCTCAACGGCGCCTTTGCCGGCAAGCTGAAAAATGAATCTGCAATCAAATCGATTCTGAAAGCAGTAGGCAATGAAATCCCGGTTCAACTAGGTGGCGGTATTCGTGATCTGGAAACGATTGAACGCTTATTAGATGACGGTATTTCTACGGTGATTATTGGTACGGCTGCAGTAAAAACCCCAGGTTTTGTTCAAGACGCTTGTGCAGCATTTCCAGGGCACATCATGGTTGGCCTCGATGCGCGTGATGGCAAAGTAGCTACCGATGGTTGGAGCAAGATCACAGGACACGAAGTGATTGATTTAGCCAAGAAGTTTGAAGACTGGGGTGTCGAAGCCATTATTTATACGGATATTGGGCGCGATGGCATGCTCAAGGGTGTCAATATGGACGCCACCATTAAATTAGCTCAAGCGATTCGTATTCCGGTGATTGCGAGCGGTGGCTTATCCAATAATCAAGATATTGAAGCACTTTGTGAAGCCGAAGCAGAGGGCATTATGGGTGTGATTGCGGGACGCGCTATTTATGCTGGCGATTTAGATTTAACGGCAGCCCAACAATACGCAGATGAGTTAACACTCAAATTGACTAAGAAAATTATCTAGAGTGATATTCAGTGCTCACTAAAAGAATTATTCCTTGCCTTGATGTAACGGCAGGGCGCGTAGTGAAAGGGGTCAACTTTGTTGGCTTACGCGATGCGGGTGATCCTATTGAAATCGCGCGCCGCTATGATGCGCAGGGCGCTGATGAACTTACATTTTTAGATATTACCGCCACCTCTGATGGGCGCGATCTTATTTTGCACATCATTGAGGCTGTTGCCTCACAAGTTTTTATTCCACTGACGGTTGGTGGTGGTGTGCGTGTAGTAGCGGACGTCAGACGTTTGCTCAATGCAGGCGCAGACAAAGTGAGCATAAACTCTTCTGCGGTAACTAATCCCGATTTAGTTTCTGATGCTGCCGCCCACTATGGTTCACAGTGCATTGTTGTTGCGATCGATGCCAAAAAAACACCAGCCGGTCATTGGGAAGTTTTTACCCATGGCGGCAGAACGGCTACGGGAATGGATGTCGTTGCATGGGCAACAGAGGTGACTAAACGTGGTGCTGGCGAGATCTTGCTCACGAGTATGAATCGCGATGGCAGCAAAGATGGTTTTGATTTGGAGTTAACCGCGGCAGTCAGTGATGCTGTGAGCGTTCCGGTTATAGCGTCGGGCGGGGTCGGTAATTTGCAGCATTTAGTCGATGGCATCACCAAAGGCCATGCCGATGCCGTACTAGCAGCGAGTATTTTTCATTATGGTGAATACACGGTTGGCCAAGCAAAAGAATATATGGCTAGCCAAGGTATTCCTGTTCGTATTTAACGCGTATTAGAAAAGTGTAGAGTTGATCAAAAGATGAGTCCATTTACACCAAATCCCAATATAGAAGCAGGGCCATGGCTTGATGCTGTGAGCTGGAATGAGCAAGGTTTAGTTCCAGTGATTGCCCAAGAGCTTGGTAGTAAAGATATTTTGATGATGGCCTGGATGAACCGAGATGCTTTGTTAGCGACTTTGCGCTTGGGTGAAGCAGTCTATTGGACTCGCTCACGTCAAAAGCTATGGCACAAGGGTGAGGAATCTGGCCACACCCAAAAAGTAAAAGAAATTCGCTTGGATTGCGATGGGGATACTATTTTGCTATTGGTGGAGCAAAAAGATGGCATTGCTTGCCATACTGGCCAGCATAGTTGCTTTTTTCAGAGCTGGGATTGTGCCGGTACAAGCTGGCTAGATGAATCTACCCCTCAAAAGTAATCAAACTTCGCCTGCAATACCCAAAAGACATAAAATGATCTTATGACAACTCAAGCTCAACTTTCATCGAATTTGGATTCTGCGCTGGCTAATTTGGCCAATGTGGTTGATCAGCGCCGTGATGCATTCAAGGCGGGTCAGATGGACCCTAAGACTTCCTATACTGCGCTGCTGTTTTCTAAGGGTGATGATGGGATTTTGAAGAAGATTGGTGAGGAAGCTACCGAGACAGTGATGGCAGCAAAGGATTCTCGTAATGCCAATTTAGCGCCCGAGCAACAGCAGTTATTGCTTGGGGAGATCGCCGATCTCTGGTTTCATTGCTTAATTGCACTATCCCAATTTAATCTTCGCCCTGAAAACGTCATTGCCGAGCTAGAGCGTCGCCTTGGCACCTCGGGTATTGAAGAGAAAGCGGCCCGTAAAGCTGCTGATAAAGAATAAAGAGTGCAATGTCATGAGTCATGATCCCAATTGCTTGTTTTGTAAGATTGCTCAAGGCCTTATTCCTTCCCAAAAGGTCTATGAGGATGAGGAAATCTACGCTTTTAATGACATTAACCCTGCGGCACCGGTTCATTTCCTCATTATTCCGAAGAATCACCTTCCCATGCTGGAGTCTGCGCAGCCTGTCGATGCGCCAATGCTAGGTAGAATGATGGAATTAGCACCCCGGCTAGCAAAAGAGCAGGGTTGTCGTCCTGGTATGGATGGCGGGTTTAGATTAGTAGTAAATAATGGTGCAGATGGAGGTCAGGAGGTTTATCACCTACATCTGCATGTGATGGGCGGACCACGCCCGTGGAAAAAATAATCCAAGGAGATTGATGATGGGTTCATTTAGCATTTGGCATTGGTTAATTGTGTTGGTTATCGTGATGTTGGTATTTGGAACTAAGAAACTACGCAATATGGGTGCTGATTTAGGTGGTGCTGTTAAAGGATTTAAGGATGGCATGAAAACATCTGAAGAGCCTAAGACAGAAACCCCAGATCAAATACAGCAAAACGCTACTGTTGCTGAAAAAACGGTAGATGTGCACGCTAAAGACATTAAGCAATAATCATGCGATGTACCCATGATTGACCTTGGAGTTTCCAAACTCGCACTCATCGCAGTCGTTGCTTTGGTGGTGGTTGGTCCAGAACGTCTGCCTAAGGTTGCCCGCATGGCTGGCAACTTATTTGGTCGCGCACAACGTTACATGGCGGATGTCAAATCTGAGGTTAGTCGCCAAATGGAAGTCGAGGAGTTTAAGAAGCTTCGCGAAGACAGTACCTCGATGTTTAAAGAAGTAGAAAACAGCATTGCGTCAACAGTTCATGAGGCACAAGCAAACCTGAGTGATCAAGCGGATATTTACGAAAGTAATTACACCAGAGCACCTCTAGACGCCAAAGAGGTGCTGGGTAAGTCTATGCGCCAAGGGCGTAAAAGCTGGGGTGTGCGGCGTGCAGCTAGGCCTGTTTGGTTCAAACGCTCAGCAGGCATCCGCACTCGAGTGCAATCGGGCGCCGCCAGAATGAAGCGCTTTCACCATAGCGCAAGTAATAACTAATTACGCATGTCAGATAACAATACATCCGAAGACTCCGGTCTTCAAGAATCATTCCTATCGCATTTATATGAATTACGTGATCGGGTTATTAAATCTGGTCTAGCCATCATCATCGTTTTTGTATCTTTGGTGTATTGGGCGCCTGACATTTTTCATTTGTTTGCGCAGCCCCTATTAAAGGCCCTGCCTGCTGGCGGAAAAATGATTGTGACTGATGTCACCGGCTCATTTTTTGTCCCCATGAAAGTCACCATGCTGGTGGCCTTTCTGATTGCCTTACCAGTCGTGATGTATCAGTTGTGGGCGTTTATTGCCCCTGGCCTCTACCAACATGAGCGCAAATTAATTGTGCCCTTGGTAGTGAGTAGTTACAGCTTATTTATCTTCGGCATGTCTTTCGCTTACTTTCTGGTATTCCCAACGGTCTTTGAGTTTATGGCTAGTTACAACGCTCCCTTGGGCGCGGAGATGTCGACTGACATCGATAACTATCTGAGTTTTGCCATGACTACCTTTTTAGCATTTGGTATTACATTCGAGGTGCCGGTAGTGGTGGTTGTGTTGGTGCGCATGGGAATTGTTTCCTTAGCAAAGCTACGAGAAATCCGCCCTTATGTGATTGTGGGTGCTTTTGTGATTTCTGCAGTGGTTACCCCACCAGATGTGCTCTCGCAACTCTTATTAGCGGTGCCAATGACCTTGCTGTACGAGTTAGGCCTGTTGATTGCTCGTTTTTATGTGCCCAAGCCAGCCGATGATGACTCTGCCGATGCCAATGATTCGGGTGCTCAGACTACCGCTTGATCTTGCGCGTAGTGAGTATTAAGCCACTCGGTTAGCCGATCAAACCGATAGCGTCTTTGTCGCAGATTGCCTTCTTGATCTGATTCACTTCCTACAAATGCTTTAGCTGCCGCTAGTAAGCAACGGCGTTGCTGGGTGGTATCAATCTGAATTAATCTAGGAAGTATTTTGGGTAGCTCATGTCTGATGTCTACCACCACACAATGCTCATGCTGTAGTTGGCTAACTTCGCATAGTAAAAGCTCAGCTTTGCTCAGATTAAATTGATTGGCAATAATGAGGCGATGACACATTAAAAGCCATTCTTGATCCAGTTGATGCTCGGCATGATGACTAATGACCGTTTGGGCATAGGTAGCCAGGCGATGCCAATCGTTGCTTTCTTGATTGCTAATATTTTCTAAAACCTTAGAAAGTAATAATTTTGCTTCAGGTACGCCTTGTTGATGAGCCTGCCATATCCAGTAAGAAGCTTGCAGACCGCGTACTTTTTCTTCGAACTTTTCTCGCTTACGCCATAAATGAGCGCCTTTTAAAAACTGCGCCTGTGCATGACCTAGATCTGCTGCCATACCAAAGCAACGATCGCTCTCGGTTGCGCTGTATCCAGAAAACTGAGGGCGGCGATACATTTCTCCTAAAGCAAACCAAGCATTGCGATCACCATCTTTTGCTGCCATGTCTAACCAATAGGCTGCCTTTTTCAAATAGGCATTCGATTTTCCAGAGCTGTTATTCGTTAATGTGGGAGCTTGAGTTGTTTGTGCCAGTCTTAAGCCTAAGGTGTACTTGGCAACAGTGAGGCCAAGCTCAGCCGCTTGCAATAGAGCGCTTTCATTTTGATCGTCCAACCAGGCATGCCAGAGTGAGGAGAGTGCCTCGTCTCTGGGTTGCAGTTGAATGAGTAAGGTTTTTGCTGACAAGGTAAATGGCGTATCGATAGCCGCTAGATTATTTAAAAATTCTTTTGCTTGTTTTTGCAAAGATACAAAATGACCATCGCTCTGTTCGCGATGCTCACTGCGTTTATTTGTAAGCCAATTAACAAGATGAGCTTGAAGTGCTTTTTTATCTGGGTGTAGTAGTAGATCGGCCAGTTGCCACTGGACAGCCTGACTTACTGATATATCCATTTGCGCCATTTGCCAAAACATTTCCCAGCCAAAGCCAAAAGCAGTTGAATTGAGGGTAGCAGCCAAAGGCACAGTAGCAATTTGCTCCAAAATGCCAACCAATTGGGGGTGATTGGGGTTATCGCCAGAACCTAGACTAATTTCTAAGCTTAAATTGCTAAGCTCTTGATTGCTAATGGAAAGATAGGATTTTTCTAGCCAAATCAAAGCATTAGAGGGTTGAATCGGGGTTTTGTAGGCGCCAGTGAGGTAAGCCGCAGCTACATTTTGTTGCGCGGAAACATCACCTAAACGGGCGGACTGCAGGATTTTTAAGAATTCACGGCTTGCCATATGACAATTTTGGCATTCAAAGGCCTAAAAAGACAGAAAACAAAGGCCTTGTTGCCCTGATACAACGAAGAAAGCCAAAAAACTATCTTTTGACAAGCAAAAACAGCGCTTAAATACCCTAACCACCAGTCTAGCAAGGCAATACAAGCAAAATTCGTAAGTCCCATTTTTATTTGGGCATTACTTTCAATTTATGGAGATTTAAAGAATGAAAAAATCACTACTAGCAGTTGCAGCAATCGGTGCATTTGCATCAGCTGCACAAGCTCAGTCATCAGTGACTGTTTACGGTATTTTGGATGTTGGTTACATTGGCGGTAACGTACGCAGTGCATCATCTACTGGCGTTCCAGCAAAAGGTACTTACAGTTCAATCGGCTCATCTGCTGAGTCCACAAGTCGTTTAGGCTTCCGTGGAACTGAAGATTTAGGCGGCGGTATGTCTGCATTCTTCACTATCGAAACTGGTGTTCAGCCAACCAACGTAACAGCTTCAACATTCAACAACCGTCAAACTTTTGTTGGCTTAAAAGACAACAAAATCGGTGCAATCTCTTTTGGTACTCAGTACACACCAATCCACAGTGCTGTAGCAGTAACTTCTGCAAACCAGCAGAACAACATGGTTGGCGACGCAATCTATCCAATCGCTCCTGCTAACAGCGGCAATGCTGGTGTTGTTCAAGCAACTTCTACAAGTAACACTGATGGCTACACAATCCGTACATCAAACATGGTTAAAGTAGAGTCAAATACTGTTGCTGGTTTCAAAGGCACAGCGTTTTACACAGCTAACAACCAAGATACAACTCAAGCTGCGACTGGCAGTACTATAACCGGCGGAACTAACAACCAAAACGGTTGGGGTGTTGGCGTTAACTACACATGGTCAAAACTCTTGGTAACAGCAAACTACCAGGCTTTGAATTCACGTCAGTCAGCGAACAATGTTAGTCCAGCAATTTGGTCTAACGCTACTGGTGGAACAAACGTACGCGACAACCAAATGTATTTCGCTGGTACATATGACTTCGGTATCTTGAAGGCATACGCTCAGTACATCAACCGTAAAGCAACTTCACAGATCACAGCAAATGACTATGTAAGTCGTACTGCTCAGCAGATCGGTGTTCGTAGTTACATCACTCCAGCAATTGAAGCTTGGGCAAGTGCTGGTACAGGTCGTTATGACTCATTCGGCGTAGCTAACCCAACAGTGAACTTCACTGCTTATCAGTTGGGCTCTAACTACTACCTAAGCAAGCGTACAAACTTGTATGCAATTTTTGGCTCAACACAGCAGTCAAGTGCTAGCGCAAGTCAGCCAAGTTTGGGTGCTAACAACTACGCAGTTGGCGTACGTCACACTTTCTAATTTGACGCTAACGCAAGTTAGCTAAAGATTAGTTATGCAATAAATAAAACCCACTGTGGCAACACAGTGGGTTTTTTATATATTTAAAACTCTTTTGTAAAAAAGAGCGGGGTAAATATTGAGGTGAAAATATGAAGAAATGCGCAGCAATTTGTATGGCGATCGGGCTACTTGCACTTAGCGGTTGTTTGGCAAGTACAACCTCACCAATTGGAGTAAATTGCGACTACAGTCAGATGAAGCCGTTATGGGAAATGCCGCTTGCTTGCCAGGGGCGCTAAATTTATTATTTTCTAATCATTACATATTTAACGTGATTTATTGTTGGCAATCACCACACTTTCTTACGGTCTAGTAGCGCGAGCTAGTTGAAGATTGGTTTCGTATTAAATAGACCCACTATGGTGACATAGTGATTTTTCTGTATGGTTTGCAGTTTTACATTCACACTCAGACTGCTTACACATTGTGTCTGATATTTCCTTGATTCAGTAGATAGGCGATATTGTCAAAAATGAACCGAGGGGGTGCCAGAATCTCCCATTGAGAATAGCGGGCAATAACTTGATTTAACTAGAGCATTTACAGATAATGTTTGTATGACATCATCTATTACTAAGGTAATTAAACATATTAGGGAAGATGATCTAGCTCTAAGTCAGTCATTGATACTGGATGCAATTGAAGAGGGAGGCAATAATTTAGATTATCTTTTCAATTTATCAATACAGTGTGCAGAGAGCAACAAGCTTAATCTGGCTATTGAAATACTTACGCAACTGTCAGTTGTACTGATGCATGAGCCAGAAATTTTTTATAGTTTGGGGTTCATTTACTCAAGAAAAGAAGATGATCGCAAGGCTCTGTTTTTTTATGAAAAAGCCCTTCAACTAAACCCAAACCATAATTCAGCGCTGGTTAATATGGGCGCCACCCTTAATAAGCTCTTGCGCCATGAAGAGGCGCTGATATTTTTAGATAAGGCTGTTCATCTAGATCCAAAATTGGCGGAATCATGGTCAAACAAAGGTAGCTCACTAGATGGTCTGATGAGATATGAAGAGGCTTTAATGGACTATGATGAAGCCATTAAGCTACATCCGAAATTTACAACTGCATACTTAAATCGTGGAAACACATTTATGAAGCTGAATAAATTAGATCAGGCAAATTTTAATTATGATGCAGCTATTCAATTAGATCCTAGTGATGTAGAGGTAGCTTGGAATAAGTCCTTGGCTTTGCTCCTGAATGGTAATCTTGAACTGGGGTGGAAAGGTTACGAAGTGAGATGGAAGACGGCAGAAATAAAAAATCTCGTCCGAACCTTTTCAGAGCCACTTTGGTTGGGTGACCAGTCGCTTAAAGAGAAAACTATTCTTTTGTACGCAGAGCAAGGTATGGGAGATACGATTCACTTTTGTCGCTACGCCAAATTAGTGGCTAAGCTTGGAGCGAAGGTAATTTTAGAAGTTCAGCCTCCTTTGGTTCCGCTGTTAAAAAACCTAGAGGGTATAAGTGAAATAGTAGCCAAGGGTCAAAAAATTCCAGATTTTGATTATCAATGCCCTTTGTTATCCTTGCCTCTTGTGTTTCATACTGCACTGGAAACTATTCCGTCATCTTTTCGCTATATCCAAAGTAACGAAGAAAAGAAACTTGCATGGAGAAATAAGCTGGGAAAAATCAGCGTGCCACGAGTCGGCATCGTGTGGAGTGGCAGCACTATTCATAAAAATGATCACAATCGCAGCTTAGAGCTTTCGAAAATTATTTCGTACTTACCGTCAGAATATAAATACGTCTGTTTACAAAAAGACGTGCGACAGGCTGATAAGGTTACTTTGTTAGAAAATCCTCATATCCAATTCTATGGCGATGAAATGCAAGACTTTGCAGATACAGCGGCACTTTGTGAGTTAATGGATTTAATCATTAGTGTGGATACTAGTGTGGCACATTTAGCGGGAGCATTAGGAAAGCCGACCTGGATTTTATTGCCTTATGCACCAGACTGGCGTTGGTTTTTGGGTAGAAGTGATAGCCCTTGGTATCCTTCGGTAAAGCTATATCGACAAAAAAGTTTAGGTGACTGGGAGGGGGTATTGGAGCGAGTAAGGGGTGATTTAAATAGGCTATAGGCTAGACGACCAAATCCTAAACTCAATGTCATGTACCCGCAAAAACGGTTACAAAAACGTATTGAAAATATCAAAAGTAATTAATAATGTACGGAGTAGATATCAACGCACTACTGACTGTGGAGACTGGGTGTAGACGTTCATTAAGTCATAAGTAGTCCATGTGGCATCATCTCCTGCGCTAAATGAAGGGTGCATTTAGTATATTGATGGCATCAATCGGCAATATTTTTTAGGCGGAAGTAAGCTTAAAAAAGCTTATTAAATAAAAAGTAAAAATCATATGACACTTATCCTCGAGTATGCGAGGAGCGAGACTATCCAATAAGAATGAGCGGCAACCTGTTCGATAGAATAAAGAACTGCTTAACCACTGCCGGTTCTAAAAAAGTATTCTCAAAACTTACAGAGTAATTCTTGAGAACAGGAAGCGCATCATTTTGAGGCGTCAGGGTGTCATTAGGGGCCAGTTATTTACCTAAGCGGTCTCGTATCTCTCGGAGTAAGGTTGTGTTTTCAGGCTCTGCTGGCGCAGGAGGTTCATCCATTGCTCTGACTCGATTCACAATCTTGACCATTTGAAAGATTACAAACGCCAATAGGATGAAATTAATGGATATGGTGATGAAATTGCCATAAGCAAAGATGGGGATACCAGCCTTTTTAAGGGCATCAAAGTTACGGGGGATGCCTTCAGGAATCTTGCCCAGGACTAAAAAGAGGTTGGTAAAGTCAATATGGCCACCCAGTAGGGTAGAAATCACTGGCATGACGATGTCGTTGACCAGGGAATCCACAATTTTCCCAAATGCCCCGCCAATAATGACGCCAACAGCCAAATCGATCACATTGCCCTTGACTGCAAAGTCTCTAAATTCCTTTAAAACGCTCATATTGACCTTTCTTTTGATTTGAATCCCAATTTCCTGGGGATTATCCACACAACTTACTTACACACCTCAATTTTTACTTTAAAATCTCATCTTTAAGTATTTTCTACCTATAAATATTCTTCCAAGGAATTTTGTAAATGAGTAACGACCCCAGTATGGATAAAGACCGCCGCAAGTGGCTGATCGCTACTTCAGCAGTAGGTGGTGTTGGCGCTGCTGCTGCCATATATCCTTTTGTCGACAGTTTTGAGCCCTCAGAGCGCGCCAAGGCTGCCGGAGCGGCAGTGGAGATTGATATCGCCGATATGAAGCCAGATGAGATGCGCATGGTTGAATGGCGCGGAAAGCCAGTTTGGGTTGTGCGTCGCACCCCTGAGCAAGTGGCAGAGCTATCTAAGATTGATTCTGAGCTTGCAGACCCTGATTCTTTAAGGGATCCAGCCCAATACACCCCTTCATACGCACAAAACCAATGGCGCTCCATCAAGCCTGAGTATTTAGTAGTGGTCGGTATTTGTACCCACCTTGGTTGCTCGCCTACCCCTAAGTTTGAATCAGGCCCACAGCCTTCCTTGCCGAATACTTGGCAAGGCGGCTTCCTTTGCCCTTGCCATGGCTCTACTTTTGATATGGCAGGCCGTGTGTTTAAGAATAAACCCGCTCCCGATAACCTTGAAGTACCGCCGCATATGTATTTAAGCGACACCAAGATTATCATCGGCGACGATAAGAAGGCCTAAGGAGAGATAAATGGCATTTCACGAAAAAGAAGTCCCTGCAGGCTCATCTGCAGCTGTCAAATTGATGGCTTGGGTTGACTCACGGTTACCAGTAACCGAGGCCTTTAAACGCCATATGAGCGAGTACTACGCTCCTAAAAACCTCAATTTCTTCTACATCTTTGGTGCTTTGGCAATTGTGGTCTTGGTAATTCAGATTGTTACCGGTATTTTCTTGGTAATGAACTACAAGCCAGATGCAGCTAAGGCATTTGAATCTGTTGAATACATCATGCGCGAAGTGCCTTGGGGATGGTTGATTCGCTATACCCACTCCACTGGTGCTTCTATGTTCTTCGTGGTGGTTTATATGCACATGTTCCGTGGCTTGATTTACGGCTCATATCGTAAGCCTCGTGAACTCATTTGGATCTTTGGCTGCGCCATTTTCTTGTGCTTAATGGGCGAAGCTTTCTTTGGCTACTTGCTGCCTTGGGGTCAGATGTCCTATTGGGGTGCTCAGGTTATTGTGAACTTGTTCTCCGCTATTCCGCTAATCGGGCCAGATTTATCCCTTTGGTTGCGCGGTGACTATGTTGTTGGTGATGCTACCCTCAACCGCTTCTTTGCCTTCCATGTGATCGCTATTCCATTGGTATTGATTGGTTTAGTTGCGGCCCACATTTTGGCATTGCATGAAGTAGGCTCAAACAATCCAGATGGCGTAGAGATTAAAAATACGCTAGATGCCAAAGGCAATCCAGTAGACGGCATTCCTTTCCATCCGTATTACAGCGTTCATGATGTGATGTATTTGGGCGGCTTCTTAATCATCTTTGCTTCAATCGTATTCTTTGCCCCAGAAATGGGCGGATACTTTCTTGAGGCGAATAACTTTATCCCTGCAAACCCATTTGTAACACCAACACACATTGCACCGGTTTGGTATTTCACACCGTTCTACTCGATGTTGCGTGCCACTACGACTAATTTCTTGCTGCCATTGTGGATTTTCTTGGCACTGATATTAGGCATGTTTGCCTTACGTAGCAAAGAGATTAAAGTCAAAGGCGCGTGCGTTGCGATTGCCGTTATTTTGGCAGCTGGCTTTTATGCGTTTGATGCCAAATTCTGGGGTGTGGTCATCATGGGTGGCTCTGTAGTGATCTTATTCTTCTTGCCTTGGCTTGATCACTCACCAGTGCGATCCATTCGCTATCGCCCGCAATTTCATAAGTACATCTATGGTGTGTTCGTGGTCAGCTTCATTATCTTGGGTTACCTCGGTATTGAGCCACCATCACCCGTATATGAAAAGATTTCTCAGATTTGCACTATTTATTATCTGGGCTTTTTCTTAGCAATGCCGTTCTGGAGCAAGCTTGGTACATTCAAGCAGGTTCCTGATCGCATTACTTTTGCAGCCCATTAATTTAATCCCTGAGAAAAATTAGGAACTAGTATGAAACGAATTCTACGAACTGTAACGGGCTTACTGCAGGCTACGGTTTTGCTCGCCGCCTTAGGTTTTGGATTAGCGGCTAATGCTAGCGAGGGAGGCTTTCCATTAGATAAGGCCCCTAACCGCGTTAGTAACAATGCTTCACTACAAAATGGCGCCAAGATCTTTGTGAACTATTGCTCGGGATGCCATTCAGCAGTAAGTTTGCGTTACAACCGCTTACGCGATATTGGTTTGACGGATCAAGAGATCAAAGATAACTTGATTCTGAATGATGCCAAAGTAGGCGATTTGATGACCATCTCGATGACGCCAAAGGATGGCAAGGCGTATTTCGGTAAAACACCACCAGACTTATCTGTTGAAGCCCGCGCACGTGGAACAGACTGGCTGTATACCTATTTCCGCACTTACTACAAAGACGACACCACGCCAACAGGTTGGAATAATCTTGTGTATCCAAACGTAGGTATGCCCCATGTTTTATGGCAGCTACAAGGTGAGAGAGCAGCGAAGTTTGAGGATCGTAAAGATCCGCACGATGAGACTAGGGTTGAGAAAGTGTTTGTTGGGTATGAGCAGTTGACCCCAGGCACGATGAAGCCCCAAGAGTATGACGACAATATTGCTGACCTAGTGTCTTTCCTATCTTGGATGGCTGAGCCAGTTCAATTAGAGCGCAAGCGTCTTGGCGTAATTGTTCTCTTGTTCTTAGCAATCTTTACCTTGTTGGCTTGGCGTTTAAATAAAGCCTATTGGAAAGATATTCACTAATGATGAGCTGTGATTCGGGCTTAACTTAATATCCAGATTCAGATTTAAATTTAAAGCAGTAATGTGTTGTATTGATTTAGCAATTTAAGGAATAAATTTATGATGGTGTTGTATTCGGGTACTAATTGCCCATTCTCGCAACGCTGCCGTTTGGTGCTTTTCGAAAAAGGCATGGACTTTGAGATTCGTGACGTGGACTTGTTTAACAAGCCCGAAGATATCTCTGTGATGAACCCTTACGGCCAGGTTCCTATTCTGGTTGAGCGCGACTTGATTTTGTATGAGTCCAACATCATTAACGAATATATTGATGAGCGTTTTCCTCATCCACAATTGATGCCGCCTGATCCAGTTGCTCGCGCACGTGCACGCCTTTTCCTCTTCAATTTTGAAAAAGAATTGTTTGTACATGTATCAGCTTTAGAAAATGAAAAAGGCAAGCCTGCTGAGAAGGTCCATGAAAAAGCGCGTTTGGCTATTCGTGATCGCTTAACTCAACTTGCACCGATTTTTGTAAAAAATAAGTACATGTTGGGCGAAGAGTTCTCCATGCTGGACGTTGCAATAGCACCATTGTTGTGGCGTTTAGAGCATTACGGTATTGATTTATCCCGTAATGCCGCTCCTTTACTCAAGTACGCCGAGCGTATCTTCAGTAGACCTGCTTATATCGAAGCTTTAACACCTTCTGAAAAGGTAATGCGTCGCTAAGCGACACATTCTGTAAGCGGAAATATCAGCATGTCTGACGTTCCAAGCAACAAACCATACCTAATCCGTGCTCTACATCAGTGGTGCACGGATTTTGGTTTTACGCCTTTCATTGCAGTATTTGTGGATGAGAGAGTGGAAGTGCCAATGGAGTTCGTCAAGAATAACGAAATCGTTCTCAATCTCTCTGTAGAGGCTTGCCATCAACTTAATCTAGACAATGATTGGATTAGCTTTCAGGCCCGATTTGGGGGGATACCTAGAAAAATCATGGTTCCTGTGACGCATATATTGGCAATTTATGCCAAGGAAAATGGACAGGGAATGTCTTTCCCATTTGATCCAGCAAAGGTATCCGCATTGCACGTTGCAGGGCGGTCAGATGCACCTGCAGACAAGCCTAAGCCCAATAGGCCAAGCTTGACGATTGTGAAGTAGGCTACAATATTGATCGTTGCCCCTTTAGCTCATCTGGTAGAGCAACTGATTTGTAATCAGTAGGTGGTCTGTTCGAGTCGGACAAGGGGCACCACTTCTCTTAAATTAAAGTTAACCTACTTTCAATTTAATAAACGACCAAATTCATAATCATATGAACCCACAAACCGGTCAAACTCTAAACTTCGCAATGCAATCTCTGCAAAGGAATGACTTTGTAAATGCTGAAAGACTTTTAAAACAAGCTCTTAAGATGTCTCCCAAAGAATCAGAAGCTTATAGGCTATTGGCTGTAATTTATGCCATCCAAACAGACTTTATCTTAGCCTTAAAGATGATTGATAAAGCTCTTTTATACAATCAAAAGAATGGACTTGCTCATAGCAATAAAGGGAATATTTTAAGAAAACTTCACCTTCCTCAAGAGGCTCTAAAAAGTTATGACAAAGCTATAACTCTTGATCCAAATTACATGGAAGTCTACAGTAACCGCGGAAATGTAATGTGCGATATGCGCAGATATGATGAAGCGATAGAAAGTTATGATGAGGCCATTAGACTGCATCCTCATTACGCAGTAGCTCATAATGGAAAAGGTAACGCACTCAAAAAGTTAGGTCATTTTAATTTGGCGCTGAAATCTTATGAGGCCGCAATCCAATATGATGGGAGTATTGATTATGCATATGGCTCTTATTTAGAAGTTAAGATGAATATCTGCGATTGGATTGATCTAGATTGTCATTTTCATGAATTTAAAGAAAAGTTTATTCAAGGTAAGGCAAAAGCCCATCCCTTTCCGTTCTTAGCTGCCTATGATGATCCAGAGTTCAATCAACTCTTGGCGCGCCGCTACACACAATCCGAGCACCCCCAGTTGTTAAACTTAGGTAATATCACCACCCCAATAAAAGAAAAAATT
Organism: Polynucleobacter sp. TUM22923; assembly: GCF_030295705.1. NCBI lineage: Bacteria > Pseudomonadati > Pseudomonadota > Betaproteobacteria > Burkholderiales > Burkholderiaceae > Polynucleobacter > Polynucleobacter sp. TUM22923. The sequence continues at coordinate 117,278 of NZ_AP027274.1, forward strand.
AAGATTGGATATTACTCACCAGATTTAAGAAATCATCCAGTTGCATTTTTAACTGCCGAGCTCTTTGAGCTGCATGATAGAAGTAAATTTGAAATATACGCTTTTTCAATAGGAGATCATCCAGTAGGAGAAATGAATTTAAGATTAAAAAATTCTTTTGACCAATTTATAGATATTACAAATAAAAATGATCAAGAGGTTGCTGAGCTTACAAGAATTATGGGAATTGATGTAGCGGTAGACTTGGGTGGTCTAACAGAAAACAGTAGGTTGGGAATATTTTCGTTTCGAGCCGCACCGATTCAAATTAGCTATATTGGATATATAGGAACGGCTGGGGCTGATTATATCGATTACATTATTGCTGATAGGGTAGCGATTCCAGAAAAATATCAAGCGTTTTATTCTGAGAAGATTATTTATTTACCAAGTTTCCAAGTAAACGACTCTAAAAGAAAAATTTCAGAGAAAATTTTTACAAAAGAAGACTTTGGGATACCGTCTGAATCGTTTGCCTTTTGCTGTTTTAATAACAGCTATAAGATAAACCCTAAAATTTTTGATGCATGGTGTGATGTATTGAAATTAGCTCAAGATAGTATTTTATTTTTATTTGCTGCAAATGATTTAGTAAAAAATAATCTCTTTGTTGAATTTGAAGCTCGCGGTCTGGATAGAAAGAGGCTTATTTTTAGTGAGCATTTGCCATATTCGGAATATTTAGCCAGGTACCGTGTGTGCGACTTATTTTTAGATACATCCCCCTATAATGCAGGTACGACAGCGAGTGATGCCCTTTGGGCGGGTCTGCCAGTTTTGACTCTAACGGGAGAGACGTTCTCAGCCCGAATGGGTGCTAGCTTATTAACCGCTATAAGTTTGCCGGAAATGATTACTTACTCTATTGAAGAATATAAAAATTTAGCTGTAGAGCTTGCAATGAACCCTAAAAAAATTCAGGTTATAAAAGATAAATTAAAAGAAAATAGGCTTTCCACAAAGTTATTTAATTCTATCGAGTTTACTAGGACTATTGAGGCTGCTTATATTGAGGCTATTAATTTATCCAAAAATGATCTAATGCCAGAAAATATCTTTATCAATGAACATTAAATTTGTTGTTGCGACCAGAGAGAGCTCAGATTCTTTTTATGCAAATACAGCAACTGGACGATCTTTAGCTCTTTATCAATCGCCACAAATCGAGATTTGCTTATTTCCTGAAAATTCTTTAGGCCTTTCTAAGATTTATAATTCAGTAATAGAATCTTGCTTAGCTTCTCCATCACTTCTTATTTTCATGCATGATGATGTACATTTGATTGATTATCATTGGATGGATGCTCTTGCTAATGCCCTGCAAGTATTCTCAATTGTTGGTGTTTGTGGAAATAAAAGAAGAGTTCCTTTTCAGCCGAGCTGGGCTTTCCCAGATTTAACTTTGCAATTTGATGCTCAAGAGAATTTAAGTGGCCTTATAGGACATGGTAAATGTTTCCCCCCAGATGACTTAAGTTTTTTTGGGCCTCCTATGCAGCAAGTAATGCTATTAGATGGAGTAATGCTGGCAGCATTTAGTGAGACACTAATCAGAAGCTATATTAGATTTGACGAGAAATTTGATTTTCATTTTTATGACATGGACATATGCAGGCAGGCGGAAATAAGAGGGCTTTCATGTGGTACCGCAGCTATCTCTTTGATACATGAAAGCGGTGGAAACTTTGGCTCGCCATCTTGGAAAAATTCTTATGATGCCTATATTCAAAAGTGGGGTCAATGATGGATCAAACACCTATTCATGAGTTTCATAACCCCGACTTACTAAATCTAATCCCCGTTGAAGCCAAAAAAATCATTGAAATTGGGTGTAGCTCCGGGTCTCTTGCCAGGGAGCTTAAAAAAATTTCCCCCGAAGTTAATTATTTCGGAATAGAAATTGATCCTGCCTATGCGGAATCTGCACTTCGTTACTGTAATGAAACTGCTGTACTTGATATAGAGCAGGCGGGCGTTGAGTTTTGGAATTTAATGAAGGATCGTGATTGTTGGATTTTTGGAGATACTCTCGAACACCTTCGAGATCCATGGACAATCTTAAATCTTATACATAAGGCACTTCCAGAGGGTGGCACAATCGTGGCATGCATTCCTAATGTTCAGCATTGGTCATTACAGGTTAGGCTAAGTGTTGGTGATTTTCGCTACGAAAAAGATGGCTTAATGGATAGAACACACTTACGATGGTTTACGCGTCAGACTATTGTGGAAATGTTTGATCAAGCTGGATTTGCGATTGAGGCAGGTCTTCCTAGAGTTTTTGATGAGCCAATGAGAGAAAGATTTTTACCGCTCATTGCTGAGATGGCAAAAGTTGCTGGGGCAGATCCTCAAGTGGCCGTAAGCGATTCTCTTCCACTGCAATACGTAATTAGGGCTGTGAAAAAACATTAAATTACATTTAACTACTGATTTAGATTATTTTTTCTGGTTTCTGGCAGATAAAGCAATGCAATAACAGCCCCGCATCCCAGAAATACAGTGGGATACCAAAGCCCGGCAACACTATTCCCAGACCATTGATTTAGGGCAGTAACAATAAGAGGCAATAATCCGCCTATCCATCCGGCAGCCAGGTTATGGGAGAGGGTAGCTGCACTATTTCTGCTCTTGGCTGGAAAGAGCTCGGCTAGTAGCGCTGTTTGCGGGCCGATAACTAATGCAAGTGGCAGTGATAAAGCAGTCAGAACCATTCCAATTTTGACTACGAAGCTGTATTGGCCAGACTGAAGATATTCGGTGCTGAGCATTTGCAAAATCTCAAATGCCGGGTAAATAAACGCTGCCCCAAATACAAGGCCAGAGATCACTACTGGCTTTCTACCAATCTGATCTGACAACCATCCCGCAAAAATAGTCAGTGGGAAAAGAATCAACGTTGCGTAGATGCTGAGTTGATCCACTAGCCCACTTGGAAGTTGGGCAGAGGTTTTGAGAAAAATCGCCGTGTAGACCTGCACACAGAAAAATAATATAGCGCCACTAGACGAAACGCAAAAGAACAGTAAAAACATTCTCTTACGAATTTCTGGATCCTTAAAGTTATTGACCAGTTGTGATTCTACTTTTGCTCCTTTTTTACTAAGTTCCAGAAAAACAGGGGTCTCTTCTAAGGAGCTACGTATCCAAAACGCAATGATCAGCAGTAGTAGTGATATCCAAAACGGCACCCGCCAACCCCAGGACTGAAATTGCTCATCGCTAAGATAGAGCCTAAGTAAAGCCACCTGAATAGTCGAGACTAAAATTCCCAGTGGCCCCATGAGTTGTAAAAAGCTTGTCTTGAACCCACGAGATTCATTTCCAGCATGCTCGGTCAGATAAACCGCACTCCCACCAATCTCACCGCCAGCAGAAAGGCCTTGAAGGAGCCTGAGCCCTACTAGTAAGACTGCTGCCCAAATACCAATATCGGCATAGGTAGGTAAAAAGCCAACACTGACCGTGGCAAAACCCATCAAGCTAATCGTGATCATAAACACTGGTTTACGGCCAATGCGATCGCCTAGTGAACCAAAAAAGGCAGCGCCTAGGGGTCTGACTACCATGCCCACACCGAAGGTGGCTAGGCTGGCTAATAGGGCGGTATTAGGGTCGCTAGAGGGAAAGAATAAGGGGCCAAAGATGACTGCTAAGGTAGCAAAAGTTAGAAAGTCATACCATTCTAAAAAAGTACCAAAACAAGCGGCAACAGCCACTTTTCTATAGGAGTGGGTATCGGATTTTGTCAAACTTAAGAGATGCTTTTATTCAGGCTCTGCAGCAGATTCAATGAGGGGGGTAGATAAGCTTTTGCTTGGCTTTACACCTAACTCACGCACTTTCTCTGCCGTGCGAATGAGATTACCCTTACCCGACTTCAATTTATTAAACGCGTCATGGTAACTAGTTTGGGCTTGATCTAAACGCTGACCTAATTTTTCAAGGTCATCAACAAATCCTACAAATTTGTCGTACAAAGTGCCGCACTGTTTTGCAATTTCTAGTGCATTACGATTTTGATGATCTTGGCGCCAGAGGTGAGCTACTGTTCGTAGGGTGGCCATCAAGGTACTCGGGCACACTAGAACAATGTTTTTAGAGAGCGCCTCTTGATACAGATTAGGCGCTGTTTTTAAGGCCAACAAAAAAGCGGGTTCGATGGGAACAAACATCAGCACAAAGTCTACCGAGCCAATTCCGTAGAGTGCACTGTAGTTCTTCGAAGACAGCCCCTGAATATGCTGCCGAAGCGACTGAATATGGGCTGCTAATTCTTGTTCGGCAATGATGGGGTCAGTTTCTTGAGCATGCCGTGCATAAGCAGTAATCGATACCTTGCTATCCACTACAAGACTTCTACCCTCGGGAAGCTTGACTACTACGTCAGGCTGGAGGCGTGAGCCGTCGGTCAGAGTGTGACTATCTTGAACTAGATACTCCTCACCTTTACGTAGGCCAGAAGATTCTAGGATTGACTCCAGTACCAGTTCACCCCAATTACCCTGCACCTTAGAATCCCCTTTTAAGGCTTGAGTGAGGGAACGTGTTTCATCCGACATGCGTAGATTGAGGTTAGCAAGGCGCTCGATTTCATTTTTGAGAGCAAAACGTTCACGCGCCTCATTGCCATAAGAGGTATTGACTTGCTCTTTAAATTCACTCAGTTTGGTTTGGAGTGGCTTAAGCAATGCATCTAAACTGGCTACATTTTGCTCAGCAAAGCGTTTGGATTTATCTTCCAAAATTTCATTGGCTAAATTCTTGAACTGACTAGTGAGGGCTTCTTTGGCTTCGTTGATAGACTCAATTCTGCCAAGCCCTTGCTTGCGTTCAGAATTTAATTCTGCCTCTAGTCGAATAGCCTGTTGTAAAGCGTGATCACGCTCAGTTCTTAAATTAGTAGCTAGGGTCACTTCACTCTGAATCTGTTCTTGGCTTCGTGTAAGAGCGGATCGTAAGTTCAGCGCATAAACTAAAAGGCCTGCACATATACCCAATGGCAGGCCAAATAAAAGCAGGGCGCTTAAATCAAATGTCACGAATCGAACAAAGACTGAGCAATATCAACAGGATGAGCTTGAGTAATTAAGCCTGCACTAATGTTTTAAGTTCACCACTTTGAAACATCTCCGTCATGATGTCTGAGCCACCAATAAACTCACCATTGATGTAGAGCTGAGGAATAGTAGGCCAGTTTGAAAATTGCTTGATGCCCTGGCGAATGCCTTCATCTTCCAGTACGTTCACTGTAAAGATATCGTTAACACCACAGGTGCGTAAGATATTGATCGCATTGCCGGAGAAACCGCACTGAGGAAACTGTGCATTACCCTTCATGAATAGCACTACAGGGTGGCTAGTTACGATTTCTTGAATTTTTGCTTGGTTATCCATCATGTTTTCCTAAGAGACGTCGTTAATATATTGCTGTTAATAAAGTGAATTTTAAGCCTATATAGAAAAAAGGGCTAATAAGTCTGTCGCTTGAATCTTATGATGGATCTGATCGACTTTTTCTACCAGAGGCGGCGCGTTGGTGGCCCGCTAAATCGAGATGCACCTGAATATCCACCAAGCCTGCCATGCCCATTAGCTGAACTATGCCTTCAGACTGGTCAAATCCATGTTCTACGGCAATCAACCCCCCTAGCTTTAAGTATGGATCCGCCCGAGAAATAATTGCCTCTAAGCAGGTAAGCCCGCTGGCGAAATCTGTGAGGGCAGATGATGGCTCAAACCGCAAATCTCCCTCAATTAGATGGGGATCAAGATGGGCAATATACGGAGGATTGCTCACAATGACGTCAAAGCGCATTTGGGCATCAAGCGCCTCATACCAATTGCCTTTAGCAAACTTCACCCTATTGCTAAGTCCTAATAATTGCGCATTTTCTTGTGCAATCGATAGTGCATCTTCTGACTGATCAGTTGCCATGCCGACGACTTCTGGGGCAGCGCTGGCAATAGCAAGAGCAATCGCGCCAGAGCCTGTTCCCAGGTCTAGCACTTGAATTGGCCCGCTTTGGTCCTGGATCTGGGATAGCCGACTGATTTCAGCTAAGGCAATATCGACTAGTAATTCAGTTTCAGGACGAGGAATGAGAACGCCTGGAGCAACCCGTAGTTCAATATTGTGAAACCCTTTCTTCCCTAAGACATAAGCAATAGGCTCACCTTGCATTCTGCGCGCTTCAAGGTCTTGCCATGCATTCTGCGCTGCTTCGCTGAGCACCATATCGTCACGAGACATTAAGGCGGATCGAGGGAGTTGATAGTGCTGCTCCAAAATATGGGCCAGCAGAATTCGTGCTTCCTTGGGCGGCAATCTTGAGTTGCTAAGCAGTACCTTTAATGAGTGGGTTACATTCATCTGAGAGGTCGTTAATGATCGCCTAGTGCCGCCAGTAGCTCCGCTTGATGCTCAGAAGCCAGGGCATTACACAAATCATCCAAGTCGCCATCCATCATTGAGTCGATTTTGTAGAGCGTGAGATTAATTCGATGATCGGTAATGCGACCCTGTGGGAAGTTATAAGTCCGAATGCGATCGCTTCTATCACCAGAGCCTACCAAAGACTTGCGGGTTTGCGCTTCCAGTTGATGTTTTTCTCGTTCACGGGCATCCATGATTCGAGAAACCAATACTTTCATAGCCTGTTCGCGGTTGCGGTGTTGACTACGATCATCCTGACACTCCACCACAGTGCCAGTGGGTAAGTGCGTAATACGAACTGCAGAATCTGTTTTATTAATGTGCTGACCACCTGCACCAGAAGCGCGAAAAGTATCAACGCGTAGTTCAGCGGGATTGATTTTGACGGCCTCTAATTCATCTGCCTCTGGCATCACCGCAACGGTGCATGCCGAGGTATGAATGCGTCCCTGAGTCTCAGTTTGGGGAACTCGCTGAACGCGATGACCACCAGATTCAAACTTGAGGCGAGAGTAGACCGATTGACCCACTAGGCGTAAGACCACTTCCTTGTAGCCGCCTAAATCTGATTCAGCGGCATTCACAATTTCGACTTTCCAGCCCTGGCGCTCTGCAAAGCGGATGTACATACGATACAAATCATTAGCAAACAGGGCGCTCTCATCACCACCAGTACCGGCCCGGATCTCTAAGAACACATTGCGTTCATCATTCACGTCTTTGGGAAGCAATAGTTTTTGCAGTGTTTCTGCTAGCACCTCCATCGTCGCCTGCGCTTGCTTTTGCTCCTCATCAGCAAAGTCCTTCATATCAGGATCTTTACGCATATCCTCAGCCGCCTGAGCATCTGACTCAGCCTGTTTATATAAACCGAACTGCTCAACCACGGTTGCAATATCCGAATGCTCACGCGTGAGCTTTCGATATTGATCCATATCTTTCGTAGACTCTTGAGTAGTTAACAGGGAGTTGAGTTCGGCTAAGCGTGTATCTAGATGATCTAACTTAGCCCGCATGCTAGGCTTCATCTAATGATCTTCTGGCTTAGTGTGTGAGGAAAATAATTTGGGTAGTAATTTAATTAGTGCATCACGCTCGGCACCATGAGAGTGTTGCAAAGCATGGAGGGAGCCATGTAAAAATTTATTAGTCAAGCCTTGCGCCATTGCATTGAGGACTTCTTGGGGATCATCGCCCCGCATCAAGCGTTTCATGGCGCGATCGAGCTCAAGCTGTCTAAGATGTTCACCCTGTTGTTGAATATCCTGAATCAATGGGACTGTTTTACGGCCTTGCATCCAGTGCATAAAGTTTCCAACACGATCTTCAATAATCGCTTCGGCTTGACTTACTGCCGCATGGCGCAAAGAAGCGCCCGTTTGAATCATGATGCCAAGGTCATCTACAGTGTAGAGATACACATCATTTAAACGAGAAATCTCGGACTCAATATCACGTGGTACTGCTAAATCGATCATCACCATGGGTTTGTGGCGACGTTGCTTAAGTGCACTCTCAACCATACCTAAACCAATAATTGGTAATGATGACGCAGTACTAGAAACGATCACATCAAATTCATGTAATCGACTAGGAAGATCGGATAACTTCAATGATTCTGTCTTAATATCCTGATCAGCAATAGAATCCGCCAATTCTTGACCGCGCTCGGTTGTTCGGTTGGCAATCGCTACTACTTTTGGTTTGCGCGCAGCAAAATGGGTTGCACATAGCGCGATCATTTCTCCGGCACCAATAAACAGTACGCGTTGGTCTGCAATGGTTTCAAAGATCCGTTCCGTGAGTCGTACCGATGCAGCAGCCATCGACACCGAGTGGGCGCCAATCTCTGTAGAGCTACGCACTTCTTTAGCGACTGCAAATGTCTTCTGAAAAAGTTGATTGAGATAAGTTCCAAGGACGCCTGCATCATTAGCTGTACGCACAGCATCCTTCATCTGACCTAAGATTTGGGTCTCACCAATCACCATCGAATCTAGTCCACAAGCTACTCTAAAAGCATGTCGTACGGCATCGGACTGGGGTAGCGCATATACGTGGGGTTGTAAGCTACTTGCTGCTAGCTGTTGGGTTTTAGCTAGCCAGTCAAAGGTAGCTTCATGCAATAAGCTAGCCGCATTGGCATCATTTGCAGCGCAATAAATTTCCGTACGATTGCAGGTAGATAAAATAGTGGCTTCTGGCAGCCCAGCCTGATTCGCGCCAACGAGATGTTGGCGAAGATCGTGCAACGCTTCTTGAAGAAATTCAGGGGCAAAGGCCACTTTTTCTCGAATAGCAATCGGCGCTGTGTGATGATTGATGCCAAGTGTCAACAACTTCATTGTGCGATTATAGAATTGATGCGGTATAAATGGGGGTTGCAATGGGGTTTTTAGCTTTTTTACTAATCGGCAGCGTATCCGGCTTATTTGCCTGGGTGTCCTATCCACGCCCCCGATCACTCAAACTATCGCGTCAGAAGCTCCTTTGGGCGGCTCTGATCGGTTTCCTAGCGGCTTTTGCCAGCTCTTTCGCAGGGCAGTGGACTGGATTCTTCCAATCCGGACAAATACTGGAGTGGCTCAGTGCAATTGTGGCTGCTAGCCTGTCAGGCTACCTTTATGCGGTGATTGCCAGGTAGCTAACTAAGTAGTTAACTAACTAACTGAGTAACTAACTGCAACTCATGAAGTGTTCAACTAAACAGCGAGCCTTGATCCGACGCACAGAGATCCTCGCCAGATTGGTTAACCCAGCATATTGGGCTCAGACCATGTTCTGTTAACCATGTATTGGCTTTTTTAAAATGCCCACAACTGGCTTTTCCATCAGGCTGTAAGAATGGCTGATCGGTTTTATACACCCCCAGTCCTGAGGGGTGGGAGGATTGCAGAATAAGCTGCTGAGATCCCGATTCAATAAGGGCTAGCTTGGACTGGGCGTGTCCGCCCCACAGCATCCAGACAAGATTTGGTTGGTACTTGACCAACTCAGCAATCAGTCGATCAATGAGCGATTTCCAACCCAAGTTTGCATGGCTTCCTGCTTCGCCTAATTTGACGCTCAGCGCGGTATTGAGCAGGAGTACGCCTTGCTTTGCCCAGTCATGCAAATCTCCACTAGAAAGAGCGCCAAAGCCCTCTAAGGCTAATGCTTTACGAATATTGCGAAGTGAGCTTGGGAATTGGCGAGAGTTGAGGGGAATGTGGCCGGGAACAGAAAAGGCCAAACCTTGAGCAAGGCCTGGCGAGTGATAGGGATCTTGACCCAGAATCACCACCTTGACATTAGAAAGGGCGGTCAGCGATAAGGCTTTGAAGAAATTCTGGGGCTCTGGCCTAATCAGGCTGCCTTCCAGATCAATTTCTGCTTGAAGCTTACTTTGTAGAGTTTGCCATTGGGTAGATTCAAAATAATCACCTAATAGACTGCGCCAATCTTCAGGAATATCTGCAGGAGAAAATGCCGTCATTAATGCGCTGCAGTAAAGTCATATTGTGTCGGCATTTGATTCTCTTCTAATGTAGTCATGCATTGATGCTCTAGATCGTCCCTATAAAAACTGATGGTGATAACTTGTTTGCTTACCAAACTAGATAAAACGGTATCGAGGCGGGCTGCAGTGATACGTTCGCCATTGATACTGGCAAGCAAGTCCCCAGGGGCAAGTCCGGCTAGTTGCGCTGCACCGCCATCAAGCACATGCGATATCTTGAGCCAGCCATTAACATCAACATGACGCATACCCAACTGAAGTTTCACTTTCTCTAGCTTGGTGTGTGCTTTTGTTTGAACTGAAATACAGTTTTGGTCAAACCATTTCTGTAGCGGAATATCTTCAACGCCAAAAATATAGCGAGTTTTAAAGGCGCTCCAGGTTTTATTAAAACCAGGCCCTAGCAATTCCACCATTAAGTCATCAAGACCATTCTCGGCAATACCATTGAGGGTGAGACCATGACGTTGCCAAATGAGGCGCATCAAATCATCCAGTGATTGTGTATTGAGGGTAAATATCCGAATTTGAAGATCAAGACCTAGGGCAAGCAATGCCCCTTTACCGTAGTAGCTTACTACTGCGTTGGGCGTGTTCTCATCTGCCTGGTAGTACTTCGTCCAGGCATCAAAAGAGCTATCAGCCAAACTTTGCTTATGTCTTCCAGGGCCTCGTAGAACGGCATTCCAATGATTGGCAACAAGCTTGAGATAGGTCTTCAGATCAATCCGTTTACTACGTAGCAGCTGTAGATCATCGTAGTAACTAGTAAAGCCTTCAAATAACCAAAGCAAGCGCGTATGGTTTCTGCGATTAAGTTGATAGGGTTGAAAGGCTTTAGCTTGAATGCGCTTTACAAGCCAAGCATGAAAATATTCATGACTACAAAGACCGAGGAACTCACGATAAGCAGTTTCATCTAAGGGTGTATGGATCTGTGGGATCTGATCGCGTCGACAGAGCAGGGCAGTGCTATCGCGATGTTCAAGACCGCCATAGCCAGCAAGTACAGCATTTACCAGAAACAGATAATTCTTAAACGGAGCCTGTTTTGATGTGGGCTCAAAAAGACTAATGGTGCACGTACAGATCGCTTGTAGATCGATTGCCAATCGCGCTAAATCAACCTCATGGATACATCCCTGAATCGCCATGCTATGGGATACGCCATTGGATTTCCAATGCGCAATCTGAAACACGCCCATAGCAATCGGATGATCAAGCAAATCATCATAATTTTTGGCAAGATAAAAGCCATAGCCTTGGCTATCAACCTTAGCTGCGCGCAAACTTGTCTGGACTGTCCAATCATTAGCAGATGCATCTTGAGGTGGCATCAGAATTAGGGCGCAAGGTAATAGCTCTTGACCCTTCACAAATAAACACAAACTACTAGCATTGATAAACGCACGATCAGCACCTAAATAAGCAGTGCGAACGGAGGAATCAAATGCATATACCGTAGTCAGAATTTCAACAGGGCCAACTACATTGGGTAAGCGCCACTGATCGTTATCAATGCGTTCAAGTGCTAGTTGTTGATTTGGCTTGTCAGCAACATATGCTTGAATGGTTTCAATATGTTTACTAAAGTCCCGAATTAAATAGCTTCCTGGAATCCAGCTTGGCATTTGGATGATCTGCCCGCCGGGAAGTGGATTGTCAATACGAAGCTTGACATGAAAGCGGTGACTATTTAAATCAGTTGACCAAATCGTATATTGAATAGCGGGCCAATCTGAGGGATGAGGGATTTTCATGATCAGTTACTTCAAACTACTAAATTTCTTTTCAATATCTACAATTTGTACTGCGCCCGGAAAGCGACTGCCATCAGTAAAGAAAAGGGTAGGCGTGCCTGTGATTCCATAGGTTTTTGCAAAGGCCATATTTTTGTCTAAGGGGGTTGTGCAGTCGCTCTTGCCACTAGGTGCGATGCCATTAATCATCCAGTCAACATAGGTTTTTTGCGGATCTGCAGAGCACCAAATTTGCTTAGACTTCTGTGCAGAGTCGGCGGATAAAATCGGAATCAAATAGGTATAGATTGTGACGTTATCTAGCTGCTGTAAGGATTTTTCGAGGCGCTTGCAATAGCCGCAGTTGGGATCTGAAAACACGGCAAGTTGCCTAGTTCCATTGCCTCGTACGGCTTTTAAGGCATTGGCTGGCAATAGCTCAGACCATTTAATTCGATTCAGATCAGCCTGTCTTTGCTCGGTAATGTTTTTGCCGCTAGCAAGCTCAATAATTTCACCTTGAATCAGGTATTTTGCGTTGGTATCGGTATAAAACACCTCGTTACCAACCATGACTTCATAGATGCCGGTAATCGGTGAGGCGCTCACGCTCTTAATCTTGGTATTGGCGCCAATCTTTTTTTGAAGTTCAGACTTAATCTGTTGCTCAGATTGTGCATGTAGAGGCCCCACAGAAAAGAGGAGTGCACATACAGCAGCAAGGTTAAAAAATAGTTTATTCAAGATTAATATCTCCAAGGGCGCGTTCAATCAGACTCCGTTTTATAAAGTGACTGCGATTCACTATGCCTAGACCCCAGTTGCGTAACTGACGCTCTGTCGCACTGCTGGCCGAGAATAATTTTTTGAGTTTATCGGTTACCCACAAGAGGGCGCTAGTGTCACCTTGACGTTGTCGCTCATATCGACGCAACAACACCTGATCATTGAGCAACCGAAAGGATTCTCGTTTGCCAATAATCTGCAGCAGGCTCGCTACATCTCTCAAGCCTAAATTTAAACCTTGTCCTGCAAGTGGATGGATGACATGAGCAGCATCACCGATAAGTACTACCTGTGGATTTTCTGCTGGCCCAATGAATCGATCCGCCTTCATTTTCTTGAGTGGAAAGGTAGCTACTTTCGAGTGTAGCGTTAAGACGCCTAACTGCGCTACGAGCGCACCCTGAGCAATATTGGAAAACGCTTCAGTCCAAGCTGCTTGATCTAGCGTTAAAAGATGATTTGCGTTTTCAGTAGAGGTAGACCACACCATTGAGACTTGTTTGTTTGGAAGGGGCAGCATAGCGACAATGTCACCGCCAGGTAAAAACCATTGGTAGGCAGTTTCAAGGTGGGCACGTGTGCAAGTCCAGTTGGCCACTACTGCATTTTGCGAGTAGCTTTCTTCGCTAATCGAAATGCCTAATTCATTTCGCATGGGGGAGTTTGACCCATCAGCTGCAATAACCAGCCGTGCATGAACCTCAGAACCATTCGCAAGGTGTAAGTCCACCCCATGGGAAAGGATTGCTATTTTCTCTACAGATGCATTCACGCGTTCCAATTTATTTTGAAAGCGCGATGCCTGATCTAATGTGTGCTCAATTAAGTTGGCTTCCCCGATCCAAGCAAGCTGGGGTACGCCTGCTTCAAAAGCAGAAAGATGTAGTTGATCTTGTTTATCGCCGCGGTCACCAAAAATTTTCATATCTCTGACTGCCTGTAGGCGTCGATGATCGAGTGCGTCCCAGAGTTGTAAATGGGATAGTAGTTTTTGGGTGCCTGGTGAAAAGGCATAAATGCGCTGACCCCATTGATCGCCATGAGGCTCAGGAACGGCAGATCCAAGGTCAGGCGCTATCTGAATAGTTTGAAGGCCTAGCCGCGCTAAACCCAGCGCGCATGCCTTGCCGACGATGCCGCCTCCCACTACGGCAACATCAACCACCCTTAATTGGGCAGTTTTTTTTGGTAATTCACTAGGAATATTTTGGCGCGCTTCTGACATATCTCGATGATATCGAAAGTAGCCCTTTACAATAGCCTCATGTCTTTAAAATGTGGCATCGTCGGCCTGCCTAACGTCGGCAAATCTACCCTCTTTAACGCGCTTACCAAGGCTGGGATCGCGGCGGAAAACTATCCTTTCTGCACGATCGAGCCTAATGTAGGCGTAGTAGAGGTTCCTGACCCCCGTCTGGCCGCTTTGGCTGAGATAGTCAAACCTGAGCGAATATTGCCCGCTGCAGTCGAGTTTGTCGATATTGCGGGCTTGGTGGCCGGCGCCTCCAAAGGTGAGGGGCTTGGTAACCAATTCTTGGCTAATATTCGTGAAACCGACGCTATTACTCATGTTGTGCGTTGCTTTGAAGACGCGAACATCATTCACGTCGCAGGCAAGATTGATCCGATTGCCGATATTGGGGTTATTGACACCGAGCTAGCCTTATCTGACCTAGCTACCGTTGAAAAAACACTCAATCGCTCTAGTAAGGCTGCCAAGTCTGGTAACGATAAAGATGCGGCTGCCTTGGTTGCTGTCTTGACTAAGGTTCAGGCTCATCTTGATCAAGCACTACCTGTGCGCAGCATGGATTTGACGGAAGACGAACACCTTCTTATTAAGCCGCTTTGCCTTATTACTGCAAAACCTGCCATGTACGTTGCCAATGTCAAAGAAGATGGTTTTACAAATAACCCGCACCTTGATGCCGTAAAAGAGCATGCTGCCAAAGAGGGTGCACCAGTAGTGGCGGTATGCGCCGCTATTGAGGCTGAAATCGCCGACTTGGACGATGCAGACAAAGTAGAGTTTTTAGCTGACCTAGGCATGCAAGAGCCGGGCTTAGATCGCGTGATTCGGGCCGGATATGACCTATTGGGTCTGCAGACTTACTTTACCGCTGGCGTAAAAGAAGTTCGGGCATGGACGATTCACAAAGGGGACACCGGACCTCAGGCTGCTGGAGTCATTCATACAGATTTTGAGCGGGGATTTATTCGCGCGCAAACGATTGCTTATGAGGATTTCATTCAGTTCAAAGGGGAGTCTGGAGCCAAAGAGGCCGGTAAGATGCGCGCCGAAGGCAAAGAGTATGTCGTTAAAGATGGCGACGTATTGAATTTCCTTTTTAACGTCTAAATCCACCTGCGACCACATTAAAAAAGCCCTCAATAGGGCTTTTTTAGTTTAATACCCCAAGTAGGGGAAAGAATAGGTCCAAATTAAGCTGCTTTAGCAGCCTTTTCTAGACATTTAGAAACTTCTTCATAGCGCTTTAAAGCTATTTTAGAGGGGAGCACCTCTTTTTTGCGGCCATCATCATTGCTCACCATCTTGATGTAACCCATAGCACTCAGATTTTTTAGACGCCCATGGAGAGTGGCTTGCGATCCAAGCTCAGACAAGGAGATAAGGTCACCCACCAACAGCGATTGTTTGGCATGAAATCCCACAACAACTTTATTGAGTAATTCTTGCTCGGTGCTGTCGAGTTTTTTCCCTGGATTCATTCGATCTAAAGCATCGAGTAAATTGAGAAAGCGTAAATAGGAGGATTTTGGTTTGTTCATTAAAGGAGATTTTATGTGATTTTTGTCTAAAAAAACATGATTTAAATCACTAGCTATAGAGCTATCAGTATAAACCCTTGCCCTAATAGGTCAACGATATGTTTTCATAAATTAATCCATACTGATAGTAATGACAAAATTATTACCAGATTGGCTAGCGGCTATCTGCATCAGTTTGCTTGCCTATAGCATATTGTTTTATCTCAATAATTGGCTTACCCAGCACTTATCCTTTAGCTTTGGAGTGAATTGGATTTACCTTCCTGCAGGGCTCAGACTATTCCTGGTCTTAATCTTTGGTTTTCCAGGGGCGCTTGGCATTGTGCTGGGCTCATTTTTTATTAGCTACACGGGTGAGAATCCACCCGACCTCACAAGCTGTATTGGGATTGGTTTGATTTCAGGGTTTGCGCCTTATTTGGCCAGAGTGTTTGTACTAAACAATATTCAAGTTACACCCGATATGAGCAATTTCAGCCTACCTAAGCTATCTGCTTGTATTTTGATCTTTTCTTTATTAAGTGCGGGCTTGCATCAGTGGTGGTTTGCTATTCGGGGATTTGATGATGCGGGTACTTTTAACCACTTCATAGCGATGTTGGTTGGCGATATCCTTGGAACTATTTTATTGATCGCGGTAATTAAATATGGATTAGATTTAGTGCGACCAATAAATCGCTTAATTAAATAACTCACCTAGCGCAGCCCCAGGATCAGTAGCGCGCATCAATGCCTCGCCCACCAAAAAGGCGTTGATATGATGATCACGCATTAATTGAACATCCGCACGATTCATAATTCCAGATTCTGTCACGATCGTTTTATCAGCAGGCACCATCGACAATAATGTCAAAGTGGTCTGAAGCGTGACTTCAAAAGTTTTTAAATTACGATTATTGATGCCGAGCAGTGGAGTCTTGAGATCCAAGGCCTGCTCTAATTCAGGTGCGCTGTGTACTTCCACCAGCACATCCAAGCCGAGCTCATGGGCGCAGGCTTCTAATTCCCGCATTTGATTGCGTTCTAGGCAGGCCACTATTAATAAAATGGCATCTGCACCTAGCACTCTAGCTTCATAAATTTGATAAGGATCAATCGTGAAGTCTTTGCGTAAAACGGGGATGCTGCAGGCCGCACGTGCAGCCTGTAAATAAGCGTTCGCCCCTTGAAAATAATCCTTATCCGTTAGAACCGATAAACAGGCGGCGCCATTATTGGCATAAGACTGTGCAATTTCTGCTGGATGAAAGTGCTCCCGCAAGACGCCTTTACTGGGACTTGCTTTTTTAATCTCGGCAATAACGCCCGCTTTGCCAGAGATGATTTTCTGATGGATTGAGTGAATAAAACCCCGTGGCCTCAAAGTCTCGTCACGGTTATTTTCTTCGGCTTGCTCACGCTGGTTAGCAAGGGATATTTTTTTGGAGTCTATAGCAATTTCCACTTTTTTAGTGGAAACAATTTTTTCGAGAATATCACTCATCAGGGGCTTTAATTATTTTTGGGTAGCTACAACAAATTGATCAAGTTTTTGGCGTGCTGCACCAGAGGCAATAGCCGCTTTCGCTATTTCAATACCACTAGCAATACTGGGGGCGATGTCGGCAACATACAGCACTGCTCCTGCATTTAGGCAAACAATATCGCTTGCTGGGCCAGGGATTTTGTTGAGCACGTCTAAGACGATAGCTTTGGATTCCGCTGCATTGCTAACTTTGAAGCTATTAGTTAACGCAGTGCTTAGGCCAAAGTCTTGCGGATGAATTTCATATTCACGTACAAGACCATCCTTAAGTTCGCCCACCAAAGTAGGGCCCTCGAGTGAGATCTCATCTAAACCGTCGAGACCATACACCACAAGAGCATGATCCATTCCCATGGCTTGCAATACCCGAATCTGAATACCAACCAAGTCTGCATGAAATACCCCCATCAAGATACGCTTGGCATCTGCTGGATTGGTAAGCGGCCCTAGAATATTAAAAATAGTGCGCACGCCTAAATCTTTACGAATCGGTGCAACATTTTTCATTGCCGGGTGATGGTTGGGTGCAAACATAAAGCCTGCCCCGGTTTGAGCGATGCATTGCGCTACTTGTACCGGCGAAAGTGTCAGGTTTACGCCAAGTGATTCCAAAATGTCAGCACTGCCTGATTTGCTGCTCACACTGCGATTACCATGCTTGGCAATCTTTGCGCCTGCAGCAGCAGCAACAAACATCGCTGCTGTAGAAATATTAAAGGTATGGGCGCCATCACCGCCGGTACCAACCACATCTACTAAGTTAGTCCTATCCTCAATATGTACTGGGGTGGCAAACTCACGCATCACCTGAGCAGCAGCCGTAATTTCACCAACGGTTTCTTGTTTGGTACGTAGGGCGACTAATAAGCCAGCCACTAATGTTGGCGGTATTTCACCGCTCATGATGAGGCGCATTATTGCGGTCATTTCATCATGAGAAAGCTCGTGATGCTCAATGCAGCGTTGTAATGCTTGTTGAGGACTAATAGGCATAGTTATTTCGTTTGCAAAAAATTCTTGAGTAGGGCGTGGCCATGCTCAGAAAGAATAGACTCTGGATGAAATTGCACGCCTTCCACTGCGAGCTCACGATGCCGTACACCCATGATTTCTCCATCTGAGGAGGTGGCAGTAATTTCTAGCACCTCTGGCAAGGAACTTTTCTCAATAGCTAGGGAGTGATAGCGAGTTACTTTAAATGGGCTTGGAAGGTTCTTAAATACACCAACGCCACTATGGTGAATATCATCTGTCTTGCCATGCATTACTTTTTGGGCGCGAATAATCTTGCCACCAAAAGCCTCGCCAATCGCTTGGTGCCCAAGACAAACTCCTAGAATTGGAATATGCCCTGCATAACGCTTGATTGTTTCTACGGAGATGCCTGCTTCTGTTGGACTACACGGTCCAGGGGAAATACAAATACGCGCAGGATTGATATTGGCGATTTCTTTAACGCTAATCTCATCGTTACGAAACACTCTAACTTCTTCGCCTAGTTCTGCAAAATATTGCACTAGGTTATAAGTAAACGAGTCATAGTTATCAATCATGAGGAGCATCGAGTCCTCCTTGCACTAAATCAGCTGCCATTAATACGGCACGCGCTTTGGCCTCAGTTTCTTTCCACTCAGCAGTAGGGTCAGAGTCAGCAACAACACCCGCACCTGCTTGAGAGTGCAACATACCGTTTCGGATAACGCCTGTACGAATCGCAATCGCGACATCCATGTCGCCAGAAAAGGAGAGGTAACCCACAGCACCACCATAGACCCCACGTTTTACTACTTCCATTTCATCAATAATTTCCATCGCCCGAATTTTAGGGGCGCCAGATAAAGTTCCAGCAGGGAAGGTGGCGCGTAAAACATCCATATTGCTCATATTGTCCAGCAATTCACCTTCTACTGAACTGACAATATGCTGCACATGAGAATATTTTTCGATCGACATGGAATCCGTTAGTTTGACAGTTCCCGTTTTAGCAATGCGGCCTACATCGTTGCGTGCTAAATCAATGAGCATGACGTGCTCTGCAATTTCTTTAGGATCGGCAAGCAACTCTTTGGCTAGGCGATCATCCTCTTCGGGCGAGGTACCGCGTGGACGTGTTCCTGCTAGCGGCCGAATGGTGACAATTTTTTCACCTTCACGATTTTCTTGGCGCACCAGTATTTCTGGGGATGAACCCACAATCTGCATTTCACCAAAATCATAAAAGTACATATAGGGCGATGGATTTAAAGAGCGCAATGCTCTATATAAAGCCAAAGGCGAATCAGTGAAAGGCTTACTAATCCGTTGGCCAATGACAACTTGCATGCAATCACCAGCCAAAATATATTCTTTGGTTTTTAGTACAGCGCGTTCATAGTCGGCCGCCTTGAATTGGCGGATTAATTCAGTTTTAGTACTAGGTAGTGAAGCGGGTATAGTCACCGGCTTAGTGAGGCAGGCTAATATTTCTTTTAACCTAGCTTGGCCCTGATTAAAGCTATCAGCAATATCAGGATTGGCATAAACGATAAGGTAAATACGGCCTGCGACGTTATCGATGACTGCCAGCTCTTCTGTCAGCATTAGCTGAATATCAGGCACACCTAATTCGTCAGGAAGCTGGTGCTTGGCTAAGCGAGATTCGATATAGCGAACCGTGTCATATCCAAAATAACCGGCTAGACCTCCGCAGAAGCGGGGTAAGCCAGGCTGCACGGCAACCTTAAAGCGTTTAAAAAAAGCATCTACAAAATCTAAAGGATTGTCATGATTCGTTTCAATGACTTGCCCATTAAGTAAGACCTCAGTAACTGGGGCATCTGGTGTGCCGATCGTTCTTAAAATCGTTTTAGCTGGCAGCCCAATAAAAGAAAAGCGGCCAAAGCGTTCTCCACCTAAAACAGATTCTAGAAGATAGGTATTCTTTTGGCCGAAGGCTTGCGTCAGTTTGACGTAAAGAGACAGCGGCGTCTCTAAATCCGCCAATACTTCTTTTACTAAGGGGATGCGATTAAAGCCCTGCTTTGCAAGCGCTAGAAATTCTTCATGCTGCATTACGCAATTCCTGAGTTCGCTAGTTCTGAACGCATAGCATCAATCACGGAAGCATAATTTTTGTTTCCAAAGATTGCGGAGCCAGCAACAAAGGTATCAGCCCCTGCTTTAGCGACCTGAGCGATGTTGTCGACTTTAATGCCGCCATCTACTTCTAGACGAATATGCCGCCCAGTCTCTGCTTGGTAGCGATCTAAGCGTGCGCGTACTTGTGTGATTTTGTTCAGCGTACTGGGAATAAAGGATTGCCCACCGAAGCCCGGGTTTACAGACATCAGGAGCACTAAATCTAATAACTCTAAGGTGTGATCCAAATGATCAAGGGGGGTGGCGGGATTGAAGACCAGTCCGGCCTGACAGCCTTGGTCGCGAATCAAATTCAATGTGCGATTGACGTGCGGACTTGCCTCGGGATGAAAGCTAATGAGGTTTGCCCCGGCTTTAGCAAAATCGGGAACAAGACGGTCTACCGGCTCAACCATTAAGTGCACATCAATCATGGCTGGTTTGCCATCTTTTGTAGCATGCGGCCTAATTGCCTCGCACACCAACGGCCCAATGGTGAGGTTGGGAACGTAGTGGTTATCCATCACATCAAAGTGAATCCAGTCTGCGCCCGCCAAAAGAACGTCTTGAACTTCTTTACCAAGGCAGGCAAAGTCAGCCGACAAAATAGAGGGGGCAATAAGAAATTGGGTATTTGAAGCTGATTTCTGGATATCCATACCTAGATTCTAGCTTGCAGTTGGCTTCGGGATAGCGCAGAATTCGAGCATGAATCCTCACGAAATCACGATTACGGTCAAAACTCAGTACCTACCGGAACAGTCTGACCCCGAGAATAGGCAATTTGCCTTTGCTTACACTGTCACCATACGGAATGCTGGCACAGCTAATGTGCAGCTCATTGGCCGCCATTGGTTCATTACGGATGGCGACAATGACGTAAAAGAGGTCCGCGGGCTGGGCGTTGTAGGGCAGCAACCGCTTCTGAGGCCTGGTGAGCAGTTTGAGTACACCAGCTGGGCTACTTTACCTACGCCAGCGGGAACCATGCGGGGTGAGTTCTTTTGCGTTACTGAAGAAGCTCAGTTTTTCCAGGCGCCTATTCTAGAATTTGCTCTAGTAATGCCTAGAACCTTGCATTAATACCCTAGAAAAGCTATTTTTTGCCCTTACCGGTCCAAAGGACAATGAAGAGTAGTAACGCTAAAGCCAGGCCACCTTCTAAGACAAATAGGATCATTGGGTATTCATCGAGTACATTGGCAATCATGATTTTTATATCCAAACTATTGAGTAATAAAGCAGATTTTGCCTGGAGCAAGCAAACCCTAGCTCGAAGTGTATTCGCTATTGCTCTTGCTAGCATGATCATCGGCTGCATGAGTCCTCCTACGCGAGGACCGGGATCTTCCCGCTCAAGCAGCAGCCCCCCAGCAGCTTATAGCTCCCCCATCGCTCAATTTCAGGCGGTGTCATGGCAAGCTTTACCTGGCTGGCAGCAAGATGACCTTACCTCCGCTTGGCCAGCCTGGCTCAAGAGCTGTGAAGCCTTACGAAAGCGCAATAGCGAGATTCATTGGCGCCAAGTTTGTATGCAAGCGAGCAACATTTCAGTGCGGGATGATGACGCAATCCGTCAGTATTTTGAGGCGAATTTCCAGGCCTATGAGATCCGTAATAGCGCCAATGGAAATGAGACAGGCTTAGTTACTGGTTATTACGAGCCAGTGTTAAATGGCTCTCAGACCCGAACTGCCACTTACACTGTTCCGCTCTATGCCTATCCCCCTTCGTGGAAAAGTTCAAAGCCCAGCCCTGCACCACCCCGCTCAGAATTGATGAGCTCAGGAATCTTGCGTGGATCTGAAATTGCTTGGGTAAAAGATCCTGTGGAGGCTGCTTTTATGCAAATTCAAGGATCTGGAAAAATTCGCTTAGATGATGGCCGCGTGCTGCGTTTAGCTTATGCCGGGACGAATGATCAGCCCTTCAAGTCTTTTGCACAGTGGTTGCTTGATCGTAAGGAAATCACCCGTAGTGAGGCAACCATGCAGGGTATTTCAGCATGGGCCAAGCGAAACCCCGGTCGAGTCGAAGAGATGCTGAATGCCAACCCTAGATTTGTTTTCTTTAAAGAGCTTCCCGGTAAGGTGAGTGCTGATCTGGGGCCCATTGGTGCGCTAGGCGTACCGCTCACGAGTGAGCGCAGTATTGCCGTAGACTTAAGAGCGCTTCCACTAGGAGCGCCGGTCTTTTTAAGTACGACAAGACCCTTAAGTAAGCAAGCCTTGCAGAAACTTGTCATGGCGCAAGATACTGGTAAGGCTATTGTGGGTGGGGTGAGGGCAGACTACTATTGGGGTTCGGGAGATGCTGCTGGCGAATTGGCTGGGCGCATGAAACAGGATGGCAAGATGTGGTTATTGTTACCACGTTAAATGAGTACCTATTGGAAAGAGATACATGAGCTACAACACCATATTGACTGAAGTAGAGGGCAAGGTTGCCATCATTACTTTAAATCGCCCTCAGGTTTTGAATGCCCTAAACGATGAGTTGATGGATGAACTAGGTGCGGCGATGTTGGGCTTCGATGCGGATGATGGTATCGGCTGCATCATTGTGACGGGTAGTGAAAAAGCATTTGCTGCTGGCGCTGATATTGCAGCGATGGCAAAGTATGGATTTCAGGATGTCTATCGCGGCGATTTTATTTCGCGCAACTGGGAACAAATTAAGCAGGTTCGCAAGCCGGTGATTGCGGCAGTATCTGGTTACGCTCTTGGTGGCGGATGTGAATTAGCGATGATGTGCGACACCATCATGGCTGCCGATAGCGCAAAATTTGCACAGCCAGAAGTAAAGTTAGGCATTATTCCTGGCGCTGGTGGCACGCAGCGTCTTACGCGTGCAGTGTCAAAGGCCAAGGCTATGGATCTTGCTCTGACTGGTCGCATGATGGATGCTGTCGAAGCGGAACGTGCAGGTTTGGTTGCCCGTATTTTCCCGCAAGCTGATTTTCTAACAGAAGTAAAAGCGATTGCAAAAACAATTGCTGATATGCCTTTGATCACAGCGATGATGGTCAAGGAATCTATCAACGCGGCTTATGAAACTACCTTGTCTGAAGGTATTCGTTTTGAGCGTCGGTTATTTCATGCTTGTTTTGCTACAAACGATCAAAAAGAGGGGATGACAGCGTTTATAGAAAAGCGTCCAGCCAAATTTACAAACTCTTAAAAATGCTTGTTACTTAGAGCGCCTCTTTCGCTAAGTAACGTTGAGCTAGCTTGACCCAGTAGCTCACACCAACCGGAATCAGGGCGTCATTAAAGTCATAAGAGGGGTTGTGAAGATGGCATGGACCCATGCCATGACCAACGGAGCGATGATCCCCATCTCCATTCCCTAAAAACACATAACAACCGGGTTTCTCCAACAACATAAATGCAAAATCTTCTGCACCCATAGTTGGATCGATCGATGTATTGACATTTTGAGGGCCCACTAATTCAACCATGACCTCACTTGCAAATTGCACTTCTCGATCATGGTTAATGAGTGGTGGATAGCTTCTGACAAAACCAACCTCAGCCTGGCAATCAAAAGCGCTAGCAATGTTATGAGAAATCTCTTTAAGCCTTTGCTCAATCAGATCGAGCACTTCTAGCGTAAAAGTGCGAACTGTACCGCCGATAAAAGCGCTATCAGGGATCACATTATTAGTCTTGCCGGCATTAAATTGCGTCACCGATAAAACAGCAGCATCTATAGGGCGTTTATTGCGTGTAATGATGCTTTGTAGGGCTTGCACCACTTGGGTTCCAGCAAGTAGCGGATCTGCACTATTGTGCGGAAGGGCGGCATGCCCCCCTTTTCCTCTAATCGTAATTTCAAAGCTATTACTAGAGGCCATCATCGGTCCTGAGGTGACTCCAAAGTGCCCCTCAGCAAGTCCAGGCCAATTATGTAAACCAAAGACTGCGTCACATGGAAATTGCTCAAAGAGACCATCTTGAATCATTGCTTGAGCACCAGCACCACCCTCTTCTGCTGGCTGAAAAATGAAAATCACTGTGCCCTTAAAGTCACGATGATTTGAGAGATATTGTGCGGCACCCAAGAGCATGGCGGTGTGGCCATCATGACCGCAAGCGTGCATCTTGCCGGGGTTTTTTGAAGTATGTTCAAAGGCATTATGTTCTTGCAGCGGCAAGGCATCCATGTCGGCACGTAAGCCAATTATTTTGCCGGCACCGAAGTCGCCTTCCAGCTTACCAACAACACCTGTTTTTCCGAGCCCCCGAAATACCGTAATTCCCCAGCTAGAAAGTGCCTCTGCAACTAAGTCAGAGGTACGGTTTTCTTCAAAACGCAGTTCGGGATGGGCATGAATATTGCGTCGGATTTCTTGTATCGCTGCTGCAGAGTCGATAATTTCTGGAAGTAATCGCATGGCTTTATCTTATCCGAATTTACTGGGGCAGCCTTATATACTGCGCAGCAAAATGTAAGGCATCCATGGAGTAGGGGCTATTCGCCTGCTTCTGGAATGTTTGTGGAAGGCTGGGAATAACGCCTAGGAAGGGTGCAAAGATTCGATCTTTCAAAGTCTGGATGTTTTCTTCTAAAAACGGCATTTCCTCAGAAAGGGTATTTGCAACCCATCCCGCAATACTGAGTTGTCTAGATTGAATAGCTTCACAAGTAAGTAATGCGTGATTAATACAGCCTAAACGCATTCCGACCACCAGAATGACCGGCAAATCGATCGCTTGGGCCAAATCACCCAAATCTTCTTGGCTGTTAAGGGGCACTAAAAAACCACCAGCACCTTCCACTACTACAGCGTCAAACTGAGTTGTAAGTACTCCTAGGGCATCGAGAATGACAGCGCAATCTAGGCGGATATCCTGTTCTTTAGCTACTAAATGTGGAGCCGCCGGCTCATCTAGGACATAAGGACAAAGCACATGCTCTCGTGAGTTTAGTCCTGAGGCCAAACTTAATGTTTCTACATCTTCATTGCATTTTTGACCACTAGCATCGATATAAGTTCCAGCAGCTACCGGTTTAAAACCAGCCGATATTTGACCGGCTTCTTTTAACTTCAAAATAAGGGCGCCCGCTACTAAGGTTTTACCAATTTCGGTATCCGTGCCAGTGATAAAAAAACCAGTTGATAGATTCATAAGAGAACTCAAGATTGAGACCCCTTAATAACTTTTTGCTCGATGATTTTTAACGTATGGATGAGCTCAGATAGATCTTCAATACTATGATTAGCAGAGAAGGTCACTCTTAAACGTGCGCTCCCAATAGGAACGGTCGGCGGACGAATCGCTGGAATCCAATAACCCGCCTCATCTAGTAACTTCGCTGCCGCCAAAGCATTGGCATTGCTGCCCAAAATAATCGGTTGAATAGCGGTGCATGAAGGCACTTTTTCCCAATGAGAAAAATGCATCTCTTGATGCCAAACGGTAATCAGTTGATTTAACTGTTGACGACGACGTATTCCCTCTGGACCTTCGATTAGTTCGAGACTTTTTAAAACGGTATGTGCAATAGCTGGTGGTGTTGCAGTACTGTAAATGTAGGGGCGACCCTTTTGAATCAGCCATTCAACAAATGGAGCGGAGGCACAAACAAAAGCGCCACTCACGCCGGCTGCTTTTCCGAGCGTACCAATATAAATAATGCGCTCTGAATGGACATTAAATTGCTCAAGAATGCCATGCCCATGTTGACCAAGAGCCCCAAAACCATGGGCATCATCAATCAGTAGAAGAGCGTTATGCTGGTTGGCGATTTCAATGAGCTTGCTCACTGGCGCAATATCCCCGTCCATACTAAAAACGCCGTCAAGCACAATAATCTTGAGTGAATGCCTATCCTTACTGAGCATTACATCTAGCGCATCTAGATTTTGATGATCAAAAATGGCCACGGTTGCTTTTGTTTGTGCACTAGCGAGACGTACGCCATCAATCAGTGAGGCATGATTGAGTGCCGCTGAATAAATGCTGACATCACCAGAAGCAGCAAGTCGAACCAAGCCAGTAATAGCGGCCATATTAGCAAGATAGCCAGTGCTAAAAAAAAGCGCCCGTGTATTTGGAATATGTTGACTCTGAAAAGAGGCTAATTTTTTCTCCAGCAAATCGTGAGCGATGCTATGACCGCTAATGAGATGAGATGCGCCGCTGCCAACACCATATTGCTTTGCGCCCTGTGCTAGGGCCTCGACTAAATTTGGGTGATTCGCTAAGCCCAAATAATCATTGCTACAAAATGCTTTGAGCTGACGATCATCAATGGTGATTTCGACATCGCAGGCTGACTTTGTGGTGCGCAGCTTGCGCTTTAACAACTTCGAATCTAGATCATCAATCTGATCTTTCGCCATCTGCAGCGCACTAAATTTCTGACTCATAGCAGCGTCCGATTTAAAGCACTGTGGACTGATTTACCCATCTGAATTGTTTCTTCTTGAGACAAGATATAAGGGGGCATCACATAAATCGTATTGCTAATAGGTCTGATCAAGATACCCTCCTGAATACTGGCTGAGAACATCTCGCGAGCAAAATGCGCTTGGCTTTGAAGAACATGCGGCTTGATATCAAAAGCAAGGATCATGCCTTGCTGGCGCCAATGCTCGATGCGCTCATCCTCTTTAGCCCAAGCAAATGCTTTAGCAAGGTCACTGCTACGTCCAATATTATTTTGAAGTACAGATTCTGTTTCGAAAATTGCTAAACAGGCCAAGGCGGCTGCGCAAGCGAGAGGATTTCCAGTGTAAGAGTGCGAATGCAAAAAACCTTGTTGAGTTTTATCTCCATAAAATGCTTGATAAATTTTGTCAGTAGTCATGGAGAGCGATAGCGGTAGATATCCGCCGCTAATCCCTTTAGATAATGTCAAGAAGTCTGGCCATATCCCTGCATGCTCACAGGCAAAGAATTTTCCAGTACGTCCACAGCCTACCGCAATTTCATCAGCGATGAGATGGATATCAAACTTATCGCAAAGGGCTCTGACGATACGTAGGTATTCAGGTGAGTGCATCGCCATCTGCCCAGCACATTGCACTAACGGCTCAACAATGATGGCGGCAATATTGGCATGCTCAACTTCCAGTAGTTCTTCTAATTTTTTTGCTGCCTGTCTCGCAATCTCATCGGCGTCCTCACCCAGTGTTGCTTTGCGGGCATCGGGCGATGGTATGGTGAATACGCTTTGTAACAATGCACCATAAGCATCTCGGAAGATAGCCACATCAGTTACCGCTAGTGCGCCCAGTGTTTCGCCGTGATAGCCATTTTGTAGGCAAACAAACTTTTGTTTATTGGGTTGATTGCCCAGTCGCCAAAAATGGTGACTCATCTTGAGGGCAATTTCTACGGCAGAGGCGCCATCAGATGCATAAAAAACATGACCTAGATTCCCCTTGGTCAAAGCGGCTAACTTTTCTGATAGCTCCACTACCGGTGGATGAGTGAACCCTGCCAACATGACATGTTCAATTTTTTCGAGTTGATCGGTAATGGCTTGATTGATGCGAGGATTGGAGTGCCCGAATAAATTAGTCCACCAAGAGCTAATGCAATCGAGTAGTGGGCTATCTTTTTCATCGAAAAGCCATGCCCCTTTTCCTCTGGTGATGGCAATCAATGGAAAAGACTCATGATGTTTCATTTGGGTGCAGGGATGCCAAACAGCATCCTGGCTACGCGCAACTAACGGCGTTTGATTAGAGTTGGTAATAACCTTCATGTTTAGTATTTGACCACTAGTTTTTCCTAATTTGCGCCCGTATCTGTTATGTTTATGGCTTAAATTGATCTATTTTCTGGAATTCGACTATGCCAGCTACTCAAATTGCTGAAAAAACCCTTACTCAAGTGCAGTCTAAAGCGGATTTGTATCGGGAGCTTGATGCATCTGGGCCTTGGAGTGTTTCCCAGATCGAGGCCCTGTTTGCGTTGCCATTTAGTGAGCTGATGTTTCGGGCGCAAGAAGTGCATCGATTGAGCTTTCCTGATGGCGATGTCGAATTGGCTACCTTACTCTCTATTAAAACTGGGGGGTGCCCTGAGGATTGCAGCTACTGCCCACAAGCTGCCCGCTACGACACAGATGTTAAGGCCAATAAATTAATGGATTTAGACGAGGTCTTAGATGCTGCGCGAGCTGCGAAGGCTGCGGGCTCTAATCGTTTTTGCATGGGTGCTGCTTGGCGCGAGCCTAAGGATCGGGATATCGAAAAAGTAGCCGCCATGATTAAGGGTGTAAAAGCGTTAGGTCTAGAAACCTGCGCCACACTAGGAATGCTAGAAGCCAGTCAGGCTCTGGCGCTTCAGGAGGCGGGTTTAGATTTTTATAATCATAATTTAGACACAAGTGAAGACTTTTATCGTTCAGTCATTTCAACCCGAGGCTATCAAGATCGTTTGGATACGATAGCTAATGTACGTACTGCGGGTATGTCAGTTTGCTGCGGTGGCATTGTTGGGATGGGTGAAACTCGAGAGCAGCGTGCCGCTTTTTTGGCGCGCCTTGCCAACTTAAACCCCTATCCTGAGTCTGTTCCGATCAATCATTTAGTGCCTGTCGCAGGCACGCCTCTAGAGCATCAACAACCCCTAGACCCTTTGGAATTTGTTAGAACAATCGCGGTAGCTCGGATTACGATGCCGCGGGCACGGGTGCGTTTATCTGCAGGTCGCCAAGAGATGGGAAGAGCGGTTCAAGCGATGTGTTTTCAGGCTGGAGCTAACTCTATTTTCTATGGTGAGCAACTACTTACTACCGGTAATCCAGAGGCTGAGCAGGACCGCGCGCTTTTGGCTGATCTTGGACTAAAGACGAAGCAAAGTTCAAAAGCAGAAGTTTTAATCTAAGAGTACGATCAGCTATGGCTTTTGTTGACCGTCTCATTATGGAGTTCGATACTGCGCTTCGGTCGATGGCGGGCGGGGCTCATGCCCACCGGCCTATGCCAGGATCAAATGCCTATTCAGCTGATCAACTTGAAACTGCTGATCGAGAGCATTCTGCTGGGCTGATGCGGGTAAATCATGTAGGCGAAGTCTGTGCCCAGGCGCTGTACCAAGCTCAAAAATTACTGGCTCGTAGGGGTGAAATTCAGCAAATGCTGAGCGATTCTGCGCAAGAGGAGATGGATCATTTAGCTTGGTGTGAAATTCGCTTGAAAGAGCTTGGCTCACACACGAGTTACCTTAATCCTATTTGGTATGCAGGATCTTTTGCAATCGGTATCGTGGCTGGCTTAGCGGGCGATAAGTGGAGCTTGGGCTTTGTAGCCGAGACTGAAAAACAGGTAGAAAATCACTTAGAAAGTCACCTTCACAAATTACCCCAACAGGACCATCGTTCGCGCGCTATCGTGGACCAAATGCGTGAAGATGAAATTGAGCATGGTCGGGCGGCAATTTCTGCTGGTGGAGAACCTCTGCCGGAGCCAATTAAAAAAATTATGCAGGCTGTTTCTACATTGATGACTAAAACTGCTTACAGAATCTAATGCTAAATAGTTGGCAGTTTCATTTTGAAGACCAATTACTGTTTATCAATACAGTACATTTACCAGTTATTTCCCTAAATAGCTAAGATTTATCCTTAAGTGTATATTCCAAGTGACTGTTTCAGATAGTATTTTTACAATCACTATTTTATGAACACATCACGCTAAGTCTTTGTAATCAATAGATAATTTCCTAAAAAAGACCCAAAAAGACTTGACCCTCTTATAACGATCCTCTAAAGTGGGAGGAAGTGTGAAAAAGTGGGGTTAAATCAGTGTTTCAAGGTGCGTCAGCTCTCAATTTAGATGCAAAAGGCCGCATGTCTGTGCCGGCAAAGCATCGTGACGCCTTGTTAGTTCAAGGCGAGGGTCGCATTACGCTCACGAAACACCCTGATGGATGCCTACTTTTATTCCCACGCCCCGAGTGGGAAGCATTTCGTTCTCGCGTTGCCCAATTGCCAATGGATGCCCACTGGTGGCGTCGCATATTTTTAGGTAACGCTGCTGAAATAGATTTGGATGGTGCTGGAAGAATTTTAGTCAGCCCTGAATTGCGTTCTGCAGCAGGGATTGAAAAAGAAGTGATGTTGCTAGGCATGGGTAGCCATCTGGAATTGTGGGATGCAGCGACCTATGCTGCAAAAGAGCAGGCTGCCATTGCGCAAGGTATGCCTGAAGCGTTAAAGCAATTTAATTTTTGATGACAGGGTGTCATGAATACAACTCATCGCCCAGTACTACTGGCCGAGGCGGTGACAGCACTAATCAGCGGCCCACTCATCACCAGTCACAGCACAACAGAAAATCTCATCTTGATCGATGGGACTTTTGGGCGTGGTGGGCATACAAAGGCATTGCTGGCCCAACTTCCTTCCAGTGCGAAAATGATTGCATTCGACAAGGATTTGGATGCGATCGCAGTAGCTCAGCAAATCAACGATCAGCGATTACATATCGTGCACGATAGCTTTGCGCAGATGGATCAGTATGCAGAGCCAGGATCCGTCGATGGTATTTTGTTGGATCTCGGCATCAGCTCTCCACAAGTAGACGAGGCGCATCGGGGCTTTTCATTTCGCCGAGAGGGTCCGTTAGATATGCGGATGAATACGGACCAAGGCCTAACTGCTGCGCAGTGGTTGGAACAAGCATCCCCAGAAGAAATCACCCATGTGATTAAGACCTATGGCGAAGAGCGTTTTGCATTTCAAATTGCAAAAGCAATTGTGGCTAAGCGTGAAGCAGGGTTGGCACCAAAAACAACTTTAGAGCTAGCAACTTTAGTTGCAAGCGTAGTTCGAACCCGAGAAGCTGGACAAGATCCTGCTACAAGAACCTTTCAAGCCTTACGTATTTTTATAAATCGTGAATTAGAAGATCTCGAACGGGGATTAAAGGCCGCGCTTACCTTGCTAAAGCCGGGCGCAAGACTGGCAGTAATTAGCTTTCATTCTCTAGAAGATCGTATTGTTAAACAATTTTTACAGACCCACTCTAAAGTAGAGATTCCTCGAGGTCTACCGGTACGCGATAGGGATTTGCCGCAAAGTGAATTGGCCATTATTGGGCGAATTAAACCAAGTACTGATGAGGTGCGCGAAAATCCTCGTGCTCGTTCAGCCATTATGCGAGTAGCCGAAAAGAGATTAGGAGCAACAGCTTGAATCGGGCAACCTTTACACTGCTTGCGCTACTGTTGATTTGCGCCCTGTCTTTGGTAGCTTCACAGCAACGTGCGCGAAAATTATTTATCGCATTAGAGCGTGCGCAAATTGAAGAGCGCAAACTAAATCAAGATTGGTTACGTTTGGAGTATGAACAACGCAACCTATCAAAGTCCGCCAGAATTCGTGATGTAGCTCGTAACCAATTACACATGGTGCCAATTTCTCCTGAGCGTACCTTGTATCTGAAGGAAGCAAGATGAGGCCAGTTGGATTTTCAACGACGCCAAATTTAGTACTGCGTCTTCCAATGTGGCGTTCACGCCTCATGTTGTTTCTATTGTTCTTCGTCTTCATGATGTTGCTTATTCGCGCCTTTTGGATTCAAGGCCCTGGAAATGCATTTTATGAAGCCAAAGGTGTGCGTGGTACACAGCGAGAGTTAGAGCTACCAGCCTCTCGGGGAAAAATCTTAGATCGCAATGGGCAAGTAATCGCAACGAGCTTAGAGGCAAAGTCGATTATTGCTTATAACGATACTGTTCCAGACGACCTATCGGTTGAGAAGATTCGTGAGTTGGCCGGCCTCTTACAAATGGGTGAGGCAGAATTACGTAAAAAACTAAAAGAAGAACGCAAGCAAATTTTCTTAAAGCGTCAAGTTGATCCAGTAGTGGCGCAGAAAATTAAGCAATTAGAAATTCCAGGTATTGGCTTAAACAACGAATACCGCCGTTTTTATCCTGAAGGTGAGGCGATGGCGCACGTTGTGGGCTTCACCAATGTCGAGGATCGTGGGCAGGAGGGGATGGAGCTCTCCCGAGAAAAAGAATTAGCTGGGCATCCTGGCCAAAGAAGAGTGGTGGTTGACCGTTTAGGGCGCGTAGTTGAGGATGTCGCTATTTTGCAATTACCGCAGAACGGTAAGGATCTGCAACTTTCTATCGATAGCAAAATTCAATTCTTAGCTTACAACGCAGTTAAAAATGCTGTCGAGCAGCATCGTGCCAGTGCAGGTGGTGCTGTAGTACTAGACACTCAGACAGGGGAAATTTTAGCGTTGGCAAATTACCCAAGCTATAACCCAAATGATCGTAGAAAACTAACCGGCGAACAATTACGTAATCGGGTGTTGACCGATACATTTGAACCTGGTTCAACAATGAAGCCACTTACGATTGCCATTGCTTTGGAAAAGGGTGCCGTTACACCAACAACAAATATGGTGATAGGTGCAAAGTATTTGGTCGGGCCTAAGCCAATTACCGATACCCATCCCTATAGCAATTTAACAATCTCCCAAATTATTCAGAAATCAAGCAATATTGGGACAGCGAAAATTGCGATGAATAATCTCTCGGCAGAAGAGATGTGGAATTTTTACACCTCTGTTGGTATGGGGCAGGCTCCAAAGATTGGCTTTCCTGGTGCAGTTGCTGGAACAGTGCATCCCTTTAAAAAATGGATGCCGACAGACCAGGCGCGAATCGCCTTTGGATATGGCATCTCCGGTTCGCTATTCCAGGTTGCTCGTTCCTATACGATTTTTGCACGTGATGGCGAGTTAGTTCCCTTAACGATTGAGAGAAGTCCAGACTTTAAGCCGGGAACACATGTGATTTCTGCTAAGACTGCGATTGAGATGCGCAGCATGATGGAATCTGTGACGGAGCCAGGTGGTACGGCAATTAAGGCGCAGGCTGAAGGTTATCGCGTGGGTGGAAAGACGGGTACGGCACATAAGTTGGTAGGCAAGGGCTACGGTAATAAATATCGCGCTTATTTTGTTGGACTTGCACCTATCAGTGCGCCACGTATTGTTGTAGCAGTCATGATCGATGAACCTACGGGCGGGAGTCACTATGGTGGTGATGTTGCTGCACCCGTATTTTCAACGATCGTTAGTGAAACCTTACGTTCCTTAAATATTCTGCCAGATAGCAATACAAGGCAAGCCTCATTAGACGGAAAAATTCCTAGCGATATTCAAAGTGCTGCCATGAAGACGCAGCCAGTGGTTCTTAAAAGATGATGGCAGTTATGTATACAGAACCTCATCTATTGGTTTCCCATTTGCGTGAACTGACTCCTGCTTCGGCAAGAGCATGTGCTGACTCTCGTCAGATTCAGAAGGGTGATATTTTCTTTGCATATTCCGTGGGTCATGGTAATGCGCTGCGTGATGGACGGCATTATATTAACGCTGCCTTAGAAAATGGTGCTGCAGCTATCGTATTTGATCCTTCTGGTGATATTGCAAATCCCTATCTAGAGCATCCCCAATGTTTTGCTATTGAGAATCTTGCCTCATTGGCAGGTCCGCTTTGTGCGCAATGGTATGGGTATCCCGGCGATCATCTTCGGGTAATTGGTGTTACTGGTACTAATGGTAAGACTACGATTACCCAATGGCTTGCGCAAGTTATGGATGAGAAAAATCATCGGGTAGGATTGCTTGGAACCCTCGGCACTGGTTTTGTAGACTGCTTAGTACGTACTGGCTATACAACACCTGATGCCCCTCGTTTACAAACGCAACTAAAAGAATTTGTAGATGCTGGTGCGAGCCAAGTAGTAATGGAAATTTCTTCACATGCGCTAGACCAAGGTCGAGTTGCTGGCCTGATAGTTGAGTGCGCTGTATTCACTAATTTGACACAAGATCACTTGGATTATCACGGCACAATGTCTGATTATGCCAAGGCAAAAGCAATGCTCTTTGAGCAGCCTGGTCTTTTGCATGCAGTGATTAACTTTGATGATGCATTTGGTCGCGAGCTTGCAACTCGCTTGTTGGCTAAAAATGGCCCTCAAGTTTGGGGGTATGCACTTAGTCAAGATGCCTTCACTGAATTTGAGAAATTCGGAGACCGCCTAAAACGAGCATATACAAAAAATAGCGCTGTATCTGTGATGGGCTATCAGTCCGTCTTGAGCTGTGAGGGCATTGATTCAGCATTAGTGCAGCTCCCAATAATAGGTGCGTTTAATCTCAGTAATTGTTTGGCAGTCTGGACTATTCTATTGAGTCAAGGGTTTCCGTGTGATGAGGCTACAAAACGAATAACGAAGTTAAGCCCAGTATCGGGTCGTATGGAGTTAATTCAACTCCATCGATCTCATAAAACAGCACACCCATTTATTGTTGTGGATTATGCGCACACACCCGATGCACTAGTTAAAACGTTAGACGCACTTCGCCCTATAGCCAATCAAAGGGGTGGAAAAATATGGTGCGTATTCGGTTGCGGCGGTGATCGCGATATGGGTAAGCGTTCGCAAATGGGATCTGTAGCCCAAGAGTTTGCTGATCATGTCATTGTCACTAGTGATAATCCCAGATCTGAAGAGCCAGACGCCATTATTGCCATGATTAAAGCAGGCATGACAGCTGATGTAAAAAATGTGCAATTTGTTTCGGATCGTGCTGCTGCAATTATGGCGGCAGTACGTCATGCAGATGTAAAGGATGTTGTGCTCATTGCCGGAAAAGGTCATGAATTTACTCAGGAAATTAATGGTAAGAAATTTGATTTCTCTGATCAAGAACATGTCCAGCTCGCTGCGGGGAGAAGCGTGTGAGTCCATTCATTACAAAGCCAATGACTACGCTATCTCGAATGCAGGCAATGCTACCAGGCAGTCAGCTGCTCCACATCGCACCCGAAGATGCCAAAACATTATCAATTTCGCGAGTAAGTAGCGATAGTCGAAAGGTTCAGGCGGGTGAACTGTTCATTAGCTTGGTAGGCGATCGATTTGATGCCCATGATTTTTTGGATGATGTGGAAAGTGCGGGCGCTAGTGCTGCACTTGTTTCCAGTCTAGATAAGTGTCCAAAGCATCTTCCGGCAGTATGCGTCCCAGATGTTAGAAAAAGCTTGGGTCAGCTGGCACAAGCATGGCGTGCACAGTTTTCGATTCCAGTAGCCCTTGTCACTGGCTCCAATGGAAAAACTACTGTTAAAGAAATGATTGCCTCTATATTTAAGGGGGCAGTAGGCTTAGACCAGGTGCTTGTGACTCAGGGAAACTTGAATAATGATATCGGTCTGCCATTGACCCTCTTGCGTATGCGCGAGAGCGATCGGTTGGCTGTGATTGAGTTGGGGATGAATCATCCTGGTGAGACTGCCCAGCTAGCTGCTATTGCACAAGCCAACATTGCAGTAATCAATAATGCTCAACGTGAGCATCAAGAATTCATGGCTACAGTCGAGGCGGTCGCAATCGAGCATGCGACTGCGCTGAGCGCATTACCGATTAATGGCGTGGCAGTTTTTCCGGCAGATTCTGAATTTACTAGTCTATGGCGTCAAGCCTCTGTGGATCGTAAGGTGATAGATTTTGCTTTTGCAACTGATCATCAAGTTATTAGCGCATCAGTAACGGGCTCATCCCTATCCAATGGAAAAGTTGAAATTCAAACTGAGCAAGGCGTTATTGAGGTTCGACTCAATACGCTGGGCGACCATAACATCAGGAATGCGCTTGCAGCTAGTGCCGTTGCTTTGGGTGCGGGCCTTAGTCTTGAAAATATTAAAACAGGCTTAGAGTCTTTTTCCCCGGTTAACGGCAGGATGCAGTCTAAATACTTAAGTGCACAGCGTACGCTGATTGATGACACTTATAACGCTAACCCTGATTCTGTTTGTGCTGCGATTGATTCACTAAAGCGATCAGGAAATATATCTTGGCTCGTGTTGGGTGATATGGGTGAAGTCGGAGATCAAGGCCCTGCTTTTCACGAAGAGGTTGGAGCTTATGCAGCTGAATGCGGAATTGCTCAATTCTTTGCATTAGGGGAGCAATCTCATTTTGCGGCGCAGGGTTTTAATAAGATCAAAAATGAGCGGGCGCTCACTTCTCACGCATTTCACTTTATGGATATTGATCAATTACTAGAGGTAATGAGCACTCAATTGGGAGCGCTGCCCAACAGTCAGGATCAGCAGTTGGATATTTTGGTTAAAGGATCTCGTTTTATGCGTATGGAGCGCGTGGTTCAGGCTTTGCTAGAGGAGGCTAAGACATGCTCTTAATATTGGCGCAATGGCTTCAGGATGACTACGGATTCTTCCGAGTATTTAATTACATTACCTTTAGAGCGGTGATGGCAACTGTGACCGCCCTTTTAATTGGCTTAGCAGCAGGCCCTTGGGTTATTCGTAAGCTGGTGGCATTAAAAATGGGTCAGGCAGTGCGCACTGACGGCCCTCAAACGCATTTGGTGAAATCAGGCACACCAACAATGGGTGGTGTGTTGATTCTGCTGGGCATCTTTATTTCTTGCATGCTGTGGGCGGACCTCAGTAATCGATTTATTTGGATTGTGATGATTGTGACCTTTGGTTTTGGTCTAGTAGGCTGGGTAGATGACTATCGCAAAGTGGTTCGTAAAGATCCCAAGGGTATGGCTTCAAAGGAAAAATTCTTGTGGCAAACCTTAATTGGGCTATTTGCCGCCGTTTACTTAGCATTCTCTGTATCTGAGGTGAATAATCTCAAAGTATTGCAGTTGTTCTTAGATTGGCTTCGGAGTGGTTTTGCTTTAAATCTACCCGCAAAATCTAATTTGCTGATTCCGTTCATGAAGGAAATTAGCTATCCATTGGGAGTAATGGGCTTCATCATTTTGAGCTACTTAGTGATTGTAGGCAGTAGTAATGCGGTGAACTTGACGGATGGTCTTGACGGCCTAGTCATCATGCCAGTGATTTTGGTCGGAGCCGCTCTGGGCGCATTTGCTTATGTAATGGGAAATGCCATATACGCTAAATATTTATTATTCCCTTATATTCCTGGTGCTGGTGAGCTCATGATTTTCTGTGGAGCGATGGGAGGCGCAGGCCTAGCCTTTCTTTGGTACAACACACATCCTGCCCAAGTATTTATGGGCGATGTAGGCGCGCTTGCATTAGGCGGCGCCTTAGGCACTATCGCAGTGATTGTTCGTCAAGAAATCGTACTGTTTGTGATGGGCGGCATTTTTGTTGCTGAAACCTGTTCAGTCATATTGCAAGTCTTATGGTTTAAATTTACCAAAAAACGTTTTGGAGAGGGGCGCCGTATTTTTAGAATGGCGCCGCTACATCACCATTTTGAATTAGGTGGCTGGCGCGAAACACAAGTAGTCGTGCGATTCTGGATCATCACTATTTTATTAGTACTCATTGGCCTGTCGAGCCTGAAATTACGGTAAGCCAAAAATATGAATATTTTAGATAACCCTTTCGCAAATCCAATGCTCTTAAAGGATGCGGAATACCAAGGTCCCGAACATTTCTTAATCCTTGGATTAGGCGAATCTGGCTATGCGATGGCTAAGTGGTGCCTACGAAATGGGGCTAAGCTAAGCCTTGCCGATACTCGTGAACGTGTAAATCTGAGTGAGCAACAAAAAGCCTGGTTGAGCGACTTGGAATCTTCTGGGCTAAAGGATGTTTTTCTCGGATCCCTTGATGTTCTACTTCTTCAGCACGTTGACGTTATTGGAATTAGTCCAGGACTATCTCCGCTGCATGAGCCTATTCAGTCATTTTTAGCAAAAGCACACGAGTTGGATGTGGATATCTGGGGTGAGATGGAATTCTTTGCTAGAGCGATTGCCGCACTAGATCGGATGGCTCAGGTAGATCAGTCAGTATATAAACCAGCCGTGTTAGCTATTACTGGAACCAATGGTAAAACCACCACAACAGCATTAACGGGCCAACTATGTGAACGCGCTGGGAAGAAGGTAGCCGTAGCGGGAAACATTAGTCCTGCTGCTTTAAATAAACTTATGGCCTGTTTAGATGAGTCAGATCAGATTAGCGACTTACCTGAAATTTGGGTTTTAGAGTTATCGAGTTTTCAACTGATATATACGAGCACCTTTAACGCAACTGCAGCGGCTGTATTAAATATTACGCAAGACCATTTAGATTGGCATGGTGATATGCAGGCATACGCTAGTGCTAAAGCCAATATTTTTGGCTCAGACACTATCTGCATTTTAAATCGCGATGACTCCTTGGTATTGAGCCTACTGTCTCAAGAGCAAAGGGCCAGCAAATCAATAGTTACTTTTGGTTCAAATCGACCTGATGAGCAGGGTGGCTTTGGTATTGAGCATGACTTGCGAGCGGGTGGTATTGACTGGTTGGTATGGGCTGAGATTGATGAGGATTTAGAGCTTCAACCAAAGCGTCGCCGTAAGACAGTGGTGGTAGATGAGGAGCCACTGCGTCTAAAACGATTAATTCCAGCAGATGCACTACGTATTCGTGGTCGTCATAATGCCCTTAATGCTCTGGCTGCACTGGCTTTAGCAAGGGCTGCAGGATTGCCCATGAATGTCCTGTTACATGGTCTGCGGGATTATCACGGTGAGCCACATCGAGTACAAAGCATAGCTATCGTTGCTAACGTTGAGTACGTCAATGATAGTAAAGGTACAAATGTAGGTGCTACTGTTGCTGCACTCAATGGATTTAGTGCAAATGAATCTGGCAAGCGTATTTGGTTAATTGCAGGCGGTGATGGAAAAGGTCAGGATTTCAGTCCTTTGCGTGAGCCAGCCTTAAGATTTGTAAAGGGTGCCTTTTTGATTGGTAAAGATGCCCCTACAATTGCCGCGGTTTTAGATGGGGTCGTCCCCTGCGTTATGAGTCAAACTTTGCAAAATGCAGTGCAAGAAGTTGCTAAAAAAGCGCAGTCTGGGGATATTGTTTTATTGTCTCCATCCTGCGCTAGTTTTGATCAGTTCAGTGATTACATTGCACGTGCCGAAGTATTTATCGCGGAAGTTGAAGAGTTGGGCATGCAATTCGAGGGAGTGCACGCTTGAATTTGAGAAAAAAATTCTTTCCTGAGAACCGATTAGGTTTGGGGCGCTTCTGGAATTTCTCTAGGGGTGGAATTGATCATTTTCGAAGTGGCTTAAGAGATGCTGTATCGGGTGTGGAGCAAACTCGTTCCAAGATGATGGATTATGACCAGTTATTAGTATGGGCTGTTCTATCGCTCATGCTTATTGGTTTAGTGATGGTCTATTCTGCCTCGATTACTTTGGCCGATGGACCTAAGTATGCAAATTACAGTAGTAATTTCTTTTTAATTCGCCATGTAATTTCTCTTACGATTGCGATTGGTGTTGCTATCTGGGTTTTTAAGATTCCGACCAAAGTATGGGATCGCTACTCTCCTATTATTTTTGGTTTTACAGTGCTACTTTTGATCGCAGTGTTAATTCCAGGTGTTGGTAAAGGCGTGAACGGAGCTAAGCGGTGGATTCCATTAGGGCTAATGAACTTTCAGCCATCGGAACTGATGAAGTTTGCCGCTGTGATTTTTGCTGCGAGCTATACCGTACAGCGCCAAGAGCATTTACATTCATTTGTTAAGGGGATGCTACCAATGGGCGTCGCCGTTGCTTTAGTGGGTGGATTACTCATGGATGAACCAGACATGGGCGCGTTTGTTGTGGTGGCTTTAATTGCGTTTGGTGTTTTATTTTTGGGTGGTATTAACGCAAAATTGTTCGGTGGTCTTGTATTGGTTGGATTGCTGAGTGGTGCCATCATGATTGCGCTGTCGCCATTTCGTCGAGGTCGGATGCTGGCTTTCATGGACCCATGGCAGGTGGATAACGCAGCTAATAAAGGATATCAGTTAACCCATTCATTGATGGCATTTGGCCGTGGTGAGTGGTTTGGTTTGGGTTTAGGTGGCAGTGTTGAAAAGTTGCACTACTTACCAGAAGCCCATACAGACTTCATCATGGCTGTGATTGGTGAAGAACTCGGATTTGTAGGCGTTGTAGTAATGATCTTCTTGTTTTACTGGATCGTGCGTCGCGCTTTTTTAATTGGCCGGACTGCTTTGCAATTAGATCGAAGCTTTGCTGGGCTTGCTGCCAAAGGTGTAGCGATTTGGATTGGTTGGCAGGCATTCATTAATATGGGCGTTAACTTAGGTTTACTGCCGACTAAAGGACTAACACTGCCACTAGTAAGTTATGGTGGCTCTGGCATTTTGATGAATGCTGTTGCTATGGCGATGCTGCTCAGAATTGATTACGAAAATCGTATCTTGATGCGTGGAGGTAAGCTATGACGCAACCTTCAATTCTAGTGATGGCTGGTGGAACTGGCGGACATATTTTCCCTGGGCTTGCAGTTGCAGAGTACCTACGTATATGTGGCTGGAAGGTTTCTTGGCTTGGCAATCAAAGCGGAATGGAATATCGATTGGTAAAAGCATGTGATTTTCCATTCGAGGCAGTTGATTTTGGGGGGCTTCGTGGAAAAGGTATTAAAGCTAAATTGATGCTACCCATGAACCTCATTAGAGCGAGTATTCAGAGTTGGAAAATTTTACGTCGCTTAAGACCTAATGTGGTTTTAGGTATGGGTGGCTACATTAGCTTTCCTGGTGGCTTGATGAGTAAATTGCTCAATAGACCACTAGTGTTGCATGAAGCAAATTCAGTAGCGGGTAGCGCTAATTTAGCTTTATCTAAAATTGCCATGCGGACCTTAACGGGTTTCCCAGGGGTGATGAAGGATGCTGAGTGGGTAGGCAATCCTATTCGTGCAGAATTTGATTCTTTAGAATCACCTACAAAGCGTTATGAACAGCGTACTGGGAACTTATCTATTTTGATAGTGGGTGGTAGTTTAGGTGCCGCCGCCTTAAATGTAGTTATTCCTGCGGCTCTGGCGATGATAGATAAGGCTTCACGGCCAAGCATCATCCATCAGGCTGGCGATAAGCACTTAACTGACTTGCAGCAGCGATATCAAGCGCTAGGAGTCGATGCTGATATTCGTCCGTTTATCGAGGATATGCCAGCAGCATATGCCCAGGCAGATTTAGTTATTTGTCGGTCGGGCGCAATGACTGTTTCAGAAATTGCTGCTTGTGGCGTTGCCTCCTGCTTAATTCCTTTCCCATATGCAATTGATGATCATCAAACTGCAAATGCTCAATTTTTATCAAATGCAGATGC
This sequence comes from Polynucleobacter sp. TUM22923, assembly GCF_030295705.1. NCBI lineage: Bacteria > Pseudomonadati > Pseudomonadota > Betaproteobacteria > Burkholderiales > Burkholderiaceae > Polynucleobacter > Polynucleobacter sp. TUM22923. The sequence continues at coordinate 158,360 of NZ_AP027274.1, forward strand.
AGCAGTACTCATTCCTCAGCATGGCCTCACTCCAGAAAATCTTGCATTGCTTATTCAAAATTACAGCCGCCAAGATTTGCAGATCATGGCCGAGCGTGCGTATGCATTATCAAAACCATATGCAACTCAGCGGGTAGCTGAAGTTTGTGCAGACTGTGCAGGAGTCAGAATATGAAGCATATCGTTCAGCAGATTCACTTTGTTGGTATTGGTGGTGCAGGCATGAGCGGCATTGCTGAGGTTCTACTCAATTTGGGCTATCAGGTCTCTGGCTCGGATTTAGCTGAGGGTGCTGTCACTAAACGACTTAGAGAGTTAGGGGCCACTATTCATATAGGACACGATCCTAAAAATATTGGTACCGCAGAGGCGGTTGTTATTTCTACGGCGGTTACTGGCAATAATCCTGAAGTTTTAGCCGCGCGTTCGGCAAAAGTGCCGGTCATTCAGCGTGCAGTCATGTTGGGCGAGCTAATGCGCTTAAAGCAGGGTATTGCAATTGCAGGTACTCATGGAAAAACAACTACTACTAGTTTAGTTGCATCAGTATTGGCTGAGGGTGGTCTAGACCCGACATTTGTGATTGGTGGAAAATTAAATTCTGCGGGTGCTAATGCGCGCTTAGGTCAAGGCGAATTTATTGTAGTTGAGGCTGATGAATCAGATGCTTCATTCTTACAGCTATTTCCAGCAATGGAGGTCATTACTAATATCGATGCTGATCATATGGATACTTATCAGCACGACATGGCTAGGCTAAAGCAAGCCTTTGTACAATTTACTCAGCAGATGCCTTTCTATGGTGTAGCGGTCCTCTGTATTGATGATGAAAATGTTAGAGACATCATTCCTTTTGTATCGCAGCCAGTATTACGCTATGGCCTGTCAGAAGATGCTGATATTCGTGCCAGTAACGTTCGTGCTGAAGGCACTCGAATGCATTTCACGGTAGATCGTAGGACTGTGCGTCGACATGGTAACAAGCCAGGACCTTTGCAAATTCAATTGAACCTACCTGGCTTACATAATGTACAAAATGCTTTGGCTGCAATTGGCATTGCAACAGAGTTGGGTGTAAGCGATGAAGCCATTGTTCAGGCGCTATCTCAATTTAGTGGCGTTGGCCGCCGATTTCAAAAGCATGGTGCGATTCCATTGGCTAGTGGCGGCAGCTTTACTTTGATTGATGACTATGGACATCATCCGGTAGAGATGGCCGCTACTTTAGCTGCTGCTCGCGGTGCTTATCCAGACCAAAGATTGGTGTTGGCATTCCAGCCACATCGATTTACGCGAACGCGTGATTGCTTTGGTGAGTTCGTGCAGGTTCTGAAAAACTTCGATGCCTTAGTTCTAACAGAGGTTTATCCGGCCGGTGAAGCAAAGATTCATGGTGCAGATAGTGAAAGCCTTATAAAGGCAGTGCTTGCAACAGACCAGGACGGTAGTGGCGTCATCGATATCTCAGCTGTGGAGTTTGCATCAACGGTTGCTGAAATGCCTCAAAAATTAAGCGCTGTACTTCGAGATGGCGATGTCTTAATTACGATGGGCGCTGGTTCAATTTCAGGATTACCTCACACCTTAGCGGAGGTAAAGCATGGCTAATCAGAATAGTCAGATACTTTCTTGGGCTGAGCGCGTTAAGAAAGACTTAGCGAATCTGAATATCGAGTCACTTGGGCGAGTTGGTGTTTTGCTTGGTGGACGCTCTGGAGAGCGTGAGATTTCCCTGATGTCCGGAGGTGGTGTTCTTGAGGCGTTGAGGTCAAAGGGGGTTGATGCTCACGCTTTCGATCCTGGCCTGCGCTGCGCAACAGAACTAGCGAGTGAAAAATTCGATCGTATCTTTATTGCGCTACATGGACGTTTTGGTGAGGATGGAACCATTCAAGGGTTACTGGAGCTGTTGGATCTGCCTTATACCGGCAGTGGTGTATTGGCCTCGGCTTTAGCAATCGATAAGATTGCCACTAAGCAAATTTGGTTAAGTAATGGTCTTTCCACTCCCGAGTTCGAGGAGTTGACAGTAGATAGTGATTGGGATGCAGTAGTTCAGCATTTAGGTTTGCCGTTAATCGTGAAACCAGCACATGAAGGATCTTCCTTAGGGCTAACTAAAGTGCAATCCATAGAACAGTTGCCTGCGGCTTATGCGCTTGCCAGCGCTATGGATATGAAAGTCATTGCAGAGACATGCATTATTGGAGATGAGCTCACATGTCCTTTAGTGGGTTTTGGCGAAACTGCCGAGGCATTGCCCGTTATCAAAATTATTCCGCCGCAAGCAAACTATGATTTTCATAACAAATATTTTTCTGATGAGACGCAGTATTTATGTCCGACTGGCTTATCTCCAGAAATCAATCTTGCTGTTCAAAATTTATCACTAGCTGCGTATCGCGCATTGGGTTGTAACACCTGGGGTCGTGCAGATGTCATGTTAGATCAAAAAACAGGCCGACCTTATTTGCTCGAGATGAATACCTCTCCAGGAATGACCTCTCATTCTTTGGTACCAATGGCTGCAAAAGCTGCTGGGATTGACTATGCTGAATTAGTGCTATGGATTCTGAGTCAGACACTGAGTGCTGTGAAGGTAAAGCAACTATGAGTCGAGTGAGCTCCTTCATCAGCGGTTCTGGTGAAATTTTCTCTTTACTAGCTTCCCCGCTTTGGGATTATCCGCATCGGATGCAAAAACTGAGTCGGTTTTTAGTGCTTTGCTTTGTAGCGATATTACTTATTGGGGTTTTAGTTTGGCTCAGTCAGCGACCAGTTTTTGTTTTAAAGCAAGTGGTCATTGAACCTGCTGTTGGACAGACACTGATGCATATCAATAAACCCGTTGTTAGGCAGCAGGTTTTAGACACAGTACAAGGAAACTTTTTTAGCGTGAGACTAGAGGATGTTAAGCGCGGATTTGAGACGATGCCTTGGGTACGTCACGCCAATGTTCGTAGAGTTTGGCCCAATGGTTTGGCGATCACTATTGAGGAGCAAAAACCGTTTGGCATTTGGAGTGGAGCAGATAGCCATACGCTGATGAATACCCATGGGGAACTTTTTTCAGGGCGTGTGTCAGATGTAAGTGACAACATTCAGTTGATTGATGTTTCAGGACCAGAGGACTCTAGTAAAGAGGTGAAGCGCCTTTATGAAAAAGCTAATGCCTGGTTTAAACCTTGGAATGCGGAAGTCAAAAGTTTGACCTTATCTGAGCGTTACGCTTGGCATGTCAAGCTTTCCAATGGCATGAGAGTGGAGTTTGGTCGTGATGAAGAAAATTCAGACAAAACGTTGACTGAGGATAGGGTAGCTCGCTTATTTAAATATTGGCCCCAAGTGCAGGAAAAATGGGCCAATCGGATTGATGCCATTGATTTGCGATATGCGAATGGTTTTACTGTACATCTTGCATCTACAGGCATGAAAAATAATGAAGCAGGCATTAAAAAGACAGAGCAAAAGCAATGAAAAATCGGAATAGAAAATCATCATGAGTAAAGACAATCGCGATTTATTAGTAGGGTTAGATATTGGCACTTCAAAAGTAGTTGCTTTGGTTGCTGAATTAGCCCCTGATGGTCAATTTAATGTAGTTGGCGTTGGACAAACCGCCTCTAAAGGTTTGAAAAAAGGGGTTGTCGTCAATATTGAGGCGACAGTACAGTCTATTCAGAAGGCGCTTGAAGAAGCTGAGGTGATGGCTGACCGTCAAATTGCTCAGGTATTTACTGGCATTGCCGGAAATCATATTGTGAGCTTTAACTCTAGCGGCATGGTGGCTATTCGAGATAAAGAAGTAGGGGCAGGTGACATTGAGCGTGTTTTAGAAACTGCTAAGGCAATCAATATTCCCACCGACCAACAGATTCTTCATATTCTGGTTCAAGAATTTATTATTGATGGACAAGAAGATGTCCGTGAGCCAATTGGTATGAGTGGACTGAGGCTTGAAGTTAAGGTACACATTGTTACTGGCGCAGTGAGTGCAGCCCAGAATATTGTGAAATGTGTAAGACGATGCGGCTTAGAGGTCAATGACTTAATTCTTCAACCGTTAGCCTCTAGTTTGGCAGTGCTTACCGACGATGAAAAAGAGCTTGGTGTGGTATTGATCGATATCGGTGGAGGCACTACCGATATCGCAATTTATTGCCAAGGATCTATCCGTCATACCGCCGTGATTCCAATCGCAGGCGATCAAATTACGAACGATATTGCGATGGCATTGCGCACTCCTACAATTGATGCCGAAGATTTAAAAATTCAATATGGCATTGCCCGCCAAGATATGGCTGATCCAGCAACCATGATTGATGTGCCGGGTGTGGGTGATCGCGAGCCGCGCCCCATGTCCAAGCAAGCTTTAGCAGCAGTAATAGAGCCACGCGTTGAAGAATTATTTACCTTAGTGCGCGGCGTAGTGCGTGATTCTGGTTACGAAGATATGGTGTCTTCAGGAATCGTGCTTACTGGCGGCAGTACTTTAATGCCGGGCATGGTTGAATTAGCTGAACAAGTCTTCTTAAGACCTGCCCGTATTGGTACGCCAGAGTATCGCGGTCACTTACATGAGGTGTTACGTAGCCCACGATTTGCTACTAGCATCGGTTTATTAATGGAAGGTCAGGCGCAATTATTACGCGGCCGCAGAGTATCTCAATCGGGCGCGTTACAAAGTGTGATCTCGCGCATGAAGGAATGGTTCGCAGGAAATTTTTAAGTTTTTGTTTTTTACTTCGTCGTCAATGTAGTACCTTATTTACCTTGGAGGGTATATGGAATTTGAAATGTTAGATCAAGAAATGGCCGGAAAAACCATTATCAAAGTGGTTGGAGTCGGTGGCGCTGGCGGCAATGCTGTTCAGCATATGATTCGTCGTGGTGTGAACGGCGTAGAGTTTATTTGCATGAACACCGATGCCGGCGCATTACAGCGTTCTGAGGCCTCTGTGAATTTGCAACTAGGTTCTAGCGGTCTCGGCGCCGGCGCAAAGCCTGAAATCGGTGCAGCCTCTGCTGAAGAAGCAAGAGCGCGCATTGCAGATACATTACAGGGTGCGCATATGGTGTTCATTACTGCGGGTATGGGTGGTGGAACTGGTACTGGTGCAGCACCAATCGTTGCACAAGTCGCGAAAGAGATGGGCATTTTGACGGTGGGCGTCATTAGTAAGCCATTTGATTTCGAGGGTGTTAAGCGCCTAAAGGTTGCAGAAAACGGTGCGGCTGAGCTGGAGTCTTATGTTGATTCTTTGATTGTGGTTCTCAATGAAAAACTCTTCGAAGTGATGGGTGAGGATGCTGAGTTTGATAAAGCATTTGCTTGCGCTGATGATGTGTTGCATAACGCGGTTTCTGGTATTGCAGAGATCATCAATGTACAAGGCTTAATTAACGTCGACTTTGAAGACGTAAAGACAGTCATGGGCGAGCAGGGTAAAGCCATGATGGGTACAGCAACAGTTTCCGGTATGGATCGTGCGCGCTTGGCTGCAGAAGCGGCAGTTGCATCTCCATTGCTAGAGGGTGTTGATCTTTCTGGAGCGCGTGGCGTGTTAGTAAATATTACTGCTAGCCGCTCATTAAAACTGTCTGAAACACGTGAGGTGATGGCTGCGATTCGTGGTTATGCTGCTGATGATGCAACCGTTATTTTCGGTACCGTGTATGACGGGAGCTTAGGTGATGCATTAAGGGTAACGGTAGTAGCTACTGGCTTAAATAATCCCCAAGCACGGCAACATCATCAACCAGAAGTGGTTTGGAGACAAGCAACAGGAACTCATGATGCTATGCCAACCATGGCTGATTTAAATAGCTTTGCCCCATCAAGTGCATCTGCAGCAATGACGAGGGTCAGTATCGACTCAGCGTTAGGTACTAATGCTGGAATGGCCGTGGTAGGTGCAAGTAATGCATCTTCAATGCCAGTGCAGCCTGCAGCCAGTGGGGTTGATTACAGTCAATATGATTTGCCACGTGTGTTCCGTAGTTCACGAGAGGCTACACCTGCACCTACATTGGGTGCTGATAGCTCACCTCAGGCAAGAACTATGCTGGATAAAGGCGCTGATTATTATGAAATACCAGCCTTTTTACGAAAACAAGCAGATTAAACTATTGCTTGATGTAATGGTAAGTTACAAAATGCCAGCGCGGCGCCCCTCCGGACGACGAATCCCGCGCTAGCGTTGGCAGATTTATGACGACTATTTAATGGAGATTTTATGATTGCAGTTGGACAGAAGTTACCTAATGCTACTTTGTACGAATTTTTAGATGAGGCGACTGAAGGTTGCTCCATCGGACCTAATGCGTTCGAAGTTGAAAAATTGACTGCTGGTAAAACAGTGGTGATCTTTGCGTTGCCTGGTGCATTTACGCCTACTTGCTCCGCAAAACATGTTCCTGGATTTATTGAGCATTTTGACGCACTCAAAGCTAAGGGTGTGGACGAGATTTGGTGTGTGTCAGTAAATGATCCTTTTGTTATGGGTGCTTGGGGCCGCGATTTGAAGGTGGGCAATAAAGTGCGTATGCTAGGTGATGGTAGTGCGGAGTTCACTAAAAAATTAGGTATGGAGTTTGACCTGATTGCCCGTGGCTTAGGTGTTCGCTCACAACGCTACGCTATGATTGTTCAAGATGGTGTGGTGAAAACGCTAGATCTCGAGGCACCAGGTAAGTTCGAGGTAAGCGACGCCGCTTCAGTATTAAAACAACTGTAAGTAATTATTCCTGAGTAAATAAAGCATGATGAAACAACGCACAATTGCTGCCCCGATCAAAACTGTCGGTATTGGTTTGCATTCGGGTCGCAAGGTTACCTTGTCGATTAAGCCGGCCCCTATTAACTCAGGAATTTTATTTGTTCGGGTAGATACTCCAGCGCAGTCAGTCGTGCCAGCCACTGCGCTAGCTGTATGTGATACGCGCCTTGCGTCTGTTATTCAAAATGAGGGTGTGCGCGTTTCTACTGTCGAGCATTTACTCTCAGCCTGTGCAGGACTGGGCCTTGACAATCTCATCATTGAGTTAGATGGTGAAGAAGTGCCCATCATGGACGGTAGCGCTGCTTCATTTTTGTTCTTGATAGAATCTGCTGGCATTGAAGAGCAGAATGCGGCCAGACAATTTGTCGTTATTAAAAAACCAATTGAAGTAAGAGAGGGCGATAAGCTTGCTCGCTTAGAGCCATTCTTTGGTTTTAAATTGGATTTCACAATTGACTTCAAGCATCCCGCCGTGGATAAGACGGGACAACGCTTTATTGTTGATTTTGCTGAGCATGCCTACCGTAGTGAAATCGGACGTGCACGCACCTTTGGGTTCGCACATGAGGTCGAAGCATTGCGGGAAATGGGTTTGGCAAGGGGCGGCAGTTTAGACAACGCCATTGTGTTAGATGAGCATCGCATCCTGAATAACGAAGAATTGCGTTATGAAGATGAGTTCGTAAGACATAAGATTTTGGATGCGATTGGGGATCTTTATTTAGTGGGTCACCCGATTGTTGGATCTTATATTGCAGAAAAGTCAGGCCATGCTTTGAATAATGCTTTACTGCGAAAGCTTTTAGAAGACCCAAGTTCTTATGAGATTGATAGTTTTTCTGAAAATAAGGCACCAAAAGCCTATTCAAAAGAAAGCCAGCCCCTCTTTTTCTAACTCCTTAGGCTCCCAAATTACTTCGGTTTACTCTGAAGCAGTCGTTCGACCGCCTTGCGCAATTCTGAATCCGGGGCTAACTTCTCTAGCAATGACTCCCAAGAAGCTCTTGCCACAGGGTTAAATCCTTTTGCACGTTCAGTGGTCTTGCGAGCGGTTTGGGGCTTAATCTCCCAGCTTGCTGGTGCAGGTTTTGTGCGAACTTTAATGGCTGAGCAAATGACCCCATTTTTGGATAACTCATTGATTAAGCTAGGTAAAATCTGCTGAAGGCGAGTAGCAATGCTAGCTCCACTGACTAATAAAAAGAGCTCATTTTGACCTCCTGATCTCCAGCCTGGCTCAATTTTTGGGCTTAGGTGGTCTAAATCCAGCGTAGTCAAAGCAGACTTTAGGGCCACTTTGAGCCGAACTAAATCCTCTGTCTTGGCTAAAATTCCCCCAAGACCCTCAGAATGACGAAGATAGTCGAGCCATTCATGGGCTGCTTTCTTGCGAGGGGGCTTAGGTGCAAAGTTCATGGGTAAAAGAGGGTACGGGTGATAAACTCAAGGTCTTAATTTACTTCAATATCCCATGGTAATCGGTCTTCTAAAAACCCTGGTCGGCAGTCGAAACGACCGCTTATTAAAACAGTATCGCAAGGTGGTTGCCAAAGTTAGTGCTTTCGAGCCTAGCCTGCAAGCTTTGGATGATGCTGCACTTCAAGCTAAAACTGCTGAGTTTAAATCTCGTCTAGCATCCGGCGAATCGCTCGATAGCATCACTCCGGAAGCTTTTGCTGTCGTGCGTGAAGCCAGCTCCCGAGTAATGAAGATGCGCCACTTTGACTCGCAGATTATGGGTGGTCTAGCACTGCATCAGGGCAAGATTGCTGAAATGGGTACAGGAGAGGGCAAAACGCTCACCGCAACACTTCCTGTTTATCTCAATGCATTAAGTGGCAATGGTGTGCACGTTGTAACCGTGAACGATTACTTGGCTCAGCGTGATGCTGAGTGGATGGCAACTCTCTATAACTTTTTAGGGATGAAGGTCGGCGTGAATCTGTCACAAATGGATCACACCACTAAGCATGAGGCTTACGCTGCTGACATTACTTACGGAACCAATAATGAGTTTGGTTTTGACTACTTACGCGACAATATGGTCCAGGATCTCGGCCAGCGCGTGCAGCGCGGCTTAGCTTATGCCATTGTTGACGAAGTAGACTCTATTCTGATTGATGAGGCACGTACTCCATTAATCATCTCCGGTCAGGCAGAAGATCATACGGACCTCTACTTAAAGATTAATGCTTTACCAGCATATTTAGAATTGCAAATTGGTGAAGAAAAAGCAGATGGTACTGGAGTTAAAAAACCTGGCGATTATTGGGTAGATGAAAAAACACAACAAGTCTATTTAACAGAGCAAGGGCACGACAAGGCAGAAACGGCTTTAGTCGAGCTAGGCGCGTTAAATGATGGCAATTCTTTATATGCCCCACAAAATATTACTCTGATGCACCATGTGTATGCAGCGCTTCGTGCGCATACCTTGTATCACCGAGATCAACAGTACGTTGTTCAGAACAATGAAGTCATCATCGTCGATGAATTTACTGGACGATTAATGCAGGGGCGCCGCTGGTCGGACGGCTTACATCAGGCGGTAGAAGCTAAGGAAGGTGTACCGATTCAGAATGAGAATCAGACACTAGCAACGATTACGTTCCAGAATTATTTCCGTATGTATGGCAAGTTGGCGGGAATGACCGGTACTGCAGATACTGAGGCTTATGAATTCAAGGAGATCTATAGTCTTGAAACAGTGGTGATGCCGCCCAATCGCATCAGCCAAAGAAAAGATCGTCAAGACCAAATTTATAAAACGTCTCGTGAGCGTTACGACGCAGTCATTAGAGATATCGAAGATTGCTATAAGCGGGGACAGCCAGTATTGGTTGGAACCACTTCAATTGAAAACTCTGAATTAATTGCGGGTATTTTGGACAAGAGCCAGTTGCCGCATCAGGTCTTGAATGCCAAGCAACATGCACGTGAAGCCGAGATTATTGCTCAGGCTGGCCGGCCTAAGATGATCACTATTGCCACCAATATGGCTGGTCGTGGAACCGATATTGTGTTGGGCGGCAATGTAGGCAAACAATCTTCTTTAATTGAAGCGGATGATCAGTTTTCAGAGGCTGAAAAATCAAGCAAGATTAAGGCCTTACAAGATGAGTGGCAAAGTTTGCATGATCAAGTATTGAGTGCTGGCGGCTTACACATCATTGGTACAGAGCGCCACGAAAGTCGTCGTATTGACAACCAATTGCGTGGCCGTTCTGGACGTCAGGGTGATCCTGGATCTTCCCGTTTCTACCTTTCCTTGGATGATTCCCTTCTCCGTATTTTTGCTGGAGAACGTTTGCGGGCTGTGATGGATCGTCTCAAAATGCCAGATGGCGAGCCTATTGAAGCTGGTATGGTGACTCGCTCTATTGAGTCTGCACAACGCAAGGTAGAGGGTCGCAACTTTGATATTCGTAAGCAGTTGTTGGAATACGACGATGTGGCGAATGATCAGCGTAAGGAAACATATCGCTTACGAAATGAAGTGTTGGAGAGTAGTGATGCCGGTGATTTAATTGCTAACCTACGTGAAGATGTGTTGCGGAGTATTTGTGGCTTGTATGTTCCGCTGGAGTCGATGGAAGAGCAGTGGGATTTAGTAGAGCTTGAGAAAGTACTGGCGAGCGATTGGGGTCTCACTCTTGATCTGAAGAATTGGGTTGAGAATTCTGCATCGGTTGATGATGCTCAGATTGTTGATAGGGTGTTACAGACCGCAAACGAAGTGTATGACGCCAAAGTAGAACTTTCTGGTCGAGCCTCTTTTGCTGGTTTTGAACGCTCTGTTTTGCTCTATAGTTTGGATACCCATTGGCGTGAACATTTAGCCGCCTTGGACCATTTGCGTCAGGGTATTCATTTGCGCGGCTACGCCCAAAAAGATCCAAAGCAAGAGTATCGTCGCGAGGCATTTGAGTTGTATGGCGAATTGCTGAATGTGATTAAGAATGATGTTGTCAAAAGCATCATGACCGTGCAGATCCGTAGTGCAAGCGAATTAGATGAGGCTGCCGAGTCAATGAATGAAGACCTTGCTAGGCTTTCTGACGTTCAATACCAACATGCCAACGCCGATAATGAAATTGCTGGATCAACGGGGGATCGTGGTGCAGCGATTGCTGTGACTCCTGCTCCTGCTCGAACTGGACCAAAGATTGGTAGAAATGATCCTTGCCCTTGTGGTAGCGGTAAAAAATACAAGAGCTGTTGCGGCGCATTAGCTTAGATTGCATATTAGTACATAAGAGCTGCCAGATTAGGCGGCTCTTGAATGCCTCATCTACAATTGTCAAATCATGACAGTGAACTTACCTCTCCCCCAAAAAGACCAACTTAAGCCAGTCAAAGGCTTTCGGATGGGTATTGCTCAAGCCGGTATCAAAAAAGCGAACCGCAAAGATTTGCTGGTGATGACATTAGTGCCGGGATCGCAGGTCGCTGGTGTTTTCACACTCAATCGGTTTTGCGCTGCCCCTGTTCAAGTTTGTCGTGAGCATTTGGCTCAGAATGGTGAGCATGGTGAAATTCTTGCCTTAGTGGTCAATACTGGCAATGCCAATGCAGGAACTGGTGAGCAAGGCATGAAAGATGCTTTAGCTACTTGTAAGGCGCTCGCCCAAGATTTAAAACTAAACCCAGAACAGATTCTGCCTTTTTCAACCGGAGTCATTCTAGAGCCACTCCCCATTGAAAAAATCATCAACAATCTACCCAAGGCAGTAGCTAATTTGGATGAAGGCCATTGGCTTGATGCTGCTGAGGCCATCATGACAACCGATACCCAACCTAAGGCGAGTTCGATCACGGTGCAAACATCTGCAGGCCCTGTCACGATGACCGGTATTTGCAAGGGTGCAGGAATGATTCATCCGAATATGGCAACCATGCTTGGCTTCATCGCGATGGATGCTGGTTTTGCCCCTGGCCTACTTGCTGCACTAACCCGTGAGGTAGCAGACCTATCCTTTAATGCAATTACGATTGATGGCGATACCTCAACAAATGATTCCTTTATCGTGATGGCAACAGGCCAGGCGTTAGTCGATATTCAGTCTGTGGATGATGAGAACTATCGTCTTGTACGCAACGCTTTAATTACGCTGGCTCAGCAGTTGGCGAAAATGATTGTAAGAGATGGTGAAGGTGCGACAAAGTTCATAACCATTGATGTAGGCGGTGGTAAGACGGCACAAGAATGCCGTCTTGTAGCAGAAGCAGTAGCTCACTCACCTTTGGTGAAGACAGCTTTTTTTGCTAGTGATCCAAACTTGGGCCGCATTCTGGCGGCGATTGGTTATGCTGGGATTACGGATCTTGATGTGGACCAAGTGCAGATGTGGCTTGGGGATGTTTGGGTGGCAAAAGATGGTGGACGCAATCCAGATTACCAAGAGGCGGATGGTCAAAGAGTAATGCAGGCCCCAGAAATCACCATCAAAATTGATTTAGGTAGGGGCTCTGCGCAGCAAACTATGTGGACCTGTGATTTATCACATGAATACGTCTCTATCAACGCCGATTACCGCTCATAACAAGATCCTCTATGAATGAAAAATTAGACCAACTCTTAAGTCATCTTGAAACATTTTTACCAAAGCAGTTGACTCAAGAGCAATGGACGTCCACTACAGCCTTTAGATGGCGTCGGCGTGATAGTATTTTTGGGAGTATTGGATTTTTGCAACCCGTCAAGCATGTGGCAGACATTTCATTTGATGACCTTAAAAACATTGATCGTCAGCGTGATTCAATTCGAGACAATACGAAAAATTTTATTCTCGGAAAACCAGCGAATAATATTTTATTAACAGGTGCACGCGGCACTGGAAAGTCTTCCCTCATTAAAGCTAGCTTGCATGAATTCGCAAGTCAGGGCTTACGCTTGGTGGAGGTAGAAAAAGAGCACTTAGCCGATTTAGCCGACATCACAGAGTTATTGGCTGATAGACCAGAGCGTTTTATTATTTTTTGTGATGACCTCTCATTTGAGGATGGTGAATCGGGCTACAAAGCCATGAAGTCTGCATTGGATGGTTCGGTATCAGCTCAGGTCGATAATATTTTGATTTACGCCACATCGAATCGGCGTCATTTATTGCCCGAGTATATGAAAGACAACCTGACATATGCACATAGTGATGACGGAGAGATTCACCCGGGTGAGGTGGTAGAGGAGAAAATTTCTTTATCTGAGCGATTTGGCTTATGGCTGTCGTTCTATCCACCAAAACAAGATGAATACCTTGGCATTGTTGCGCATTGGCTGGCTCATTTTGGTTTGAGCGACAAGCAGATTGAAGCTGCTCGCGCAGAAGCATTAGTCTGGGCCTTAGAGCGTGGCTCACGCTCGGGTCGAGTAGCTTGGCAATTTGCTAAGCATTGGGCTGGCTTACATGCCACATAACTTGAGACGCCCATGAGTCAAGGCGACCGTCCGATTACTGAGGTGGCTGCAGGGATTCTATTAGATTCTGAGGGTCGATATTTATTAGGCCAGCGTCCTGAAGGTAAGCCCTATGCAGGCTACTGGGAGGTCCCCGGTGGAAAAATCGAAATTGGTGAGTCTGTCTTTGATGCACTTAAACGTGAATTACAAGAAGAGCTTGGCATTGACATTGATGCTAGCGAAGAGCTAACTGTTTTGGAGTATGACTATCCACATGCTTATGTGCGTTTACATGTCAGTGTGATACGTCAATGGAGCGGGACTCCTACTGGGTGTGAGGGTCAGCAGCTGTCTTGGCAATTACTTTCGGATCAAGCGCCTAGTGTTGAACCTTTGTTGCCTGCGGCTTGGCCGATGTTAGAAAAACTAAGAGGCTTACTGAAGACTTAAAACTGGCAGAGCGTTAATCTAAATGGTACATCGTCACTTACCAGTTGCGGCTTACAATCTCGGTCAGTTTTCATAAAACGAATAGAGAGTAAATATTTGTTTGCGCTAATCTCAGAAAAGAGCAAATCATCTTCAACAGCAATCCGCATCAATTGATAGACCTTACCCGAAGGGGCTTGCTGAAATGATCCTTGGTGAGCAACGACATTTTTAGCTTCACCAGATTGACGTAGTAGGCGTAAAAATATTTGACAGGCCTCTTGCCATGGCAAAAGTGGCGCTACATATTTTTCTAATACTTCTCTGCGCTGGTTGGAGGGACTATTCTTCCAAGCATGGTAGCTAGGTAAATCTATTGGACTAGTTCCACCAGGAATATTCAGGCGTGTACGAATACCATTGAGCCACTCACTTTCAGTAATCACAGCATTCGGTTTACCCATGGATCGATTGATATCTAGTGCGGCCTTATCGATATCTAAAATCGTTTGGGATAGCGCTTCTTGATCTACTTTTTGAGATGACTTTAAGCCATTCAAAGTATATTTTTGACGCTCGAATTCTTTCAGGAGAAGGGATTTGATGTCACCACGAGAGCCGATATCACCCAAATCGAACAGCATTGCGATGGCATTGTGATGAAGCTCAGGATCATCTGATCTAAGAAAGTGATTAAAGCGGGCGAACAGATACTCCAGCCGAAGCATGCTTCGAACGAGTTCGTTAAAGGGATATTCGTAGACGATCACAAGGCTCTATTCTATGATGAACCTGTGGTGCGATAACTAATTTTTAGTAGTTTTTGGTGCAGATTGAGAACTGCTTTATTCAGGCTATCTAGATCACCTTGATTCTCAATGACTGCATTGGCACGAATAAGGCGCTCTTCTCGACTAGCTTGAGCATTCAGGATGCCCTCTACTTCATCACGAGTCAGATTATTGCGCTGCATCACTCGCTCTATTTGGGTTTCTTTTGGGCAATCAACCACGACTAAATAGTCAATGAGTTTGATCCAGGTTCCAGACTCGATCAACAGTGGCACTGAAAATACTAGATATGGGACCTTTGTTGTCGATAGTGCTAATGCACGCTTAGCAGTTTCTTGGCGAATCAGGGGGTGAGTAATGCCTTCGAGGGCTTGCCTGGCATCGGGATTCTTAAAAACTAGCTTACGCATTTGAAGCCGATTTAACGCTCCTGTGGCGTCGATAAATTCAAGTCCAAATACCGCTTTAATCAATGGAATGGCACTTCCACCAGATGCAGTAATTTCATGAGAAATCAGATCGGTATCAATAATTCCAGCACCCAGCGCGCCAAGTTGATCGCTCACTAGGGTTTTTCCAGAGCCAATCCCGCCGGTTAGGCCGACCAAAGGAATATGCCCTTTTAGGATGCCTAAATCAATTTGGGCAGTAGTAGAGTTGGAATGATTTGAGGCCATAGCAACTCAATGATGCCAGCAATGGCTAAAAAAGGGCCAAAAGGTAGTGCCTGGCTTAATGAATACGATTTAAACTTGAGCCACGCAAATCCGACTATTAATGAGGTGATCGAGGCTATCAGAAGAATGCTGGGGAGCGTACTCCAGCCTAGCCATGCGCCCAAGCCTGCTAGCAACTTGGCATCACCCATACCGATGCCGTTCTGGCCTCGGTAAAGTTTGTAGATAGCATTTAAGGCCCAAATAACGCCATATCCCACGGGTATACCAAGAAGTGACGCTAGCGGGGTTGTGATGGGCAACTGAGCTGTGTAATTAAATACAAGACCTAATGCGATGAGGGGGATCGTAATACGATTGGGAAGCCGAAAGCTTTGCCAATCAACATAGGCCAAATAGAGAAGGGTTCCTACGAACCCAGCCTTCGCCATCACGGCAATATATTGGGGATCAATCAAATGATTTGTCCTAAGTTAAAGATTGGAAGATACAAGATGATGACTAAGCTGCCGATAATAATGCCGACCAAAAGAATGAGTAAAGGCTCTAAGCTCTGACTCAGTGTGTGTAGCTGTCCACTGAGCTGAGACCCCAGAGTATGCGCTCGCTTATTGAGCATTTCCGATAATGATCCCCCTTCAGCGCCAATATGCAGTAGCAACAAAGTTTCAATGTCTAAAAGTATGGAGTGTGGATCGGCTCTTTTAAGTGATTCGCCTAATGGCCATCCACGGGTCAGATGTTTAAAGATTTCAGCGCTCATGTCATGGCTTACCCAGTTGTTGGATGATTGCGCCGTCACTCGAAGTGCATCCGGAAGGGGTAGGCCGGCCTCTAAAAGATGGCCCAGGGTTCTGCACCAGTGACTGAGCGTTGCTAACCGCACTAAATTACCTACTAAGGGTAGACGGAGGGTGAATTTATCGCAATACTTTTGCAAGGAGATGAATCTAATCCAGCTATAAATAAAAGCCCCTAGCCCTAAAAAACATAGACTCAGTAGCTCTATAAAATTGCTTTGTATCGTGCTTGAAATAGCAATGAGCACCTTAGTTGGCGTTGGAAGCTCTGCCTGGAAATGACTAAAGACATCCTTAAAAACAGGAACCACCCAAACCATCATGACTAAGACTAGTAAGAATGAGGTGGATAAAGTGATTACAGGATAAGTCAAAGACTGGAGTACTTTTCTACGTAATTCAATTTGGGCTTCTAGTTGCTCAGAGATAGTACGCAATGCTAGTGCAAGATCTCCAGACCTTTCACTTACTCTAATCAGGTTATAAAACTCAGGAGAAAATTTCCCGCCTTGCGCACTTAAACAGTGAGAGAAGCTGTTGCCCTTTTGAAGAAGCGCATGAAGATTTTTTAACCATGATTGCCTAGACTTTGGGGCGGATTGAATAATCAGCCGTATGCAATTGAGTAGAGGCAGGCCTGCATGAAGTAGCGCCAATAATTGCTGAGAAAAGTGGAGCTGCTCCGTTTTACTCAAAGATCGATTTAAAAATGGGTTAATTAGTGCCAAATACCTACCTCAGCATCCAAGGATTCCTGATCAATTAATCCTGCTTGAACTGCTTTTCTGCCAGCCGTGTACAGATTGCAGTGGGGAGTTAATCCATTTAATTCATTACTACCTAGTACCTCATGTACTCCCACTCGACCAAAATAACCAGAGCCTCTGCAATGCAAGCATTTCGAAAGCCCGCCATGGTTCGTGCAGAAACGACAGGGTTTGCGCACCAGTCTTTGTGAGCTAACGCAGCGAAGACACGATTCGACAGATTCTTGATCAACACCAAGCATCTTTAGCCGACTTAATGCGCCTAAAGCATTGCGAGTATGCAGGGTGCTCAATACTAGATGGCCTGTTTGTGCAGCCTGAATGGCCAGTTGCGCAGTAGCTGCATCTCGTATTTCACCAATCATGATGACATCAGGATCTTGCCTTAATAAGGCGCGGATGATGATGGGAAAATCTAAACCTGCACGTGGGTGATAGGCAACTTGATTGACTCCTGGGAGTCGTATTTCAATAGGATCCTCTACAGAGCAAATATTGCGTTCAATTTGGTTCAACGCATTTAGACAGCTATACAGTGTGCGGGTTTTACCGCTGCCTGTGGGGCCGGTCACCAAGATCAGGCCATTGGTCTGGCGGATGGCTTGATGAAAAATTGCCAATTGTTCTGGCAGCAAGCCAAGTTTATTGAGGTCCAGATCTTCTATTTGGCTAGGGAGTATGCGGATAACTGCTTTTTCACCATACAGCGTAGGCAGAATAGAAACCCGGCAATCAATATTGGGCTTACTGAAATCGAGCCCAATTGAAAGACGGCCATCTTGCGGTAAGCGTTTCTCAGCGATATCTAAGCGAGCTAATATTTTGATGCGAGCAAGCAGGCGCTCATGCAGATCAATCGGAAATTGACTTTGCATTTCTAGTTGTCCGTCTATCCTCACACGGACAATGGTTTCCTGAGACCTTGCCTCGATATGAATATCCGTTGCTCTGGAATTTAACGCGTGAACCGCAATCTTGTACCAGGTATGAATAATGTGTGAGTCATGGAGTGAATCCTGTTGTGAGCGACTCAATCTAGATTTGGATGAGGTCTGTAGAGTTTGACAGTTTTAACACCTTGCTCATCAAATTGCACAATTTCTAATACAACATTGGCAATTTTGATGCTGACGTCATGATCCGGAATAGCCTCTAATTTTTCAAGGATGAGCCCATTTAATGTGCGCGGTCCTTCAAGCGGTAAATTCAGATCTAGAAGGCGATTTAAGTCTCGCAGGGCAGCAGTCCCACTCGCAAGGTAGGTGCCGTCTTTAAGCCAGCGTGGATCATGAGAGAGATTAGAAAATGAGGTTGTAAACTCACCAATTAATTCTTCGACAATATCCTCGAAAGTCACTAAGCCTAGTAGCTCGCCGTATTCGTTGACTACCAAGCTTAAGCGCTGTTGATTGTCTTGAAAGAATTGCATTTGTTGTAACACAGGTGTGCCACTGGGTATAAAGTAGGGTTCATTGAGAAGCGCCTTAAAGTCTTCATGGTGCAATTCATTATTACCGAGCAAAGACAGTGCTTTTTTTACCGAAAGAATACCAATAATACGTTCAGAGTCACCATCACAAACAGGTAGTTTATTGTGATAACACGTCTCCAATTGCTCCATCACCTCATTGATTGGCCTTGATACATCTAGCACTTCAATTTTGGAGCGAGGTGTCATTACATCATCGACCAAGATGTTTTCTAAGTTAAATAAATTCAGCAGAATATTTCTATGGTGAGTAGAAACAAAGCGGTTAGATTCTAGGACAAGGCTACGCAATTCTTCCTTGCTCATGGCTCTACTTTCAGTAGAGGTTTGCAATCCGGAAATCTTCATGAGATTTGATACTAAGGCGTTAATCAACCAAAGTAGTGGCTTTAAAACATAAGCCAATGGCAGAATAATCCACCCTACGTTACTGGCAATTTTTTCTGGAAAAGCGGCACCAATGACTTTGGGAATAATTTCACTAAAAATGATAATTAACATTGCCACAACTAAGGTAGCAATCGATAGAACTAATGCACTATCGCCAAATAAGTGCAATGCAATCCCAGTCACTAAGATCGGCAGAATGGTATTGATCAAATTGTTGGAGATGAGCAGAACAGAGAGTAAAGAATCGATTCTTTTTAGTAGTCGCTCGGCCAGTGCAGCGCCAGGATTGCCGTTATTGGCCATTGCCCTGAGTCGATGCCGGTTAGAAGACAGCATGCTTGTCTCGGTCATCGAGAAGAAGCCCGAAAGTGCTAGCAAAAACAGGACTAGTGCAACTTGACCAACAAACGGCCAGTCATCAAAAAAAGTGTCCATCAAATATGCCTAGAAAGAATAAGGAGGATTCAATATAGCAAAGTGTGGTTTCACTAGCTATAGGCAGATTAGAAAACTGGGTTCATGCGGACTGAGATGTATGTCAGAATCGTCGCATGACTGACATCAAACTGATCTCCACCCCCCAATCAGTTGAATATTGCATCATTGAAGCCCCTTTTGCTTGCTTGGGTCTTCAGACTGAACTAGTGGAGGGGAGCCTGATGATCTCTAAAATAGACTACCTCCCCCTGGGAAGCGTCGGTCTTTCGCCTGGCAATGCATTGGCGAAGGTGTTTGTAAAACAGTGTGCCCGGTACTTTATTGATGCGGCAGCTATATTTGATTTGCCCTTAAAGCCTACTGGAACTGTGCACCAACAAAAAGTATGGGGCGCTATTTCAGGAATCAAGACTGGCAATACTACAAGTTATGGGGCGATTGCAAAGGGCATTCAAAGTGGGCCTCGGGCTGTGGGATCGGCTTGCGGAGCCAATCCTTATCCATTAGTGATCCCCTGTCATCGAGTAGTGTCGACTCAGGGTATTGGCGGATTTATGGGGGAAGATAATCCTGGTTTTTATCGCCAAATTAAAGTTTGGCTACTAAAGCATGAGGGCGCTATTTAAGGCTGTCTCAGCCTACGAGAAGCAACAAAATAGAACGCCTTTACTAAGTAATCACTCGTTGCAGCGACCTTTGTAAAGGCATAAAAAATCCATACGGTATTTCGGGAGAGCTTTACGCTTGATGAATTGAACATTGCCGATCTATCAGCAATTTTTCCTAAGGTCATTACCGCAAGACCAAAAGCAAGGAAGCAGAAGCGCCTCATACCAGCCTCATTTTTTGGGATCAGGAGAATATATTTTAAGGAGTCTGCTAATTTATCGGTAGCGATTTGGAGGAGGTCTGACTGATTCAGTCGTGCGGGCTTCCAGTTCACGCCGCGCGCCTGGTCCTCTGGGGAGTCCTTGAGGATATTGGTCATTTGTAAGGCCTGTCCAAATCCAATAGCTAATGCTTCATGTCCTTTAATGCGCCTGTCAAATACTGGCGAATAGGAAGCGAAAAGTGTTGTGAGGAGTTCTCCAACTACTCCGGCAACGACGTAGCAATAGTCTTCAAATTCAGCTAAGTCTTTGAGGCCATCCTTATTTTGTCGATGATGAAAGCGAGTCATCCCATCCGACATGATAGAAACGCAACGACTAATGGCTGCTTGGTTAGCTTGGGGAAAAGTATGAAAGATGCGTAAAACAGTTGGGATGTGAGCAATTAAATCAAGCTCATCTGTATTGGAGTGATTTTTTAGTGCATACAAACAGGGGGCAACAAAGGACTCAGCGGGGGCAGCTCCTAAAACAGAGTCTAAAAATAACTTAGATAGGGTTTGTTTTTCAGTCGGAGTGAGTTCTACCGCATCTTCAATGGTATCGACGATGCGGCACAGTAAATAGGTATTTCCGACCACCACTTCCATTTCTGGTGGGAGCAGGGGAATGGTGAGAGCAAAAGTGCGCGAAACAGAGCCTAAGATGGCTTTTTGATAAGCCAAATCTTCTTGGGGGTTCACTGATAAATGCACTCATGAATTATCTCAGACAGCCATAGCCGGATTGATCTCTTCGGTATTAGATGGCATCAGACGGCATTAGATGACATAAGTGACAAAGCCATATAATTTGACAAAATTCCTTGAGGAGACATAAGGCGATGTTGATTTGGTTTGTCATCATCTATTGGGTGATATCGGTAGGCATCGGTCTGTGGGCAGCTCTACGGGTTAAAAATACCGCTGACTTTGCAGCAGCAGGACATAGCCTGCCCCTGCCAGTGGTGACCGCTACCGTGTTTGCCACTTGGTTTGGTTCTGAGGCTGTTCTCGGTATTCCCGCAACCTTTTTAAAGGAAGGGCTAGGAGGGATTGTTTCCGATCCCTTTGGTTCTTCTTTGTGCTTAATACTGGTGGGTCTCTTTTTTGCCCGTCATCTCTATAACCGCCGAATGCTAACAATTGGCGATTTTTTCAGGGAAAAATATGGGCGTACCGTTGAGGTTTTAGTCACGCTGTGTATTGTGGTGTCCTATTTAGGGTGGGTTGCAGCGCAGATTAAGGCCCTAGGCTTGGTTTTTAGTGTGGTGTCCGACGGCAGTATTTCCCAAACTGGCGGTATGTTGATCGGTGCTGGTAGTGTATTGATCTATACCTTGTTTGGAGGCATGTGGTCGGTAGCGATTACAGACTTTATTCAGATGATCATCATTGTGATTGGCATGCTGTACATCGGTGGTGAAATCACCTCTCAAACGGGTGGAATTAGCGTGGTGATTGAGCATGCAGCTGCCGCCGGTCAATTCTCAAACTTTTGGCCTGATATGAATCTCGCCTCTATCCTGGGTTTTACTGCTGCCTTATGCACCATGATGTTGGGATCCATTCCACAGCAGGATGTATTTCAGAGGATTACTTCATCTAAGAACGCCAATATTGCAGTGCAGGCTGCATTATTGGGAGGGGTGATGTATTTCATTTTTGCTTTTGTCCCTCTCTACCTAGCCTATGCGGCCACTATTATTAGTCCGGATCTAGTGAAGCAATATCTCAATACTGATCCTCAAATGATTTTGCCTAAGTTGATCTTGAATCATGCGCCCATGATTGCCCAAGTGATGTTTTTTGGAGCACTTCTTTCTGCAATTAAGAGTTGTGCAAGCGCTACCCTGCTGGCGCCATCGGTAACCTTTGCGGAAAATATCGTTAGAGGGTTCTTTAAGCATTTATCTGATCAAGACTTACTCAAGGTGATGAGAATGACTGTTTTGTGTTTTACAGTTGTCGTTACCTTTTTTGCCATTAATTCTGAATTATCGATATTCAAGATGGTTGAGAACGCCTATAAGGTCACCTTGGTTGCCGCTTTTGTTCCGCTTGCTTTTGGTGTGTACTGGTCTAGGGCGAACTCTTTAGGGGGTTTGCTATCAGTCGTATGCGGCCTGACTGTGTGGATAAGTTGCGAAACGTTAGCACCGCATGCCATCCTTCCCCCTCAATTAGCCGGTTTGTTTGCCAGTATTGTTGGCATGCTTTTAGGCGGATTGGTGCCCAGGGGTCGATTGAGCCCAATTTAACTAGTAATTGTTAAGACTAAGTAAAATTTAATAGTAGTTGCGGCACCTCATTGCGTAGCACATTATTCTCATCTAATATGACTTCAATTCAATATTTTTTCTTCTGATGGAGTTTTTATGAAAATTTGTGTAATCGGTGGAGGTGGTGCTATTGGCGGCTATCTTGCAGTGATGCTGGCGCGAGCGGGCAATGAGGTGACTGTAGTTGCCCGTGGCGCTACGCTAGCGGCAATTAAAGAACGTGGCCTTGCTTTAATTATGGCTGACCAACCTGCACCCTTAGTTGCCCAAGTAAAAGCCGTTGAAAAAATTGCTGATGTAGAGACACCTGATGTCATTATTTTGGCTGTTAAAGCGCATCAAGTTGAACCGATCATTCATGATCTCGCTTCAATCATGGGCCCAGATACCATTTTGATCCCGATGCAAAATGGGATTCCATGGTGGTACTTTCAAAAGCTAGAGGGAGATTATCCAGATCACTCAGTAGAAACAGTAGATGCTGGTGGTGTTGCTAAAAAAGCCATCAATCCAAACAATATTATTGGGTGTGTTGTTTACCCGGCTACTTTTACTCAGGCTCCGGGAGTGATTCGCCACGTTGAAGGCAATCGATTTCCTTTGGGTGAGTTAGATGGTGTAGTTACGGACCGTATTCAGAAGATCTCTGACATGATGACTGCTGCGGGATTTAAGTCACCGATCTTGGAAGATATTCGTTCTGAGATTTGGTTGAAGCTATGGGGAAATATGACCTTCAATCCAATCAGCTCATTAACTCATGGAACCTTAGAAGGTATTTGCCAAAACCCATTAACGAAAGAGTTGGCACGTAGCATGATGGCCGAGGCACAAACTATCGCAGAAAAGTTAGGCGTTACCTTCCGAGTTGATATTGATCGCCGTATTGCTGGCGCAGAAAAAGTAGGTAAACATAAGACTTCGATGCTGCAAGATTTGGAGGCCGGTCGCAGCTTAGAGGTAGATGCCTTACTAGGTTCAGTCATTGAGTTGGGCAACATTACTGAGACACCTACCCCTTGTTTAAGCACGGTGTTCGCACTCACTAAATACCTGGATGACAACGTACAGGCTTCAAAAGGAAGTTTGGCTTTACCGTCAGTATCGGGATATTAAAAAATATTGTCTGCAACAAAAAGCCTCACCCTATTTCTGGGGTGAAGCTTTATTTTTTAAGGCAGATACGCAGTAGACTTACTCGAATACATTATCTAATTGACCGACGCCATCAATGATGATGCTGACCTTGCTGCCTGGCTTCATGGAGCCAACACCCACAGAGGTGCCGCAGGCAATAATGTCGCCTGGTAGCAGTGGTATGTCCTGTGAAATGAGGCTAACTAATTGTGCCGGTGAAAAAATCATATCGGCAATGGGATAATTTTGACGCTCCTGATCATTTAATATTGTTTTAACCGTCAGCTTGCTTGGATCGATATCAGTTGTGATGTAGGGTCCAAACACGCCAAACGTATTGAAACTTTTTGCACGTGTCCACTGGGCGTATCCTGGATCGCGATTCAGAATTTCAATAGCGGTGACATCGTTAATACAGGTGTAGCCAAAAATGGCTCTTGCAGCTTCTGCCTCATTCATTTGGTGGCAGTCTTTGCCGATGACGATTCCTAATTCGCCTTCATAGACTACTTTTCCTGAGTATGAGTCAGGCGTACGAATCGTTTGATTTGCGGCTAAAAATGAGTTGTTGCCCTTAAGAAAGTAGAGGGGTTCCGTAGGTACTGTATGCGCAAGCTTGGCTACTAAGGCATGAAAGTTATCCACCATTGCCACCATCTTGGAGGGAGTGCAGGGAATATCGATCGTGACATCCGTCAGTTTGATGGTTTCTCCAGTGGCCTGTGGATTTTGAAAGAGGTCACCTTCATAGACGGCAATCTGTTCCCCTTGCATTTGTCCAAGGCCAGGTTTACCTTGGTATTGAAATCTAAGCCATTGAGCCATAATCATTTCTCTTGGTAGTTAATATTGATGAAGCATTATCTTACAGAGTTAGAGCTATGAATCAACCCACTGAATTAACATTTGCACCTGAATTTGATCAGCCGATTCGATATATAGAGCGTACGCGGAGTTATTACCTTGGCCTCGGATACGACACACCGTATGTATGGGCGCACTATGGGGACGTTCCCTTTACCGCTTTAAAGAAGCCATTAAGCCAATCCGTTGTGGGATTGGTGACCACTGCCGTCCCGTTTGATGCTAGCAAAGGGCCACAAGGAAGTGGGGCGCCATACAACGCAGCAGCAAAATTTTATGAGCCATATGGTTTGCCGATGGTTGGTGAGATAGATCTGCGTATTGCGCATGTCGGTATCGATAGAAAAAATGCCGATATGGCAGACATGCAATGCTGGCTTCCGCTTAATGCTGCTATGCAAGAAGTAAATAATGGCCGCATTCAGTCACTATCAAGAAATGTTTATGGGCTACCCACCAACCGGAGTCAGCGACATACATTGGAAGTCGATGCCCCATTGATTTTGAAGATGCTGCGTGCGGACCAAGTCGATGTAGCTGTATTAATTCCGAACTGTCCTATTTGTCATCAAAGCCAAAGTTTATTGGCACGTTATTTGGAGGAGGCGGGAATCCCAACGGTAGTCATGGGATCGGCAAAAGATATCGTGGAGTATTGCGGCGTGCCGCGCTTGTTATTTAGCGATTTTCCTCTGGGAAATGCTGCAGGTTTACCTAATAATCCTCAAGCGCAATCAGCTAACTTTGCTTTAGCATTGCGTGTCTTGGAAAGCGCTCCTGGACCCCGCACCACCGTGCAGTCACCGCTGATTTGGTCAAAAGATCCTCATTGGAAATTAGACTACTCCAATCTTGAAAAGCTTTCTGCGCTTGAGCTTGCCCGATTGCGTGAAGAGGTCGAGTGCGCTAGAGAGACAGCGCGAGAGCTGAGAATGAAAAGTGTTGGAGTTTAGGTCTGTCTTGCCAGGGAATATTCGCAAAGAGCCCGTAATGCGGTAGTAGCTTCGTTTTGTGGAAAATCCGCAATGTACTCCAACGCTAGATCGATCTCTCTTTTTGCGGTGGCATGGGTATATTCCAAAGCGCCTGAATGTTGGACCGCATTAAGAATCTGCGCAAATACATCTTCTGGGAGATCTTGATTTTGTTCAATAGCTTCGCGTACTAGTAAACGTTCTTCCGGGCTACCGTTCTCTAAAAGGTAAATCAATGGAAGCGTAGGCTTGCCTTCACGTAAATCATCCCCAGCATTTTTTCCCATCTGGGCTGCATCTGCGGTGTAATCCAGCAGATCGTCCATTAATTGAAAGGCGGTTCCAATATGCCTACCGAATGCTGCGGATTGTTCCCGTTGTTTGGCATCGGCGCCAGCCAAAATAGCACCAAGCTCAGCGGAAGCCTCGAATAACTTGGCTGTTTTAAAGCGGATTACGCGAAGATAGCTATCTTCATCTACCTCTGGATCATTCATATTGAGGAGTTGTAAGACCTCCCCCTCAGCAATCGTATTGGTGGCGTCAGAAAGGATTTCCATGATTCGGGGGTCATTTGGCCCCACCATCATCTGAAAAGCTCTTGAATAGAGAAAGTCACCCACGAGCACGCTGGCAGCGTTACCAAATGCAGCATTGGCCGTCTCACGCCCCCTTCTGAGGGTAGATTCATCCACGACATCATCATGCAGCAGGGTGGCTGTGTGAATGAATTCGACTACAGCTGCCAATTCCAGTGCGTGGGGGTTTTCCTGACCAGGGGCTAGGGCCTTGCTGACCAGCAGGAGTAAGGCTGGCCTGATCCGTTTCCCCCCTGCCTGGATGATATAAGCCGAGATTTGGTCTATCAGGGCGACTTTAGACGCTAGGCGTAGGCGAATAACATCGTCTAAACCCTTGAAATCTAAGGAAATTGGGGTCAAAATTTGACTTAATTGATGGGTTTTGACAGTGCTCGTCATGCAAGATATAATAATCGGCTTAGCTCATCCAGGGTGGATTAGCTTAAATGTAGATATTAATTAAGGTTTCAAACCATGTACGCGGTCATAAAAACCGGTGGCAAACAATATAAAGTTGCTGCTGGTGAAAAATTGAAAATAGAACAGATACC
This sequence comes from Polynucleobacter sp. TUM22923, assembly GCF_030295705.1. Lineage (NCBI taxonomy): Bacteria > Pseudomonadati > Pseudomonadota > Betaproteobacteria > Burkholderiales > Burkholderiaceae > Polynucleobacter > Polynucleobacter sp. TUM22923. The sequence continues at coordinate 184,577 of NZ_AP027274.1, forward strand.
AGCGGAAATCGGCAGCGAAATTACTCTTGATCAGGTCCTCGCCGTAGGCGAAGGCGCTTCACTCAAATTGGGTGATCCATTGGTTAATGGTGCAGCTGTGATAGCCACTGTCGTCTCCCAGGGACGTCACGATAAAGTGACAATCTTTAAGATGCGCCGTCGCAAGCACTATCAAAAGCACCAAGGCCATCGTCAGAATTACACAGAAATTCTGATTAACACCATCAAAGCTTAATTTAGGCTAACGGCGAATAGCAGGAGAAAAATATGGCACAGAAAAAAGGCGGCGGCTCGACGCGAAATGGTCGCGATTCAGAATCGAAACGTTTAGGCGTTAAGGTTTTTGGCGGCGAGCATATTAATGCTGGCAGCATCATTATTCGTCAACGTGGAACACGGGTTCATCCTGGTGCAAACGTTGGCATTGGAAAAGATCACACTTTATTTGCATTAATTGAAGGTAAAGTGGAATTTGGCGTTAAGGGTGCTTTGAAGAAGGCCCAGGTTTCAGTTTTGCCTCTGTAATTAGGCGCCTGACTGAGATTCGTTTTATTCCGATTTATCCGAATTTAACTCTTAGGAACAGGCCTCGCTAAGCGAGGCCTTTTTTATTCATGAAATTTATTGACGAAGCACGTATTGAAGTGATTGCTGGCCAAGGTGGCGCCGGAAGCGCCTCTATGCGCCGCGAAAAGTTTATCGAATTCGGTGGGCCTGATGGTGGCGATGGCGGCAAGGGCGGAAGCGTCTGGGCTACGGCTGATCGCAATATCAACACGCTGATCGACTATCGCTACGCTAAAACCCACACTGCAAAAAATGGGGAACCTGGCCGTGGTGCCGATTGCTATGGTCGCGCAGGTGATGACATTGAATTGCGGATGCCAGTAGGCACCATCATTGCTGACTACGACACAGGTGAACCCATTGCTGATTTAACTACCCACGGTGAGCGTCTCTGCTTAGCTCAAGGTGGCGTTGGTGGCTGGGGAAATATTCACTTTAAAAGTAGTACTAACCGAGCTCCACGTCAGAAGACTAACGGTAAAGATGGCGAGCGCCGCAAACTCAAATTAGAATTGAAAGTCTTGGCTGATGTCGGGTTGTTAGGCATGCCTAATGCTGGTAAGTCCACTCTGATTACAGCGGTTTCTAATGCACGTCCCAAAATTGCTGATTACCCATTTACTACCTTACATCCTAATTTAGGCGTAGTGCGAGTAGGTAGTGAGCGCAGTTTTGTCATTGCAGATATTCCTGGCTTGATTGAAGGTGCTGCAGAGGGCGCTGGTTTGGGACATCGATTCTTAAGGCATTTGCAACGCACTGGTGTGCTCTTGCATCTGGTGGACGTGGCACCTTTCGATGACAATATTGACCCCGTAGCAGATGCCAAAGCGATTGTGAATGAGTTGCGTAAGTACGACGAGGCACTTGTTGAGAAACCCCGTTGGTTGGTTCTGAATAAAGTCGACATGATTCCTGAAGAGGATCGTGCGAAGGTAGTGGCTAACTTTATTAAAAAGTTTAAGTGGACTGGCCCTGTATTTGAGATTTCTGCTTTAACGGGATTGGGTTGCGATAAGCTTTGCTATGCCTTGCAAGATTATTTAGATTCTGTTCGAAAAGATCGGGACGATGCAGATGAGCGTGCTGCAGATCCTCGCTATCAAGATCATCCAGAAGACAAAACCCCAGATTAATTAGTTTTATTTGAAATTCACATTCAATATGGATATTCAGAAACCCCAGCGGATTGTTGTCAAAGTCGGATCAAGCCTCGTCACTAATAATGGCGAGGGTTTGGATCATGCTGCCATAGCGAAATGGGCTGAACAAATAGCGACATTATTGGGCGCGGGTCACGAAGTCTTAATGGTGAGCTCTGGGGCAATCGCTGAAGGAATGCAGCGATTGGGTTGGACTAAGCGCCCACAAGACATTCATCAATTACAAGCAGCTGCGGCTGTCGGCCAGATGGGTCTGGTTCAGGTGTACGAAAGCTGCTTTGCGCGGTTTAATTTACGAAGCGCACAGGTTTTATTAACCAATGCCGATTTAGCCGATGCAGAACGCAACGCAAATGCAAAGGCCACTCTGGAGACTTTGCTTGAGTTGGGTGTGGTTCCCATCATCAACGAAAATGACACCGTTGTTACGGATGAAATCAAGTTTGGTGACAACGATAGCTTAGCTGCACTAGTAACGAATTTAGTGCACGCCGATCTACTCGTGATTTTGACGGATCAAGGTGGATTGTTTACTGCCGATCCACGTCAAGATGCTAGTGCTACTTTGCTAAACACAGCGGTAGCGGGAGATCCTGCTTTAGAAAAAATGGCCGGTGGCGCTGCTAGTGAACTGAGTAAAGGCGGCATGCTAACCAAGGTACTTGCTGCAAAAGTAGCAGCACAAACAGGCGCCTCTACCGTGATCGCTTCTGGTCATGAAACACAGGTACTCACCCGCTTAATTAACGGTGAAAAAATGGGCACTCGCCTTACCGCAGCTTAAGCACTGCTTTACAAATAGCTAAGTGGTTTTTTCTTCAATGAATTAATTCACTACTCCAAAAGAATTCGTCGGTTTTGTTTGACCTGTAAAGCCATTCGGATTGAGCGATTTGACGATTGATTTCAGGTCTTTCTCTTGGGTATTAAAACTACAAAAAGCGCCCTGAGCCAATGCGGCTTGATACCGATTAGGGGTGTGGTCTTTAATGGGCAACCAAGTGCTCAGTGGATTTTCTTGCCATTTGTTGTTATCGAATGTGCCATATAAGCGCCACTGAAAAGAATCACAGCGGATGCCCTCATATTGGGTCTGGGTGTTTCCGTTCGGGCTGGTTAGCACAACCGTATATCGAGTAATGCCGTCTGCACCAATGAGAATCGAGTCGGTATCTACTGCAAACTTAAAAACCGTTTGCTGAGAAACGTAAAATGGCTGCAGGCTCGCTTTATTGGGTGGGTTCAAGGGCATAGCCGTGCTCCCTTCCTTAAAAATCATCGGCGCAAAAGGATCGACCCCACTTTCTAGCGGGTCACCGGCGCAGCCCGCTAAAGCGGTACACAACGCTAAGCCAAAAGAATACAGAGCAATGCGGTCAAAATAATGTGTTGTCATGGCTTATCGGTCGGTTTTGTATCATTGGATTGATTGGCTTCGTCTGCATAAAAAGATTGAAACAAGTCTAGTGGCGAGCCCCAAGCCAGCTGTTGCATCCGAATACCTTTGGAAAGGTATCTTGCCAGCTCAGAAAGGGCTAATTGATAAACCTCGCGCTTGAAATCAATCACGCTATCGAGTTGAATCCAAAAAGGAACCCAGCGCCATGAATCGAATTCGGGATGCTCGGAGGCATTCAGGTCAATATTATGGTCTTGACCCACTAAGCGCAATAAAAACCAAATTTGTTTTTGACCGCGGTAGTTCACGCGATGGGCTCTGCTGGTGTGTTGGCGGCGTAAAAGCTCCTCAGGGACTTCGTAACGAAGCCAATCCTTTGTTCGCCCAATGATTTGGACGTGTTCTGGCAGCAAACCCACTTCCTCTTGCAATTCGCGATACATGGCTTGTTCAGGGCTTTCACCATGCTGAATTCCGCCTTGCGGGAACTGCCACGAATGCTGCCCAACGCGTTTTCCCCAGAAAACCTCGTTTAGGTCGTTGAGGAGGACTATGCCGACATTGGGTCGATATCCTTCACGGTCAAGCATGATCGCGTCTCAAATCCTTTAAAATCAATGATTTGATTATATCCATACATGAAAGCATCACAGTCATTCCTCGCCACACTTAAAGAAGCCCCTTCGGACGCTGAGGTGGTTTCGCACAAGCTGATGGTGCGCGCCGGCCTAATCCGTAAGCTTAATGCTGGTATTTATAATTACTTGCCGCTAGGGTTAAAGGTCATTCGTAAGGTCGAAAGCATTATTCGTGACGAAATGAATCGTGCTGGTGCGATCGAGTTATTGATGCCTATGATTCAGCCTGCTGAGCTATGGCAAGAAACCGGTCGTTGGGAAGAGATGGGGCCGGAGTTACTCCGCATCAAGGATCGTCATGACCGCGATTTTCTTATTCAGCCTACCTCTGAAGAAGTGGTGACGGATTTAGCGCGTAACGAAATCAAAAGCTATAAGCAACTCCCAGTTAATTTTTACCAAATCCAAACCAAGTTCCGAGATGAGCGCCGTCCTCGATTCGGCATTATGCGTGGTCGTGAGTTTAGTATGAAAGATGCTTATTCCTTTGATCGTGATACCGAAGGATTAAAGAAGTCTTATCAAATCATGTTTGATGCATACACCCGTATTTTTACTCGGATGGGTTTGAAGTTTCGCGCAGTTACTGCGGATAACGGCGCTATTGGCGGGTCTGGTAGTCAGGAGTTTCACGTCATTGCCGATATTGGTGAAGATGCAATTGTGTATTGCCCGAACTCAGATTACGCAGCCAATCTCGAGGCGGCAGAATCGCTTTCCTTGTTAGCGGTGCGCGCCGATGCTACGAAAGATATGACAAAAATTGCGACGCCAGATCAAACCCATTGCGCTGACGTTGCAAAATTCTTAGGATTGCCACTTGAGCAAACAGTGAAGTCATTGCTATTTGCTGCAGAGCAAACAGAGGGTGAAGCCGCCTTATTTATGCTGTTGATTCGGGGAGATCACGAGTTAAATGAAATTAAGGCGAGCAAGATTCCCGGTATGGCGCAATCGCGCTTTGCAACCGAGGCAGAAATTAAACTTGCATGCAATTCACTGGCAGGTTATTTAGGCCCGGTCGGTATTGCTCCGTCTGTCACGATCGTTGCAGACCATACTGTTGCCCATATGGCTGATTTTGTTTGCGGTGCGAACGAGTCTGGATACCACTTGACTGGGGTGAACTGGGGTCGAGACTTACCAGAGCCTATGGTTATGGATCTTCGTAACGCGGTGGTAGGCGATCCCTCTCCTGACGGCAAGGGTGCGGTAGATATTTGTCGCGGTATTGAGGTTGGGCATGTGTTTCAGCTAGGCACTCGTTACTCTGAAGCGATGGGTTGTACCTATTTAGACCAACAGGGCAAAGCGCAACCGATGGTAATGGGTTGCTATGGTATCGGCGTAACGCGTTTGCTAGGGGCTGCTATTGAGCAAGGCAATGATGAGCGCGGCATTGTTTGGCCGATTTCAATGGCTCCATTTGAAGTGGTGATCTGCCCAATGGGCTACGATAAGTCAGAGGCTGTGCGTTCTGCCGTAGATCAATTGCATGGTGAATTAGTCGCCGCTGGAATCGATGTAGTTCTGGATGATCGTGGCGAGAGACCGGGTGTCATGTTCGCTGATTGGGAATTGATCGGAGTGCCATTCAGGGTGGTTATCGGCGACCGTGGCTTGGCAGATTCTCAGGCGGAATTTAAGGGGCGTACGGATGCAGAATCCCAAAATATTCCACTGTCAGAGATTAAGGAGAAAGTTATTGCAGCAGTACAGACTGCAAAGCAATTGATTGCTTGATTACTTCTGAATTACTTCTTAAACAAGCCGCCAAGTCCTTTGGCGGCTCCTTTTGCAGCCATCGACGCCATCGTGCGTGCCATCTTGCCACCTTTAAACTGTTTCATCATCGTTTGCATTTGATCAAACTGCGCTAGTAGGCGGTTGACTTCTTGTACTTGAACACCGGCACCGGCAGCAATGCGGCGTTTACGGCTGGCTTTCAGTAATTCGGGCTTCATGCGTTCGCGTGGGGTCATGCTATCGATGATGCCGCGCATCCGCTGTGTTTGCTTATCGGCAACACTCAGATTAGTTTTAGAGGCTGCTTGTGCCATATGACTTGGCAATTTATCCATCAAGCTGGCCATGCCGCCCATTTTTTGCATTTGAGATAGTTGATCTCTGAAGTCACCTAAATCAAATCCGCCCTTGGCAATTTTGCCGGCTAACTTTTCTGCTTTGGCAACATCAACGTTTTGTTGAGCTTGTTCAACAAGCGCCAGAATGTCACCCATGCCCAAAATACGGTTAGCCATACGATCAGCATCAAATGCCTCAAGGCCATCCATTTTTTCGGCGACACCAATAAATTTAAGTGGCACCCCAGTGATTTGACGTACTGATAATGCGGCGCCTCCACGAGCATCACCATCTAGCTTGGTTAAGATCACGCCAGTGAGTGGAAGAGCTTCATGAAATGCTTTGGCTGTGTTGACAGCATCCTGCCCCAACATGGCATCAACTACAAATAGGGTCTCAATAGGATTTAGGCTGGTATGCAGAGTATTGATTTCTTGCATTAATGCTTCATCGATACCCAGGCGTCCAGCCGTATCGACTAATAAAACATCAAAATAATGACGTCGCGCCCAATCTAAGGCGGCAAGTGCTATTGCATTTGGCGTTTGATTGATATTGCTCGGAAAAAACTCAGCACCTACTTGTTTGGTGACCATCTCTAACTGCTCAATCGCTGCTGGGCGGTAGACGTCACAGGAGACTGTTAAAACCTTCTTTTTCTTCTTCTCTTGTAGGTACTTAGCTAGCTTGCCGACTGAAGTCGTTTTACCCGCACCTTGGAGGCCCGCCATCAGTATGACTGCCGGTGGTTGGGTCGCTAAATTGAGCTCCCCAGCTTGTGCGCCATCGCCACGCATGACTTGGGCAAGTTCGCGCTGGACTACTCCCACTAAAGCTTGGCCTGGACTAAGGCTGCCAACAACCTCTTCACCTAGGGCTTTAAATTTGATTTGTTCGAGTAAAGATTTCACGACAGGAAGCGCTACGTCAGCCTCCAGTAAGGCAAGGCGGATCTCCCGTAACATTTCTGACGTGTTACTTTCGGTGAGGCGAGCCTCTCCACGCATTGTTTTTACAACACGAGATAGGCGATCAGTGAGGTTCTCTAGCATTTATCGATTAGACTTTCCAGATGGACATTTTAGGTTACTCGGGCAGCGGATGGCTCCCATTCACAATTTATTTGTTTCTTTTGACTTTTTTAAGTTGGAGATCCAAGGCAAAAGTCGAGCCTCCCGTATTCACTTTTCTCATTCAGGCCACCATTCTGCTGGCTTTGCTGATTCATGGTTTACAACTACATGACTCTGTTTTCACGGCACAGGGCTTTGTCTTTGGCTTTGCACAAGACCTTTCTTTAATAGCGTGGGTCGGGCTCGCGTTTTACTGGTTTCAATCTTGGTTTTTACCTATCGCCAGTTTGCGTTGGATGGTTTTATTTTTTGCGCTGCTGTGCTCCACTCTACCGTTGCTATTTTCCGGAACGATTATTTCACCTACTGCCGTCTCGGACCCCTGGTTTAAAGGGCACTTTATTGTGGCTACGATTGCGGTTGGTTTACTAACCCTGGCAGCAATGCATGCCATTTTAATGACCGTGCAAGACCGTGCCTTACATCGCCAATTAGCAATTGCCCCCAGAGGCCGCTCAGCGCATTGGCTGGAAGATCTGCCACCGTTGATGACGATGGAAAGTCTCCTATTTAATTTACTCTATGTGGGTTTTGCACTTTTAAGTCTGACGGTATTCTCAGGCCTGCTGTTCTCGCAAACCCTATTTGGCAAACCTTTGGTTTTTGATCACAAAACAATCTTTGCCTTACTTTCTTGGTTTTTATTTGGCAGTTTGTTAATTGCGCGCTGGAGTGTCGGTTTGCGAGGGCGCGTCGCCCTACGTTGGGTCCTGAGCGCCTATACGGCATTGTTACTGGCCTACGCAGGTAGTCGATTTGTTTTAGAAGTGATTCTTCACAGAGCGTGATATTTTGACTAAGTGGATTTTATTATTTGCTGGTGTGATCATTTTTTATCTATGGTTTAAAGGCAAAAATCGGGCGAAAGTCAGCGCGAACCAGGATTTAGGAGATTGCGCTCTGCAGCCTAAAAGGTCAGCTCCTGAAGCGATGGTGCAATGTCAGTACTGCCAATTGCATTTACCAAAATCAAGCGCCCTCATCAATGAAGAGCGGTATTACTGTTCTATGGGGCATCTGAATGCGATCGATGCCTCAGGTTGGCTGGGATCTGCTCTTTGGAGAGTGTCCCCAAATCAAGACGCCAGACCGGAGGGTACGAATCCTGATTTAATGGTCATTCATCACATCAGCTTGCCCCCAGGGGGCTTCGTTAAGGGCCGTTGTACTCAATTTGTGGTTGATTTTTTTCAAAATAAGCTGGATTCTGCTTTAGACCCCTACTTTGAAGAAATCGCTGATCAGACTGTTTCCAGTCACTTTTTGATTGCTCGCAGTGGCGAGATTTTTCAATTAGTGTCAACCCACAACAGGGCTTGGCATGCGGGGCTTTCATCTTTCTTGGGGCGCGAGAAGTGCAATGATTTTTCGATTGGAGTGGAATTAGAGGGTGATGGCAACCATCCTTTTGAAGAAATTCAATATTTGTCGCTAGCAACCTTATCGGGGCAATTGCAGTCAATGTACCCAAATCTTGCTTTTGCTGGACATAGTGATATCGCTCCAAATAGAAAAACAGATCCAGGCATCTCCTTCGACTGGGAAAAGTTTCGGACAAAAAGCAACATCTCATCAGAAAAATTACCCTTTGGATTGCATTCCCGCTAGTACTAATTTTTAGTACGTGAGTACTTGCTCACTTTCTTGCCCTTTGCATGAATAGGGGAGAATATCCTGCACCAAAGTGGCCCCAAAATAAGCCGAAATCCTAGGGAAAATACTTACAATTATTTGAGATAATTGATTTCTAAATTCCCATTTATTCCCTATACTTAGTACCAAATTCAATTTCAGACACTAGATGTAGTGGTTGGAGACAGTTTTACCCCCTTAATTTTTAATAATTTTTTGTCCAAATAACTATAAATAAGCAGGAAACAGATGACATACGCTAACCCTCAGACAGCAGAACAAACTACCAGTAGCAATAACCCAGGAATGAACCCTTCGGACTCGATGAGTCAGACCCCATCTGCCGGCTTTATTGCAGGCGGTATTGGTGGTGGCCAAGCCACTCAGCTGTCCGACTACAAAATTATTCGACGCAATGGTTCTGTTGTGGCATTCGAGCCCTCTAAAATTGCGATCGCGGTCACAAAAGCATTTTTGGCGGTCAATGGTGGTCAAGGTGCGGCTTCAGCACGTGTTCGCGAGCAAGTAGAACAGTTAACCCATGCGGTCGTTCGCGCCTTATTGCGCAGTCGTCCCAATGGCGGCACTTTTCATATTGAAGATATCCAAGATCAAGTTGAATTAGCTTTGATGCGCAGTGGCGAGCATAACGTTGCTCGTGCGTATGTCTTGTATCGCGAAAAGCGAAATCAAGAGCGTGCCACTCAGCAAGGTGCCGCGCAAGAAAGTCAGGCCGCGACCGATGCTGCCCAATCTGGACTGAAGGTGAACGATAACGGCCAGGAGAAATGGCTCGATATGGCGGCTTTGCGTACGATTATTGAGGCTGCCTGCGAAGGTTTGGGTACTCAAATCGTTGCAGGCCCGATCATTACCGAAACCATCAAGAACTTATATGATGGCGTGCCATTGGCGCAGGTATACGACTCCGCTATTTTGGCTTCACGTACCCTCATTGAAAATGACCCAGCGTATAGCCAGGTTACTGCACGTATTTTGATGCACGTGATCCGTAAAGAAATTTTGGGTCGCGAAGTATTGCAAGGCGATATGCAGGCGGAATATGCCCCTTACTTTGCTAGTTACATTAATGAAGGCATTACCGCTGAGTTGTTAGACCCACGTATGCGTGAGTTTGATCTGCCAAGATTGGCTGCTGCATTAGACGCAAGCCGCGATTTGCAGTTTAACTACCTTGGCCTACAGACTTTGTACGACCGCTACTTCTTGCATATTGAAGATCGCCGTATTGAAATGCCACAAGCGTTTTTCATGCGCGTTGCCATGGGCTTGTCTTTAAACGAGTTAGATCGTGAACGTCGTGCCATTGAATTTTATGAAATCCTATCTACTTTTGATTTCATGTCCAGTACGCCAACCTTGTTTAACTCAGCGACGACACGTCCGCAGCTATCAAGCTGCTATTTGACAACCGTAGATGATGATTTGGAAGGCATTTATGAGGCACTCAAAGAAAATGCACTCTTATCTAAATTTGCTGGTGGCTTAGGTAATGACTGGACCAATGTTCGCGCCTTGGGAAGTCATATTAAAGGTACCAACGGTAAGTCTCAAGGTGTTGTGCCTTTCTTAAAGGTAGTGAACGACACGGCAGTTGCAGTTAATCAAGGTGGTAAGCGTAAGGGTGCAGTCTGTGCTTATTTAGAAACATGGCACTTAGACATTGAAGAGTTCTTAGAGTTGCGTAAGAACACGGGCGATGATCGTCGTCGTACCCATGATATGAATACCTCCAACTGGATTCCTGACTTGTTTATGAAGCGTGTCATGGAGGGTGCTGATTGGACTTTATTTACACCATCGACCACTCCTGATTTGCATGACAAGTACGGTAAAGCATTTGAAGAGGCTTATGTTGCTTACGAGAAAAAAGCAGACGATGGTCAATTAAAGCCATTCCGCCGTATTCCTGCGCAGCAACTCTGGCGCAAAATGCTAGGCATGTTGTTTGAAACGGGTCACCCATGGATCACTTTTAAAGATCCTTGCAATATCCGTAGCCCACAACAGCATATTGGCGTAGTTCACTCATCAAATTTGTGTACTGAAATCACGCTCAATACCAATGAAAGTGAGATTGCTGTTTGTAACTTAGGTTCTGTGAACCTAACGGCACACATGACAACAGATGCATCTGGCAAAATGATTTTGGATCACGAGAAACTGCAAAAGACAGTGCGCACGGCAATGCGTATGCTCGATAACGTAATTGACATCAACTATTACGCGGTTGCTAAGGCGCGGAATTCAAACTTAAAGCATCGCCCTGTGGGTATGGGCATCATGGGCTTCCAGGATTGCTTGCACATGCAGCGCATTCCATACGCTAGTGATGAGGCAGTGCAGTTTGCAGATTCATCGATGGAAGCCGTTTGTTATTACGCCTATCAAGCTTCAAACGAATTGGCTGAAGAGCGGGGCGTCTATACGACCTATAAGGGCTCATTGTGGGATCGCGGCATTCTTCCGCAAGACTCAGTAGCAATGTTGGCAGAGCAGCGCGGCGGTTACTTAGAAGTTGATAGCTCTTCCACAATGAACTGGGAAGGTTTACGTGCGCGTATTAAGCAGTTTGGTATGCGTAATTCAAACTGCGTTGCCATCGCACCGACTGCGACGATTTCCAATATCATTGGTGTGTCGGCATGTATTGAGCCTACATTCCAGAATTTGTTTGTGAAGTCCAATCTGTCAGGTGAGTTCACGGTAGTTAATGAGTATTTGGTACGCGACTTAAAAGATCGTGGTTTGTGGGATGAAGTGATGATTGCGGATTTGAAGTACTTTGATGGCACTTTATCCAAGATTGATCGTGTTCCACAAGATTTACGTGATTTGTACGCTACTGCATTTGAAGTAGAGCCAAGTTGGTTGGTTGAAGCAGCATCCCGTCGTCAGAAGTGGATTGATCAGGCGCAGTCACTCAATATCTATATGGGTGGTGCATCTGGCAAGAAATTAGATGACACGTACAAGTTGGCTTGGTTGCGCGGTCTAAAGACAACGTATTACCTTCGTACCATGGCGGCGACTCATATTGAGAAGTCTACTGTGAAAGGCGGCCAACTCAATGCGGTTTCTAGCGGCGGCGGTGTGAACGGCACGGATGCAGCGGCAGCAGCTCAAGAATTAGATGGTCCGGCGTGCACGATGCGCCCAGGTGATGATGGATTTGAAGAATGTGAAGCATGCCAATAAGCCATTTGCTTATTGGATCTAAAAAGAAAAATTAGGGAGAAGTTTATGTTGAATTGGGAAGAAGAAGTTGCCCCAGCATTTGTAAAATCAGGTCTTGTCGATCAACCAATGGTTGCAGAGACGCCGCGTCCAAAGATGGATGAGGTTGCTTTGGCTCCGTTGGCGGCAATCGTTGCCGAAAAAATGACCAGCCGCGTCAATGTAGCGGATAAGCGCATTATTAATGCCAAGACTGATGTAAATCAGCTTGTGCCATTCAAATATAAGTGGGCATGGGAAAAGTATTTAGCTGGCTGTGCAAACCATTGGATGCCACAAGAGATCAATATGAACCGCGATATCGCGCTTTGGAAAGATCCAAACGGCCTTACAGAGGATGAGCGTCGCATTATTAAGCGCAACCTTGGTTTCTTCACCACTGCGGATTCTTTAGCGGCAAACAATATCGTTTTGGGAACGTATCGCCATATTACTGCCCCAGAGTGCCGTCAATACTTACTGCGCCAGGCTTTTGAAGAAGCGATTCACACCCATGCCTATCAATATATTGTGGAATCTTTAGGCCTAGATCAGAGTGAAATTTTCAATGCGTATAACGAAATTGAATCGATTCGCGCTAAAGATGAGTTCTTAATTCCGTTTATTAATGTATTAACTGACCCAAATTTCAAGACAGGTACATTAGAAAACGATCAAAAGTTGCTTCGTTCATTGATTGTTTTTGCTTGCGTCATGGAAGGTTTGTTCTTTTATGTTGGTTTTACGCAAATACTTGCAATGGGTCGTCAAAACAAAATGACAGGTGCTGCTGAGCAGTATCAATACATCTTGCGTGACGAGTCTATGCACTGCAATTTTGGCATTGATTTAATTAATCAAATTAAGCTGGAGAACCCCCAGATATGGACCTCCGAGTTCAAAGATGAGATCAAATCGATCTTCGAAAAAGCGGTGGAATTAGAGTACCGTTATGCCGAAGATACGATGCCTCGCGGAGTGCTCGGATTGAACGCGCCCATGTTCAAAGGTTACCTAAGATACATCTGTAATCGCAGATGTTTGCAAATAGGACTTGACGCCATGTTCCCAAATGAAGAGAATCCATTCCCATGGATGTCAGAAATGATTGATCTGAAAAAAGAACGAAACTTTTTTGAGACACGCGTTATTGAGTACCAAACTGGTGGTGCACTAAGTTGGGAGTAGTAGCTTACTAAAAAGTGCATAGCCGGCTAAATAGGAGATTAGACGGTTGGATAGTTTTAAAAGTCAGCAAAACCAGACTCAAATCCGAAAACCCTTATTCAAGGGTGTCTGGATTACTCTCTCTATTTTTTCTAGCAAATTTAAAAAGCCGTTGTCCCTTGGGGCAACGGCTTTTTTTCCAAGATTCATTAGCGTGCAGCACCTAGCATCAAGCCGCGCGCCGATGAATAGCTCGCTCGTCACCCAGCATGCTGCAAAGCAAGCCGGGATTGAATGGTCGGGTTTTCTTAATCGGTAGTTCGTATTCATCTTCACGTGAAGGAGTATTACTATGGCAATCGCCAAGAAGAAAGTTGCTGCAAAGAAGCCTGCTGCTAAAAAAGTAGCTGCTAAGAAGCCTGCTGCTAAAAAAGTAGCTGCTAAAAAGCCAGCCGCTAAAAAAGTAGCAAAAAAGAAGCCTGCTGCTAAAAAAGTAGCTGCTAAAAAGCCAGCCGCTAAAAAAGTAGCAAAAAAGAAGCCTGCTGCTAAAAAAGTAGCTGCTAAGAAGCCTGCTGCTAAAAAAGTAGCTGCTAAGAAGCCTGCTGCTAAAAAAGCTGCTGCTAAGAAGCCTGCTGCCAAAAAAGCTGCTGCTAAGAAGCCTGCTGCCAAAAAAGTAGCAAAAAAAAAGTAAGTAAGCCTGCTGCGAAGAAAGCGGGCAAAGCAGTAAAAAAGCCCGTGGCTAAAAAAGTTGCCGCTTCAACTACGTTGAATCCGGCTGCCGCTTGGCCCTTCCCAACTGTTACACGCCCATAAGTTTTGACTTGTGAGCGGGTTAAGTTCAAAGGGATCTCTCACGAGATCCCTTTTTTATTGCCGTTTGATCCTCAAATGCCCTAGATAAAGGGAATTTTTAGTCCTTATGGGGTTTTAGAATGCAAAACCAAAGGCGGATTTAAATTGAGACACAATCTCATCTTTACTGATTTGATGATTTTGAGGCCCTTGGTGGGCAATTTTGATCGAACCCATTAAGCTGGCCAGTCGACCAGTGGATTCCCAGTCCATGCCATTCTCTAATCCAAAGAGCAGTCCCCCACGAAATGCATCACCACATCCGGTGGGATCCACTATTTTTGCCGCTGTCACGGGCGGAATGGCAATACATTTGCCGTCAACGTAAATATCTGCCCCTTCAGCACCTTTGGTCACAATCAAAGCCTTCACTCTTTCTGAAATTGTTGCCAGACTAAGTCCGGTTCTTTGGGAAAGCATCTCACCTTCGTAGTCATTAACAGCGAGATAGCTGGCTATATCAATCAGCTCTAGTAGCTCTGGACCATTAAACATAGGCAGACCTTGGCCTGGATCAAAGATAAATGGAACACCAGCTTCGGCTAATTGGTGGCAGTGCTCCCACATGCCTTGACGACCATCGGGCGCAACAATGCCAAATTTTGCGGTGCCTTTGGCGCTTTGCGTACGCTCTTGTATTACTGCTGAAACTAAATTGAGATGAGATTCATTCATAGCTCCCGGATGAAATGCCGTGATTTGATTATTTGCTTGATCCGTAGTAATCATGGCTTGGGCTGTAAAACCAGTCTCTATTTGACGAATGTGTGTCGCATCAATCTGCAATTGCTTTAATCGATCTAGGTAAGGGCCTGCGTCATTTCCGACGGTAGCCATGATGATGGGGTCACCACCCAGTAAATTGAGGTTGTAAGCGATATTGCCTGCACACCCACCGAATTCGCGGCGCATGGTCGGTACTAAAAAGGCCACATTCAGAATATGAATTTGCTCAGGCAAAATTTGATCGGCAAATTTGCCTTCAAAGTTCATGATGGTGTCGTATGCAATTGAGCCGCAGATCAAGCTGGCCATAAGTTACTTTCTAATAAAAGATAAATGAAGGAGTGAGGGAGCAAAGGAGTGAATGAATTAAGGTGCAAAGGAATTAAGGATAAAAAACCCTAACGCGATAGCCTGCCGCGTTTTGCGGAAGAGATAGCGGCAGTTCTAAGCGATAAATTTCACCAGAGGGAGCGCCGCGAAGTAAAAAATTGGGATGCGATGTTTGCCAAGCGCTTGGTACCCAATCTTGTGGAGTCAGCAAAATTAATTTCATTTCAGATTCCTCAGCATCAGTGAGAGAAATTTCTAAATTTGGAAATAAAACAGAGATCGCAAGACGATTTTGTATTTCCACTTGCAGTACAGATTGATTTGAAGCTGTTTTAAGGCCCTCTCGCGAGTTTTCTGACGCAAGGGTGGCAGTAGTTATTTTCCACGCAGAGAAATCGCTTGTAGAGCGATTGACGCACCCTAGCGCACGACATAATTTTTCATCCACCTGCTGCAAAATTGAAAATGCACTTGATGCTATCGGTGAAGATGTTCCATCAACGCGGGTTGCAAGCGCTGGCAATAGTGCATTTCTTGAAAGGTGCTCAGCAAAAAGGATGAGCAGAATAAAAAATAGACCTAAGGCAATAAATTTAAGACTTTTTTTTTGAGTTACCGCAAAAGAATGATTGGTGTCATCCATTTTTGCATTGAGGGTGCCATGCAAGCAAACCCAACCGTCACTCTCTTTCCAGACAGCTAGGGTTAACCATTGGCTGTAAGTTGCGATGACCTCTTCTGCTTGGCGCGCTAGAACACCAGACAAGACAATTTTTCCGCCAACACGCATCTTATTTACTAGTGCAGGTGCGAGCACTTGCAGTGGATTTGCCAAGATGTTGGCCATCACGATGTCATATTTTGTCTGCGCTGCTAACTCCGGCTCGCCAGCATTGGGTAGAACAAATCGGATTGTTGTGTGATTGATTTCCGCATTGCTGCTAGCAGCCACCATCGCTTGAGGATCGATATCGGTTCCTACGACTGGGCTACAGCCTAATTTTGCTGCGGCAATCGCAAGAATTCCAGATCCACAGCCATAATCCAAGAGACTTTGATTTTGAAGTTGGCTGTTTTGCTCAAGCCACAGTAGGCATAGGTGTGTTGTGGGATGACTACCCGTACCGAATGCTAGCCCCGGGTCAACTGCTAAACAAATAGCGTTTGGGTCGATAGGTGCTTCATGCCATGAGGGAACCACCCAAATACGCTCACCAATTTGAATGGGGGCAAACTGACTTTGCGTTAAGCGTACCCAATCTTGGTCCTCAACAATTCTTTCTTGAGGTGTCGGTAGATGAAATCCGGCCACCTTGAGAGAGCTTAAGAGTTCTGGAATGAAATGTTCGGCTGCAGAACCATCAATCTCTGGATTAAATAATGCTGTGACCGAGGAGCGATCCCAGGCCTGAACTTCGGGAGAGAGACCTGGCTCGCCATAAAGGGGATTCTCATCGTAACCACCGGCAGCATCATCTTCCACCGTGACTGAAAGTGCACCTAGCTCTAACAAAGCATCACCAAAAGGCTCTGCAATTTCTGCGGGGACTGTAAAAACTAACTCACGATAAGACATGTATTACCCACATAGATGAAATGAATTGCACGTCAGGATCAAGGCTTTAAACTCTTGGCTTACAACTTACGGCTTACCCCGACTAGCGGCCTGTTCTTCAAGGCGATGCTCCAGGTAGTGAATGCTGGTACCACCCTCAATAAAGTTGGGATCAAGCATAAGCTCACGATGCAGTGGCACATTGGTGGTGATGCCATCGATCACCATCTCAGAGAGGGCAATTTGCATCCTGCGGATTGCCTGCTCTCTAGTATTGCCATAAGCAATCAATTTTCCGATCATAGAATCGTAATGAGAGGGCACTACATAGCCACTATAAGCATGGGAATCTACCCGAATACCAGGGCCTCCTGGCATATGGAATGAACCAATGCGACCAGGACTAGGGGTGAACTTAAATGGATCTTCTGCATTGAGGCGGCATTCAATCGCATGGCCGCGAAAGACGATATCTTTTTGGCGGTAACTTAATTTGAGGCCAGCGGCAATCCGAATCTGCTCCTGAACAATGTCAACACCGGTAATCATTTCAGTCACTGGGTGCTCGACTTGGACACGGGTATTCATCTCAATAAAGAAGAACTCATCATCTTCAAACAGAAATTCAAAAGTACCGGCACCGCGATAACCAATTTTTCGGCATGCTTCAGCACAGCGTTCGCCAATTTTGGCGATTAAGCGACGATCAATACCCGGTGCTGGCGCCTCTTCAATTACTTTTTGATGGCGACGCTGCATAGAGCAATCACGCTCACCTAGCCAAATAGCGTTTCCATGGGTATCGGCCAAAATTTGAATTTCTACATGGCGAGGCTTCTCAAGAAACTTCTCCATATAGACTTCTGGATTACCAAAAGCGCGACCAGCTTCTTCTTTGGTCATATTCACAGCATTAATTAATGCCGCTTCGGTGTGAACAACACGCATTCCACGTCCACCACCCCCGCCAGCAGCCTTGATGATGACTGGGTAGCCTACTTTTTTAGCTGTGGCAATAATTTCTTTTGGGTTATCTGGCAAGGCGCCTTCAGATCCTGGTACACAAGGAACGCCCGCCTTAATCATGGCGCGCTTGGCAGACACTTTGTCACCCATTAAGCGAATGGATGCCGAGGTAGGACCAATAAAAGAAAACCCAGATTTTTCTACCCGCTCTGCAAAATCGGCATTCTCTGACAGAAAGCCGTAGCCTGGATGAATCGCTTCGGCATCAGTCACTTCTGCCGCAGAAATAATGGCCGGCATATTGAGGTAACTGAGGGTGGAAGGGGGAGGTCCAATACAAACGGCTTCATCTGAAAGTTTGACGTATTTAGCTTCTTTGTCGGCAGTTGAATACACCACTACCGTCTTAATTCCCAACTCACGACAGGCGCGTTGGATGCGAAGTGCAATTTCACCGCGATTAGCGATGAGGATCTTAGTGAACATATGGGCCGATCTAGGTGATGATGAAAAGCGGCTGGTCAAATTCAACCCCTTGACCGTTTTCACACAGAATTTGCTTAATTACGCCATCTTTTTCAGATTCAATCTCATTGAGTAGTTTCATAGCTTCAATGATGCATAGGGTCTGTCCAATCTTGACGGTATCGCCTATGTTGACAAAATTTGCAGATTCCGGATTTGCTGCGCGATAGAAAGTGCCAACCATCGGGGAGCGAGCCACAAAACCTGTTTCAGCCGGAGCTTCTTGAGGAATGAGCGCCTCAGCAGCTGGCGAAACAATTGCTGCCGGATTGCCTTGCATCTGCTGTATCGGAGCCTGGTTAGCGTACACAATCTGGCCCGCTGGCACTGAGGATCCAGCATTAACAATACGTACGCGGTCTTCACCCTCATTGACTTCTAATTCAGAAATGCCTGATTCAGAAACAAGGTCGATTAAGGTTTTGAGTTTTCTCAGGTCCATGGGAGGGATTCCTTTTTAGTAATGCTGAACAAATAGTTATGGGTTTAAACGTGCAACAGCCGCTTGTAGGGCCAGCTCATAGCCAATAGGGCCTAAGCCACAAATGACGCCAGTGGCAATGTCAGATAGATAAGAGTGTTTGCGAAACTCTTCACGCTGATGAATATTGGAAAGATGCACTTCTGTGAATGGAATGGCAACACCCGCCAAAGCATCCCGTAAGGCAACACTAGTATGGGTAAGGGCACCAGGATTGATGATGATGAAGTCGATGCCGTCTTGTTTAGCTTTTTGAACACGGTCAATCAACTCGCCCTCATGATTGCTTTGGAAGGTCGATAGATCCACAGACGCTGACTTTGCGATCGCTTCAAGCTTGATATGAATATCTTGCATCGTCGTTTTGCCATATATCTCTGGCTCGCGTGTCCCCAGTAAATTGAGGTTTGGGCCTTGGATAACAAGAATTGAGATATTTTTTGACATTTATCAGTCTTTTTAGCAACAGTTAAGTTAGATTGAATATCTTAGCCAAGGAAAATTTTTCAATAAGAAAATACGAATTTACCCTGTCAAACGGTTTGCAAAGCTCTTAAATGAGTATAACCCTGACGCCTGTAAAAAAGCCCAAAAGTGGCGCTTATTTATATTTTTTAAGTGCTTCAAATAAAAAAATGGGGTTGAGTAGGCTTAAATAATGCTTACACAATACTGCTAACCCTAATTTAATTGACGATAAAACACAATAAAAATGCTTATAAAGCGGATTTTATGTATTTTCTGAGCTCTTCTTCGCTTATCTTGCCAAGCTTACTGCTAGTGGCTTTACCCTGGGCATCAATTACAACGGTGTACGGGAGGGCGCCCTGAGCATTGCCCATTTGCTTTGACAGGCTACTGCCTTCTAACCCTCCAATAACGATGGGATAAGAAACAGGGGTACTTTCTAAGAATTGACGAATGTTAGAGGGTGAATCGATGCCAATGCCAACAAATAAGACATTTTGATTTTTAAACTCAGCCTGTAGTTTATCTAGGGTAGGCATTTCTTCTACGCAAGGAGGGCACCAGGAGGCCCAAAAGTTCACGACTAAGACTTTCCCCTGCCATTGGGCTGTATCAACAGCATTTCCGTCTGGTGTTTTCCAGGAATTAGCAAAAAAAGCCTTAATTGCTGGATCTTTTGCGAGACCTGCTTGATAAATCCATTGGGAAGTCAGCACACCAGCAAGTAATGCCAAGGCACCCGTAATGGCGATGATTACCCATTGTCTTCTGTTCATTCCAACTCCTTCGCTAAAATTCAGTGATGCATATTCATATCTTAGGCATTTGCGGCACCTTCATGGGCGGTATTGCCGCTATCGCTCGGCAGGCCGGACACCGCGTTACCGGCTGTGATGCCAACGTTTATCCACCAATGAGTACACAGCTTGAAGCCCAGGGCATTGATCTCATTGAGGGATTTTCGCCAGATCAATTATTACAGTTTCAGACAATGCCCGATTTATTTGTGATCGGCAATGTGGTTTCTCGAGGCAATCCATTGATGGAGGCCATTCTTAATCAGGGCCTCCCATACACCTCGGGTCCACAGTGGCTTGGTGAGCAGGTCTTGTTTGGTAGGCACGTATTGGCAGTGGCGGGCACTCATGGGAAAACAACGACATCAGCCATGCTGGCTTGGATCTTAGAATTTTCCGGATATAAGCCAGGGTATCTAATTGGTGGCGTGCCACTGAATTTCACAGTCTCAGCTCGCTTAGGTGAAGGTCAATATTTTGTTATTGAGGCAGATGAATATGACACAGCCTTTTTTGATAAGCGCAGTAAATTCGTACACTACCGACCCCGCACTGCTTTACTCAATAACTTAGAGTTTGATCATGCGGATATTTTTGCGGATTTGCCCGCTATCGAAACCCAATTTCACCATCTCGTGCGAACGGTGCCTAGTGATGGTTTGCTGGTAGTCAATGGCGAAGAGCCCGCTTTAGAGCGTGTGATTGAGCGGGGTGCGTGGGCTCCAGTAGAGCGTTTTGGCCAAGCTGAGAAAAATGAATGGTCTTTGATCTCTGAAGAAGGTGACGGCTTTACTGTGATGAAGGGTGGTAAAGCCCTTGCCGCCGTGACCTGGGCAGCGGATTCAGGAGTCATGGGTCGCCATAATCAACTCAATGCATTAGCCGCTATTGCGTCTGCAAATCACATTGGTATTACGCCTGCTGACGCTGCTAGAGCGCTAGCAGAATTTAAAAACGTTAAGCGACGCCTAGAAACAATTGGGGTTGAAAATGAGGTGACGGTCTATGACGATTTTGCGCATCACCCTACCGCGATTACCACTACGGTAGATGGCTTACGTCGACGTGTAGGTCAAGCGCGCATTTTGGCGGTGCTCGAGCCACGCTCGAACACCATGAAGCTAGGCGTTATGAAAGCCCAGCTACCGGCTAGCTTAGATGCGGCGGACAAAATATTTGCCTATGGCGCAGATGCCGGAAAAGAATCATTGGGGTGGGATTTAAATACAGTGTTATCCCCGCTCAACATTACTCAAACAGATCGTGCCAGAGCCTACGATAATATCGATGCATTAGCGCAAGCAATTGCACAAGAGGCCAGACCTGGTGATCACGTGTTGGTCATGAGCAATGGCGGATTCGGTGGAATTCATCAGAAAATCTTAACTGCAATTAAAAAAATAGCATTAGACAAAAACCAGAAACCAGAAAGCGGGTCAATCCGATGAGATTAAAGGATAAGGTAGCCATCATCACGGGGGCTGCTAAGGGTATTGGTTTTGCAACTGCCAAGCGTTTTGCTCAAGAGGGTGCAAAGGTGATGATTGCGGATATTGATCCAGAGGCAATAAAAGCCGCCGTCGATCAAGTTCCGGGGTCTGAGGCTCATGTGGTCAATGTCACCGATCGCGTGAGTATTCAGGCAGCGGTAGATCAAATCATGCAGCGCCATGGCCGGATTGATATTTTGATTAATAACGCAGGCATTACTCAAGATGCCCGCTTGGTCAAGATGACCGAAGCACAGTTTGATGCAGTTATTGATGTCAATCTGAAGGGGGTATTTAATTGCGCTCAATTGGTGGTACCCCACATGTTAGAAGCTGGCCAGGGTTCTATCGTGAACGCCTCGAGCGTTGTTGGTATTTATGGAAACTTTGGGCAGACAAACTATGCTGCGAGCAAGTTTGGAGTCATCGGTTTCACCAAAACATGGGCCCGAGAACTCGGGGCTAAAGGAGTGCGTGTGAATGCAGTCTGCCCAGGTTTTATTGCTACTGAAATGGTCAACGCGATGCCTGAAAATATTTTGCGCGATATTGAGCGACGAAGTTGGCTCGGGCGACTCGGAACTCCAGAAGAAATAGCCAATATCTATTTATTTTTAGCAAGCGATGAAGCTAGCTATGTAAATGGGGTTGCACTTGAAGCCAGCGGCGGGATCTCTCTTTAAATATGCATCTTTTATATGAGGAGGGTGGTGACATCAAGGTCGCCACAGTGCAGTCAGCATCTGGTAGTGGGGATACAGAGTCCTGGCAAGCCACCAGTCTGTCTGGTAAGAAAATCAAGCTTAAGGCTAAGGAAGTCTGGCTACGATTTGAAAAGCCTGAGCCACAAGCATTAATGGATGAGGCCAGTACGCTAGCCAAAGAAATCGATCTATCCTTTTTATGGGACTGTGCTCCCGATGAAGAGTTTAGTCTGGTGGATGTAGCGCTTGAATACTTTGGCGCTGGAGCTAATATTTTGCAACAGACTGCCTTAGCTATTGCGTTACAAAGTGCACCCGTGTTTTTTCGTCGTAAAGGGCGCGGACGATTTCAGCGGGCGCCGCTAGAGCAGTTGCAAGCGGGCTTAGCTGCTATAGAGCGCAAGCAAAAAGAATCAGAGCAACAGGCGATCTGGCAAAAAGAATTGGTTTGCGGAGTTTTCCCTGAAGCGCTTGCATCGCAAGCAAGCCAGTTATTGTTCTCTCCCGATAAAAATACTTCAGCATACAAAGCATTTATTGCAGCGTGTACAGAATCAGGTGAATCTCCAGCACAACTGATGATCCGATGTAAGGCGATTGATTCGCCTTTGGATTATCACCAAGGGATGTTTTTGAAAGCCCATTTTCCTGGTGGCTCTGCTCACGATGCTTCACTAGTGGTGGATCAGGCGGTCTTTGAGCAAGCTATTGCAGGACTCCCTGTAGCCAAGGTCATTGCCTTTTCCATTGATGACGCTGGCACTACAGAAATTGATGATGCTTTATCAGTGGCATCCATTGATGGAGGTGGTCATCGCATTGGTATTCATATTGCGGCTCCAGGACTGGTTATTACTAAGGATGATCCCTTAGATCAAGCTGCCCGTTCACGCATGTCTACAGTCTATTTTCCTGGGGATAAGATCACGATGCTGCCCGATGCGGTGATTGGGCAGTTTTCATTGGATGAGGGTGCGCCACGTCCAGCTTTATCTATTTATGTTGATCTTGATAGTGCGGGAGTAGTAGATAAAGATTCTTTGCAGTTGCGTGCCGAGATGGTTCCAATGGGTTCGAATTTGCGTTTGGAAAATCTAGAGCATCAAGTAACTGAAGAAAGCCTGGTTGATACGCAGGCTCAATTTTCTTATCGCCAAGAACTGTCGGTGCTTTGGAATGCTGCCAAGCTGTTACATGCAGGTCGCCAAGAGCAACGGGTCGTGAATGGATTGCGCCCAGAAAAATTAGGCGTCATTGACCCTAATGCGCTGGCAAGAGATTTTCATTTTCAAATTCAAGAGCACGATGGTGTCCAGCGTGTAGACATTACTGCGCGTCAACGGGGATCCATTCTCGATACGATTGTGGCTGAGTGGATGATCTACTGTAATAGTGCATCGGGACGTTTATTGGCTGATCATGGTTTGCCCGGGATCTTTCGCACCCAAAAGGGCTGGGGCCCATTGAGGACCCGCATGCAAACTACTCCAGGACCACATGAAGGCTTGGGTTTAGATTATTACGCTTGGTGTACATCGCCTCTGCGCCGTTATTCTGATTTGGTCAATCAATCACAATTGCTGGCGATTGCTAAGCATGGTGTCATGGCAAAAATGGTTGCTCCTTTTCCGCCACGAGACGCCGCTTTAATGGGTATTGCCGCCGACTTTGAATCTTGTTATCAGGCCTATGGTGAATATCAAGACCGACTTGAAAAATACTGGTGCTTACGCTGGATTGGACAAGAGGCGTTGCCTAAGCAAGTATTTGTCAGGCATTTAAAAGAGGGTATGTCACGGTTAGAGCCTATTCCTTTGCACTTATCCGTACCGGAGTTGGCAACGCATCCTCGCATGACGCGTGCAGAAGTCATGATCGATGATGTTGATCTATTGCAATTAAGTGCTGGAGTGCGGGTGCTTCATATTGTCACACCTGAAGTCATTGCGAGTGATGTCAGCGCTACCTAGATTGAGGTCCTTCTTGGCTTTCTTGCAAGGCCATTGGCAGCGTCACCCGTTCCGTTCAGCTTTGTGCGTATCGATTGTTCTGCACCTTATTTTCTTATCTTTTCGCTGGGGTATTGGAGAGATCCAGAGCAGACGCCTGAATACGCCACTCAGTGTTGTGTTGGTAAATGCTAGCAATCAAACCAGTCCCAAGCAGGCTAGTAAGTTAGCGCAGGCAGATTTGAGTGGGGGTGGCAATACCGCAAATCAAGATGCAACGGCAATGCACCGAGCTAGGCTAGGTAGTGAGGCGCGAGTGGAGGTATTAGAAAAACAACAACAGCAGATGTTGGCAAAGCTAGATGCAGAAAAAGCACTTTCTGGCGGTCGCAAAAGTGGGGATGAGAAAAAGGTGACATCACAACTCAATGCACTTGAGGCTGAGTTAGCCAAGCGTTTACAAGTAAATGGACGTGAGCCACGTCGTAAGGTCTTAACGGGCGCTAGTACTAAGGCAGTAGTGTTTGCGCAGTATTACGATGCGATGCGTCAAAAAATTGAGACCTATGGCAGTGCTTTTTTTCCTCGGGCTAATGGCCGACCCCTGTATGGCAGCTTAGTTATCGTGGTGAGCGTCGATTCTCAAGGCCGTATTGCTAGCAATCCAGCAGGTAAGGATGGGCTCAGTATCGGTCGCAGTTCAGGCAATCCCGAATTAGATCGTCAGGCCATGGCAATTGTGAGAGCATCTGCTCCATTTGGACCCTTCCCAGCTGAAATGCAACGTCAGATTGATATTTTGGATTGGATTTCTACTTTTGAATTCACACGAGATGGTTCTGACCGCTTAGAGTTACGCCGTTAATCAAAATACGCTTATCCTGTAATCCATATGAGTCAACACCAAATCATCGAATGTAATCTAGACCCCGCTCAATTTCCTGGCTTGGATGTCTACGCAGTTGCCGGCAATCCTATTGCCCATAGCAAGTCTCCTACTATTCATAAACGGTTTGCAGAGCAGTCACAGCAAGCGATTCACTATGGCCGCTTGCAGCCCGCACTAGATGATTTTGAAACAGCCGCCAAGGTATTTTTTGCTGCCGGCGGCAAGGGGATGAACGTAACCGTTCCATTTAAGTTAGACGCTAAAGCTTTCGCTCAAGAACTTAGTCCACGTGCACAACTAGCGGGTGCTGTAAATACCTTATCGATTCAGAATGGAAAAATTGTTGGTGACAATACGGATGGTGCTGGCTTAGTGCGAGATTTATTAGCGCAAGGCATTCAGATGCAAGGTGCTCGTATTCTGGTTTTAGGTGCCGGCGGTGCTGCCCGGGGTGTATTGGGTCCTCTGTTAGACCAACTACCGCAACAATTGGTCTTGGCTAATCGCTCTGCTCCTAAAGCAGATGCATTGGTGCAATTATTTTGCGAGCTAGCTAGTGCGCGCCAGGTCGCTCTGCAGTCTGCCCGCTTGATTGACTTAGCAGGTTCTGCAATTAGCAATACTCCTTTTGATTTGGTTATTAATGCAACTGCAGCCGGATTAAGTAATGCATCGCCCATTACTGATGCAGTGGCGAATCATATTTTTTCAACAAAGTCATTTGCCTACGATATGGTTTATGGCCAAGTGACGCTGTTGATGCGGCAAGCATTACAAAGAGGTGCCCGTGTCAGCGATGGATTGGGAATGTTGGTTGAACAAGCCGCTGATGCATTTCTGATCTGGCGTGGTTCACAGTGGAGCGAAGTGATTGATCCTCGCGCTGTATTGAACGAGCTACGCAGCATCTAAACCCCTTTAGATTAAATACCGATGCGCTGGCTTAGCTATTTTTTAAAGTGTATTTTCGGTGGCTTTATCGCCATGCAGATCTATTTTGTAATTCAAATTGGTTTATGGGTTTTCATTAACCCCAGCAGTACCGCCTTTCAGCGTGCAGAAGATTGGCGCTTATGTGGCCTGCGTTGGGCTTGCGCAGTTCAATCCTCCTGGGTGCCTTACAACAACATTTCCGTTGACCTCAAGCGGGCTGTTCTTGTAAGTGAGGACGATATTTTTTTTCAGCATCTGGGTGTGCGGGTAGACGATATGCAAAAAGCCTGGGTTAAAAATGCCCAAAGCAAGCAAAGCAAGCAAAGCAAGCAAAGCAACTCCGCTAATAGCGCCCAATCTAGCACCGCATTACGTGGTGGATCCACCATCACTCAGCAGTTAGCTAAAAACCTGTTCTTATCGTCAGAGCAACATTATTTCCGTAAGGGGCAGGAGCTCATCATTACTGGCTTGCTTGAGCTAATACTTCCCAAGAAAAGACTTTTTGAGATTTATCTCAACTCAGTAGAGTGGGGTGAGGGTATTTTTGGTATTGGAGCAGCATCACAGCATTACTTTGGGATTGCGCCTAATGCATTAGGCCGCGAGCAATCGGCAGCACTAGCCTCCGCTTTGCCGGCACCTAAGTGTTTCGACAAAGCCCAGTACTGCCGTAAGGCGAATATTCATTTTCCAACGCGACAAAACTTTATTCTAGAAAATATGGATAGAGTAGCCTTGGCATCAACCACCCTGAAGAAATAAGATCGCTAGTGGCCCAACTAGCAACGATTAGCAACAACCAGCAACAACTAGCAACAACCAGCAACAGCACCGCTAGTAATACGATCGTTTATTCAGCGCTAGCTAAACCCAGCGCATCACGCGTAGCAAAGGCTACTTTTCTTGCGGCCTCGGCAAAATCAGGGCCTGCACTTGCGTACAAAATGGCCCTTGATGAGTTAATCATCATGCCTGTGCCGGGCCGATGAGGAATGCAGCCTGCTTTGACGGTAGCGTCAATATCGCCACCTTGAGCACCAATCCCCGGAACGAGTAGGGGCATCTCTCCAACAATGGCCCGTACTTGTGCGATTTCTTCTGGGAAGGTGGCTCCAACAACTAAGCTAATTTGTCCGGAGGCATTCCATTGCTGCGCGGCTAGTGTTGCTACGTGCAGA
Organism: Polynucleobacter sp. TUM22923; assembly: GCF_030295705.1. Taxonomy (NCBI): domain Bacteria; kingdom Pseudomonadati; phylum Pseudomonadota; class Betaproteobacteria; order Burkholderiales; family Burkholderiaceae; genus Polynucleobacter; species Polynucleobacter sp. TUM22923. The sequence goes on from NZ_AP027274.1 coordinate 211,444, forward strand.
TACAGGGGCTGACCATCCGGGCTCACTTTCAAAAATTGTAGGTCTGAGCCTCCGGGGTTTGAGGTGCGGCATAAAACGATGACCCCTTTTCCTGGGTGGGCAAGGTAAGGCTCAATCGAGTCAAAGCCCATATACGGGTTCACAGTGACGGCATCGGCGCCATAGCGCTCAAAGGCCTCAAGGGCATACTGCTCGGCAGTGCTTCCGATGTCACCCCGCTTGGAGTCTAGGATCACGGGGATATGGGGGTATTGATCCTTCAGGTAGCCAATGAGCTTTTCAAGCTGGGCTTCAGCCCTTTGAGAGGCGAAGTAGGCAAATTGTGGCTTGAAGGAACAAACCGCATCTGCAGTAGCATCTGCGATTTCACGGCAAAACTCAAAGAGACCCTCAGGCCTTCCCTGAAAGATCGCGGGCAGGCGTTTAGGATCTGGGTCAAAACCGACGCACAACATGCTGCCTTGGGAGGCCCACGCAGACTGGAGTTGTTGGGTAAAGGTATTTGAGCTTGAGTTCATTGGATTTAAGTTTATTTTAGTGAAACTGTCATGTTCTATAGGATAAACTAGCGCTCATTCCTTAGGAGTTCACCATGATCAACCTGTTCGTCCTGCAAAACGGCCGGCTCTCTCAAGAGCAAGTGGAAGATCGCAATGAATTGTTGCAGTATTCAAACCCGATCTGGATCGATGTTGTTGACCCTGAAGAGGAAGAGCTCATTTGGATTAAAGAAGCTTTTGGCGTTCTTTTACCTGAATTAGATGATTTAGGCGACTTAGAAGCTTCTGCGCGATATTTTGAGGCCGACGATGGCCATCTCCATATTCGTACCGATTTCTTACTGGACGAACAAGAAACCTCCCGTAACGTTCGGGTTGCTTTTGTACTCACTAAGCAAGTCCTCTTCTCGATTCATGATGAGGATTTACCCGTTTTCCGTTTAGTCCGTCTGCGGGCGCGTTTACGTCCAGGTTCAGTTAGTAATGCCAAAGATGTCTTGCTCGATTTGTATTCGACTGATGCTGAATATTCTGCCGATGCTCTAGAAGAGGTTTATGAAAATCTCGAGCAAGCCGGTAAGCGCGTTCTACAAGATGACATTACCGATAACGATGCAGAAGAAGTGCTCGAAACCATCGCCAAAGAAGAGGATACGAATGGACGTATCCGTCGCAATGTAATGGATACCCGCCGTGCATTGTCCTTTTTGATGCGCAGTAAATTATTGTCTGATGAGCAGCAGGAAGAGGCGCGTCAGATTTTGCGTGACATCGACTCATTAGAAAACCACACGGCATTTTTATTCGACAAGATTAACTTCTTGATGGATGCAACGGTTGGTTTTATTAACTTGAACCAAAGTAAGATCATCAAGATCTTCTCGGTGGTATCAGTTGCCTTAATGCCGCCTACCTTACTAGCCAGCGTCTGGGGTATGAATTTCCGTTACATGCCTGAGCTAGAGCAAACCTGGGGTTATCCAGTGGCCATCATCTCGATGATGATTTCAGCGATGATTCCATTGTGGTACTTCCGTCATAAGGGCTGGTTAAGCTCTCGTTAATTTTTTTAGCTTCGCTTGAGCGCTTAGTGATATTGCTTTAGGCAGGCAGTAGCGCCAATAATCTAGACAGTGCGTAATCACGCGCTTGCTCACGAACTGCTTGACGATCACCGGTGAAATGCATTGTTGCAACTGTGACGTTGTTAGTGACGTTGCTAGTATTTTTTCCCAGACTTTCTCTCACAGCCCATGCAAAGCAAACCGTGCCAACAGGCTTTTCTACTGAGCCACCGGTAGGGCCAGCGATGCCGGTAATCGCAATAGCGACATTGACATTGGCTTGCTCTTGGGCACCCGCAGCCATTTCTTGAGCGACTTGTTCGCTGACAGCCCCAAAAGAATCAATCGTTTGAGCTAACACGCCCAAGCATTCTGTTTTAGCCTGATTGCTATAGGTAATATAGCCACGCTCGAACCAATCGCTTGAGCCAGCAAGGTCAGTTAGGGCAGCACACACTAAGCCTCCAGTACAGGACTCTGCGAGTGCAATGGTCCAGCCATGCTTAGTGAGTGACGTAGCGAGTGACGTAGTGAGTGACGCAGCCAATGCTAAGGGCGGCTGATGTTGGTTTGCAGTGGTCATATTTACGAGAGTACCATCAGGCCAGCGTGCGCCAGTGCCAGCGTGAGGAATGTCAATAGTGCAGCCGCAAGATCATCAGCGATGATTCCAAAACCACGCCAAAGAATTTGCCGACTACTCGAAGGAGTAGTACTGTCGATGGCTTCTATTTTTTTAAAGTGCGCATCAATCCAACCAATGGGCCCAGGTTTAACTGCATCAAAGAATCGAAAGAGTGCAAATGCCAACAGCTGCACCCAAAAATGAGTCGGCATGAGGCAAATCAGCAGCAAGCAAAAAGCCACCATTTCATCCCATACGATTCCGCCAAAATCTTTTTTACCTAATTCTTCACTCACCCGTCCGCAGATCCAGCATCCGAGCAGTAGTCCGATTCCAACAATCCACAGCAACTGTTCTGTGCTTAAAAAAGATTGACCCAGCAAAAATATCGCCCAAGCCCACAGTGTGCCGGCGGTACCAGGGGCAAACGGGGCCAGCCCGCTGCCAAACCCAAAGGCCAAGGCACGTATAGGGCTAGCAAAGACCCATTGAAGATTCGGTTTGGTGATGGCGGATTGACTCGTTTTTGGGCTCATGCCTTAGTGCTCATGCAAAGTGATCAAAAGATTGAAGAAAGGTATCTATGGTTGATGCAGGCAATTTTTTTCCATCATGGTCAATGAGAGTCATCTCAGGCTCAGAGCCTTTCATAGGCTTCATGGTGCCAATGTGGGTGAGTGGCAACTGTAATGTTGTGCTCAAATTTTCAATAGCAGTTCGTTGATGGGTGGGCGCTGTAAAGCAGAGCTCGTAATCATCCCCACCGCAGGACGCATATAAGCGTTGAAGATCTAGCGGCTGCTTTAATAGCGTTGGTGACTTGGGTAGTTGATCTAATACGATTTCTGCATCTTTTTGAGATTGACGCAAGACATGCTTTAAGTCCCCCAGTAGACCATCCGAAACATCGATCGCGGCATGGGCAATGCCTCGTAAAGCGAGTCCTAATTCAACTCGGGGGACGGGTTGGTGCATTTGAGATTCAATGGCATCCAGATCTACTAGTGGAAGTTGTATTTCATGACGCAATGCAGCAAGAGCGAGCCTGGCATCACCAACGCATCCCGATACCCAGATGTCATCGCCATCCAATGCAGTGGATCTTCGGATAGCACTTTTTTTGTGGGTACTTCCAAAAGCGGTAATACAAATATTTAGCGGGCCCGCCGTAGTATCACCACCAATTAATGGGCAGGAGAACCGATTGGCAATGGCAAACAGTCCTTTGCTAAAACGCTCGAGCCAGTGGGGATCAGCGCTAGGTAAAGCAATCGCCAGTGTGAAGCCTAAGGGCTGAGCCCCCATGGCTGCTAGGTCTGAGAGGTTTACTGCTAAGGCTTTCCAGCCGAGCCACCCAGGATTTGCCCCAGCAAAAAAATGCCTACCCTCTACCAACATATCGCTAGTAATGGCCATGTCTTCATTGGCTTGGTTTGCCAATAACGCGCAATCATCTCCAATTCCCAGAGTGACTGATCCTGGATTAGCGGCAAGCATTTGTTCTGAATGCATTTTGAAGAAACGCTGAATCAGGTCAAATTCACCTAGTCGAGTAGATTGAGGATCTTGAGGGGGTTGAAAATACATGTCCCATTTTATGGCTGTTGGGAGTTGGACATCCGAGAGGATTAGAATTAAACCTCTGTATAAGCCTGATGGGTGTGTGAACGAATGAGTAAGCCAGAAAATAAGCCAACAAATAAGCCAACAAACAATCCAACGAGTAAGCCAAACAGCAGCACCAAAGAACAGCAAATAGCTGATTTAAGGGCGGCTGCTCTTCATTACCATGAGTTTCCTGTACCTGGCAAGATTGAGATTGCCGCTACCAAGCAACTGACCAATCAGCGAGATCTTGCTTTAGCTTATACCCCTGGAGTTGCTGCAGCATGTGAAGAGATCGTCAAAGATCCTGCGAATGCATTTCGTTATACAGCCCGCGGTAACTTAGTAGGCGTGATCACCAACGGCACTGCTGTTTTGGGTTTAGGAAATATTGGACCGCTGGCCAGTAAGCCGGTGATGGAAGGCAAAGCAGTGCTCTTCAAGAAATTTGCTGGTATTGATGTTTTCGATATCGAAGTGAATGAAAACGACCCCGATAAACTAGTCGAAATTATTGCGGCACTGGAGCCTACCTTTGGTGGCATCAACTTAGAGGACATTAAAGCTCCGGATTGCTTTGTAGTTGAGCGGAAGTTACAGGCCCGCATGAAGATTCCCGTTTTTCATGATGATCAGCATGGAACGGCGATTGTGGTCGCTGCTGCGATTCTGAATGGCTTAAAAGTGGTGGGCAAAGATGTAGGTAACGTCAAGTTGGTTACCTCTGGTGCTGGTGCAGCGGCTTTGGCTTGCTTAGATTTGTTGGTAGATTTAGGCGTTCCCCGTAAAAATATTTGGGTTACTGACTTAGCCGGCATTGCTTATAAGGGTCGCCAAGAATTAATGGACCCTGAGAAGGAGCCCTTCTGCCAAGAGACAGAGCTGCGCACTTTAGATCAAGCGATTGAAGGCGCAGATATTTTCTTAGGCTTGTCTGCAGGCGGCGTACTAAAGCAAGATATGGTGAAGAAAATGGCACCCAGGCCACTGGTGTATGCCTTAGCAAATCCAACCCCAGAAATTCTGCCTGAGGAAGTCAAGGAAGTTCGCCCAGATGCCATCATGGCTACCGGTCGTACGGATTACCCTAACCAAGTGAACAATGTTTTATGCTTTCCGTTTATCTTCCGTGGCGCCTTAGATGTGGGCGCGACGACGATTACGCGCGGTATGGAAGTCGCTGCGGTAAAGGCTGTAGCCGAATTGGCACAAGCGGAGCAGAGTGAAGTAGTGACCTCTGTTTATGGCATTGAGAATCTCTCTTTTGGCCCTGACTATTTAATTCCAAAGCCATTTGATCCACGTTTAATTACGGTCATTGCACCTGCGGTTGCTAAGGCAGCAATGGATGATGGTGTTGCATTGCGTCCGATTAAAGACTTTGATGCTTACCGCAACCAGTTGCAACAATTTGTTTATCACTCTGGCACTTTGATGAAACCGTTATTTAGTATTGCTAAAGATGTTCTAGCAAATCAAAAGCGGATTGTGTTTGCTGAGGGTGAAGATGAGCGCGTATTACGTGCCGTACAAATTATTGTGGATGAGCATCTTGCGACACCGATCTTAATTGGACGCCCGGCTGTGATCGAACATCGCATTGAAAAATTTGGATTACGTATCAAGACTGGTGAAGATTTTGAGATCGTCAACCCTGAAAATGATTCACGCTTTCGGGATTTCTGGCAAACCTATTTAGCGTTGACTGAGCGTAAGGGTGTTACAGAGTCGTTCGCCAAACTAGAAATGCGTCGTCGTCATAGTTTGATTGGTTCGATTCTGATCAGCAAGGGGATGGCCGATGGCATGATTTGTGGAACAGTAGGCAACTTCGCGACTCACCTTCAGTATGTGAACGAGGTAGTGGGTCATGAACCTGGTGCCAATGTTTATGGTGCTATGTCGGGCTTGATACTGCCGGGTCGCCAAGTATTTTTAGTCGATACCCATGTCAATATCGATCCTACTGCTGAACAGTTAGCTGAATTAACCATCATGGCTGCAAATGAGATGCGCAAGTTAGGTATTGAGCCTAAGGTGGCGCTTTTATCGCATTCCAACTTTGGCTCCAGTAGCGCGCCATCTGCGGTCAAAATGCGAGACACCTTAGCGTTGATCAAAAAGGCCGATCCAAAGTTAGAGGTGGATGGTGAGATGCACGGAGATAGTGCTTTAGATGCGACTATTCGGGCTGGTGCGGTAACGTCTTCCCCATTAGAGGGCGATGCTAATTTGTTAGTGCTACCCAATATTGACGCTGCCAACATTTCTTACAACCTACTCAAAACAGCAGCTGGTAATGGCATTGCAATTGGTCCATTGCTGTTGGGCGTTGCCAAACCGATTCATATTCTGACGCCTGCAGCAACGGTGCGCCGAATTGTGAATGTGACGACTTTGGCGGTGGTTGAGGCTGCTAGTAACGCTAGGGCAGCTGTCTAGGGCGGTTATTGATGGATAATTTAAGTTGGCTAGTACTTGCTAACTTAAATTATTCTGATATAAATCAACGGTTTATATAAAAAGTGCTGTAATTGGGCTTGATTTGATGGCGTGTTAAGGGTAACCTAGCACCCATCATGAATAATCGCTCTGAAAACGGCAACACAGCAGGCTTTGCAGAACACAGCCGAGCTGAAAGTTGGGATAGCAACGATCGACTCGAAACTGAGGCATCTGCTGCCAATATCTATGCCCAGGGCGGCTTATCTCGTTTACAAACCTATGCAGCAAATCAAGTCTCGGGAAAAAAAGTGACAGCATCTTGGCGTGCCGCCTTGGCAGTTCGCGATGCCGGACCACCGGCAATGTTGCGCAGTGTGCGCCCTAATATCGTTCAATCGATTCGGGCTTTTCGTACACCTGATCTACAGGAAGCGGCAACAGAACTAGGCCAGCATTTTATTTACGCAAACTGCGCAAATGCGATGACTAAAAGTGAAGTGTTAGAAGCAATTGCAATTGCCTATACCTTTACCAAGCAACAGGCTAAAAACTACGACCCTCTGTTGGATTCTTTAACAACTACCCTTGATAAGAGTGGTCCACAAACCGGTTTTGTAGTGGTTTTGGAAGGCTTGCCTTGTACTCAGAAGTTTGACAAAGAAGCCCGTGAAACCCTATTGGATGTATTTCGTGATGCAGTAGATTTCTGGTCAGAGCGCCGCACGCCCTACCGGGTCTTTTATTCTTTCGTTTGATTTAGGGAATTGACTCCGAAAATCAGCGTGAATCGCCTCTATTTGAGGCGATTTTGCATTTCAGGGTCCCAAATGCTGTGTACGGTAGAAATGGCAACAATGCCTGCAGTTTCTGTTCTGAGAACGCGGGCACCTAAAGAAACCAACTGAAAGCCTGCTAACTGCGCTTTTTCTTCTTCTATAAGAGAGTGGCCACCTTCAGGCCCAATCATTAAAACAATGTCTTGCGGGGTTGCCGCAATCAATACCGAATGCAGGCTTTGTGTTGCATCAGGGCTTAAAAGTAGCTTAAGTGAGGCTTTTTGAGGCTTTTTGAGGTATTCCTCAAAGATCTGGATGGGTTCAACTTCGGCTAAAACAGTGCGATCACATTGCTCGCAGGCTGCCTGCACAATGCTTTGCCAATGCAAAACCCGCTTCTGGGCACGATCGGCATCGCTCGAGCGGGTTAATTTGATGACTGAGCGCTCGCATTGCAATGGGGCAATGACTTGAGCGCCTGTTTCAATCGCCTTCTCGACGATCCAGTCCATCTTGTCACCACCAGCAAGGCCCTGGGCTAGAGTAATGGCGTAAGGGCTCTCTCGATGGGTATCTAGGCGAATAGCACTGAGTTCTGCCTCCCCAGACTTATTACTCAGAGATAGCAGCTTAGCTTGTGCAATCTGGCCCTTACCATCAAAAATAGGGAAAGATTCACCAGCTTGGATGCGCCGAACACGTAGGTGGTGGGCAAGCTCTGGAGTGAGAGAAGTTGGCTTTTGGATTTCCCAAGGCCCGGGAAGATAAAATTGAGGCATTACTGCAATATAACTAATTTATTTTCTCGAGACCAAATTTACGATGTCTAATCTTCAAATTCGTATGGCCAATGCCATTCGTGCTTTATCCATGGATGCAGTTCAACAAGCCAACTCTGGACATCCAGGGATGCCGATGGGAATGGCTGACATTGCTGTGGGTCTTTGGAATGAACATCTCCAACATAATCCTACCGATCCAGATTGGATAAACCGTGATCGCTTTGTTTTATCCAATGGTCATGGTTCGATGTTGTTGTATTCCTTATTGCACCTCACGGGTTACGATTTACCTATTGGTGAATTAAAAAATTTCCGTCAGCTTCACAGCAAAACACCCGGACATCCCGAGTTTGGAATTACTCCAGGTGTAGAGACAACTACCGGTCCCTTAGGCCAAGGTATTTCTAACGCAGTAGGTATGGCGCTGGCAGAAAAGTTATTGGCTGAAGAATTTAATCGCCCTGGTCACAACGTTGTTGATCACTTTACCTATACCTTTTTAGGTGATGGTTGTTTGATGGAGGGTATTAGTCATGAGGTCTGCTCATTGGCAGGCACCTTTCAGTTAAAAAAGTTAATTGCTCTATGGGATGACAACGGTATCTCAATTGATGGAAAGGTCGTCTCTTGGTTTAATGAAGATACCCCTAAGCGTTTTGAAGCTTATCACTGGAATGTAATTCGCAATGTGGATGGTCATGATGCAGAGGCCGTTGCCAGTGCTATTGCAAAAGCAAAGCAGAGTGATAAACCCACATTAATTTGTTGCAAGACGGCCATTGGTCAGGGCTCTCCTAACATGGCAGGCAGCGATAAAGTTCATGGCTCACCTTTAGGCGCTGCTGAAATTGCCGAGACACGCATTGCACTGAATTGGCCTTACGCTCCTTTTGAAATCCCTAGTGACATATACGCAGCATGGGACTTTAAAAAGCGTGGGCAAAACGCAGAGCATGAATGGAATAAAACATTCCAAGCCTATAAAAATCAATACCCAGAACTCGCTTCTGAATTACAGCGTCGTATGCAAGGTGACTTATCAAAAGATTTTTCATCAACCCTGAATGCTTATCTGAAGACTTGCCAATCGAAAGCGGAGACCATCGCTACCCGTAAGGCTAGTCAAAATGCAATCGAAGCACTAGCTCCTGCGTTACCAGAATTTATGGGTGGGTCTGCAGATTTGACGGGCTCTAACCTCACTAATTGGAGTGCTTGCAAGCCTGTGCGTGCTAATCAGTGGGGCAATCATATTAATTATGGTGTGCGTGAATTCGGGATGAGCGCCATCATGAATGGCATTGCTTTACATGGCGGATATATTCCTTTTGGTGGAACCTTTTTAACTTTCTCCGATTACAGTCGCAATGCTATACGCATGGCCGCCTTGATGAAGCTACGGAGTATTTTTGTCTTTACGCATGACTCTATTGGTTTGGGTGAAGATGGTCCAACGCACCAGGCGGTTGAGCAAGTAGCCAGCCTACGTCTCATTCCAAATCTGATGGTCTGGCGCCCCTGTGATACGACAGAAAGTGCTGTCGCTTGGGGTGCTGCAGTGGAACGTAAAAATGGGCCAAGTGCCTTGATTTTTAGTCGTCAAAATTGTCCCTTTGTATCTCGCACTGCGCAGCAGATTAAAGATATTGCTCGGGGCGGATATGTTTTACGCCATTCGACAAAAGTGAAAACGGATGCAGTCATCATTGCTACCGGATCTGAAATCGCACTTGCATTACAAACAGCCGAGCGCTTAGAAAAAGAGAGTGCAGGTAAGCTGGGTATTCGAGTGGTTTCCATGCCATCGACTTCGGTTTTTGATCAGCAAGATGCCGCTTACAAATTATCGGTACTACCGAATGGCGTACCGCGCATTGCAGTGGAAGCCGGCGTCAGTGATTTTTGGTGGAAATATGCTTGCGCAGCAGTTCATGGCATCGATACTTTTGGTGAGTCAGCACCGGCGCCTCAACTGTATGAGTACTTTGGTTTAACGGTTGATCAGATTGCGAAAACCGTGCGGCAATGCATTGCAAAAAAATAATGAATACTTTGGTAGTAATTAAAGAACTTAATATTAGTTAGGAAAATGAAATGACAATTCGTGTCGCAATTAACGGTTACGGCCGCATTGGCCGCATGGTCTTACGTGCCTTATATGAAGATCAGGTCAATGGAAAGCTTAGGCGAGATATTCAGATTGTGGCAATCAATGCGATGGGTGCAATCGATATCAATGCCCATCTCACGCAATACGATTCTGCGCACGGTCGTTTTCCTGCTGAAGTAAAGGTAGATGGTGATTGCATGATCGTGAATGGCGATCGCATCAAAATGTTCTCCACACGCAATCCATTAGAAACCCCATGGAGTGAGTTGGGCGTGGATTTGGTTTTAGAGTGCTCTGGAAAGTTCACCTCTAAAGAAAAAGCCTTGGTGCATATTGCTCAAGGTGCAAAAAAGGTATTAATCTCTGCGCCAGGAGATCAAGATGTCGATGCCACCATTGTGTATGGTGTGAACCAAGAAGTCCTCAAGCCTAGCGACGTCGTAGTTTCTAATGCCAGCTGCACTACTAACTGCCTAGCCCCGTTAGTGAAACCATTGCTCGAAAAAATTGGCATCGAGTCTGGCTTAATGACCACCATTCATGCTTTTACCAATGATCAAGTACTGACGGATGTGTATCACAGCGATATGCGTCGGGCTCGTTCTGCCGTTAGCAGCATGATTCCAACCAAGACCGGTGCAGCAAAAGCCGTTGGTCTGGTGTTACCAGCGTTAGCAGGGCGATTTGATGGTTTTGCTATGCGCGTGCCAGTCATCAATGTTTCTGTTGTGGATTTAACGTTTGCCGCTAGTCGTGCCACTAGCGTGGATGAAGTTAATGCCATTCTTAAAGCAGCGAGTGAGGGCGAATTAAAAGGGATCTTAGGCTTCAATACCCTGCCATTAGTTTCCATTGACTTTAATCATGACCCTCGCCCCAGTATTTATGACGCTTCCCAAACCCGAGTCTCGGCAGATGGCAAGCTAGTGAAGGTATTGGCTTGGTATGACAATGAGTGGGGATATTCTGTACAAATGCTCAACGCAGCTGAGGCATTGATGGCTGTGAAGTAATTTGCGGCCTGTAACAATGCTTAATTGTTGTTAAAACAAGCTTTATTTGTTAAAAAAGACCTCAAATGGGGTCTTTTTTAATGATCTTCGCTTAACTTCTTGATTAAGCCCCTTTTAATTAAGCCCCTTTTAACTTTTTTAGATCTTCTGCTTATTACGACAATTTCGCTTCTGGCAGTGGCCATACATGGCTAAGGAGTGCTCTTGGAGCTTAAAACCAAGGTTTTTGGCGATATCGCGCTGCCTTTTTTCAATGGCTTCGTCTACAAACTCCTCTACATGCCCGCAATCTAAGCAAACCAGGTGGTCGTGATGTTGGCCTTCATTGAGCTCATAGATCGCCCGGCTATCGCCTTTGCTCGATTCAAAATGGCTACGTAGCAAGAGGCCGGCCTGCTCAAATTGGGTTAAAACACGATAAACGGTAGCTAGACCGATTTCTTTATCCTCTTTGGCAAGAGCCATAAAGACATCTTCAGCGCTAAAGTGGGTCCCACCATTTTGATGAAAAAAGTCCAATATTTTGATGCGCGGACCCGTTGCTTTGAGGCCAATATCGCGTAAATCAGTGGGCGTAGGGTTTTGGTTCATATTCATGGGTTTGGGAGCTAAAATCAATGTCTTAATGATACGGCCTGCCATGCAAAATTGTCCCCAACTTTTTACTCGCCTCCTGAACGCCACTTGCGGGGCTTTGAGCCTTGCACGCTTAGGCTTGCTGATGGCCTCCCTTAGTGGCTTAGTCCTGATTACTGGCTGCGGTAGCGCTGTCGATAATACGCAACGCGCTTGGATGAATAAAGTATTTCAGCCTTATGTTCCCGATGTGGTTCAGGGCAACTTTATCTCTAGCGAGCAATACGCGAAGTTAGCTGTAGGCCAAAGCCGTGAGCAGGTTCGTCAAATTTTAGGTACACCGCTATTAGCTAGCTACTTTCATGCGAACCGCTGGGATTATGTTTTTGAATTCAAGCGTGCCAATCAGGTGATGGGTAAAGAGCGCCGTGTGACGGTGTTCTTTGAGGGCGACAAGTTAGTTAAGTTTCAAGGTGATGCCTTACCAACCGAGGTTGAGTTAGTAGCGGAGATTGATGGCTATGCTAAGACCAAGAGATCTTTTTGGGATGTGATGACTGGATCAAATAAGCCTCCAGTGACGCCTCCCTTGCAGCAGCCAGAACTCCTGGTGCCCAGCCCAAGCAATAACTTGCCAGCAGTTACGAAATAAATAACTTCTATTGCGCTTAAAAATAGCAATGGTGCTTAGTAAGAACTAAGTAAAAACTAAGTAAGCACTAAGCAAAAGCCAAGCAAAGGTTAAGCGTGATTGAATTTCTAGATTGTTTATATAAGAAGTGGTGAATCGAATGATGAAGATTGCAATTGCTGGCGCTACCGGCCGCATGGGAAAAATGTTGATCGAGGCTGTCTTGAATGGTTCGGATACCGAACTGGTAGGCGCGCTTGAGCATGATGCTTGTCCTCAATTAGGCGAAGATGCGGGTGCATTCTTAGGTAAAAAAACAGGTGTTGTGATTACGTCTGATATTGCTAAAGCGCTGGGTGATGCTCAGTTCTTAATTGACTTCACACGTCCGGAAGCGACGATGGCCTACCTAGAGGTAGCCCAAAAGACGGGCAGCAAAATCATTATTGGTACCACGGGTTTAAGTCCAGAGCAAATCGATGCACTGAAGATAGCCTCTAAAAATCTGGCCATTGTTTTTTCCCCCAATATGAGTGTGGGCGTTAATGCCACATTCAAGTTGCTAGAAATTGCCGCCAAGATGCTTAACGAAGGCTATGACATAGAAATTGTTGAGGCGCACCACCGCCATAAAGTAGATGCGCCATCAGGTACTGCATTAAAGATGGGTGAGGTGATTGCCCAGGCCCTAGGTGAGAAGCTCGATGATGTCGCTGTTTATGCTCGAGAAGGTCATACCGGTGAGCGTAAATCGGGATCTATTGGTTTTGCAACGATACGCGGAGGCGATATTGTGGGCGACCATACGGTTTTATTCGCCGGAGAGGGCGAACGGATTGAAATCAGTCATAAGTCCTCTAGCCGCCAGTCTTATGCCCAAGGTTCTTTGCGGGCCATGCGGTTCTTACAAAGCCAAAATTCGGGCTTATATGACATGCAAGATGTGCTTGGTTTGCGGAACTAGACAAGCCTAGAAAAAACAAGAAACAAAAATAAAGAAAAAAGAAAAAAGAAAAGAGTTGTATTGAATGACTAAGAATTATGATCACCGCAATATTGAGGCAGCAGCGCGCGCTGATTGGGACAGTGCACAAGTCTATAAGGTTTCTGAAGATGCATTAGATGCTTCTGGAAAACCAAAGCCAAAATATTACGCCTGTTCAATGCTTCCATACCCATCGGGTAAGTTGCATATGGGGCATGTGCGCAACTACACCATTAACGATGTTATGGCACGGCAGCTGCGTATGCAGGGTTACAACGTGCTGATGCCAATGGGCTGGGATGCGTTTGGTATGCCAGCAGAAAATGCGGCTATTCAGAATAAAGTGCCTCCAGCTCAGTGGACCTACGACAACATTGCTTATATGAAAAAGCAAATGTCGACGATGGGTTTATCGATTGACTGGTCACGAGAAATTGCAACCTGCAATCCGGATTACTATTGCTGGAACCAGTGGCTCTTTTTAAAGATGCTTGAAAAAGGGATTGCTTATCGTAAAACCCAACTAGTGAACTGGGATCCGATTGACCAAACGGTTTTGGCCAATGAGCAGGTGATTGATGGGCGCGGTTGGCGCTCAGGTGCTTTAGTAGAAAAACGTGAGATTCCTGGCTACTACTTCAACATCACTGCATATGCAGAGCAACTCATTTCTGGGTTGGATAATTTAGGCTGGCCTGAGCGCGTCAAAACGATGCAGCAAAATTGGATTGGTAAAAGTAAAGGTGTGCGTTTTGCCTTTAAGCATGAAATTGCAGATGCGCAAGGGAAAGCCATTCAGAATGGTCAGTTATATGTCTTTACGACACGTGCAGACACCATCATGGGCGTTACCTTTTGTGCGGTTGCTGCAGAGCATCCTTTAGCAGCGCATGCAGGTAAAAATAATCCTGAGCTTGCTGCTTTTATTGAGAAATGCAAAACGGGTAGCGTTATCGAGGCAGATTTAGCGACCCAAGATAAAGAAGGCATGTTTACGGGTTTGTATGTCACTCATCCTTTAACGAACGAACCGATTCCAGTGTGGGTCGGAAATTATGTTTTGATGTCGTATGGTGATGGTGCTGTGATGGGCGTGCCCGCACATGATGAGCGCGATTTTGCTTTTGCTCAGAAATACCAGTTACCAATTAAGCAGGTAGTGGCCTTGAGTAGCCCATCCACCCTGTTTAATACTAGCCACTGGCAAGATTGGTATGCCCAGAAAGAGGGTACCGAGTGCCTTAATAGTGGCAAGTATGACGGCATGTCGTTCGAGGTGGCAGTAGACGCTGTTGCTGCAGATCTAAAAAAATTAGGGATTGGCGAGGCGAAGACTACGTATCGCTTGCGGGATTGGGGTATCTCTCGTCAGCGTTATTGGGGCACACCAATTCCGATTATTCATTGTGGTGATGAACGCACTCCAGGGTGTGGCGCGGTTCCTGTGCCTGAGGCAGACTTGCCCGTCGTATTGCCAGAAGATTGCGTCCCTGATGGAAGCGGTAATCCACTAAATAAGCGTGCTGACTTCTTAAATGTCGCATGTCCTAAATGTGGCAAGCCTGCGCGTCGTGAGACAGACACAATGGATACCTTTGTTGATTCTTCTTGGTATTTCATGCGCTACACCGGTCCAAATGCAAAGACGATGGTTGATGAGCGTAATGAATACTGGATGCCGATGGACCAGTACATTGGCGGCATAGAGCATGCGATTTTGCATTTGTTGTACGCCCGCTTCTGGACTAAGGTCATGCGGGATCTTGACCTCATTACTTTTGACGAGCCATTCCAAAACCTGCTGACGCAAGGTATGGTTCTGAATGAAACGTACTACTCTGAAGAAGCCTCTGGTAAGAAAGTGTGGCTCAATCCTCTAGATATTGAACTAGACCTAGATGAAAAAGGCCGCCCACAAAGCGCTAAATTACGTGGAGATGTTACTAATACGCCCGTCATCATTGGCGGCGTTGAAAAAATGTCTAAGAGTAAGAACAACGGTGTTGATCCCCAAGCCTTGATTGATGAGTATGGCGCTGATACTGCGCGCTTATTTGTGATGTTTGCCGCTTCGCCAGAGCAGCAGCTCGAGTGGTCTGGCGCTGGGGTCGATGGTGCTTCTCGTTTCTTGCGCCGAGTATGGATGTACTCGAGTAGTCAGGCAGATGTGATTCGAGCAGCAAAAGCAGCGTTGCCAACTACATTTAGTAATACCGAGCTAGCCTTGCGCCGCGAAGTACATTTGATCTTAAAGCAGGCTAACTTTGACTATCAGCGACGCCAGTACAACACGGTCGTCTCCGCTGCCATGAAAATGCTTAATGTATTAGAGCCAATCAAACTGGATGCTACTGTCGCCTCAAAGCCCGCAGTAAGCCCAGAGGTACTCCGTGAGTGTCTCAGTATTTTGCTGCGGGTCTTGTATCCCGTAGTGCCGCATCTGACCCATGCATTGTGGGCAGAGATGGGCTTTAAGCAGTCTTTTGGATCCCTGATGGATGCGGCATGGCCGGTGGTGGATGAGCAGGCGCTAGTACAAACTGAACTGACCATCATGCTTCAAATTAATGGCAAGCTGCGGGGTGACATTCGGGTGGCAGTGGATGCGACTAAAGAGCAGATTGAGGCTTTGGCATTACAGAGCGAGCCAGCACTCAAGGCACTCAATGGTGCCGCCCCTAAGAAGGTGATCGTGGTTCCTGGTCGCTTAGTGAATATTGTTGCGTAGTTAATTAGTAAACATTCAAAATAAACTCTAAAGAAACTAAAGAGAAATTAAAGAAAAACCAAAGACATGGACGTAAATTATTCTCGACGGAGTCTGCTTGGCTTGCTAGTGATCGCCCCATTTAGCGGTCTGGTAGCTTGCGGTTTTCGCTTGCGTGGCATGGTGGATTTACCTTACCGAGTGCTTGCAATTACTGGTAGTCCATCACCACCTTTGCGTGCAGATTTACAGACGGCAATTTTGACGGGTACAGATGCAAAAGTAGCCATCAACCCTAAAGATGCTGATCTGATTTTGGATATCACCAGCGATTTAAATGGTCGAGAGATTCTGGCTTACAACTCTAATGGTCAGGTATCCGCTTATCGTTTAAATATCCGAGTTGGATTTAGGGCTTTTGATAGTGCGGGTAATGACGTAGTGCCCGAATCAGAAATCTATCTCACTCGAGACATGGATTTCACGGTATCTACAGTCTTGGCTTCGGATGCTCAGACTCAGCAATTTTTGACTTCGATGCGACGTGATTTATCCGTTCAAATTCTGCGTCGGGTTGCTGCTTCGGCCAGAGCGCCGAAAACAAAAGATTTTTAAGGGGTGAAGGTTCACCATGGTTAAGAGCGATGCGTTTCAGGTGCATTTGAGGTCGCTCAACGCGTCGATATCCACATCTACACCCTCATCCACGCCCTCATCTATTAAGCCACTCTATGTTTTTAGTGGTGATGAGCCGCTGCTCATGATGGAAGCCATGGATCAACTCCGCGCTGCTGCAAAAAAATTAGGCTATACCGAGCGTGAGGTTCTGTTGCAAGAACGCGGCTTTGATTGGAGTGCGCTTTTAAATGCGGGTCAGACGATGTCTCTATTTGGTGACAAGCGCTGGGTGGAGTTACGGATACCTACTGGCAAACCGGGGCGTGATGGTGCTGAAGCGTTAAAGCAATTTGCAGCCCAAATTGAGTCGCAAAGTATTGGCTCTGAAGGCCCAGACACCGTGGTTTGTATTATTTTGCCTAAATTAGATGGTAAGACGAAGACATCCGCCTGGTTTAGTGCCTTAGATGAGGCAGGTATGGCGATTCAGTTGGATTCTTTGGATCGAGCGCAATTGCCACAATGGATTGCAGGGCGCCTGAAAAGCCAGGGCCAAGAGGTAGAGCCCGGCCCCAATGGTCAACGTGCCTTAAGTTTTATGGTGGATCAGGTGGAAGGCAACCTCATTGCGGCCCATCAAGAAATCCAAAAACTGGGCTTATTGCATCCAACGGGGGTGCTCACGGAAGAGCAAATTCGTTCGGCTATCTTGAAAGTGGCTCGATACAACGTGTTTGAGTTGACTGAAGCCATGCTGGCTGGTGATCTAGCCCGTTTAAATCGGATGTTAGATGGCCTGAAGGGTGAGGGTGAGCCCTTAGTGCTTATTTTGTGGAGCGTAACCGAAGAGCTTCGGATACTATCGAAACTAAAGGCCGCAAGCGATGCGGGTGAGTCGGTTCAGCAACTGATGCGGGCTAATCGTATTTGGGGCAATAAAGAGCGACTGTATCCTTTGGCCTTAAAAAGAGTGCAGCCTTTGAGATTGCGTAGGGCAATGCAGTTAGCGGCAGGTTTAGATCGTCAAGCCAAAGGGCTATATGCGGCAGAATTGCCGGCAGATCCTTGGGATGGCTTGCGTTTGGTAGGTAGTTTATTGCGCTAGCAATGTGGATTAGATGCAACTGAATTAGATGCAACTGAACATAAAGCATAAATAATAAAGAAAGCATATTAAAGAATGAGTCAAAAAGAATGAGCAATACAAAATGAATCAGGCAATAAAACACATGATGCAAGATATTGGTATGCGAGCCCGCGAGGCTTCGCGTGCGATGGCGCGTGCTTCTAGCGAGCAGAAAAACCAAGCGCTATTGCATATTGCTAAGATCATTCGTGAACGTACAAATGAAATCCAAAACGTAAATCAACTCGATGTTGCCCGGGCGCAAGCCAACGGCCAAGATGCGGCTTTTATTGATCGACTCACAATGACCCCAAAGACGATTGAGTCGATGGCGCTGGGCTTAGAGCAGATTGTTTCTTTGGCTGACCCTATTGGGCAAATGACTCCAATGCAAGCGCAGGCCTCAGGTATTGAGTTAGGTCAAATGCGAGTACCTTTAGGGGTGATTGGCATCATTTATGAATCTCGTCCGAATGTTACGATTGATGCGGCTGCCTTGTGCTTAAAGTCGGGCAATGCAGTCATTCTGCGAGGGGGTTCAGAAGCGATTGATTCCAATACCCTTTTGGCTCAATTGATACAAGAGGGCTTAGATGCTGCCCACTTACCAATGGATGCAGTACAAGTAGTTACTACTACTGATCGTGCTGCCGTTGGTGAAATGATCACCATGACGCAATATATTGATGTGATCGTGCCGCGTGGAGGAAAAAGTTTAATTGCGCGCTTGATGGCTGAGGCGCGAGTGCCGATGATTAAGCATCTAGATGGAATTTGCCATACCTATATTGATGCCGATGCCGATATCGCCATGGCGATTAAGGTGTGTGACAACGCGAAGACGCAGCGCTATGCTCCTTGTAATGCTATGGAGACTCTTTTGGTCAATGCCGCTATCGCGCCACAAGTTCTCCCTGAATTATGCAAAATCTACCAAGCTAAAGGAGTTGAGCTACGGGTTGACGGACTCACTCGCAAAACGCTGGAGACTGCTGGCTTGAGTAATTTGGTAAACGCTACGGAAGAAGATTGGCAAACAGAATATTTAGCACCGATCTTGTCGATTAAAACGGTTGCTGATATGGATGAAGCTATGGCGCATATCGAGCAATATGGCAGTAAGCATACTGATGCCATCATTACTAATAACGCAGTACAAGCCAATCGTTTTTTGCGTGAAGTCGATAGTGCAAGCGTAATGGTCAACGCTAGCACCCGTTTCGCTGATGGATTTGAATATGGCTTAGGTGCCGAGATTGGGATCTCGAATGACAAACTCCATGCCCGTGGCCCTGTGGGTCTTGATGGCTTAACTTCCTTAAAATACATCGTTAAGGGTCATGGCGAGATTCGCGGTTAAATCCATTGTTAAATGCAATGAATACAAATAAATAAACATACACATAAAGAAAAAGGACTAAAAATGGGAAATGCTTACCTGTGGACTAAGACACTCCACATTGTTTTGATTACTTCTTGGTTTGCGGGCTTATTTTATCTGCCTCGTATTTTTGTTAATTTAGCGGATGAGAAAAATCCCGAGGTCTATGCCCGCCTTTTAGGAATGGCTGATCGACTCTTTCGGTTTATGACTATCTTGGCTGTGCCAGCGGTGATATTGGGCATTACGCTGTGGATGCATTTCAAAATCGGCCGTGGTGAGATTTGGATGCACGCTAAATTACTATTTGTGATTTTAGTAATTGGTTACCACCATGCTTGCTGGATGTTACTGAAAAAGTTCCGCAAGGGTGTTAATACCCGTTCAGGTGTTTGGTATCGTTGGTTTAATGAAGTGCCGGTGGTGTTACTCATCGTGATTACTGCTTTGGTCATCATTAAGCCTTAATTTTTTTACTGTTTTTCTTAAGATTGTTAGTCCCATGAGATTTTTTGTTGTTTGTCCAGGCGGACTAGAAGTACCTCTTGCGCAAGAGCTCGCCAGTATTGCTCAGCGCCCTGATTCTAAGGCCTTAGGGCCTTGGGTCATCGACCCTACGCCCACCAGTCCTACTGGTGGTGTCGGTTTGGCTGCGCCGATTTCTGCAGCGATGGCGTTAAATCTGCATTCCAGAATTGCCAGTCGGGTTCTATTGCAAATGGCAGAGGGAGCGTATCGCCAAGAAGAGGATTTGTATAAATTGGCTAGTGGCTTAGCTTGGGAAGAGTGGTTTTCTTCTAAGCAGACTTTGCGGGTGGATGTGACGGCGCATCGCTCTCCCTTGAAGAGTCTCAATTTTGCGACGCTCAAGATTAAAGATGCGATTGTCGATCGCCTGCGTGATGTGACGGGTGATCGCCCTAATATTGATACGGCCTTTCCGGATGTACGGGTGCAGGCGCACTTGACTGCAACCCATGTGACTATTTATTTAGATACCTCTGGCGAAGCCTTATTTAAGCGCGGCTGGCGTGATGAAAAAGGCGATGCCCCTTTAAAAGAAAATCTTGCTGCGGGTATTTTGTCGATTACCGGTTGGCAGCCTTCTCAGGCTTTATTTGATCCGATGTGCGGTAGTGGTACTTTCTTAATTGAGGCTGCGCAGATTGCTTTAGCCATTCCGCCAGGTGCTATTAGGGCAGGGATGTATGGCGATGATGCTAAACCTAGTCGCTTGGCGTATCGTCCTCTAGTGACTTCTGCTGATGGCTTTGGTTTTCAGCGACTCAAGCCTTTTAATGAGGCTGCTGAGCAAAAGCGTTGGGCGGGCCTAAAAGATGCTGCTCAGGCTGAGATGATAGAAAAGCGTAAGCAATTTCCGGATGCAGATGCCTTGGGGATCAGCGGTGGGGATATTAACGAGCGCTTGGTAGCGATGTTCAAAGGTAACTGGCAGCGTGCTCAGTTACCGGGCTTGCCGATTACTCTTCAGGTAGATGCTTTAGTCAGTAAGCCACCAGCAAATATAGCAGCAGGCATCAAGGGCGGTGTGATGTTGTTGAACCCACCTTATGGTGAACGTTTGGTGATTAAGGGTGGGCGTGGTCAAGAGCGTCAATCTGAGGAATATTCGTACGATGATTCAGATGCATCGGAAGCATTAAGGGGGTCAAGAGGGTCAAGAGGGTCAGAGGGGTCAGAAGAACCAGAAGATCGCTTTGCCTATAACCTCGAAACCGGGCGTCAAAGTGCCAAGCGTACGAGTCGAGAATCCTTGAAAAAGCTTCAGGCTCAAGAAGAGCAAGATCCGCATTTTGTCGAGTTTTTAAGGCAATTTGGGCAGCATCTGAAAGATGCTTTTGGCGGATGGAATGTGTTTGTTCTGACCGCAGATATGGCCCTACCAGGTCAGTTGCGCATTAAAGAATCTAAACGCACACCACTGTTTAATGGCCCACTAGAATGTCGTCTCTTTAAGTTCGAAATGCACCCTAAAAGAGATAGTGCAGCAGATTTAAAATAACTAGATTAATGTATTAAAAATATCAAAAAATAGAAAAAAATAGACAGAGGAATCGCGATGGAATTTAAGACATATATGTGCCTGATTTGCGGCTGGGTGTACGACGAAGCTGCAGGCCTTTTAGAAGAGGGTATTGCACCAGGAACACTGTGGAATGACGTGCCTATCAATTGGACTTGTCCAGAGTGCGGTGCACGCAAAGAAGATTTTGAAATGATGGCGATTTAATCATTTTTAAAATGACGCATTAAAGACATTCAACAAAGTTATAGCGAAAGTAGGAATAGCATCTTGGGTCAAAACGAAATCTTATTTGAGCGCGCACAAAAAACCATACCAGGGGGTGTGAACTCGCCCGTGCGAGCATTTCGTCAAGTGGGCGGTACACCCCGTTTTGTGAGCAAAGCCAAAGGCCCTTATTTTTGGGATGCCGATGGCAAGCGCTATATCGATCTCATCATGTCATGGGGTCCCATGATTGCGGGTCATGCCAATCCTGAAGTGGTTGAGGCAGTACAAAGAGCCGCTGAAACCAGTTTTAGTTATGGCGCACCAACCGAAGGTGAAATTGAATTAGCTGAACGCATCTGTCATCTGGTGCCTAGTATTGAGCAAGTGCGCATGGTATCCAGCGGCACTGAAGCGACGATGAGTGCATTACGCCTTGCCCGTGGTTATACAGGGCGCGATCTGATTATTAAGTTCGAGGGTTGTTATCACGGCCATGCCGATAGTTTGTTAGTAAAAGCAGGTTCTGGATTACTGACATTTGCAGACACTACGCAAAACGCCCCATCCTCTGGTGGCGTTCCTTATGACTTAATCAAACATACCTTGGTATTGCCATACAACGATGTGGCAGCACTAGAGGCAGCGTTTCAGAAACAGGGCGATCAAGTTGCTGCAGTCATTCTGGAACCGGTTGTGGGTAATATGAATTTGATTCAACCATCCAGTGCATTTTTAGCAGCAATGCGTAGTTTGACTACGCAATACGGCAGTGTGCTGATTTACGATGAAGTGATGACCGGATTTAGAGTGGCTCTTGGTGGCGCTCAATCTTTACAAGGTATTACGCCAGACTTAACTTGCCTAGGTAAGGTCATGGGCGGCGGTATGCCGATAGCCGCTTTTGGTGGCAAAAAAGAAATCATGTCTAAGCTAGCCCCTTTGGGTAATGTGTATCAGGCTGGCACCTTATCGGGTAATCCGGTAGCAGTAGCAGCGGGCCTTAAAACCTTAGAGATCGTATCTCGAGAAGGGTTTTATGAGTGCTTAACTGGCCAAACACAAAAACTCATGGCCGGCCTCAAGCAAGCGGCAGATGAAGCTAAGGTTCCATTTGCAGTGGATAGCGTGGGCGGTATGTTTGGGTTTTACTTTGCCGATAAAGTACCTACTTCATTTGAAGAAGTCACTAAAACCGATATTGAGGCTTTTAAGAAGTTCTTTCATCTGATGTTAGATGAAGGGGTTTATTTGGCGCCATCGGCTTATGAAGCGGGCTTTACTTCCATCACCCATGACAATGCCATCTTGGATGAGATTATTGCGGCGGCCAGGAAATCATTTAAGAGCTTGTAGGAAGATTGCTGTTACCTAATTACGTAACTACGTAACTACTGAACTAAGTAATTACATCCGCATGGGGTGGTCAAAGCCAGCCACTTGAATGATCTCTAATTGAGGGCTGTCTTTGCCAGAGTCTGGGATTTCCATTGCGGTTAGTTTTCCGCCCCAAACACATCCAGTATCTAGGCCAATCATATTACGGTCTCGTAGTAAGCCTAGCGTGGACCAGTGGCCAAAGTAAATCAACGTATCTTGGGTTTTTCTCTTAGGGGCTTTAAACCAAGGAGCGAAGCCAGTAGGGCCATTCTCAAAACCTTCTTTACTTGCAAACTCCATAGTGCCGCTGGGTGTGCAAAACCGAATACGCGTTAGTGCATTAGTAATCACTCTCAGGCGCTCATATCCTTTTAGGGATTTGCTCCACTTATTGGGGGTATCACCATACATATTTGCTAAAAATTGTTTATATGATTTTTTGCGCAGGGCTTTTTCTACTTCTTGTGCGCACTCAATGGTTTGCTGTAAGTCCCACTGCGGTAAAACACCGGCATGGACAGTTAATACCTTTCCATTACTCAGTGCCATAGGTCTGTTTCGTAGCCAATCAATCAACTCAGCACGATCAGGCGCATCTAGTATTTCTTGAATACTATCCAAACCTTTGGTTTTCCGAATACCGGCATCAATAGCTAGTAAGTGCAAATCATGATTCCCTAAAATGCACTCAATGCGTTTAGTTTCTTGAAGCTCTTTCAGATAACGCAATGTCCCTAATGAATCTGGACCGCGATTGACTAAGTCTCCCAAGAAAATAATCTTGGATTGAGTAGGGAGTTTTTTGACGAGCGCTTTCAGAGATGGTGCACACCCCTGAACATCACCAACTGCATAGATCTTATCCATAGCCTATCTTAATCTGAATATAAACCCTGATGGCCACTATCGATTCAAGCAGCAGGTTCTTCAGTACTTACTTCCGGCGTTATTTTCTTGACTACGCTATAGCGAACCAAGGTTTTCTTGCGGGCTTCATCGTGGTTTACAACTGGTAGAGGGTAGTCGCGGCCGAGCAAAATACCGGCAGCTTCTAGTTCAATATGACCAGACTCCCAAGGCGCATGAATAGACTTTTTAGAGAGTTTGTCTAACTGTGGCAAATAGCGACGTATGAATTTGCCTTCTGGGTCAAACTTTTGCGATTGGGTAATGGGATTAAAGATCCTAAAATAAGGCTGTGCATCACATCCGGAAGAAGAGGCCCATTGCCATCCGCCATTATTAGATGACAGCTCAAAATCATTAAGGTGTTTAGCAAAGTAGGCTTCGCCCCAACGCCAGTCGATTCCGAGATCCTTAGTTAAAAAGCTGGCCACCACCATGCGCAAGCGATTATGCATATAGCCACTTTGATTGAGTTGGTACATCGCAGCATCAATGAGTGGGTAGCCCGTTTTTCCATCACACCAAGCTTGGAACAGTTTTTTAGCGTGAGCACCACTCTCCCATTCAATATTGTCGTAATCGGGTTTAAAGGCTACGCCTGCTGCAAGCCGAGGGTGATTGGCCAAGATCATAAAATAAAAATCGCGCCAAATTAATTCGCTTAACCAAATCGTTGCACCCATACTGCCTGCGAGCATACGGCGATGTGCCTCTCTCACCAAGCCCCGAATGGAGAGCATGCCAAAGCGCAGGTGAGTAGATAAATAACTTACCCCCTTAATCGCCGGAAAGTCTCTACCAATTTGGTATTGATCGATTCTGTGTAGGAAGTCTTCTAAAAAGTTCTGGCCACCGGCAGATCCGGGTGGTAGATAGGTTTCAATACCGGTGGGGGTAAAGCCCATTGATTCTAGACTCGGAATAGGCGCTTTTAGTGTCGCGGGTATCTGAGCAAACTGCCCTTTTTTAGGGGTGCACTCATATGCGGCGATATGGTTTTCTTGTAGAGTCCTGAGCCAGTTATTTTTATACGGCGTGAAAACAGAAAACACCGTACTGGAGTTAGTCAGAATTTCTTTTTTCTCAAAGATCACTTGATCTTTAAAAGTCTCGAACGCGATATCTAGCTTTTCTAAAGCAGCTTGTACGGTACTGTCGCGAGTAATGGCTGAAGGCTCATAGTCACGGTTGGTATAAACACCATCTACACCTAAGCTCTTGGCGATTTGGGGAATGCATTCAGTAGGCTTGCCATACTGAACAATGAGACCCCCACCATGCTCTTGGAGCTGCTGATCGATTTGCTCAAGGCCTTGCCAGATAAAGTCGACACGCCGGTCATGGGCAAGGCCTGCTTTATCAAGATTGTCTGTCCGCAGAGGTGTCAGAATATCAATATCAAAAATGAAGGTAACCCAGACCTGCTCATGATTAGTGAGGGCATGGTGTAGTGCTGCATTGTCATAGAGCCGAAGATCACGGCGGAGCCAAACGAGCGCTTTTTTCATAATCCGTATATTAGGGCCTATTGCCCAATATTGCTGAACATTGCTTAGTATTGCTCAGCATAAATTCATGATGCAGAGCCTGTAGGTAGCTTAGGTGGCATATGTGTTGCACTTGAGCCTTGTGAGCAAACTATTCTCCGCATCTAATGCGGTGATTAAAGGGCTTATTCGCCGCAAACACAGGTCATGCGAAATTGGCTTACAGGCCATCATTAGCTAATATCTTGAGAAGAGGGCCCAATACAGGGGCGAGTGGTTTCCTTAACATGTTGAAGTTATGGAGCCTCTTCGGAGGACCTATTTCTCTTTGGTAGGGTCTTCGTATTGATGCAATGCACTGTGCACTAACAATGATCTATGTGCTAGCGACAGCCGAAGAGCTCATGACCGAGCTCGGGAATGGCTTCGTCAACCTTTTTCGTAAACTATCTCACGCTTACCGATAGCAATTTTTCTACTTACCCGTGATCTTCCAATGTTGATGATTGGTAGCATAGGGACCTGAGTGCTGCGCCCCTCACGCAAATCCTTTGCATCATTTCCGATATCAGCCTCGACGCCAATTTTCCTCATGACCTCCAAGCCAATGTTGAGTAAGGTGGTAGTTGGCACTGGCTGTCCGTCCAACGACGATGCACGGGCTTTCACATACAAACCAAAACCTACCCGGAGAAGCACTCCACTTGCAGTAACTTCGTTGACGGCTCGGCTGACCTGCCGGTAGTCACCGAGCCTATCGAATTCTTTTCTAAGAAAAACAGGTGAAGTTGACCTCTTAATTTTGGCAATCACCCTATCTTTGACAGTAGTTTGAGGCATTTCTCTTCTCCAAATTTTCACTATTTGATATGCAACAATAGGACATTAATGTCCTATTGTTGCATAGATGTGCATTTAAAATGGATATACTTTTGACCTATGGACACCTTTTTCTTTGTTTTTTCTAAAATTGTGCAGTTTTGCATTGAACCCCTTAATTGGGTAATCATTTTTGTGGTCTTAAGCCTATTGTTCTTGGGTTTAAGAAAGCCCCATTTATGCAGGCGCTTCTTAATTCTCGCCTTAGCGGATCTTTTGTTAGTGGGATGGCTGCCTAGCTCAGAGGTGTTTCTAAGGGCGCTAGAAGATGTGGTGCCCAAAACCAATATTGCCCAGATCTCAAAAGAGAAACTGGGCGGCATCATTATTTTGGGTGGTGCAATTGAGGGTGGTGACATTGCCGTAGATCGGGGTGAGATTTCTATTTACGAGTCGGCGGAGCGGGTGACTAAGGCTTTTGAGCTGATTCGACAACATCCAGAGCTCCCCTTCATCTTTAGTGGGTTCTCGGGCCGCTTATCTCCCAAAGGCATGTCTGAGGCAGATGCCTTTAAGCAATTAATTGCTGAACAGGGCTTACCCGATCGATTAGCTCATTATGAAAACCAGTCTCGTAATACCTATGAGAATGTCATTTATATGAAGCCGATGATCTTGGAGTTGGGATCGGTTGCAGCGAGTGCTGTGGATCCGGCAGTTCCAGCAGTTCCAGCAGTTCCAGCAGTTTCAGGAGGCACAGCGAAAACGGATAACCCCCAAAATACCCAAAAGCCATGGCTGTTGATTACTTCAGCAAGTCATATGCATCGATCACTCAAGATCTTTCAGAAGCAAGGGATTGAGGTTATTCCTGTGCCAGTTGACTACCAAACGGGTGCTGCCCTGCGCTGGGGTAGGTTTGATCTAGAGGATGGCATGCAAAACTGGAATCGACTAATGCATGAGTTAGTTGGGCTGTTGGCTTACTGGCTGACTAGAAAGACTTAGTTGGACTTAGTTAATCCTAGTTAGACCAAGTTAGATCTGTTGTTTGTGGAGAATTCGGTAAAATGAGATTAGATGAGCATGGCCAAAAAAGCCCCTAGTACTACCCCTGATGAGACTATGTCCTCGAGATCTCCTTCAATTGCGCCCATTTCTGATTTATCCAACCATCTTGCTAATCAATTTTTAATTGCCATGCCTGGTTTGGCTGATCCCAATTTTGAGGGTACGGTCATTTACCTGTTTGAGCATACTGAGCGCGGTGCCATGGGTTTAGTCGTTAACCGGCCTACTGAAGTAGACCTGGCTATGCTGTTTGACAAGGTGGAAGTTGAGTTCAAGAGTAAATCAGAAACTGCCCTACTATTGAATCAAGCAGTCTATTTTGGCGGTCCAGTGCAAATAGAGCGCGGATTTGTATTGCATGAGTCTGGTTCAGATACGGTCTATAGCTCTTCACTAACGGTTCCTGAAGGCTTGACGATGACGACTTCTAAGGATGTCTTAGAGGCGGTAGCCGCCGGTACTGGCCCTAGTAAGTTTTTAATGACCCTTGGTTATGCAGGCTGGGGTGCTGGTCAGCTAGAAAAAGAAATCACCCTCAACGATTGGATTAATGTTCCGCTATCTCGTGAGCAGATGGCCAACATCATTTTTGATACGCCTTCTGCGCAGCGCTATGAACGCACTATGAGTCATTTAGGCTTTGATCCTTCCTGCTTATCGGGTGAGGCAGGGCATGCTTGAGGACAATATGCCCAAGGGTGTAGTTCAAGAACGCACCATCATGGCTTTTGACTATGGCACACGCCGAATTGGCGTTGCTGTGGGTAATACACTCACTAGAGCAGGCCAGCCTTTAAAGATCCTTGCTGAGCAGTCTGACGATGCCCGTTTTAAGGCCATTGGGGCGCTTTTACAAGAATGGCAGCCCCATCAGTTAGTCGTGGGCTTACCCTGCCACCCTGATGGCACCCAACATGAAATGAGCACCAAAGCACGCCGTTTCGGCAATCAGCTCAATGGACGCTTTGGCTTACCCGTAAGCTGGGTAGATGAACGCTATACCTCCGCAGTTTTAGAGTCCGATCCTAAGATGCGGGACAATTTGGATGCCGAGTCTGCTGCTTTGATTTTGGAGCAGTATTTTCTTGAGAACAATGGGATTAGTTGAGATGAATGCAGAGCAGTCCTACCTAAAATTATTAGCAGCGCTTCAACAGCGCCATGACACTAATACCGTTTTTGAACTAGCAGGCCTTGCCATGGGTGGTGCCTGGATCGCACAACGTTTAGCAAGTGATTTAGGTCTTCCTCACTATGGTGTGATCAATGTCGCCTTTCATCGGGATGACTATGCTGAAAAAGGCATGACTGCTATGAGTACGGCTGGCACCATGCCTACGAATTTGCCTTTTGAAGTCAACGGTGCCCATGTGATTTTGATTGATGATGTTCTGCAGACTGGCCGCACCGTACGCGCAGCCTTAAATGAATTATTCGACTTTGGTAGACCTGCATCCGTCGAGCTGATGGTTTTGGCAGATCGTCAGAGCCGAGAACTCCCCATCAGTGCTGATTTTGTTGGAGAGCAAGTGCGTATTGCGGATCACCACATTTTAGTTTTAGAAAAAGATGACGCTGGTAAGTTCAGCTTTGAACTAGAGGAGCGTACAGCATGAGTACAGAGAGCAATACGCTAGTGAATCAATTTAATTCTGCTGGAGAATTAACACACCTACTGACTTTAGAGGGTTTACCTAAAGAGCAGATCATTCATATTCTGGATACGGCTCAGCAGTTTGTGAGTGTGACGGATCCTTCTAGAGAAGTAAAAAAAGTACCATTACTTAGAGGTAAGAGTGTTTTCAACCTATTCTTTGAAAACTCTACTCGTACTCGTACTACTTTTGAGATCGCTGCTAAGCGTTTATCGGCGGATGTAATTAATTTAGATATCTCTACTTCCTCTACTGCAAAGGGTGAAAGTCTTTTAGATACGATTGATAACTTAGTGGCGATGCAGGCGGATATTTTTGTGGTGCGCCATGGCGTCTCTAAAGCCCCTATAGAAATTGCTCAGCATGTTCCAGCCCATGTGCATGTGGTCAATGCCGGTGATGGTAGTCATCAGCATCCCACCCAAGGCTTATTGGACATGTACACCATGCGCCACTTTAAAAAAGACTTTACGGGTCTTAAAGTAGCCATCGTAGGGGATGTAGTCCATAGCCGAGTAGCGAAGTCCAATATCTGCGCACTCATCACTTTGGGTTGTACGGATATTCGGGTAATTGGCCCAGAGAGTTTGCTGCCAAGAGATTTAGCAATGCAGGGAGTGAGAGTCTTTCATAGTATGGAAGAGGGCCTTAAAGGGGTTGATGTTGTTATGACCTTGCGTATTCAAAAAGAGCGCATGGAAGTAGGACAAGTGCCTGAGGGGGAAGCCTTCTTTAAACAGTACGGCTTAACACCAGCCCGTTTGGCCTTAGCCAAGAGTGATGCCATTGTGATGCACCCAGGCCCCATGAACCGAGGAGTTGAGATTGATTCGGCAGTGGCTGATGGGCCGCAATCGGTGATCTTGAATCAAGTGACCTTTGGTATTGCTGTGCGCATGGCAGTGATGTCTATTGTGGCTGGTAACTAATCCTTTAGTCAACCCAAGTGCAGATGCAAAAAAAGAACTGGTTAATTTTGTCGCATGGTTTCAATATGGATGGCAGGGCATCTAGTTTGACCATTACCGACAAGATTCCTTATTTATTAGAAGTGGGTGTTCAGCCCATTGTCTTTAGTGCCATTACCGGCATTATAGATACGCGTTTTCCACATCGGCAATTTCTGGCTTGGGGACCTGCAGCCTTTCGTTTTGACTTTCGCCATTGGATTGCCAATCAATATGGCAGGGGCTGGTTTTATAAAGTAAGTACTGGCTTAGTGTCTATTGTCTTAGCCCCATTCATCGCGCTTGAGAAATCATTCCTAGGTTATTCCAGTCAATGGTCTTGGGCGATGCCTGCTTTTGTGCATGGCTTGCGTCTCATTCGGGAAGGTAAGGTCGATGTGATTTATTCGACTGGGGGTGCTTGGTCTGCCCACTTGGCTGGTTTGTGGCTGAAGAAAAAAACAGGGTTGCCTTGGATTGTAGAAATTCATGATCCATTGGTGATTCGGAAAGACCCTAACGATCAGGGATTTGAAAAGCCTAAAAATCGTGATGCCCAGTTTCGTCAGTATTTAGAAAAGCAAATTTGCAAATATGCCGATTTGGCTTGGTGGTTTACCGAAGGCGCTTTGCATTATGCGAAGGTGCGTAATCCCAATCTGAACACCCCTAACAATGCTCATGGTTTTGTCTTGATGCCGGGCGCGGAGCCTCCTGGTGGTTTAGATGCCAATGGGTCTCATGTGTACACAGAGCAGCTCAATCTTTGCCACTTCGGATCTTTAGCAAATGATCGTTCACTATCTACTGTCCTGAAGGCACTGGCACCCTTATTAGAAAAGTTTCCTGAGGCAAGAGAACATATCAAAGTGCATGCTTATGGTGCGCCACTAGATCCACTGACACTAGAGTCTTTTAAAAGCCTGAAGCTCGAAGACATGCTGATAGCCCATGGCCGCTTAGAAAAAGACCCAGTAACAGGTAAGTCTGGCAGAGAGCGCGTTGTTGAAAGAATGCAGGCAGCAGACGTGTTAATTTTGCTGCACGGCAATGATGAATGGTGTGCTGAATACATTCCTTCGAAGCTGTATGACTACCTGTGGACCGGTAGACCTATTTGGGGCATTACTCATCGCAATCCCCAGTTAGATCAAATGTTGTTAGATCGGGGTGCTTATTTAAGCCCTCAAAGCGATATCCAGGCTACTGAGCTGGCTCTTGAGAGAATCTGGCTAGACTGGCAAGCCAAAACATTGATTGCGCCCAAATGGATGCCTGTTGGCGTTGATCAAGCTACTCAAACCATAGTGTTGCAGACCCAAGCCATACTAGCTTCATCTTAACGATTGACATAAATCATGCAAACCCTTGTTTTATATTGCTGCACCTTCAGAAAAGACTTACTGCGTACAGTCAAATTAGCGCAAAGTATTCGTAAGCACAATAAAGCGAACATCCCTTTTTACATTTCTGTTCCAGCTAATGATGTAGATCTCTTTAAAGCGCACTTAGGAGAGCACTTAGAAGAGCACTCAGAAGAGCCCTTAAAGGGCATGGATGTCACCGTCTTTGATGAGGGGGATATTTTTGCAGCCAACCCAAAACTCAATGTTGAGAAGCTTTACTCCATTCGGGGTGGCTTAAGGCAGCAGGTCATTAAGTCGGAGTTTTGGCGCCTGGGGATCTCGAGTAACTATCTGGTCTTGGATTCAGATTGTATTTTTATCCGTGATTTTGATGAACGTGACTTTATTGCTCAAGATGACATTCCGTATTCAATTATTCATGAGGGGCGCGATGTATTACAGGCGACTGAGCGTTTTGGCCCTAAAAAGATACGGCAGCATTTTTTAGCAGATCGAGAGCCAATCAAGGCGGCCTTAAATCGGACTGGTGTGACATATGATTATGGCTATGCGCCATTTTTGTGGAGTGCAAAGGTTTGGGAATCTCTAGATGTCAATTACCTAACGCCAAACAAAATGAACTTTTTAGATGCTGTACTTCTATGTGGATCAGAGTTCACTTGGTATGGTGAGTCTTTAATGAACTTTAGGGCTATTCCCATATTCCCTCGTGAGCAATTATTTAAGCACTATCACTATGAGCATCAGCTCTGGGCTGATCAAGTCTTAGGCTATCAAGAAACAGTATTAGCCCATGACTATTTAGGCGTGGTGTATCAATCCAATTGGGAGAGTTGGGGTGATTTTGGGCCCTCTAACAAGAGTATTACTTCTCGGGTATGGAGAACTGTTAAACGTCTGCTCAAGAAAATACAGTTTAAGTTCTCACTCCTAGTGGGTTTTGTCTAAGCTCAATCCCTATATTTAGTAAAAATGCTCAATCTTTCACAAGTTACTCTTCTTTGCGTTGAAACACGCGAACCAGAACTTGCGCATTGGGCAATTGATCGATGCCTCAGTGGGGCAAGTTTTTGCAAAGTCGTACTTATTACTAGTTTGGATAAGGTAAAAAGTAAGCGGGCAGGTATCGATTATGTTCAAGCACCACCGATTGCGACTACAAAAGACTATTCCGACTTACTATTAACCGGAATTGATGCCCATGTCCAAGGCACGCATGTCCTGATTATTCAGTGGGATAGTTTTATTACCCATCCGAATTTGTGGCAAGAGGACTTTCTTAATTACGACTACATTGGGCCCGTATGGCCACACCATCCTCAAACCCCAGTAGGCAACGGCGGTTTTTCTTTGAGATCAGTAAAGCTGCTGCAAGCAATTAAGCGCCCTGGATTTATCAAAAAACATCCAGAGGACTACTGCATCTGCGTTGATAACAAAGATTTTCTGGGGCAAGAGTGTGGCATCAAATTCGCCCCGGCTTCTATTGCCGAGCAATTTGCAGTAGAGCGCTCAGAGTGGCATGACGCTTTTGGATTTCATGGCTTCTTTAATTTTGCTAGAGTTCTCGATGACGAGGATCTAGTCCATTTTTTAAAGCTACTCCCTGACTCCTATTTAAAAGGAGTCGACGCATATGATCTGGTTAATTATTTGCTAACAGAAAATAAACTGAAATTAGCCCTATTAGTTGGCTCAAGAGTTCAATTTTCTTGGAAGTACAAAAAACGATATCTTTTAATGAAAATTCAAATTACTGCAAAGCAATTAGCTTCGATCATAAGAAACTAATGCCCATGGCAGTCGTCGAGTAAATTCGGTTTTGCTGATTCGGGCTAAATGATAAAAAAGCCCGCTCCTGGAAGAAGAAGCGTAAATATTTTCTACAAAATGAATAAAAGAAGTATCGATCGTATGAATTTCGCTCGCCTCTAAAACAAGCTTCGTCCAATCATAAATATTGCTAGTAGCTGGATAGACCTCAATAATTTTTTTCTGCGAGGGATTTTCTATTTTTAGTTTGTACTTTGTGTTGCCTGATTGGGTTGAGTTCACCAAAATATACGACTCATTCCCTGGATTGAGTTTTGTAAACAAAAGGTCTGAATAGGGTCCGCTTGGGACTGATGCCAGACTCCATCGCGATTCAAATGGTATTTGATGTTGTTTATAGTAAAACTCATCAAAGCTACGTACTTTAAGATCAGGTCCGCCAATATAGAGATGCTTACAGTTATAGAAATCAGCTAACTGCCGGGCTTCTTTGCCACTATTTACCGGAGTTGGGTAAATATTGGGTAAATCCCGAAATATCCAATTCACAGAGTGAAGTGAGGTCGGGAGGCATGCATAGTAGTAAAAATTGCTTGGGTTATTTAGTGAGAGGGTCTTAATAAGCCCAATATTGATGAGGCTATCACCAAGCCCTAATTGGGGTTCCAGTAAAAAAACATTCGCCTTGTGCCTTAGGAATATGTTCTTGAAGGCTTTTTTTAAGTTAGATTCGCTAAATTTCAAAATTAAACCGATGTTCGGTGGAGTAACCGAAAAGATACCATATCAAACGTCAATTCTCTGACCTTTGACCTGTCTTGAATCAAATTGCAGTAAAGACTCTTAAATGCCCCTTAAAATAGTATTAAATTTCGTAGTTGAATTTACCTTTATTAACTAGCAGGCAAAAATGATTCTAGTGACAGGCGGCGCAGGCTTTATTGGCGGTAACTTTGTATTGGATTGGCTGGCCAATCCACAAGCAGAGGGCGTCATCAATCTAGATAAGCTGACCTATGCCGGTAATTTAGCAACGCTTGAGCCCTTAAAAAATGATCCCCGTCATATTTTTGTACATGGCGATATAGGCGACAAGGACTTAGTTGCTTCTTTGTTAAAAGAGCACCAGCCACGTGCCATTGTGAACTTTGCTGCTGAAAGTCATGTAGATCGTTCCATTCATGGTCCTGCTGAATTTGTGACTACCAATATTGTTGGTACGTTTAATTTACTAGAGTGTGCACGTACTTACTGGAATGGCTTGGAGGAATCTCCCAAGAAGGCTTTTCGTTTCCATCATGTCTCGACTGATGAGGTCTATGGCTCACTTTCTCTGACTGATCCTGCATTTACAGAGTCGCACTGTTATGAGCCTAATAGCCCCTATTCAGCCTCTAAAGCTGCTTCAGATCATTTAGTGCGCGCTTGGTTCCATACTTATGGTTTTCCAGTAGTGACGACTAATTATTCTAATAACTATGGCCCGTATCACTTTCCAGAAAAGCTTATTCCTTTAGTCATTCTTAATGCCTTAAATAGCAAGCCGCTCCCAATCTATGGGGATGGTCAGCAGATTCGGGATTGGCTTTATGTAGGTGATCATTGCTCTGCTATCCGCGAGGTCTTAGCTAAAGGGAGATTAGGCGAGACTTACAACATTGGTGGCTGGAACGAAAAAGCCAATATTGATGTAGTCAAGACGATTTGTCAGATTTTGGATGAGTTGCAGCCTAGAGCTGATGGCAAATCCTATGCTGAGCAGATTACGTTTGTTACAGACCGCCCAGGGCATGATCGTCGTTATGCCATTGATGCGGGCAAAATCGAGCGAGAGTTGGGTTGGCGCCCTGCAGAAACTTTTGATACGGGTATTCGTAAAACAGTCCAGTGGTATTTGGATAATCCAGTGTGGGTGGAGGGTGTTGTAAGTGGCTCTTACCGTGACTGGTTACAAAAACAATACAGCTAGACAGCTCTTAGTGATGAAAATCCTCGTATTTGGAAAAGACGGTCAGCTAGGCAAGGCTTTTCGTGCAGCGTTTACCCCCTTGGTCTCGACTCTAGAGAATCAGCTCGTCATCCAGTACGTTGGTCGAGCGGAATGTGATCTAAGCAACGAGTCAGCTGTTACCAGCCTGCTTAATCAATTTGAGCCAGAGCTGATTATTAACGCTTCTGCCTATACCGCTGTTGATAAAGCCGAAACAGAAAAAGATTTGGCATTTGCAATAAATGCAAGAGCCCCTCAATTGATGGCGCATTACGCTGCTCAGCATGGCGCAACCTTCTTGCACTATTCAACAGATTACGTATTTGATGGTGAGAAGTATGGCTTCTATTTAGAAGATGACATCCGTAATCCATTAGGGGTTTACGGCAAAAGCAAGGCTGCGGGTGAAGAAGCCATTGTGAGGGCATTTGCAGAAGCAAATGCAGTGAGCACCGCAAATGCTGCTAACTCACTTAAAAATAAGACTGGTCAATTTGCCATTTTTAGAACGAGTTGGGTCTATGGCGATGGCGGTAACTTTATCCGTACTATTTTGCGTTTAGCCAAGGATAAGCAGGGGCTCAACGTTATTGAAGATCAACACGGTGTTCCCACTAGTGCGCAGTGGTTAGCTAAAGTCAGTTTAGATTTAGCGATTAAGGTGGATGGGAGGCTAAATCAGTTCCCATTGGGTATTTATCATGCGGTGCCTACTGGCCAGACCAATTGGCATGGATTAGCATCCCTAGCAGTGCTAACTGCCAAAGAGGCTGGTGCATCTTTGATACTAAGCCCTGAGGCTATTAAGCCAATCCCTGCGGTGCAATACCCTTTACCAGCCCCTAGGCCTATGAATTCACTGATGTCGACTGATAAGTTACGCAGGGTCTTTGAGGGGCGGGGCGATATGTCAAAATTAGTTCAATTAAATGAACCTTGGGGCGAGGCTGTACAAGCTTATGTTCGCAACTTAGTTCAAGACGACAATATTTAGAAAGAACTGCATGACAGTAAATCCAATGAATTCATTAAAGCCAGTACAGCCAGTACAGCGCATTAATCGTAAGGGAATTATCTTGGCGGGCGGCTCGGGCACTCGTCTGTACCCTGTTACACAAGCTGTCTCTAAGCAGCTCATGCCGGTGTATGACAAGCCTATGGTGTATTACCCTTTGACCACCTTGATGTTGGCAGGTATTCGGGATATTTTATTGATCTCTACTCCACACGATACGCCACGCTTTCAGGAGCTTTTAGGTGATGGTTCTCAGTGGGGCCTGAACATTGAGTACTGTGTACAGCCCTCGCCAGATGGCTTAGCGCAAGCATTTACTTTGGGTAAGAATTTTGTGGGCAATGATCCCAGTGCTTTAGTGCTTGGCGACAATATTTTTTATGGCCATGAATTAGTAAGTCAGCTCAATAGTGCCCATGATCGCGTTTCTGGGGCAACGGTATTTGCATATCACGTCAATGATCCAGAGCGTTACGGTGTAGTGCAATTTGATAAAAATTACAAAGCGCTATCGATTGAAGAGAAACCACTTCAGCCTAAAAGTAATTACGCGGTAACAGGACTCTATTTTTATGACAACCAAGTGTGCGATATTGCTGCCTCTATCAAGCCTAGTGCCCGTGGTGAATTGGAAATCACCGACATTAACCGCGTCTATCTGGAAAAGAATGAATTAAGTGTAGAAATCATGGGTCGTGGTTTTGCTTGGCTCGATACCGGTACACATGATTCTTTGCTGGATGCTGCTGGCTTTATTGCTACTCTACAAAAACGCCAAGGTCTGATGGTGGCCTGTCCTGAAGAGATTGCCTACCGTCAGGGTTGGATTAGTGCAGAGACCGTTCAAAAAGTGGCAAGTCAATTGAGTAAAAACAGTTATGGCCAGTACCTTACCAAGATACTCAATGAAATCAATGCGAGCGTTTAACCCAAGTGCCCAATAACTTAAAACTACAAGTGACACCAACAGCTATTCCTGATGTGTTGATTTTAGAACCCAAGGTCTTTGGTGATCAGCGTGGTTGGTTTACTGAATCCTTTAATGCAGACGACTTTAGTAAAGCCACCAATCTAGATGTAGCGTTTGTGCAAGATAACCATTCTTTTTCAAGACAGTGGACCTTACGGGGTTTGCATTACCAGCTCAAGCATACCCAAGGCAAATTAGTTCGCGTAACGCAGGGTTCGGTATTTGATGTGGCTGTTGATTTGAGAAAAGAGTCCTTAACATTTGGTAAATGGGTTGGCGTTGAGCTAAGCGCTCAAAATCACAAACAGCTCTGGGTTCCTCCAGGCTTTGCTCATGGTTTTTTAGTTCTTTCTGAAACTGCCGAGTTTTTATATAAGACCACTGATTATTACGATCCACTAAGTGAGGCTTGTTTGGCCTGGAATGATCCTCGGCTGGCTATTCAGTGGCCATTACCTAACGGTGTTACCCCCAATATGAATGCAAAGGACTTAGCTGGATTGGCCTGGAATGTGACGCCAAAATTTTGAAAATACATATTTTTAAATGACGCTTCAGTCAAAAGGTAGACGTTGATATTTGATTTTAAGAAAATTGCAAAATTCATTGCAGCGGGTAAGTGGACCGAAGCTAGTAATCACTTCACTAAAAATACAGCGCCATTGCAAGTTCAGCTTTCTGCCGCCGTTCAAAATACGCCTTTTACAGGGGTGCTATGGAAGGCGCAATCTCCAGACCTTTGCAGTTTCATTTTTAATCATGATTTACCAAAAGAGCGAGTTCAATTTTTTATTACAAGACTAGCGCTAGCTCTACCGATAATTATTGCTTTTCATCGATCTGAGCACTTCGTTTCAGGATCTATTTTTTTTAACCTAGATGATTCTGCAGATGCAAAAGGCATTAGCTTTTGCTCTAACCGTAGCGATTCATTGCTAATACCGGATACAGAATTTTTAGAAACTGAGGGTTATGGCAAGGCTAGAAACTATTTCCAGCTCAACTCGATCCCTTGGCAGGAAAAACTGCCACTTGTTTTTTGGCGCGGCAGTACCACTGGAGTGAGATCTGGAGACTCATGGAGAACGATTCCTCGCATTACATTATGTGAAATTTGCCAGAATTCTAATATGCAACAATTATTTGATGTGGGGGTGAGTGCTTTGGCACAGATACCAAAGGCTGAGCTTAAAGAGGTGCAGTCGTCTGGCTTAATGCGAGACTATGTCCCAATATTTTCTAGCAATCAATATAAGTATCAAATTGATATTGATGGAAACACTAATGCTTGGGCTGGACTCTTTTTGAAGCTTCTTTCTGGTTCTGCAGTTCTTAAAGTTGCCTCTCCGCATGGATTTGAACAATGGTATTACGACAAGCTGATTCCCTGGGTGCACTTTGTGCCGGTCCAATCAGATCTATCTGATTTAATTGAGAAAACTCAATGGCTTCAGCTAAATGATGATAAAGCGATGCAAATAGGGCGGAGGGGTGCAGAGCTTGCGGCTACTTTATCTTATGATCTTGTCATTAAACAATCATTGCTAAAAATTCATGATGCATTTTTAGCAAATCATTGCCAGTAATTGCTTGATCAATAGAGCCTATTTGCTCATGAGCATTTGCCTAAGGTACTGGGAATAGCTAACTTGAAATAGAAGATAATGCGGGTATGACTAGCAAGCATCAAAACGAGATCTCAAAAGCAATTCAAGCGCCCAAATCACCAAAGATTCTATTGGTTAAGTTGTCTTCTTTGGGCGATGTTTTGCACAACCTTCCCATCGTTTGGGACTTACGTAAACGCTTACCCAATGCTCAAATCGATTGGATTGTGGAAGAGGCCTATGTGCATTTGCTCGAGCCACTTAAAACCACAGCTTCCTTCAGAGGAATAGATCGAATCATTCCAGTAGGCTTTCGGCGCTGGAAAAAGAATCTATTCAGTTTGCGCACTTGGCGTGAGTTCTTTGCAATGCGTAAACAGTTGCAAATTATCCCCTACGACTATGTTTTAGAAACCCAAGGTTTAATCAAGTCTGCTTTAGTGTGCGCTTTAGCTAAAAAATCAGAGGGTGCCATAGTGGCTGGGCTAGCTAATGCAACCGAATATTCTGGTTATGAGCCCATGGCTAGAATGTTTTATACCCAATCAGTTCAGGTGCCAGTAAAGTGCCATGCAGTTGATCGTTCACGACAAGTCATGTGTTCAGCATTTGATTGGCCGCCAATTAATTGCCATGATGAGCCGCCACTGTTTTATCCAGAGGGCTTTGCAAATGCATTACCAGTGATACCCATTGACGGTATTAAACAGTTGCCCAATGGGTTCTCTGCTCCTTATGTAGTGTGTTTCCACTCAACAGCGCGTGAGGCTAAGCGGTGGTCCAATAGCAATTGGGTTGAGCTTGGAAAAGTACTGGCCAATCAAGGCTATCAGGTGGTATTCCCGTGGGGAAGTGACGCGGAGATGAAGGTGAGCAAACTCATTGCCAGCCAGATTCCAGGAGCTATTGTGCCAAGCGCCTTCTCAATTAATGAGGCTTATGGCTTAGTGGCTCATGCCGCTCTTACGGTAGGAGTGGACACGGGCTTAACCCACTTAGCTGCTGTTCTTGGTAAACCGACAATAGAGATCTACTGCGACTCGCCAAGATGGAAGACTGAAGGGTATTGGAGTAAGGAAATTACCAATCTAGGGGATATGCAAAAACCGCCTAGCGTGAATGAAGTAGTAAGTGCATCCCTGTTAGCGTTAAATCAACCTGACTAACAACTAATCACTAATGATGAGTGGAGAGTGTTTGGGAGTCCCCATTTATTTTTTACGGCCTGATTGGGTAGCAGCGCAAACAAATGTTTTTTATAAACAATCCTTAAAGTTAGTATATGCTAACAATATTGATTGTTAAGCAATTTCTTTTTGAGAATTTATAGTTACCGGGGAGCCTGGAGCATATAAAATACAAGCTTATTTATAAAAATCATAAAAGTAACTTAGACCCGTTTAATGACTACTGTTCTTCCTGTAATTTTGTGTGGTGGTTCCGGAACTCGGCTTTGGCCCTTGTCGCGAGCAGGCTTCCCTAAGCAGTTTTTAGCTTTATCTGGAAACGACCAGGGAAAAAGCCTATTTCAGGAGGCAGTAGAGCGCCTCAATCAGATTGGTTCTAGTTCAGCTGTTATCGGTAATATCGGCAATACAGTAGTCGTTACCAATGAAGACCATCGCTTTTTGGTACTAGACCAGCTCCGTGACTTACCCCAAGTTCAGGCAACGCTTTTGCTTGAACCTACCGGACGCAATACTGCTCCTGCTTTAACCTTGGCGGCCTTAATGGCAAGCCAAGAGAGTGATCCAATCTTGGTGATTACACCAGCAGATCAAACTATTCAGGATGGATCGGCATTTACTAAGGCAATTCAAGACTGTATTGCGCTGGTGAATGCAGATACAAGTAAAAACACGATTGCTATTTTAGGCATTACACCAACTGCTCCAGAGACGGGCTATGGCTATATTCAGCGCTCAGGTAATAAGGGGGCTTTTAATGAATATGCTGTGGCGCAGTTTGCGGAAAAACCAGACGCGCAGATTGCTCAGACGTATTTAGAGAGTGGTGCCTATTTTTGGAATAGCGGTATGTTTGTACTGCGTGCCAGCACTTGGCTTGCGGCATTAAAAGAGTTTCGTTCAGATATTTTGGATGCCACTGAAAAAAGCTGGGATAAAAAATCAGAAGATAAAGCTGATGGCACACAGTTCATCAGGCCTGATAAAGCATTATTTAATCAGATCCCCAGCGAGTCTATTGACTACGCAGTAATAGAAAAGTGCCCAGGCAGTCAATTTGAAGTGAAGATGGTCGAACTCAATGCTGGCTGGAATGACTTAGGTGCTTGGGATGCTGTATGGCAAGTAGGCAGTCCAGATGCCCAAGGCAATGTAACTAGTGGTGATACCTTACTGAGTCAAACGACTAATTCGTTGATTCATTCTAGTAGCCGCTTGGTCAGTACAGTCGGTATTAAAGATTTGGTCATTATTGAAACGGCTGATGCCGTCTTAGTTGCTGATAGAAAAAATAGCCAAGAAGTAAAACAGATCGTTCTCCAACTAGAAGCCCAAAAACGTGAAGAAAAGAATCTTCATCGCAAAGTAGCTAGGCCTTGGGGCTGGTATGACAGTGTGGATGAAGGAGAGCGCTTTAAGGTCAAGCGTATTCAGGTAAAACCTGGTGCCAGCCTGTCATTGCAGATGCATCATCACAGAGCTGAGCACTGGATTGTGGTCAAAGGCACGGCAGAGATTACCAATGGTGATCAAGTCATTTTATTGACTGAAAATCAAAGTACCTACATTCCGCAGGGGCAAACCCACCGCCTGTCTAATCCAGGAAAAACTCCACTAGAAATTATTGAAGTGCAGTCTGGTAGCTATTTGGGTGAAGACGATATCGTGCGCTTTGAAGATTCCTATGGACGCAATTGAAATCTGATCAAGCAATGAATACCGCTTCCAAAAATATCAAATCAGAGAGCATGTCATTAATAGCGCCTTCAGGCGTCAGAATTGCCTTGGTAATACTATTCTCACTGCTTTGGGCAATTTGGATTCAGCCACACACTATTTTTTTACGGCACGCTGTTTTGATATCAGGCTCATTGCTTGGTCTTTATGTCATTCTCCAAAATAGAGCCTTGCTTTGGCGAAAAACAGCGATACCGATTTATTTAATTTTTCTCCTACTGGCTTGGGTTGGCTTTCATTTGTTGTTTCTCAGCAATAATTTTTCACTTCAGTTGGAGGAATTCTCTACCATCTGGAAAAGGGTGTTGATGGGGCTGCCATTTGCCATTGGCTTAGGGATCGCAATACACTCAATATCCAATACAAAATTAGCAAGCAATAAGACGGATGTATGTTGGTGGGTATTCTTTTGTGGCTTGTGTGCACCTAGTGCTATTTATTTACTCAGATATATCCTCACTGTGTTGGCCCAGAGATACCAGTTGAACTTGCCTGAGCCATTATTGAATCTTGCTGCACCTTCTACTTGGTATGTCCCTAAAATAGCTTGGGTATTCTTTTGCTTGCCCGCATTAGCGGTTGCATGGGCACAATTTTTGCAAGCTCAACGTGTTGACATCAAGGCTGGAGGACACTCAATCCTCTATTTATCAGTCGTTGTGCTGGTGAGTGCCGTTTTTTATTTAGAAAACATTAAGAATGGCATGATCTATTCAGTTATCCTGATAGGTTTCGGTCTTGCGAACTCTTTGTTAAGCAAGCGATTTCGATGGACTCGAAAAGGTATTGGTTTATTGCTGATATTGGCTATTGTTATTGGGATCCTAGGCTCTCGTCATCTTCAAGCCAATCGATCTTGGAATACCTTTATGGCTGATACTAAAGTAGCTGAACAAATGGAGAAGATCGATCTTTGGAAGTTTGCTGGTCAAAAAGGCTACCCAAAAAATGCATTAGGAGATACGGTTTCCATCACCAATTACGAACGCATGACCTGGGCTCAAGCTGCACTGAAAATGATTAAGGAGCAACCCCTGGGTTACGGTCTTGTTTGGAAATCATTTGGAGTAATGGCAAAGGAGCGCTGGCCCGATTCTGTATTGACGCAATCCCACAGCGCCTGGCTGGACTTGACTTTGGGCATCGGCATTCCTGGGGTAGGCTTAATTCTGCTGGCATCCTTCATGGCGATGTATCGACTAAACAAGAGAGTAACTAATGAGGGTTTGCAGTCACGATGGCAAAGTAGCGCCATCTGGTGGATTGGTAGTATTTTGCTATTGATGTTTACAACAGAGGTTTCTCAAAAAACCTACATAGATGCCCTCATATTTGTTATTTTGTATGTAGCTAGTACTGGTTTGGGTGATCCTAACGAGGGAAGCAAGCCGCATGCTTTCAAGAATTTAAATTAATACATAAGGATGTCTTATGAGCGTTACAAAAAAAGTCGCCCTGATTACTGGTATTACTGGCCAAGATGGCTCTTACCTTGCTGAATTCCTCTTGGAAAAGGGCTATATCGTTCATGGTATTAAGCGCCGTGCGTCATCTTTTAATACTGAGCGGATTGACCACCTCTATCAAGATCCCCACGTTAATCACCCTGATTTAATTCTGCATTATGGTGATTTAACAGACACGAGTAATTTAGTGCGCATTATTCAAGAATGTCAGCCAGATGAGATTTATAACTTAGGCGCGCAGTCCCATGTGGCAGTCTCTTTTGAATCTCCGGAGTACACGGCTGATGTCGACGCTATGGGTCCCTTAAGGATGTTAGAAGCGATTCGGATCTTAGGCCTTGAGAAGAAAACCCGTTTTTATCAAGCATCAACCTCTGAGCTTTACGGTTTAGTACAAGAGATCCCCCAAAAAGAGACCACTCCCTTTTATCCTAGAAGCCCTTATGCAGTAGCAAAAATGTACGCCTATTGGATTACCGTGAACTATCGTGAGGCCTATGGCATTTATGCTTGTAACGGTATCTTGTTTAACCATGAGTCCAAGCGCCGCGGTGAGACCTTTGTTACCCGTAAGGTGACTCGTGGTTTATCTAATATTGCCCAGGGTTTAGAGAAATGCCTCTTTATGGGTAATATCGATGCCCTGCGTGACAGCCTTGTCCAATGAGGTATGAGCCTGAACGGCGCACGTATTTCCAACCAGAAATGAGCCTGAAGGGGTAGGTTTCAGGCCCAACTGCCATTGGCTTGATCATCCAAGGATGGTGATCAACATGGACGAGACAAAGCTGCGCACGATTGCGCAACTGCAGGAATTTCTGGATGCAACCCCAGAAGTCAAATTCACGCTCGCCGCAGGCGTTGGTGACGCCCAGCGCTACGAACACATCAGCCGCGTTCTCAAGCGCTTTGAGTACCGCCAGTGCGGCAAACATGATCGCGGCGTGGTACTGGCCTACCTGCGCCACACCAGCGGCTACAGTCGCCCTCAGATCACCCGCCTGGTAGCGCGCTGGCAGGAGAACCGCCTGGCACCTGTGCCCCTGGCCAAACGCTACCGCGCCCCTGCTGCCCCCTTCACCCGCAAGTACACAGCTGTCGATGTCGCACTGCTCGTGGAGGTAGATCGCGCCAATGAAGATGTCTGTGGCCCGGCCATCGCCCACCTATTGCGCCGGGCCTACACGGTATACGGCGACAAGGACTACGAGCGCCTGGCCGGTCTGTCGGTCGCGCACCTGTACAACCTGCGCAAAAGTGCTGGCTACCAAAAACTTCGCGTCAGCTTCACCAAGACCCGATCGGTGTGCAACTCCATTGGCGTGCGCAAGGCACCCAGGCCCAATGGACGTGCGGGCTGGGTACGCATTGACAGCGTCCACCAAGGTGATTTGGATGGCCTCAAAGGGGTCTACCACATCACCTGCGTGGACAGCGTCAGTGAGGCATATTTACTGCCGATTCTGCAGGCGGTGATTGCGCAGTTCCCGTTTGAGATTGAAGGGTTCCACTCTGACAACGGCTCGGAGTACATCAACCACAAGGTGGCCAAAATGCTAGAAAAGTTGCGTATCGAGCAGACCAAATCACGTGCCCGTCAAAGTAACGACAACGCCTTGGCAGAGAGCAAGAATGCCAGTGTGGTCAGGAAGCATATGGGCTACAGCCACATTCCAAAGAAGTACGCAAAACCCATCAATGCGTTCTATGAAGGTGTGTTCAATTCGTGGCTCAATTTGCACCGTCCTTGCTTGTTTGCCACCGAGGTGGTGTGTGACAAAGGGAAGGTTAAAAAGGTCTACAAGAACAAAGATGCGAAGACGCCGCTGGAGCGATTGGTGCAACTAAACGACAGGGGTTTGGTCAAGTTCAAAGCGGGCATCACGCTTGAAGATTTGCTGGCTCGGGCCAAAGAAAGAACCGATC
Organism: Polynucleobacter sp. TUM22923; assembly: GCF_030295705.1. NCBI lineage: Bacteria > Pseudomonadati > Pseudomonadota > Betaproteobacteria > Burkholderiales > Burkholderiaceae > Polynucleobacter > Polynucleobacter sp. TUM22923. The sequence goes on from NZ_AP027274.1 coordinate 255,942, forward strand.
TGCAAGCGGCCCATGAGATGCAAAAGGCCAAGGCCGATTTGTTTGAGTTATTCAACAAGCCAAAGCGCAAACTGCAGACTTGAATCGACGCCGAGTCGACACAGATTCGACGCAAAGAAAAACAAGAACGAGTGTGAAAAAACATGCGCGGGGGGGGCCTCCGGCGGCCTGGCAGGGGCCTGCATGAATGCAAATTAGAAGACAAAACCAAGTCCCTTAAACTTCCAGTTTTAACCCGGTCAGGTCAAGAAGCAAAGGTCACCAACTCAAACCCGCTTCAGGCTCATACCTGGATTGGAAAATACTATGAGCGCCAGCATGCACCGGGTTTTAGGTGGCTGCACGAGGGGTTTGGCACCAACTGGCGCATGCTGGAAGTGCAGGCCGTACTGGGGCGCATTCAGCTGGGGCGCATGGCCGATTGGGCCGCTGTGCGTGCGCAGAACGCGCTGGCCATTGGGGCTGCTTGTCAGCCCTTTACAGCACTGAGGGTGCCCGGTTTGGCGTGCGAGGTTTGTACGCGGCAGTGCACGCAGGCCCAGGCTTGTGTGCATGCGCATTACAAGCGCTATGTGTACGTTAACCCCGATGCCTTGGCACCGGGCTGGAGCCGTGACCGCATTGTCGAAGCTATCAATGCTTTGAGTGTGCCTTGTTACCAAGGGTCTTGTTCAGAGGTATACCTAGAAAAAGCCTTTGACAACAAGGGCTGGCGTCCCGAGTTGCGCTTGCCCGTTGCCCAGGCTTTGGGCGAAACCAGCTTGATGTTTTTGGTGCATCCCACGCTGACACACGAAGAGATTCAAAAAACATGCGACGCCATTTCTAGAGTGATGGCGCAGGCTTCGGTTTGAGTAACGCGTGTGCGACTTGTTAACGCAGCTGGCTTTGCCTGTTTTGGCCACTTGGCTGGCGGTTTATTTGCGCTTGGGCTCGTTTGGGCCTTTGTCTGGCTCTGTTATTCGATGTGAGCGATGACTTTGATCGGGAAGCTCTCGGTATTGAAGTGGACTTCTCACTTCCACCACAACGGGAAATCCGATCCTTAGATTAAATCATTGCTTGGCGAGGTAAACCCAGCATCATTTGAGCGGACAATGGCTCCAAGCTCATAAGTAGTGGGCCCATGGAATGGGCAGCAAAGCACCATATCCATATACAGCATATTCAGCCCGGCAAGTCGCAGCAAAATGTCTATGTTGAGCGCCACAACCGAACCGTAAGACATCAGTGGTTATCGCAGCATTATTGGGATGGCATCGAAGAAGTTCAAACCTTTGCTACTCAATGCATGTATGAATACAAGTACTAACAGCCAAATATGGCATTGAGCGGTATTACCCCGAAACAGCGACTGGCCATGGTCACTTAACTCACCCTACCATTGAGGGCGGTTAAAAAGGGGGAATTACCGATGAAGAGTACTTAAAAAAACAGAGCTTCTTGCTGGATCTCCAAATTTTGTGGATGACCTTTTTAAAGGTGCTTAGGCGAGATGGCGTTTCTAATTGAGTGCCACATGTTTAAACATAGGTGAATTCAACTACGAAGTGCAACTTTGATCAATTAGAGCTAGTGGCTAAGGATATTTTAGTATCCATAGTTTCTAGACCTGCAAGTCAAAGTAGCCATGACCTATCAACACCTTAGCCAAGAAGAACGATATCAGATTTATATCCTCATGAAAGACGGAAAAACCCAAAGCCAGATCGCCCAGCTCATGAATCGACATAAGTCGACCATTGGCCGAGAGCTATCTCGCAATACCGGAGGCAGAGGATATCGACCGAGACAAGCCTGTTTATTAGCAGAGGAACGCTCCCTAGGCTCTCGTAATGCTACCCAAATCACCCCAGCTGATTGGGATCAAACGGTAGAGTACCTACAAGACCAATGGAGCCCTGAGCAAATCGCAGATGTTGTAGGGATTAGCCATGAGACCATCTATCGCCATGTTTATGCTGATAAAGCCGCTGGTGGCACTCTTTACCAGCAGTTACGCTGTCAAAAGAAACGTAAAAAGCGCTATGCCAGTGGCCGGGATCGACGAGGCCAGATCGTAGGCAGAAGGCCGATTAGTGAGCGCCCAGAGCATATTGAAGCCAGATCTCAAGTCGGTCACTGGGAAGGCGATACCGTGATTGGGGCAGCGCACAAACAAGCTATTGTGACCTTAGTGGAGCGCAAGAGTGGTTATGCTGTTCTAGCCAAAGTACCCAATAAAACTTCGACCCTGGTAGGTAACGCCATTATTGAAGGACTGGCCCCCTATCAAGCTAAGGTCAAAACACTAACTTATGACAACGGAAAGGAATTTGCCGAGCACGCCCGGATTGATACAGCACTGCAATCCACCACCTACTTTGCTGATCCTTTTGCCAGTTGGCAACGCGGTTCTAATGAAAACTTCAATGGCTTACTAAGGCAATACATCCCCAAAAAGAGGCCTTTATCCACCGTAACTGATGAGGAGCTTAGAATGATTGAAAGCAAGCTTAATAACCGACCTCGTAAGAGGTTGGGATTTAAAACCCCCAATGAAGTGTTTATGCAGTCCTTAAACCGTGTTGCACTTCGTGTTTGAATCTACGATATTTAACAATTAGCCATATTCACATTTTGCCTCGCTAAGCTGGGATTAAATAGGTTGCTAAACAAGCGTCTCCTTTAAGCATTAACAGGGTTGCAGAGAATTTTAATCCTAATGGGTTTATGGTTGAGTATTTCAAGGTATCAAGGCGATTTTTGTATGAATCACCCACCTACTTACGCTTATTATAAATTTTGTAATCTATAATCTATCGATCAAATTTGGTATTTTTTCCTATCTAATTTAATGCAATACCTATTTAGTAGGCTCTATTTTGTGTAACCTACTAGCATTGACTCACTGCAAGGTTTTATAAAAAACCAATACCCTATTCAAGCCTAATGATTAGCTCCTTTAATAAAGCCTCCCGACACTTATTGCGACTACCAAGGTTGGGTAAACGTCTGCTGGTCGCATTGGTTGATATTGCGCTTTGTGTGCTGACAGTATGGTTTGCTTTTTATCTTCGCCTTGGAGATTTTTTTCCGCTGTTTAGTCAGATGCTTTGGCCAATACTGGTTGCTATTGTTCTTTCTCTACCAGTCTTTTATTTCTTTGGGCTTTACCAAGCCATCTTTCGCTATGCTGGCTTTTCTGCTTTAGTTGCTCTTCTAAAAGCGATGGCTGTTTATGGCCTGATCTACGCATCCACCTTTACTGTTTTCTCTACTTTCTTGAGCTTATTTATGAGCTCTAGTGAGATTATGGATGGTGTACCAAGAACTATCGGGCTTATCCAGCCTTTACTCATGTTGTTGGCTGTAGGAGGATCTAGAGTCTTTGCTCGCTATTGGTTGGGTGGTCATTACCAAAGCAATGAAAGACGTAAATTACTGCCCAAGGTTCTCATCTATGGATGTGGTTCTGCTGGTCGACAATTAGCTACCGTGATGATTGCAAGTCAAGATGTAATTGTCTGTGGCTTCTTAGATGATGATCGCCACCTTCAGGGTAATACCATTAACGGTATCCAAGTTTATGACCCTGGCCATTGCTCCACGTTATGTCAAAGTATGGGAATCAGCGAGATCTTACTTGCCTTACCAGCTATTTCTCGTTCAGAGCGTAATCATATTTTGGAGAGAGTATCCAATGCAAAAGTAGTGGTTCGAACACTCCCTAGTTTGATGGATATCACCACAGGCAAAATTACTATTGCCGATTTACATGAACTTGACGTAGATGACTTGCTGGGTCGCCTTTCTGTTGAGCCCCAATTAAACCTTCTCAGTAAACATGTGTCATCTCAGGTAGTCATGGTTACTGGCGCAGGTGGTTCTATCGGCGGAGAACTCTGCCAGCAAATTCTCAAACTCAATCCAACAGTCATATTGTTGGTAGAGCAAAGTGAGTTTGCTCTATATGACTTGCATCAAAAACTGCTGTTTAATCTCAATAACGCGGCTTTGTTGGGAAAGGCAGTTGAAGACATTGGGCTCATTCCATTGCTAGGCTCTGTGCGAGATGAGGCTCGTATGCGGGAGATTATTTTTAACTGGAATCCCCACATCATTTATCACGCAGCAGCTTACAAGCATGTTCCCTTGGTAGAACATAACCCAGTTGAGGGTATTCGTAATAACGTACTAGGAACTCTAGTCACTGCAAAGATTGCGGGTGAGCTTGGAGTTAAAAACTTTGTTCTTATCAGCACTGATAAGGCAGTGCGGCCAACGAATATTATGGGTGCGAGTAAGCGCTTGGCAGAGATGACATTGCAAGCGATTGCTGGTAATTTTCCTGATACCCAATTTTCGATGGTGCGCTTTGGTAATGTATTGGGATCCTCTGGCTCAGCTGTTCCCAAGTTCCGTCAGCAAATTAAGGATGGTGGGCCGATACATTTAACCCACCCTGAGATTACCCGTTACTTTATGTCTATTCCTGAGGCGGCTCAGTTGGTCATTCAGGCGGGGGCCATTGCCACTGGTGGTGAAGTGTTTGTGTTGGATATGGGTCAACCGGTCAAGATATTTGATTTAGCAAGGCGAATGGTCGAACTTTCTGGTCTTACACTCAAGGATGAAGACCATCCTGATGGCGATATTGAAATTGAAGTTACAGGATTGCGCCCTGGCGAGAAGCTGTATGAAGAACTACTCATTGGTGATAACCCAGAATCCACATCCCACCCTTTGATTATGAAAGCCTCTGAAGCATTTTTGCCTTGGGGAGTATTTTCAGAAAAGATGACTGCATTGCAAGCGGTATTAGATGCCAATGATGTGGTGAGTATTAAAGCAATGCTGCAAGAGCTGGTTTCTGGATACACCCCAGATCCCAACATTGTGGACTGGATTCACTTATCAAAAGAATCGGGGGGGTGAATGCTAGCCCTGCCTAACTTCTTGCAAAGATAGTACTTTCTCCTTTGAGTCGCGTAGCATCATATCGTGACTTGCTCTAAGGCTAATGAGGTATGTCGCAACAATTGAGGCAACCCCGCTCCAGAGGTAAATCCGGTGATAAAAAGTATTGCCGCAGAACTTTCTTTGGGTGAAGAGAGGCGAGGTGATTTAGCCGGTATATTTACTTATAAATTCAAGATCAACTGCCAAGAATTTCTGATGGCTTATGAATTCTTTCCGGATAAGCATCACCCAAAAGAGATTGTGTTGATTGCTTTGGTAATCCGCTCACATGAAAATTTTTACAGAGACTTAAAAAAGTAACGCTTTTAAAGTCCTTTAAAGCCGCTTGATTTAGCGTAATAAAGTATTGATTGCAATCAGATCTTCATCTGACAAAGCCGCAACGTGGGCCTTAAGCTTAATGGCATTGAGGATAGTGTTGTAACGCGCTTGCTGTAATTGGGAGCGGGTAGTGATCACTGTATCTAAGGCAATTAAGACATCAATATTAATCAAGGTCCCCACCTGAAATCCTAGCTTACTGGACTCTAGAGCGGAGGTAGATGATCGCTCTGCTGCTTCAAAAGCTTTCACACTGGCCAGGCCACCATAAAAACCAGTGAAGGCAGCACGTGTGCTCTGCGCTGCAGTACGGCGGGCATTATCGTAATTGGCTTTAGCTGCATCAAGCAATGCCGCATTTTGACGAATGACTGAACTACTATACCCACCAGAAACCAAAGGAATAGTCATTTGCAAAGCAATAGTGTTGTTGTAAATATTGGTTTGCGCTGGCGTTAAGCTATTCGAAGTTCCGTTAGAAGTATTGTATCCAGCAGACCCTACTAAATTGACTGAAGGGTAGTTCAGTGCTTGAGAAGCTTTAAAGCTACTTTCTGCTAAGTTCACTGAGAGTTGGCCTGCTAGAACATTAAAGTTCGCTGTCTCTGCCTGATGAATCCAGTCATCTAAGGTTTGCCCTTTAGGTAAAACTGGGTTCACACTTTCGGCAATAGTAGAACTTTTGCTGTCTTGACTCTTTGAGCGGGGATCTTTTAGAACCCCATCAATCTTGGCTTGTTTAATTAGGGGCTTGATTGCACCTACAGGCCTACCTACTAATTGCTCTAGGACGCCACGCTTAACAATCAAATCAGCCTGCGCAATAATCTCTTGAGAGTTAGCAAGATCTAGCGCTGCTTGAGCAGTATTGACATCAACAATTGTGGCAAGCCCCGCATCAAACTTGGCTTGGGCAATCTCTAGCTGTTGTTTGATCAAACCTTTTTTATTCCGAAAGAGCTCAACATTATCTTGGCTAGTGAGTGCATCAAAATACGCTTGCGATACCCGAATGATTAAATCTTGCTGTGCCAAGTAAAAGCGCATATCCGCAATTTTGGTATTGAGGTCACCTTGCTTAAATGCCTCTAAGGCAGCCATATTAAATACTGGCTGGGTTAGGGTAACCGTATAGTTCTTTTGGTCATAGACCCGAGAGCCTGTTACGGCATTTACTGGGGCATTGCCAGCCGTATGCTGGAAGTAGCGAGTAGCTCCTGGCGCAGCGCTAGCCTGCGGAAGCAATAAGGAGAGCCCTTGCCAAAATAGCTCTTTACTCGCTTGATAGTTAAAGCGTGCAGCAGTTAAGACGGGATCACTAAAGGCAGCCTCTTGATAGAGGCGAATGAGATCTGTAGCTTGGCCAGGATTTGCAACGTTTGCACTGTTTGAGCCACTAGCAAGATCGCCACTTAGATAAGAAGGGGCTGCTGTAGTGGGTATTGCTGCAGTGGGTAGAGCTGACCTAGGAGTAACCACCATTTGCGGGGGCATATCTAGGCCCAGCAAAGACTGCGTGTTCATGGGTGCAATTGGTGTGGGCAGGGACGGTTTAGCCCCCACAGCACTTTGTGCAAAGGCGCCAGATGAGAAGATGCTCAGCCCGAGTGCCTGGCTTAGGATTAAACCGAAGATACTCATTCTTGAAGGGCGAAAGTGGTGCGAATTCATCTTATTTAGGTGCATTTTGTATTGCATGAAGTTTAAGGCTTATTTGGGTAAACCGCCTTAATTGAGCCCTATTTTGCCAAATACGGCTTTGGGCATAGATCTAACTATAAAATTACGTCCATGGATCTTATATTGCTAGGCAAAGCCTTAATTTTAGGGGTAGTAGAGGGGTTTACTGAGTTTTTACCCATCTCCAGTACCGGACACCTCATATTGGTAGGGGATTTACTCAACTTTAATGATGAGCGGGGCAAGGCTTTTGAAGTCATTATTCAGTTTGGCGCTATTTTGGCAGTCTGCTGGGAGTTTCGGCAAAAGCTGTGGCAAGTTGCTTCCACTATTCAGACAAATCCTCGCTCCAGAAAGTTTGCCCTTAATTTAATCATCGCCTCTATACCGGCAATGAGCCTAGCTTTTGTTTTTGGCAAATACATCAAAGCCTTTTTATTCTCACCCATTCCGGTAGCGACAGCTTTTATAGTGGGCGCACTCGTTATCTTCTGGGCAGAGCGTCGTCAGAAAACCCTCGTGCAGAGCGAGGGACGTATTCAGTCTATAGATGACTTAACTAATCTGGATGCCCTCAAAGTAGGTCTTGCCCAATGCGCAGCGCTAATACCAGGAACATCACGTTCTGGAGCCACCATCATTGGTGGCATGCTGTTTGGTCTGCCGCGGGCTATTGCAACAGAATTTTCTTTTTTCTTGGCTATTCCTGTGATTGGGGGCGCTACTGCTTATGAACTACTCAAGCTGTGGAAATCACCAGTGGAGATTTCTGGAGACTTTACCCTAGCTATTGTTGTGGGTTTTATTGCCGCCTTTGTTTCTGCATTTGTTTGTGTGCGCTGGTTAATTCATTATGTGGCGGGTCATAACTTCATTCCCTTTGCTTGGTATCGCATTGTCTTTGGGGTATTGGTGTTACTTAGTGCCTATAGTGGTTTAGTTGTCTGGTCGCACTAACAAAGAATCACGCTTTATCGTTTTCCAGCCCCCTCTTTTACTTTATTAATTCAGAATGATCGGCAGGAGTTTTAATGGATGTCTCTATAGATGCAATCACGAACAATATTCAGTTAGCACTAGCCCCAGTGTTTTTGCTCACTGCGGTAGCTACCTTGATTAATGCGATTTCAGGACGTTTAGCTAGATCAGTCGATCGGATGCGATCGATTCAGGGGAAAATACATGAAGGCGTGATTAAAGATCCAGCCGTCTTAAGTCATATGAAAAAAGAGGCCAATGAAGCTAGAGCACGGGGTCGCCTCTGTACTGCAGCCATCTTCTTTGATGTTCTGAGTGGGGTATTTATTTCGCTAACAGTACTAGAGCTCTTTTTCTTTCAGGCGGGTGCAGTACGATCCTTACAGACGACTTATGTAGTGTGGACCTTTGTGCTGGGGCTGGTTTTCTTTATGACTTCACTAGCCATCGTATTGGTTGAGGTGGTCTATGCGTATCGCTCTGCTGGTTGGAATACTTCTTTTTTAAAATAATCAAATTAACTAAATTAACTAAATTAACCAAGCTAACTAAAAAAGTATCTAGTGACCTTTTCTAAAACTGACCGCATTCGTTCCTTTGTCCTTCGTGCAGGCAGGACTACTGGGGGACAGCAGCGCGCTATTGATGAGCTGGGCCCGCAATTTTTAATTCCTTTTCAAGCACAAAGGATAAATCTCCAGGATGCCTTTAGTGGTTCAGCTAACTCCAAGATCTTAGAGATTGGTTTTGGTATGGGTGAGACCACAGCCAAGATTGCGGCTTTACGCCCTCAGGATGATTTTTTAGCAATTGAAGTACATACCCCAGGAGTAGGCGCCTTACTTAAACTCATTGGGGAAAACCAACTAAGTAATTTGCGCTTAATGCAGCATGACGCTGTTGAGGTGTTGCAACAAATGATTGCCCCCAATGCTTTGGATGGTATTCATATTTACTTTGCAGATCCCTGGCATAAACGACGTCACCATAAACGCAGACTCATTCAGGCAGAGTTTGTTCGTCTCTTGGTATCACGCTTAAAGCCTGGAGGGTATTTGCACTTAGCAACCGATTGGCATAACTATGCTGAACAAATGCTTTTAGTATTAAATGCTGAGTCCACTCTACAAAACACTTCTACAGAGCAAGTCATGGTGGAAACTTTTTCTGCAACTGATACAGAGCCCAGTCTGCCTAATAAAGTATCTACAGAATTTAAACCCAGTCCAGAGCAGTTGCTAGCCAAGCATTCTGGCTATGCAGAACGACCAGCCTATCGACCCATTACCAAATTTGAGAACCGTGGCCTCAAGTTAGGACACGGCGTGTGGGACTTGGTTTACAAAAAGAAAGAAGGGTAGTAACAACAGCAACAACAGCCCTAGAGACCCAAACAAACATATTTGAGCTCTAAGTATTCATCCATACCGTAGACGCTGCCTTCTCGTCCCAATCCTGATTGCTTGACGCCACCAAAGGGCCCCACTTCATTAGAGATGATTCCGGAGTTCACACCCACAATGCCGTACTCTAGGGCTTCAGCAGTTCTCCAGATACGACCAATATCTCGACTGTAAAAATAAGAAGCTAAGCCAAATTGGCTATTGTTGGCCAGTGCAATAACCCCTTCATCATTCTCAAAACTCATGATGGCTGCTACTGGACCAAAGGTCTCTTCATGGGTAATGAGCATGTCATTGCTGACATTAGACAAAATGGTGGGTTCATAAAAGGTGCCGCCCAGAGAAGAACGTTTGCCACCGGTGACTAAAGCAGCGCCTTTACTTAATGCGTCAGCAACATGGCGCTCTACTTTCTGAAGGGCGGCTGGCTCAATGAGTGGCCCCTGCGTAGTGCCCTGATCCATTCCATTACCCAGTTTGATGCTTTGCACTGCTTTAGCAAACTTTTCTACAAACTCCGCTTGGACACTTTTATGGACATAAAACCGATTGGCGCATACACAGGTTTGACCCGAGTTACGATATTTAGAAGCCATAGCGCCAGAGACAGCTGCATCAATGTCGGCATCTTCAAAAACAATGAAGGGAGCATGGCCACCCAGCTCAAGCGCTAGTTTCTTAATAGTGGGGGCGCATTGGGCCATTAAGATGCGACCGACTTCAGTAGAGCCTGTAAAAGATAAATGACGTACGACAGTGGATTCACAAAGGGTTTTGCCAATAGCAATGGACTGATCTGCATCGGCTGTGAGGATATTAATAACACCAGCGGGTACACCAGCACGCTGAGCCAATTCTGCTAAAGCCAGTGCAGATAATGGCGTGAGCTCTGCTGGTTTAATCACGATGGTGCAACCTGCCGCCATAGCAGGCGCAATTTTGCGAGTGATCATGGCAATAGGGAAGTTCCAGGGCGTAATGGCAACACATACGCCAATAGGCTGCTTCATGACGATGAGGCGTTTATCACTCCAGGTAGAGCCTGGTATTGAGCCTGCTACGCGCTTCGCTTCCTCTGCAAACCATTCGATAAATGAAGCGCCATAAGTCACTTCACCAGTGGATTCGACTAGAGGCTTGCCTTGCTCAAGGGTCATGAGGGTAGCGAGATCTTGCGTATTGGCAATGATGAGATCAAACCATTTGCGCATGACGCTGGCACGCTCTTTACCGGTTTTACTTTTCCATTCTTTAAATGCGGTGTCTGCAGCACCAATCGCAAGCTTAGCGTCTAGTGGCGCCAGATTAGTAACTTGGGCAATCAGTTCGCCTGTTGCTGGATTGGTGACATCAAACTGCTTGCCAGATTGAGCCTGAACCCATTGCCCATTGATAAACGCCTCTTCTTTAAAAAGGCTTGGATCTTTTAGCAGCTTACGAATATCAACTTTTTGCATGGGGTCATCTCCTCAATCTCTTTGATCTATATCAACATCGATTTACTATGGTAGTCCATAAATTTTATTTCTCAGAGGAAATTTGAAATGTCTACAGGTTCAACGGTCGACATGAAGAGAGTAAATGCTCGCTTTATGGTAAAGCCTGTAAGTAAAGCGAGTTATACCTTGGGGGAGTTGCTGGCGCAGTGTAATGCTGGAGAAGTACGCTTAATGAGCCCAATGTGCACAATACGTCCAATAGAAGACATATTGTGGTTAAAAATACATCTTGTTGGTAATGAGATTATTTAACGCAGCACAGTGATGTTTATCTTGTTAACTTAAATCCTACGCAGAGTCACGAGCAGAAGGGCTTGCGGCTAGTTTAAATAGTGTCACCCAGCGCCTAACCAGCGCCCAACCAACACCCAACTAACTCTATCCCGCCGCAATCTCCGTACTACGCAATTGCTGTGCCAAAAGATCGAGTACGCCGTTAACGTACTTATGACCATCAGTGCCACCAAAGGTTTTAGCCAACTCTACTGCTTCGTTAATAGCTACCTTATATGGAACCGATAAATCCATTGCTAGTTCGTAAGTGCCAATAAGAAGGGCGGCATGCTCTACGGGAGATAGTTCATTAATAGGGCGATCTAAGGCAGGCGTAATGAGACCTTCGAGTTCATCAGTATGCTCAAGCGTGCCAGTAAAGATACCTTGGAACAAATCGTGCTGACAACGACGAAAACCAGGATCTTCAGCAAGCTGTCTGGCAATTGCTGCAGCATTAGGCAAGCTACCTGCACGACGCATTACCAAGCTTTGGTAGACACCCTGTAAGGCGTACTCACGGGCACGGCGACGTGGTGTGAGGGAGCGCTTAGGGGCGCTGTTGGCTGCAGCGGTTGTCGAAGTGGTTGCTGCAGTGGTTGCCGCAGTTGTTGCTGCAGCTGCAGGAAGAGTGTTTTTAGTCATGTACTGGTTATCTTCCGAATTACTCTTGGGGATTGCTGATTTCAAAATCAATATCTGGGGTTAGTGCTAAGGCCAGATTGGCCATCTCAACAACTGCTCTAGCGCAGTCTGCTCCTTTAACCTGCACACGCACTTGAGCTTGTTCATCAGTTTCACAAGTGAGCACACCATTGGCGATGGGTAGACCAGATTCTAGGCAGATGCGGCTAATGCCAGCAGCAGATTCATTTGAGACCAACTCAAAGTGGTATGTCTCACCCCGAATGACCGCGCCTAAAGCAACTAAGCCATCAAATTCACCAGTCTCCGCTAGCTTTTGCAGTGCAAACGGAATTTCTAATGCACCGGGTACGGTAACTAATTTAATGTCGGCTTGGGATACACCCAATTGGATTAACTCTTCAATACAAGCAGTGGTTAGCGCAGAGCAATGCGCTTCATTAAAGCGCGCTTGCACAATGCCTACCCGCAGGTCTTCACCATTGAGATCGCTGGCTAATACGCCAACGGATTGTTCGTTATCTAATGTGTTCATAGGGTCTTGGGGTTTAACTTTAGGGGTTTAATCTTTATTAGATTTAGTAGATTTAGTAGATTAGATAAATTAGCTCGATTGCTCTGGCTCAAAAGGCATGTAGCCAGTCACTTCAAGCTTATAGCCTGACAAGCTGGGAACCGGATTAGGGTTAGCAAGCAAACGCATTTTGCCAACGCCCAGATCTTTCAGAATTTGAGCACCAATACCGTAACTCCGAAAATCAGTCTTCCGAGCCAGTGGTTTAGCCGCCGCTTCTGTTTGTGAACCATTGAGTTTATGAAACTGTGCAAGCCAATCCACATCACCTGGCGCTGCAATGCCAGAGGCATTTAAAAGCACGGCAACCCCAGCAGGGGCATTGGCTAGTTTTTGCAATGCCTGTGCAAGAGGCCAGGAGTGAGTACTGACATTCGCATCTAAAAAATCCAATACTGTGACAGGTTCATGAACCCGCACTAGTGTTTCAGTAGTCTCAGAAGGGGTGCCATGCACTAAAGCAAGATGTATACAGGAGCTAGGGGTATCACGATAGATGATCCCCTGAAACTTACCCCAAGGGGTATTGAACTCCCGCTCACCTTCCCGCACAACAATACTTTCATGTTGGCTGCGGTATTGAATGAGGTCAGCGATACTGCCGATTTTGAGTTGATGCTCTTTAGCAAATATCAATAGATCTGGCAGACGCGCCATGCTGCCATCGTCTTTCATAATCTCGCAAATGACGGCAGTGGGAGAGCATCCAGCCATACCGGCTAAATCACATCCGGCTTCCGTATGGCCAGAGCGAATGAGTACGCCACCTGGTTGCGCCATCAATGGAAAGATATGCCCTGGCTGAACAAGATCATTAGGCTTAGCATTGGGCGCTACCGCAGTTTGGATCGTGAGCGCCCGGTCTGCCGCAGAAATGCCTGTTGTGACACCACGCGCCGCTTCAATCGATACCGTGAAATTAGTCCCCATCGAGGCGCCGTTATCCCTCACCATCAGGGGGAGGTTTAATTGTTGGCAGCGCTCGCGAGTTAAGGTGAGGCAAATCAGCCCACGACCATGTTTGGCCATGAAATTAACTGCCTCGGCTGTGACATGGTCAGCAGCTAAAACGAGATCACCTTCATTCTCGCGGTCTTCTTCATCGACCAGAATGACCATCTTGCCCGCTTTAAGCTCAGCAACGATTTCTTCTGTGGAGGCGAGGGTATTTTGCATAGCCCTCTATTTTAAGCTGAGCAGCAGTTTTTCGGGCTACATCGTGAGATCTTTCATAAATAGAGAAGATATTCATTCAATATCCGGTCTTTCTGACGACTGAGCTTACTTATACCGATTTTCCAAGCCATTGCGGATCGAGACAATGGCTGATGTCCCCCAAATCCACCTCATTACAGCTGACCCCCGAAAAGCTGGTTCATGCCAATGGATTCATATTGCTTGAAGTCTTGGTGGCCATGAGTCTAGTCGCTAGCAGTTGGATAGCATTAGGAGCGACTTATCAGCAATTAGCATTGCGACTAGCAATAGTCCAAGAGCAGCGGGTGCAGATGAAAAAAGCATTAGATGAGCATGAAATCAATACCTTGGGGCATAAACAATTTCAGCCAAGGACCCCATCAGCAGAAACCACACAAAAAAAGTTTAAATGAGTCTGCTGGAGTGCCTCGTAGGTCTTGCCATCTCCCTCATCCTAGTCACACCCCTAATGAAAACTAGTGGCGAACTAATCGCGAAACAAATTGAATATGAAAAAACCCAATCGCTCACTGCGGAAGCTGATCGTGCTTTGGAACTCATTGGTCGATCTATTCGTATGGCGGGTTACCAGCCTACGGCTTCTTTCGCTAGAGGGCGTCATCCATCCAAATCAGCTCAAGCCTTTATCCAGATTCAGAAAAAGAGTGGGTATCAAGGCTCGGATGCATTGATGGTGAAGCATGCTTTATCTAGCGCAGGAGATTTAGATTGCATCGGAAACACCCTGTCACCAGGCCGTACTAAAAATGGCTTAGCGCAGCAGGGCTTTGTAGTAGATCGACCAGCCTCTGCTCCAAAAGGTGGGCGTGTGAATGGAGGTGGAGGTGGAAGTAGAAGTGGGGGTGGAAGTGGAGGTGGAAGTGGAGGTTCGCTCATCTGCCAATCATTAGATAAGGAAGGCCGACTCCAAAACACAACCCTCATGAATGGAGTCCATTACTTTGCTGTTGAAGCATTGCCGGCGCCATCCGGCAAGGCTTATAGAGTTAGGCTAGAAATGACTGATGGGCACTTAATACATCGAGTGTTTGAGCGCACATTTGCTAGTCGTAATCTCTGATGATCATTGCTTGGGTTTTATCTCTACTGCTATTGCTGTCTTCCCTCATTGCCTATATTGAACGCTTAACTGCGTTAGAGATCATTAGCGCCACCACTTTTATTACTGCTAGCAAACAATTTATAGAGGCAGAAAAAGCATTATTAGCGTGTGAGCAAAACATTTTTAGTATTGCCTTACAAGAGCAATCTGCTTGTCATATTCAGTCAGTAGGGAAAGGTCTTTGGCTGATCTCTACTAAAGGCACTAAAGGTACTCCGGTGCTTGAGGTACTGATCTTGGTGGATGAAAAAACAACTGAAGTCACTCGTCTGAATTGGCGTCAACATTTTGAATAAACTAAATCACAAAAGTGCCAACGAACAAGGAAGCAGCTTAATAGAGTTAATGGCGGTGGTTCTGATCATTGCCATCATGACAGTCATGACCATGCCGATGTTGCAGGAGCAAATGGCCGCTCGAGAAATCGATATGCTTGCCAGGCGATTTATTGCCCATGCGCAGTTTGCTCGTGGGCAAGCATTGCAATTGGGTATGGCTGTGCACATTACCCCTTCGGGCAGTGCTGATGGGGCTGATTGGGCTGATTGGGCCGATTGGGAGGACGGCTGGGTTGTAAAGAACGCCTGCCCACCCATCCAGTCCAAGGCAAATTGTGCCGAGCGGGTATGGTTTGCTCAAAGCGCCATTGCGCCGATCTACTTTAAAGGGGGAGGCAAACAGTTTATGGACCCACATTCCAATAAAAGGGGGATTACCTTTAATGCTGCTGGGGCAGCAAAGACGGCCCAAGGCGGTTTTGTGGCCAATCGACTGATACTAGGTCATGAGCGGGATTCTCGGCTGGAGCGCCAGCTGATATTGAGCAGTGGCGGTCGTTGGAGGGTGTGTGATCCCCAGCGGGATAGCAAAGCCTGCCGTTAAATTTGGTGTAAGCAGCAACAATCGGTTTTAATAGACCCCTATGTATACCGTCGTTGACCATCAATTCATGAGCCAGGCCTTGGCCCAGGCTCAAAAAGCCCTCTACTTATCCACCCCAAACCCGCGCGTAGGTTGCGTTATTACTAAAGACGGGCAAGTGATTGGGAGTGGATATACCCAAAAAGCCGGCGGAAATCATGCTGAGATAGAGGCTTTAGCCGATGCTAAAGCCAATGGCTTTGATGTCTCTGGATCAACGATCTACGTCACCTTAGAGCCCTGTAGTCATGAAGGTAGAACGCCGCCTTGTTCTGATGCACTGATCGCGGCTAAGCCAGCGGTAGTGATCGCTGCGATGCTCGATCCTAACCCTCTAGTGAATGGCCGAGGCCTTGAGCGCTTAAAAGCAGCTGGTATTGACGTGCGCTGTGGTTTGATGGAATCAGAAGCAAGGGCTTTGAACCCAGGATTTATTTCTAGGATGACACGCGGTCTGCCTTGGGTGCGAATGAAAATCGCTGCAAGCCTAGATGGCAAGACCGCCTTAACGAATGGCACCAGTCAGTGGATCACAGGACCTGAGGCACGCTCAGATGGCCATCACTGGCGTGCACAAGCCTGCGCTATTTTGACGGGTGCGGGAACGGTGAAAGAAGACGATCCCACACTAAATGTTCGTGATGTAGTGACTGAACGGCAGCCCTGGAAAATCATTATTGATTCTCGGCTAGAGACACCACTAGACGCTAAGCTATTTACAAATCTCCATCAATCTGGCGTCATCGTCGTTTGTGCTGACATGGATTCTGAAGCGAGCCAAGCAAAATTAAAGGCACTGCAGGACTTAGGAGTGGAAGTGATTGCAATGGCCAATGCCCATGGCAAGGTAGATCTCGCACAACTTCTGCGCTACTTAGCAAAAGAGCGTTCTATGAATGAAATACACATCGAGTCAGGCCATAAGCTAAACGGCTCATTACTCCGAGAAAATTGTGTCGACGAGCTCTTGCTCTACTACGCCCCTTGCTTGTTAGGGGATGGCATCGGCATGGCGAATATCGGTACATTGACTGAGCTCAAGCAACGGCACGATTGGCAAATCATGGATCACACTGTATTAGGTCAGGACTTACGGGTTCGCTTGGTGCAGTCAAAGCCAAAGCCAAAGCCAAAGCTCTAGCCCTAACTTAAAATCCAACAATCACATCAACCCAAATAAAAATCCAACTATGTTTACTGGAATCATTACCGCCGTTGGCACCATCAAAAGCGCCCAAGCCAAGGGCGACGGAATGCAGTTATTGATTGAGACCCCTGCGGGCTATTTGGATGATGTAGCCTTAGGCGATAGCATTGCTATTCAGGGGGCTTGCATGACGGCCACGCACTTTACCAGCACTACTTTTGAGCTGGATATTTCTCGTGAGTCACTGAACAAGACGGTAGGCCTAGATGTAGTCGGACCCGTGAATCTAGAAAAAGCATTGCGCTTAAATGATCGTTTAGGTGGTCACTTAGTCAGCGGTCACGTTGATGGGGTTGGCAAGGTAGTTCAATTTGTTGCTGTTGCCCAAGATGCCTACGGTTCTTGGTTGCTCCAGATTGAAGCACCGAAAGCCTTAGCCCCTTTTCTGGCATACAAGGGTTCTATTGTGGTCAATGGCGTTTCCTTGACCGTCAATCAAACAGAGGACACTGCGCACGCTTGCTTAGTCAGTATCAACATTATTCCGCACACACTACAAAACACGACCTTAGGCAATCTTCAGATTAACGACAAGGTTAATTTAGAGGTAGACCTGATTGCGCGGTATGTGGCCAGAATGCTAGAAACCCAAAACAAATAAAGAGCTTAAGAGCTTAAGAGCTAAAGAGCTGAAAAGCTAAACAAGTAACTATTTTTGGTAGCGAGTAGGGTCACTCAAGTTTGCTTGTGTAAATCCTGCCTGACGTAGGCGGCAAGACTCACATTCTCCACAAGCTTCGCCCAAGTCATTTGCTTGGTAGCAAGAAACTGTTTGAGAATAATCCACCCCTAGAGTAGTGCCTAAGTGAATGATCTCGGCTTTACTCATGCTAATAATGGGTGCATGAACACGAAAGCGATTGTCATTATTAATTGCTTCAACACCCGCCTTGGTGGCTAGGTTAGCCATACTTTCAAAAGAAGCCACATAGTCGGGACGACAGTCTGGATAGCCAGAGTAATCCACGGCATTGGCGCCATAAAAAATATCTAAGCCACCGAGCGATTCAGCCCAACCCAATGCTAGTGATAGCAAGATGGTATTGCGCGCAGGAACGTAAGTCACCGGAATTTCTTGATCGTTGCTTGGAGTCAGCGGAATATCAATAGAGGAGTCGGTGAGGGCGGAGCCACCAAAGCGGGTGAGATCTAAGTTCACCACCTCATGACGAACGACGCCCATCTGTTTAGCAATGTGCTTCGCAGCAGCCAGTTCAGAAGAGTGGCGTTGGCCATAGCCTACTGATAGGACATAGGGCGCGTAACCCAAATCTTTTGCTAGCGCGAGGATCGTACTGGAATCAAGGCCCCCAGAAAACAGGATCACTGCGGGCGCATGGGGTTTGCGTGGGGCAATATTCTGAAAGGCGGCAGACAGCTGAGACATCAGAAATTACTTTGTAGCGGCAATCAACTGCTGTGCATTTTTTGCAGCATCAGTATCGGGGTATTTGCTGATGATGTCATTTGCGGTTTTCTTGGCGGCTGTCTTGCTGCCACTCTCTAGCTGGGCATTAGCAAGCGTGGTCATCGCTGCTGGAATGCGAGGATGATTTGGGAAGCGATTAATCAGTCCCTGTAGCTGTGCAATAGAGCCTGTGTAGTCTTTGTTAGCGTATTTGCTGTTACCAGTCCAAAAGAGGGCTAGCGGCAAATAGGGGCTCTTAGGATAGCGCTTCACAAAAGCAGAAAAACTGTCATCTGCTTTTTTTAAATTACCTGCCTTGAAATAACCCAAGGCTTCGTCGTAGGCTTTTTTCTCACTCGGTTGTACGGTACCTGTAACACCTTCAATCGTTTCTGTACGAGGCTCAAAATTACCCAGGCGATTATCTAAATCTTGGTAGTAGGTCTTTTGGCTTGAAGTAATATCTTCGCCTTGTTTTTCAAGGTTTTCTACCTTGCCGCGCAATTCTGAATTATCTGCTTTCAGTTTCTCAATTTGATTTTGTAAATCTAGCTGAGTGGTGGCAAGCGTTTTGCGTAAATCCAAAATAGCCTTACGTGCATCATCATCTGCAAACAAAGCCCAAGCATTGCTCGATAGGCTTAGACAAACGGTGGCAGCACCTAAACAAAACGCTCGTGAGAGCGTCTTGTTTACTGAGTCAGAAAACAGCTGCAACGAGTGCATTAGTTGGTAATGTAAACAATGTCAGCGCGGCGATTTTCTGCCCAGGCTGCATCATTATCGCCTTCTGCTTTAGGTTTTTCTTTACCAAAGCTGACGGCTTCCATTTGCTCATCAGAAACGCCCATCAAGCTCAAAGACTTACGAACAGCATCAGAACGACGCTGACCGAGTGCTAAGTTGTACTCTGCAGTACCACGCTCATCGGTGTTGCCTTGAATAATGATCTTTTGTTTTGCATTGGCCTTAAGAAAGCTGGCATGTGCAGATAATTGTTTTTGATATTTCGTTTGAACGGTGTATTCATTTAAATCAAAATAAACACTACGTTGGAACAGTGGGCTGCTAGGGTCATTCCATGGCTGTGAGCCAAAGTTACCGCTGCCACCGCCACTGTTAGCACCATCCACGTCATCTAACTTAACACTGGAGCAAGCGGCCATTAACAGGGCTGCAGCACCTACAAGAGTGAGGGTGGCGATACGGCGGGTGATTGAAGTTTGCATGATCTTTCCTTTTCCTACAAATGAAGCAAATAAATACGGCTATTGCCAATATTATGCCCCTAAGAGCAGCAAAATAGCTATTGAGTTAATTGTTACGTTGGCTGTTGCGTTGGCTGTTGAATGAGGTACTGCATATTCTGTGCGGCCTAAGGCAGCGCCTTAGTCCATAAACGGCCCCCATGATGGCTGACGGACATCCGATCCAGGGATAGTGAGTACCTGCTTGGAATTGCCGTCTACAGATACCGCTGCTAAGACGCGCTTACCGCCCACTTTGGTGGAATAGAGAACATAGCGCCCATTGGCAGCAAAGGAAGGGGACTCATCCGTACTGCTTTCGGTAAGGGCTTGTGAATCGCCGGTAGCCAAATTGAGGATATAAAGCCGAAATGCCCCGCCAATATTGGCGATATAGGCCAAATATTTACCGTCTGGTGAAATACGCGGGGAGGTCACAAAGCCTTGTTTGTAGGTAACGCGTTTTGCCCCCTCGGCTTGCTCACCTTGCGCACTCATTCGATAGATTTGGGGATTGCCACCGCGATCACTCGTGAAATAAATATAACGTCCATCCGCCGAATACTGTGGCTCTGTATCAATCGTGCGGCCAGTAGTTAAGCGTTGTAAGCCACTACCGTCTGCATTAATACTGTAGACCTGAGTATTGCCGTCTTTAGATAAGGAGATGGCTAGCTTTTTGCCGTCTGGCGACCAAGCTGGTGCACTGTTATTACCCTTTTGATTAGATAGGGGAATACGACGACCGGTTGCTAGTTCGTGTACATAAATGACCGGCTTGCGATCTTCAAAAGAAACGTACGCCACTTTTTTGCCGTCAGGCGACCATGATGGCGAGATGATAGGCTCACCACTAGTCATGGCATTGCGAATGTTTTGACCATCTGCATCAGAAATCACCAGGCGATAGCGCTTACCTTCTTTGATGACATAAGACAATCGCGTGGAGAAGATGCCACGTTCACCCAGTAATTTAAAAATGATGTCATCGGCAATCTTATGCCCTACCGCACGCAAATTATCTGCGCTGGAGTTCAGGTCAAGGCCCCCTAAACTCAAGGATTTGCGGACATCAAATAATTTATAACGAATTTCAAACTGGGTTGTGCCGGTTTGGACAACAGAGCCTACTACCAGGGCATCAGCTCCACGGGTCGCCCAAGATTTAAAGTTAGGAGTGCCTTCATCACTTTCGCTGGCATTGCCATTTTCTGTATTTTTAAAGTAGCCACTACGCGCTAAATCCTGCCGAACAATGTCAGTAACACTGATGGGTAATTTGTTTTCATCTTTAAAGCGCATGACGGCTACAGGATAGAGTGACTGTCCTACGCCAGTAATCTCAATACTCATTTGCGCAAGACTCGGAAGACTAATGGCGCTTAAACCTAAGGTCACAAAAAGTAATAAATGTTTTACAACTGAGCGTGCGGTAGATGGGGTCATGTCTCGTAATTTACTTTGGTTTGAGTTTAAGTTCAGGTGTCAGTGTCGGAAATAAGCCATTGTCATCCTTGGGTAGACTTTGGGTAGCATCAATGGCGCTCAGTACAGCTTGGTCCCAAGCATTGTCACCGCTACTGGAGGTCATCAATCTAGTCAATATAGCCCCATCAGGAGCTAGTTTCACCTGAATGATGGTTTGCTTGTTGCCTTTAAATGCATCGGCATTAAACGTAATGTTTGCTCGTACCTTCTTTATCACCTTATCACTCCAGCCTGGAGGGGCGTTACCGCCACCACCAACACCGCTACCAACAGATCCACCAGTACCGCCATCGTTCGCAGCTAAGCCTCGTAAGCTAGCAATATTGGCTTCACGCCTTTTATCAGCCTGAGCATTGGCTTTTATTTGTGCTGGTGTTAACTCTGCTGGTTTAGTAGTGGGCTCTACTTTTTTAGCGGGCTCTACCTTCTTAGCCTCTTCTTTTTTAATTTCTTTTGGTGGCAATGGCTTGACCGGCTTTGGCGCCTCTTTAGCAACTTCTTTTGCTGCTACCTTTTTAGGGGGTTCTTTCTCAAGCAGTTTTTTCTTGATCGCGATGTCAGCGGCCTCTTCTTTTATTTCTGTTTTCACTTCCGGTGCAATCGTCGCTTCTATTTGCGGCGTAGCATCCCACAGTTCGACTTCAACCCCGGATGGGGTGGAGTTATTCCAGCTAATGCCGATGACCAAAAAAGCAACTAAGCCTAAGTGCGCAGCTAAA
Organism: Polynucleobacter sp. TUM22923; assembly: GCF_030295705.1. Lineage (NCBI taxonomy): Bacteria > Pseudomonadati > Pseudomonadota > Betaproteobacteria > Burkholderiales > Burkholderiaceae > Polynucleobacter > Polynucleobacter sp. TUM22923. Next base: position 277,587 of record NZ_AP027274.1, read on the forward strand.
GAGAAACTAAAAGCACGCTTAGTGCCTTCTGCTTTAGTGAGGCTGCCTCTGCTTCTGTTTCCGTTTCTGTTTTTGCCCCCGTCCTTACCCCCATCGTTCCCTCGATGGATGGAGAACGGCGAGTGCCCGATATGTGCGCTGGTCATGTCTAAGAAAAGCCTACTGACTCTTTACAGCAAGACCAACACGCTTGACACCGTTTTCTTTTAGCTTAGACATCACTTCCATCACTACTTCATATTTAATAGATTTGTCAGCGGCTAAGACCACAGGTTGTTCAGCAGACTTTTCTGCTTGTGAACGCGCAAAAGCCCCGAGCTCAAATTTATTTAAGGTTTGCACAGGCTCACCATCTTTGCGCACGATGACGTTTTCATTAGCGTCAATGGATAAAAATACGGGCGGCAAGGATTGCACCTTAGCGCCACCAACAGTAGGTAAATTAACAACGCCAGGATTGACCATTGGCGCGGTGACCATAAAGATCACCAGCAGCACCAACATCACATCGATGTAAGGCACTACGTTGATGTCGGACATCGCCCGACGTTTAGAGGATTTTCTGAGTGAGCCAGCCATGCTTATTTACCGGAGGCTTGACGTTGCAAGATATTGGTAAATTCTTCAATAAAGGTTTCAAAACGAATGGCGAGGCGATCTACATCGGTTGCGGCACGGTTATAGGCAACTACCGCAGGAATCGCAGCAAACAAACCAATGGCAGTAGCAATTAATGCCTCTGCAATACCGGGGGCAACAGCCGATAGGGTGGCGTTTTGGACGTTAGCTAGGCCACGGAAGGCATGCATGATGCCCCAGACAGTGCCAAACAGGCCAATATAAGGAGATACAGAGCCTACTGAGGCCAGAAACGGTAGGTTGGCCTCCAGTAAGTCCATTTCACGCTGGTAGGTGGCTTTCATGGCGCGGCGGGCTGCATCGATTTCATGGACTTTCATGAACTCCTGCATACCGGCTTCGAAAATGTGCTCTAACACTGCGTCTGTACGGTTATTGCGTAAGGCGGCATCCAGCAAGGTGTTGAGGTCACCACCAGACCAAAAATCCCGCTCAAAGCGTTCTGTGTCGCGCCTGACACCCCGCAGAATCGCGGTTTTCTTAAAAATAATGGTCCATGACGCAATGGACATCCCGATTAATAACAACATTACCAACTGTACTAATAGGCTGGCATTGAGGACTAGAGAGAGAAACGAGAGGTCTTGAGTAGATGTCATGATGAATTTTGTATGATGTAGGTAGATTTTACTTACTTAATTGCAGAAGCCATTCAACTTCATCAGGATTATTACTATGTTCGACCGCCAAAACACCCTAGCTAAAACGGATCCCGAATTATGGGCCTCGATTCAGAATGAAAATCAGCGTCAAGAAGACCATATTGAGCTGATTGCCTCAGAAAACTATACCTCCCCTGCGGTAATGCAGGCCCAGGGCTCTCAGTTGACGAATAAGTACGCTGAAGGCTATCCAGGCAAGCGTTATTACGGCGGTTGTGAATTTGTGGACGTAGCTGAGCAACTGGCGATTGACCGTGTCAAACTTTTATATGGTGCCGAGGCGGCAAACGTACAGCCCCATTGCGGCGCTTCTGCTAATCAAGCGGTATTTTTAGCCTTTTTGAAGCCCGGCGATACCTTTATGGGAATGAGTCTGGCTGAAGGGGGTCACTTGACCCACGGTATGGCCCTCAATATGAGTGGCAAGTGGTTCAACCCGATTGCTTACGGCCTAGATAAGAATGAAGAAATTGATTACGAGCAGATGGAGCGTTTAGCTCGAGAGCACAAACCCAAACTCATCATTTCAGGGGCTTCTGCTTATTCTAGAAAAATTGATTTTGAGCGTATCGGTAAATTGGCAAAAGAAGTGGGTGCTATTCACATGGTGGATATGGCGCACTATTCAGGTCTGATTGCTGCGGGCGTTTATCCCAATCCAGTGCCACACGCTGATGTCGTTACTTCGACTACCCACAAGAGTTTGCGTGGTCCTCGTGGTGGCATTATTTTGATGAAAGCTGAACACGAAAAAGCCATCAATTCTGCAATCTTTCCGGGCCTACAAGGTGGCCCCTTAATGCATGTGATTGCAGGAAAAGCAGCAGCTTTTAAAGAGGCCTTAGAGCCCAGCTTTATCGACTACCAAAAGCAAGTGATTGTGAATGCCAAAGCATTGGCAGAAACATTAATGGAGCGTGGCTTACGGATTGTGTCTGGCGGTACAGATTCCCACGTGATGTTGGTAGATCTACGCGCTAAAAAAATGACCGGTAAGGAAGCGGAGCGTGTACTAGGTGAAGCACACATTACTTGTAATAAAAATGGCATTCCAAACGACCCAGAAAAGGCAATGGTAACTAGTGGTATTCGTTTGGGATCACCAGCAATGACCACGCGTGGCTTTAAAGAAGCCGAGGCAAGACAGGTGGGGCATTTTATTGCTGATGTACTAGACAACCCAACGGATCCAGACAACATCGCGAAAGTGCGTGCGCAAGTTTCAGCCTTGACCAAACGTTTTCCGGTCTACGGTTAAGTCGCTCTAGTGCGCTGCCCTTTTTGTCATAACGACGATACCCAGGTACTCGATACCCGGGTATCGGATGAAGGAGATACGATCCGCCGCCGCCGCCGTTGTGCCAAGTGCGATAAGCGTTTTATGACATATGAACGGGTCGAGTTAGCGTTCCCGGCGATCGTCAAGAAAAACGGTAGCCGAGTTGAATACAGTCATGAAAAGTTAGCGAGTTCACTAAAGCTAGCCTTACGCAAGCGTCCGGTATCTGCGGACTCAGTTGATGAGGCGATCTCCAGAATTGAGGAAAAGCTCATGAGTCTGGGTGAAAAAGAAATTCCGAGTGAGCGCATTGGTGAGTTGGTGATGCGGGAACTCAAACGCCTTGATAAAGTTGCCTATATTCGGTTTGCCTCGGTATATAGAAGCTTTGCGGATATTGAGTCTTTCGAGAGCGCACTAAAAGAGCTGAAATAACCTTATAAATATTCTGACTTGCATGAACTGTAAATCAGAATATTGTTGCTCCACCACCAGTAGTTTTCACATCAAGATGCAAACTTACTTTTTAACAGTAAAGCCTCGTCTGAATTAAAAATATAGAGCGGGTTGCACGTAAAGGACAGCATAGTATTCGCATCAATGATCAGTGGCGAATTTGTTTTTTGTGGAAAGACGACGGAGTATATGAAGTTGAGATAGTGGACTATCACTAACGTAATGTGTTGGAAATAAAAATGACTAAATTATTAGATGAAATCCATCCCGGTGAAATCTTGTTAGAGGATTTTATGAATCCCATGGGGATTACTGCAAGAAAGCTAGCCGCTGATATCGATGTGCCCCCAAGTCGCATCAGCGAGATTGTGAACGGTCAGCGACCTATCACTGCAGATATCGCCCTGCGCTTTGGAATCTTCTTTTTTATGAACCCCAGTTTCTGGATCAATTTACAGGCTGAGTTCGATATCCGCACTGCTGAAAGAAATTGATCAAAAAGTATTACTGCAAGAGTTAGAGTCTTTCAGGTATTGCGGGCTGCATAGCTTTAGATTGAGCCCTGCACCCCTGCTGGTTAATTTAAGAAGTAATTTAAAAAATTAATAAATTCACTGACAAGATTTTCTTAATGGCTCTGCTAAAGCCTCTTCTGAGAGAGTGCCCTCTACTGATTGCACTATCCATTTACCTAAATCGATGTCGGTAAATTGTGGCGTCATCTGATGTGCTACCAAGATCAAGTGAGTCGCAGCTGCAGCAGTGCGTTTATTAGCATCATTAAAACAGTGACCTTTGGCTATAAAAATTCCAGCACAAGCTGCATACTGAAAAATATCAGTGATAAAGCCATAATTCAATCTATTTTGTAAGCGAGCAAGGGTTCCGGCCAGGGATTTTTCGGCAGCAAGGCCCTGTAGTTCATTAATCCCAATGATCGCATTATGAATCTCGATCACATCAGATTCATCTAGCGTAAAAAAATGCATTATTTATCTCGAAGATATTCAATCACATGGGCGATTTTGGGCAAGTCGTTCTTTAGATAATTACGCAGTTTTTCTTTGCCCAATGCAGTGGTCGTGATGTCAACGACAGCCCCAATCGGAACTAAGTAAGCAACGGCCTCATTGCGATTAAGGATTGCCACGGGCTCATTACCTGCTTTGGCGAGTACCTTTCCAGGTTCCCTGAACTCCGTAAGGGAGGCGGTATTACGGGTTAATAAATGCTCCATATGCACTCCAATCGTATATCTAAATATGTAATATAACATACAAAAGAAGGAATATAAATAATTCTCAATAGGCAAAGATCATTTACTGCGGTTTATTGGGATAAGCTTTACCAGTCAGATTGCTGTAAATTGCCCCCGCCATCACTAAGAGCGCAGCGTCAACCAATACCGGAAAGAAGGCAAAGCGGTAGTGTAGGACATGGCCAGACACCACAAGCAGTGCAACGGCTGCTGCAGGTGGATGCAGACAACGCAAGCAAAACATTCCGAGGATAGATAAAGCGGCCGCCATGGGCATCGCGATGAGTGGATCACCAATCCAATGATTTAAGGTGATGCCCACTAAGGCTGAGAGGGTGTTGCCAGCGATGACTGCCCAAGGTTGTGCCATGGGGCTTTGTGGCAAAGCAAAGACAATTAGTGCGCTAGCGCCAAGAGAGGTGATCAACCATTCATTAATGCCGTTCAAATCACCCAAATATTTAGCTAAGGCCAAAACTAAAGCCAAGCCAATCAAAGCGCCAAAGGCCGAGCGTAATCGCTCGAACCAAGGTACCTTAGGCTGATCCCCGCCAAAGTAAAACGCCCATGTTTTGAAAGCGGGTTTCATATGGGTTGCACTTCATTAGGGAACTGCATCAGAAGACTGTATGAAGGAACTAAAAAGCGTTATTTCAGGCAGGCAAAAATTGAGGTGGTAATAACATCAACGTTACCGGTGCCACTCACCTTGCGGTAAGCGGGCGCCTTGACTGTATCACTCGCATTGGCTTGTGCTGCCCAACTCGAGTAATACTCTACCAAAGGGCGGGTTTGATCGTTATATACCTGCAGGCGTTTACGCACGGTCTCTTCTTTATCGTCATCACGCTGAATCAAGGCTTCGCCTGTGACGTCATCTATCCCTTCAATCTTTGGGGGATTAAAGGTGATGTGATAAGTACGACCAGAGGCAGGGTGAACACGACGGCCACTCATACGATCAATGATGGCATCAAACGGAACATCGATTTCGAGAACGTAGTCGATGGGGACCCCAGCATCTTTCATGGCTTGGGCTTGTGGAATGGTTCTTGGAAAACCATCAAATAAATAACCTTTGTTGCAATCTGCCTGAGTAAGGCGATCTTTCACTAAGCCAATGATGATGTCATCAGAAACCAGGCCACCGGCATCCATAATCTTTTTAGCGGCAACGCCCAGCTCTGTGCCCGCTTTGACGGCGGCGCGCAACATATCCCCAGTAGAAATTTGTGGAATAGCAAATTTTTCGCAAATAAATTGGGCTTGAGTACCTTTACCGGCACCTGGTGCACCGAGCAGAATTAAGCGCATTGTTTCCCCTTAGAAGACTTTTTATTGTCCCGTACTTAAACGGGTTATTTTTAATATGAGAACTAGGATTATCCCCGAGAAGAGGCCTAGATTCGGATTTGTGTTTATTTGGCTAATAGGCGCCGAATGCGTTCGAGATCTTGGGCGGTATCAACCCCTGCTGGTGGGGCTTCGCTGGCGGTATGTACGGCAATGCGGTAGCCATTCCACAGGGCGCGCAACTGCTCCAAGGCTTCTGCCTGTTCTGGAGGGGCAGCTTCAAGACGGGTGTAGGCCTGCAAAAAGTCAGCACGATAGGCGTAGATGCCTAAATGACGTAGATGAGTGACGCTTGAAGTGGTGGCGATATCTCGGACATAAGGAATGGGGGCTCTTGAAAAATACAGTGCCTCCCCAGATCGATTCAGCACTACCTTGACGACATTAGGATTATCAATCTCAGAAAGATCAGTCATCGCTACTGCAACAGTAGAAATGGCGCAGGCAGGACTGTCCGCCAAGGTTTGGGCCACTTGATTAATCAGCGCAGGCGGAATTAAAGGTTCGTCACCCTGAACATTGACGATTAGGGTGTCTGGGGGTAGTTTGAGTAACTGGGCTACTTCAGCAATACGGTCAGTGCCGGTAAGGTGGTCTGGATCAGTCAACAAGCACTCAATACGATACTCATCGCAAACAGCTTGAATTTCAGTTGAGTCAGTAGCCACAACGACACTTTGAGCAAGCGACTGTTGGGCACGTTCTGCTACCCAAATGACCATGGGCTTACCGCCAATATCCGCAAGCGGTTTACGGGGCAGACGAGTTGATCCTAACCGAGCAGGAATGACAACCAAAAACTCAGGCGATTGAATACTCATGTGTAATGAACTAGTTTGAGAAGACTTCATCAGCAGAGAGGTTGCGCGCCTCATCTACTAGCATCACTGGTATGTCATCCCGAATAGGATAAGCGAGACGATCTGCCTTACAAATAAGCTCAAGATTTTTTGCTTCGTAATGCAAAGCACTTTTGCACAAGGGGCATACCAAAATATCAAGAAGACGTTTGTCCATGGAATTGCGCTTTGCTTTGTAATGAGGTTAGAGGTAAGAGTAAAGGTAAAAGTAAAAGTAAGAGTAGAGCTAAAGTTAGTAATAAAAAAGATTTAATTACAACGTATATCGATTGGGATCGGGTCTTAATAAAATAGATTGCAACCATTCAGCCATGTCATCTGTGATGCTTAAGTGCATGGGTACTACCCAAATACGGTCATCCTGAATCTGTTGGCATTTTACGGCATCCTTTTCGGTAATAAGGATGCATTGAGCATGGATTGAGGAAAAGAATTCTGCTGTCAGTGGAGCATGATCACCCAGAGCTATCCCTTTAGCGGCGATACCTTGCTTGAGTAAATCGTCAAAGAATCGCTGCGGGTTACCAATTGCGGCGACTGCGGTAATGGCATTTGGTAAGAGGGCATCCGCAATGGCCTGTAAAGATTGTGTGGTGTGGCGATCCTGGAGTTGGTAAGGTGTTCCTAGTTCGCTGAGGAGGGTGAAGGCCCGTCGACCCAAAAAATATTCGTCCACTAGGGCGGAGTTTGAAGCGCTGCCAGTAATGAGAGTGGCATCGCGCTCTCGTGATGCGGGCTCACGCAATGGGCCTGCTGGTAATAAGAAACCATTGCCTTCGCCGCGTTGATCTCGGACCACGAATTCAATATCACGTCCCCCTTCGCGAGCTGGCCAGCGAACGAGATCACTGTGCTGCAATCCATCGTCACTAATGATGACGTTAATTGATGGGTCTTGTTTGAGCATTGCCGCAATACTCTGAATGCGTTTTGGAAAGACCCAAATCGGAAACTGGTTAGCTGTGCGTTTAGCGATGAGGACAGGCTCATCACCCACTAGTGCTGGATCAGAATCACTCACGACTTGCAATGGTTTGTGTTGGTCAGCAGCGCCATAGCCGCGACTAATAATCCCGGGCTTCCAGCCTAGCTGGGCTAACCGTTCAGCCAGCGCAATGACTATCGGTGTTTTGCCAGTTCCCCCCACCCGAATATTGCCCACAATAATGACGGGAACGGGCTGTGGCTTTATTTTCAGTAGACCTAAATCAGTAACAAGTTTACGGGTACGAATGACTAAACCATACACATACGATAAAGGCCAAAGTAATAGGCTGGTTGGCCCGCGGCGCTCCCAAAACTGAGGGGCTTTACGTAGGAAGCGCATGCGTATCTGCCCTATTACTTTTTCGTCTGACTGCTAAAGACGATATTCGATAGACCGGCATCACGCGCTGCCTCTAAGGCGATCATGACTGCTTGATGAGGCGCTCTTGCGTCGGCATCGATATTGATTTGCAAATGAGTATTGGATTGTTTTGGGTTCAATGCCATTAAGGTTGCAGGCATTTGAAGTCGATCTACTACTTTGCCATTAATCGCAAAGCGCCCATCTCGACTCACCGCAATATGCACTTGATTGATCTCTGTTTGGCTTTGAGCACCATTTGCCGTGGGCAGAGTGATCGCGAGCTCTTGAAAGCGCGTAAAGGTCGTGGAGATCATTAAGAAAATCAACACTACTAACAGTACATCAATAAAAGGAATGAGATTAATTTCTGGCTCTACTGGGGTAGAAGTCTTTCCCAGCGAAAATCGTCTATTGGCACTCAGGCTTTGATTTAACCAGCGCATTATTTTTCCGCAGTGTGTGGGTAGAGTTTTTTGAAGAGTTGGCGGGTAAATTCTTCGCATTCATGCTGACGCTGGTTGGCCATAGCTCGTAAACCACGCCAGGCAGCCAATGCAGGAATAGCAATCATGAGACCAAAGGCGGTGTTGTACAGCGCTATTGAAATACCATGAGCCAACTGCTGAGGATTGCCCGCACCGCCACTAATGGCGCCCTGACTACCTTGGCTACCAAAGATCTCAATCATGCCCACGACAGTACCAAACAAGCCTAATAAGGGGGCAACAGTGGCAATGGTGGCAAGGGCGCTGAGATAGCGCTCTAACTTGAGCCAGACGTTCTGCGCACTAGCCTGAATCTCTTCTAAGGCGACTTGGGCATCACTACCCAGCATCTTTTCATGTAAAACACAGCTTAGTAGGGGGCTGGCGGGGGAGAGTTGGCTTAGCGCCAAAACTTCTGTTTCTGAGACTGATTTTGCTGCCATCACCTGACTTGCCAGCCCAAAAGCAGTTTCTAGGCTATTTTTGGGGAAAATGTGGACTTGGCGCAAATACCAAGCCCGCTCGAGGACGATCGCAAGACCGATAATGGAGATGATGAGAAGGGGCCAAATAGGCCATCCAGCTGATAGTAAGATTGTGTACATAAGTTAAGTACTTTAGCTGAATTCAAAACCCACTTTCTGAAAGCCAGCCTGTGGATAAGTCTGTGCAAAACTTTTTGGGTGTCGGTTTATAAGGACGTGATTCATTGTGGGGTTTACGCTGATCGGGGCCTTTAGGTGGGGTTTGATGGTAAAAAAAGTGTGTGTTAATCAATGACTTAAGACTTATCTGTAGTATGTATAAGACGTTTTGGGTAAGTAATTACTTACTTGTTTGCATTTAAGCTTGGGCCTGTAAGCCTCTGTGGATATGTATTGGCTGGCAAGCCATATAGTTATAAAGAAAAAGAAAAATATGTCGGAATTATTAAGAGAAATCTTGAGTGTTGGCGATCTGAACCGTGCCATTGCGAGCTCGCTTGAAGAGCGCTTTGATGCCGTCTGGGTTAGCGGGGAGATTTCGAATTTCAAGGCATATGACAGTGGGCACTGGTATTTTTCCCTAAAGGACGAAGAAGGTCAGATTCGTTGCGTGATGTTTCGTGGGCGTAACAGCCAAGTGGGCTTTATGCCCCAATCGGGTGATTTAGTAGAGGTTGGCGCTAGCCTGGGTATGTATGTTCCCAGGGGAGACATTCAGCTCACTATTCAAACCCTGCGACGCGCTGGTATGGGTGGTCTATATGAAGCCTTTTTAAAACTCAAGGCAAGATTAGCTAAAGAGGGTCTCTTTGATCAAGAGCGCAAGCGCGAGATCCCGACACACCCCAGATCTATTGGCATTATTACTTCACTCCAGGCCGCAGCTTTAAAGGATGTGTTGAGCACCTTAGCCAGAAGAGCGCCCCACACGCCAATTGTTATTTACCCTACCTTAGTGCAGGGTCCAGAGGCGCCTTCAGGGATTATTGCAGCCCTAAAAGCGGCCGAAAAAGAAAACGCAGTCGATGTCATCTTATTGGTGCGTGGCGGTGGCAGCATTGAGGATCTGTGGGCGTTTAATGATGAGCAATTAGCTTATGCCATTGCGCAGTCTCCTATTCCGATTGTGAGTGGGGTTGGGCACGAGACAGACACGACGATTGCCGACTTTGTGGCCGATCTAAGAGCCCCAACGCCAACGGGCGCAGCAGAATTAGCAGCGCCACGTCGAGATCAAATGCTGCAAGAACTGGATTCAATCAAGCAGGCGCTTGTACAAAGAATTCATCAGCGCGTTGAGAGAGAGGCGCAAACTTTAGATCAGTTTGCTTTGCGCTTAAGTCATGCGCTACCCAACCCCGAGCGGATGCGCGAACAAATACAGCACTGGCAGCAGCGCCTCAATCAGGCTTGGTTAGTCAGAGTAGATTCTTGGCAAAGAAATCAGTCTCACTATGCGCGCCAATTGGAAATGCTCAACCCCCAGAGAACCCTAGAGAGAGGTTATGCCGTGGTACTCAATGCCAAGGAGGGCTTACAGGCTGTACGTAACCCGGATGAGCTAGACATCCATTCCGAGTTTCAGATTCGTTTAGCCGATGGAGTGGCTAATGTGAAATTTGCAGCACTGGAATCGCGTAAGCTTTAATTTTTTGATTGGCTGAGCCGTAATTAGCCGTAATTAGCTATATACGGCTCATATTTTGAGCCGTATATGATAAAATGCAGCTCATGGACCTTACAAACACCTCAAATCAGCAATTTATTTGGCAGCAAGCGGCATGGCCAAATTTTGTGGTGAATGCCAACAAAGTGACTGAGTCTTTGATGATGGCAAGACAGAGTCAAGGCAAGTTACTGGGTATGGCAAATGCTATTGGAGTGTCTGTCGTTGAAGATATTACGCACAATCGGTATGTTCAAGAGGTCATAGCGACCTGTGCAATAGAGGGTGAAACCTTAAATCCAAAATCAGTACGTTCCTCAGTTCTGCGCAAATTAGGCATTAAAAATTTAGACGCAATAGATGCTGATAGTCACGCCCCAAGTAAATCAACGGATGGCCTTGTCAATATTGTTGAGGACGCAATACAAAACTGTAGCCAAGATTTAAGTGAGCAGCGTTTACAAAATTGGCACTTAGAGTTGTTCCCGCACGGTGGCGGTATTAGGGGCATCACTATAGGGGCTTATCGCCACCATGCAGATCCGATGCAAATTGTTAGCGGTAAATTGGGTCAAGAAGTCATTCATTACATCGCACCGAAATCTGCGGCGGTTCCAGCAGAGATGCAGCGATATTTGGCTTGGTTAAACCAGAGAAGATCAGTTGCAGGACTGGGACTTCAGTTGGACGACTCAATCACGCGCGCTGCTATTGCTCATCTCTGGTTTGAGTGCATTCATCCATTTGAAGATGGCAATGGCAGACTCGGTAGAGTCATTATTGAAAAAGTGATTGCACAAGATGAGCGCCTATCTATTCGGTTGTTTAGCCTTTCAGAGCAAATTCTAAAATATCGTAGTGAATATTACGACGCACTCTATCAGGCTCAGCACGGAGACTTAGATGTATCTGCATGGGTGCAGTGGTTTGCAAAAATCTATTCGATGGCATGTGAAAAATCCTGCACACTAATGCAAGAGGCTATTCAAAAATCACAGTATTGGAATACCTACTCTGAGTTCAATCTCAATGCTCGGCAGAAGAAGATTATTAACCGCCTGTTAAATGACGGCGACGCCGGCTTTCTGGGTGGATTGAATGTAGAAAAATACATCAAGATAACGAGCACATCAAAAGCTACGGGAACAAGAGATTTAGCCGAGTTGGTGCAAGCAAATATGCTTTTTACTATTGGGCAAGGCAAAGCACTGCGTTACTTCGTCAATGTCATTGGGTGGGGGCACGGGGTCAGATAGGCTCTGGCCGTAGCTTAGAAAATATTAGGCTCTATTGCTAGCTGTACACCATATTGTTGGTGTACTTTTAATTGAATGGACTTTGCAAAATTCAATATATCTTCGGCACTCGCACCGCCATGGTTCACCAGCACAAGCGCTTGGTTTTCATAGACGCCTACAGCACCTACTCGCTGGCCCTTAAAACCACATTGATCAATTAACCATCCGGCTGCCAGCTTACGCATTCCGGCCTTATCTGGGTATGACACTAGGTTTGGGTATTGGCTAATGAGTGAGGCGTGCTGATCTTCAGTCACCAGCGGGTTTTGGAAAAAACTGCCTGCATTACCAATTACCTTGGGGTCGGGAAGTTTTTTGCAGCGAATACGACAAACAGCATCAAATATTTGCTGTGCTGTCGGTAATGAATTCGGATCTGAAAACTGCTGAGCTAATTCTGCGTAATGCGTACGCGCTTGCCAATGCTCAGGAATTTTAAAAATGACCCGAGTCAGGATGAACCGATCAGGGTGTTGTTTAAACAGGCTATCGCGATAGCCAAATTGGCATGCTGTTTGTGAGAGCGTAACAAAGACATGATCGATAGTATCGAATGCGTCGATGCTGTCGATGTATTGACCTACCTCAACGCCATAAGCCCCAATATTCTGAATCGGCGCTGCACCCACCGTCCCCGGAATAAGCGCGAGATTTTCAAGGCCTGGCAAATTGTGTTTCAGGGTCCAGGCTACTAGTGCATGCCAATTGACCCCAGCGCCTACAGCTAGGAGTGTATGTTTTCCATTGTTGCTGCTGTCACTATCACTATCACTATCACTATCACCATCGCCATCGCCATCAACTACAACAATCTCCTGGCCCAAAATATTCATCAACAGCGTAGCACCGGGAAGTTGGGCTGGAAGTAGGGCATTGCTTCCTCCGCCCAAAACACGCCAAGCCATTTTTTTCTCTGTAAGGGTCTTCAGTAGTGCTGGTAGTTGCTCGGCTGAGGTGATGTCGTAGGCAAACTCGGCGATGGCATCTAGGCCAAAGGTATTACGGTGCTTAAGCTCCATATCGGAGGTCAATTTTGCTGGAATGGGCGCACTTTTCGCGAAGTTCATGCCACAATCTTATTCGTGTTCGGATTTAGGGTGCATATTTACCTAAAAACGGAAAAGCAATTAGCTGCAATGTGATTCATGACCAAAATTAATAAAGGAGTTTGAGATGCCCTCATTTGATGTCGTATGCGAGCCAGAAATGGTGGAATTGAAGAATGCTCTAGAGCAATCTAATAAAGAGATTTCGACCCGCTTTGACTTTAAGGGCTCTGACTCTCGCGTAGAGCTTAAAGAAGAGACCTTACTGGTCTACGCTGATGACGAATTTAAGCTGGGACAAGTGCGTGATGTCCTGTTTAGCAAAATGGCCAAACGCAACGTTGATATACGTTATCTGAAAGACGATAAAACAGAAACCATTGGTAGTGATAAGCGCAAGCAGACGATGAAGATTCAAAAAGGAATCAATCAAGAGCTAGCTAAAAAAGTAGTGCGTATTTTGAAAGACAGCAAGATTAAAGTTCAGGCAAGCATTCAGGGTGATGCGGTGCGGGTTACGGGCGCTAAGCGTGATGATCTTCAGGAAGCCATGGCCATGTTGCGCAAAGATGTTACAGAGGCACCTTTGGGCTTTAACAACTTTAGAGACTAAGTTAGAGACTAAGCTGCCGCCAAGGTTGCAGTCACAGATGAAGGGTCGCTAGAACCAAGGCCCTTGGTCTAGCTAAAAAAATGGCGGAAGCGGTGAGATTCGAACTCACGATAGAGTTACCCCTATGCCTGCTTAGTAGGCAGGTGCCATCGGCCACTCGGCCACGCTTCCGTGAGGGTTATTTTACAGGTACTTTTGAGCATATGGCCTTAAACAGACTAAGGCTGGGTTAGCATCCTTTCATGAGCAATCAGAATATCCCGCCAACGAGCACTGAAGCCATCGAGCGTTTTTGCGATGCTTGCTGGTTAGAGGATGGCTTGGCGCAAAATAGCTTATCTGCCTATAAACGGGATCTGCAGCTACTAGCGCAGTGGCTTTACCAAGACTGCGGTCTTGATCTTTACGCTGTGACAGAAAAAGAGCTGACTGCTTATATTGCCCATAAAAGAGCGGACAAGGCTACTACGGCCAATCGCCGGTTGACCGTATTCAAGCGTTTTTATCGTCATGCGTTACGCATGAACTTGGTCAAAAGCGATCCTTGTATTGGTTTGCGGGCCGCTAAACAGGCCTTACGTTTTCCAAAAACGTTGAGTGAAGATCAAGTCACTGCTTTACTTAATGCACCCGATGTCAATACACCATTAGGTTTACGGGATCGCACCATGCTGGAGTTGATGTATGCCAGTGGCCTGCGCGTTTCAGAAATCGTGGCCTTAAAAACCGTTGCATTGGGTTTAAACGAGGGCGTGGTGAGGGTAGTGAACGGTAAGGGAGGTAAAGAGCGCTTAGTACCCTTTGGTGGCGAAGCAGGGCAGTGGCTTGCGCGGTACTTGGCTGAGGCTAGAGCGCTACTGCTGGCAGGCAAGACATCAGATGCCATGTTTATTGGACGCCATACCGGCACAGGCTTAACAAGGCAGGCCTTTTGGGCCTTGATTAAACGGTATGCCACGATTGCTGCCATACCCGTGATCTTATCTCCCCACACACTCCGCCATGCTTTTGCAACCCATTTACTCAATCATGGGGCTGATTTAAGGGTGGTGCAGCTGCTTTTAGGCCATGCAGATATTTCGACCACGCAGATTTATACCCATGTGGCTAGGGAGCGTCTCAAATCTATTCACCAGCAACATCATCCCCGCGGCTCCTAATCGCTCAGACTTGTCAGTTTTCCTAAGTTCCCCTTAGCTGCCCTCAGTTCCACCCAGTTACCCCGCAATTACGGATAAGTCATTAAAATGGCTTATGTTCTTACATTTCCCCTTAAGTCTTTTATTGATTCCACTTGCGTATTGCATTGGATCTATTTCCTTTGCGGTGGTCGTCAGCAAATGCATGCGTTTGCCAGATCCCCATTCTTACGGATCGGGCAACCCCGGGGCTACCAATGTCTTGAGAACTGGCAATAAGCTTGCAGCGGTTTTAACTTTAATCGGTGATGCCCTAAAAGGCTTTGTTGCGGTAATGGCAGCCAGAATGATTTTGGGTGACGCATCGCTCACCTCAACTACAGAATCATGGATCTTATGTGCCGTGGTGATGGCAGTATTTTTAGGCCATCTGTTTCCGGTGTTCCATGGGTTCAAGGGTGGCAAGGGTGTTGCAACTGCTTGCGGTATCTTATTTGGCGTCAATTGGATTTTAGGATTGGCTACGCTCTGCACTTGGGTCATCGTCGCAACTTTTATGCGCTATTCATCTTTAGCAGCACTAGCGGCAGCATCTTTTGGCCCCATTTATTTTGTCTTTCTGTTTGGATTTCAGCCAATGGCGCTCGCGTTATTGGCTGTTTGTCTGCTCTTAATGTGGCGCCATCGTGGCAATATTCGGAATCTAATGAATGGGACTGAAAGCCGCATTGGCTCAAATCAAGACCCTAAAAACAAGGCTCCACAATGACCATTGCTTACTTTTGTGTTTTATTCATGGGCTTATTGCCGATCGTTGCGGCAGGTATCGCCAAAAAAGGATTTGAAGGTTATGACAATGGGATGCCTAGGCAGTGGTTAGCAAAGCAGACCGGTTACAGAGCAAGGGCTAATGCTGCACAAGCCAATCTATTTGAATCACTTCCGCTATTCTTTGCAGCAGTGATCATTGCTAGTGTTCAACATGTTTCTCAACCCGTCATTGACGGCCTAGCGATCGGATTTGTAGCGGCACGTATTGCTTATCTTATTTGCTATCTTGTTGATTGGCCCACCACAAGATCGATTGTGTGGCTTGTAGGATTGATTTGTATTGTGGCGATTTTTTGCCAGATTTAACTATTGAACTAACTGCTGAACTAACTGCTGAACTAACTGCTGAACTAACTGCTGAATGAACTGCTGAATGAACTACTGAATGCATTACAAAATATATTCAGTGCCTAATAAACCCTTTAAAGAAATCTATTTATTTTCATGCCCATTGCAAAAAAAGTGACTAACAAGAGTGTTATCCAGAAAGTAGCCGCAAAGAAAGTGATCGCTAAGAGCGCTGCCGCTAAAACTCCTAAAGCTTCTAAAGCGGCGGCGAGCAGCGATGTGGGTTTACCCCTATCCCTGGTCATTCGTCGTCGTATTCAGGCACAAAAAGCCCGCTTTCATGCCAATGACAATATTTCACAATTTATACAGCCAGGTGAATTAGATCGCTTAGTAGATGAAGTAGCAGAAAAGATGCAGGCTGTATTAGAGAGCTTGGTGATTGATACGCAAAGCGATCACAACACCCAAGGCACTAGTCGTCGGGTAGCGAAGATGTATGTGCAGGAAGTGTTCAAAGGCCGCTTTGTAGAGCAGCCTACCCTGACTAAGTTCCCCAACGTAAGCCGCTTAAATGAGCTGATGATCATTGGACCGATTACGGTACGTAGTGCCTGTTCCCATCATTTTTGCCCGATCATGGGGCGCGTTTGGATTGGCGTTTTACCTAGCAAAGATTCTGCGCTGATTGGCTTATCTAAATACTCTCGTTTAACCGAGTGGGTGATGTGTAGGCCACAGATTCAGGAAGAGGCAGTAGTGGAATTGGCTGACATGCTAGAAAAGAAAATTAAGCCTATTGGCGTGGCTATCGTGATGGATGCAGATCATTTCTGTATGCAGTGGCGTGGAGTAAAAGATCCAGATTCTAAAATGGTGAACAGCGTGATGCGGGGTGCTTTTTTGAAAGACTCTAATTTGCGCCGAGAATTTTTATCATTACTAGAAAAACGCTAACGCATGCGCCACCGTTAGGGCTAGATTAAATTTTGCGATTCTCAACTCACGACTTCATTCAAAAAGGAGCTGCCTTTATCGCGGTATTCGCTTTAGTGGCTTGCTCCACCTATCCTGACGTCAATAAAGATCCAGCGAAAAATAATCGTCAGACTTTTGAGCGGGATGCGGTGGAGTGCGCCCGGGCATATCCAGATGCGGGATCCGGGGTCCATGTACGACAGCGGATTACTTGTATGAATCTCAAAGGCTGGCAGTAATCCAGTACTTGAGCTCTATTTTTTTGATTGAGAACAGTTCTCAACTAAATAGTGAATTAAAACAACGGCTTATGAGCGTAATAGCAGACTAATTTACTCTGCTCTATGATCCATTCTAGCTAAACGTGTTGTTTATTTCACTCTCTGGAGATCGTATGAAAAATAGTCGTCGCCAATTCATGATTTTATCTGCTGCTGGTGCCTGTACATTGGCATTGAACGGCAAAGTTCAAGCCCAAGCTATGGTTGCAGAAACAGATCCACAAGCTGCTGCTCTAGGTTACAAAGCAGTCGCAACTGCAGTAGACAAAGCAAAATTTCCAAAATACGCCGCTGGCCAGATTTGTGGTAACTGCGCATTGTTCCAGGGTAAAGTCGATGCTGCTGCTGGTGGCTGCTCTTTGTTTGGTGCTAAGCAAGTTGCTGGTAAAGGTTGGTGCTCTGCTTACGCTAAAAAAGCAGGCTAAGCTGAATTGAGCTGAACCGAACTAAAAAGGCCTCTTTAGGCCAGCTTAGTCATGATGTTACCTACTGGGATACTCCAGTAAAAATAAAAAGACCGCTTAATTTATAAGCGGTCTTTGTTTGTTGGTCCTGCTAGCAGAAGGTAGCGACTCTTTAAAGCCCGACTTCCCGATAGTGTCTATAGAGGTTGGCAATAGAAGCAAAGCCTAGCACCACAATCAGAACAGCAAATAAATCATTCATGGTGAGGTAGGTAAAGACACCTGTTTGGATAGCCACTACCGCAGCAATAAATGCGGCGAGTGCACCAAAAACAACGAGCTTAAAGTTGGGAATAAATGCACCTAAAGTAATTGCAATAAAAAGCAAAATCAAATTAGAGACTAATTCATCGGCAGACTTGAATATCGCATTTGTCATTTCAGGATTCGTAATTTTCCCCAAGACAGCAATAATCAAAATGCAGGCAAGAATCACAAAGTTCAGCTTTGCACGCTCAAAAACTGTTTTGAGTTGATTTTTCATCAGAAGTTAGGACTTCCACTAAATACGATACTCATGCCAATCCATAAAATAATAAAAGCTACCAGTATGGTGAAGCCAATTTTCTTAAGAAAGTACTCTAAGGTATCCATATAGGCTTCATCGTTACGACCAAAATATTGATCAAAGCGTTTCCACACTAGGCGACCAATTACTAAAGGCAATAGCATGGCGACAATGCCAAAGATGACGGTAAAAGTAGTATCCATTCGTTTTTAACCTATTGATGGTTTGTTTTGCGCTGTAAAGGCAGGAAAGTCATAAAGCATACAGGGGTTGTCTACCAAGATCGTATTTTAGAGGGTTTCATCTATCACTTCAGCACTTATCAGATCGGTCGCTGAGATCCTGCCTATTTATCCAATATTGAGCAACCAACTGCATTTAATCGTACTATCCGCGATTTTATTGATACAGTAGACGACTCTCTATAAGAAATGAACATCGACTATGTCTGAAAACAACACCGATTTATCTGCAACACAACTAATGGCAATTCGGAGCGCTGTTTTAGGCGCTGCCGCTAAAGTGCCTGGAGCACTCATTGGCATGGGTATCTTATTTATCGTTTTAGGCATGATTGGTGTAGCTGGTCAAACCCTGTTCTCTTTTGTGAGTATTAATATCGTCGGAGCATTCTTAATCTTAGCTGGCGCATTACAAGCAAGTCATGCCATGAAATCCCAAGGCTGGAGGAGTGTTGGCATTCAGATGGTGCTGGCGGTGATGTATATCGTTGCTGGTTTATTTATCTGGCTATTTCCGATTCCTGCTTTAGAGGTCATCACTCTGTGGTTGGCGGCTATTTTCTTCGTTACTGGTGGACTGCGTTTGCTGTCGGCATTTCAGCATCGGCATTTTCAGGAATGGTTTTGGCTGGTGCTGTCATCAGCAATTTCTATCTTGATGGGCGTGCTCATCATGAATGGCTATCCACAGAGTAGTTTGTGGTTACCTGGATTGCTGATTGCTATTGAATTACTGCTACAAGGCTGGTCATTGCTATTCCTTGGTTTAGCTGCACGTTCGATTACGAAATAATATTGAAGTAACCCATTAAAAGATAAGTAACTTAAGTATGAAAAAAACCGACCTGTACAAAAACCTCGGCTTAGCCACTGCCCAGCGTATGAAAAATGCTTCAAAGGTGCCTAAGCCAGGTACGGCGGAAGAAGTAGCCAAGGCAAAGAAAGATTTAGCCAGCACAAACCCTTTGCTGGCTTCCCTTATGGGTAAGACCAAATCGAAGTAGATCGAAGTAGTTGGTTCATGCGTAGCGATATGAACTCGCTCCCCAGGCTATTGCTCTCTTCCCTCTTTGAAATACTGAAATTACACCTTGCAGTCAAAAAACCATTTCTTACTGATTGATTTTTTAAAGCTTTTCGCTGCTTTACTCATCATCCTGCATCATTTCTCAAGTTATGGACAGTTGGCAGAGGATGCGAAAAGTCTGCTGCCGGGCTTGATGGGCTTCTTGTTTGATTATGGGCGTTATGCAGTCCAAATCTTTTTAGTGATGGGTGGTTATTTGGCCGCTCAGTCTTTGAGCGCTAAAACCAATTTAAGAAACCCTAGAGTTTTACTACAGTTAATTCTGAATCGCTATCTGCGTTTATTTACACCATACCTAGTGGCATTGCTGTTGACGATTTGCTGTGCCTGGATAGCGCGATTTTGGGTTCAGGATGAATTTGTAGGTGAGTCAGAAACGTTAGGGCAACTACTGGCACATCTATTTTTCTTACAGGGTATTTTGGGTCTAGACTCGATATCGGCTGGTGCCTGGTACGTCGCCATTGACTGGCAGCTATTTTCAATAATAGCGATTCTGATGGGGCTCTTGCCTAATTTTCGTTCTTTGATTTGGGTGGCGACCGGGTTGATTATCGCCTCACTGCTGTATTTCAATCGCCATAGTGAGTATGAGAATTACTTTATCTACTTTATTGGTTCTTACGGTTTAGGTGTGCTGGCATACCTAGCCAAAAATCAGGGTGACGCAGTTGGCAGTCCTACCGTGGATACCATCGTGACTCGCCTAGCGCAGGGATTATTCGGTTTGATTGGGGTAGCAATTCTGATCTCTAGTTTTCAAGAACTTTGGATTCGGAATCTCTTAGCGTATTGTGTAGCGATCGCTTTGATCATCTGGGGTAGCAGGGCTTACAAAGATGAAAAGCATGCCCGATTTCATACTGCAGTGCTGATGATTTTGTGGGGTAGCCGCAGATCTTATTGTGCCTTCTTATTACACTTTGCATTCATCCTGTTGGCCAACACTGTTTATATTGCCTGGGGCATGCACACTCATCATGATGGTCTAGTGGCACTTGCTCTGATGCTGGTCGCAGTGGTGCTCAGTTGGGTAGCCGCGAATTACCTCTATCGATTGGTAGAAATGCCGTCTCGCAAGCTCAAGCTCAAGTTTTAGATACCCATATCCTTTAGGACGCGAAAGATCTCGCGGTACGCTTTAGGCGGCTTATTCATTTCTTTTTCTTTACGCGCATTACGAATCAGTGTGCGCATATTCTGAATATCCATATCTGGATATTGCGCAATCATGGCAGTAAAGGCCTCATCGTTCGCAATCAACTTGTCACGATAGGATTCTAAAAAATGCAGTTTGGCCGTTTCCGCCTTGCTGACTCCTTGAATGGCATCCAATCTTTTTTGAATGGTCTCTAGCTCTTCTTCATCTAAAAAGCGCATGAGCTTTCCAAGATACTGTTTATGACGACGAATGGCTTCAAAGCTTTTGATCTTAGGCGTTTCAGCAATAGCTACTTTGATCGCCTCATCCATGGGAACACTTTTAAGTGCATCGCTACTAAGGGCGGCCAGTACCTCAGCTAATTTTTGGCGCTCCGTCATCTGACGCTTCAGTTCAGACTTACTGGGACCTGTATCCAGATCTTCTTTTTTTGGGGTCCGGTTCTTCTCGTTAACGTGCATATGGCTATTTTAGACGGATATCGACCTTGTCCCCTGTTTCCGACCTCGGAAATGATTGATACTATGGTCCTTATGATCATTTCATCTTAAGCATATGACACAAGCCTTGCCCCCACAATCGTACGACTACATCATTATTGGCGCGGGAAGCGCTGGCTGCATGCTCGCCAAGCGTCTGACTGAGAACCCTGCCAAGCGGGTGCTCTTAATTGAGGCTGGTAAAAACGACAATTACATCTGGATACATATTCCGGTGGGCTATTTGTATTGCATAGACAACCCTCGAGCAGATTGGCGTTTTAAGACCGCAGCTGAAAAAGGACTCAATGGTCGATCGTTGCTCTATCCCCGTGGTCGGGTACTAGGGGGATGCTCCTCTATTAACGGCATGATTTATATGCGAGGCCAAGAGGGGGATTACACCTCATGGGTTAATGCAACAGGTGATGAGTCCTGGTCATGGAAAAATGCCCTGCGTCGCTATAAGCAATTCGAGGACTATCACGGTGCAGCGAATGAATGGCACGGCACAGGTGGCGAATGGACTGTATCGAAGCAACGTTTGCGTTGGCCGGTGATGGATGTCTTTAAGCAGGCGGCAATAGAGGCAGGCATTCCTGCATCAGATGACTTTAACCAAGGCGATAACTTTGGGGTTGGATACTTTGATGTTAGCCAGCGTAAAGGCTGGCGACTCAATACCGCAAAGGCATTTTTACGAGATGCAGCCAAGCGACCCAATCTTACGGTAATTACCGAAGCAGTCGTGAATAAGCTGTTGATTGATCCGGTGAGTAAAAATTGCTACGGCGTGGAATACATGCGGGATGGAAAAACGATCACGACCCATTGCAACATTGCCCATCAGGGCGAAGTAATTTTGAGTGCTGGCGCCATTGGTAGTGTGCAGATTTTAGAACGCTCTGGCATAGGCGCTGCAAGCCATCTACAGGCGCTGGGTATTCCGGTGATGGCAGACTTGCCAGGGGTGGGTGAAAACTTACAAGACCATTTGCAATTGCGCATGATCTATAAAGTCAGTGGCATTAAAACGCTGAATACCAAAGCCAATTCTCTTTTTGGAAAACTGATGATTGGTTTGGAATACATCCTGAAGCGCTCTGGTCCGATGTCGATGGCACCATCACAGCTAGGAGCCTTTGCCTATAGCTCGCCTGATCAGCAATCTGCGAATGTGGAATACCACGTACAACCCTTGTCCTTAGAAAAGTTTGGCGAAGACTTGCATGCCTTTAATGCCATTACTGCAAGTGTTTGTAATGTACGCCCCAGCTCGCGCGGAAGCGTTCATATCAATACTTTGGACCCAGAGGCGCCACCAGTCATTGCACCCAATTATTTATCCACTGCAGATGACCGTAAAGTTGCGGCTGACTCTTTGAGGCTGACGCGTAAGATCATTCAGAGTGCTGCACTTGGGCCTTATTCCCCAGATGAATACAAGCCCGGTAAGCAATATCAAACAGACGAAGAGTTGATCAAGGCTGCTGGTGATATTGGTACTACCATCTTTCATCCGGTGGGCACTTGCAAGATGGGGCGCGATGATGACCCAATGGCCGTGCTGGATTCTGAGCTGCGGGTACGAGGCATTCATCATCTGCGGGTTGTGGATGCTTCCGCAATGCCCACCATTACCTCGGGTAATACGGCGGCACCGACCATGATGATTGCGCAACGCGCTGCAGAATTACTTACTGGTGAACAGTCCGCACTGGCATGAACAGATGCGCAATCCACTGACCAATGAATTGACCAATGCATTGACTAATCAGCCATCCAATCAACCACCCAATCAACTACCAGCAAGCCATCTGCTATTAGCTTTGGGTATTGTGGCGGTTTGGGGCACTAATTTTGTTGTGATTAAAAATTGCCTTGCTGCGTTTCCACCGTTTTATTTTGCTGCGCTGCGATATTTATTTGCCTTATTGCCACTGGTATTTTTTCTACCAAAGCCAAAGGTGTCATGGGCTAACTTATGTATTTATGGCTTAGCGACTGGGGTGGGGCAGTTTGGGGTGATGTATTACGCCATTCATAGTGACATTTCGCCTGGTTTGGCCTCTTTGGTCATTCAAACCCAGGTATTTTTTACCATTGGTTTTGCGATGTTTTTTGCCCAAGAGGGTTTGAAGCGCTATCAAGCAGTTGCAGTGGGCGTGTCATTTATCGGCTTGGTCATTATTGCCATGCATACCGACGCCACCACCACCTTCCTAGGGCTGGCTTTAGTTGTCTTTGCGGGCCTCTCCTGGGGAATTGCGAATACCGTCAGTCGCAAAGCGGGCTCTATTAATATGCTGGCCTACGTGGTCTGGGCTAGCGCCTTCTCCATTCCACCCTTAGTGTTGATAGCGCTGATGTTCGAGGGTGGGGCCGGGCATTTATGGGAAGTCACTTTGGCTGCATCTTGGGGGGCTTGGGTCGGAGTCTTATGGCAATCCTGGGGAAACACGCTGTTTGGTTATGCGGCCTGGGGCTGGCTTCTTTCAAAGCATCCCGCAGCCTTAGTCGCACCCGCCCCCTTACTGGTACCCATTTTTGGAATGGGGGCATCTGCTTTTTTCTTGGGTGAGGCTTTGCCAGGCTGGAAGCTGATGGCCGCTGGGTTGGTCATTGCCGGTTTGATTGTGAATCTCTTTTGGCCCGTACTTGAGGCTCGGTTTCGCCAGCGCTTTTAGGCGCTTTATTAAGTATTTTATTTTGACAAACTAGTGTAAAACCCTAATTAAAAGGGCTATTTTTGCTCTTGCATTAACTGTAAGATAGTCGTTCGATGCAAGTTGTAAATAGAATTAGATTTCAATTAACTAGCTGTTTCAGTCATGGAGACTTTATGAATATTCGTCATCACATCTTTGCAGTAGCCGCTATTGCAATGCTTTCAACCGGTGCTTACGCAGCGGATATTAAATTTGGTGTTGCAGGACCCTTTACCGGCGGCTCAGCTTCAATGGGCGTGAGTATGCGTGACGGTGTTCGTTTGGCTGCTAAAGAGATCAATGCTGCTGGCGGCGTTAACGGCAACAAGATCGTTCTCGTTGAGCGCGATGATGAGGCAAAAAATGAGCGCGGCGTGCAAATTGCTCAAGAGCTGATTAATAACGAGAAAGTTGTTGCGACTTTAGGTTATATCAATACTGGTGTTGCCTTGGCTTCCCAGCGGTTCTATCAAGAAGCTAAGATTCCTGTCATGAACAACGTTGCTACAGGAACTTTGATTACTAAACAGTTTCCGAACGCTGCTGAAAACTATGTCTTTCGTAATGGCGCCGCAGATAATATCCAGGCTCCGATGATTGCTAAAGAAGCGGTCGAAAAGCGTGGCTTAAAGCGAGTCGCTATTTTGGCTGACTCCACAAACTATGGTCAGCTAGGCCGTGAAGACTTAGAAAAAGCGCTGAAGGTTTATGGCGTTACTCCAGTTGCAACTGAAAAGTTCAACTTAGGTGACGTGGATATGACTTCCCAATTACTGAAAGCTAAAAATGCGGGTGCTGATGTGATTTTGACCTATGCAATTGGACCTGAGTTGGCACAAATTGCAAATGGTATGGCTAAGTTGGGTTGGAAGAAGCCAATGATTGGTAGTTGGACATTGTCTATGGCCAGCTTTATTGATACTGCTGGTAAGAACGGTAACGGCGCGACTATGCCAGAAACGTTCATTCAGTCACCTGCAACAACGCCTAAGCGTAAGGTGTTTGTAGATAATTACTTAAAAGAGTTCAAGCCAAAGAATGGCATCATTCCTTCTCCAGTTTCCGCAGCCCAGGGTTACGATTCCGTGTACTTGCTAGCTGCTGCGATCAAGCAAGCTAACAGTACTGAGGGACCAAAGATTTTGGCAGCATTGCAAGATCTAAAGACTCCAGTTGACGGCGTTGTCATGACATATAACAAGCCTTTTAGCGCAACTGATCACGAAGCGATTAAAGCTAAAGACGTGGTTATGGGCGTTGTTGAAAATGGACGTGTTGAGTTTTTGAACGCAGAAGACGCTACAGCTAAAAAGAAGTAATCAGCTTAGCTTATTGGGGTTTACCCTAAAAGTTGTTAATTAGCTGAAAAATTAGCAAAACGCCGCCTACAAAGCGGCGTTTTGCTTACAATGTTGAATTCTTCAATAAAACAATTTTAAGTATTTTTTTAGGTCAATCATATGGACATGTTTGCTCAAATCCTCTCTAGCGGTATCGCCGTAGGGATGATCTACGCGGTAATCGCTTTCGGTTTCCAGCTCACCTTTGCTACTTCGGGCACTCTGAACTTCGGTCAAGGTGAAGCGCTGATGCTAGGTGCTTTAGTTGGCCTGACTTGCGTCGAAACCTTTGGCATGAACTACTGGCTCATGTTGCCTATAGTCTGCTTATTCGGCATGGTTCAAGGTGGTTTTGTTGAATTAATCGGTGTGCGTCCAGCCATCAAAATTAAATCTGAGTTTGGTTGGATTATGTCCACCATTGCGCTCGGTATTATTTTCAAGAATTTTGCAGAGAACATTTGGGGTCGTGATGCATTGCCATTCCCATCTCCTTTGCCAATGGAGCCTATGGCGTTTTTAGGCGCCAACATCTTGCCAATGGAAATCTTAGTTGTTGTAGGTGCCTTGGTTATGATGCTGCTGGTTGAATTTTTTAACCGCAAAACAATTTACGGTAAGGCAGTAGTAGCGACGGCAAATGACCGCGATGCTGCAGGCTTGATGGGTATTAATACCAGCCTAGTAATTACCTTCTCCTATGCCTTGTCATCTCTGACAGCGGCTTTTGCAGGCGTGTTAATTGCACCATTAACATTGACTGGCGCAGCAATGGGCGGCGCCTTAGGCCTTAAGGCTTTTGCGGTTGCCATTATTGGTGGCCTGTCTAGCGGTATGGGAATCATCGTCGGTGGATTGATTCTGGGGATTGTGGAAACAGCAACGGGTTTCTATATCTCCACTGGCTATAAAGATGTACCAGGTTTGATCTTGCTCTTGCTTGTATTGATGTACAAGCCTTCAGGTCTATTCGGTAAATCTGCGATCAAGAAAGTTTAATAATGAAATTGAAGTCTTTAATCCCCTTATTTATTGCCATTGCCGGGCTAGTTTGCTTGCCCTTCTTTATTAGCAATCCGTATTACATTCATCTAGTTGAAACCATTCTGATTTACACCATCTTGTTATATGGTTTAGATATTGTTGTTGGTTATGTTGGGCAGGTTTCTTTAGGGCATGCTGCCTTATTCGGAATTGGATCCTACACGGCAGGTGTTTTGTATTTCCATTTTGGCCTGCCTATTTGGGCAACGATTCCTGCATCCATCGTAGTGACTTCAATCTTCGGTGGCATTCTTGCTCTTCCAGCATTAAAGGTTGTAGGTCCTTATCTAGCGATGGTGACCCTGGCCTTTGGAACAATTGCGCAGATCTTGATTAATGAAATGACTTGGTTAACTGAAGGCCCATTGGGCATCAAGATTCCAAAGCCAGAGTTAATGGGTGTGCCAATGACTAAGGCAGAATTCTTCTGGTTAGTCTCTGCGATTTTGATTATTGCCATGATTGTGGTGGACCGTTTTGTGAAGTCACAAATTGGTCGTGCTTTTGAGGCCTTGCGTGATAGTCCGATTGCGTGTGACTGTATGGGCGTGTCGGTATATCGCTTTAAGGTGATTGCATTTGTCATTAGCGCGGGCTTTGCTGGACTAGCGGGTTGTTTGTATGCCTATTCAGAGCAATATATTTCACCAAATACTTACAACAACGAACTTGCGGTTCTATTCCTGTTGGGCATCATCATGGGCGGACGCAAGTCTCGCTTAGGTGCAGTGATTGGCGCGGCGATTATTGTGCTCTTGCCAAAACTGCTCGATGACATCAACTTGTTCCGAATCGTTGCATCCATTATTGCCATCGTGGTGGTCGTGGGCGCGGCAATGGCCTTGTCTAAGAAGGTAACTACTATTAAGCGAGTATCAGTGCCGGTTGCTGGTGTCGTAGGTTTGGCTGCATTCTCATTTTGGCTCAATAGTATTTCTGATTGGCGCTTGAGTATCTTTGGTTTCATGATCTTGTTAGTGGTGTATTACTTACAAAACGGTATTGTTGGTTTCGCTAAGAGCTTCTACCAGTCGATGGTTGGTAAGACTAAGCTTACGCGCGGTGAAGATGCTGGGCAGATTGATGAGTCCATCAGCTTTATTAGTGATGTAGCCAATAAAGGTAGCGGAGAAGAGCTGCTTAAAGTGGATTCACTCTTGATGCAGTTCGGCGGTCTCAAGGCAATCAACAACGTTAATCTGAGCGTGAAGCGTGGCACTATTCATGGCTTGATTGGGCCTAACGGCTCCGGTAAGAGCACGATGATGAACGTGTTAACGGGTATTTACATTCCTACCGCTGGTAGTGTTTTGTATGCGGGTGAGAGCGTTGTTGGTAAAACTTCTTCTGATATCGCTATATCCGGCATTGCTCGTACTTTCCAGAACGTACAGCTCTTTGGAGAAATGACAGCAATCCAAAATATTTTGGTTGGCTTGCATCATACGTTTAAGTCCAACATAGTGGATGTAGCTCTCAATCTTGCGCGCTACAGAAAAGAAGATCAGGAAGCCCATGCCCGTGCTATGGCGCTCTTAAAGTTTGTTGGTCTAGAAGATCTAGCAAGTGAAGAGGCGCGCAACTTGCCTTATGGTAAACAGCGCTTATTAGAAATTGCTCGTGCTTTGGCTTTAGATCCACAGCTACTTTTATTAGATGAGCCCGCCGCTGGTTTGACTGCTCCGGACATCAAAGAACTCCTGCGTATTATTCGCAAGATCCGTGACAGTGGTATTACCTTCATCTTGATTGAGCATCACATGGATGTGGTCATGTCAGTGTGCGATACCGTTTCTGTATTGGACTTCGGTCAGAAAATTGCAGAAGGTAAACCCGCTGAAGTTCAAGCAGACGAGAAGGTGATTAAAGCCTACTTGGGTACTTAATCACTCGAACCCTATATAAACGGTAAAAACCATGTTATCTATAAAGAATCTTGAAGCAGGCTACGGCAAAGTTAAAGTATTGCACGGCATCAACATTGATGTCCCCAAAGGGCAAGTTATTACTTTGATTGGTTCGAACGGCGCTGGTAAAACAACGACGATGCGTGCCATCACAGGGATGATTAAACCTACTGGCGGTGAAGTCACACTGAGCGGCGAGAAAATTGATGGTTACGACTCTCATAAAATTGCCCGCCTGGGATTGGCGCACAGCCCAGAAGGTCGTCGCGTTTTTACGACGATGTCAGTTAATGACAATCTTTTGCTTGGGGCCTTCCCTCGTTTTACAGGAAGCCGTCCAAAGGGCGATATCAAGAATGATTTAGAGCGTGCTCTAGAAATGTTCCCCCGCCTGAAAGAGCGTCGTAATCAGCTGGCTGGAACTCTATCGGGTGGCGAGCAGCAGATGTTAGCGATGGCGCGCGCTGTGATGTTAAATCCAGAGATTATTCTCTTGGATGAACCATCAATGGGTCTAGCACCAATCTTGGTTGAGGAAGTTTTCAAGATCATTTCTAATCTGAAATCTCAAGGGGTTACGATGTTGCTGGTTGAGCAGTTCGCAGCCGCTGCACTGAATGTAGCTGACTATGGCTATGTACTTGAGAACGGCAAGATCGCTACTCATGGACCTGCCGATAAACTCAAGGATGATCCTGCCGTAAAAGCGGCCTACTTAGGCGGCTCTGGCGGTCACTAATTTACTGTGGTTTGACTTGAGTATCTTGAGTCTTTTTGTGTATTTTGAGTAGCACTGTTTCGAAAAGCCCTCTATGAGGGCTTTTTTTAATAGCTTCTAGTAGATCAAAGATTTAAAGCCAGCGAGGCCTTGATGAGAAGACCCACAGCAATAATGAGTGTGAGAAGGGCAAAGATCAACTGAATATGGGAGCCACGCATGCGGTGGCTTAGTAGTTGCCCGAATAAAAGACCGCCTAGGGCAGCTATAGCAAAAGGCGCTGCAAGTTCAATATTCAGGGCCCCTGTCAATCCAGCCACGATCGCGCCACCTCCGGTAATGATCGCTAATACCCCAAGGGAAGTTGCCACGATTGATTTGATGGGTAAGTCTGTATAGCGCTTGAGTGCAGGAACAATAATAAAGCCACCACCAACCCCCAGCAATCCGGATAAGAAGCCCGCTAGGCTGCCTGCTAAAAATAGGGCTCTCGCGCAAGGCAGTGTCCAAGTGAGTTTGCCAATCGTAGCGTTCATTAGGCAGGGTGGGGCCACCCGCAGCTTCTCCGGAATTTTACGTATTTCTCTATAGGCTTGTAGCAATAGGCGAACGGCGACTAACAACAAAATAAGTGCAAAAAGTATCTGCAATGGCGTATTCGGAATTTGTGGGGCAATCCATAAGCCTAATGGAGAGAGCGCCAAGCCGAAGAGTGCCATAAAGCCAGCAGCTCTATAGCGCAATGTTTTATTTTTAAGGCCCAGTATGGCGCCGACGCTAGAGGCTAGTGCTACAGCACAAAGCCCAATAGGGGCTGCTTGAGCGATAGTAAGGTGGGCAAAGAATACCAACAGGGGCACTGACAATATGCCACCTCCTGCTCCAGTGAGCCCCATCAATATACCGACAATGATGCCCAGGGCTGGAATGATGAGGGTTGTGTAGTCCATTGATAATTATTGTAGATTAATATAGTATATAAATATATATATTGATAAACACAATAAGTTACATCATTACTTAAAGGAATACCTTGAACCCAAACCCACAGGCCATCATTCAGGACTTTTTTGATCCAGAGACCTGGACTTACACCTATGTTGTTTACCAGCAGACGGGTAGTCCGTGCGTCATTATTGATTCAGTGCTGAACTATGACCCGAAGTCAGGTAAAACCGGCACCCATTCAGCAGATGCCGTGATTGCTTTTATTCAGAAGCATCAATTGCAAACGACCTGGATCTTAGAGACGCATGCCCACGCGGATCATCTGACGGCAGCGCCCTATCTGCAAAGCCAATTGGGCGGGAAGATCGCTATTGGCGATCAGATTACACAGGTGCAAGGGGTTTTCAAGGGAGTATTTAATCTAGATGAGCGTTTTAAGCCAGATGGTGGTCAATTTGATTCCTTAATCAAAAATGGAGAGTCTCTTAGTTTTGGGGCGCTGTCCTTAAGTGCTTTATTTGTGCCGGGTCACACCCCCGCTTGTATGGCCTATGTCATCGGCGATGCTATTTTTGTTGGTGATACCTTATTTATGCCTGATGTAGGTACTGCTCGATGCGACTTTCCTGGAGGAAATGCGAGTCATTTGTTTCAATCTATTCAAAAGATCTTTTCCTACCCCAATGACACCAAGCTCTATATGTGTCACGACTATCCACCGGAGCATCGTTCAGCAATTTGTATGACAACGGTTGGCGATGAAAGGGCGAACAATATTCATGTTCATGATGGAGTGAGTGAGGCAGGCTTTATCAAGATGCGCGCCACCCGAGATGCCACATTAACAATGCCAACGTTGATTCTGCCGTCTATTCAGGTCAATATGCGGGCTGGGCATTTTCCTGAGCCAGAGAGTAATGGGGTCTCGTATCTCAAAATTCCTCTAAATGCGTTGTAATTGTGTTGATCAAGATGAATTTCAAGCTATCAACAGCAGAGTTAAAAAAGATGCAGTCCTCGGCAGATGAGGCCTGCCAGTTGATGAAAGTTTTATCAAACCGAGATCGACTGATGCTCTTATGCGAGATGAGTCAGAGTGAAAAATGTGTCGGCGAACTTGAGGCTGCCCTTGACTTACATCAACCATCACTTTCACAACAATTAACGGTCTTGCGCAAACACAAAATAGTGAAGACGCGTAGAGATGGAAAACAAATTTACTACTCGATAGCGAGTCAAGGTGTAGTTGCCATCATTGCGTTGCTGTACAAGCAGTACTGTAAACGCTAAGCGGGAGAAACGCTTTTAGTAGCTGAACACTCGCTTTCTAGCTCTGGTGGAATGCAATAAAAAGACAAGTGCAAATGCAATGCCTACTAACCAGTGAGTCATGATGACAAGGTCACGCATTTCTTCGGGCCCGTAATAAAGTAAAGCACCAGTAATTAATAGCGTCAACAAAAAAGCCAGCTGACTGATGCCGCTTAATAATTTTCGCTTTGACTTCCAGCCAGCCTTCAGATGATTGGGCAATATTGATCCCAGAGCAATGGATGCGATCATTGCGGCAATACCATGCCATACTAATATCGAGTGTGAACCCAACAGTAAGCCTTGTATTTGAAATTCATGGCCCAGTAGATACATGATCCCAGTGATAGAGGCACTCCACATACCTAGAAGGACAAATGGTCTTTGCCATGAGGGCATTTTGCCTAAGCGATTGGATATAGTCATTGGGCGGACACCTTAATAGATTGGGCTGAGAAATAAGTTAAGCAGGGATGATGGGTATCCCCTGAAATACTGACAACCTTTGTTAGCGCATCAGCAAAAACGCATTCATGCGCTATTACAGAATAGGATTCAGAAAAATGAATAGATGCTTGGCGTATTGGATCAACAATATGACTGCAGCTTTGCTTATATGCAGATCTTGCTCCCTTAGCAAAGTAAAGCCCACTGGTGGCCATTGCTCCGTTTTGTAGAGTTCCTACATCTAGCAGGGCTTGAGGATTCCCAGGGTTTCGAAGATAGATGGTTTTTGCTGTATCTCCAAAAAGGCGCAAATCTCCGCCGGCGTTGACTGAGGCACTGTGGATACCAGCATCTTGTAATACATTGACTGCCATATCGACAGCAAAGCCCTTGGCGATGCCCCCAAGATCAAGGCATAGTGGTTTAGAGGACCGAATGAGATGGTCCTCTAGAAAAAGGAGGTGCTCGATACCGCCAAATTCAGACCGGTTATTACTGCAATGTTTGGGGAGTAAGTCTGATTTAACCAGGTGCTGACCAATGCCACAATTAAACAAACCGTTGGATTGCTGATGTAGCTTTTGAGCAATGCGAAGAGCCCTTGCTGTCCAGGGATCGATAGAGACGGATTGCAGATGCGCAAGAGCATTTATTTTAGATAGCTCACTCTGAGCATCATGAAAACTCATCAGTGCCTGTACTTTTTCAATCGCTATAAAGGCGCCCTCTATTGCCTGCGCGCTATGTATGCCATCAGAGGTAGAGATTTCTACATAAGTACCCAAGAGAGGTTTGCAGCGAATCATTTTATTTTTGTAGCTAGCGTAGGATTTTTGAGAGCCAGATTATGTAAGACTGTAATTCGCTTCACTCCATCCGTCAGATGCTTGCAGGAGAGGGTGGCTCCTCCAATATTTTGAATATCTTGATTGAGCTTGATGGGGTCTAGTACGGTTTTACCAATAAATTGTTTGCGCCATTGGACTTGGTCCACTTCGTAGCCATACGATTCCACATATTCTAGAATCTCAATACCAATGACTCCTCCGGAGGGATTTAATGCAACAGCGTAGGTAATCATTTCATGTTTACCCACCACCTCGTCCACGATAAACCAAGAGCCATCGGCTGCCTTCCAAATACGCTCCCCCTGAAAGGGGTGGCGAACACTAGAGTCACTACGCATTTTTTCTTGGAGATCATCGGTCACGATAATGGGATTTTTTTGCAGAGACTTATTGGGCATCAGTAGCGCCTGGGCCTGCTCAATCGAGACATAAATCTTGGCATGCGCAATGAGTGGGGCACTAATTAGTGCAAGCCCCGCCAGGGCCATGGGGTTTGGTTTCCAATTCATCATAATAAGTAGGCTTAATTTAGAGGGAAGCCGACTTTGACAATGAATTCATTGACAGAGTGGCTATCCCATACACGTGCATTGGAGCATTCGGCTTCACCGCCGCCCATGCAAGTATTCCCTTTAAGTTGATAACGCCATGCACCAGTAACCCACCAGTCTTTAGCGGCGTAGTGCATATTGGGACCAACAAAAGTAGCGCGTTGTACTTGGTTGCGCAGGTTTAATTCTGAATAGTCATTATGAAAGCGAGCTTCGACACCAGCAGACCACTTAGGTGCAAAGCGATAGCTAGCGCCTAATAAGAAGTCCAGCATAGACTCAGGCACATTACCATTTTCGACAAACTTAAGCCGCTCATTTGCTAACACCACATTACCTGCCAGAATCAGTCGATCATCAATAAAATTCGATTGCAGGAGCAGTCGAGCCTCAATTTCATTTTTATTTCTTCCGATGGTGGGCTCTAAATAGAGGCCAATGCCTACCGGGGAGGTAACGGGGTTAGTAATGCGATAGATAGCCTCTAGCGAGCCACCTTCAATTCCACTTTTTCTGTAGGGGGTAGCAGGGTCATGGCTAGAAGGAACACCATAACCTCCAGTACAGCTTGGACTATCACCGCAAGCTTCGGGGTTGGTGTAATTTTGGCTGGCATTGGTGTAGTAAGAATTGATGTACCCAGCAATCTGTAGATTATTGGTAAGGCCATACTCCAATTCAGTACGTGCAGTCCAAGCGTCATAGGTGCCTGCTGCCTGTTGTTGATTCAGTTGTAATCTTTGCTCAAATTCCAGCTTACCCTTGGGTTGAAGGTCTAAGGTGTAAATCCAACCAAATGCCCCCTCTCCAGCATTGGCAAAAGAGAAATGGAATGCGGCTACTAATACTAAGGTGAAGGCAATTAGTCTTTTGATGGTTAATTTCATGGTGTCGTCGTAGTGAAATGGATGTGTGTGGGTGCAGTAGGCTGCTAAAAAGATTCCCTTTAAATGAGAATGATTCTCAATATACATCAAATAGGAATCATTCTCATTTAAAATGAAAGACCTTATTAGGCCTAGTGTTGGCAAACTTCAACTATTGCGCGCGGCTGGACACCCGCTATGTAATAAGATGCACAGCTATGAATGCAGATGCTCTTGAGAAGTTAGTGTTGATGAAGATGCCATTTGGTAAGCACGCTGGGCGAGCGCTTGCCGATCTGCCAGGCAATTACTTGGCGTGGTTTGCTCGTGAAGGCTTTCCTAAGAGCGAGTTAGGAGAATTACTAGAATTAATGCACACCCTAGACCACAACGGCTTACGCGGTTTGCTGGCGCCGATTCAGCGAGCTAATGGCATTCAATCTCGCCTGCGTGACCGAGATTGATTTAGGGATTGATTGCTTAACGAGGATTTGATAGCGGTAAATGAAAGTCGATCCCGGTTCTTTGCATGAGTTCTGAGTAAGAGATTAGCGGGCTCACTTGGGCTTCATTGGTATTTTCGATCCAATAGGCCCAAGCCAACTGCTTAGTTGGGTCATAGACTAACTTGTACAGATAAGCAGGAACGGTGACTTTACTTTTGCCAATGCTGCCCATATTTCCAGTTGAACCCGTAAAGACATAGATATCACCATCGATTCTTTTGACGTACATTCGAGTTGGCTCTTCAACGCGTTTCGCCCAGATGCCTTGATTATTCTGCCTGGCCTGCGGCATCATATTGGCCAGAGAAAAGGATTGGGCCATACCTCGTTCCCCAGTCATATCACCAGCAGGGACATTGTGACCACGGTCATAACCACTGCCTCGGTAGTCAGATAGTAGGGCGCGCTCATGAGCGGGGACTCTCGCTTCCTCATAAAACTGATTGGTGCGACGGGGGCGAGTTTGACTAAGCTGCCTCCCATTAAGCTTTTCAACTGTGTAGATCGGTTTTTTATCCGTCGGCGAGTAATAAATAGCGAAATCATCAAAACAGAGGTCCCGACCGATGAGTGCTGTGGTGGGGGTTTGTTGTTCTGGGAAAAGATCCCGGCACTGATCAAACAGGGCAAAGGCACTTAGTGGCGAACTAAAGGCAAGTAATGCAAAGAGTTTAATTAGGGTGCTCATGGATGAGTAGTGTAGGTGAGCATAGATAGTGCCCCTTCTTTTTGGTCGGAGTGAGCGTTTCCCGGCGCTAGATTTAATTCGGGAGCTCGGCTTTTATGATGCAACTAAGTGGCCACATCATCACAAGCTTCATCTCAAGCCTAATGCCTGGCTAGTACTACCTGTAGTGAAATCCAATCATTTGGATACTAGATATATGGTTTTATTTCCTTTTTTAATGATAAAAATAGTAAAAAAGTCTGCTTTATTTCAGTTTTTTGTTATGTGGAATAAGCGCCCACTAACATTCGTAAACCTCTGATTTTAATGAGATTAATATCAACTAGTCGCTGTATATAGGAACTCATATGAAACTTAAGACCAATAAGTTATGAAAATGACGTTCTTTATTCTTGACTAGATATAAGAACTTTCTTAGGATGCATCATGTTTATTAATTATTGCGATGCAGCATAAATCAATAGTTTGGTTTTTGATGTTAGCAAGACCCTGAATGATTACAAGTTTTTTAGCCAAGTCCTATGACCTTACCTTAGCGCAATTTACGAACGCTGAAGCTAAGGCTAAGGCTAAGGCTAAGGCTAAGGCTCTATTGGCGTATGCCTTATCACCAATCTATCGCGTGATGAATGGCCTGTTGCTTCTTACCGTTTTTGCCGTCGTGGGACTCTGGTTATCTGGCAATGGAACTCAGGCTGGTGCTTTTGATTTGGCGCGAGTCTTGGTGCCTGAGGAGGCTAGGCAAATAGTTTGGAATCAAGGCTTTGGCATGCTGGATCCTTACCAAGAGCCAGCACAGGCTGCCCCATCTGACAAAGAAATTGCTGCGGTGATCTACGGTAAATCTTCAGCCAACTTACCGTCAGGGTCAGGCTCTGGCTCAGCCCCAAAACAGCAGGCTATCGCCTTACTTATGCCCTCAGTAGCGAATGCTCAAGTAAAGCCCATTTCACATCTGTCGGATCGTATCCCCACTTCTAAGATTGATCCACAAGCTTTAGACTCTAAATTGATGGTTTCTGTTCAAAATCAACGAGCGGTTGCGGAGTTTTTTGAGAAAAAATACAAACTTGATCGCACAAAGATTGAAGGGTATGTCTCAAATACTGTATTGATTGCTAAAGAAGTCAAGATTGACCCTGTGCTTTTATTGGCCATCATTTCGGTGGAATCCAATTTCAATCCATTGATCAAGAGTGGGGCGGGTGCAGAAGGCTTGATGCAGGTAATGACCTTAATTCACAAAGATAAATATGCCCTTTACGGCGGCATCGGCGATGCGATTAAGCCTGAAGTCAACATTCGTGTGGGTGCTTATATCTTGAAGTACTTGATTGCTACGACCGGTTCATTACGTGGCGGCCTTAAATACTACGTAGGCGCTGCTAATGCTGAGAATGATGGGGGCTATGCAGATAAGGTCATTGCCGAAAGAAATCGATTGATCGTGCTCTGCCAATCTACTCCGATGCCAGGTAGCCCCAATAAGTTGACATTAAATAGCAAAAGCTTGCGGTCTTAAGTTATTGAGCGTTTAAGCTTTGTCTATTAAAAAGGCCGCTCAATGAGCGGCCTTGTTTCTGCTGGGATAACGAAAGAAAAAGCCTAGTTCACCCCGTGTAGCTCTACTTCAAATATTAAAGTGGCATTTGGGGGAATAACACCACCAGCTCCCCGTGCGCCATAACCCATTTCGGAAGGAATGATCAGGGTGCGTTTACCGCCTATTTTCATGCCCTGCACACCTTGATCCCAGCCTTTGATAACGTGGCCTGCTCCAAGGGGAAAGCTGAACAATTGACCGCGATCTAAAGAGCTATCAAATTTCTGGCCCTTATGATCTGCTGCTTTTTCATCAAAGAGCCAGCCGGTGTAATGCACGTCAACTCCATTGCCGGCTACCGCTTCCTTACCATCTCCAATAACAGTGTCTATTAGTTGAAGTTCGCTCATGTTTTTCTCCTTCTTTGGCTTAAATTGATTGGCTAGTATATTCTGGGTTCTATCTTTTGTTTAAACCTATTCCTATGACCAATTTCTGGCCCCGCTCAGCTTACAAGACCCTTACGGTCGATGCAGATAATCAACTCCTAGTGACAGATGCGTTTTTGCGCACGTACTTACTTCGCCCAGAATTGCACCTAGTGCCAGAATCCTGTGATGCAGAGCGTGCCCTACACCAACGCCTTACAAATAATCCCCGTGAAGTGATTTCTGAATCAGAAATTCTGGCTATGGCTGACGCGGATATTCAGGTGAATTATCAAGTGTGGTTAAGGTATCGCACTAAGCTTTTGGCGGCCAGCTCATTGGAAAATTTCTACATGAGTTTGTTTGAGGGTGGCGGGGTCGATGTACCCCCTTTATTTATTGCACAATTAGCGCAAATTTTTATTAGACATATTTTGGGTGAAGATTGTCATCCGCTAGATGCCCGCATGGGCGAACTTTTTTTCCGTACGCAGAAAATCAGCGTACTGGAGGGCAGTATTGTCATGGGCGCGGATGAAGAAGTAGTGGATCGCAATGCCAAGGCTGGTGAAACTGGCGACATTATGGATTTGCTAAAAGGTAAATCGATGACGATGCGCTCGGTCGACTTAGATGTGCTTTATGAAGACAACGCTGATTTATATTGGGATAAAAACGAAGATCATGATTTCGCTGTGCAGCTCAATTTCGGGCAGCCTCCAATCAACCATTTTTGCCGCGTGTTAGAAAAATGGATAGAGCACTTCTTGGGAGTAAAAACACGCATTACGCCAATGCAACAAATTAGCGATCCAAAGTGGTCATGGCATGTAGGGCTTGATGCTAGCGCAACAGAAATTCTAAATAAGCTTTACAACAAAGAGCCAGTGGATACAGATGAGCTGCAAAAAGTCATTTGCTTGTTCCGTTTGGACTTTATTGAAGAGGCCGCTGTCTCAGTAGCGCAGGCAGGTAAGCCGGTGTACATGGGTATTGCGATGAGCGATCAAAAGCAATTAAAACTCAAGCCACAGAACCTGCTATTTAATTTACCTCTCGCTAAAACATCTTAGGCTTATTTCCCCCCCCTGCTTCTTGCATCGCCTAAGCTGATTGCGTGCGATTACTTTTTCTATTTTGAGCGCTTAACCAGAGCAGTGCTGCAGCAGTAATAAACACGGGGATTAGTGAGCCAAAGTTCAGGATATTCCAGCCCTGCGAGGTGATGATAGCGCCCGAACCAAATGAGGTGAAGGCCATGGTGCCAAACACAAAGAAATTGATGGCTGCCTGAGCTTTGTCACGCTCTTCCGGGCGATAAGCAGTCATTGCTAAGGAAGTGGCTCCGGTAAATAAAAAGTTCCAGCCTACGCCTAATAGAAAGAGGGCAATCAGGTATTGATGAAACGCCACGCCAGTGAGTGCAATAGCGATACAGGCTAAATTAAGCAAAACACCAGTACCCATTATTTTCAGGGTACCAAATCGCTGAATCAATGAACCGGTAAAAAATCCAGGAGCAAACATGCCAATGACATGCCACTCCAATACCATAGCGGTATCTGAAAATGGGAGCCCACAAATTTGCATTGCAAGCGGGGTCGCTGCCATTAGTAGGTTCATCACACCGTAACCGAGAGAGGCGCCGATGATTGCCACCATAAATACCGGTTGTCGCAAAATCACTTTCAGATCTCGACCTGCCAAGAGCGCATGTTTAGTTTTGAACTCATCGGGGAAGTGAATGTACTGCATGACGATAATGCCAATACAGCCCGCAACCGAGAGGGTGAGGTAGGCGCCCAAAAAGGCCGTATCGAATATATTCCTTGTCCAAGATGCCAGATTAGGCCCAATGACTGCCCCAAGAATACCTCCAGCTAAGACCCAGGATACCGCCTTGTCTCTTTGGCTAGCCACCGTCAGTTCGGCAGCCGCAAATCGATACAGTTGGCCATTGGCGCTGTAATAGCCTGCAATAAAGGTGCCTAGTACCAGTAACCAGAAATTTTTTGAGTAGGCGGCGTAGGCACATAAAAGTGCTGAAAAGACAGCAACCAATAGGCCCAATTGAAAAGAAATTTTTCGACCAAAGTAATTTTGGGTCTTAGCGACGATCGACGTAGAAAAGGCGCCACCGACAACATAACCCATCACGGGTAGTGTCGCCATCCAAGCTACGGGGCTTAGGCTTAGCCCTACTAGCCCGTTAATAGCGATGAAAGTGACATTATTGGTTAAAAACAGGCCCTGACAGAGAATCAGTAGTATGAGGTTTCTATTAAAAAATGGGATTTTTTCTGTCATAGGCGTCAGTTTACGGCTTATCTTCCAGGGTTTTACCTTGGGGTAACCCTATACATTGCCATTCATAGGTCAATTTGGTGGCTATTAAGCTCGAATCTCCAAAGGGTGATGATTTAAAATAGAAGAGTAAGCCTTGTACATCTAAAGCTTCTCGCACAAAAAGCGAGAGTCTCTAGCAAGGGGCAATACCCAAAATTTATCCATATTGAGGAAATATCCATGGCTTCAGAGAAATCAAAGATCATTTACACGCTAACAGACGAAGCGCCTTCCTTAGCGACCTGTGCATTTTTGCCGATTATCCGCACCTTCACGGAACCAGCCGGAGTGAAAGTGGTGACAAGTGATATTTCTGTTGCGGCCCGGATCTTGTCAGCTTTTTCTGATTATTTAACTGATGCGCAAAAAGTGCCCAATAATTTAGCCGAATTGGGTCGCATGACTTTATTGCCCGATACCAACATTATTAAACTGCCAAACATTAGCGCCTCAGTTCCTCAGTTATTGGCAGCCATTAAAGAGCTGCAAGGCAAGGGGTATGCATTGCCAGAATTTCCGGATGATCCTAAGAACGATGCTGAAAAAGCAATCCGCGTGCTTTACTCTTCTTGTTTAGGTAGCGCAGTAAATCCGGTGTTGCGTGAAGGTAATTCCGATCGCCGCGCACCGAACGCTGTTAAGCGCTACGCTCGCAAGAATCCCCATTCCATGGGTGAGTGGAGCCAAGCTTCGCGTACCCACGTTTCTCATATGCATGGCGGTGATTTTTATGCCGGCGAGAAGTCCATGACCCTAACTAAGGCATGTGATGTAAGGATGGATTTGGTGACTAAGAGTGGCAAGACTATTGTGCTCAAACCAAAAGTCGCTTTGCTCGCCGGTGAAATTATCGACAGTATGTTTATGAGTAAAAAAGCTTTATGCGAATTTTACGAAAAAGAAATTGATGACGCCTATAAGACCGGCATGATGCTATCTCTGCATGTCAAAGCAACCATGATGAAAGTTTCTCATCCGATTGTCTTTGGTCATGCCGTGAAGATTTTCTACAAAGAAGCTTTTGCCAAGCATGCTAAGTTGTTCGAAGAATTGGGTGTCAATCCCAATAACGGCATGAGTAGTGTGTACGACAAAATCAAAACGTTACCAGAGTCCAAGCGGGAAGAGATTCTAAAAGATCTGCATGCCTGTCATGAGCACCGTCCCGCATTGGCTATGGTTGATTCTGCCAAAGGTATTAGCAACTTGCATTCTCCAAGTGATGTGATCGTCGATGCCTCTATGCCAGCAATGATTCGCGTGGGTGGCAAGATGTGGGGTGCTGATGGCCGCTTACACGATACCAAGGCTGTTATTCCAGAAAGTACCTTTGCACGTATTTATCAAGAGGTCATTAACTTTTGTAAAACCCACGGTAACTTTGATCCAACCACCATGGGTACTGTACCGAACGTTGGCTTAATGGCTCAGCAGGCTGAAGAGTATGGTTCACATGACAAAACCTTTGAAATTGCCGAAGCTGGAGTGGCTCGTATTGTGGCTGATGACGGTACAGTGTTGCTGGAAGAAAATGTAGAAGAGGGCGATATCTGGCGGATGTGCCAAGTTAAAGATGCGCCGATTCGGGATTGGGTCAAGTTAGCAGTCAATCGTGCACGCCTTTCTAATACCCCAGCGGTATTTTGGTTGGATGAATACCGTCCGCACGAAGCCGAGTTAATCAAGAAAGTAAGTACTTATTTAAAAGATTACGACCTAACGGGCTTAGATGTGCAGATCATGTCGCAAACCCGAGCCATGCGATACACCTTAGAGCGCTTGATTCGCGGTAAAGATACGATTTCAGTAACCGGAAATATCTTGCGTGATTATCTGACCGACTTATTCCCAATCATGGAGCTAGGAACCAGCGCTAAGATGCTATCGATCGTACCTTTAATGGCGGGCGGCGGCTTATTTGAAACGGGCGCGGGCGGATCTGCCCCTAAGCATGTTCAGCAGCTGGTTGAAGAAAATCATTTGCGTTGGGATTCTTTAGGTGAGTTTTTAGCTCTAGCAGTTTCCTTAGAGGACATTGGCGATAAAACGAGCAATCCTAAAGTGAAGATCTTGGCGCGTACTTTAGACGAAGCAACCGGTACCTTATTGGATAACAATAAGTCCCCTTCGCCACGTACGGGTGAGCTGGATAATCGCGGTAGCCAATTCTATTTAGCGATGTATTGGGCGCAAGCTTTGGCCGCCCAAACTGAAGATCAGCAATTACAAGCCCATTTCGCTCCCATTGCCAAAGCCTTGGCTGAGGGTGAGACAAAGATCATAGAAGAGCTCAAGGCAGTGCAGGGTAAGCCAGTTGATATTGGTGGTTACTTCGCGGCTGATCCTGAAAAGTGCAAGGCAGTAATGCGTCCCAGCACAACTTTAAATCAGATCCTGAAAGCAGCTAGAGCAAGTTAACTCTCAAAAAACCGCATTGGCATCATAAAAAAGGCAAACCTTCGTGTTTGCCTTTTTTACGGCTACATAAACACTCAACATTGCATTGTTAACAGTGAGAGAATAGATCCCATTAAGTCCGTATTCAGTTTTGTTGCCTTTACCCTTTTATCAATATCAGAGGATTTCATGAGTATCTATGACCATAAATTACTAGCTAGTGATATTACCCCTAAGGCAGTTTTTGATAATCGACGCACACTCATCAAGTCAGCCGCAGCGGGAGCTTTTGGTTTAGCACTTGCTCCTTGGTTTTCTCGAGAGGCATTAGCCAATGGTGGCCAAAAGTTAGCTGCCACACTAAATCCTAACTTTGCGGCAAAGGATGACTTAACGAGTTATAAAAATATTACTACCTACAATAACTTTTATGAGTTTGGAACAGATAAGGCTGATCCTGCTGCCAATGCGGGAAGTTTGCAAACCAGGCCATGGACTGTCACGATTGAGGGTTTAGTCAAAAAACCAGTCACCTTGGATATCGATGCCCTACTGAAATTAGCCCCTATGGAAGAGCGTATTTATCGGATGCGCTGTGTAGAAGGTTGGTCTATGGTCATTCCTTGGGATGGTTATTCTTTATCCAAATTGCTCAATCACGTTGAGCCTTTGGGCTCAGCAAAATATGTTGAATTTATTTCTCTTGCGGACCGTAAGCAAATGCCAGGCTTACGGAGTCAAATCATTGAGTGGCCTTATCGTGAAGGCCTGCGTTTAGATGAGGCAATGAATCCCCTGACGCTCTTGACCTTCGGTCTTTATGGCGAAGTCTTACCTAAACAAAATGGCGCCCCTGTGCGGATTGTGGTGCCCTGGAAGTATGGCTTTAAAAGTGCCAAGTCGATTGTCAAAATTCGGCTTACAGAAGAGATGCCTAAGACTAGTTGGAGCCAGTTTGATGCCCGTGAATATGGTTTCTATTCCAATGTAAACCCCTCCGTGAACCATCCACGTTGGAGTCAGGCTAGCGAGCGGCGGATCGGAGATCCTAAAGGCATGTTTGCACCAAAAATCAAAACAGAAATGTTTAATGGTTATGCGGATCAAGTAGCAAGTATGTACGCCGGTATGGACTTGAAGAAATTCTATTAAGTCAGTAGCGTGATTATGCATTTGATGAAGCCTCTTATTTTTCTTGCGGCATTGATTCCTGTAGGCCGCTTGATATGGCTTGGATGGGTAGGTGACTTGGGCGCTAATCCTATTGAGTTCATTACGCGCTCTACCGGCACTTGGGCTTTGGTATTTTTATGCCTGACCTTAGCGATGACGCCCTTGCGCCTCATCAGCAACTCAGTAGCCTGGGTTCGCTATCGCAGAATGTTAGGGCTCTTTAGTTTTTTCTATGCCTTTCTGCACTTTGGTATTTGGCTGTGGTTAGATCAAGACTTTGATCTTGCGCAGATGTGGAGTGATGTAGTGGAGAGGCCCTTTATTACGATGGGATTTATTAGTTTAGTGATGCTCACCCCGCTAGCAGTCACTTCTAATCACTGGTCACAACGTTTTTTAAAGCGGCGCTGGTCTACATTGCATCGATTGATCTATGTGATTGCTTGCACGGTAATGCTGCACTATTGGTGGCACAAGGCGGGTAAGAATGATTTTGAATCAGCCAGTATTTATGGGGCTGTTTTGTTCTTACTCTTATGTTGTCGGATTCCTTACATACGCAATCGATTGCGCTTTAATAAACATGCTTAAATTACTTCGAGTCAATTTTTTTCTGACGATGCTTGCTTTGTTTCCAATGCAGGTGAGCGCACAAGTCAATGCTCAGGTAGGGGAAGCGACGGCAGTGAACACAATCACTACGCTTGATGTCCCGCGCTATTTAGGCACTTGGTATGAAATAGCAAAATTTCCGAATTGGTTTCAGAAAAAGTGCGTGAGTAATACGAAGGCAATTTACTCTGCAAAGATAGATGGAAAGTTACAGGTGATCAATAGCTGCCAAATAGCTAATGGCGAAACATCTCAAGCAATTGGTGCGGCTCGACAGATTGGGGCGCCAGATTCACCTAAGCTCCAAGTGCGATTTGCGCCAGAATGGCTCTCGTTTTTACCTTTTGTGTGGGGCGATTATTGGATTATTGATTTGGATGCCCAGTATCAGCTAGCAGCAGTCAGTGATCCCAAAAGAGAATATCTTTGGGTTCTCTCGAGAACGTCGCAAATAGACCCCAAAGCCTACAACGATCTATTGCAACGCTTAAAGCAGCAGCAATTTGATGTCAGCAAGCTAGAGCTGACACCCCAAAAGAATTAGCATGACACAAAGGCGTATTGGAGACTACTTACTTCCGCCGGGGATTGATATCTTTGAGCGAGGTTGGTTGTCTGCAAACAATATTTTTTTATATGATGATCGCAATGTAGCACTGGTAGATTCTGGATACTGCGCCCATCAACAGTTGACAGTGGATTTAGTAGCTAAAGCGCTTGAGCGGCACCACTTGCCAACGCTCAATACCATTGTTAATACGCATTTACATTCAGATCATTGCGGTGGTAATGCAACGCTCGTTGAAAAATTTAGCTGTGACATCATGATCCCAGTTGCAGAGGCAACTGCCGTCCAGCATTGGGATGAGAATTTGTTAAGCTATCAAACTTTAGGACAGGCATGCCCAAGGTTTTCTTATCAAGGACTATTAGTGCCCGGTGAGACTATCGTTTTGGGTCCCTACCCGTGGCAGATATTAGCAGCCCCAGGACATGACCATCATTCAGTGATGCTCTATCAAGTAGATCATCAAATCTTGATTTCAGCGGATGCACTTTGGGAGAATGGCTTTGGGGTGATCTTTCCAGAGCTCTGGGGTGAGGGTGGCTTTGAAGAGGTTGTTAAAACATTAGAATTGATTGAGGGCTTATCAATATCGCTAGTCATTCCTGGGCATGGGAAACCATTTACTAATGTCCAGGAAGCAATCACTACTGCAAAGTCACGCTTAGATTATCTATCCAGTAATCCCGACAGAAATGCGCGTCATGGCGCTAAGGTATTGTTGAAATATAAGTTATTAGAGTGGCGGAGTATGCAGATGGCACAAGTGCAGCAATGGATCTCTAGAACGCCAATATTCAAGCATATTAAACAGCAGCTTAATATGACTGAAGAAGAATTGCAGGAATGGTTACCTCAAGCTTTAGTCAAGTCTAATGCCGCTAAGATTGAGCAGGGTTATTTAGTCAATCTAGACTAGAGATTAAAATCAGCCAATTAAAATAAATCAGAAAAGATAGTGAATATATGGAGCGTACGAAATAATGGAGCATAC
The DNA here is from genome assembly GCF_030295705.1 of Polynucleobacter sp. TUM22923. Taxonomy (NCBI): domain Bacteria; kingdom Pseudomonadati; phylum Pseudomonadota; class Betaproteobacteria; order Burkholderiales; family Burkholderiaceae; genus Polynucleobacter; species Polynucleobacter sp. TUM22923. The sequence continues at coordinate 322,437 of NZ_AP027274.1, forward strand.
AGAACATACTGTATTAGTCACTGGCGCAACAGCTGGATTTGGTGAGGCCACTGCACGACGCTTTTTGGCTAATGGCCATCGGGTCATTGCCTTGGGTAGAAGGGTAGAGCGCTTAGAGGCTCTTAAGGCTTCACTTCCTACGATGCAACAGGATAAATTACTGACTTTATCGGTTGATGTTTGCGATAGTAAGCAGGTTGACCAATTGGCGGCAAGCTTGCCTGCTGAGTTTGCTAACGTGACGATTCTGGTCAATAACGCCGGATTAGCCTTAGGTTTGGAGCCTGCGCATCAAGCAATATTGTCTGATTGGGATCGGATGATTGATACCAATATCAAAGGCTTGGTCCACATGACGCGGGCATTTTTGCCTGGCATGGTTGAGCGCAAACAAGGACATGTCATTAATCTGGGATCCGTCGCAGCTAATTACCCTTATCCTGGTGGCAATGTTTATGGTGGAACGAAAGCTTTTGTGCATCAATTCAGTTTAAATTTAAGGGCGGATCTCATTGGGACGCCAGTCCGCGTCACTTGTGTCGAGCCTGGTATGTGTTCTGGTACAGAGTTCTCTAATGTTCGCTTCAAGGGTGATGACGATAAAGCGGACAAGGTATATAGCGGCGTTCAGGCGCTTAGTGCGGATGATGTAGCAGAGGCCATTTTTTGGTCAGCAAACTTGCCAAGCCATATGAATATTAATTTGGTGGAGTTGATGCCCGTTCAGCAGTCATTCAATGGTTTTAATGTGCACCGTGGGGCCCTCTAAATAAAGGGTTAGCCCTTCCACTGATAAAACTTGGGATAGTGCCGCAGTACTACGGGGCCATCAAAATCCCATGATTTGCAGGTCCCCAAGTAAAGCGGTGGTTTATCGTCACCGGAGTCCAATAGTGCTCCAGGTATCGATTGAAATGCGGCGGTTGCCATGCTGGCCAATAACTCTCGAAGATGGGTGCATCCCTGAATACCGCCTAAGTGGGTATTAATCGTTTTTCGCCAACCTTTGCCGATTTGTTCACCAATCAGGGCGTCCATGGGTGGTATGACTTGTGGGCATTCAGGATGGGGATGTTTATCCATCACCACTTCAATATCCTGAATCACAAGTTGTGTATTTAAGGTTACTCTGACCCACATGTCATGAAATGCCTCACCGGGCTGCCAAGTGCTAGCACCAGTCGTAAAAGGATTGGATTTGAAATCCCGTAAATGGGCCTCGATATCCCATAAGCCATCTTCACGGGCATAACCCTGAAAAATAATTTCACGAGTGTGTAAGTGGCTTCTAGGCGCAGGTGATGAAAGCATAGGGGTCTCTAATTCCAGTGGGAAATATCAAAAGTATGACATTCATGATAATGGCTTCTGACGCCCATAGAAGATAAGTATTGCTTTGTAGTATGCTCAGCAACATCTATGTCCAAACCACTTCCACTCGAAAAAATATTATTTAGCCAAGGCTTTGGTACCAGGCGTTATTGTAGTGATTTGGTGTTGGCCGATCTGGTAAAGGTCAACGGGGTTCTAGCAGAAGATCCGGATGAGCGTATTGCTACTGAGGGTTTGATTCTCAATGTAGAAGGCAAGGATTGGGAGTTTCATGAAAAAGCGTATATCGCTTTTAATAAGCCCCCAAACTATGAGTGCTCTCATAAGACTACTCATCACCCTAGTGTTTATAGCTTACTCCCCAAGCCATTCGTAGAGCGTGGCTTACAGTGTGTCGGGCGCCTTGACTTTGATACAACAGGTTTAATTTTGATATCAGATGATGGTCAATTTATTCACAAGATGACGACGCCAAAGAAAAATATTGGCAAGATATATGAAATCACGACCCCAGAACCTATTACTCAAAAGCAAATAGACCATTTGTTGCGGGGAGTTGTATTGGATGATGATCCTAAGCCATGTCTCGCTACCGCATGTCAGAAACTCAGTGACAACACCTTAGCGATGACGATCGTTGAAGGGCGTTATCATCAAGTTAAGCGCATGATGGCTGCCGTAGGTAATCATGTAGCACGGTTGCATCGTACGGAAATAGGCCAATATGTCATGCCCGCAGATCTTGCTGAAGGTGAGTGGCGCTGGCTTTACCCAGATGACTTAAAACAGTTATCGCAGAGTGTGGAGCATTCTCATGTCAAAACCTAGCATCTTGCCAGTAGATTTTAATTTTTTAGAGGCTGTGCCAGATTGGCACTTAGCTTCGAGCGGTCAGGAGATCTCTCGTGAATTTACTTTTAAGAGCTTTAAAAGTGCCTTTGCATTCATGACGCTCAGCGCAGACTTTGCTGAAGAGCTCAATCACCACCCAGATTGGACTAATTGCTGGAATAAGGTCAGCGTCCGGTTGAGTACCCATGATCTTCAGGGGTTGACTAAGCTCGATATCACCATGGCTTGCGCCATGGATCAATTTGCTCGAGATATCGCTAATCAGAATTAATTAATGCTCTTCTTCATCCTCTTCCTCAGAGTTCATGCTCATGAGAATAGTGGCTAAGAGGCCGTAAACCACTTCAGTAGCAATCATCCCATCTTCGTCAAGCTCATCGATCAGATCATTTAAACAATCTTCGGTTGGCTCGTTCAATAAGGTCATGGCGCATTTGCACCCGTAATCAAAATCTTCATCATCTGGGGTTGATGTCTCGTTAGTTTCGTTAGTCATGCCGGTCCTTTAAATGTAATGCCGTAAGGGTTGAGAATAACGCTTTTATTGCATTCTTAAAAGCGCTTTATCTCCCCAGGGACATCAGTGCTGAATGAGCCCCATATTCACTACATCCGCTACACTACAAATATGATCAAATTCATATTGTCGATAACAAAGACTATGCAAACTCAACGCATTCAGACAAGACCCCTTTTGATAGTAGTGCTTGCTAGTATTTGCGCTGTAACTGCTTCCAATCAAGCTATAGGACAAACTTTCTCCCCGTACACGCCGGCCCAGATTCAAGAATTGAATAGTCAATCGATTGCACCAGTAGAGACACCTGCAGGTCCAATGTATTCCAATACACTGCCAGCAAACTTCATTCCAAGCCAAAATAAAAGCCCTGGCTTGGATTCTCGCTACTTCTCAAATCCTCAGGGTGAAGAGCAGGCACAATCGCAAGAAACAGATTCTGCGGCACCATTTGAGCCTATACCTTCAACGGTTCAGTTTTAACGGCTACAGCTAACTCTAGCTGTTACTATGAACTTCATCACCTCCCAAAAGACTTTTTCATGAAATCACTCATCCTTCAGTTAGCCTTAGCGATCCCCCTTTCATTTGCCACATTAGGCACGGCATTTGCTCAGGGAGCACTACCAGTCAGTGCGGCCGCTTCTGTCAATGGCACGATTATTTCCAATGACACGGTAGAGCAGGGTATACAAGCGGCTTTGGCACAAGGCCAGACAGATTCTCCAGAATTAAGACAGGCTGTATTAGGAAAGTTGATTGAGATTTCACTGCTTTCTCAGCAAGCGGAGAAGGATGGCTTGGCGAATTCAGATAAAGCCAATCGTCAACTAGCGATGATTCGCCAGAATTATTTGGCGGACTTAGAGTTGGCTACTTATATTTCAAAGAATCCAGTGACTGAAGCAGACATGCAGGCTGAGTACAACCGAGAGATTGCTTCCTTGGGTTCGCAGGGCATGATTGTTGAATACAAAGTGAGTGATATTGCCGTTGCTACTGAGTCTGATGCGCAAGCGGCTTTAGCCAGAATTAAAAAAGGGGAAGCATTTGATAAGGTGGCTAAAAGCGTTTCACTGGCACCAAATAAGGTTCAGGGTGGCGCGGTTGGTTGGGTTCAAGCAGGCCAGACTCTGCCACAAATTGCCAATTTATTAAGCTCGATGGCTAAGGGGCAAGTTTCACCAGTTCCCATTAAGATGCCACAGGGCTGGTCTTTAATTAAGCTTGAAGACAAAAGAACTAGTAAACCACCAAGCTTTGAGCAAGCTAAAGCGGCTATTCGCAATGGCATGATCCAAAAGAAACAGTTTGAATTTTTATCCCAATTGCGTCAAAGCGCCACAATTATTATTCAGTAATTATTTAGTAGCTAGTGGTATTTCTCTATCTGAATCATTCGTAATTCAGAGTAGATTAGATTACTAGATTGGTCGTACTTTCAGCAGTAAGTTCAGCAGTAAGTTCAGCAGTAAGTTCAACAGCATGTGCATTATGGATTTGATATTCAATTACATAGGAGCTAGCCATGATTCAGAAGAACGCAAAAAAGGTAATGGATGCAGCGCAGGCGGTGGGTCGGGTAGCTTTGACTAGTACCCAAGAAATTGCACAATTAAATCAACAGGCCTCTCAGGAACTCTCTACTCGCCTGCAGGCGAAAGTAGCTGATTTGATGAAAACCCAAGATCCTAAGGCTGCTTTTGAGTTTGTGCATGCACAGGTATTGCAAGACGCTGCTAAAGAAGTGACGCAGTACCAGGCTAAGTTATGTCAGGCTTTAGCGAGTAGTAATCAAGAGTTGGTCAAGATTGCTGAGTCAATGATTAAAGAATCGCAGCAAGATTTAATTCATTTTGTAAATGAAGCTACTCAAAATGCTCCGGCAGGTAGTGAACCCTACCACTCAATATTTAAGGGCTCCTTTAGTAGTGCATTGCAAAACTTTGAATTGATTCGCGCTGCTATGGCCGACTCATTTGGCAGCTTTGAAAAGAGTGTCCAGAATATGAGTAATATTGCAGGCACTCAAAAAGACGCAAATCCTAAGGCTCGAAGTAAAAAATAAGCCTCAGTAGTCGGCTGGGATTGGGATCCAGTATTAAGGATTGCAGTGGCTGCAGCGCGATGGATCTGCAAATTTTAGTACCTTCATGCCTTCAATATGTTGATGGTCACACTTGAGGCATCCCCATATCTTTGCTATCTCTTGTTCAGTTGGTAGTCCACAGGCATTGCAAGGGAGGCCCCGCTGGATGTCTTTAATCCAATAGCCTGGAGTCTGACATTGTGGACAAACAGAATTCATTTTCTGAATGAGATCCAAAGTAGCTTTACGAATATTCTCCATCCGTGTGGGGTTAGCAAAAGCCCTTAAATCATTTTCTACAAAGACCATGCCTTTAGTCGAGTGCGCTTGAGCCCACTCAAAAGCCTCTTTTAACTCGATGAGGTTTTTAATGCCCTTGCGAGATTGGGGATGGTGTTCATCCGTTGGTTTGATGACCAAGTGATGCGATGGAAAGAGGGCGGATTCAGAAAACTTGATGAGCTCCTCCCAATGATTGAGATAGCCGCTATTACTTTGAGCGGGCGCACTAGAAAAGCCAATGATCTCCAATTGATGCTGGTGATCCAATAGCACTACGAGTTCATTATTCCAAGGGATCACACCGGTATAAGGGTCAGTAACAAAGGCACCTTCATTTGCTAGGCCTAGCTTGCTGCTAAGTAGATCCATGCCGATGACGGCTTTCTTGCGAGCAGCATCAAGCTGCGTTCCGTATCTAGGCGTTTCACGAGTGAATGTACCTAACTGATCAGTGTCATAGGCATCGGTATGCTGGACTTGACAGCCGGTGAGCGCAAGCATTTCAGGGGCAATCACCACTTCTTTGCCATGCTTGGTGAGTAAGCTGGCGGTCCGATTAGAAAATAAATTCATATAGAGACTCGTGCGAAGTTTGAGTGAATTGATGCACTGCGGTGACGTACTACGGTGACGTACTACGGTGATGTAATGCGGCGATGTGCTGCGGTAACGATTCTATAAAAGCTGTTTAGCAATCCAAGTGTATAGCGGAATACCAATCATGATATTGAACGGAAAAGTTAACCCTAAAGACATGCCCATATATAAGGCTGGGTTGACTTCAGGCAGAGCATGCCGTAACACTGCAGGGACCGCAATATAAGAAGCGCTAGAGGCGAGCACCATGAGTAGAACGGTATCTCCGAGTGGTAAGCCTAACAACCTACAGAATACGAGAGCTAAGAGCGCATGAGCGAGAGGTGAGCCTATGGCATATAGCAAAGTAATCGGTGGCTTTCCTTTGAGACCGCTGAAATTTCTGGCTGCCATCAGCCCCATGTCTAATAGGAAAAAAGCGAGCATTCCCTTAAATAGATCAATCGAAAATGGGGCCATCAGCTTTTGACCGGCGTCGCCACTCATCAGGCCTACTATCATTGATCCCAGAAGTAGTAGCTGTGCGCCATCAGTAAATGACTCATGTAATACCTTAGATAATCCAGTGGCTGGCTGTTGGGTACTTTGACTGGATGGGTGGGCAGCTCTGGCTTTGTTAGCCATGATGATGGCGAAGATAATTGCTGGAGACTCCATAAGCGCCATCGCAGCAGCCATGTGGCCACCATAGGCAAGATTTAAGTGATCTAAATATTGGGTGGCAGTAATAAATGTGACGGCACTGACGGATCCATAGGTAGCGGCAATCGCAGCTGAATCAAAAGCATTTAATTTTTTTCGTAGAATCCAATAACCAATTATCGGAATCACTATCGCTAACAGTATGGCCAAGCCTAATGAGAGTCCGATTTCCGTAGTGAAGCCCGATTTGTGGAGGGCAAATCCACCCTTTAAACCCAGGGCCATTAATAGATAGAGCGATAAAAATCGGGAAATAGGTTGTGGAATTTCTAGATTGGATTTGACGGTGCCTGCAAAGACGCCAAAGATGAAAAATAAAATTGCGGGATCGAGAAAATTAGTCATGTTTCTATTTTAACTGGTGAGTATCAGAGTGACGATCTTTTGATGATGGCTTCTACGAGTGGGTTGGCAATTTTTTTCTCAGATCTAATGGCGTAGAAATATTCATAAATATCGCTGCAGTGGCCTAGTGCTTCAATGTGATAAGTTTCCCTCAATTCTTTTTGCACTAGATTAACTGCAGGAAAAACACCCATACCACTAGCGGCAAAGGTTTTTAGTAGAGCGCTATCTTCAAATTCGCCCACTACATTCGGGATGATGTTATTTTTGATAAACCATTGGTCGATCAAAAATCGAACCATCGAATGGGATGTGGGAAGCAAAATAGGCAGGTGATTTAAGCAGTCTGGAAATGTACCCTTTACTGCTTTTGACCATTTTTCAGAACCATACCAAGAGATAGCAGATTTAGTTAGCTCTTCACTGTAAACATTGAGGTTTTTGTTATTGGGCGCAGGGCGATCTGACAAAATAATATCGAGCCGATGTAATGCAAGGTCTGCCAATAAATCATCAAATTCACCCTCATGGACAATGAGGTGAATTTCCTTCATTTGTAGAATAGGTTCAAGTAATTGACGAGTAATGAGCTTTGGTAAACCATCGGATACCCCAACGGTAATTTTTTGTTTGGGGGCTTTAGCGGCATCCCTCACTGCCTCAGGCAGCCTCTCGCCTAGTGAAAAAATCTGATCAGCGATTTCTAAAGCGGCAAAACCGGACTCCGTCAGCGTAATACCCCGCCCTGCAGGCTTAAATAAAAGGAAACCTAGCGACTTTTCTAGCTCATGAACCTGTGCGCTGATCGTCTGAATGGCCATATCTAGACGCTCAGCAGCCTTGGACATACTGCCTTCCTTGGCCACTACCCAGAAGTAGTACAAGTGTCGATAGTTATAGGGCATGGTCATATTCAGGTTTTTTCGAAAGTAAGTTCAATATATATCTTCTTTTTACTAAGCTCAATAAATCTTAAATTAACCCCATCAGCGCTCATGGTATTCATGAGTCAAATATAAATTAAGGAAACTCAATTGGAACTCTTTAGCCCAGAATTTTTTTCGGCCTTAATGGCGATTGTGATGATCGATTTAGTGTTGGCGGGAGATAACGCCATCGTCATTGCAATGGCCGCTAAAAATCTCCCCGCGCATTTGCAGAAAAAGGCAATCGTTTGGGGTGCGGTAGGGGCAATTGTGGTGAGAAGCATCATGACGCTACTAGTCGTGTATCTACTGCAAATCCCTGGATTAATGCTAGTTGGCGGTTTACTCTTATTGTGGATTGCCTATAGATTGCTTAACCCTGCAGCAGATGATGGAAAGGGACATGGCGCCGCTTCCACTACATTCTGGGGCGCAATGAAAACGATTGTGATCGCAGATGCGGTGATGGGTTTAGACAATGTCCTGGCAGTCGCTGGCGCATCTAATGGAAGTTACGTACTCGTTGTATTAGGCCTACTGATCAGTATTCCGATTGTGATTTGGGGATCAACCCAAATTTTGAAACTGGTGGAGCGTTACCCATCGGTCACCTATATAGGCGCTGGTGTTCTGGCATTTACCGCGGCAAAGATGGTTATTTCAGAGCCAATAACACAGGAATTTCTGCAGTCTTATAGCGCTGCATGGGAATACGTAATACAAGTTGTTGTAGTGCTGGGAGTTTTAGGTGGTGGTTTTATAAGAAGCAGGCTGGCCCTGGAGGATGTCATTGCCTCCTCGGTAGTAAACCCAGAATCTGCTGAGGATATATCGACATTGCAGTCTTCTCAATTGAAAGGAAATACCATGAATTCCATTCTGATTCCAGTTGATGGTTCTAAGAATTCTGATTTAGCAGTTAAGCATGCAGTACGAGCATATGGGCACAATCCCCAAACGCATATTCATCTGTGTAATGTGCAGCCAAGCTTGCATACGCACATCCGTAAATTCTTGAGTAAACGCTCTGTTCAAGATTGGCAAGCTGATTGTGCGCTCAAAGCTACAGAGTCTGCATCACACTATCTCGAAACAGCGGGTGTTGCATTTTCTTCTAGTTATGTTTGTGGAGATAAGGGCACTGGTTTACGTGATGAGGCGCAGCGACTTCAATGCAATCGGATCGTGGTTGGGACTTCTAAAAAGCATTCAGTAAATAGGCTCTTTGAAAACTCTACAACTGCTAAGTTGCTGGAAATCAGTGATGTTCCAGTAGAGGTGGTTACTGGTAGCGCCTTGCATCCATTAGAGCGCTGGGGAATTCCTGCCTTAGGCGCTGGCGCTGCCACTGCGTTGATGGCAATTGTTATTGATTAACTTTATCCTGCTGTTCTCTCTTTGGCCCTCTTAGTGAGGGCCTTTTTTTATTTTAAGTATCAGTAAAAACCAGAAATATAATCAATTAAATTCACCTTTATTAGGAATATAAAAAACCATATAGTTCAATACATGATCAAAGTTAAAGGGGTGACATGAATGTAGTTTTAGAGGCAGGGGGTGTTGTCGAGCCTGAATTCACAGTATTCATTCAGAACCGGGTGCGGTTCTCTCTGAGGAAATTATTTTGGTTGGTGCATAAAATTAAAGTGAAATATTCAATTGAGGTGCACTCTAGGACTGCCTGCAATCAAATTTGTTCAATAGAGATACAAACTTTTAATTGCCGTCCTATCGAGGTGAGTATTACTGCGAGAGATCAACGCACCGCACTCGAAATGGGCTTAAAGAAAATACATAAGTTATTACAAAAAACATTTCATCAGAGCCAGCAGTATGGACGTATTTCTAGGCGGATACTTCGTTAACTGTGTAGCACCTAAAATAAAGTGAGCTGATGAATTTATTGCCTTATTTTCAGACTTTTGCGTTCAAAACTGTGCCAGTGCTCCATATTAGAGGCATTTACCCCGCCTTAACTAGATGAAGGGCTTGATAATGGAGGATTGTGTTTGTATTTAAGAATATTTACTATGAGTCGATCTAAGACCCTTTTATTTGTTGCGACCTGCCTTTGGTTTGCGGGTAGCGTTTTTGCGCAAGGGCAAAAGCCACTGACCGTCAATGAACTGATTTCAATTGCGATTAACTCCAGTCCGCAGGTATTGGCGGCCCGAGATCAATCTCAAGCGATTAAGGGCCAGCTTTCAACGGCTCGCGCCATTCCAAATCCTGATTTTGAGGTTAACACTGGTCAACAGCGATCAGCATCTGGTCCCTTAACAACCGGCAATGTGTCATCTTGGTCGGTAACGCAACCATTAGATATGCCTTACACGCGCTTTCCTAGAGTTAATGCTGCTGAGGCTAACGTTCGTGCGGCAGAAGCGGGTCGCATTGCTTTTGAGATTGAAATTATTTCCAAGGTGCAACAGCGTTTCTATGAGGTGATGCGGCGTGATGCTGAATTAAGCGCGGCAGAGGCGGACTTAGATCTGACAAAGCAAATTCGTGATCGTATGCAGGTCCGCTATGACGTTGGTGAAACTGCACGCTTTGAGCTGATCAGAGCTCAAACAGAATTTTTAAATGCGCAGATTAATGCCGAATCAAGCAAACTGCGGGTAATGCAGGCAAAAAGTATGTTGAGGCAGACAGTGGGGCATGGCTTGCCTGCGGACTATTCGGTGGTGACGCAATCTATTCAGATGGAGGCACTCCCCCCTTTGGCCACATTAATACAAGAGCTGCAAACTCAGAGCCCAGAATTAAAGCGAGCCAAAGCTGAAGTCGAGTCTACTGAATCTAGACTGAGTTTTGAGCAAAACTCACGACTACCTCGAATTTCTTTAAAGGCTCAGCAATATAACGATCCGAATTTTACGGATCGACAGTATGGCTTGGTGTTTAGTATTCCCATTTGGGATTTTAAGGGCGGGCAAATTGCTGAGGCACAGGCAAATGCTTCAAAGGCTAAAAATCTCCTGAATGCGCAAAGTCAAAATTTAGAGCAGCAAATGGAAACAGCTTACCAGTTGTACCAAATGACAAGTTATCAAGTCAAAATATTGGATCAAGAAGTAGTGCAGCTAGCCTCCAGTGCCAGAAGAATTGCTGAGGTGTCCTATCGATATGGTGAGCGCGGTATGTTGGAGTACTTAGATGCGCAAAGAACCTTTAGGTTGGCGCGAAATGATTTGATTAGAGCCCGTTTTGATCTAGCCTCAGTATTAACAGAAATAGAGCGTTTAAGGGCAACGCCAGAGCTAATTGCAAAGATAGAAAGTGTAAGGCAATGAAGAAAAAATTCATTTTAGGAATGAACGTCATTCAAAGTTGGTATGTTCAATATATGAGTATCGCTAAGGTATACACAAGAAAATGGGCTACCGACGTTATCGGCGCCCAAAATAATATGTACACCCTGACGCATGATTGGTTTACTTCACATGTACCAAGCATTGCAAAACAGTATGACAAAGCACCTCAGTGGACTCAAAAGGGTTTGTTTTACCTGCCATGGTTTTGCTTATTTTTAATCATCCTTAATTACTTCAATGTTTTTGACCGCAAGCCTTCGGTTAAATTAGTACAAGATCCCAATATCGTGATTCTAAATAAAGATTTACGAAGCATGATTACGGATGGCCGAGTCTATAGCGGTTCCTTTGTAGAGGAACTACGAGCTTCAGGCCGCATAGACTTTAATGAACTTTTTCTTTCTCGAATTGGGGCGAATGTCACAGGCCGTGTTTCAGATATTTTGGCTATTCCAGGGCAGGCGGTCAAGCAGGGTGACATTTTGGCCAAGATTACTTCTACTGAATTAACTCAGTCCCAGTTATCGTATTTAAAAGCGAAGAGTGCAAGTCAGCTTGCTGATCAAGCGGCTAATCGTGCCAGAATTTTGTACAAAGAAGATGTTATTGCCTTGGCCGAATTGCAGAGGCGTGAAGCTGAGGCCAATAGTGCGAAGGCGGAATATCGGGCAACCAACGACCAATTGCGAGTGCAGGGCATGGATCAGCGTAGTATTGACCGCCTTGCAAAATCAGGTGTCATTGAGTCTATCAATAATGTCATCGCAACCATACCCGGTCAAATTGTTGAGCGAAAAATTAATAAGGGGCAGGTCGTACAGCCTGCAGACGCACTCTTTACGGTTGCTGATCTCACTACATTGTGGGCTATTGCAGAAATTCCTGAGAGTAATGCCTATTTGATTCGTAAAGGTCAAAAAGTGACCTTGATTATTCCTGCCTTACGCAATACTGAAGTCGAAGGAGTAGTCGCGCACGTTGACTCTATTGTGAATCCTCAAACACGAACCGTCATTGTCAGAATGGAGATCTCTAATAAAGAAGGTCATATAAAGCCTGGTATGTTGGCAACGATGTTGATTGAAAGTCAGCCGATAGAAAGGCTGTTAGTACCGGTAAGCGCAGTCATCCGTGAAGATAATCATGATCATGTTTTTATTCGCGAAGATGACAACACCTATCGCATGGTAGCAGTGAAGTTGGGCCCAGAGGGTAAAGGCTATCGACCAGTACTTTCCGGTGTGAAAGAAGGTCAAGATATTGCCGTTAACGGCGCATATCATCTAAACACTGAGCGTAAGCGACAGCTTAATGGTGGATAAATCATGATTGAGAAAATTGTCCGTCTCTCGCTGCAGCAGCGCTTACTAGTTGTTATTATTGCGCTCGTCCTATTTATTGCAGGACTGTTAGCGACGAAGCGTTTATCAGTAGATGCCTTTCCGGATGTAACAAATGTACAGGTACAGATTGCTTCAGAAGCGCCTGGTCGCTCTCCTGAAGAGGTTGAGCGCTTTGTTACTGTCCCGATTGAACTGGCCATGACGGGATTGCAGGGCCTAATCGAAATGCGGTCTCTTAATCGCAATAATCTGTCGGTTATCACGCTTGTCTTTACAGAAAAAACAGACTTATATTTTGCAAGGCAATTAGTTACTGAGCGTTTAATTGAAGTGGGCTCCAAAATGCCCGTTGGCATTACCCCGGTTTTGGCACCGCCTTCAACAGGATTGGGTGAGATCTATCAGTACACCTTAGATCACCCTTCGGACGGTACAAGAAAGCTCACGATTGACGAGCTGGAGGAGCGTCGCACTATTCAAGATTGGGTGGTCAGGCCAATGTTGCGCTCAATCTCTGGTGTGGCAGAGATTAATACTCAGGGTGGATATGCCCGGGAATATCAGGTGTTGGTTAATCCTGAGCGATTACGTCACTACCAGATCAGCTTGCGTGAAGTATATGAGGCTCTCGCTAGAAATAATGCAAATTCTGGTGGTGGGCAGCTGCCTTCCTATGCTGAGCGTTACTTAATCCGTGGTGTAGGTTTGATTACAAAGCCTGAGGATATCGAGAAAATTATTCTTAAAGAGGTTAAGGGTACGCCAATTTATGTAAAAAATATCGCAGAGGTCGTTATTGGCAGTGAAATTCGACAAGGTGCCGCGATTAAGAACGGTTATACCGAAAGCGTTGCCGGAATTATTCAAATGATTCGTGGTGGTAACGCTCGTGAAGTAGTCAATCGCATTAAAGCAAAGGTAGCGGAAATTAATGACGGCAAGCAATTGCCTGATGGTTTGCAGATTGTTCCGTTTTATGACCGAACTGATTTAGTAAATGCAGCGATGTTTAACGTTGCTAAGGTATTGATTGAGGGTGTGATCTTGGTGGTGATCTTGCTCTTTTTATTCTTAGGAGATGTGCGCTCATCACTAATTGTGGTGGCTACATTAATTTTGACGCCGTTGTTAACTTTTTTAGTCATGAATCGCTACGGCATTTCTGCAAATCTCATGTCCTTAGGTGGTCTTGCTATTGCCATAGGCATCATGGTCGATGGCTCAGTAGTGGTTGTTGAGAACACCTTTGGTAAATTAGGCGCTAAACTCAAAACAGGTGAATCGAAGAACCGAATTATTTTAGAAGCAGCAACAGAGGTCGGCAAGCCAGTACTCTTTGGGGTAGGCATTATTATTTTAGTTTTCATGCCCTTGTTATCGCTTGAGGGTATGGAAGGAAAAATGTTTGCACCGATGGCCATTACGATTGCTATTGCATTAACTATCTCACTAATTCTTTCTTTTACGCTTTCTCCAGTCTTATGCTCTTATATTCTGAAGGGTGGTAATGAGGATGACACTAAGCTAGTGAGCCGTCTAAGAGCGCCATATGAGCGCTGGTTGCACTGGAGCCTATCTAATCCTAAGCTAGTAGTTAAGCGTTCGTTTATTGCGCTAGCGGTCAGCATTTTAGGCTTCGTGATGCTAGGTAAAGCTTTTATCCCAGTGATGCAGGAGGGTTCAATTACGCCAGTCATCATACGAGCTCCCAATATTTCTTTAGATGAGTCAATTCAATTGGAATTTGAAGCGATTAAGCGAATCATGACGATACCCGGAGTTGAGATGGCTGTTTCTCGTTTGGGTAAAGGAGAATCACCCGCTGACCCTGGCCAGCCTAATGAGTCTGACCCGATTGTGACCTTAAAGCCTATTGGCGATCGCAAGCTTAGCCAAGAAGAGATTGCTCAAGAAATTCGGAGTAAGTTAAAAACAATTCCGGGTATTGAGTTATCGATTTCTCAACCAATTGCTGCTCGTGTTGATGAGATGGTTTCTGGAGTACGCTCACAAGTCGCCATTAAGATTTTTGGTGATGACATGATCATCTTGCAAAAGCTAGGCGCTCAAATCAGCCAAATTTTGACTAAGATGAAGGGTAGCAATGACTTGCGTATTGAGCAGGCTACTGGTCAGAACTATCTGAACATCACTATCAAGCGAGATGCTATTGCCCGCTACGGCATTAATGTAGCTGATGTGAACGAGGTAATCGAAACAGCGATCGGTGGCAAGCAAGCGTCAATAGTGTATGAGGGGGAAAGACGTTTTCCTTTAGTGCTGCGCTATCCATCCTTTTATCGCGACAAAGTCGACGCGATTGAAAATATCATTTTGCATTCATCCGATGGTGCCCAAGTATTGATGCGTGACCTAGCGGATATTGCATTAGTAGACGGCCCCGCACAAATTTCTCGGGAGTCCGGTAAGCGGCGCCTCGTGGTTGGCGTTAACGTAGAGGGTCGTGATTTGGCTGGTTTTGTAAAAGAAGCACAATCCCAAATCGCTAAAGAACTTGAATTGCCTCAGGGCTATAGCTTGCAGTGGGGTGGTCAGTTTGAAAATATGGAGCGAGCCATGGCGCGGCTGATGGTAATTATTCCGCTGACGATTTTAGCCATTTACTTTTTATTATTCATGCTATTTAAATCATTAAAGTTAGCGGGTTTGATTATTTTGGTACTCCCATTCGCATCCATTGGGGGCGTCTTTGGTTTGTTTATTACGGGTGAATACTTGTCTGTACCAGCCGCTGTAGGATTTATCAATTTGTGGGGAATTGCAGTATTAAATGGGGTGGTATTAATATCCTTTATTAAGCAACTTCGCGATGACGGGTATTCAATGGAAGATGCATTGCTGCATGGCTGCGGCCATCGATTTAGGCCAGTCATGATGACGGCTTCCGTAGCGATGTTAGCTTTAGTGCCAATGCTCTTTTCTGGCGGTCCTGGCTCTGAGGTTACAAGGCCACTTGCAGCGGTTGTGATTGCAGGACTAATCACCTCAACAGCACTCACATTGTTAGTGCTCCCTGTTTTGTATAGATGGTTTGAAGATAAAGAGGTGGAAGCATGATGGAAGTCAAGGCGGTCGTTCGACCCAATAAATTAGCTGCTCTACGAACCGCTCTTTTAGAGGTTCCTGGATTTCCGGGTATGACGGTGACGAAGGTTGAGGGCTGTAGTGCTGCTAACCGTACTGAAAAGGTCAATATTAAGGATGAGTTAACAGACTACTCCGCCAAGATCAAAATAGAGATGATCTGTAATGATGAGGCTGCGCAGATTTTGATGGATCGCATCGTGGCTATTTGCCAAACGGGCCAGATTGGCGATGGAATTGTATGGTGCACTGAGGTTCCTAAGGCCTTCTTTATTGCAAAGAGCAGCACCCAATAACAATTCTCTAGAAATGGTTAGAATGGGGCATGCTCTTTGGGGGCGATCAGAACTGACTAGGATTGAATATGGGTGGCATTTCTCAGTGGGAGCAGCTTAACGTTGAGCTGACAGCAGCACTTGGTAGCTCTGTACATTTTGATACAGCTCACCAAGCAGTTTATGCTTCCGAGGCATCGAATTATCGCCAAATACCGATTGGGGTCGTCACCCCTAAAAATACCGAAGAATTTATCAAAGGTATTGAAATCTGCCATCGAAATAAAGCGCCCGTACTGATGCGTGGAGCCGGCACTTCCATGAATGGCCAGACAGTAAATAACGCAGTCGTGTTTGATATTTCAAAATACTGCAATCACATTCTTGCACTAGATCCCTTGGCTGGCTCGGCGACTGTGGAGCCTGGAGTAATTTGTGATTCATTGCGAGATGCAGCAGAAGTCTATGGCTTAACTTTTGCACCAGACCCCTCTACTCATAGCCGATGCACCTTAGGGGGCATGGTAGCGAATAACTCTTGTGGTGCACATTCTGTGATGGCGGGTAAGACATTAGAGAATACGGAAGCCTTAGAAATTCTGACCTACGATGGTGAGCGTTTCTGGGTTGGCCCAACCTCCGATGAGGAGCTCGAGAAAATTATTGCAGCGGGCGGGCGTAAGGGCCAGATCTACCAAGATCTACTCACTTTGCGTGATCGCTATGCCGATTTGATTCGTGCGCGCTTTCCGAATATCAAGCGTCGTGTTTCAGGCTATAACTTAGATCAACTGCTACCAGAGAATGGTTTTAATGTTGCCCGCGCGTTAGTGGGAACAGAAGGGACCTGCGCGCTCACGCTAGCTGCCAAAGTAAGGTTAGTTCGAAGTCCGCCAAAACGAGTGGTCTTAGTACTTGGCTTTGAGGACATCTATGTTGCGGGGGATGCAGTACCGGAATATCAGTCTTTTGGCCCCATTGCCATCGAAGGTTTAGATTACAAGATTATTCGGGGCTTGCAGCAACGTAATTTAGCTAAAGCAGAGATTGATTTATTGCCAGCAGGTAATGCATGGGTTGTCGTTGAATTTGGTGACGATACGATAGAAGGGGCAATTGCCCAAGCCGAAAAAGCTGAGCAATACTTTAAGACCAGAACCAAAGGCCCACAGCCTTCCACCTGGTTGGTTCCTGATGCGCAATTACAAAAGCGTATTTGGTCTATTCGGGAGAATGGCGCTTCTGCGACACATCTTTCGATTGACCCCAAGGGTCCAGATCCAGTTGTGGGTTGGGAGGATGCCGCTGTTGACCCTGCACGTTTAGGCGATTACTTGCGGGCATTTCAGGCGCTGGTTGACTCTTATGGCTATGACACTTCCCTATACGGCCATTTTGGTGACGGTTGCGTCCATGCCCGTATTACATTTGATTTCCGAACCGCAGAAGGGGTGGCTAAATTTAGATCATTCATTCGGGATGCTGCAACGCTAGTGGTCTCTTTTGGGGGTTCATTAACGGGTGAGCACGGTGATGGTCAGGCTAGGGCTGAATTCTTACCGATTATGTTTGGTGAAGAGTTAATGGGCGCGATGCATGAATTTAAACGCATTTGGGATCCACAAAATAGGCTTAATCCTGGAAAAGTAGTTCATCCCTACCGTGTGGATGAAAATCTGCGTATGGGCCCAGAATATAAGATTGTTAATATTAAAACTCGCCTCAATTTCTTGAGTCAAGAAGGTAATGGTTTTCAGAGAGCCGTTGAGCGTTGTGTTGGAATGGGTAAATGCCGTAGCGAGAAGGTTGGCACGATGTGCCCTAGTTATCGCGTTACCAAAGAAGAGCGTTTTTCCACTCGTGGTCGCTCACGACTCTTTTGGGAAATGCTACAAGGTGAAATTATTAAGGATGGTTGGGAAAGCAAAGAGCTCAAAGATGCCTTGGATACCTGTCTATCTTGCAAGGGTTGTAAGAGTGACTGCCCTGTACACGTAGATATGGCCTCCTATAAAGCCGAATTTTTATCCCACTATCACGAGAAGCATGGCAGACCGCGCCAGGCCTTGACAATGGGGCGCATTGGCGATTGGGCTCCGCTCGCTAGCCGGTTTGCTTGGCTGGTTAATACCGTGATGCAAACACCGGGCTTATCGTCTTTTGCCAAGTGGGTTGGCGGTGTGGCCCAAGAGCGTAGTCTGCCTCGGTTTGTGAGCCCCTCCTTCAGTGCTCAATTTAAGCCGGTGGTTCAAAAGGGCGTTGATCAGAAAAAAGTCATTTTGTGGGTAGATACCTTTTGCGAGCACTTTCATCCGGAAGTGGCTAATGCAGCAGTAGAAGTTTTAGGACATGCTGGTTTTGAGGCTACGCTTCCAAAGACCCCTTTGTGTTGTGGCCGGCCTCTATATGACTTCGGTTATCTGGATTTAGCCAAGCAAAAGCTTGAGAAGATACTCGATGCACTGGGTGATCAAATTGATGGTGCCCAAGATTCACCAATAGCAGTAGTGGGACTTGAGCCAGGCTGTATGTCGGTTTTCAAAGATGAATTATTGAAATTTTTCCCGCATGATCCGAGAGCGAAATTGCTTTCATCAAGCACGTATTTACTGGGGGATTTTTTGCATGAACATGGTTACACGCCACCTCCTTTAGATTGCAACATTTTGGTGCACTCACACTGTCATCAAAAATCACTATTTGGTACTAAGGGTGATGTGGCGCTACTGACAGCTTTAGGAGCACAAGTCAATTACATCGATAGTGGATGTTGTGGCATGGCTGGGTCTTTTGGTTTCAATCCAGAGCATGTAGAACTCTCTAAGGCAGTGGGGGAGTTAGTGCTTCTGCCAGCGATTCGCTCTACCGAGCAAGACACCATTATTTTGACAAATGGCTTTAGTTGTCGAGAGCAGATCGAGCAAGAGACCGGCAGGAAGGTTAAGCACTTGGCCGAACTTCTGCAGATGGCCCACCGCGCCTAGATTTGCAATAGGCATGGAAAAAAATAAAAAAATAAAAAAATAAAAGCCCCGAATTGAATTCGGGGTTTTTATTTATGCTGGCTTCAAAGTACCAGCTTTTCTTTATGAACGAATTAAATAATCAAAGGCAGAGAGCGACGCTTTTGCACCTTCGCCCATTGCGATGATAATTTGCTTATAAGGGACTGTTGTGCAGTCACCCGCCGCAAACACACCGGGCATGGATGTTTCGCCCTTCTGATCGACGATGACCTCACCCCGTGGGGATAAGTCGATAGATCCTTTAAGCCAGTCGGTATTTGGAAGCAATCCAATTTGAACAAAAATACCTTCCAGTGCAACGTCATGCATCTGTTGATTAGCCCGATCTTCATATCGCAAGGTAGTTACCTTATTGTCGGCTCCTAAAACTTCTTTACTGAGGGCATTGGTAATAACGGTGACATTAGGCATGCTATACATCTTCTTTTGCAAGACAGCATCAGCCCGCAATTTAGTGTCAAACTCTACTAAAGTGACATGATTGACGATTCCAGCTAAATCAATTGCTGCTTCAACCCCTGAGTTTCCTCCGCCAATCACAGCAACACGCTTACCTTTGTATAGAGGGCCATCGCAATGCGGGCAGTAGGCAACACCCTTACCACGGTACTCTTGCTCACCTGGTACATTCATTTCACGCCAGCGTGCGCCGGTACTCAAAATAACGGTCTTACTTTTGAGGGTTCCACCATTTTCTAGCGTGATCTGAATTTCATCACCGCTCTTACTGAGGGCTGTCGCTTTTTGAAGATTCATGATCTCGACATCGTAAGCTTTGACGTGCTGCTCTAAGGCCATAACTAACTTTGGACCCTCTGTTTCTTGTACAGAGATAAAGTTCTCGATACCGACCGTATCAGCAACTTGGCCGCCAAAACGTTCAGCCAGAATGCCGGTTCTAATTCCTTTTCTGGCGGAATAGATGGCTGCTGAGGCGCCGGCAGGACCGCCGCCAATAATGAGTGAGTCATATAGCGCTTTGGCGCTGAGCTTTTCTGCATCGCGCGCAGCTGTATTGGTATCTAGCTTTGCTGCAATTTCCTCAACAGTCATTCGTCCCTGACCAAATACAGCGCCATTTAAGATAACGGTTGGGACAGCCATGATTTGGTATTGATCTACCAGGCCTTGGAAGAGGGCCCCATCAATCATTTCATGCTCGATATCGGGGTTGATGGCGGACATCAAGTTCAAGGCCTGAACAACATCGGGGCAGTTATGGCACGACAAAGAAATAAAGGTCTGAAAATGGAGCTTTCCAGTCAGCCCTCGAATACTTTCAAGAATGTCTTCCTCTACCTTGGGTGGGTAACCACTAGATTGCAGAATAGCCAAGATAAAAGAGGTCATCTCATGACCCATAGGCAGGCCTGAAAAAGCAATACGCGCTGCCTCATCTACCTTACCTACTGTGAAGCTAGGCGTGTTTATGCTATTGCCTGAGGTGTGAACCGTGATTTTGTCAGACTGCTCCGCTACTTCATTTAATAGCTCAAGCATTTGAGCCGAGGCTGGGCTGTCATCTAGCGTAGCTATAAGAGTGATTGGACTAACAATCTTCTCAAAGTAAGTTTTTAATTGGGTTTTGATATTGGTATCTAACATACGGTGCTTTCTGTACTTGAATTGCAATGTGGTTCTGTGGGTCTTGATGAATCTATTGGAGAGGTGATATGCATCAACCTCTCCAATAGACCCTCCGAAGAGAGTCTGATTGGTATTGACTTACTTAGACTGAAGTACCGCGATCCTTAGATCTTGCCTACGAGGTCTAAAGAAGGTGTCAATGTTGCAGCGCCTTCTTTCCATTTCGCTGGGCAAACTTCACCTGGGTGAGCGGCGGTGTACTGAGCAGCTTTAAGCTTGCGCAATGTCTCTGAAACATCACGAGCGATTTCGTTTGAGTGAATCTCAGCAGTCTTAATGATGCCCTCTGGGTTGATGATGAATGTGCCACGCAATGCCAAGCCATCTTCTTCGATGTGTACGCCAAATGCGCGTGTGAGGGTATGGGTTGGATCGCCAACCAATGGGAACTTAGCCTTGCCTACTGCAGGTGATGTCTCGTGCCATACTTTATGTGAAAAATGAGTATCTGTAGTAACGATGTATACCTCAGTACCCATCTTCTGAAATTCAGGATAGTTTTCTGCAGCATCTTCAATTTCTGTTGGGCAGTTAAAAGTAAACGCAGCAGGCATAAAAATCAGTACTGACCATTTGCCTTTGAGTGTTTCATCGGTGATGGTTACAAACTTACCGTTGTGGAAAGCTTGGGTTTTAAATGGCTGAACAGCAGTGTTAATAATGGACATTTTTTTTCCTATGAGGGTTGAAATATTATTTCGCAACACAATCATTCTAGGCGGTATTTGCATATCTGCATAATAATTTAATTTGATATTCGTAATCTAATTTATAGATAAATAAAATTGCCTATGGATGTCTTTTTAAAGCCAAATGGGCTTACTCGAGCCTTGCTTTCTTTTTGAGCCGGAATCCCGCAAGGTTCTGCATAATAGTGCGATGGTGATGTACGGCATTTTTTGCCTCTTAACACTTCCGAAAAGCCCCCAAGCCATAAAGTTTAGTTTTAGGTTTTCCCGTTTCAAGCACTAAAAATCACTTGAATCGATTAGGTAAATTCAAATGAGTGGACACTCTATGTTTTTAGCGGGATGACGGTCGATCTTAGATGGCTAGCCTAAGAGATTAGTCGGGCTAGCAATCAATTGTATTTTTATAAAGGGTTATCAGCATGATTTTTCAAATATCCAATTTATTACTGCAGGCCTTAGTGACCATTATTGGCGGAGCCTGCCTAATTCGTTGCTATATGCAGTTTTTTCATATTAATTTAGGGCGAGCAGGGGGCTATCAAATTAGTAGTTATTTGCTCAGTCTTACGAACTGGATCATCCTACCCTTACGAAAAGCCTTGCCTAGTGTTGGTAGATTAGACACTGCAAGCTTGGTAGCAGCGTACCTTATAGCGTTATGCAAAATTGGAGTGCTGTGGTTTTTAAGTGGTGCGCCGCTTGCAGTTGGCAGTGTGTTGCTCATGGGGATATTTGAGCTCATTAATCTCTTTTTATCTGGGGTGATTGGCGCTGTATTTATCAGCATCATTCTGTCGTGGTTTGCAGCGACCTCCATTTTTTACTACTTTTTATCTGAATTGACAGAACCCTTATTACAACCATTTCGTAATGTGCTGCCAAAAATGGGCATGATTGATTTATCTCCCCTAGTGCTATTGCTTGCCGTACAAATTTTGCAGGTGGTTGTTGCAAACGTGCAGATGGCTTTGTTGTCATAAAAGGATTGAGTCTAAGAAGTACTTTGACTAATAGACTTTTTAGTGAATTTTGATCGCTGGATCGAGATCATCAGTTTCGAGCGGCGGAATATCGGGTTGATATGTTGTTTTGAGCTGATCGAAAAACTCTCGAACTTTTGCTGTGACAATTCTTTGGTGAGCGTAAACATTTATGATGTTATATACCGGGATACCAAGCTGATCAAGGACGGTTACTAACTTCCCGCACTTTAATTAATCTTGTATCTCCCATGCAAAGTGCCATACCTACTTCAAGTGCCCATATAAATCAGTGTGTTGTATCGGTCAAAAAACAGGTGTGCTATTGACTAAGTTGGGAGATGAGTAGCGTTGTACTCGACCATTTCCCTCTCGAAAAGGGTGAGGGGCGTTTATCTACGATAAATAGTGAGCCAGTCTTTTTGATAGGAGATCAGCATTTAAGCCTTTGAGCCAGTTTTCGCGAAATAGCTTGTTAAAAATGCCATTTGCCGTAGATTCAATAAAGCGCACATTGGCAAAACGACCATTACCACGACTAATATCTACGCTACGAATCTTGCTAGCCCAGTCATATACGTCCTTAAAGAGCCCAAAATGAATGCTCTGAAGCTGGGCAAGGTCAAATTGACCTACTATGGGACTCTCTAGAATATAATATAAACTGCGATTTTCAAGCTAATAGTGTTGTTGTACTAGGGATTAATACCGCAGTTCTGCGTTAGTTCTACTCAGCATTTCCCCGCCATTCTTGACTTTCGCCCTATATGGGGCACAGCCCTCTTTTTTATTTTTTTAAGGAATAGTCAGATATGGCAAACGGAATTGTGAAATGGTTCAACGACGCTAAAGGTTTTGGTTTTATTACCCCTGATGCGGGTGGTGAAGATCTATTCGCTCATTTTTCAGCAATTAATAGCAATGGCTTTAAATCATTGGCTGAAGGTCAGCGAGTTACTTTCGATGAAACGATGGGACCAAAAGGTAAGCAGGCTTCAAATATTCAACCAGCTTAATAAATCAAGCGAATCTAAGGCTTTAATAAGCCTCTTCGTAAAAAGCCCAGTTTTGCTGGGCTTTTTAATTTCCACCCTAGAAAGAATTAAATGGCAAAAGAAGAATTATTGGAAATGGACGGCGTGGTTGATGAGATTCTGCCCGATTCTCGCTTTAAGGTTACCCTCGAAAATAGCCATCAGTTGATTGCCTATACCGCCGGCAAGATGAAGAAAAATCACATTCGTATATTAGCTGGCGATAAGGTTACTGTAGAAGTCTCTATGTATGACTTAAATAAAGGTCGAATTATCTTTCGCCATCTTGAGAAACAACAGCATGCTATCAGTAGGCCAGTTAGGCGTTATTAATTGTAAGCGTCTAGTTAGATCGAAAAATCTAGTCAAAATCTCATAAAAATCAATAGTTTGTAGTGTGAAAAAGTGACTGTGCTGTTGGTTATGGGGCAAAGGCTTGAATTACGGATGTAGATGTATGGCCAAAGTAACGGCGGGGAATTTTGTTTCTTTAATGCTATAAATTCCAATGGCTATTTTTAGATACTCAATAAAGCTACATCAGGTAGTGAATGATATGAGAAGGACTTATTCACCAGCTTCGCAAGAGATTGATATTTAAGGCCATAAATTAAGTCTTTTACCAATCCTCGAACTGTATCCCACTTCGCTTTTGAAGCTAGGTTGACTAAAAAAACATTCGGCTTTTGATTTAGATCAAAAGGATTTGATCTATTTCTTGCACAATAACTTTATGAGTAAAGAGTTAGCCTCAACTTGCTATCACTGCTTAAGCACAACAGAGCCAAAAGAGTTAGTTGAGGCCAGTTTAAGCGGTGTAATGCGCCAATTTTGCTGCGCTGGTTGTATGGCTATTGCCCAAACAATCCATGGCGATGGCTTGTCAATCTTTTATTCCAAGCGTTCGCAAGTGAATATAAAGCCAGAGGCGTACTTAGCCCTCAATGAGATTCCAGAAAAGCTTAAGCCTTATGATGACCTTTCTTTGCGAAATCGATTTACTAGGCCTTATGGGGATACTGGTGTTTTAGAAACTACTTTACGGTTAGAAAAAATCCGCTGCGCTGCCTGTGTTTGGTTATGTGAACATCATTTACGGCGGTTGGTAGGTGTTCTAGATGTCCAAATAAACTACGTTAATCAAAAAGTGATGGTGCGTTTTTCCCCGGAGAAAATCAGCTTAGCTAGATTGCTATTTGAAATTGAGCGCATTGGTTATGAGGCTTGGCCTTTTGAGCCTTCTTTATTGATGGAGAGGGCGAAAGAGGAGAGACGGTCACTGCTTACGCGCCTTGGCGTAGCGCTGTTGGGGACGATGCAAGTCATGATGTATGCCTGGCCTACCTATGTAGGTGCAGATATTGCTTCTGAACATAGTTTGCTATTAAATTGGACGAGCTGGGTACTAACAGTGCCTGTGATGACCTATTCTGCCGGGCCCATATTTCAGACGGCTTGGCGTAGCATGCAGTCTTTTCACAAGACGCATATATTGGGTATGGATGTGCCAATTGCTTTAGCTTTAGCTTTGGCGTTTACGGCGGGCACCATAAACCTCATTAGTGGTACTGGCCAGATCTATTTCGATTCCATCACCATGTTCGTTGCTTTTATCTTAGCCGCTCGTTATGTTGAATTATTGGCTAGACAAGACGCACAAGGAGGAGCGGAGGCATTGGCAAAGCAATTACCTGCAATTTGCGATCGCCTGACTAATTACCCTGGCTCGACGCAAGTAACAATTGTGCCGGTAGTTAATTGCGGGCTAGGAGATGTATTGCGGGTTTCTCCAGGCGACATTATTCCTGTAGACGGTATTTTGATTGAAAACGAGAGCGCTTTAGATGAATCATTGCTGAGCGGGGAGTCTAAGCCGGTTTATAAGAAGATTGGTGATGCTGTTTATGCCGGTACACACAATATTTTAAATCCACTATTGATGAGAGTAGATGCTATAGGTCAGTCAACTCGGATCGCTGGTATTGCGGCGCTTCTGGATAAGGCCTTACTCACAAAGCCAAGAATGGTTAGTCTTGCTGAAAAGTGGGCTGCTTATTTTGTTCTTTGCCTGATATTGACAGCCTTTATTACTGCTGCTGTTTGGTTATGGATTGATCCAAGCAAAGCATGGACGGTACTTGTTTCTGTTTTAGTAGTGAGCTGTCCTTGTGCATTATCACTTGCAGTGCCAACTGCAGTGGCTGCAGCTCAGGGCGCAGTTACTAAGCAAGGACTTCTAATAATTCGTGGGCACGTTATGGAAGAATTGGCAAATGTAACCGATTTAGTATTGGATAAGACTGGTACCTTGACCATGGGGCTGCCTGAGTTATTGGAGATTGTTTATCACAGGGATACTCATACTCGTCACGATGTGTTGGCTTTGGCGGCAGCATTAGAGTCTGGGCAGCGGCACCCCTTAGCACTTGCCTTGCTTCGCGTGGCTGAGAAGGAGGTGATATGCCCCCTGAACTTAGCCGAACCAGTCATGAATCATTTGGGGCAAGGGCTAAGCTCAGGCTCCTATCGACTGGGTAGTGCAAGCTGGATAGGTGTGAAGAAAATAGCGAAACCTGGGCCGTACGGGGAGGTGCATTTAAGTGATGCCAGTGGATTGATCGCTAGTTTTATTTTCTTAGATACGCCACGGGCTGGCTTAGAAAGTTTGTTAAAAGCCGCTCAATCTAGGGGCATTCACGTTCATCTAGTATCGGGTGATGATCCCAACACAGTAGCATGGTGGGCATCGCATGTAGGCATTGAAAGTTATCTGGGGGGATGTACCCCTCAGGGAAAATATGAATATATTGAGGACCTTCAAAAGCAAGGTGCTCTTGTCTGGGCTATTGGTGATGGCGTAAATGATGCGCCGCTCTTAGCGCGTGCAAGCGTATCAGTTGCCATCGGTTCTGGTGCACCATTGGCCGCTGCTGGTGCAGATGCTGTTCTAACGGCAAGCTCTTTGGAGCCATTGGCGCGAGCATTACTACTGGCCAACAAAACTCAGGTCATTATTAAACAAAATCTATTGTGGGCATTAATATATAACCTGATTGCGATTCCATTTGCCATGATGGGCTTAGTTAATCCTTGGATTGCAGGGGTTGGTATGTCTTTATCTTCTTTGGCAGTGACCTTAAATGCTTGGCGCCTCAGAAAGGCATAAACTAAAGAGATGGAAAGTCTTTTCGTTCTCATTCCCTTGTCGCTACACCTTATCGGCCTCTTAGTTTGGATTTTGCGGTGGGCTATTCAGAGTGGTCAGTTTGATGATTTAGTGGGACCAGGTCAATCAATCTTGATGGATGAAGATGCCCCCACTTCACAAAAGGATGACAAAGCCGCTTAGTTTTTGATATAGATCAAATTGATCTATATGCCATATTTGATAATCAAATCAGTCTATGTAGCTTAGTCGATATTTGGTCATCAATAAGGGAGAAACCATGGGGCTTACTGTGGGGGGTAATCAAGATAACTTTAATTACAAAGTTGTCAGCCAATTTGCCATTGTTACAGTGCTATGGGGAATCGTCGGCATGTTGGTGGGGGTTATTCTTGCGGCTCAGCTCGTTTGGCCTGAAATTACTTTCAATATCCCATGGTTAAGTTACGGACGTTTACGTCCATTACATACCAATGCCGTGATCTTCGCTTTTGGTGGCTCGGCGCTTTTCGCTACCTCCTATTACATCGTTCAGCGCACCTGTCAGGTTCGTTTATTTTGCGATAAGTTAGCCGCATTTACCTTTTGGGGTTGGCAGGCAGTGATCGTTTTGGCGGCTATCACCTTACCCTTGGGTATTTCTACTTCAAAAGAATATGCCGAATTAGAGTGGCCTATTGACTTACTGATCACTGTTGTCTGGGTGGCTTATGCAATAGTATTTTTTGGAACCTTAATCAAGCGTAAGACGAAGCATATTTATGTTTCAAACTGGTTTTTCGGTGCCTATATATTGACCATTGCGGTTTTGCATATTGTCAATAATATTGAAATGCCAGCGAGCTTATTCAAGTCATATTCAGCATATGGTGGGGCTCAAGATGCAATGATTCAGTGGTGGTACGGCCATAATGCAGTGGGCTTTTTCTTGACTACAAGCTTCTTAGGAATGATGTATTACTTCATACCCAAACAAGCAGATCGCCCCATTTATTCTTATCGATTATCTATAGTCCATTTTTGGGCTTTAAATTTTACATATATGTGGGCGGGTCCGCACCACCTGCTCTATAGTTCTCTGCCAGATTGGACGCAATCTCTAGGCATGGTGTTCTCTCTCATTCTGTTGGCACCTTCATGGGGTGGCATGATTAACGGCATTATGACTTTGTCTGGCGCTTGGCATAAATTACGAACAGACCCTATTCTGAAATTCTTGGTTGTTGCATTGTCCTTTTATGGCATGTCTACTTTTGAGGGCTCGATGATGTCAATCAAGACCGTCAATAGCTTGTCGCACTATACCGATTGGACTATTGGACATGTACATTCTGGTGCATTAGGCTGGGTAGCAATGATCACTATTGGCTCTTTATATTATTTAATACCGCGCTTGGTCGGTCAAAAAGATATGTACAGCACTAAGCTAATTGAGCTGCATTTTTGGATTGCCACTATTGGTGTAGTTATTTATATAGCAGCTATGTGGATTGCAGGGGTCATGCAAGGTTTGATGTGGAGAGCATTTGAAGCTGATGGCACGCTTACTTATAGTTTTGTGGAGTCGGTAAAAGCAACATATCCTTTTTATGTCATTCGACTTATCGGCGGCTTATGTTATCTAGGCGGTATGTTACTGATGGCTTACAACGTCTATAAAACAGTCGAGCACAAGGAATTTATTGACGCACCTATTCCGCAAGCATTAAACCTCTCTCACCAAGGATAAAAATATGTCAGAACAACGCCGATTTTTTTCCCATGAAACGCTTGAGCGCAATGTAGGTTGGTTAATTATTGCTACTGTTGCCGCTATTTCAGTAGCCGGTCTTGTGCAAATTGTGCCTTTATTTTTTCAGCATACTACTACTGAGCCCAGTCCTGGAGTGACGCCTTATTCGGCTTTGCGTTTAGCTGGACGCGATATATATCAGCGTGAAGGATGTGTAGGTTGTCACTCACAGCAGATTCGCACGCTACGATCCGAAGTTGAGCGTTATGGCCCGTATTCTCTTGCTGGCGAGTCTGTCTATGACCATCCATTTTTATGGGGTAGCAAGCGCACCGGTCCTGATTTAGCCCGTGTTGGCGCAAGATACTCTGACGCTTGGCATCAGATTCATCTAAATAATCCGCGCGATGTAGTGCCTGAGTCCAATATGCCTGCCTATCCATGGTTGGCAAATAATGCCGCTGATGCAAGCTCTATTCAGTCGCACTTACTTGCAATGCGCCGCCTAGGTATTCCCTATACAGATGAGCAAATTGCAAATGCGCCCCAAGAGTTAGAGGGTAAGACAGAATTAGATGCCTTAGTTGCCTATCTTCAAGGCCTTGGTATAAATCGCAGATACATCATCGTTAATGAGGTTGAGACGAAGTAATCAATTGGAATAAATGCCCTATGAATAATATTAACTCCTACCTCTCCGCAATTTCAACTGTACTAGGCCTAGTCTTTTTTTTAGGAATAGTTTGGTGGGCCTGGTCTGCAAAAAGAAAGCCTGCAAATCAAGAATCAGCCGAACTTCCATTTGATCTTCCTGATGAATTTAGCGAGGACAAATCATGAGTGACTTTCTGAGTTCGGGTTGGAGCTTATATATTGCGTTAGTAACGTTGGCCGGTATTGTTTGGTGTATCTGGTTATTGTTTACTCAACGCAAGACTAATGTCATTCTTGCGGATGATGGCGCTGTTGCTGATACAGGGCATGTATGGGACGAGGATTTACGAGAACTCAATAATCCATTGCCCCGTTGGTGGATGTGGATGTTCCTGATGGCCTGTATTTTTGCCTTGGTATACCTTGTTCTATATCCGGGTCTTGGCACATTTCCGGGGCTATTGAAATGGAGTGCTAATAGTGAATTAGTGGAATCAATGACCACTGCAAATGACGATTTGAAGCCAGTATATGCAAAATATGTTGAGATGAATATCGAGCAGGTTGCAGGAGATTCTAAGGCTCGCGACATGGGGCAACGCTTATTTTTAAATTCTTGCGCACAGTGTCATGGTTCTGATGCGGGTGGCTCCAAGGGCTTTCCCAACTTAACTGATGGGGATTGGCTCTATGGTGGCTCACCAGAGAATATTAAAACTACCTTAATCAATGGCCGCTCCGGAGTCATGCCACCATTTCCGCAGTTGGATCAAAAGCAGATAGCAGACGTTGCCAACTATGTCCGTAGTCTGTCCGGTTTGCCTAATAATCAGAGCAGATCTGATCAGGGTGCCGAGGTATTTAAAGCTAACTGTGTAGCCTGTCATGGCGTTGATGGAAAAGGTAATATCTTTATCGGCGCACCTAACCTAGCCGATAATATTTGGCTGTATGGTGGGTCAGAAGCTACCATTGTTGAGACGATCACTAAGGGGCGTATGGCGATGATGCCTGCTCAAGATAAAGTATTGAGCCCTGAAAAACTACACTTACTAACAGCCTATGTTTGGGGGTTATCAAACAATAGACAGACTCCTCTATCCAAGTAATGCATTTTTAGTCAAATGCCAAGAGGAAAAATAATACCGATTGAAGTTATTGAACAATCTTTGTATGAAGTCCGGCAAAAAATATATCCACGTTCAGTCTCTGGGCTCTTTGCACGCTGGCGTCTCATACTGGTCTTGGTTACCCAGCTTCTTTTTTATGGTTTGCCTTGGTTAAGCTTGAATGATCGTCAGGCTGTCCTTTTTGACTTAATTCAGCGTAAGTTTTATATCTTTGGCTTAGTGCTTTGGCCGCAAGATATCATTTACCTGACGCTGTTATTAATTCTTTCAGCTTTGGCCCTCTTTCTATTTACTGCAGTGGCAGGGCGTCTGTTCTGTGGATATGCCTGCCCCCAGACGGTCTATACCGAAATTTTCATGTGGATTGAGCGCAAGGTCGAAGGAGACCGCTTTGCCCGTATTCGATTAGATGGTGAAGAGTGGCCATGGGGGCTCAGAAAGTGGCGCCTTAAACTCACTAAGCACTTTCTTTGGCTCCTGATTGCATTTTGGACTGGGTTTACTTTCATTGGTTATTTCACGCCTATTGAAACGCTTGCTCAATCTATCCTGCATTTAGCGCTGGGGCCTTGGCAATTATTTTGGCTTTGTTTTTATAGCTTTGCTACCTGGGGTAATGCTGGCTTTATGCGGGAGCAAGTCTGTAAGTACATGTGCCCTTATGCGCGCTTTCAAAGTGTCATGGTGGATAAAGATACTTTCTTGGTTACCTACGACAAGGTACGAGGTGAACCACGGGGAAGTCGACATAGGACCGATGATCAGCATGCCTTAGATTTGGGCGACTGTGTCGATTGTAGTATTTGTGTACAAGTGTGTCCTACTGGAATTGATATTCGAGATGGCCTGCAATATATGTGTATAGGTTGTGGTGCTTGTATTGACGCATGCAATCAGGTGATGGAAAAAATAAATTACCCAAAAGGGTTAATTCGCTACACCACCGAACGTGCCATTGAGGGCCAGGAGTTAAATCACAACGCGTTAAAACAGATCTTTCGCCCAAGAGTGCTGTTTTATATTGCGCTTATTACAGTGCTGACCTCATTATTTTTAATTTCCTTAATGATTCGCAATCCCCTGCGAGTAGATGTAATGCGGGATAGGGGTGCCTTAGCACGTGAAGTAGATGGTGTGCGTATTGAGAATATTTATCGCATTCAGATTATGAATGCCTCTGAGCATCCAATGCGGGTTGAGCTGAAGGCTCTAGGCCTAGAAGCCCTTACTATTTTGGATTCAAAAGGAAAAGAAATTACGCAATTTACAGTAGATGCTGCAAGTAATCAATTGATACCAGTGAAAGTTAGTACTGACTTAGATGCGAACAAACCAGGAAATTACCCTATTTATTTCAATATTGCTGCACAGGAAATTATTCAAGATCAGTCGATTGAAAGAGTTCGAAATGAAAAATCAACTTTTATTATTCCCCGTTAATTGGATTTGATTCAGATAGGATATTCATGACTAAGCAGCAAATGATTAAACCTTGGTGGCGACAGTTATGGCCTTGGCTATTAATTAGTGGCCCAGCAGCAGCTATGGTTGCATGCGCAATTACTATTTGGCTAGCATTTAATCTCTATGCGGATAAGCCATTAAGGCAAGGCGTGGTTAAGCAAGGTTTTAAGGTGGAGCAAACCAAAGAAGGGCAAGCTAGAAAATGAAATATCGTTTATTCATTTGGATTTTATGGCCTTCATTCTTAATCTCCGGAATTGCAGAGGGACTGTTATTTACAGCATTTCATCCACAAGACTTATTATTTTTTGGTAGCCATTTACGGATTTCAGATGAGGGAATTTATACCATCGGTTTTTTTGTGATCTGGATTTTTTGCGCTACCTCAAGCGCTCTGACGGCTTATATTTTGCCTGGTATTGAATCGACACCTAGCAAAGAGGTTGACTCTGAACTGTTCTAGTTCTGTGTTGGAGCAAATACAGGTTTACAGTAATTTCTATCGGGATTTTCAATAGCCGCTAGCTCGTATAGTGCATCCATATCGATCAGTTTAATATGGCGTTGCTTGATTTGAATAAGTCCTGCTTCTACGAAGCGTTTGAGCATACGACTGACAGTTTCAATCTTCATGCCCAGATAGCTGCCTATCTCTTCGCGGCTCATGCGTAAATCGAATTCATTATTGAGATAGCCGCGTAGTGCTAAACGATGCGAGAAATTGAGCAGGAAGGTGGCCAATCTTTCCTCGGCACGCATTGTGCCAAGTGAGAGCATATGGCGCTGATCTTGAGTGAGCTCTCGACTCATGATTTGATGGAATTGATTTTGTAAGTCTGGTATTTCATGGGCTAGATCCTTAAAGGCTTCATAGCGAATAATGCAGACTTCACTCTCTTCTAGGGCGATGGCGTCGGATTGATAGCATCCGTTCCCAATGCCATCTAGGCCCATAATTTCTCCTGGTAAATGAAACCCAATGACTTGCTGGCGGCCGTCTTGCAGACAATGTTCTGTTTTGAGGGTGCCAAAGCGAATGCTATACAAGGCGTTCAAGGCTTCCCCATGGCGATAAAGGTTTTCTCCTTTATTGAGGTGAACGCGCTCTTTGATGAGTTCATCAATTCTAGAGACATCGGCGCTTTTAAGCCCAACTGGAAGGCAAAATTGACCCAGCACGCATACTGAGCATTTATTGTTGTGGGTATCGGCTGGCTTGTAATTCATTTTGAGATCACCATCTTGACAGTTTATTCTTATAAGCATGAAGAATCTCTTTTCCCTGCTTTATATTTTAAGTAAGCCATGCTTACTTTGAGCCTCCTAGTAGCAGTTTTTTTGGGCGCACTGCTCAGTGGCTGGCATTGCGCCCTCATGTGCGGCGGTATTGCTGCAGGAATTGAGCGCCCCATAGCCCAAGAAGTTCGCTTGAGGGCTAAATCGGATCTCTTTTATTCCCAACTAGTAATGCATCTTGGGCGCATCACAACATACACCCTTTTGGGCGGACTGGCGGCTTGGTTGGGCCTTATTGTTTGGCAACAAACTATTTTGCCTATTCAGCGATTTTTGTTCGTCATGACTTCAACAATATTAATTTTGATGGGTTTACGACTTCTGTGGGTTAAAAAATCAAGAAACCTTCCTGGTAGCCGATGGTTCAGTACTCAAGTTGCCACTTTTTGGACGAGATATTTTGGACGCTTAGCCACTAAGCCATCACGTTGGTTTAGTGGCATGCTTTGGGGTTTGCTGCCTTGTGGTTTGGTTTACAGCGTTCTCCCACTAGCCTTTTTATCTGGTGACATTCTTACTGGTGCAGCACTACTACTTGCGTTTGGTTTAGGCACTTTGCCCAACTTATTGTTAATTTCTAAATTCTCTGCAGTTTTGACTCAACTTGGTCAATATCCTTGGATACGATATTTTGCGGCTTTATTACTCTTTGCTGCTGGCGGGTGGGGTTTATATCGCGCATGGGTTCTACCACTTGAATTGCTAAGGGGAGGCTTTTGTATTTCTTGAGTGCAATCGCTTGCGACTAATAAATTAAAAGAAGTCATAGCTCTTCAAAAACCCATATAAAGCAATGCGTTAGAGTGCGCCTAAAAAAAGTGTGCCATTGACCAGGCATTGATTTTTTTAGTGGGGTCCAATCTCGAGTCTAGATCAAGGCTCATATAGATACTCAAATATCCGTGCTCTGAAGCATGTATTGTTCGTGGGCTCATAGTTGCATAGTTGCATAGTTGCATAGTCATATTGTGAGTTTCAATTGACCGCCGTATTGTCATATTAAGAGCGCATACTGAAAGTAAGTAAATGCGAAGGAACGAGTATGTTGGTTAACAGATGGGCGCTTTGTATTTTAGTTGGCTTGAGTTTCTCGACAATGGCAGAAACACCGCAAAACTTACTGAAGTCTTATGAGGTTCAATCTAGCAAAGCTTCGCCTGCAAGAGGGGAGCAATTTTTTAATATCAAGCATGGTAAGGAATGGAGCTGTGCCTCTTGTCATGAAGATCCTCCCAATCACGACACTAAACATATTGTTACTGGTAAGGTGATTAAGCCCTTAGCGCCCAGCGCAAATCCTGCACGCTTTACAGATGAAGCCAAGGCAGAGAAATGGTTTAAACGAAACTGTAATGATGTAGTGGGGAGTGATTGCACTGCTCAACAAAAGGCAGATGTCCTTTCTTGGTTAATGACTGTTAAATAAGCCCCTATGAACATGAGATCCCCTTATTCCATTTCTTTTTACTTGTTGTTCTGCGCATCCTCCGCATTTGCGGCGAAGATGCCAATACCGGCCGATGCGCCTGCGTCATATGAGACTGAGTGTGCCAGTTGCCATATGGCTTATCCACCAGGGCTGCTTAGTGATAAGAGCTGGAAAAATGTGATGTCTGGTCTGTCAAAGCACTTTGCTACCGATGCTAGTGTGGATGCAAAGAGTCAGGCGGAGATTACGAGCTGGCTGGTAAAGAATGCTACTACCCGTCAAAAATACAGCGAGACTGCACCAGAAAATCGCATTACCAAAACATCTTGGTTTATTCGTAAGCACGATGAGCTGAGGCCGGATGTATGGAAAAGGGCGGGCATTAAGAGCCCTGCCAATTGTGGCGCCTGTCATATTGATGCTGCGAACGGCATCTTTAGTGAGAGCAATATTATGATCCCTGCAAAATGAATACATCTATTATTGATACTATTGTTTCCACTGAAAAAGTGAAGCAAGCAATTATGGTGTGGGATATGCCGGTAAGGGTATTTCATTGGCTGCTAGTGATTTGTTTCGCTGGCGCCTGGCTCACCTCCGATAGCGAGCGATTGATGATGATTCATTATGCATTCGGCTATACCGCATGCTTACTGGTTCTCATTCGATTAGTTTGGGGTGTGATTGGTACACGTTATGCAAGATTTAGTCAGTTCCTCAAGAGTCCTCGAGCCTTTATTGAGCACTTTATAGCAATGTTACGTGGCCACCCTCATCATGATGTCGGACATAATCCTGCAGGCGGTTTGGTGATGTTCGCACTCATGATTTTAATTATTGTGATCGGATTTACTGGTTATCTTATTGTGAAAGACTTTTTTACTAATTTTTCATCTGAGGTACATGAAGCGGTTGCAAGCCTCGTTCTTGGTTTGGTCGTCATTCACATCATTGCCGCTATTGGCATGAGTGTGATTGAAAAACAGAACTTGGTAAGATCAATGGTTACCGGCAAGAAAAAAGGCTTTCCGGAGCAGGGTATTCGATATCCGCAGTACTTAATTGGCGTACTCATTGCCTTGGGTTCTTGCTACTTTTTTTACCTCATTGTGGCGGGAGCATTACCCGCTTTGACTAAGTAACGGGGCAGTCTGAATCGCTATCACTTCTGTTGATGCGCTTTAGTTTGATATGAGCTACCCATAGTGATGTATGGGTTTTCGATAGCCACTTTAAAAAAGTGGCTAGTAGCCATAGACCGAATCCCTATTGGCTTATATGCCTGACTTTAATCATGATTTCTAAAGTCTCGATATATCTGTAGGCTAGAGATAACAATCAGTAAAAGTGAAATAGGGACAACAGATACATAGCCGAACTCTTTAAAGCTAATAGCCCCTACGAGCGCTCCAACAAGAAAAAATGAAAAAATAGCGCAATGCGTTCTCAATTTAGCTTTATTTACGCGTACAAAATGATCGGCACTAGCTGTCTGTGATCGATTCCAGTAAAGCCATTTTCCCAACTCAATTCCAATGTCAGTAACAACTCCAGTCATATGCGTAGTTCTGATCTCACCTTTTGAGGCTTGGGTGATGATGGCATTTTGGAGGCCCATTACAAAACACAGCATTATGGCAATAGCGGGGATTGTTAACAGCGTATGAAAGTTAAGACTAGCGCCTAGCAGGCCAAAAATTAGCAGTAATGCCGCCTCGACAATTAATGGGAGCGCGAACTGACTGTGGATATTTTTTCGATGACCCCAATGGACTAAAACAGTGGTGGTTGCTGATCCAGCAATAAATGAAAATAACAAAAATATGGCGCCGAAAACAGCAAGCAGGTTATTTAAGGCAAGATCATCACCTATTTCTGCGATGATTCCACTCATGTGGGATGTATAGCGACTGATAGCTAAAAAACCGCCAGCATTGACTGCTCCAGCAACGAATGCCAGCAGGCATCCCAATTGAGCATTAGTTTTAGTGGAGCGATGTGGACTAGTGAGAAGTTGTAAGAACTTAATTACCATCTACTGACAATCTTACACCTCCCAACTTTTGGGATCAGTTCAGAAGTTGGTTCTGAGGTATTTGGTGGCTTTGGGTGATATCAACTGAGGATGAGATTAGTGATGTTTGGCCTTACTCAAAAAATTATTTATGATTAGATTGCTTAAGCGCTTAGTTTGTCGGGTAAACCGACAAATCACATTCAACTGTGACTTAAGGAGATACTCACAGTTAGCTAGCCCCTAGCAGCGTAGGCCATCATGACTCAAAACATCCAATAAGTTATGTATTGCACTTATTAGCATCCACATTTGGTAGCCCAAAAAGACGAAACCCCCGCTATCGCTAGCGAGGGTTCATTTAAAACTGGTGGGTCGGGCGAGATTCGAACTCGCGACCAACGGATTAAAAGAAGTCAAACCTCTTCAAAAACCCATATAAATCAATATGTTGTAGCGATCAAAAGCAGGTGTGCTATTGACTGTGCTATTGGTTATGGGGCAAAGGCTTAAATTCTGACTGTAGATTTATGGCTGAAGGAGGGAAGTACACCGTTACTTAAAGTAACGGTGTGGTTAGGAAATGCTAATTAGGATGTGATACCCCAAACAGATTAAATACTAGGTTAGAAAGTGTTTTCAGAAGTGGTAGCGATTCAGCACCCCCATCATTAAATCTGAGATAAGTGCCGTTTTTGTCTTTATGCTACATCTTTAATGCTCGGCTCTCAATAAATCGATTTCTAGTGCCATATTAAGTCTTATCGATGGCTAATCACATAAAATACAGGAGATGAGGCGTTTTAACCCACTAATATTGATTACTACCTTATGCCTACTATTTGAGGTGCGTTATGCGACAGGTGCTGATGAAATTTCTTCGACAAATAACATGCCAATGGGAGAGTCATTAGAATTTATTGGCAAAGGGCCCAATATTGATTTGGGCAAGCTCGGAGAGTGGAATATTTCTGGAGTTGCTACAGCAATTGGCTACAAGCAGACAAATCCAGCGCCACAGAATCCATCCTCATCGGGAGAGTTTTCAAATGCCCAATTATTAATTGGAAAAAATACTGGGTTTACTCAATTTTTTATCCAAACTGGCTATTACGCTGTGCCTGTTCTGGGTGAGGAGTTTAAGAGGGCAACATTAGATACCTACAATACATATGGCATGATTCCGCAGGCCTTTGTTTCTTTTGTTCCAGGTAAAGAATGGTCGCTATCTTTGGGTAAGTTACCATCTATGGGTGGATATGAGCCTACCTTTACCTATCAAAATTTAAACATACAGCGT
Organism: Polynucleobacter sp. TUM22923; assembly: GCF_030295705.1. Lineage (NCBI taxonomy): Bacteria > Pseudomonadati > Pseudomonadota > Betaproteobacteria > Burkholderiales > Burkholderiaceae > Polynucleobacter > Polynucleobacter sp. TUM22923. The sequence goes on from NZ_AP027274.1 coordinate 359,683, forward strand.
GGAATGTTATGGGGTCAAACAAGCTCTGTGAGTAATGGTGCAGTTCTCAATTATGACGGGGATAGGCTTTCTACCGCAATCTCTTTTACGGATGGATATTTCTCTAACAGATTTAATTGGTTGGGGGCATCAGCCTCCTACAAGTTAGATAAATCCCAAACGCTAAGCGCTAGCTGGACTGGTGCGCTAAGCGCAAGCAGTACAAATAACCAAAATACCCCGTTGCTGCAAAATAATTCTCAAATTTACAATCTGATTTATTCAGCTTCGTTTGGCAGGTGGTTGGCTACCCCGTATCTGCAATATTCAAATATTCCAGCTAATGAATCTATAGGCATACCTTCTTCATACCAGACTCGAGGCGCGGCAATCTTAACTAACTATAGAATGCCAACGACTTTTTTCAATGGAGCGGCCAAAGAGCTTGCAAGCCTACCATTTAGAGTTGAATATATCAATTCCCAGCCTTGTCCAATGAGGTATGAGCCTGAACGGCGCACGTATTTCCAACCAGAAATGAGCCTGAAGGGGTAGGTTTCAGGCCCAACTGCCATTGGCTTGATCATCCAAGGATGGTGATCAACATGGACGAGACAAAGCTGCGCACGATTGCGCAACTGCAGGAATTTCTGGATGCAACCCCAGAAGTCAAATTCACGCTCGCCGCAGGCGTTGGTGACGCCCAGCGCTACGAACACATCAGCCGCGTTCTCAAGCGCTTTGAGTACCGCCAGTGCGGCAAACATGATCGCGGCGTGGTACTGGCCTACCTGCGCCACACCAGCGGCTACAGTCGCCCTCAGATCACCCGCCTGGTAGCGCGCTGGCAGGAGAACCGCCTGGCACCTGTGCCCCTGGCCAAACGCTACCGCGCCCCTGCTGCCCCCTTCACCCGCAAGTACACAGCTGTCGATGTCGCACTGCTCGTGGAGGTAGATCGCGCCAATGAAGATGTCTGTGGCCCGGCCATCGCCCACCTATTGCGCCGGGCCTACACGGTATACGGCGACAAGGACTACGAGCGCCTGGCCGGTCTGTCGGTCGCGCACCTGTACAACCTGCGCAAAAGTGCTGGCTACCAAAAACTTCGCGTCAGCTTCACCAAGACCCGATCGGTGTGCAACTCCATTGGCGTGCGCAAGGCACCCAGGCCCAATGGACGTGCGGGCTGGGTACGCATTGACAGCGTCCACCAAGGTGATTTGGATGGCCTCAAAGGGGTCTACCACATCACCTGCGTGGACAGCGTCAGCCAGTGGCAAGTAGAGGCTTGTGTAGAGGGCATCAGTGAGGCATATTTACTGCCGATTCTGCAGGCGGTGATTGCGCAGTTCCCGTTTGAGATTGAAGGGTTCCACTCTGACAACGGCTCGGAGTACATCAACCACAAGGTGGCCAAAATGCTAGAAAAGTTGCGTATCGAGCAGACCAAATCACGTGCCCGTCAAAGTAACGACAACGCCTTGGCAGAGAGCAAGAATGCCAGTGTGGTCAGGAAGCATATGGGCTACAGCCACATTCCAAAGAAGTACGCAAAACCCATCAATGCGTTCTATGAAGGTGTGTTCAATTCGTGGCTCAATTTGCACCGTCCTTGCTTGTTTGCCACCGAGGTGGTGTGTGACAAAGGGAAGGTTAAAAAGGTCTACAAGAACAAAGATGCGAAGACGCCGCTGGAGCGATTGGTGCAACTAAACGACAGGGGTTTGGTCAAGTTCAAAGCGGGCATCACGCTTGAAGATTTGCTGGCTCGGGCCAAAGAAAGAACCGATCTGCAAGCGGCCCATGAGATGCAAAAGGCCAAGGCCGATTTGTTTGAGTTATTCAACAAGCCAAAGCGCAAACTGCAGACTTGAATCGACGCCGAGTCGACACAGATTCGACGCAAAGAAAAACAAGAACGAGTGTGAAAAAACATGCGCGGGGGGGGCCTCCGGCGGCCTGGCAGGGGCCTGCATGAATGCAAATTAGAAGACAAAACCAAGTCCCTTAAACTTCCAGTTTTAACCCGGTCAGGTCAAGAAGCAAAGGTCACCAACTCAAACCCGCTTCAGGCTCATACCTGGATTGGAAAATACTGTCCTCTGGAAGTCAGCTTGATGGAGCGCCAACTATCCTATATGGAGCCGGGAGTTCAGCCTGGTCTTTTACATTTACACCGACCTATCAAATTAACCAATATTTCGTTCGCGTAGAGGCGTCTTATGTAAAAGCATCTAACACTACTGGTGGTCTTGCATTTGGTTATTCAGGAAACAACAACTCTCAAGCACGTGCAATGATGGAGGTTGGTATTCTATATTAGATGCCAGTCATCAAATAATCATGCTTTTAATTATGAAATTAAAGTTTTCCAAAGGTTCTTTAAGATGAAGTCGGTAGAGCTTATTAGTAAATCAATTGCAAAAAGTAGAGTGCTCACAAATAAAAAATCTTATCTAATTAAAGGGGAGATTCATGTAAAAAACGGAGTGCGTCTCACCATTGAAGACAATGCTCAAATTTTTATTGCTAATGGGCCTAAGAAATCCCGCAACATCAGAAGATCTGCATTAATTTTTGATCAAGGATCAAAGCTAATTGGAGGGCGCATTACTTTCAAGGCAGCAGATCCTATCTCCTTAAAGCCTGAAAAAATTGCCAATAATGGTGGGCTTTGGTTTCTAGGTAGTCATCAGAATACGGAAAAAGATGGTATCAGATTGAAAGTGAAAGATTCAAACTCGAGATCCTTATTCTCTGCCACCAAAATAAGTGCTTATTATCTTGGTTGTAGCGATTCCTTAAAAAGTAGCTCCAAAAGAAAGGCTGAGTTGACTGAGGATGATCTCGATGCGATCTCGGTTATGGGTGTATCCAAAGTTGAGTGGGATATTACTTCCGTGAGTAGCTTTTATTCTGGCGATGATGGTTTTGATGTAACTAATTCTGATATTTCATTGGAATGTTTGAGGGTCAGCTATCCTGCTGAGGATGGGGTCAATTTGAGTAGCAGCAGGGTATCTATACATAAAACGCTCGATATATCTGTTAAGCAGGATCAACGCACTGATAGAGATCTTTTTGACTTTGAGACTGATAGTGGGGCCTCATATCTAGAGCTTCATGGAGGAACCACTTTGAATTTGGACGGACCCTTTGGGGATCAGCTAAATCTATTCTCTAGCCAAATGCCAAAACCAAACACACGAAATAACAATAACCAGAGATACCGCTATTCAGGCGGTAATCATCCCCTAGCTTAACTTGATTTAAAAGTAGAATTTCTATGTAGTTTGATTTAAAGGAAATTCTATGAAGACCTCCCGATTTACCGATAGCCAAATCATGGCCATCCTCAAACAAGCCGAATCTGGCGTGCCAGCCCCAGAACTGTGCCGTGAGCACAATATTAGCGTTGCTAGCTTCTATAAGTGGCGCTCTAAATACGGCGGTATGGATGCTTCTATGATGTCCCGCGTTAAAGAGTTAGAGCTTGAAAATGCCCGCCTAAAGAAGATGTACGCCGAAGTCCAACTCCAGGCGGATGTCTTAAAGGAAGTTCTGCAAAAAAAGTAACTCGGCCATCTCGCCGCCGCGAGATGGCCAGCCAAGAAGTAAAAAAGGGTCGTATGAGCATCCGCTTAGCGTGCGACACCTTTGTCATTAGCCAGACCTGCTATCACTATAGCCCCAAGCTGTCGACTGACAATGCCCTCATTGCCGATTGGCTGGTTCGTCTTACTCACAATCAACGTAACTGGGGCTTTGGTCTTTGCTACCTGTTCTTGCGTAACGTGAAGGGATTTAAATGGAATCACAAACGGGTTTATCGGATCTATAAGGAACTAGAGCTCAATTTACGCATCAAACCCCATAAACGCTTGGTTCGGGAAAAGCCTTTACCACTAGCTGTACCCCAAGGCATTAATGACACTTGGTCGATTGATTTTATGCATGATCAGTTGCACGACGGCAGAACCATCCGCCTTTTTAATGTGATCGATGACTTTAATCGAGAGGCCTTGGCCATTGATATTGATTTTTCCATGCCCGCAGTACGAGTGATCCGGTCACTCGATCAAATCATTGAATGGCGTGGCAAGCCCTTAAAAATACGTTGTGACAATGGCCCCGAACTCGTAGGAAACATCCTGACTGTATGGGCTGCTAAACATCAGATAGAGATGAGTTACATCCAACCAGGTAAGCCACAACAAAATGCCTATATTGAACGCTATAACCGTACGGTGAGATATGACTGGCTTAATCAATACCTCTTTGAATCGATTGATGAAGTACAAGATTTTGCAACCCACTGGATGTGGACCTACAATCACGAAAGACCCAATATGGGTTTAGGAGGAATTACTCCTAAACAAAAACTAGCAATTGCAGTACCAGCCTCTACTTTTAGCTTAGGTTAAAAAGGGGATGATTACCGCGTTACGCGACACTTGGCAATCTCATAATACCCACAATCAGGGCTAGACAGTTATCAATCCCATAACTAAACTGAAGCAAGTTACTTTTGGGGTTTATATGAAATTCTTAGCACTTGTTTGTTTGCTTACAGTGTCCAGTTTAGCCAATGCCGCCAGCTATGACTGTACCGTCACAAAGAAGCTGGACTTTGAGAATATCTATCAGCCAGCTCAAATGGAAAAGTATAAGTTTTCCGCCAGAATTCACGATTCAGATAAGCCCAAAGTGGATAGATGCAGTATTCGGCCTAATGACAATAAAGTAACTTGTGATTCCTACGATATTGATAGGGTGGAAGTGGATAAGCATGTGGGATACAGGAAGTTCTACCTATTTAGAAGTCAGTACGATATTCAGTTGTTTCCAGATATGAAGTTTGTTGAGAACAATGGTCGTGGTGGAATTGCTTTTGGGACTTGTAAATTACTATGAATGAATACTCTGGAATTGGCTTTTTCTTGTTTGGTATCTTCTGCGCCTATTGGGCTCAGACCACCAATCGTAATGTATGGCTTTGGTTCTTTATGGGATTCTTCTTTGCGCCAATTACTGGGTTAGTTTTACTCTATAAGAATTCCCAATCAAATAATGGGGATCTTTAAATGAAGAGGCTTTTATTGTTGTCGGCACTAATATCTCTATTGTTAATTGGTTGCGCCTATCAACCTGTTAACACCGCTTATGATCCACCGGGGTTTTTCATGGGGCTTATTCATGGTTGGATTTCACCAATTGCTTTGGTTGTAGGAATCTTTTCGGATGTGCGTGTTTACGCTTTTCCGAATTCAGGCTGGTGGTACGACTTAGGCTTTATGTTGGGAATATCCACTTGGGGTGGTGCTGCTGCTAGTCGTTAGTTATGAGTATTGGGTTATCTTTTCTTGAAAAAACTTTTTTGTTTCTTGGTCTATGTGGGTAGGAAAGACTTGAATCAAAAGCGGCAAAAACGTTGATGCAAAACCACCAGCATCATATATTTGGTCGTTTTCTCGACACGTCAGAATTAGTTTCTTAATTTCAAAATCTTTTAACTGCTTAAGGTATGGCCTTATTTGATTGGTCAAATATTCGGCACCCCTGTAAAACTTAACTGCTTTTAATAAATTCAGCAGAATCGCAATTGCCATCCTTAGGTCAGACTTTAGGAATGCTGGGAGAAAATCTTGTATTCCAATTTGCTCTGAGTTGAGTTTTGACGATTGAAATTTCTTTAAAAACCCAGGAGGTATTGTTCTATCTAGGGATAGTGGAATGATGCAGATATTATTTCTGCTAGCCGCTATGCCAGTTTCCTGGAGACAGAATTCTGATCGAACAAAGCTCTTGCTTAGAAGACAGACAAATATTGATCAAGAGTTAACTTCTTCTAAAATTCTTTTTGACCACTCTTCAGAGACTTCAATATCATCGTGGGCCATAAACGATGGAATATCGTAACCTTCAAGTACGCTTTTCAGTTTTCCTGCAATGATTTTGTCATCAGTAGAGTAGCTTATAAATGCTTTTTTAGTCATTTGCTCGGATTCGGCGGAAAAAGTTTCTTCAAACTCCAGAACATCTAATAGCCGAGAAAAGGATTCTCTTATATAGGTTCTTCTTTGTGCATACGTAGGTAGTGATGCCTTAATTGATTGGTTTAGATGTTGAACGGTACGATTCTGTATTAAGAATGGAGGAATGAATTCTTTAAGAGATGCTTTTTCTATCAATTCTTTACGTAATGTTTCGTAAGCATGCTCATCCATGGCTTCGGTGGTTGTGAGGTGCTTAATTAGTGCTTCTTGGAAATCTAAGGTTTGTTTATATAAATCCATGAGTCCATTCTGGCAATTGCTTACAGAATGATCTTCTCAGGTTTAGCGTATTAGAACAAGTCACTTTAGTTGCCTACGGTCAACCAGCCTCATCCAGCGTAGACAATCCTGACCCAATCAACGTCCATGAGATCAACCATTGTCAACAACAGTCACAACATTCCAATCAACCAAAAGAAAAAGCCCCTAGATTTCTCTAGAGGCTTTTGTATTACTGGTGGGTCGGGCGAGATTCGAACTCGCGACCAACGGATTAAAAGTCCGCTGCTCTACCGACTGAGCTACCGACCCAGTAAAGAGTGAAATTATAGCAAGAAGTTAACTTGCTTCCCCTGAGATTGGGCGGGGCTCCTTCTATGCCTTATATCTACAAGCACATTAGGCATTTGTTCTTCTGGCAACAGGTGGATTTTTTGAGAAATAATCCTTAATTCCTCTCAAAATTGCCTCAGCGATCCGATCTTGATAGGCATCATCATTCAGCCTTGCTTCTTCTTGTGGGTTGCTGATAAAGGCAGTTTCTACCAAAATTGAGGGGATATCCGGTGCCTTTAGAACCGCAAAGCTCGCCTGTTCTACATTACCCTTGTGGAGGGATGCAAATCCTCCGATTTGCTTCAGAATCGAACGACCGACTTGTAGTGAATCTTTAATTTGTGCGGTAGTGGACATATCTAATAGCAGATTGGCTACTTGCTTATCTTGGGTTTTGATATTGATGCCGCCGATTAAGTCAGAAGCATTTTCTTTATTAGCCATCCATCGCGCCATCGTACTACTGGCACCCATTTGAGACAGCGCAAATACCGAGGCCCCTTTTGCCCTAGGCTCTATAAATGCATCGGCATGAATAGACACAAATAGATCAGCTTGAACGCTTCGTGCTTTTTGCACTCGGGCATGGAGCGGCACAAAGTAGTCACCATCTCTTGTGAGGAAAGGGCGCATGTAAGCTTCGCCCTCAATTTTTTCACGTAGACGTTTAGCGATAGAGAGAACGATATGTTTTTCTTTAGAGCCCATGGCTCCGATAGCACCAGGATCTTCTCCGCCATGACCCGGATCGATTGCAATAGTAATGAGCCGCTGATAAGGTTTACTTTGAGCGGCGCGTTCTTTTACATCTGGTATCGCCTGCGCTACAGGGGCTCTTGGCGCTTCTTTTTCTTTTTTAGCTGCAAATTGCGCAATTAAATCAATTTCTTCATTGGCTTTTTCTAGGGCGCTTTCCTTACGGGCACTACGTTTCACTAATTCCATCAATGGATCTGGAGGTATGGCTGGGTATAGGTCTAGGACCATGCGATATTGATACTCTGCAACTGGGTCTAGCGTGAAGAGCTGAGGCTTGACAGGCTCCTTTAAGTCAAAAACCAAGCGCACCATACCAGGCTGAAACTGACCGACCCGAATTTGAGAAACGTAAGGATCATTTGGTTTTACCTTAGCCACTAAATCTTTGAGCGTAGAGTTAAGCTCCATACCCTGAACATCCACTACTAGGCGATCGGGGTTGCTAAGTAATTGCTGTGTAATGGGCAGTGCTTTATCTGACTCTAGCGTAATACGGGTGTAATCTTCAGCAGGCCAGATGCGCACCCCTAAAATCTTAGCGCCCCAAGCAATATCGATTTCACTAAAAAGAAAAATAAAGCCCATCAGCTTCGCTGAGGTGCCCAGATACTTCCTTCTGGAGGTATTGACTGAAGCCTTCCGCATCAATTTTGCTGGCGAAGAGAATGCAGCATGTTCAGTACACTCACCCCGCTGGGAGATTGAGCCTGTATTTTGATGGTTCTCTCATGCTCTTCACCATCGGCAACAAGCTGAATCTGAATATCAAATGCCGGTAGCGTACCCTCTGCTTTTTCTGGCCACTCCACTAGGCAAAATCCCGGCTCATCAAACTGCTCGGCAAAACCCGCCTCTTGCCACTCCAAGGGATCCCGCATGCGATACAGATCAAAATGATTGGCTATCAGGCTGCTGGCATGACAGATAAAAGGGTAGGGCTCACATAAGGTGTAAGTGGGACTTTTGACGCGATCCACATATCCCAGTCCTTGAATTAAATAACGAGCAAAAGTAGTCTTGCCGGCTCCTAAGTCTCCCTCTAAGGCAATATTGAGGTGGCTGTGCGGTTCGAGCTGAAAAAATCGCCCAAGACTGAGGGCAAGCTGCCCAGATAAAGCGGCCGTTTCTGCTTCTTGCCTACAATGTTGTGTGAAAGTATCTTGAGCCATTTCCTTAGTGTATTCAATTATTAGGCCCGATTCCGTAATCTTGATGTCTTCTAACCCAATAACCCCCATGACAGAACAAGCCGGTCTAAGAGAATGGCTTGATGAGCAGTCTGCAAAACTGGGTTTTGACGGCTTGCGTATTACTGACACTCAACTGGGGTCCGCTACCGAGCGCTTACAAGAATGGCTAGAGCAGGGGCGCCATGGCAAGATGGAATACATGGCACGTCAGGCGCATCTGCGGGCTGACCCAGAAGTATTAGTTCCTGGCACGGTACGCGTCATCTGCGTCACCATGAATTATCTTTCCCCAACAGTCGATTTTGATCAAGAGTGGGAGCGTCTAGCCGATCCAGCCCAGGCAGTAGTGTCCTTATATGCCCGTGGGCGGGATTATCACAAGGTGATGCGTAATCGTTTGCAAGCGTTTGCCACGCTGATTGAGCAGCGTATTGGTGCTTTTGGTTATCGTGTGTTTACCGATTCAGCGCCATTAATGGAAGTGGAATTGGCTCGTAAGGCAGGCTTAGGTTGGCGTGGTAAGCACACCCTATTACTCAATCGTGAGTCTGGTTCTACCTTTTTTTTGGGGGAGATCTTAGTAGATATTCCCTTACCGATTGACCAAGAAGAGCAATCTCATTGCGGCTCTTGCCAGGCATGTATTGAGGTTTGCCCAACGCAGGCGATTACGGCACCGTATCAATTAGATGCACGGCGCTGTATTTCTTATTTGACGATTGAAAACCCAGACGCTATTCCGATCGAATTTCGTCGTGCCATGGGTAATCGCATTTATGGATGCGATGATTGCCAATTAATTTGCCCTTGGAATAAATTTGCGCAACGTAGTGCATTGCCCGACTTTGCAGAGCGTCATGGCCTTGGCCAGTCTAGCCTCTTACATTTATGGTCGTGGACCGAGCCAGAATTTAATCAGCGTCATGAGGGTAGTGCGATTCGTCGGATTGGCTATTCTCGGTGGCGTAGAAACTTAGCTGTAGCCTTAGGCAACGCACTGTTGGATACAAAGCTGGACGCTACTGAGCAGAGCAACATTCGGGAAGCCCTAACCTTAGCCCTAGCATTGCCATCCACTGACGTCCTGGTAGCTGAGCATATTCAATGGGCGCTGGGCTTACAATAAGTTATGAGTAAAACTGATCAGCCTGCCATTGATCCTAGCGAAATAGCGTTAGAGGCTTCAGCTCTACAGCGCTTCAAAAGTGGCAATGATGCTTTTTGGTCTGGCATCCGTGATGCCGCAGGCGCTCCAGCAATGGTGCTCTTTGCTGGTATGGTGGGTTTTGGGGCCATGGGAAAAACCAACGGCCTAGATGTCTGGTTTACCAGTGCTACCAGTTTCTTTATGTTTGCCTTGCCTGGCCAGGTGGTGTTGTTAGAGATGGCAACGACAGGCTCCTCTGTTTTAGCGATTGCACTAGCGGTGACATTAACATCTACTCGATTTATCACGATGACGGTGACGCTCTTTCCACAGTTTCATCAAAAAGACCGTAACCATAGTCTGTATGCCTCAGTCCACCTATTGGCAATGACTGCATGGGCGATTTCGATGCGTGAATTTCATACGATTGAAGTCAAACATCGCCTCAGTTATTTTGTGGGTCTGGGGTTGCTGTGTTGGATCATCTCTATTCCAGGAACGATCCTGGGATTCTTTTTGGCGGGCATGGTTCCTGTAGCCATCACACTAGGCCTCGTCTTTATTAACCCCTTATTTTTTATGCTTACTTTTACCGAGGTCAAGCCTTGGATTAATCGGATCGCAATCTTTCTTGGGTGTGCACTAGGCCCCGTATTCTTTTTGCTAGATCGCGATACCAGCTTGCTCTCTACAGGCTTGGTGGCTGGAACGATTGCCTATTTTATTGATCGAAAGTGCTTACGCAAAAGAGCGGGGATGTTAGGTTGATGAATACCGTTCTGCAAGGTTGGGGTTTATGGATTGCTCTAGCAGGAGCGACTATTGGAACCTATGTTTGTCGGGCCATTGGCGTCTTTCTCTCCAAGAGCATCAATCAAGATAGTGAAATCTTTCGCTGGCTCGCTGCAGTGACTTATGCCATGGTGGCTGCGTTAACGATTCGATTAATCTTGATGCCCTTGGGTTTACTGGCAACCGTACCGGTATGGATTCGGTTGTTGATTTGCGCCTTGAGTATTGGTGTGATGGTGTCTAAACCAACACGACGCCTCGTTCCAGCCTTATTGACTGGAACGATTTTGATGGTGTCCTACGGGGTGATGCGCTAAGCATCCACTAGTTTGGTTTTAAAGGTGAGCCGCTAGTATTTTGGCAATATGTACAGCCTCTCTTTGCGCTCCATCAGCAATCTGATGACGACAACTGGTGCCATCAGCTACCACCCAACTATCGGGTGCTTTACGAATAGCAGGCAAGAGACTAAGTTCTGCCATTTGCTTAGATACTTCAATATGCTCTGCCTCATAACCAAAGCTGCCGGCCATGCCACAGCAAGAAGATTCAATCAGCTTGGGATCGGCATTAGGAATTAATTTCAGTAGTTCAAGGGCCGGAGTCAGGGCTGCAAATGCCTTTTGATGGCAGTGTCCATGAAACAACACGGGGCGCGTTGCCGGCTTTAAAGTCAATTTAAGCTGACCTGCTTTTGCTTTACTCGCTAAAAATTCTTCTAAAAGCTGCGCTTGTTTACTAACAGTAATAGCACGCTCACCAAATCCCATAACAAGGGCCTCATCTTTCAAGGTAAATAAGCAAGAGGGCTCTAGACCAATAATCGGAATGCCTTTTTCAGCAAAAGGCGCTAAATGATTTACTAGTTCGCCTAATGTTTCTTTTGCTTTATCGATCATGCCAGTAGCTAAGTAGGTACGACCACAGCAAAATTCCTTAGAGCAAGTACTGGTACTGGTACTGGTACTGGTGCTGGCATTTGTACTTATTTTTAAACGCTGCTCTAGGGTTTTTTGTGGAATGTGGACTCGATAGCCTGCTGCCTTAAGAACCGTCAAGGCCGCTTGCAAATTGTCATCTTCAAAGTAGGCATTAAAGGTGTCTGCCAATAAGACGACACCTTGATTACCATTGCCATCCTCTCGAGCCAATTCTTCTGGTGTGAAACGATAAGTGGAGTTCCCTTTTTGATTGCTCCAAAAATTGCTTGCTTTCCAGATAGGCAAACTTCTTTGGGCAGAAATACCCATCAGTCGCTCTTGAAGCTTGGCAATGATTGAAATTCGGTTACGTAGATTGAGTAGCATAGCTAAGCCAGGCACAGCGCTAATCATGGAAGCATATTTAGGTAAATAGGCAACAGCGAGATCACGTAAAGAGTGACCAACCCGTTTTTTGTAAGCAGATAAGAACTCAATTTTCATCTTTGCCATATCAACACCCGTTGGACATTCACGGCGACAGGCCTTACAACTAACGCAGAGATCCATTACCTCTTTAATAGCATCGCTGCCTATGCTGCCTATGCTGCCTATGCTGCCTATGGGGGATGCTGAGGATGCAGAACTATCTTTCGATGGGCCTAATTGATCAGACAGGGCAAGCCTCAAGGTATTGGCGCGGCCTCGGGTAAGGTGCTTCTCATCTCTGGTAACGCGATAGCTAGGGCACATGACCCCTGCGTCAAACTTACGACAATGGCCATTGTTATTACACATGTCCACGGCCTTGGCTAGGCCCATTGCTGGATCACCACCAGTTCCCGGTGCAGTCGTTGCCTCTGTTACTGGATCGTTTTGCACATTCCAAGCAGACCAATCTAGCGCGGGTTGCAAAGGGATCACTCTGTAACTCGGTGAGTACCGGAAATAGCGGGCATCATCCATCTTAGGTGGATCAACAATCTTCCCGGGATTAAATAGTCCCGCGGGATCAAATGCCTGCTTGATTTCTGAAAGGGCTTCGGTGATCTTGGGGCCAAATTGCCAAGAAATCCATTCCCCGCGACATAGACCATCTCCATGTTCGCCGCTATAGGCACCTTTGTATTTGCGAACTAATTCAGAGGCCTCTTGGGCAACAGCACGCATCTTTTGGGCGCCATCGCGACGCATATCCAAAATAGGGCGGACATGTAAAGTACCCACTGAAGCATGTGCATACCAGGTACCTCTTGAACCATACTTTGAAAATACTTCTGTTAGCGCTTGGGTATATTCAGCAAGACTTTCTAGTGGTACAGCGCAGTCTTCAATAAAGCTGACTGGCTTGCCGTCACCTTTGAGGCTCATCATGATGTTGAGGCCAGCTTTGCGGACTTCCCATAAATTCTTTTGCAAGCTTGCATCTGACATTAATACTACCGAACCCGGAATTCCTAAATCCCCCATGAGTACTTCTAAGGACTTGAGTTTTTCAAGTAAGGGCGCATGAGCCTCACCTGAAAACTCGACCAACAAAATGGCTTCGGGTGTTTGACTGCTGACATCAATTAATGCTGTTTCAATTGTTTTCTTAAAGCTTGGGTTGTGACGTGCCAGATCAATCATGGTTCGATCAACCAGTTCTACTGCTGTCGGTCCCAGTTTGACAATATGCTGCGCGCTATCCATGGCTTTAAAGAAGCTCGCAAAGTTCACAACGCCCAATACTTTGTGTTGCGGCAGTGGCGCTAATTTCAACTCTAGTGATTTAAAGTAGGCTAGGGTGCCTTCACTACCCACTAATAAATGGGCCAGATTGACACTGCCATCGCTCGTGTAAGGAAGTTCGCTCTGGGGATGAAAGATATCAAGGTTATAGCCAGCAACCCGTCGCAATACTTTCGGAAAGCGGGTCTCGATTTCGGGTTGAAGTTGATTGGCAAGCTGCTGAACAAAGTGCCCTAATTTTTTAGCTTCACCCGTACTTTGACCATAATTTCCAAAGTTGGCTACTTGGCCATTAGAGAGCCAAGCATCGATGCCCAACACGTTATGCACCATATTGCCGTAGGCAATCGAGCGACTGCCACAGGAGTTATTGCCTGCCATGCCGCCAATAGTGGCTTGTCCACCCGTAGAGACATCTACGGGGTACCAGAGGCCATGCGGTTTTAAAGCTGCATTCAGATGGTCCAGCACGATGCCTGGCTCAACAGTAGCAGTGGCCTTCACCGGGTCAGTGTGTATTAACTTACGGAAGTATTTACTGTTATCAATGACCAGGGCGGTGCCTGTAGTCTGACCACATTGGCTTGTGCCACCACCTCGAGGCAGCACGGGTACGCCAAGCTCAGCTGATATTTGGATAGCACTGGCAGTGTCTTCTGCAGTCTTGGGAACAAAGACGGCCACCGGCATTGCTTGGTAAATAGAGGCGTCCGTCGCATAGCGCCCACGACTTGCCATATCCGTCATGACTTCGCCTGACGTTTCTTTGTTTAGGCGCTTTGCTAGCTGCGCTTGATCAATCAGTAATGTGTTGATATCCAGGGGCTTATTCATGCGGGTAGTTTTTCTGTATTTTCAGAGTCGATGAGTTGAATGACAACATCCCGTTTGTTCATGACATGCTGCACCATGACTTTGCGCATGCGGGCACTGTCATGCGCCTTTAATGCATTGAGCATCTCTTGATGTTCTTCAACTGCTTTTTCCCATTTCACGCCATCCTGATTAGAGCGAAAGCGTAATGCTTCGATGCGAGCATTCACCTGGGTAAATAGTTGGCTTAAGACGGGATTGTTCGCAGCGTGATTAATGGCATTGTGGATTTGTAAATTCAAGCGGTAGTAGCTCGACAGATCTCGGCGTGCATAAGAGGCCATCATTTCGTATTGCAGGGCCTCTAGTTCGGTGAGGGCTTTACTACTAATATTTTGTGCCGCCAATTCTCCCGAATACCCCTCTAAATTGGCAATGACATCAAAGGTATGAATAATGTCATCCCTAGAAAGTTGAACGGCAATGGCCCCCCGATTGGTAATGAGCTCCACCAAACCATCGGCTGCTAAACGACGAATGGCCTCCCGAATAGGGGTGCGTGATACATGGAGCTGTTCTGCCAACTCGCGCTCATTGAGTTTGCTGCCAGGAGCAATGACGCCTTCGACCAACAAGGTTTTCAATTTCTGAAAGGTGACCTCGGGTAAATTGTGGGTGCTAGGTGGAGTGATAACGATCATATTTAACATCTCTTTTTTGTATACACAATTACTATAACTGAGCATTCATGCAAATTTTAGCTATATTTGATCAAAAAATGAGAATATTTTGTATACAAAATTGTAAATTCAGAAAAATTGGCATACACTCATCACCAAGATCAACTATAAAAAAACAAGCGAGACTCCCCATGCTAAAACTTGATAATCACCTCTCTGGACGCCATTTTCTGCATATTCCTGGCCCAAGTCCTGTGCCTTCGCGCGTATTGCGCTCAATTAGCTATCAAACAATTGATCATCGTGGGCCCGAGTTTGGGGTGTTTGGTCTTCAGGTGCTTGAGGGTATCAAGAAGATTTTTCAGACTAAGCAGCCAGTCATCATTTACTCAGCATCTGGAACCGGTTCTTGGGAAGGTGCTTTAGTAAATGTTCTAAATCCTGGTGATCATGTTCTTTTTTATGAAACGGGTTATTTTGCTAACCTGTGGCGCACGCTTGCGGTACGTCTAGGTTTAAATGTTGAGGTTATAGGTAAGAGCGATCAAGATACTTGGCGCTGGGGTGTCGATGCCGATGTGATTGAGGCGCGTTTACGCAAAGATACACAGCACCAAATCAAAGCAGTTTGTGTTGTGCATAACGAGACATCTACTGGGGTCACTTCCAACATAGCGGCAGTGCGCAAGGCAATAGATGCGGCTAAGCACCCCGCTTTATTGATTGTGGATAGCGTATCTGGCTTAGGTTCGGCAGAGTATCGCCATGACGACTGGGGTGTTGATGTTACCGTGTCTGGCTCGCAAAAAGGGTTGATGTTGCCACCGGGTATCGGTTTTAATGCCTTGTCACCACGCGCGATCGAAGTTAGTAAAGCAAACAAAATGCCTAAATCCTATTGGGCTTGGGACGAAATTTTAGAGTCCAATAAAACGGGTTACTGGCCTACAACACCCAGTACCAACTTAATGTACGGCTTGCATGAAGCGATGGACATGATGATGACCGAGGGTTTAGAGGCGATTTTTGCTCGCCACCAACGTTTAGCGTCCGCATGTCGGCATGCAGTTAATGCTTGGGGTTTAGAGAATCAGAGCTTAGATCAGGATTGTTATTCACCAGTGCTGACTTGCATCGCCGTGCCTGAGGGAATGGATGCGGACCTTTTACGTAAGCATGCCTTGGAAAAGTTCAATTTATCCCTGGGAACGGGCTTGGGTAAGATCAAAGGGAAAGCCTTCCGTATTGGTCATTTAGGCGATTGCAACGAACTGAGCTTGATGGCAGCCTTAAGCGGTGTAGAGATGAGTTTGGGCGCAATGGGCTACAAACCCAAGGCTAGCGGTGTTGTAGCTGCCCAAGAGTTCCTAAAATAAGGCCTAGTGGGCAGACTCCACCTATAATTCACTGTATATATCAATAGCATTAGAGATCGAAAGAATAATCATGTTGGCTACCAAACCTTACCTAACTCAAGCAGACGTCCAAAAGATTTTGGATGCGGCGGATAAACATGCTGCAGCCAATAACTGGGTAGTAACGATCGCCGTTTGCGATGATGGTGGCCATGTATTGGGTTTAATTCGTCGCGATGGTTGCGCGCCAGTCTCTTCTTATATTGCTCAAGAAAAAGCGCGAACCGCTGCAATGGGTAAACGCGAAAGCCGCGTTTACGAAGAGATTATTAATAATGGACGTATTTCCTTTTTATCTGCCCCGCATATTTCAGGCATGTTAGAAGGTGGCGTCAATATCGATGTAAATGGTTTTACCATCGGCGCAGTCGGCGTTTCCGGCGTTAAATCGACTGAGGATGCTGAAACTGCAAAAGCCGGCATTGCAGCCATTCTGTAAGCTACTTTGATAAATACTGTTCCTGAAATAAACACCCCTACGGAAGATGCACAGTCCGTAACTCCCGAAGTAACAATTACTTTTGCTGATTTTGGCTTAGACCCGCAGATTCAAAAAGCGGTGTCTGAGCAGGGTTACACCATTCCCACCCCAATTCAAGCGCAAGCCATTCCTCATGTGCTGGCTGGGCGTGACCTGATGGGCGCAGCCCAAACGGGTACTGGTAAAACAGCCGCATTTGTTTTGCCCATCATTCAGCAAATTTTGCGTCACGCCAGTAGTAGCTCCTCTCCTGCGCGTCACCCTATTCGTGCCTTAGTACTGACGCCTACGCGCGAGCTAGCAGTGCAGGTTGCAGAAAATGCAGCCAGCTATTCACGGCATACCCATCTTCGCTCCGCCGTTGTTTATGGTGGCGTGGATATGAAAGAACAGGTCACTACATTGCGTGGTGGTGTTGAGATTTTGATCGCCACACCAGGCCGCCTACTCGATCACCTGGGGTCAAAGGTAGCCAATCTTTCGCAGGTAGAAATTTTAGTTTTAGATGAAGCAGATCGAATGCTAGATATGGGATTTTTACCCGATCTACAGCGCATCATTGATCTCATTCCAGCGCAACGCCAAACCCTTTTGTTCTCAGCCACATTCTCTCCAGAGATTAAGAAGCTAGCGCAAAGTTATCTGCGTACTCCAGTCACTGTGGAAGTGGCGCGTCAGAATGCGGCGGCGGATACTGTTAAGCAAGTAGTCCACATGGTGGCTAGTGCAGATAAGCAACAGGCGATTGTTAGAGTCTTAGAGGCGAGAACGCTGCAAGGTTTATCGCGTCAGTGCATCATCTTTACCAATAGTCGCTTAGGTTGCGCCCGCTTAGCACGCTCTTTAGAGCGAGATGGCATTAAGGCTGGCGCGATTCATGGAGATAAGAGCCAGGGTGAGCGTACTCTGACTTTAGATGCATTTAAATCCGGTGCAATTGAAGCCTTGGTAGCGACAGATGTTGCTGCGCGTGGCTTGGATATTCCATCGATGCCTTGCGTGATTAACCATGAGTTACCGTTTAACGCTGAAGACTTTATCCATCGTATTGGCCGCACAGGGCGCGCTGGTAGCAAGGGCGATGCCATTGCTTTAGTGGATGCTAGTGAAAAACGCTTATTAGACGATATTGAAAAGCTCATGAAGCGTAAGCTTGATGTCGCGCCTTTACCGGGGAGCAATGCTTCAGGCTATTCACCTTCATCTTCATCTGAATCAAGATCAACATCAAGATCAACATCAACATCAAATTCCAGATCTAGCTCTAGATCCACAGGGTCATCATCTGGCGCCTCAACTTATGCTTCCAAGTCGCCCAGTCAAGTAGTAGACCCCTTCTTTTATAAGCCCTATGAAGCTACAGCACCTAAAGTGACTGCCGCAGATGCTGCTGATGGTGTCAATGCCAAGCCTGCAGAAATTAAAGTAGGCATTACTCCTGCCAAGCCCTCTGTTGGGGCTTTACTTGGTGGTTTTAAAAAGAAGTAAGGTTGCCATGCCGATTCCAGGCGCGAGTGGCTGCTAGTAGCCACTCTGCAATGGATACATCTTCTTGATCAGGAAGATTTCTTAAGCCAAAGTCTGTTAAGTGGTTTGCGGCTTTGCGTAACTCAGTTAACACCTGCCCTTTATCTTGCGTCTGAATAGCCGTTGCTAAAGTTTGCTTGCTTAATTTCTCACCGTTGGCATCTAGCACTAGCGGCAAATGTAAGTATTGAGGCGTCTTAAGGCCCAATAAATTGTGTAGGTGTATTTGACGCCCTGTGTTGCTCAGCAAATCGTGACCGCGCACGACATGGCTGATGCCTTGTTCGGCATCATCAACAACAACAGCCAGCTGGTAGGTGAACAAGCCGTCTCGTCGGCGCAATACAAAATCCCCTACTTCTGAACTTAAGCATTGCGCTTGATTTCCAAGGGCTATATCTTTAAATTCAATCAACAGATCTTGTGGCAGCGCCAATCTCCAGGCCGCATCAGGCAGAGCATCATTCATGGGTCGATGAACCATCCCACCTTGAGGTCTGCAGGTTCCGGGATAAATAACTTCATGGTTTCGGGGGGTAGTGACATCTTGAGCTTTCAGAGCTCCCAAGGCGCTAGCGATCATCTGCCGAGAGCAAGTGCATGCGTAGATCAAATGGAGGGTATGTAAGCGCTCTAGAGCCTTTTGGTAGCGCTCTAAGTGGCATGACTGCCAAGTAGGCTCTTCGTCCCAGTAGAGGCCACAGGCAAGCAATTGGCGCCTGATTGCATCATCTGCCCCAGCAATGCAGCGGGGTGTATCAATATCCTCTATTCGGAGGAGCCATTTACCCTGATTTTTTCGGGCATCTAGCCAACTTCCCAGGGCAGCCACTAGCGATCCAGCATGCAGTGGGCCGGTTGGGGAGGGGGCAAAGCGGCCCCGATAGCCGTTAAATAAGGGTGAGGGGTTTTGAGATCTGTTCACAGCTAAAATGATCTCATGGCTACACCCCATTTTGTTCATCTACGCGTTCATTCCGAATTTTCGATTACGGATGGCATCGTTCGCATTGACGATGCTGTTGCCGCTGCTGAAAAAGATCAAATGGGGGCATTGGCCCTCACAGACTTAAGTAATTTATTTGGCTTGATTCGTTTTTACACGGCTGCTCGCAACGGTGGTGTTAAGCCAATAGCAGGGGCAGATGTCTGGATTAGCAACCCTCAGGATCCTGATCAACCCTTTCGTTTGCTGCTTTTAGTTCAAAATCATTCTGGCTACTTAAATCTTTGCCAATTGCTGAGTAAAGCTTCCCTAGAAAATCAATCGCGCGGCCGCGCCGAGATTGATGCTGAGTGGTTCAATGAGCCCGCCTCTAAAGCCGAAGATAAAGTGGCCAAACGAACCCTGGCTTACGGACTGATTGCCCTGTCTAGTGGCCGCTGGGGTGATGTCGGTGTGGCACTCTTGGCGGGGCAAGATGCTCAGGCAACAGCGGCAGCCAAACGCTGGAGCACGTTATTTCCAGAGGCTTTTTATATTGAAGTGCAGCGGGGAGGCCATCCCCAGGATGAGAAGCAGCTTCAGCTAGCATGCCATCTTGCTAGTGAACTAGATCTTCCTATTGTAGCCACACACCCTGTTCAGTTTATGCAGCAGAGCGATTTTATTGCGCATGAGGCGCGGGTATGCATTGCTGAAGGCGAGCTTTTAGGTAATCCACGTCGCCCAAAGAAATTTAATGATGAGCAATATTTTTTATCGCAAGCGCAGATGGCGCAGCGGTTTGCTGATTTACCAACAGCCCTAGCTAATTCAGTAGAAATTGCCAAGCGTTGCAATTTATCTCTAGTACTAGGGCAGCCACGCCTGCCAGACTTTCCGACCCCACCGGGCATCACGCTTGACGACTATTTATTGCAGCAGTCTGAAGTTGGTTTACAGCGTCACATGATGCGTAACTTTCCGGATGCAGAAGAGCGCACCAAAGAGCAGCAACGGTATCAAGAGCGCCTAGTTTTTGAGGTGAAGACTATCGCCCAGATGGGTTTTCCAGGCTACTTTCTGATTGTTGCGGATTTTATTAACTGGGCTAAAAATAATGGGGTGCCCGTTGGCCCAGGTCGTGGATCTGGAGCGGGTTCTTTAGTAGCGTATTCGCTGGGTATTACTGATCTAGATCCACTGCGCTATAACTTGCTTTTTGAGCGCTTCCTCAATCCAGAGCGGGTATCGATGCCCGACTTTGATATTGACTTTTGCCAGCATGGGCGCGATCGCGTTATTCAGTATGTAAAAGATAAGTATGGCAAGGACGCAGTTAGCCAAATTGCTACTTTTGGCACGATGGCGGCTCGCGCAGCAATTCGAGATGTGGGTCGTGTGCTAGAGCAGGGATATAACTTCGTCGATGGCATTGCTAAATTGATTCCGAATAAGCCAGGTCAATATATGACTATCGAAATGGCTAAGAAAGAGGAGAAGCAATTAGCCGAGCGGGAGAAAAATGAAGATGAGGTACGCCAGCTTTTGTCCTTAGCGCAGCAACTAGAGGGCATGACCCGTAACGTTGGTATGCATGCTGGTGGCGTGCTTATTGCCCCTGGACGCTTAACTGATTTCTGTCCGCTCTATACGCAAGAAGCAAAAGATTCAAAAGACCAAAGTAGTAACGCTGTGATTAGTCAGTTTGACAAGGATGACGTAGAGTCGATTGGCTTGGTGAAGTTTGACTTTTTGGGCTTAACGACGCTGACTATTTTGGCGGCTGCTGAAAAGTGGATTCAAACGCTTCACTCGGATCGCCAGGACTGGAATATTGGCGAGATTGCTTTAGATGATCCAAAAACATTTGAAGTATTAAAAAATGCCAATACGGTTGCTGTGTTTCAGCTAGAGAGTCGCGGCATGCAAGGCATGTTGCGAGAGGCTAAGCCGGATCGCTTCGAAGATATTATTGCGCTCGTCGCCTTATATCGCCCAGGCCCAATGGATTTGATACCCGATTTTATTGAGCGTAAGCATGGTCGTCAAAAGGTGGAGTATCCCGATCCCCGTATTGAGTCTGTGCTGGAAGAGACCTACGGCATCATGGTGTATCAAGAGCAGGTGATGCAGATGGCCCAGATGATTGGTGGGTATTCATTAGGTGGTGCAGACATGCTGCGCCGAGCGATGGGTAAGAAAAAGCCGGAAGAGATGGCGCAGCACCGAAAAATTTTTAGTGATGGCGCAAAAGCAGGTGGTGTTGCTGAAGGTAAAGCGAATGAAATTTATGATTTGATGGAGCGCTTTGCGGGTTATGGATTTAACAAATCACATGCCGCTGCTTATGCGCTTTTAGCCTACCAAACTGCTTGGCTAAAAGCTTATTATCCTGCTGAATTTATGGCGGCCAACTTATCGCTTGCAATGGATGACACTGACAAGATCAAAATTCTGTATGACGATTGCTTGGTAAATCAGATACGTGTGTTCTCACCAGATATTAATACTGGGGTCTATGTATTTACCCCTTTACGAGCGCCCAATGCAGCCCCCGATGAGCCGCTCAGCCATATTCGTTATGGACTGGGCGCCGTTCGGGGTACTGGTGAGGCAGCGATTGAAGTGATTGTGAAGGCCCGTGAAAAGGATGGCCCATTTAAGGATCTCTTTGATTTTTGTGCTCGAGTGGATCGTCGCCAAGTAAATCGTCGTGCTATCGAAGCACTGATGCGCGCGGGAGCCTTTGATAGCTTGTATAAAGACTCGATGCCTGCAGGGGGCAATCTCTATGATATCCGCGCAACTTTGCTAGCTTCTTTGGCCCGAGCGATCGAGGCGGCCGAGCAAGCAGAAGCCTCTATTAATCAAGTGAGCTTATTTGAAGTAGCGGGCGAAGCAGACAGTCATTTACCGGAGTTGGTTCGTGAACCTATCTGGTCAGAAAAAAAGCGCTTACAAGAAGAAAAGACTGCACTTGGGCTTTGTCTCACAGGGCATATGTTTGATGCCTATCGCGATGAGACAACCCATTTCATACGTCAGTCACTTGCGAAAGTAACTGAGGGTAAGGATCAATTGATCGCCGGAATTATTACCTCTGCACGGATGCTCACGGGTCAGCGTGGTCGTATGATGATTGCCACCATCGATGATGGCTCAGCTGCTCTTGAGGTAACCCTCTACAGTGAAGTGTACGAACCAAATCGTTCTTGGCTCAAAGAGGATGAGCTCTTGGTGGCCAAAGTCAACGTCAGTCCAGATAAATTTTCTGGCGGAGTACGCATTGTTTCCGAGGCCGTGATGAATATTACGGGTGCCCGCATGCGGTTTGCTCGCAATGTGCATCTGAATATGGATACAGGCATTGACCTTAGATCACTGCGTAGTCAGCTTGGCCCTTACCTGATGAGTGCGCGAGTGCGTGATCCTAAATTAGGCCCCGCAGTTGCAGCCATATCGGCTGGCAATGAGGGCATCAAGGGTCTGATATTGACTGCTGCCGTGACAACCAGTGGCGGCGCTTGCTTAATGCAGTTCCCCGAAGAGCTTCGTATTTATCCTGATGATGCTTGTCTGCATAGCCTAAACCAAATACTGTCTGCCAAACAGCCAAATTCAGCACAAGTTCAATATTTATAGCTAGGTAGCATTCTTTAGCGCTTCAATGACTTGATTAGGTTCTAGTTGATCAAGGCATTCGCTTTTGCTATTCACGTGATCGTCACAACCCGCTTTTCTGCAGGGCACACACGTTCCAGGGCCTTGCAAAATAGTGACATTGCCGACCATTTGAGTGCGCGCTCTTAATTGATAGGGCTGCTCTCCAATAAAGCCATTGGGCCATGGCCCAAAGTTGGTTGGGGGTGTTGGGCCAAATAAGGCAATTGTGGGCGTATTGCAGGCGGCAGCTAAATGCGTAATTGAGGTATCTACCCCCACATAAGCGATTGCCCCACGAATCAGTGAGCTCGCTTGAGGAATCGATAGCTGTCCGGCTGTGTCAACGACTTTCTGCCTAGTCTCTGCATCTAAGAGAGAAAGGATATCTCTATTGAGCTGAAGATCTTGTTTTGCTGGAGATGCGCTTAATACGACTTGCCAACCCTGCTGTACAGCCCAAGTAATGAGTGTTTGCCAATACGCTAAAGGCCAACGCTTGTACGCCGTGAGGGGCCCAGGATGCATCACGATATAGGGTGAGCGAAGTTGATTGGCAATACTGACAGAGATGGCCTCTCCTGCGGGCGGGCTGACTGAAATCGGTTTGCTAAATAAGGATGCCGTATGTTGAAAAAATATTTCTAGTAAGCGAATCTTTTCAGTAATGACATGTTGGTCAAAGTAATCCACTTGGACTGTATGCAGGCTGATGGCTTTCTTCCAGAGATTTTGTTTATCACTCTTATTTTTCTTTAGCTTATCTTGCTCAGTTAGACCTTGGGGGTGTCCGCCTAAGATACCCACCCTAGTGCGAGCTGCAACTAATCCATAGGCGTATGCACGATCACTCGGTTGCGTTACGAAAGCCAAATCGTAGCGCTGAAAAAGGCGGAAGAATAAGGCGAGATATTCTGTAAAGCTGGGGCGGTCTGAGGTTTCAATAATCTGAGTAATATCGGTATTGCCCTTAAGCATCTCGAGTTTCCCGCGATATCCCAGAAAATGAAACTCAGCATCAGGCCAGAGCTCACGTGCTTTAGAAATCAGTGGAGTAGTTACGAGGACATCACCAATCTGTCGAGTCGCGATGAATAATACTTTTTTAGGTTTTAGGTTTGAAAATAGACTCATGCTACTGACCTAGCTTGATCAGTTGGTGATGCCTTAGCAAGAATTTTTTCCCTTACCCGACGAGCATTTTCTGCTGCATTAGATTGATCGTTGATTTGGTGATACAGGTGTAAAACCTCTGTGGACCAAGATCCTGATTTACGTATCAAGCCATTATTTTGAAGTCTAAAAACAAAATCAGCGTCTTCATGACCCCAGCCAGTCATGCTCTCATCGAATCCATCGATCTGCAGGGCGTCTTTTTTCCAGCAGGCCATATTGCACCCTTTAATGCGCCGCCAAACAAATTTCCGATACTTTCGCCAAGAGCCATCACCTAGTTGAATCTTCAGAGGTAAGTATTTATTGATTCCACCTGAGAGCCAATTACTTAATAGACTGCTTGAAAAATCCTGATAGCTCCAGGCTGGCAAATGAATAAGGCGTCTTGTTAGCTGAGCACTCAACAAAACACGACTACCCGTAACAAGACAGCCTTTTTCTGAAAGTTGCCGATGCCTTGCAATAAAGTCAGGCTGCACGATACAGTCGCCATCAAGAAACACTAAGTAGTTTCCATTTGACACTTGAATAGCTTGATTGAGAATTCGTGTTTTACGAAATCCCTGGTCTTCCTGCCAGAGGTGGGTAATAGTTACTGGAAAATGCTGCTGAATCACCTTAACTAAAGCTCCGGTATCCGCGGCAGATCCATCATCGGCGATGATTATCTCAAAATGTAAATCCGTCTGCGAGCCCAGGGACTGCAGGCACAGTTTTAGAGCTTGTGGCCAGTTATAGGTCGCCAGAATTACTGAGATCATTTGGCTTGTTGGTGCAGTTGCCATAACTTCATGTAGCGATAGTAGGTACCTTGACCATTTGAAATTGCTAGAGCAAGGCCTTGGGCGCCGTCTAAAAAACCTAAACGAACGCAGTAGGTTCGAAAGAATGACCAAAAGCCATGGAGAACCGCCTTTAAGGGGGTGCTAGTTTTCCCTTGAGCAAAAGCTTGCTCTGCAGAAGCAGTTGAATAGCGGTCAATTTTTTGCAGCACTTGCGAGAAGTTCATAAAGCTAAAGTGCAGCATGGGGTTCTGTAATTTGGCGACCTCACCATTGGGCAATAGGCGCTCGTGTACCAGATCATTGGAGAAGCGCGCTGTGCCCCGCTTAAATAGCCTATCAACAAAGTCGGGATTCCATCCAGAATGACGGATAAATCTCCCGCAATACCAAGAAAGCCGGGGGATCGCAAAGCAATCTATTTGGGCCGGGTGGTGCATGGCCGTCAAAATCTCGCTTCTCAGGGCTGGGCTGAGTCTTTCATCAGCATCTAGGGAGAGAACCCAATCGCCGGTCGCTAAGTCTAGGGCGCGATTCTTTTGTGGCCCGAAACCAGGCCAATCTGCAGGGGTAGAGATCAATGCGCCATACTTTTGAGCAATTTCTAGGGTCTTATCGGTGCTACTGGTGTCAACCACTACGATTTGCTGAGCAATGCCCTCTAGAGAGGCCAAACAATCGGCCAAATTGGCTTCTTCGTTGCGGGTGATGAGGACGACAGATAAGGTGGGCATAATTCATTATATGAATGCTCAAGACCGTACCGCCCTAAATCGCTTAATTCAATATCTCAAACCCCATTTGGGCATGATTATTGGCTCTTTATTAGCCATGGCTTTAGTCGCCGCCGCTGAAACCTCAATTCCCGCGCTGATGAAGCCCTTGCTTGATCGAGGCTTCACTGGTGAGATGGATGGCAAATTATGGCAAGTGCCCGTATTTTTGGTGGGACTTGCTTTGGTGCGAAGTTTGGCTCAATTTTTGTCTAACTATTTACTAACTCGGGTCATTAATGCGGTGCTCTTGAAATTGCGAGAGCAAATGTTTCAAACGCTATTACGGGCCAGCACTACTTTCTTTCAAAAGAACTCAGCCTCCAGTCTCATTAACGCTGTGGTGTTTGAAGTAAACAACGTACTGAGTATTTTAGGCAGTATGTTAATTAGTCTGGTGAGGGACTCCCTTACGGTTGTGGGCCTAATTGGTTATTTGATTTATTTAAATTGGCAGTTAACTTTAGTAGTGCTAGTCATTTTTCCAATCATTGCGTTTGTCATGAGCAAGATCAACAAACGTTTACGTTCGCTAAATCGCCAGCAACAAAATCTGACTAGTGAGCTGGCTTATATCGTAGAAGAATCTGCTGCTGGTTATAAGATTGTGAAGGTGCACGGAGCCGAGCAATATGAGATGCATCGTTTTATGGAAAAAGCAGAGCGCTTGCGCCAATTCTCTTTGAAGGCTGCGGTAGCTGGAGGACTGAATCAACCGATTACGCAGTTGATCGCTTCGATGGCGCTTTCTGTGGTGCTAGTAATTGCCCTGATGCAATCCGCTTCAGAGGGTACTACGGTTGGCGGTTTCGCCGCGTTTGTTACTGCCATGATGTTAGTTATTTCACCAATTAAACACTTGGCCGATATTAACCAACCCTTACAACGTGGCTTGACTGCGGCTGAAATGATTTTTGATCTCATGGATCAACCCATTGAGGAAGACGAGTCTCGTAAGATCAATATGAAGCCCCTTGTAAAAGCAAAGGGAGCCATTCGATTTGAAGAGGTTGGATTTTCTTATCAGCAAGAGTCGGGTCGTCAAGATGCGCTGCGCAATGTCAATCTAGATATTAAGGCTGGTGAAGTGGTGGCATTTGTCGGCCCTTCTGGCGGCGGAAAATCTACCTTAGTAAATCTATTACCTCGCTTCTTCAGCCCGACTAGTGGGCATATCTATCTGGACGATATTTCCCTAGAGGAGATCGTGCTCTCAGATGTCCGCAAGCAAATGGCATTTGTTAGTCAAGATGTTATTTTATTTAATGACAGTATTGCGGCGAACGTAGCCTATGGTGCATTAGGCCCAGAGGGAATTGATCGTGGGCGTGTAATTGATGCATTAGAGGCTGCTAATTTATCCGCACTAATGAAGGAGATGCCTCAAGGCATTGATACGCAAATCGGCGATAACGGAAATCGATTATCTGGTGGACAGCGTCAGCGCTTAGCAATTGCCAGAGCAATTTATAAGGATGCGCCCATCTTGATTCTGGATGAGGCAACCTCTGCCTTAGATTCTGAATCAGAGCGTCAGGTGCAGGATGCTCTAGAGCGATTAATGGCTGGCAGGACCACGCTTGTCATTGCACATCGACTCTCGACCATTGAGCATGCTGATCGCATTGTGGTGCTGGAACATGGACGAGTGATTGAGAATGGCTCACATCAGGAATTAATCACGAAGGATGGCTTGTATGCCAATCTGCACCGTATTCAGTTCTCGAATGCCTAGGATGTTCTATTGTTTTTAATCCAAAGCCAAGTACTGCTGCAAATCTCGGATAAGCCTCGTTTGGTCTCCCAGCCAAGAAGATCTCGAGCCTTATTAGCCTTGGCGTAGTACTCCGCAAGATCTCCAGGACGACGTCCTACCACCTGATAAGGAATCTTTTGGCCTGATGCACTTTCAAAGTGGTGGAGTAGCTCCAGAACACTACGACTATTTCCACTGCCTAGATTAAAGGCGTGACAACCAGGACTATTCTTTAGCCATGTCAGCGCAGCTAAATGACCTTCTGCCAAGTCGACCACATGAATGTAGTCTCGCTTCCCAGTGCCATCTTCAGTTTCGTAATCATCCCCGAAGATATTTAAGCTCGGCAATTTTCCATTAACAACCTGTGCAATGACAGGCATCAAATTATTAGGGATGCCGTTAGGATCTTCACCGATAAGCCCTGATTCGTGCGCGCCAACAGGATTGAAATATCTGAGGCAGGCAATCTTCCAGGTTGTGTCACTTGTAGCCAGATCTCTCAGAATTTCTTCTATTTGGAGCTTATTGCGACCATAAGGGTTGGTTGGTGAGGTTGGGTGTGCCTCGTCATAAGGCAGGTAAATGGGGTCTCCATAGACGGTAGCGCTACTACTGAACACTAAAGTACTAATGCCGACGGACTGCATTGCTTGTATTAAGCTGATGCTACCTTGTACATTATTGGCATAGTATTCGATAGGCTTTTGAGAGGATTCTCCAACAGCCTTTAAACCAGCCAGATGAATCACGGCGTCAATTTTTTGATCCCGTAAAACTTGACTAAGCTTTTTTGTATCGCGTATTTCGCCCTCAGTAAATTCGACGGTTTTCGCAGATAGCTCTTGAATGCGAGTGAGAGTCTCGGCTTTACTATTGCACAGGTTATCGTAAATATGAACGCGATAGCCAGCAGAAGCTAAAAGTACGGCAGTATGACTGCCAATGTAACCCATTCCCCCAGTTAGTAGAATATTCAAGTGCACCTCTTAATAGTTAGCTTAAGACAATATCGTATTGCTCTTGGCGGAAGCTGCCTTCTGCCTGCAGTGTGATGGGCTTATTAATAAAGTCACCTAACTGAGCCAGAAATTGATTTTCTTCTTCCAAAAATAGATCAATCACGTCTGGAGCAGCCACAATTCGGAATTCACGGGGATTAAATTGGCGATGCTCGCGCACAATTTCTCGAAGAATCTCATAACAAATCGTTTGGGCTGTTTTCATTTCACCTTTACCCTGGCAGGTAGTGCAGGGCTCGCAAGTAATATGGGCAAGGGATTCTCGAGTCCGTTTGCGCGTCATTTCTACTAAGCCTAGTGTTGAAAAGTCATTTACTGACGTTCGTGCATGATCTCGCTCTAAATTGCGATTAAGCTCATATAAAACAGATGCTTGGTGATCTTTACTTAGCATGTCGATGAAATCAATGATGATGATTCCACCAAGATTGCGTAAACGTAATTGACGTGCAATGGCTTGGGCTGCCTCTAGATTTGTTTTAAATACGGTGTCATCTAAGTTTCGCGCTCCAACATAGCTGCCGGTATTAACGTCGATCGTCGTCATGGATTCCGTTTGATCAACCATTAAGTAGCCGCCAGATTTCAGGTCTACTCTGCGGCCAAGCGCTTTATTAATCTCGGTATCTACATCAAATAAATCAAATAGGGCGCGCTCCCCACGATGAAGAGTTAACTTATTCAATAAGTTGGGCATATACAGTGTGGCAAATGCTTTTAGTTTCTCAAAGTTTTCAGCGGAATCCACCCGAATTTGCGTGGTTTGTTCGCCAGCAACATCACGCAGCACTCGTTCTGCAAGACTGAGATCTTGGTACAGTAAGCTTGGCGCGGCATGATGATTTACCGCCTCCCGAATTTTTTCCCAGGTAGTGCGAAGATAATGCATGTCATGTTGTAGTTCGGTATCACTGGCATCTTGTGCGCTTGTGCGAACAATGATTCCCCCCTTTTCATCTGCAGGCATCAGGCCAGCTAAACGGGTCTTAATTGCTTCACGCTCTTCGGGTTGATCAATTCTTTGGGATACGCCAATATATTTTTCGGCTGCGGCATCCGTACCTGCGGGTGGCAGGTACACCAAGTTTCGTCCAGCAATACTAAGTTGGGTAGTGAGTCGAGCCCCTTTGGTTCCTAGTGGATCCTTGAGAACTTGAACTAAAACATTTTGCCCTTCAAACAACAGCTTTTCAATCTGAGCTTGTGGGTTATTTTGCGTGATATCGGCAACATGCATGAAGGCAGTGCGTTCTAATCCAACTTCGATAAAGGCAGACTGCATTCCCGGGAGTACGCGAACTACTTTCGCTAAATAGATATTGCCAACAATACCGCGCTGAAGGGTGCGTTCAATTTGAAGCTCTTGCACTGCGCCCTGTTGTATCAAGGCTACCCGAGTTTCTTGGGGGGTAATGTTGATCAGAATTTCTTCATTCATATGCGGGCGACTTTGGCAAAATCTAATAATTGATTAACTTCAAAAATAGGTAAACCCATGATACCGCTATAGCTTCCTTGAATAGAGGAGATAAATGCTCCTCCAAAGCCTTGAATGCCATAAGCACCCGCTTTTCCAAAGGGTTCACCACTGGCGATATAGCGACTGATTTGCTGCTCTGTTAGAGGGCAGAACTGTACTTTTGATACCTGTACTAGGCGCAATGGCTCGCTTGCTGGATCTGTTATCAAAACAACCGAGGTCAATACCTCATGCGTCTTGGCGCTGAGCATCTCTAAAATTCTAGCGGCATCTTTTGCATCTATTGGTTTTCCGAGAATTACTCCATCGGGATTATTTGGCAGGCTAACGGTAGTATCAGCACATAAGATTGGTGCCCAAGGCTTCCCGCTTACTTTCCAGCGCTCTAATGCAACAACGCTTTTAGCAAGTGCGACGCGTTGAACGTAGTCATCTGCTTTTTCATTCGGGAGGGAAATCTCAAGGCTCTCAGTATCTTCATCTGCTGATGCAATGAGCATCTCAAATTGAACTCTAATCTGCTTGAGTAGTTCTTGGCGCCGAGGGCTTTGTGATGCCAGATAAATATAAGAAAACATAAGATTTACTCGCGGTGGTAGGGGTGACCTTGCAAAATAGTCCAAGCACGATAAAGTTGCTCTACCAGAATGACTCTAGCCATTGCATGCGGTAGTGTCAGGCTTGATAAACGCCACATTGCCTGAGCACCCTCTTTTAGGCTGGCATCGAGGCCATCAGCCCCACCAATCAGAAAAGTAATATCAAAGCCCTCTTGACGCCAATGGGCTAACTGAGTGGCTAGGTGTTGCGTACCTTGATCTTTTCCGCGCTCATCCAGTGCAATGACTCGTGATCCTTTAGGAATAGCGGCAGTGATTTTGAGTGCTTCTTTTGCCGGCGTGAGGTCTGGCTTAATCTCTTTTATTTCAATACTGCAATCAGATGGCATCCGTTTGATGTAGTCCTGAGTTGCGATAGCAACCCAGTCTGGCATTTTGTGACCAACAGAAACAATGGTTAAGCGCATCTAGCAATGACTACTCTTCGTCGTCCTCTGGCTCGCTAGCCTTAACCAGTCCTTTATCAGCAGCGAGCTTGACGCGGACAGGTTTAGCGCCCCACATGCCTTCCAACTGGTAATAAGCCCGTAATGCAGGCTGCAGAATATGCACAACAATATCGCCGCAATCTACCAATACCCATTCTCCGGTTTCTAAGCCTTCGACGGAGATGACTTCACCACCCTTGGCGTTGACATCCTCTTTGACTGACATGGCTAATGAGCGGGTTTGGCGGTTACTGGAACCGGTAGCAATAATGACGCGATCAAATAGGTCGGTTAACCCAGTGGTGTCATACACCCGAATATCCTGTGCTTTGACGTCTTCTAGGGCATCGATCACGACGCGTTGTAATTTTGTTAAGTCCATATTTTCTTTGCTATTTTTCTTTAAATTTCTATATATAGGGGTGATCTTAGCTTGATTACTTGTATAAGCCCAGATTCATGATGCGTTCTAGTGTGTGAGAGGGAATAGATTTAGCAGCCGTAGCGCTAGAAGGGGCGCTTTTTAAGTGCGCACGAAGTTCGGTTGAAGAAATATCTACTGAAAGGCTATTGTCTATGTAAATGAGGCCAAAAGGATTATTTTCAAGGGCTTGAGGGTCGCTAGTTTGATGTTTAGTGAGTAATTGCTGGATTTTAGGGCTGATTTCATCAGAAAGCGCATGCTGTGGCCTACTGGCTACAGCAAAATTCACATAATTTAAGAGTTGATCCCAGGAGTTCCAAGTATCGAGCTGCATTAAGGAGTCTGCGC
Source organism: Polynucleobacter sp. TUM22923 (assembly GCF_030295705.1). NCBI lineage: Bacteria > Pseudomonadati > Pseudomonadota > Betaproteobacteria > Burkholderiales > Burkholderiaceae > Polynucleobacter > Polynucleobacter sp. TUM22923. Next base: position 391,125 of record NZ_AP027274.1, read on the forward strand.
CCATGAGCCAGCATAAGCTCGCATTGTCGCCAAAGCGCTCACGCAGTGCTTTAGCGGTATCAATCGCATAACTTGGGCCAGGGCGATCTATCTCGATGCGCTCAATACCAATCAGCGTAGGGATCTTTGCATAAAGGAATGTTTTCGCTAAATCAATGCCCGCTGCCTCGGTTAACTGCAAACGAATTTCTGCAGGCGTAACATCCGATCCCTTTTGCCAAGGCTGCCCACTAGGAATAAGTAGCAACTCATCCAAATGGAGCGCTTTGGCAAAATGGGCCGCAAGCTGCAGATGGCCCAGATGGGGGGGGTCAAAAGTGCCGCCGAAGATGCCAATTTTTTTTAGTTTATCTGGGGTAGGTGTAGGTGTAGGTAATGCCATTTAGGCCAACCAGTCGCGCGGCTTTAGGTAGTAGTCGTATAGCTTAGCTTCCGGCGTTCCTGCTTTTGGTTGCCAGTTGTACCACCATTGCACTACTGGAGGCATCGACATCAAGATCGATTCTGTCCTGCCGCCAGAGTGGAGGCCAAAAATAGTCCCACGGTCAAAAAGGAGGTTGTATTCCACATAGCGACCACGACGATATTCTTGAAACGCTTTTTCTTCGGGCGTAAAGCTATCTTGGTGTCGACGTTTCACGATCGGCAAATAAGCATCAATAAAAGCATCGCCAACGGCACGCGTCATTGCAAAGCTATCTTCAAATCCCAGTTGATTAAAATCATCAAAGAAAACACCGCCGATACCGCGGGGCTCATCACGATGCTTTAAATAAAAGTATTCATCACACCATTTTTTAAACTGAGGATAGAGGGTTTCACCAAAGGGATCTAAAGCATCCTTAGCTGTTTGATGAAAATGTCTGCAGTCTTCATCTACGCCGTAATACGGCGTGAGGTCGAAGCCGCCACCGAACCACCAGACTGGCTCTTTATCAGGTGCTTGCGCTATAAAGCAGCGCACATTCATATGGGTGGTCGGTATCTTTGGACTGCGTGGATGGAATACTAGTGAAACCCCCATTGCTTCAAAGCTTCGGCCTGCAACTTCAGGACGGTGATGTGTGGCTGAGGGTGGCATCTGATCACCGCGAACATGAGAAAACCCTACGCCACCTTTTTCCAAAATATTGCCGCCATCCAGAGTGCAGGTACGGCCATAACCTTGAAGTTTGCTATCTGCTGGCTTCTCCCAGGCATCCACCAAAAACGCTTTGCCATCAAGGCCACTCATTGCGCTGGTGATGCGATCTTGCAGGCCTAAGAAGTAAGCTTTGAGGGTTGCAATATCAATCGGATTTTGTGTACTTGATGACAAGGGCGAATACTTTTTTATAGGAGGTCAATATGGGTTAGGTAAGTAGGCAACTAGCTAGATAACTAATCAGAAATTATTTAACCGCGCGATAGCCAATATCGTTACGGTATTGCATTCCATCAAAATGAATCTTAGCAATCGCCTCGTACGCTTTTTGTTGTGCACCACGAACAGTATCGGATAAGCCAACGATGCACATTACTCGCCCACCAGAGGTTACTAGTTGGCCATCTTGCAGCTTAGTACCCGCATGAAAGGTTAATTGATCTTCGGTATCTTGCGTAATGCCCGTAATGACATCACCGTTACGTGGTGTTTCTGGATAGTTGTGGGCCGCAAGGACAACACCCAAGGCAGTTCTACGATCCCACTCAAGCTCTACCTCATTCAGTGTTCCATCCACAGCATGATCTAGTGCATTAACTAAATCACTACGCAAGCGAGCCATGATGGGCTGCGTCTCTGGATCGCCCATACGGCAATTAAATTCTAGGGTCTTGATTTTTCCATCGGGCGTAATCATGAGTCCAGCATATAAAAATCCTGTGTAGGGAATACCATCGGCTTGCATCCCTTTTACAGTTGGCATGATGACTTCACGCAATGCACGCGCATGAATCTCTGGAGTAACAACTGGGGCAGGAGAGTAAGCCCCCATACCGCCTGTATTAGGACCCTGATCTGCATCGAGTAAGCGCTTGTGATCTTGGCTAGTCGCTAAGGCTAAAACATGTTTACCGTCGACTAAAACAATAAAGCTAGCCTCTTCACCAGCAAGAAACTCTTCTATAACAACCCGTGCGCCAGCATTGCCTAATTTATTGTCAGCTAGCATCATATCGACGGCTGCATGCGCTTCTTCTGAGTGCATCGCTACCACCACCCCTTTGCCTGCGGCCAATCCATCGGCCTTAATCACAATAGGCGCTCCTTTGGCCTCAATGTAGGCATGCGCCTCCAAAGCGTTAGAAAAGGTTTGATATTCCGCAGTAGGAATGCCATGCCGTTTCATAAAGGCTTTGGAGAAATCTTTAGAGGACTCTAGTTGTGCGGCTAGTTGAGTGGGTCCAAAGATGCGCAAACCATTGGCACGAAATAAATCTACGATACCGGCAGCCAGTGGGGCTTCAGGACCTACAACAGTAAGGTGAATATTTTCACGTTTAGCAAAGTCTACGAGATCTTGCAAATCAGAGATCGGCAGATTTTCGATCCCCGCTGTTGTTTGTTTCGCTGTGGCTGTACCGCCGTTACCAGGGGCAACAAATACCTTTTGTACATGTGATGACTGAGCTAACTTCCAGGCAAGCGCATGTTCACGTCCGCCAGAGCCAATTAAAAGAATTTTCATAAAGAGTTAATTAAAAAAGATTGTAAATAGCTTCAATTTGGTCGCAATAGGCGATGACTAGAATGAGACATTCGTAAATACTTCTTGTACATCATCTAAGTTTTCAAGAGCATCTAGTAGTTTTTGCATGCTGTCGGCTTGATCACCCTCTAGGGCAATTTCATTTTCTGGGCGCATGGCTACTGTCGCCAATTCTGGCTTTAGGCCTGCATTCATGAGGGCATCCTGAATCTTGGAAAAATCCGGTACCGGCGTCAATACTTCAATCGAGCCATCATCGTGTGTGAGTACATCATCTGCGCCAGCATCTAGTGCTATTTCCAGTAATTGATCTTCATTCGAGCCAGGCGCAAAAAGCATTTGCCCGCAATGCTTAAACATAAACGCAACCGAACCTTCTGCGCCCATATTGCCACCATTTTTATTAAATGCATGACGAACTTCAGCAACGGTGCGGGTGCGGTTATCCGTTAAGCAGTCAACAATAATGGCAGCTCCATTGATCCCATAACCTTCATAACGAATCTCTTCGTAGTTCACCCCCTCTAACGAACCTGTGCCACGCGAAATAGCGCGTTGTACATTGTCATTGGGCATGTTGGCGTCTTTAGCCTTATCAATGGCTAGGCGCAAGCGGGGATTAGTGCCAATATCGCCACCGCCTAATTTAGCTGCAACAGTAATTTCTTTAATGAGTTTGGTCCAAATCTTCCCGCGCTTTTCGTCTTGACGTCCTTTGCGGTGCTGAATATTGGCCCATTTCGAATGGCCGGCCATACGGGTAAGTCCTTCTGAGTAATTTGGCTTGAAGACGATATTTTAAGTGCTTCTCACATGAATAACGGCTCTGCGCATACTTTTTTTGTTACACTCTTTCCTCGATGTGCGCTTCAATGCAGTTTTTCCTCTGCAAACACCTGCCCCGGTGATGGAATTGGTAGACGTGCCGGACTCAAAATCCGGTGCCGCAAGGCGTGGCGGTTCAAGTCCGCCCCGGGGCACCAGTCTTAGTCGACTGATTCTGGGTCCCTAGTACCCGCAATCCCTAAATTTCATATGTTTCTGACTCGTTATTCATAGCTTGCTCGACGATCTTTTTGGTGAGTGTCGGTGAGAAAAGCTCAATAAAGGTGTACACAAACGAGCGCAGGTAAGCGCCTTGCTTGACGCCTAGATGAGTCACATTGTTTCCAAAAAGATGCCCAACAGGAATGACTCGTAGATTGCGATCTCGATCAGCATCATAGGCTAGGCCAGCCACAATACCCACGCCCATGCCAGTTTCAACATAGGTCTTAATCACATCTGCATCAATGGCTTCCAAAATAATGTCAGGGCTTAAATTGCGTTGTGCAAATGCGGCGTCGATCTTACTTCGACCTGCAAAGGCTTTGTCATAAGTGATCAGGGGGTACTTTGCAATTTCTTCAAGGGTGACAGTTGCTTGATTAAGGAGGGGGTGACTGAGCGGCACCATGACGACGTGATGCCACTGGTAACCGGGTAAGGCGAGCACGCCTGGCGTATTGGCAATGCCTTCAGTAGCAATGGCGATATCTGCACGGTCATGAATCAGTAGCTCTGCAATCTGCCCCGGGTTTCCTTGTTGAATACTGACGCGTACTTTTGGAAAGCGTTTCGTGAATTCAGTGAGCACTTTGGGGAGCGCATAGCGGGCTTGCGTATGCGTGGTCGCAATAACAAAGCTCCCCTGATCTTGACTCGCAAAATCTTTCCCCACCCGCTTTAAAGTCTCTACCTCATCCAGAATGCGTTCAATGGACAAAAGAATGCGTTTTCCAGGCTCAGTAAGGGAGCGGACGCGTTTGCCATGGCGTCTGAAGATTTCTACGCCCAGTTCATCTTCAAGCTCAATGATGGCCTTAGAAACACCTGGTTGTGAGGTGAAGAGTGCTTTAGCAGCACTGGTGAGATTGAAGTTCTGCCTCACTGCCTCGCGCACAAAGCGAAATTGATGCAAGTTCATCTGAATTCCATTCTTTATATCTTTATTAATATATAAAGTGAATTCTATATGATTTTCACGTCTTAAGTTTTAGAGACCCAGCGCAAGCCTATTAAGGCCAGAATCAAATAGGCCAAAGGAGGAATAAGGGCGGTGAGTAAAGTTGGCCAGGAACCCAGTAGCCCCACATTTGAAAAGAGGGAATTAAACAACTGAAAACTCATGCCAAGCATAATGCCGCCAAACACCTTGATGCCAACGCCACCGGCTCGGACTTTTAAATAGGCAAATGGAAGGGCCAAGGTCAGCATTACAAAAATAGTGAAGGGGTAAATTACTTTTTTCCAAAAGGCAATGGAATGGCGTTGCGTATCCTGTTTATTCTCTGTTAGATGGGTAATAAAACGCCCTAGGCTAAAAATCGACATTTTTTCAGGGCTCACTAGCAGCACACTCAAAATCTGGGGCGTTACTTCGGAGTTCAAGCTCACGATAGGGTGAGTAATCGTTTGCGCTGAGTAAGCGGGATTGAGGGGATCTGATTGCTTGGTTTCTTTAAAGCGGGTTTCGGTAACGTCATCCAGAATCCAAGTGCCACTTTGATCAAAGCGGCCCGACGCAGCGCTACGAATGGAGAGTAGTCGATACGCGTCATCAAATTCATACATGCGGATATCTTTGATTTCATTATCTTGCGCTATTTTTCCTACATTCACATAGCGCACTCCAGGTCTGATTGGACCGCTTCCATCTTCGTCTCGCAGGCGATCCTTTACCCAGATCCCCGTTTTAAATTGTGAGCTATAGGTCGACCCTAGAGCCTTCATGCGGATTTGATCAGATAAATTTTCGGTATAAGGACCAAGCCATTCACTCATCATCAAGGTCAATACGATTAACGGTAATGAAATTTTGGCTAGCGTTGTTAAGCCCCGTTTAATGTCTAGGCCCGCAATACGTAAAATCGTGAACTCGGATTGGCTAGCGAGCATCGCGAAAACATAAATACTACCGATTAAGCCGGCAATCGGAATAATTTCAGATATCCGACTAGGCGCCTTCAGTAGTACATGTAAGAGTGCTAAAGGGAGGGTGTATTGACCTTTTACAGAGCCAAGCTCACTGAGGATGTCAAAGAATAAAAATAGTGCAACCAGAGCAAATAAGATAAATCCAAATGCAGCGTAGATTTGCTTAGCTAAATAACGCTCAAAGATGTAAGGGAAAAGATATTTCATTTGCTAGTCAAAAAGGCGGGCAGTTGACGGCGCCACCATTTCAATGATGGGTTGATCCGATTTCGAATCAGTAAATAAGCGATGCAAAAGGCGAGCACATGAATTGGCCATACACCCACCAATGCATTCACCTTACCTTGGGCTACAAAATTTTGCGTTAAGTTCAACAAATTACTGTAGATGAGATAAATCAATACCGCATAAAACATCGCTGTATAGCTTCCAAGTCTAGGGTTGACATAGGCCAGTGGAATGGCAATCAGCACTAAGCCAAGCGCCATTAATGGAAGTCCAATACGCCACAGCAGTTCCGCTCTGTTGGCATTCACAACGCTGGGATTCTGATCGTTGATTAATTCAGAAATCATTTTCTCTCTATCCCGAGGCGGTGGGTCTAGTACCTCTTTGTTGTAAATATTCGTGGTGTACTCTGAAAACTCTAAAATTCTAAAGTCAGATTGGGTTGGCGTACCCTCGTAGCGCCTGCCATGATTGAGTACGATCGACTTATCACCATTACCCACATTCTGTATAAAGCCAGTAGAGGCAACTGCAATACTGAGCCGTCCATTTTTTGTTTCGGCTGCAAAGATGTTCTTTACCTCGCTTTTATCAACATCCAACGCTTCGATAAAGAATACCCTTCCTGCCTTGGCTGACTCTCTAAATTGCCCCGCAGCAACCATGGATACATCACTACGTTGCTGAAAGCGCTGGCTAATTAGAGTGGATTCACGGTTAGCCCAAGGCCAAACAAATAATGCGAGTAAGGCGATGATGATGATCAGCGGAGCTGCAAACTGAAGAATAGGGCGGATGAGGTTGGCAACACTGAGCCCGCTTGCAAACCACACAATCATTTCTGAATCTTTGTACCAGCGCACCAACACGATCAAAACGGCAACAAATAAGGAAACGGTGAGTAGTACCGCCATATACCCTAGGGTAGCTAGAGCAATCAGCACGAGCGCATCTTCTGGGTTTACGGCACCGTTGGCAGCAAAACCTAGAATTCGGATTACTAATGTCGTAATCATGATGGTGACCAAGACCAAAAAGACGCCGCCAGTCGTAAAACTGAGCTCGCGGCGAAGGGACTGGTGAAAAATCATATTGGAGTGTGGGCGGTGGCTGGAGTAATTTGAGTGTTTATTGGCTCACTCAGGAAGTGAAACCTCATGTCGGAGGATAATGGATAAATACTAATTTTCCTCCTTGAATTGACTTAAAAATACTGCCTGAGACCATGACTATTCAATTTAGTAGCAAGATTTTCTCCAAAGCCGACATCAGCCACCCCAAACAACTGAAGACTGGGCTATCAACTTTGTTGGCCCAATCCACTGATTGTTTGGTTTTGGCGTATTCCAAACTGGACCTAGAGGCTTTTGGTGCAACCAAGGCTAAATCAGGTCTTCTTTCTGAATTAGACCTTTTGTTAGGGGGGTCAGTGACCCACGCCAACCTTGTGGGGGATTTAGATGGCCAATCAGCTTCCGTTTGTATCTTGCGTGCAGATAAAGCATGGGCTTTAAACGGCGCTAAGGCAAAACGCATTCTTTTGATTTGCCTAGGAGATACAGCCAAAGCACCTGAACGCAATCTCAATGCCTATTCAAAGATTGCTCGCGCAGCCCTTAAGCAGCTAAGCGGCGGCTCCATTCAAAATGCTTTGTGGTTTGTTCCTAGCTTTGCGATGGGGCACCGTGTGGACTTTATTGCCGAGGAAGTACGTTTGACGATTCAATATGCAGGCGACCAAGCATATCGTTTTGGGGTACGACAGCCGGCCTTAAAATTTAAAGCTAAAGATAAAGCCGATACCTTTAATCATTTGACCTTTGCTGGCAATGATGCCTGCGCCAAAGAGATGAGGGCGGCTGTGTTAGAGGGTGCTGCGATCGTTGAGGGAATGCATTTAGCTAAAGATTTAGGAAACTTACCGCCTAATATTTGCACTCCTACCTATCTGGGTAAAACTGCTCAAGGCTTAAGCAAGAAAACAGGACTAAAGGTTGAGGTCTTAGGTCGCAAGCAAATCGAAGCGCTGGGAATGGGCTCTTTTTTATCGGTTGCCCAGGGCTCTGATATGCCGCCACAATTTATCGTGATGCGCCATCAAGGCGGCAAAGCGGGCGAAGCCCCGATTGTGTTGGTGGGCAAGGGTATTACCTTTGATACGGGTGGCATCTCCTTAAAGCCTGGCGAAGCCATGGATGAGATGAAGTACGACATGTGTGGGGCCGCATCTGTGATTGGTACGATGTACACCGCTGCCTTAATGAAGTTAAAAAAGAATGTCATCGGCGTTATTCCAACTTGTGAAAATATGCCTTCCGGTCAAGCTACGCGTCCGGGCGATATTGTGAAAAGTATGTCGGGTCAAACAATTGAGATTCTCAATACGGATGCCGAGGGTCGTTTAATTTTGTGTGATGCACTTACGTATGTCGAGCGCTTTAAGCCAAAAGCCGTCATCGACGTGGCAACCTTAACAGGCGCGTGCATTATTGCGTTGGGACATGTACACAGTGGCGTATTTTCAGATGATGAAGGTTTAGTGAGTGCGCTTACTAAGGCTGGGCATGCCTCTTTAGATACTGTGTGGCGCCTTCCTTTAGATGCTGCCTATCATGAGCAGCTGAAATCGAATTTTGCAGATGTAGCAAACATCGGCGGCCGCCCTGCGGGAAGCGTGACTGCAGCATGTTTTCTTTCTCGTTTTACCGAGAAATACAAGTGGGCGCATTTAGACATTGCGGGTACCGCATGGAAAAGTGGCGCCGCAAAAGGTGCTACCGGTCGCCCCGTTCCGCTGCTAGTGAATTATTTACTCGGCCAATAAATACTGATGGCACGCATAGACTTTCATAGCAATGTGAGCAACAAGCTGGAATACGCTTGCCGCTTAACTCGCAAAATTTGGAGTGCCACCCCTACTGGGCAGCCTGTTAGAAATATCGTGATGGTGGGCGAGAAGGTGGATTTGATGCGGTTGGATGAGCTGCTCTGGACATTCGGGGCTAGTGAATTTTTGCCACATTGTTTTATTGAAGATGATGCTGCTGCAGAAACACCTATTGTGCTGACACACGATTTTTCTTCACCTGCTTTAGCCAATGTGCCCAATGCGGATGTTTTGATTCATCTGGGTATGCGTATGCCAAAAGACGTGGCTGCATTAGCTACGCGCTTCCCTAGAATTGTGGAAGTCGTCACTGTTAATGACGCAGAGCGTTTAGCTGGGCGCGAGCGCTATAAAGCCTATCGTGACTTGGGTCATGAATTACATAATTTCGATCAATCCAAGGCTTGATAGTCTTTAGCTAGACCTTATTATGTTGATACATCCTCAGTTTGATCCCGCCGTATTGCGCATTGGCTCATTCGCTATTCATTGGTATGGCCTGATGTATCTCTTGGCCTTTGCGCAATTCTTATTATTAGGGCGATTGCGTATTCGCGCCTCTCAATATCAAGCGCTAGGCTGGACCTACAAAGACTTAGAGGATCTTTTATTTGCAGGCGTACTTGGGGTAGTCCTTGGGGGTCGCCTGGGTTACACCTTGTTTTATATGCCTGGCTACTATTTTGAAAACCCACTCAGTATTCTTAAAGTATGGGAAGGCGGCATGTCTTTTCATGGCGGCCTACTAGGTGTGTTGGCGGCATTACTTTGGTTTGCCCGCCGCCGAAAAGTTTCCTTCTTTTTTGTCAGTGATCTCGTAGCTCCATTAGTCCCATTTGGATTAGCATTTGGCCGCCTTGGAAACTTTATCAACGGTGAACTATGGGGTCGGCCAACAGATTTACCTTGGGCTATGGTATTTCCCATGGTGGATTCAGTTGCACGCCATCCTTCGCAGCTCTATCAGCTCTTTGGGGAGGGTCTTTGTCTGGGTGTCTTGCTTTGGATCTACTCAAGTAAACCGCACAGAGTGGGGCAGGTGTCTGGTTGTTTCCTACTGGGTTACGGTATTTGCCGATTCTTGGCTGAATTTGCGAGAGAACCCGATGCTTTTTTAGGCCTCTTGGGCTTTGGTCTTTCGATGGGTCAATGGCTATCCCTCCCAATGATCGTTTTGGGCATTTACCTTATATTGGGTAATAATACGAAAAAAGCGCTTATCAGAAGTTAAATAGTGAGATTTTTAGATCTTTTGTAGTTAAAATCCAAGAAATCAGTGAATTTCCCTGGAAAATCATCTATTTGCACCTGTATCGCTTTAATTCACCCTCAATTAAGAGAATGACATGCTGGAAAAGTTAACTAAAGCCCGCAATCTATCAAAAGCAAACAACGCAATTAAGCGCCTTATATCGGAGCGCGGAGAATCTAATGCGCTGAGCATGGCGGACGATGTTGTAAATAACTATCGAAAATTAAGTAAAGATCAGCATGGATCTTTTTTTACCTTCTTGTTTGAGAAACTTAATCCTCAGGCGGATGCAGTTTTAAAGGCGGCCCAAAATTTTTCTGCGGATTCGAGTGCGCGTAATTACATTCAATTGCAAAAAGTTTCTGAATCTCCGCGACAGGAATTTTTTCGTCGCTTAAACCGAGCTAGTCACGGTACTGCCTCAGTGGTACAGATGCGACGCGATTTATTGCAGCTTCTAGACAAGCGGCCAGAGTTAGCGGCAGTCGACTTTGACATACGGCATTTGCTCTCGTCCTGGTTTAATCCAGGCTTTTTAAAGATGCATCGGGTGGATTGGAAGTCGCCAGCTGAAGTGTTGGAGAAGCTAATTAAGCACGAGGCAGTTCATGCCATTGACGGCTGGGATGACTTACGCCGTCGCCTACAGCCGGACCGTCGTTGCTTTGCTTTTTTTCATCCACAGCTACCTAGTGAACCTTTAATCTTCGTGGAAGTAGCGCTACTTCCCGAGATTCCTACAGTGATTACGCCTCTGGTGGATAAAAGAGCGGAAACGGTAGATCAAGTTTCTCAATATAAAGTGGCTGTTTTTTATTCTATTAGCAATTGTGAGCCTGGCTTGCGTGGCGTGTCGATGGGTAACTTCTTAATCAAAAGGGTAGCAGAGCAGTTACATGCTGAATTTCCAGGAATCAAAACCTTTGTAACGCTGTCCCCAATTCCTGGGTTTATTGATTGGATTGCTGCAGGTGCAAATTTAGGTGATGGTGTTCCTGCGGAGCGTTTGAAACCAAATCTGAAGACAGCGCGTGATGCTGCTTTAGCTGTACTTAAATTAGAGGGTCAGTCCTGGAGCGAGCGTCTGGCAGCCGGTTGGCATCCTGATTTAGCCACTGAAAAAGAAAAAGAATCTCTGATGTGTTTGGCGGGGATTTATTTAGGCCTTGCTTCGACTGGGCGCAATGGCAATCCAGTCGCTAAATTTCATTTGGGAAATGGCGCCAAATTGCATCTCATTAACTGGGCAGGAGATCTGTCTCGTAAGGGCTTGCGCCAATCCGCTGGGCTAATGGTGAATTATCTCTATGACTTGGGTAGCGTCGAAGATAATCATGAGCGCTTCGCTGATGGTGAAATCGTATTTTCAAGGGCGGTAGCGCGTCTAATGGCCCCTTAAGCAAACTTTAGTGAAATCAGTGCTTAGCCCTAGGGTGGGTACTTTCCCCTTTAGGATAAGTCACGATTAGAATGTGGTGTTTAGTAGTTTTTTATTTAAATAAAATCAACAACTTAGTTGATTAAAAGATAGGAGATAGACATGTTTAATCAAGTCAGCAAGACTTCAGTAATGTCATTTGGCAAATTAAAGAAGGCCTTATTTTTAATCTGCGCAATTCCATTAACCGTAATGGCTCAAGAGTGGCCCAATAAGCCAATTACTTTTGTTGTCCCATTTCCAGCTGGTGGCGGTACCGACGCTTTTGCTCGGCCATTAGCCAATCAGCTCACAAAGCAATTAGGCAAGCAAATTATCATCGATAACCGCGGTGGTGCAGGCGGTACATTAGGCGCTTCTATCGCAGCAAAAGCGGCTCCAGATGGTTACAGTTTTTTTGTTGGCGCAGCGCATCATGCGATTGCACCATCTATGTACCCTAATCTTGACTACGATATTGAGAAGAGCTTTATCCCGGTTGCAATGATTGCAAATCCACCTCAAGTGATTGTGGTGAATCCTAAGAATGTACAAGCCAAAAATCTTAAAGAATTTATCGAGCTCCTCAAAAAGAATCCTGGCAAGTTCAACTATGCGAGTGCTGGTAATGGTTCATCACATCACTTAGCTGGTGAGCAATTTAAAATGCTAACCAAGACGTTTATCACTCATATTCCTTACCGTGGCGCAGGTCCCGCAATGCAGGATTTGATTGCTGGTCAGGTAGATGTAGAGTTTGATGGTCTAGGCTCTTCTGCACCCCAAATTAAAAATGGCGCCATCGTAGCTTTGGCTGTAGCCTCACAAAAGCGCGCGCCTGGTTTTCCAAATGTGCCCACTGCAGCGGAAGCGGGGCTAGTTGGGTATGAGGTTTCTACTTGGTATGGCATATTTGCACCCAAGGGCACACCACAACCGATCGTTGACAAAATGATTGCTGAAATACAGAAAGCAATCAATACCCCTGAACTAAAGACTATCTGGACTAATAATGGTTCTGACACTCCGAATCTAACTGGGGAAGCATTTGGTAAGTTTGTTTCTGCTGATATTAAGCGCTGGGCTGCCGTTGCTAAGGCCTCTGGCGCTAAGCTTGATTAATGACTTGATTTAACTGACTGGTTTTGAGGCTCTTATGAATTTATATTCTCTCTTGGAAAAAGGTTTTCCAAAAGACAAGCAAGCATGTGCACTAGAAACGCATGATGGACTGTATTACTCCTGGAGCGATCTAGAGCGTGCTACTGCCAAGATGGCGAATTTTTTAAAGAGCCTCAAACTGCCGGCCGGTTCGCGTATTGCAGCGCAAGTTGAAAAGTCCCCTGAAGCCCTTTTTCTGTACTTGGCTACTGTCAAGGCGGGCTATGTGTATTTGCCACTCAATACGGCATATCAGGCGGCAGAGATTCAGTACTTTCTAGAAAATGCTGAGCCTGCTGTGATGGTGTGCAGTAGTAAGAATTTCTCCTGGGTGTCTAAGGTGGCTTTTAAGGCGGGCACCATGCGCGTCTTTACGCTGGATGAGGATCGCACAGGAACTTTACTTGAGCGTTGCGCCAATCAAAGTGATCAGTTCAAAACAGTGCCTGCTAAGGATGATGATTTAGCTGCCATTTTGTATACCTCCGGTACCACTGGCCGCAGTAAAGGCGCGATGCTGACCCATCGGAACCTAGGCAGTAATGCACAGGTTTTGCAAAAATTCTGGGGCTGGAAAAAAGGGGATGTTTTATTGCATGCGCTTCCCATTTTCCATGTGCATGGCTTATTTGTTGCTGCTCATGGCGCATTAATCAATGGCAGCAAAATGATTTGGTTGCCACGTTTAGACACAGCGCAACTCATCCATCACATGCCAAGCTCTACCGTCATGATGGGTGTGCCGACCTTTTATGTGCGCCTGTTAGCGGATAAAGGGTTTACTAAGCAGGTTACAAGCAATATGCGGCTATTTGTTTCTGGATCTGCCCCGCTGCTGACAGAAACTTTTAATACCTTTAAAGAAGTGATTGGCCAGCCCATACTTGAGCGTTACGGCATGAGTGAAACTGTGATGTTAGTCTCCAATCCCTATAAGGGAAGTCGTATAGGCGGTTCAGTTGGCTTGCCTTTGCCAGGAGTGAAGGTTCGGGTGGTGAATGAAAATAACAAGCCTTGTGGCCCAAATGAAATTGGCAGTATTCAGGTGAAGGGTCCGAACATATTTAAGGGTTACTGGCGCATGCCTGAAAAGACGGCCGAAGAATTTACTAAGGACGGCTGGTTTAAGACGGGTGATGTTGGTCGCTGGGGTGGTGCTGCTAATGGCGGTACGGCACCTAAGGATTACTTATGTATTGTTGGGCGCAGTAAGGATCTGATTATTTCTGGCGGCTATAACGTCTACCCAAAAGAAATTGAGAGCTTTATTGACGATATGGATGGTGTAGATGAGAGTGCAGTAATTGGTATTCCGCATCCTGATTTCGGTGAGGCAGTGATGGCGGTAGTTGTTCCAAAGAAGGGTGTGAAGTTAGATCCTCAAGCGATGATTGCTACCCTGAAAACGCAGATTGCTAACTTTAAGATTCCCAAGCGCTTAGAAGTAGTTGCTGACTTGCCTCGCAACGCTATGGGTAAAGTTCAAAAGAATATTCTGCGACAGCAATACACTAGCTAACAGCCAGCCCTACTTAAAACCCAAATGCCTTGCGGCTTTCGTTGAACATAAAAGCCGCAAGCATGAACAGCATCACACCAAAGATGCGTTTAAGCTGAGCTACATCGAGTTTGCGGGCCATTTTTGCGCCTAATGGGGCGGTAAAAATACTTACTGCCACAATGCAGATGACTGCGGGTACATAGACAAATCCTAGGGATCCCTCCGGGAGGTTTGGGTTGCCCCAACTGCCATACATATACCCAATAGTGGCTGCAGCCGCAATAGGAAACCCAAGACCTGAGGAGCTGGCCATCGCAGTGTGGGGTTTTACGTTACACCACAACATGAACGGTACGGTAATAAATGCACCGCCTGCACCCACTAAGCTTGCAATCACGCCTGTAAAGGCCCCAAATGAAAAAAGCCCTAACCTTCCTGGCAACTCACGGCCAGCCGTAGGTTTTTTATTGATAATCATTTGAACCGAGGTGTACACAATGAATAGGGCAAAGCAAAGGGATAGCCAAGAGGTATTGATTGCCTCAAAGATTTCGCTACCACCCACCAGGCTACCAATGACTAAGCCCGGACTTAATGAGGCAACTAACTTCCAGTCTATTGACTGATGTTTGTGATGCGCCCATACGGCCGAAGTAGTGGTGAACAGAATGGTTGCCATACCTGTAGCAATAGCCATGTGCACGATGACGTTTTGGCTAAATCCGAGATGATTAAAAACCAAAATCATGAATGGCACCAGTATCATGCCGCCGCCAATACCCAGCAGCCCAGCAAGAAAGCCAGAAATACTGCCACACAGCATGAGCATTGCAATGTCACTTATTGACATGATGAATTCCCCGCCTTGGCCGCTAGGCCGTTATCCCGAACTCTAGGGTTCAAGTTGGAACGGCTACTCTGTTTTGGGTGCATTAAGAAGCTCAGGGAGTGAACAGCGCGAAGCTGCCACTGTGAGGATTCGAAACGCTCACGCCCACAAGGTAAAAACCGCTCCTGATGCTTGCGCATCGGTTCAAGGAACTATTGGCCTTGGCGAACCAGGCAGGGAAAGGGTTTGCATCAAAGCATCTACTTGATCTTCTAGGGAGTGAATCTCATGTTGTAGGCGCGCCATCTCTTCTGGATTGGCCTGCGGCGAGGTGCTTTGAGCTGATGGAGCTTGGGGGCTCAGTTGCAAGGCAATCAGGTCCCCAGCAATTTTGATGGCGGCCATCATGCTGGCGCGCTCTATGCTGCGATTACCACCATTAATTGCCAGTTGAATTTGTTCGTCTACCAAAGTACAGGCAGCACGCAGTAAAGGCTCATGCTCAGTGCTAGTAGCTAAAGTGATCTTTTGCCCCGCGAGGCTTACTTCAATGCGTTGTTGGCTCATTGTCATCCTCTGGGGTAGTTGGCGTTGCAGCATCGCCAAGTAAATTCATTTGACGGGTATCACTTTGATCCGGCAGTCGGCTCAAAATATGCTGAATACGCTTCTGAGCGTCTTCAATTTTGGTTTCTTGAGCCAACCGCTCTTGATGCAAAGTCTTTACTGCCTCAGCAATGAGTTTTATCTTATTTGCTAAGCGCTCAATAGACGTTGCCACATCAGTATCAGCCTGATGGGGAGTGGTGAAGGGGATTTGCTCTTCCATATAGGCATTGTAGCTCTGACTGGCAACCCTGCAAGCCCCCGCTTTTATCTATTTCATCGCATAACGCACGCCAGCAAAGACATTAGAGCCCGCATTTGCATAGCCAAAGTTCGTTTGATATTGAGAATTAAATACGTTATTCCACCTCAGGTAGGCGGAAAGGTTCTTTTCAATCTGATAACTTCCGTAAAGACCAACTAACGTATAGCTGGGCATGTTGTTAATATTTGCAGTTTGCGTCCCGTTTACGCCGCCCCAGCGTTGCCCTGATAGCGTGATGTTTGTACCAACGTTTATTTTATTAATTCTATAGTCGGCAAGTAAATTACCCACCCAATTTGCTCGATTTGGAACACCTAGTCCAGTTGTTTGATCCACTGTGCTCATGGCATCTGCTGATGCCTTAAGGGTCAAGTCATTAATCCTGCCATCTACTCCGAGTGAGGCTCCTTTAATCTGTACTAGGCTGAAATTTGCAGGATACGATCCTGAATAATTTGAAGGATTACTGCAGATGTAATCAGGGCAATTGATTGGCACAATAAAGTTATCTATCTTATTTTGATAGGCAGTTAAGTGAACCCCATACTTAAGTGCTTCATAGTGGATTCCTACTTCTAGATTTTTATTAGTCTCCGGCTTTAAGTTTGTATTTCCGTAGCCCGGGTAATACAGATCATTAAATGATGGTGCCCTAAACCCAGTACCGTAATTAATATTGGCTCTCAGTTCTCTCGTTAAAAAATAACCATATGCAGCGCTATAGGTCGCTTTTGATCCGTATTGTGAAATTTGATCATTTCGTAAGGCTAAGGTAGCAAGATTATTTCCGCGCTTGAACTCATAAGAACCGGCAAGCGAGTTAGTTGTACGGAGTTGATTAATGTTTAGGCTATTACAAGCGCCAACGAATCCAAACTCGCAACCGGTCTGATAAAGTGAATTGTTCATATTTGCATATTGCATATTTTTCTCTAAAAGAAACTGAAGCTTATCTGCACCAAGTTTGATGTCGTTTTGCCATAAAAAATCATAGGAAGGAGTTACTAAGCGATCATTGCTTTGTGAAGTCAAACTTTGTGAGGCATTAGTAGAGCTTGATACCTGAAAAAGACTTTTCCAAACATCTGTTACTTGATTTTTTGAATAGGCAGAAAAGATAGCGAGCTGGTTTACGCCAATCTGGGTTTGTGGATTGCTAGCATAAGTGTTTGCGTCAT
Organism: Polynucleobacter sp. TUM22923; assembly: GCF_030295705.1. Taxonomy (NCBI): domain Bacteria; kingdom Pseudomonadati; phylum Pseudomonadota; class Betaproteobacteria; order Burkholderiales; family Burkholderiaceae; genus Polynucleobacter; species Polynucleobacter sp. TUM22923. Next base: position 408,115 of record NZ_AP027274.1, read on the forward strand.
ACATGCTACTTGGGTATTGCCAAGTATTTTTGCTGGTAAATATTTTTACACCAGCTTCTTGACCCTGGGCCCATTGGTTTGTTACTGACCCCGTTGCGCCTATTCTTGTATATCCAGTTGCAGTCGTTGGAAATGGGGATGGGTACACGCTTGGATAGTTAACACCACCTTTATAATGCGTGTTGTTTGGTGCAACAGTATTAAAACCAGCAGAATTTTCCTGACTAATTCCGATGGAATAAGTGGTTCCACTTTCTTTGCCTAGGGCTCCAGAGAGGGAGGCGCTTGTAATGCTGGTGTTGTAACCTCCATAGCCAGCAGTTGCTTCAAATTGGGTTGTACCACTACCTTTTTTTGTGAATATTTGAACGACACCTCCCATAGCATCAGATCCATAGAATGTACTTTGGGGCCCATAAATAATCTCGATATGATCTATGAGGGAGAGTGGAATTGCATTCCATATGGCTCCTCCGGTTGTAGAGTCAATCTTAACGCCATCAATAATGACTAGACTTTGCGCGTTACTAGCGCCCCTTAGATAAACACTCGAAATATTACCCGCTCCACCATTATTGGATATCTGAATACCTCTTTGCTGCTGAAGCAAGTCGGGCAGGCTTGATTGCCCTGAATTTTCAATCTCTTCCCTAGTGATATATACAAAGTCGGCCAACACATCATTTCCAGATTTTGGAGAGCGAGTTGCCGTAACAATTACGGGATTCGCAGGAGCTAAAGAGTTTGTTACAGATGCAGTGCTGGTGTTTTGCGCAAACACTACATTACTGATTGAGATTGACGCTACGCATAGTAGGGCGCGCAAGCTGTTATTGCTGAACTGCTGTTTCATGATGAACCTTCTGCCTTCGAATTACCAAGCTTACTTCCCCGTAAGCTGGGTCGAACAGAATTTCACTTTTGAGAGCTCGAGCGTCAATTAGACATCTCCATCGTGTGACAGAGGAACGTCTTACTGGCACGCGAAGGATCCCCGTCCGCAAAATTCCACCTGTCTTGGCCGGTATCCGGGCTTGTAAATTTCAGAGGCTGGCCTTCCCATGCAATTGACGCGCACAGTGGCTAAATCAGACTCCTGACTACCTAGCTTAAAAGTTAGGAAGTATTTACTTACCGTTGCGGGGGCAGCACACGTTTAGTGTTTCCCGTTTAACTTTATTGCATTGCAATAAAGCACCACGACTCCTTGACTATAGCTTAGTTTTAGAAATGAGGATGTTTTATTACTTAATCAGCCTACAATATGGGGGCTAGGAGTAATGATTTATGACAGCGTTAGACAAGCATCCCGAAAAAAACCTGATTCGCTTACAGCTGAGCCAAAATTCAGTGCTCAAAAGCCTGGATTTAGAGGCAATGGCAGAGTTAGAGCGCCATTTAGAGGTTTCAGATCTCAAAAAATCTGAAATCCTGCTCCATCAAGGCGATCATCAAATGGAGCAATATTTCGTTTTAGATGGAATTTTGAAGCGGATCGTATCCAGCGCTGACGCTAAAGAGATGATTTTGCGTTTTGCCATTGAGAAAGACATCGAGACTAGCTATGCTGCTTGGCGTCTGAAAACCGCGGCCCCCTACAGTATTGCCTGCGTTACTAAGGCCCGTGTAGCACGCATGCCCCTGAAAAAGTGGGCTGAATTTTTAGATGCGCATCAGCCATTAAAAGAGAGTTTCGAGTTTGAGGTGATGCGTTTAATGAGTGAAATCATGGCCCACACCATCACCCTGCATATGCTCGATGCCCCTGGGCGGGTGGAGCGTTTCTTGCGTAAATATGAGGCATTGTTTGAGCTTCTCCCCAAAAAAGAGCTGGCCGCCTATTTAAATCTCTCCCCAGAGACATTAAGTCGCATGAAAACGAAGCATAAAGAGCTGTTTACATAGCTATAAACCTGGTTGTTTCTAGATTTCAGGGGGAAATTGACCGAAGTCAATGATGATCTAAACCTCCAAGTCTAAGATTGGCATCAGCCTTATCGGGGTGTTTGCCCTTACTCGTGGCACCCCTAACAAAATTTTATTGGAGACAGTTAGCGCAAGCTAAATCGTATTGAACTTATTAGCCGTTCAGTCGATGTAAATAACTAAATACTTTATGACAACAGATAATCAAAACACCCCAGTAACCGACGGCTTCCATCTTGTCATTGATGCTTTAAAAGCAAATGATCTTGACACTATTTTTGGCCTTGTTGGTATTCCTATTACCGACTTATGCCGTTTGGCTCAAGCAGAGGGCATTCGTTTTATTGGCTTTCGCCACGAGCAACACGCAGGTAATGCTGCGGCAATTGCCGGCTACATGACCCAAAAGCCAGGCATCTGCATGACTGTTTCTGCACCTGGCTTTTTGAATGGTCTAACAGCGCTTGCTAATGCAACCGTCAACTGTTTCCCTATGATCTTGATCAGCGGCTCCAGCGAGCGCGAAATCGTGGACTTGCAGCAGGGAGACTACGAAGAAATGGATCAGCTCAATGCAGCTAAGCCATACTGCAAAGCGGCTTACCGAATCAATCACATTGAAGATATTGGCATCGGCTTTGCGCGGGCGATTCGTGCAGCGGTATCAGGTCGTCCAGGTGGTGTGTATTTAGATTTGCCAGCGCAACTGCTAAGTCAAACTATGCCGGTTGAAGAAGCTAAAAAGTCGATCTTTAAAGTAATCGATCCAGTTCCACGTCAGATCCCAGCGGCTGATGCTGTTGAGCGTGCTTTGAACGTATTGAAGGGCGCTAAGCGTCCATTGATCCTGCTGGGCAAAGGCGCAGCTTATGCACAAGCCGATGCTGACATTCGTGCTTTGATCGAAAAATCAGGTATCCCTTATTTACCAATGTCGATGGCTAAAGGCTTATTGCCAGACAACCATCCACAATCCGCTTCTGCAGCCCGCTCATTCGTATTGGCTGAGGCTGATGCAGTGATGTTAGTTGGCGCTCGTTTGAATTGGTTGTTAGCACATGGCAAAGGCAAGACTTGGGGCAAAGAGCCTAAGAAATTTATTCAGATCGATATTCAGTCAAATGAAATTGATAGCAACGTACAAATTGATGCTCCATTAATTGGTGATATCGGTTCATGCGTTGGTGAGCTCTTGAAGGGTATCGCAATCGTTCCTAAGCCAAGTGCTGAGTGGATCAACGCCATCAATGAGAAGAAAGAGAAGAACATGGCGAAGATGGCAGAAACACTTGCCAAAGAGGCTTCTCCAATGAACTTCCATGGCGCATTGCGTGCTATTCGTGATGTTGTTAAGAAAAACCCAGATCTCAATTTGGTAAACGAAGGTGCAAACACCCTCGACTATTGCCGCGCTATTGTGGATATGTACAAGCCACGCAAGCGTTTTGATTCAGGTACTTGGGGCATTATGGGCATTGGTATGGGCTACGCAATTGGCGCCGCAGTCACTAGCGGCTTGCCAACGATCGCAGTTGAAGGCGATAGCGCCTTTGGTTTTAGTGGCATGGAATTAGAAACCATCTGCCGCTACAACTTGCCCATTACAACGATCGTATTTAACAACAATGGCGTATACCGCGGTACTGATGTGAACCCAACGGGTGGCACTGATGTTGCTCCAACGGTGTTTGTAAAGAACGCACGCTACGACAAAATGATTGAGGCTTTTGGTGGCGTAGGTTATTACGTCACAACGCCACAGGAATTAGAGAAGGCCTTGACTGAAGCAATAGCTGCAGGCAAGCCAGCACTAATCAATGCTGTGATTGATGAAACTGCGGGTACCGAAAGTGGTCGCCTGACGAATCTCAATCCAGCAGGAGCCGCAACAAAGAAGTAATTTTGCAGAGTTTAGAAGTAAGTAACCCTAAGGAGATTTAATATGAGTAAGCCATTAGACGGAATCCGCATCATCGATTTCACACACGTACAGGCAGGCCCTGCATGTACTCAGTTATTGGCATGGTATGGCGCGGACGTGATCAAAGTAGAACGTCCTGGATCTGGCGATGTAACCCGTAGTCAGCTGCGCGATATCCCTGATGCTGATGCTTTGTATTTCACAATGCTCAACGGTAACAAGCGTTCTTTGACTTTGGATACCAAGACTCAAGAAGGTAAAGAAGTTCTCGAGAAAATGATCAAGACTTCAGATGTCATGGTTGAGAACTTTGGCCCAGGTGCTTTAGACCGCATGGGCTTTAGCTGGGAGCGTATTCAGGAATTAAATCCAAGAATGATCATGGCTTCTGTAAAAGGCTTTAGTGATGGCCATTCATACGAAGACTTAAAAGTGTATGAGAACGTAGCTCAATGTGCTGGTGGCGCTGCTTCTACAACTGGTTTCTGGGATGGTCCTCCGACTGTTTCTGCGGCTGCTTTAGGTGATAGTAATACTGGTATGCACTTAGCAATTGGTATTCTGACTGCCCTCATGCATCGCGAGAAGACCGGCCGTGGCCAAAAAGTTGCTTGCTCAATGCAAGATGCGGTCTTGAACCTGTGCCGCGTGAAGTTGCGCGATCAGCAGCGTTTGGACAAAATTGGTTACCTCGAAGAGTATCCACAGTATCCTCATGGCACATTTACAGATGTAGTTCCCCGCGGTGGTAATGCTGGTGGTGGTGGTCAACCAGGCTGGGTATTGAAGTGTAAGGGCTGGGAAACAGATCCAAACGCCTATATTTACTTCACTATTCAAGGGCATGCATGGAAGCCAATTACAGAGGCTTTGGGTCGTCCAGAGTGGGCAACTGATCCGGCTTATATGACTGCTGAAGCTCGTCAAGATAAAATCTTTGACATCTTTGCAGTGATTGAAGAGTGGCTTAAGGACAAGACGAAGTACGAAGCGGTTGATATTCTACGTAAGTTCGATATTCCTTGTGCGCCAGTATTGTCAATGAAGGAATTAGCAGCATCTCCTGATCTGCGTAAGAGTGGCTCCATTGTTGAAGTCGACCACAAAGTCCGTGGCAAGTACTTAACTATTGGTAGTCCAATTAAGTTCTCAGATTTAACAGTTGAAGTTGGTCCATCACCATTATTAGGTGAGCATACCGATGAAGTGTTAGCTGACCTTGGTTACAGTTCAGATGACATTGTTAAGCTGCACGCAGCAAAAGCAGTCTGATTTAAGTTATTTGCTTTATCTTGAAAGGCGCTCCATGTGAGCGCCTTTTTTCTTTCCTAGAATTTAAAAATTTAGTAGACTGACATTATGAAAACAAATGTGAACTTAACTCAATTACTCGACTGTATTGGCGATGCTGTTGTCGTTGCGGATGCGCACGAAAAGATTGTGTTGTGGAATTCTGCGGCGACCAGAATATTTGGCTACTCTGAAGAAGAGGCTCTTGGCAATACCCTGGATTTGATTGTTCCTGAGCGCCAGCGTCAGCGACATCAGGAGGGCTTTAGCCAGTCGATGAAGACAGGCACTACCCGCTATGGCACTTCCTTATTAAAGGTCCCAGCAAAACATCAAGATGGACGCACTTTATCTATTGCCTTTACTGTCGGCATGCTTTTTGATGATCAAGGTCAGGCCTCGGGTGTGGCAGCCGTTATCCGCGATGAGACTGAACGCTTTGCTGAAGAGCGGGCCCTAAAAAAGCGTCTCGCAGACCTGGAGCATCCTTAACTTGTAGGGGCTCACTGAATTTAGTGGGTTTGATGGCGTTATGCACGGTAAGAAGGCATCCCATGATGACTCGCAATGGGGCACTGGTAAACTCGAAGCAATTCAAAAATTTAATCTTATTAGGACTTCAATCATGGCAAAAGCATTAGAAGGGGTTAAAGTTCTCGACTTTACCCACGTGCAATCCGGCCCAACTTGTACTCAGCTGCTTGCTTGGTTTGGTGCAGATGTAATCAAGGTAGAAAAATCGGGCGAAGGTGATGCAACGCGTGGTCAGTTGCGTGATATTCCTGATGCGGATAGTTTGTATTTCACGATGTTGAACCATAACAAGCGTTCCATTACGGTCAATACAAAAACTCCAAAGGGAAAAGAAATCCTCGAGCGCCTCATTAAAGAGTGTGATGTACTGGTAGAGAACTTTGCGCCGGGTGCTTTAGATCGCATGGGTTTTTCTTGGGAGCGTATTCAGGAACTCAATCCAATGATGATCATGGCCTCTGTTAAAGGTTTTGGTCCGGGCCCTTACGAGGACTGCAAAGTTTACGAGAACGTGGCGCAGTGCGCGGGAGGCTCTGCATCGACAACTGGATTTGATGATGGCCCACCAATGGTGACTGGCGCTCAAATCGGAGATAGTGGTACCGGTTTGCATCTGGCCTTAGGCATTGTTACGGCCTTGTATCAGCGCACGCATTCTGGTCGAGGTCAAAAGGTGTTAGCTGCAATGCAAGATGCAGTACTCAATTTATGCCGCGTGAAATTACGTGATCAACAACGTTTAGAACGCAACGGCACTATGCAGGAGTACCCACAATATCCCAACGGTACGTTTGGAGATGCTGTACCTCGTGCTGGTAATGCTTCTGGCGGTGGTCAGCCTGGTTGGATTTTGAAGTGTAAGGGCTGGGAAACAGATCCTAATTCCTATATCTATGTTGTAGTGCAGGCTCCAGTATGGGAGGCTATCTGCAAGGTAATCGGTCGCGAAGATTGGGTTACCGATCCACATTACGCCTCGGCCATGGCGCGTCTACCACGCTTGATGGAGATCTTTGCTGAGATTGAGAAGTGGACTTCTACACTCACAAAATTTGAGGTGATGGATACCTTAAACAAGTATGACATTCCTTGCGGACCTATTTTGTCGATGAAAGAGATTGCTGAAGAGCCTTCACTCAGAGCAACTGGAACTGTTGTTGAGGTGGATCACCCCATTCGTGGCAAGTATCTGACTGTGGGTAATCCAATTAAGTTATCGGATAGCCCAACTGAAGTAGAGCGTTCACCACTGTTAGGTGAGCATACCGATGAAATCTTGAGTGAGCTCGGATTTACTACGGATGAGCTGATCTCCTTACGTCGCGATAAGGTTATTTAATATGCGGGTTGCTTTGATTGGTAGTGCTGATTTTGGTAAGGCAGCGTTAGAGGCCTTTTTAGACCGAGGTGATGAAGTAGTCGCTGTGTTTTGCCCGCCCGATAATCCCAAATCTACTAAGCCAGAAGCATTGAAGGAGGCTGCCATCGCTAGAGGGTTAACTCCGCTACAGTTTGCTTCCTTAAAAGGGCCTGAAGCGGCCCAGGCGATGATTGATAGCCAGGCTGATATTTGTGTCATGGCCTACGTATTGCAATTTGTTCCGCAGGAGTTAGCCAATCTACCTAAGCACGGCACTATTCAATATCACCCTTCATTGCTACCTAAATATCGTGGACCTAGTGCAATTAATTGGGCGATTGCCTTAGGGGAAGAAAAAACAGGATTAACTATCTTCAGGCCATCCGATGGCTTGGATGAAGGCGAAGTTATTTTGCAAAAAGAGGTTGCTATTGGGCCCGATGACACCCTGGGTCAAGTCTACTTTGATGCTTTGTTTCCTCTGGGAATTAAAGCGTTGCTCGAAGCTGCAGACCTAGTGGTTGCTCATCAGCATCAAGAGATCCCTCAAGATGAATCCTTAGCAAATTACGAAGGTTGGTTTGAGGTAAATGCTGCGCAGATTCATTGGGCAAGTCATATTACCCAAACATATAATCTTATTCGTGCCTGCAACCCGGCGCCTGGAGCATGGACAAAAATGGGCGAGCAAAAGGTACAAATTTTTGATGCTCGTAAACATGTTTCTGCTACTTACGGGGCTGTAAAAGGAAAACCAGGAGAGATCACTCAGATTTCTGCAGACTCATTTTTTGTGGGTTGCCATGGAGGGCAGATTGAAGTCCTTAAGGCAAAGGGTGCTGCAGGAAAAATGAGTGGCGCGCAGTTAGCTCAGGAGTTAAATTTACAGGTAGGCCAATTTTTTCTGCTGTAGTGACAGCGCTGCAAGAAATGCGCGCAGCGCATTACTGATACTGCTTTAGACCTCTAAGTTATCAATCAAGCGAGTATTACCAAGTTTTGCAGCCGTCAAGATCACTAGTGGCTCGCCCGCCTGCAATTGGGTATTGTTAGCAGGCGCTAAATCACTCTGCTGACGAATGGCAATGTAATCTGGCTGCCAGCCGCGCTGAGTAAGTTCGGCTACCGCTCTCAGTTCAATTGCACTGAGTGATTCTGTGGTGCGCTCAGTTAACCCTAGTAGTTGTTCCCGCACCTCTTTAAGGATGCGCTGTAGTTCAGGGGCTTGGGCGCGTTCCCCAGCGGAAAGATAGCCATTGCGAGAGGAGAGAGCTAGACCATCTTCAGAGCGGATAGTTTCGCCAGGAATAATGTCGACTGGTAATGCAAATTGCTTAGCCATTTGGCGGATGATCATCAATTGCTGGTAATCTTTTTTGCCAAACACTGCTACTTTTGGCTGAACACAAGAAAGCAGTTTAAGGACAACAGTACACACACCCTTAAAAAATCCAGGGCGAAATTCTCCTTCGAGGATGTCCCCTAGTTGCTGTGGGGGGTCAATTCGATATTCCTGAGGCTGGGGATATAAGTCACGCTCTGTAGGAGCAAACAAAATGTACACACCTTCTTTTTCGAGCTTATCGATGTCAGCTTGCATCGTGCGTGGATAGCTATCAAAGTCTTCATTCGGTGCAAACTGCAATCGATTGACAAAAATACTTGCAACAACAGGGTCACCATGCTGCCTAGCTAATCGCATTAGGGAGAGATGTCCTTCGTGAAGATTACCCATGGTGGGCACAAAAGCAGCGCGATTTTGTCCGCGCAAGTGGTCGCGTAGCTCTTGGATATCGCTAATAATTTTCATTAAACAGGGGTATAGGCTAGGCGAACATAAATTGGAGCATAGGGCTCTGCCTGAGTAATTTCAACTAAGGCTTCACGAGAGAGTTCGAGCATGGCAATGAAATTAACAATCACGACTGGAATGCCTTTACCCGAATTAATGGCATCTTCAAATAGCTCGCTGAACTCAACAAAGCGAGTGCTTTGCAGGCGTCGCAAAATACGCGTCATAAAGTCTCGTACTGATAGTTCTTCGCGCGTAATGGTGTGATGTTGGGTGAGCTTTGCGCGGTGCAATACGTCCCGCCAAGCCATTTGCAAATCTTCTAAATTTACTTCTGGCCAACTAACAGCCACTGTAGTGTCAACATAGCCATGCGCGATTTGGAAATCACGGCCTTGTTGCGGAATCTGGTCAAGCTCTTGTGCTGCAAGCTTCATTCGTTCGTACTCTAAAAGGCGGCGTACGAGTTCTGCGCGGGGATCTTCAACCTCTTCATCGCTGTCCGCTTTTTTCATTGGCAATAACATGCGAGATTTAATTTCGATGAGCATCGCAGCCATCAAGAGATATTCTGCAGCGAGCTCTAAATTATGATGACGAATTTGATCAACATAACTCAGATACTGTTGTGTCACCTGAGCCATCGGAATATCGAGCACGTTGAAGTTCTGTTTGCGAATCAAATAAAGCAGTAGATCTAACGGACCTTCAAATGCTTCTAAAAAAATCTCCAGTGCATCTGGTGGAATATATAAATCCGTTGGGAGCTTGAATAAGGGCTCGCCATATAACTTTGCAAAAGCGGATGACATTCCATCGGTTACGGATGGAGTACTGTCTAGTAGATCGCCAATCGGCTGGGTGCTTGGCTCAGTACTGTATTTAGTCATTGGAATAGACGTAAGCGCGTTGCTTTAACTTAGCTACTTTTGCACGGCGTTGATCTTCTGTAGTCAGTGGTGCCTGATCCCAAAGGAGGGCGCGACCCGCTTGCTGTCCTGCCTCAATATCAGGTTGCTCGGTTTTAAGCTCATTTAAGAACTGGGTAAATTCAGACTGGTACCTTGCCATCATATTTCCTAAAATGACCAAACTAGTTCAGTAGCTTGCAAAAGTTATTGGGTGGCAACTCAGTGCCAAGCCCATCATTATTAACGATTTTCCCTACAAACCCATCGACTTTTTGCTTGATTGCCCGAAATCTTCGTTTTTCATGGGGCCAGAGAGTTTTCAGGCTTTCTTTAGGTATTGGCTGCCAGTAATGCCTCAATTTGGGGGGCTTCCACCCTTGTCATGAGGTGCTGATAGGCTTTGATTGGATGCTGGCTGGAGAGCGGTGTGTTCACATCATCCCAGGTCATGGGCGGCACAGATAAGAACTCTTCAACTCCGGCAGTAACCTGGGGTAGGACCGGTTTGAGATAAAGGCTTAGTAGACGAAATGCCTCCAAAGTGACGCTGCAGACCCTTTGTAAGTCCGCTTCACGCTCTGGATTTTTAGCGATTTCCCAAGGTTTATTTTCATCTACAAAGGCATTGACCTTGTCTGCCAACTCCATGACGGTTCTGAGTGCCTTGGCATATTCTCGTCCTTCGTAGAGCTCCGCAATTTTTTCACTTACGCCAGCAATATCTGAAAGCAGTGGGTGATGCATTGCTTCATCAGAAACAATACCGCCGAAACGCTTTACTAAAAAGCCAGCACTACGGCTAGCGATGTTGATGTACTTCCCCAATAAATCACTATTGACTCGTGCTACGAAATCTTGGAGATTGAGATCCAAGTCCTCCATACTGTCATTTAGTTTTGTGGCGAAGTAGTAGCGGAACCACTCCGGATTAAAGCCGCACTCCATCACACTGTGCGCAGATATCAGAGTGCCCCGTGACTTACTCATCTTCTCGCCATCTACAGTTAAGAAGCCATGAGCAAATACATTCGTTGGCGTTCGATAACCAGCGAAGTGCAGTGTCGCTGGCCAAAAAAGCGTGTGGAAATACAGAATGTCTTTACCGATAAAGTGATACTGCTCAGTAGTGGTGTCGGGTCTGACCCATTCCTCAAAATTCATCCCATTGCTCTGGCAGTAGTTGAGGAAGCTAGCGTAATAGCCAATAGGGGCATCTAGCCAGACGTAAAAATACTTGCCTGGTGCATCTGGAATTTCAAAGCCAAAGTACGGGGCGTCACGAGAAATGTCCCAATCCCCCAACTTACTCTCGCCGGGCTGCCCGACCCATTCTTTCATCTTATTGCGTGCTTCAGGCTGTAGAGGCGTTCTGACTTGGGTCCAATCGCGTAAGAAAGCTTCGCAACGGGGATCTGATAGCTTGAAAAAATAATGATCAGATATTTTTTTAATCGGTGTTGCGCCACTGACTACGGAGAATGGATTCTTAAGATCGGTGGGAGAGTAAGTTGCTCCACACTTTTCACAAGAATCGCCGTATTGATCTTTGGCGCCACACTTAGGACACTCACCTTTAATAAAGCGATCTGGCAAGAACATCTCTTTTACAGGATCGTAGGCCTGTTCAATTGCTCGCATTTCTATTAAGCCTGCATCGCGCAGTTTGAGGTAAATACTTTTTGATAGCGTTTCGTTCTCTGGGCTATCCGTAGTGTAGTAGTGATCGAAAGAAATTAAGAAGTCGTCAAAGTCGCGTTTATGTTCTTTCCAAACATTAGCGATCAGCTCTTTGGGAGAGATACCCTCTTTTTCAGCCCGCAACATGATTGGTGTGCCATGGGTGTCGTCAGCGCCGACATAGTGCACTTCGTGGCCGCGCATTCTTTGAAATCGTACCCAGATGTCAGTTTGGACATATTCCACCAAATGACCAATATGAATCTGGCCATTAGCGTAAGGCAGGGCTGAGGTAACTAGCAGGCGGCGTTTGGGGCTACTCATGAAAAGCGGGCTTTTATAAAAAGAACAACGTCAATCAAATACAGCTTTAAGAACACCAGATTATGGGCCTTGGGTTTTACTTATGCTCTAATTTTAATCTGCGGTTAAAGTAAACACCGATTTGCACTTAATTAAAGAGACGTTTATGGCCTTGCCCCACAATATTCAGATGTCCAACGCCTCGGTGCCCCTGGTGCATGAGGTGCAGATCATGGATGAGGCTGGGCGCTTAAAGACTACCCATATCCCGGGTGAGCGACCTTTAACCATTTATTTGGATAAGCGTGAAGTTGTGACATTAATGACCTTAGGTAGTGCCCCAGAGGCTTTGGTGCTGGGTTATTTGCGCAATCAGCGCTTAGTAGAGTCCCCAGACGATATCGAGAGCATTCAGGTGGACTGGGAGACAGACTCGGCAGCGGTCAAGACCCATCGCAGTACTGTAGATATTGATGCCCTGACAAGTAAGCGGGTAGTGACTACTGGGTGCGGCCAGGGCACGATGTTTGGCGGACTGATTGAGGAGATGGATCAGATACGATTACCCGATGGCCCCTTGCTGGCCCAAGAGGCGATTGTGAAGTTGATTGACAGTATCCGCATGCATGACACCATTTATAAGAAATCAGGCTCAGTACACGCTTGTGCGGTGTTTGAGCGTAATGGCGATGATGATGTTCAACTACTGCATTTTATTGAAGACGTGGGTCGCCATAATGCCGTGGACTCCATATCGGGTCTGATGTGGCTCGCGGACAAGCCTGGCAAGGATCTCGTTTTCTTTACAACCGGGCGTCTGACCTCAGAGATGGTGATTAAAGGAGCTCAGATGGGTATTCCCTTCCTGTTGACTCGTTCTGGCGTTACCCTGATGGGCCTAGAGTTGGCACGCAAAACCAATCTCACGCTGCTATCTCGCTGTTCCGGGAAGCATTTTGAGATTTATAACGCTCCAGAGAGAGTCGTTTTTACCCCTGCATCTGAGTAAATTGATGGGCATTGCCCCTGCGAAGGTTTTACAATTCGGCCATGACTATTAAATCTGACCACTGGATCCGCCGTATGGGCACGCAAGGCATGATCAGCCCATTTGAACCTGAGCAAGTTCGCATAGACGCTGCCGGCCAAAAAATTGTAAGTTACGGCACCTCTAGCTACGGCTACGACATTCGTTGTGCTGATGAATTCAAGATCTTTACGAATATCAACAGCACTATCGTCGATCCAAAGAACTTTGATGAGCAATCCTTCGTAGACTTTAAGGGTCCGGTTTGCATCATTCCACCAAACTCCTTTGCCTTAGCAAGAACAGTAGAGTATTTTAAGATCCCTCGCAGCGTACTAACAGTGTGCGTTGGTAAGAGTACTTATGCCCGCTGCGGAATTATTGTGAATGTCACTCCATTCGAGCCTGAATGGGAAGGCTATGTGACGCTAGAGTTTTCAAACACGACACCGTTACCCGCCAAGATTTACGCTGGTGAAGGTTGTGCGCAAGTATTGTTCTTTGAGAGTGACGAAGTATGTGGCACGTCCTACAAAGATCGTGGCGGCAAATATCAAGGCCAAGTCGGCGTTACCTTACCAAAGACTTAATCTGTTGAATCGCCAGATTGGCGACCTTAAAGGGTACTCATGAAATTTCGTTTCCCAATCATCATTATTGATGAGGATTTTCGTTCTGAAAATATTTCAGGTTCCGGTATTCGTGACTTAGCTGAAGCTATTGAGACTGAGGGGATGGAAGTCATTGGTTTGACAAGTTATGGTGACCTTACATCCTTTGCCCAGCAAGCCTCTCGCGCCTCCTCATTTATTGTCTCGATTGATGATGAAGAGTTTGTAACAGACTCCGAGGATCACGACCTACCAGCACTCAATAATTTACGGGCATTTATTACCGAAGTGCGTAAACGCAATGAAGATATTCCAATCTTCTTGTATGGTGAGACTCGCACATCACGTCATATGCCTAACGACATCTTGCGTGAGTTACATGGCTTTATTCATATGAATGAAGACACGCCTGAGTTTGTAGCGCGCCACATTATTCGAGAAGCTAAGGTTTACTTAGATTCATTAGCACCGCCATTCTTTCGGGCCTTAACCAATTACGCTTCTGAGGGTTCTTACTCTTGGCATTGCCCTGGACACTCAGGCGGTGTTGCATTTTTGAAGAGCCCAGTGGGACGCATGTTCCATCAGTTTTTTGGTGAAAATATGTTGCGTGCGGACGTTTGTAACGCCGTAGAGGAATTGGGTCAGCTCTTAGACCACACCGGCCCCGTATTGCAAAGCGAACGTAATGCAGCGCGGATATTTAATGCTGACCACTTATTTTTTGTCACCAACGGTACTTCTACCTCAAACAAAATTGTTTGGCACTCTACAGTAGCTCCTGGTGATGTTGTCGTAGTCGATCGAAATTGCCATAAGTCTGTGATTCATTCCATTACGATGATGGGCGCAATTCCGATTTTCTTAATGCCAACGCGTAATCATTTGGGCATTATTGGGCCTATTCCAAAAGAAGAATTTGAATGGAGCAATATCCAGAAGAAAATTGATGCTAATCCGTTCATTAAAGATAAAACGGTCATACCACGTGTCATGACTTTGACTCAAAGTACCTATGACGGGATTGTTTATAACGTTGAGATGATTAAAGAAATGCTCGACGGCAAAGTGGACTCTTTGCACTTTGATGAAGCTTGGTTGCCACATGCTGCTTTCCATCCTTTCTATAAGGATATGCATGCCATTGGATCAGACCGCAAGCGCACTAAGAAGAGTTTGATGTTTGCAACCCAATCAACCCATAAGTTATTGGCGGGATTATCACAAGCATCTCAGGTGCTAGTGCAGGATGCTGAAGATACTAAGCTCGATCGTGACTGCTTCAATGAGGCGTATTTGATGCACACCTCTACCAGCCCTCAATACGCCATCATTGCATCTTGCGATGTGTCTGCGGCAATGATGGAAGCCCCTGGTGGAACAACGCTGGTAGAAGAATCTATTGCGGAAGCGATGGACTTCCGTCGTGCGATGCGTGAAGTAGATGCTAAGTTTGGTGCGGACTGGTGGTTTAAGGTCTGGGGCCCAGATCACTTAGCGGATGAGGGTATTGGCGAGCGCTCTGATTGGGTGCTGGAGCCCAATGCCAGTTGGCATGACTTTGGTAATGTTGCTGAAGATTTCAATATGCTGGACCCCATCAAGGCGACCATCGTAACGCCCGGTTTAGATATTGAGGGGAACTTCGGTTCTGTGGGCATCCCAGCTAGCATTGTTACGAAATATTTGGCTGAGCATGGCGTGATTGTGGAGAAGTGTGGTTTGTATTCCTTCTTCATTATGTTCACTATTGGTATTACTAAAGGGCGCTGGAATACTTTGGTTACGGAGTTGCAGCAATTTAAAGATCACTTTGATAAAAATGCTCCCTTATGGAAAGTATTGCCAGAGTTCGTAGCAAAACATCCTCGCTATGAGCGGGTAGGTTTGAAGGATATTTGCCAGCAAATTCATGAGTTCTATAAAGGTCGTGACGTAGCGCGGATGACTACTGAGATGTACACCTCAGATATGGTGCCAGCGATGATGCCTTCAGAAGCTTGGGCCAAGATGGCGCATAAGAAAGTAGATCGTGTCCCCCTGGATCGGCTGCAGGATCGGATTACGGCGATGTTAGTGACGCCATACCCACCGGGCATTCCATTGCTAATTCCAGGCGAGCGTTTTAATAAGCGAATTATTGATTACCTCTATTTTGCGCGCGACTTCAATGCGCAATTCCCTGGGTTTGAGACCGATATTCATGGACTAGTAAAGTCAGAAGTAGATGGGCGTAGTGAATATTATGTCGATTGCGTCAGACTGGAGTCAGATAGCACGCTGTAATTGCTGCCTTTAGTTTGATTAAAATGCCCTGCCTTTGCGGGGTACTTTTTGCCATTACTGGCAGCGCTTCTCATTGACAGGACCAAACTCAAAACTCAAAACCTGCCACTGCAACATTAGGTGAATTCAACTACGAAGTGCAACTTTGATCAATTAGAGCTAGTGGCTAAGGATATTTTAGTATCCATAGTTTCTAGACCTGCAAGTCAAAGTAGCCATGACCTATCAACACCTTAGCCAAGAAGAACGATATCAGATTTATATCCTCATGAAAGACGGAAAAACCCAAAGCCAGATCGCCCAGCTCATGAATCGACATAAGTCGACCATTGGCCGAGAGCTATCTCGCAATACCGGAGGCAGAGGATATCGACCGAGACAAGCCTGTTTATTAGCAGAGGAACGCTCCCTAGGCTCTCGTAATGCTACCCAAATCACCCCAGCTGATTGGGATCAAACGGTAGAGTACCTACAAGACCAATGGAGCCCTGAGCAAATCGCAGATGTTGTAGGGATTAGCCATGAGACCATCTATCGCCATGTTTATGCTGATAAAGCCGCTGGTGGCACTCTTTACCAGCAGTTACGCTGTCAAAAGAAACGTAAAAAGCGCTATGCCAGTGGCCGGGATCGACGAGGCCAGATCGTAGGCAGAAGGCCGATTAGTGAGCGCCCAGAGCATATTGAAGCCAGATCTCAAGTCGGTCACTGGGAAGGCGATACCGTGATTGGGGCAGCGCACAAACAAGCTATTGTGACCTTAGTGGAGCGCAAGAGTGGTTATGCTGTTCTAGCCAAAGTACCCAATAAAACTTCGACCCTGGTAGGTAACGCCATTATTGAAGGACTGGCCCCCTATCAAGCTAAGGTCAAAACACTAACTTATGACAACGGAAAGGAATTTGCCGAGCACGCCCGGATTGATACAGCACTGCAATCCACCACCTACTTTGCTGATCCTTTTGCCAGTTGGCAACGCGGTTCTAATGAAAACTTCAATGGCTTACTAAGGCAATACATCCCCAAAAAGAGGCCTTTATCCACCGTAACTGATGAGGAGCTTAGAATGATTGAAAGCAAGCTTAATAACCGACCTCGTAAGAGGTTGGGATTTAAAACCCCCAATGAAGTGTTTATGCAGTCCTTAAACCGTGTTGCACTTCGTGTTTGAATCTACGTTATTTCATTACTGGTTTATCTAGCTGAAAGACCACCGGTGCATCGTCGCCTACGGTATTTGCCGGTATCGCTGCTGCGGGCTCTTCACTGTTCGTGAAATTAAAATCTTGGCTTTGAACAAGTGCTGCTGGCTTATCTAGTAGCGTTGTAACGAGTGCCGGAAAGGCGATGACGAGCACCACCATGATGAGTTGCAAGCCTACCCAGGGTAGTGCGCCCCAGTAAATATCGCTACTCTTGACTTCTTTAGGGGCAACCCCTCTTAGGTAAAAAAGGGCAAAGCCAAAAGGGGGATGCATAAACGAGGTTTGCATATTCACGCACAACATTACTCCGAACCATACCAATGCAGCGCTGGCCGCCGCCTGGGGATTGCCATTCATTGAGGCAAGCAGCACAGGGGCGAGCAATTTGACGGCAACAGGCGCTAGTAGGGGGACGATGATGAAGGCAATTTCAAAAAAATCCAAAAAGAATGCTAGAAAAAATACGAACAAATTTACGGCCACTAAAAATCCAACCCAGCCACCCGGTAAGTCTGAAAATAATGCCTCTACCCATTGCCCACCATCAACACCTTGAAACACCACTGAAAAACAGGTAGAGCCAATCAAAATAAAGACAACCATGCAAGTGATTCGCATCGTATTTTGGTAGGCTTGCTCAATGAGGCCTTTGAGGTTCGGGATGTTGGAGCGGCGTAACCAGGCCAGCGCTAAGGTACCCATTGCACCCATGGCACCCGACTCTGTGGGCGTGGCAATGCCGGTCATGATGGTACCTAAAACCAAAAAGATGAGTACTGCTGAAGGAATAATCCCAAGAAGACATTTTTTCCAAAGACTCCAGCCCCTGAGCGTGAGTTGACTCTCTGGGGCGGCGGGTAAGTAGTCTGGACGAAAGCGTGACAAGAGGAAGGTGTAGAGCGCAAACAGGCCGATTTGAAGTAGCGATGGCCCCCAAGCACTGAGATACATGCTGCCAACATCTGCACTGCCGCTTTGGGTTTTGAGTTGATCTGCCAGAACAATGAGTACCAATGAAGGTGGCACTAATTGCGTAATGGTTCCAGAGGCCGCTAAAACGCCCGTAGCGTAGCGCATGTTGTAACCGTAACGCATCATGACCGGCAGGGAGATCATGGCCATAGCGATCACCTGAGCAGCTACAGTGCCAGTAATTGCTCCTAAGATGAATCCCACAATAATGACTGAGTACCCTAGTCCACCCCGAACGCGTCCAAATAATTGACCCATGGAGTCCAGCATCTCTTCAGCTAAGCCGCAACGCTCTAGGATGGCTCCCATAAAGGTAAAGAAAGGAATTGCTAGGAGCAGGTCGTTAGCAAGAACCCCGCCAAAAATACGCTGCGGGATAGCCTGTAAAAAAAGCACATCAAAATAATGCTCGCTAATGGCAATGCCCGCAAAGAAAAGACCTGCGGCCATTAAAGAAAAGGCCACTGGAAATCCGATCAACATAAATACAATCAAGCCGCCAAACATAAGCGGTGGCATCCACTCTAATGGGATCATTGCATGGGCTTTTCGTAATGCAAATCAGCGGCTGACAAAGTGGATTTACCGTTGAGTGCGCTAATGCGTTTAATGATTTCAGACAGACCTTGAAGGCTCAGCATAAAAAAGCCAAAGGGTAGCAAAAATTTAACGGGATAGCGTACTAAACCGCCAGCATTGAGAGAATGCTCAGATACCAGCCAGGATGGATAAAACAATGAAACCCATGATAGCCAGGCAAACAGAATGCAAGCAGGCATTAAAAATACCATCAGGCCAAATAGATCGACGTAAATACGCCCGCGATCAGAAAGTTGGGAATAGATTAAATCTACCCGCACATGTTCATTGCGCTTTAGGGTGTAAGCGGAGCCAAGCATAACGGCAGCGGCGAACAGATACCACTGCAGTTCTAGTGGCCAGTTGTTACTGATGTCTAAGGTATAGCGCAGCAAGGCATTGACTGCCGATACAACGCAAGAGAGCAAGATCATGATGCTTGCCGCCTTGCCTAGCAGCTGATTAACGCGATCAATGCTCGCTGAGAGTGTTCCCCACAAGCCCATGTGATCTAGAGACCAGCACGACCCTGTTCAATGGCTGCCAAGACCTGTGCCGGTGCCGTGCCACCCGCATGCTGACGTGAGTTCACTGAACCCTCTACCGTGAGCAGGGCAAAGACGTCATCAGACATGAGTTCTGGGCGACTATCTAAACCACAAGCAAACCGCAATTCAGAAAGGCTAAGGTCAGTTAGCATGCATTTGCGACCCACGCAGGCTTTTACTGCATGCGCTACTGCCTCATGTGCATCTCGGAAGGCTAAACCTTTTTTTACTAAATAGTCTGCCAAGTCAGTAGCTGTTGCAAAACCTTCTTCAGCCGCTGACCTCATTACATCCGCTTTGACTTCAATATGGGGAATCATGTCAGCAAAAATACGCAAAGTATCTTGTACGGTATCGACCGCATCAAATAAAGGCTCTTTATCTTCCTGATTATCTTTGTTGTAAGCCAAAGGCTGACTCTTCATCAACGTCAATAAAGAAATTAAGTCGCCGTAAACGCGCCCTGTTTTGCCTCGGGCTAGTTCAGGAACATCGGGATTTTTCTTCTGGGGCATGATAGAGCTTCCGGTACAAAAGCGATCCGGTAGATCAATAAATCCAAAGCGAGGGCTGAGCCAAAGCACCAACTCTTCTGAGAGGCGTGATACATGCATCATCAAGATAGCAGAGAACGCGCAAAACTCGATTGCAAAATCACGATCAGAGACAGCGTCTAATGAATTTGCGCAGATGCCATCAAAGCCAAGGGTACGCGCTACTTGTTCACGATCGATTGGATAGGTGGTGCCCGCTAAAGCCGCCGCGCCCAATGGCAGGCGATTAAACCGTACACGTAAATCTGCTAAGCGGCTGGCATCTCGACTAAACATTTCGTAATAGGCCATCAAGTGGTGGCCAAAGGTAATCGGTTGAGCGACTTGCAAATGGGTATGACCAGGCATGATCGTTGCGGCATGTTTCTCTGCAAGATCAAGCAATGCAGCACGTAATGATTTTAGTGTGACCGCGATTTCATCGACGCTACCACGCAACCAAAGTCTTAAGTCAGTCGCGACCTGGTCATTGCGTGAGCGACCGGTATGCAGCCGCTTACCAGCATCGCCCACTAACTGCGTCAAGCGGGCCTCAATATTTAAATGAACATCTTCCAGAGCTAGCTGCCATTGAAATTCACCAGCCTCGATTTCACTCTTAATCTGCGCCATTCCTTTTTGAATATCCGCTAAATCTTGGGTGCTGACAATCTTTTGAGTTGCCAGCATTTCAGCATGGGCCAAGGATCCTGCGATATCAACCATCGCAAAGCGCTGGTCAAAGCCAATCGAGGCAGTGTAACGTTGCACTAGTTCGTCAACGGGTTCGGTAAAGCGGGCCGACCAAGCTTGGGCTTTGTTGGCAAGGGAATTATTTGATGTGCTCATAAACGCAGTATATTGGTGAAGGTCTTCGATTATCTTAAATGTTATGTCCCAACTCCCTATTTCTAGCTCTATATCCTCTATTTCTAGCCCTCCTCAGCGCCTCGTTATTGCCTCTCGCGAGAGCCGGCTTGCTATGTGGCAAGCCGAGCATGTCAGGGATTGCCTAAAAAAGCACTATCCAGAGTGCGATGTCCAGATCTTGGGTATGACCACTCGGGGTGACCAAATTTTGGATAAAGCACTCTCCAAGGTGGGTGGTAAAGGCCTCTTTGTTAAAGAGCTGGAAACAGCTTTGGAGGACGGACGAGCCGATTTAGCGGTACATTCCCTTAAAGACGTCCCAATGGTGATGCCTCAGGGCTTTGATTTATCGTGCGTCATGGCGCGTGAGGATGCGCGTGATGCGTTTGTATCGAACGACTATGCCAGCCTAGAGGATCTTCCTCAGGGCGCTATTGTGGGAACTTCTAGCCTACGCCGTGAATCTGTCTTGAGAGCGCAATTCCCGCATTTGGAGATTCATCCTTTACGGGGTAACTTGGATACCCGTATGGGTAAGTTGGATCGTGGCGAGTATCAGGCCATCATTTTGGCGGCTGCGGGTCTAAAGCGCCTAGGGCTAGAGGCCCGTATTCGAGCGCTATTGCCAATTGATCCTTATACACCAGCAGCTGGGCAGGGCGCTTTGGGCATTGAAACCCTCAGCAAACATCCGAATATTAAAGAGTGGCTTGCCCCCTTAAGCAATTTACCAACCTGGTATGCAGTGACAGCTGAGCGAATGGTCTCGCGTCAATTGGGAGGCTCTTGTGAAGTGCCTTTAGCGGCTTATGCTGTTTGGAGCGAAGATCAAATGCAGATTCGCTCATTTGTGGCTAGCGTTGATGGCAAGGCAATCTGCTTGGCTAGCGCCCAAGGACCTGTCAGAAGCTTGGCAGAAGCAGAAGCCCTAGGTCTTGTAGTAGCGCAGGATTTAATTTTGCAAGGCGCAGCAAGCTTACTGCCAAATGGTTTGCCTCAGTAGATAACAAAGCAAAGTAGCAATCAAAGTACCGGACCTATGAGCACAAAGACCATTGTGATTACGCGCCCTAGCGGGCAAGCACATCAGCTGTCAGCGTTGCTTAACGAGTGTTTGCAAAACAGCCCGGCTAGCCAAGCAAAGCCTCCGGAAATCATTTCTCTGCCATTACTCACCATTCTTCCGGGGAGTGGGAGTACATTGGCCCAAGATATTGCGGCATCGTTACATGCTGCCGATTTAGCAATTTTTGTTAGCCCAAATGCCATTGAATGCACGATGCGTTTGTTAGGATGTTCTTGGCAAGAGGTCTCTAACAGCCCAGTTCCGATTGGGGTAATGGGCGGGGGTAGCTTAGCTGCTTTAAGTGCTTATGGCATTGGTAGCGAGAGCACCCCAACATGGCTACTTTATCCCCAAGACAATACTGAGTGGGACTCTGAGGGTCTTTGGAAGGTACTGCAAAAACTGCAATGGGATTGGCCTACAAAGCGAGTGGTGATATTGAAGGGCGAGGGCGGTCGTGATTGGCTGGCTGATACGCTCAAAGCAGCCGGGGCACACTTAAATCTGATTTCGGTATACAGCCGCATTCCTCTAGACTTAGAAAGCCCTATTTGGGGCGACATCCGAAAAATAGACTTTGTTCAATCTCTTTGGTTGCTAACTTCCTCGGAAGCTGTGCGCCACCTGGGGCGCGCTCAGTTACCACTGAATCTTAGCGTCGCTTTATGTTCGCACCCGAATATTGCAGATGCAGCGAGACAAATTGGTTTCAGAGAAATCATAGTTTGTGAGTCTGGCGATGACGCTTTAGTCAAAGCAAGTCAACATTGGCTTGAGCAGCAATAGTCTGAGCAGCAACAGCCCGACTACTTAATAGCTTAGAAGTGCGGGAAAAAAGACTTCGCTCACTAGAAGCGGCTTCCCTTTCAGGTGATACAGAGTGCGCCTTCCCCAGACGACGCTAGGCAAGCTTTCATAGCGCTGTAAACAGGTTTTCCATAGGGCGCTGTGCTGATCAAGGCGCGCAATCTCTCGCATAGGCTTTGCCTTGGAATGGGCGCGGGATTTTGCGAATAAGACGGCCCCTAAAGGCTTACGACCTAAGCGCAGAACCTGGTGGTTACTGCCGCTAGAGCTTGAACTAGGAATGATGCTACGTGCTATTACCAAGGGAATATTGTTTGCGCACAGCAATACTTCTCGAACCCGACAGCGCTGGATCTTTAAATGAAAATAGCGACTTTCGTCGCTATTAAGATTTTGTCGGCAATCTCGTAAAACTACTACTTCAAGTTTTTGGCCAATGACGGATTCAATTTTTTGAGTTAAAGAACCAGTATCACTGAGCCAAGACTGCCACTTGCGTGGCGCTTGATGCAGTTCACCGGAATCGACTCGATTCCATGAAGAACGGAGGCGACGACGGTGAGCCATATTTAGTTGCCGCTAAAGCTACGACGTTGACCGCCAGTTTTAGGTTTAGCAAAACGAGGACCAGTTGAGGGACGTGAATCACCAGATGGACGTGAGTCGCTAGAGCGGCTGCCAGTACTTGGACGCGAATCCGCAGAGCGTGCAGGACGTGAATCACCAAAGCGATTGCCAGGACGTGAGTCACCAGATGGACGTGAGTCACTTGAAGGACGTGCATCACCAGACGAGCGAGATTCAAAATGATTGCCCGAGCGGTTTCCACCAGCATTACCGCTACCAGAGCGAGACTCAGAACGAGCGCCCGAACCGTAGCCGCCACCGGAACGACCACCGCCACCGCCGCCACCGGAACGACCGCCACCAGAGCGACCGCCACCTGGGCGACCACCGCCGCCACCGCCACCACCAAAGCTAGGCTTGGCTTGTGGCTCGAGTCCGGCAATAACAGAGGCAACGATATCTTGCTGTGTGAAGCGTTCGATATTGCGAATCTTTGCGCGATCACGATGCTCGACTAGGGTAATTGCTACGCCGTTACGACCAGCGCGTCCAGTTCTACCAATACGGTGTGTGTAATCTTCTGGCTTCATAGGTAAGCCAAAGTTAATCACGTGGCTAATGCGGGGTACATCGATACCGCGCGCAGCGACGTCAGTAGCAACCAAAATCTTGGTGTGACCTTTGCGAAGTGACTCAAGGCGACGCATACGCACAGCTTGGGGCATTGCACCATGAAGTGCAGTAGCTTCGTAACCATTGGCACGTAGGGTATCAGCAATTTTTTCACTTTCGATCTGGGTGCTCGCAAACACAACAGCCTGATCTAAAGAAGCGTCAGCCAAAATATGCTCGAGCAATTTATGCTTGTGTGAAACACTGTCAGCCCAGTGAAGCTTCTGTTCAATGTTGGCATGTTTTTCACCAGCATGAGCGAGCTCAATACGTTTTGCGTTAGTGGTCAGTTCATTGGCCAAAGACATAATCTTTGGTGCAAAAGTAGCAGAGAACATCAAGGTTTGCGTGCGGGCAACACAACGCTTATCAATCGCTTCTAGATCATCTGCAAATCCCATGTCTAGCATGCGATCCGCTTCATCGATTACGAGTTGCTTTACATCATCCAAGCGAATAGCTTTGCTGTCAGTTAAGTCAAGTAAACGACCTGGCGTTGCAACTACTAACAATGCGCCTTTCAATGCTTGGATCTGCTTGCCGTAAGGCATGCCACCCATGACTGTCGCTATGCGAATACCCTTCATCCCACGCACTAGGTTTACTGCATCTGCAGAAACCTGTTGCGCTAATTCACGGGTAGGGCAGAGTACTAATACTTTAGGCTGAGCACGACCTGGAACAGGTGAGTTGCTTGGGTTGTCTTCAATCAATTGATTAATTAAAGGTAATAAAAAGGCGGCTGTTTTACCGCTACCAGTTTGACTGCTGACTAATAAATCGCCACCTGCCAAAGCCGCAGGAATAACCTGAGCCTGTACTTCGGTAGCTTGGGTATAACCCAACTCAGCAATGTTTTTAAGGAGTGATGGCGCGAGCGCGAAAGACTGGAATTCAGTTCCAGTTGGCTTTGAGTCTTTGGATTCGTGATTCGTTTCTTGAGAAAAAGTCATGCTATTGCACATCCCCTTTAAGGGATGTCTCCGTGTATACACTCTTGTTTTTTTTGAGTGTGATGGTCAAAGGCATCGACCATCAGACAGGCGGCAGCGTTGTTGTGTTTATGACTTCTAAACTAATCGCTGAAATATAGCTGGGGGGCGATGAATCAAATTGCTTTAAAAAGCCCCTAAGTATGACATTGAAATTGCTCAATAGCAAGGGTTTCCCCTTAATCTATTTTAATTAGCGTAGCCATCGAAGCAGACGCTTGACACCTTTTCCATAGGGCGGCCTTGCCAATTGAGTGCCCCGTAGGAAGGATAGCCCGAAGAAACCGCGCACCTGAAGAATCGACTTTCGATGGCTGAAGGTGTCAAAACCTGCTTTGCCATGATAAGCACCCATACCACTGGCGCCAACGCCACCAAAGGGAAGGTCTTCCACTGCAACGTGAAGTAAGGTGTCGTTAATCGTGACTCCGCCAGAGCGCGTTTCATGAAGCACGCGCTGCATTGTGTTGCGATCCTTGCCAAACCAATAAAGGGCCAATGGTTTGGGCTTACTGTTCACGTAGTGAATAGCGGCAGTAATGTCCTCAACGATGACTATTGGCAGAATAGGCCCGAAGATTTCCTCCTGCATGATGAGTGCATCTGCCGGCACATTCATTAATGCTAGTGGCGTGAAATAGTTTGGGATACTCTCTTGCAGTGGTAGCAGTGGTAGCAGTGGAGCAACCTGAGCCCCGCGCTCTACCGCATCTTTTGCCAACAACTGCCAACGTGCAAGTTGCGTTGAATCAATCGCGCTAGTGAACTCTTCTACATTAGAAAACTGTTCTCGAGCGGCATTTTGTAGTTCTGCAACAAAAGCAGCGCATTGACTTTGATGAATTAAAACGTAATCTGGTGCAATACAGGTTTGACCACCGTTAATCAATTTTCCGTAAATGATGCTTTTGGCAGCATCTGGAAGATTAGCTGACAGATCGATCATCGCAGGCGATTTACCGCCAAGCTCGAGCGTGATGGGGGTTAAGTGATTGGCTGCAGCGCGCATCACTTTCTTGCCGGTATTTTCCGAGCCAGTAAAAAAGAGATGATCAAAGGGAAGCGCAGCAAATGATTCAGCAACGTCTACGCCACCAGTTGTTACGCAAAATTCACTCGGGTGAAAATACTCTTGAATAAGGCTCGCCAAATAACCGGATGTACGTAAACTTCTTTCAGAGGGTTTTAGCCAAACTCTATTACCAGCTGCAAGTGCTGCAATGGCCGGAACAAGCGCTAATTGGACTGGATAGTTCCAAGGACTCATGATGCCCACTACACCCAAAGATTGCATTTCAGTCCAAGCCTGAGATGAACCTAGGAAGCTGGGCGTATCTACTAAGCTGGGTTTCATCCACTCTTTAAGATGTTTGCGAGCATGCTTGCAGGCTTGATAAATCATTTGAAATTCAGCCAGCCTTGTCTCAATTGGATTACGAACTCCAAAATCTGCTTCTAAAGCCTTACAAATTCTTTCCTCATTGGCTGCAACCAGCTTTTCAATACGGCCAATTCTTTCTAGTCGAACCTCAAGAGTGGGATTGGGTTGGGCAGCATAAGCCGCTT
Source organism: Polynucleobacter sp. TUM22923 (assembly GCF_030295705.1). NCBI lineage: Bacteria > Pseudomonadati > Pseudomonadota > Betaproteobacteria > Burkholderiales > Burkholderiaceae > Polynucleobacter > Polynucleobacter sp. TUM22923. The sequence continues at coordinate 434,130 of NZ_AP027274.1, forward strand.
TAATTTCTTCTAATTGGAGCGTAAGGCGATTGACTGTCATGGGAATAAGATAGGCGGCAAGCAAATGATTGAATAAGGTATTAGGATAAAGGTATGAACACAATTAATGAAGAAAACTTAGCAACTGTGGAGCGTGCCACCTTAGGAGGGGGCTGTTTCTGGTGTCTTGAGGCTGTTTATCAGCAAATTATTGGCGTAAGCGCGGTGATTTCAGGTTACGCAGGCGGCCCTCGCGCCAATCCGGATTATGAGTCTGTTTGTACGGGTACAACCGGCCATGCAGAAATTGTCGACATCTATTTTGATGCCAGTGTGATCACGTATCGCGATCTGCTGGAAGTGCTATTTGTGATTCATGACCCAACTACACTGAACTATCAGGGTAATGACCATGGTACCCAATATCGCTCGGTCATCTTTACGCATAGCGAGGCTCAAAATAAGACTGCGCATGAGGTGGTAAGAGAATTAGTGGATGCGAAAATCTATTCCAATCCAATCGTGACAGAAATTGCTGACGCACCAGTGATTTATCCGGCCGAAGATTACCATCAAGATTATTTCCGTCAGCACCCTGGGCAGGGTTATTGCATGGCGGTAGTAGCGCCTAAGCTAGCTAAATTTAGGGCGAAGTTTAGATCTTTGTTAGCTGTAGGATTTCAATAAGACGCAATCAGATCGTCGGTGGTCAATTTAGGGGGCCAACCGGGTAATGCGCCAGTCGTTCCCCTCTAGTTGATAGTGAATACGATCGTGCAAACGTGATGGACGGCCCTGCCAAAATTCAATTTCGGTTGGGCGCAATCGATATCCTCCCCAGTGCTCTGGGCGCGGAGGCTCATTTCCATACTTCGCGGCAAAATCTTTTTCAGCTTGCTCTAAAAATTCCCGGTTTGGGATTGCAGTACTTTGTGGGGAAGCCCATGCGCCAATTCGGGAGGCCGGTGGACGAGAGTGATAGTAATCATCACTTTCAGCTGCGGTGATTTTTTCAGTCGAACCCTTGATGCGTATTTGACGTTCAAGTTCATGCCAATGAAATAACAATGCTGACTGGGGCCGAATTGCCAGCTCACGACCCTTTTGGCTGTCGTAATTGGTAAAAAAGGTAAAGCCACTCTGGTCTGCGCCTTTTAGTAAGACAATACGAGCTGAAGGATTACCAGCCTGATCAGCAGTCGCCAAGGTCATGGAGTTCGGTTCAGGACACTCTGCTTTTGTGGCCTGATCAAACCATATTTGAAATAAGGCTAGCGGATTGGCTGGAACTTCAGTTTCTAAGAGCTGACCAAAGGTATAGTTTTTACGAAGTTGAGCAATGGGATCCATTTTTAAAGTATACAGAGAAGCTATGGCAGAAGACAGGTTGGAAGCAACTGAGGTAGTGGCTAATGAGGTTAGCGCAGATGATCGTCGCTTTGGAGGGGTAGCTCGCCTCTATGGCCCTGAGCTGCGTGAACGATTTCGCAAGGCAACTGTGGTTGTGGCTGGATTAGGAGGTGTTGGTTCTTGGGCTGCTGAAGCCCTAGCTAGAACCGCTATCGGCCATCTTGTATTGGTTGATTTTGATCACATTTCTCAGAGCAATACCAATCGTCAATTACATGCGCTTGAGGGAGAGTTTGGTAAGGCTAAGGTGCAGGCTATGGCTGAGCGGATACGGCTGATTAATCCTGAAATCACGCTGACTATCTGTGACACATTTTTAGAGCCACAAAATTTAGAGGAGTGGATTCCTCAAGAGGCTCTAGTTTTAGATGCAACCGATTCAGTGCTGACCAAAATTGCTTTAGCAGTTTGGGCTACCCAAAACCAGCGCGCACTAGTGATGTGTGGTGCCGCGGGTGGAAAATCGGATCCTACCTCTGTTCGTTGCGAGGATCTTTCTCGAACCGAACAAGATGCTTTGCTCGCAAAGGTGCGCCAAGGACTTAGACAAGATCATGGCTTTTCCAGAAATCTAAAAGACAAGATGGGTATTCGTGCTGTGTATTCACATGAGCCAAGAGCCGGAGTAGCAAGTGGTGGCTTAGCCTGCTCAGGCTATGGATCTACCGTGATGGTAACGGCAGCCTGTGGCTTAGCTGCCGCCGCAGAAATCCTGAATCTGATCTCGATTCAGTCAGTAGGCTCAGTAAAGTCTATCTAAATCTAGCTGAATCTATCTAAACCCTTAAGGGCAATCCCTGTAGGAAATTACGTATTCTTCTGTCATCTATTGGGTGTTTAAAAATGCCTAGTCCTTGATTTAAATAAGCATTTTTGTTTTGTAAGAATCATATTTATTCATTTAGTAGATTTAGATAAATTACCCCTCTAGTAGAGATCAGAACTCCTGCCTAGACTTTGCTTCGTTGGTGACTTGCCAACGACAAACTGAAAGGGGGTCTGTTTTGCAGACTGAACATACTGGTTTAAAGCGTCACCTCAAGGTGCGACATATTCGTTTGATGGCTTTAGGGTCAACGATTGGTGTCGGACTATTTCTTGGCTCTGCAAGTGCGATCAAAATCGCTGGGCCTTCCATTCTGCTGGGATATCTACTGGCGGGCATCGTCGCTTTTATTGTGCTGCGCACTCTAGGTGAGATGGCAGTCCATGAGCCTGTAGCGGGATCATTTGCAGCCTATGCCAATACCTACGTGGGTCCTCTAGCTGGCTATATGGTCGGCTGGGGTTATTGGACTTACTGGATCGTCGTGGGTATTGCCGAGGTCACGGCTGTGGGTATTTATATGGGAATTTGGTTTCCAGACACGCCGCAGTGGATTTGGGCACTATCGTCGATTCTGATGATGGGTCTGATCAATCTAATTGCAGTAAAAGTCTTTGGTGAATTTGAGTTCTGGTTTGCCTTGATCAAAGTCGTGGCGATTATTGCGATGATTGCATTAGGTTGCTCCGTGATTTTCTTTGGCTTTACGAATGACTGGAATCCCATTGGATTAAGTAATCTATGGATTCATGGAGGCTTTTTCCCAAATGGCATTAGCGGCATGCTGCTCTCGCTGCAGATGGTCTTATTTGCTTATGTCGGCATTGAGATGATTGGCTTGTCTGCTGGTGAGGCTGAGAATCCACGTAAAACCATACCCATGGCAATTGATTCATTGGCCTGGCGCATCTTGATTTTTTATATGGGTGCAATCTTCGTGATTCTGGCGATATTCCCTTGGAACGAAGTGGGTCAGCAGGGCAGTCCTTTTGTAGTGATGTTTGAACGCATTGGCTTGCGTGAGGCTGCAGGCATGATTAACTTTGTGGTGATTACCGCAGCACTGTCTTCCTGTAATGCTGGCATTTTTAGTGGTGGACGCTTGTTGTATGCCTTATCGGTAAATGGGTATGCGCCATCTCCTTTTGCGAGGTTATCTAGGTATGGCGTTCCTCATCGAGCGGTGATGGCAACAGTAGCTGTGTGTATGTCAGGAGTCGTACTCAATTACTTTGTACCTGATAAGGCATTTCAGTATGTCATGGCCGCAGTGACGTTTATTGGCCTGATGGTGTGGATTTCTATCTTAATTACCCAGATTCAATTTCGTCGTTCTTTGACAAAAAACCAGGTAGCTGAGTTAGCTTATCGCACCCCTTGGTGGCCCTATTCCTCGTGGTTCGCATTGGCATTTATTGCTTTAGTAGTAGTGCTGATGGGCTTTCATGAGGATGCCAGGATGGCTTTGATATTAGGGCCTTGCTTAATGGGCTTGTATCTCGTCATGTTCTACCTGGTGGGATTGCATCACAAAACCAAACTCAATCGTGACTTTAAATAAGGAGATAGCAATGATTGTTGGCGTACCTCAAGAAGTAAAAAATAATGAATTCCGTGTGGGCTTAACCCCGGGTAATGTAAAAGGTTTGTGCAAACAAGGTCACTCTGTATTAGTTCAGAGGGGGGCTGGAGAGCAGATTGGTTTAACAGACGAGTCTTATCGTTTAGCAGGAGCTACATTGATTAATAGTGCGGCTGAGGTATTTGCAAAAGCGGAGATGATTGTCAAAGTCAAAGAGCCTCAGCCACAAGAATGCGCTATGTTGCGCGAGGATCAGATTCTCTTTACCTATTTGCATCTTGCTCCGGACCCAACCCAAACCAAAGCATTGATGTCCTCAGGGGCTACATGCATCGCCTATGAAACGGTAACCTCAGGACTTGGTGGATTACCGCTGCTAGCGCCAATGAGTGAAGTGGCTGGCAGGATGTCGATTCAGGCAGCAGCTTCTCATCTTGAAAAGACTCATGGCGGTTTAGGTATTTTGATGGCTGGGGTGCCGGGCGTTGCCCCTGCAAAGGTTGTCATCTTGGGTGCAGGTGTAGTAGGTCGTAATGCCCTTCAAATGGCGGTAGGGATAGGTGCGGAAGTCTGTATTTTTGACCGCGATATTGATCGTTTAAGGCAGATAGATATGTTGTATGGCAATCGCGTCAGAACCTTTTATGCAGACCCGCTATCAGTCGAGCTGGAAGTGTGTGAGGCGGATGTAGTGATTGGCGCTGTACTATTGCCAGGAGGTGCTGCACCAAAGTTAGTCACTCGAGAGATGGTCCGCAAGATGAAGGTTGGTGCTGTAGTGGTTGATGTGGCAATAGATCAAGGGGGTTGTTTCGAAACCTCCAGACCTACTACCCATACAGACCCTACTTTTACTGTGGATGGTGTGTTGCACTACTGCGTTGCCAATATGCCGGGTGCTGTAGCTCGTACCTCTACTTTTGCGCTTACCAATGCAACCTATCCTTACATTGAAGCATTAGCGAATAAAGGCGGCTTGATTGCTTTGCTCAATGATCCTCACTTGCGGAATGGGTTAAGTGTGCACCGAGGAATATTGACATCAGAACCAGTAGCCATTGCTCAGAAAAAAGACTTTGTATCCGCTGAGGAATTGCTAGCCGTATAGTACTTTGGCGGCATATATTGCGAATATGCCGCCTTCTTTGCTCTATTATCAATAGATGCAAAAACAAACCCTAACAGCTTAAGCGGATGGATATTTCTGCGCTAGCAATATCTACAGGCGTTGTTGCTCTGGCCGAGATGGGAGATAAAACCCAGTTACTTTCTTTGATGTTAGCGGCCCGCTATCCGAAACAAGCGCTCGGAATCATTGGCGGCATTTTTATTGCAACGATTGCGAATCATGCTTGCGCGGCTTTTTTAGGGCACTGGCTCACCAGTCTAGTGAGCGCAAATATTCTGAAATGGGTTTTAGGGCTCAGTTTTTTGGGTATCGGACTTTGGCTGCTGGTTCCAGACCATATTGATGATGCGGCAGACTCTAAAGTGGCCGACAAAGCCTTGCAGGTTTTTATGCTGACAACAGGTCTTTTTTTCTTGGCAGAGATGGGAGATAAGACCCAGATCGCCACTATCGCCCTGGGGGCAAAGTATGCAGATGTGCTGTCAGTCACCATAGGCACCACTTTGGGGATGATGCTAGCGAATGCCCCTGCAGTCTGGATAGGCCAGAAATTTACTCAGCGTTTACCGCTTCGATGGGTGCATGGGGTAGCTGCAATCACTTTTATTGCGATTGGTTTAGCGACCCTCATTTGGGGTTAAGAACAAACGGCCATTCGGGGCTTAAAATTACCTCATGAAAACTGATCTATCGCAGAGCTTCAGCAGGCTCAAGTATCTCCCCCCTCATTACACTCTAAGTCAGGTAGAGCTTGATATTGCTTTAGATCCAGCGCGAACTATTGTTAAAAGTCGCCTTGAGGTTTTACCTGGTCCCAATCATGAGGCAGGATTGCCTTTGGTTCTTCAGGGTCAAGAGCTTGAATTTGTAAGCTTACGTATCAATGGCGAGGCTCATCGTCAGTTTGAGTTGACGCCTCTGACGCTGACGATTCATGCGCTACCCAATGATGGCTGCCAAGCGTTCATTGTCGAGATCATTTGTGTTTGCATTCCGGAGAAAAATACCTCTCTGATGGGGCTCTATGTTTCTAACGGCAACTTTTTTACGCAATGTGAAGCTGAGGGATTTCGCAAAATTACCTATTTTCTAGACAGGCCTGATGTGATGGCGCGCTATCGGGTTACTTTGCGGGCGCGAGAGGCGGAGTATCCAGTTTTATTATCCAATGGCAATTTACTGAGTACTGAAAAACTAGCTAATGGCTGGCACACTGCAGTCTGGGAAGATCCATTTCCTAAACCCGCTTATTTATTTGCATTGGTTGCCGGTAAGTTGGAATGTATTGAAGAGACCATCACGACCAGTAGTGGCGCAAAGAAACTATTGCAGATTTGGGTTGAGCCACACGATTTAAAGAAGACGCGCCATGCGATGGATTCTTTAATTGCCTCCATTTACTGGGATGAAAAACGCTACGGCTTGGAATTGGATCTAGAGCGCTTCATGATTGTGGCTGTAGGAGATTTTAATATGGGGGCTATGGAGAATAAGGGCCTCAATATCTTCAACACTAAGTATGTCTTGGCTCAAGCAATGACTGCAACCGACGCCGACTTTGCCAATATTGAGAGCGTTGTGGCACATGAGTACTTTCATAACTGGACGGGTAATCGGGTGACTTGCCGTGACTGGTTCCAGCTATCCCTAAAAGAGGGTTTGACCGTATTTCGTGATCAAGAATTCTCTGCCGATCAAATGGGCAGTGAGTCCGGTAGGGCGGTAAAGCGGATTGAGGACGTGAGACTTTTGCGTCAACTCCAATTTCCAGAAGATGCGGGCCCAATGGCGCATCCTATTCGTCCAGACGAGTATCAAGAAATCAATAACTTTTATACCGTGACAGTGTATGAAAAAGGCGCTGAGGTTGTGCGCATGTACCAAACGCTGCTGGGTAGAGAGGGCTTTCGTAAGGGAATGGATCTCTACTTTAAACGCCACGACGGTCAGGCTGTGACTTGCGATGATTTCTTGATGGCGATGGCTGATGCGAATGGGTGTGATCTTGAGCAATTCAAGAATTGGTATAGCCAAGCAGGCACTCCAATGGTGAGCGTGATCGAATCATATGATGCGGCTACAAAAGAATATCAAGTAACGTTGACACAGCACTTTCCTGCAAATGTAAAAAATATGGACACCAAGTTGTTTCATATTCCATTGGCAATGCGCTTATTGACGCCGACTGGTGATCAACAAGAATGCTTGTTGGAGTTGATGCAAGAAAGCCAAACGTGGACCTTTCCAGATGTAAAAACCCGCCCTGTTTTGTCCATTAATCGCAATTTTTCTGCGCCCATTAAGTTGGACTTTGATCAAAGTGAGGCCGATTTATTAACGCTATTCTCGAGTGACGATGACGCGTTTAATCGCTGGGAGGCTGGACAAAAATTAGCAATGCAGATGATTTTGCAGAACCGTTTGCCTGATGCAGCGCTGATTTCGGCTTATCGCGATCTCTTAATGGACCCTGTATTGGACCCTGCGTTTAAAGACCTTGCGCTGACTTTGCCTGCAGAAACTTATTTGTATGAGCAGTGTGTCAGCGTTGATCCTCAGAAAATTTATGCAGCTCGTCGTGCTTTCCGTCAGGCTATTGCAAGAGAGCTCCGAATCGAGTGGGCCTCCCTCTATCAGCAAATGCAAACGCCTGGCCCATTCAATCCTGATGCGGTAAGTGCTGGCAAACGGGCCTTGAAAAATCTGGCGTTGAGTATGTTGCTCGAGGCAGATCCCTTAATTTGGTCGCCAATGGCGGTCAATCAATATCACAATGCCGATAATATGACTGATCGGTATGCTGCTTTAGCGGCGCTGGTGATTCAGGGATCCCCATCTGCAGTTGCATGCCTTGAAGACTTTTATACTCACTTTGCAGATGACCCTTTAGTAATCGATAAATGGTTCTCTTTACAGGCGAGTAGACCACCCGTTTCTGATGCTGATGCCACTTTAAGCGATGTGCGTCGCTTGCAAGGGCACGAGGCTTTTAAGATGAATAACCCTAATCGTGTTCGTAGCGTGATTCATGCGTTTTGTATGAATAACCCCGCTAGCTTTCATCAAATAGATGGTAGTGGTTATGCTTTTTGGGCAGAATCTGTGCTCGCCTTAGATGCTATCAACCCTCAAGTAGCTGCTCGTTTAGCTAGAGGCCTTGACCGCTGGAAGCAGTTTGCACAGCCCTATCAAAGTCTGATGCAAGCAGCCCTGCAGCGAGTAGCTGCATGTGAAACCCTCTCAGCGGATGTGAAAGAGGTGATTTTGAAAGCGCTTGGTGATTAAAGCGGCATATTTTTTAGAGTAAATGTGCTTTAAAGGCAAAATAGAGTCTGTTTAGCAATGCACCACCCCAGATTGATGGAGAATTCCTTTTGACAGCTTCAACTACTTTTAATACCCATTTCAAGCAATATTTAGAGACTGTTCAGGTCAAGGGCAATGCCGTTCCTGCTGGTCTTCAAGAGCTGTTGGTTGCGGTTGCTGATACTTGTATGACTCTCAGCCATGAAGTGGCTCAAGGTGCTTTGATTGATTTATTGGGTTCTGCTGGCACAGGCAATGTGCAGGGTGAAGTTCAGCAAAAGTTAGATGTGATCGCGAATGATCTATTAATTGAAGGTGTACAAGGCTGTCAATCACTCGCAGGCTTAGCTTCTGAGGAAATGGAGTTACCAGTTGCCGTTCAAGGAACGGGTGATTACTTACTATTATTTGACCCACTCGATGGCTCATCCAATATTGATGTGAATGTATCCATCGGTACGATTTTCTCCGTCCTTAAAAAACAAAACTCTGCTGCACCTTTGCAAACAGCGGACTTCTTATTGTCGGGGCGTCATCAGGTAGCTGCCGGTTATGTGGTTTATGGACCTCAGACCACAATGGCCTTAACCCTTGGTGATGGTGTTGTGATGTTTACCTTAAATAGGGTTACTGGTGAATTTGTACTAATTAAAGAATCTGTAGAGATAGCCCACAGTACCAAAGAATTTTCAATCAATATGTCCAATATGCGTCATTGGGCAGAGCCAGTGCGCCGTTACGTTGATGAGTGTCTTGCGGGTGTTGGCGGTGAGCGTGACAAAGACTTTAATATGCGCTGGATTGCTTCCATGGTGGCAGATGTGCATCGCGTACTTTCTCGAGGGGGTATTTTTATGTACCCTTGGGACCAGCGCGAGCCGCATAAGCCGGGCAAGTTACGCTTAATGTATGAGGCAAACCCGATGAGCTTTTTAGTAGAGCAGGCCGGTGGTGCATCTACGAATGGGGATCAATTGATTATGGATTTAATTCCGACGGACCTGCATGAGCGTGTGTCTGTCATGCTGGGATCTAAAGAAGAAATCGAGCGTTTACAGCGTTACCATGCGTAGAGTTAGTTACTAGAAAATAGGACTGCTCTTTATGGCAGTGTTACAAAAGCCCAATCAATGATTGGGCTTTTTGTTTATGGCCGTACCTTTTCTTTAAGATAGGCCAATGATTCTTCGACTTGATCAATTAAGATTAGGCAAATATCACCGGGTGATAAATCATTTAATGCCGTATCAATCGCTAAAAACTCGCCAGTAATTTCTTTGACTTGCTTTGCTTGCGTTGTTCCCACTAGCCCCTCTTGCAAGAGCTTTAATACTTCACCATCTTCGCGACCACGTTGACATTGATCTTGATACAAAATGACGTTATCAAAATTATTCCCTAAGATGCGGGTGAGATCACGGATATCTTCATCACGACGATCACCGGCCCCACTAATGACTACGTGACTCTTTTTGGGCTTCATTGCTGTAATTGCGCTCGCGAGCGCGCGCATAGCATCTGGGTTGTGGCCGTAGTCAGCAATGACAGTGGCACCCTTATGCTGGAATTGATTAAAGCGTCCTGGCACTGCGTTGGCAGAGCTTTGAAAGGAGTGTAGGCCGCGTGCAATTTTCTCAGCGTCTAATCCTAGCGCCCATGCAGCACCAATAGAGGCCATTGCATTTTCTATTTGAAAGCCGAGCACCCCATTTTGAGTGATCGGAATTTCACTTACAGGAAAGCGGTAGACAACCCGAGCGCCCTTGGACGCAACAATGTAAGTACCGTCACAGTAAATAACTTTTTTATTCTTTGCCCGATGCGCAGCAATCACGGGGTGGTGTTGATTTTGAGCAAAGAAAATGACGCGGCCATTACAAACGTCACCCATTTTGACCACAATGGGATCTGCTGCATTGAGGACTGCCGCGCCGGTGGGGGCTACGTTTTGCACGACTACCCGTTTCAGAATGGCTAAATCCTCGACGCTGGTAATGTAGTTCAGGCCTAAATGATCCCCTTCACCGATATTGGTTACTACGGCTACTTCACAACGATCAAAACCCAAACCTTCGCGTAGCATTCCTCCGCGGGCTGTTTCTAGAACGGCGGCATCTACATCGGGATGCATTAAGACATTGCGCGCGCTTTTGGGGCCGCTACAGTCGCCAGAGTCAATCAGTCGATGGTTGATGTACACGCCATCGGTCGATGTCATACCAACGCGTAGACCTGTCTCATTAATAAGATGGGCAATCAGACGTACGGTGGTTGTTTTGCCATTGGTGCCCGTCACAGCCACCACTGGAATACGGCCATCTTCGCCCAATGGGTACATCGTATTAATAATATCTTCGCCAACGGGACGACTTTTGCCATACGAGGGCTTGAGGTGCATGCGTAAACCAGGGGCAGCATTGACTTCGACAATACCGCCACCTTGTGCTTCAAGAGGTTTATAAATTGCCTCACACAGAATATCGACACCAGCAATATCTAGGCCAATCATTTGTGCCGCAGCGATAGCGCTAGCCGCCACATCGGGATGCACATCATCCGTTACATCCGTAGCGGTTCCGCCAGTACTTAAGTTGGCATTATTGCGCAATAAAACCCGCTCCCCAGTCTTGGGAATGGATTCTGGGCTCAGATTGTTGCTGGCTAAATGAGCTAAGGCAATATCATCAAAACGAATTTTAGTTAAAGCAGTTGCGTGACCATCGCCACGTAAAGGATTACTGTTCTCTAGTTCTACCAATTGAGCGATAGTGTGCTTGCCATCGCCAACGACTTGGGCAGGCTCACGACGTGCAGCAGCAGAAAGTCGATTGCCAACCACTAGGAGGCGATAGTCTGCACCTGGTAAATAACGCTCAACAATGGTCTCACGGCCAAAAGCCTGAGTCACAATAAAGCCTGCGCGAACCTCTGCTTCAGTCTGAATGTTGGCAACTACACCTTTACCCTGATTGCCATCTTTAGGTTTGAGGACAATCGCCCCACCAATTTTTTGTGCAGCCCGCCAGGCATCGTCAGCGGTAGTAACTACTTCGCCAATGGGTACAGAAACGCCTGCAGCGGCGAGTAAATTTTTGGTCAGCTCTTTATCCTGAGCTATCGCTTCTGCAATGGCGCTCGTGTCGCTAGTCTCTGCCGCTTGAATACGTTTTTGTTTGCTACCCCAGCCAAACTGCACCATGCTACCTTCCGTCATGCGGCGAAAGGGAATATTTCTTTGAACGGCAGCATCTACGATAGAACCTGTACTGGGCCCAAGCCGAACATCTTCATATAGGGCCTCTAATTCAGAGAGAGCTGCAGTGAGATTAAATGGAGAGTCAGTCAGCGTAGCCAGAATTAATGCAAAAGCAAAGTCAAATGCCATACGGCCGACTACCTCTTCGGTGTACTCGACCACGACCTGATAAACACCAGCTTCAATGGTTTGTACTGTACGACTAAAGGTGACTGGGCAGCCTGCCTGCGATTGCAGACCGAGGGCTGCATGCTCCAAGGCATGCGCTAATGAGAGAATTTGATTATGACCACCCCGACGCATGCTCCCTAGTTGAGGAAAGCGCTCTCGAATTCTGTTTTCAAAATCAGGAATGGAATCAATGGAGCGTTCAGTTTCATCGCAAGAAACAATCGCCTCCAGGGCGGTGTGTCGGCTCCATAAATTTGGGCCGCGCAACATACGAATACGGGTGATTTCCAATTAAACTCCTGCTGGAATGGTGGTGTCGAAAACAAAGGTCTCAGCACCAGCTTCAATAACGTTGAAGGGAATATTTAAAGCCCACGCTGCAGCAATGGCTGCCCCCAGATTTATTGCCTTCCATGGCGAGCTCGGGTTGGATTCTGCATGGCGCGGAACGGGAATGCTCTTAGGCTCATCAGCACCCCATTGCAACAATATTTGCTGTTCGCCAACGATAATCACTCGGCCTTTTTTATTCAGGTGAGCTTGTATTACTGGAGATGATGCATCCTGCGTAAAGAAGATCACCTCTCCGTCACATAACTCAGCCATCTTAGCTACCATGGGGTCATCGGCATTAAGAACGGCAACTCCGGTAGGTAACACCACATCTACCTGTGTGCGAACAATGCTAAATATTTGATCTTCATCATCAATAGCGTACTGTGGGAAATTAGCTGCTGGGTCAATGTTCAGAACGATGCCGACTTGGCAGCGGTCGTAAGCTAAGCCCTCGATCAACATCGAAAGATGATTGTTCTCAATTACCGCAGCTTCAACAGCGCGATTTAGTAAAGTACGCCGCGCATTTTCCCAGTTCGCGGCATTACTTTTCTGAATAGAGCGGTGACCAAAAAATAAGCCTTTACTACAAGAAAGGCCCACATACAAATTGCTTAAACGTAAAAAATGGGCAACCATTTCTGAGACAGGTGTTTTGCCACGAGCACCAGCGATGCCAATGACCGGAATCCGAAAATCTACCCCAGATGGAAAGAGGTGATCTGCGATGGCTTGCCCTACAGGTTGTGGGTTACCGCTTGCAGGCTTGAGGTGCATTAGCAGTCCTGGGCCGGCATTGACTTCAACGATGGCTGCGTTTTGTGATGCCATCGGCTTACTAATATCTTGGGCAACGAGATCAACCCCAGCAATCTCTAAGCCAACCACGCGGGCTGCCAGAGCAACTTGACTGGCTGTATCAGGGTGTACCAAGTCTGTAACATCAAACGCAACATTACCGTTGCTTTGAATAAGTACTTTTTGATCGATAGCAGGAATGCTGGAACCACTCAATTTTTGACGGGCTAGCTCTAATTCCACTGCAGAATCAATACGCACTGGATTCAGAGGGCATTCCTCTGTTTTACCTCGCCTTGGATCAGAGTTAATCTGAATTTGAATAAGCTCTAAAACGGTATGTTTGCCATCACCAGTAACCCAGACGGTCTCTCCTTTAGCTGCGGCAACTACTTTATTGCCTACAACCAATAAGCGGTGTTCATCACCAATAATGTGCCGTTCAACTAAGACTTCGCTACCTTCATCAATGGCTACTGCGTAGGCTGATTGAATTTCTGTTTGGGTATATAAATTAATAAAAACACCGCGGCCGTGATTACCGTCTATTGGCTTTACAACCACCGGTAAGCCGATATCTTGAGCCGCCTCCCAAGCATCATCAGCGCTGGTGACCGTGCGACCCTCGGGTGTAGGTACACCTGCGCTTGAAAGCAGGCTTTTAGTAAGGTCTTTGTCACGCGAGATGGTCTCAGCAATAGCGCTCGTTCTATCCGTTTCTGCTGTCCAGATCCTGCGCTGTTTTGAGCCGTAACCTAATTGAACAAGATTGCCTTCTGACAAACGTATAGACGGAATACCCCTTTCTTCGGCCGCATTGACAATGCAGGCCGTACTGGGCCCGAGTAAGAGGTCATCACCCAAGTCACGTAGGTTTTCAAGGATCGTTTTGACTTGAGCTACGGAATCTTGGGTATCTTGCGCCAAAGCCAGGTATAGATCGCGCGCATACTTCAGAGCGGTGAGGGTCACCTCCTCATTGATGGCGCTCACCATTACCTTATAGACTCCGCGACGATCCCCATCGCGTGCTTTTCCAAAGCCGCCCGGAATACCCGCTAAATTTTGTAATTCAAGGGTGAGATGTTCCAGAATGTGCGCTGGCCAGGTGCCTTCCTCAACTCGCTTGAGAAATCCACCGGCTTCACCATAACTGCAGCGATGCTCTTGAAGGCTTGGCAAGGCTTTGACTAGCCGCTCATAGAAACCTGGAATCAGATTCGAGGGGTAGTCTTCCAGATCGCCAATATCGACCCAAACCTCAATTACCGGGTGGTAGGTCCACATATTGGGGCCGCGTAAATGCTTTACGCTCAGTATTTCAATGGTTTTATCTAGCAGTTGGGGCATGTGTGGGATTGAGCAATTGGCCAGCGCTGAGGGCGCATGGGTAAGAAAATGCTCAAACGGTCTCTCTATTTCTAATAATTATTGAAAATCCACAAATTGGTAAAAATAATCTAAAAAGCTGACTTTTGTAATTTAACGGCTTTAGGTGGCTTAAAGTTGACAAAGTTACATATTCATAAAAACTTAGCTCCACTATACTTTCAAGGTCAATGAAGCTAGAAATTCCACCATCTACATCCTCGCTACCCGCTCATTGGGTTGGTAACTTGCGGATTCACTCCCCTGATCTAGTAGTAGATTCGGTCTTTGCATGGCTTGAGATTGACCTTGATGGTGAAATGCGCTTTACTAAAAGCCTGCTGTGCCTTACCCCTGCAGGATTACTGTGGACTAATGGCGAGCAGTCTGAGTTATGGCCAATGCAGGCCGGAGCACAGTTGTTACATGGAGACCATGCAGGTGTAGGGCATCTAAAGCTGGAGATGGATGACAGACTTCAAAGAACTTGGTACTTTACCTTAGCGGTTAACCCCCAAGCGCTGCGCCTGCAAAGCGGCTTTAAGCAGATCTTGCGTGGGGATCAGGTAGGTAGCATCGCCAGTGAAGTGTCTGAATACGACCAACAGGTTTGTCCAGCCTGCCTTAATCCAAAGCCTGCCAACACAAACGACTGTCCAACATGTGGCCCCGAAGAGGATGCGCCGCCTTCAACTTGGACTTTATTTAAGTTATGGCGTTTTGCCCGTCCCTACAAAAAAGAATTGCTTCTAGGCTTCGTATTAACACTGCTTTCTACGGGGGCCACGTTAATACCTCCTTATTTAACAATGCCCTTAATGGATCACGTATTGATTCCTTTTGAGAAGGGCAATCCAATTGATTTTCATTTGGCGAGCATGTACCTAATTGCACTGTTCGTTGCAGCCATTGTGGCTTGGGCTTTAGGCTGGTGGAAGACATACCTTTTGGCATTGGTCAGTGAGCGCATCGGCGCAGACTTACGTAACACTACCTTTGAGCACTTATTAAAGCTTTCGTTAGAGTATTTCGGAGGAAAAAGGACGGGTGATCTGATTGCGCGTATTGGCGCAGAGACTGATCGCATTTGTGTTTTCTTGTCGCTATACGCTTTAGACTTTATTACTGACGTGTTGATGATCACAATGACCGCGGCCATTTTGATCTCCATTGATCCTCTGCTGGCATTGGTAACGCTGGCTCCATTGCCATTTATTGTGTGGATGATTCATGCGGTACGCGATAAGCTGCGCTTTGGTTTTGAGAAGATTGATCGCATTTGGTCAGAAGTTACCAATATCCTGGCTGATACCATTCCGGGTATTCGAGTAGTGAAAGCATTTGCTCAAGAGGATCGAGAATTAAAGCGCTTCGTCGACTCTAATAAACATAATTTACAGATTAATGATCGCGTGAATCGAGTGTGGGGTTTATTTTCTCCAACGGTCACTTTATTAACTGAAACAGGTCTATTAGTTGTCTGGGGTTTTGGCATTTGGCAGGTTGCGCATCATAAAGTTTCCGTAGGTGTTTTGATTGCTTTCTTGGCTTATATCGGACGTTTTTATATTCGCCTTGACTCCATGAGTCGGATTGTTTCGCATACACAAAAAGCAGCTGCTGGCGCAAAGCGGATTTTTGATATTTTGGATCATGTCTCAAGTGTTCCGGAGCCAATTAATCCCGCCCCCTTGGGTGAGGTCAAAGGCCGCATCTCTTTGCGGGACGTGGGTTTTCGCTATGGCAATCGCGCGGTCACTAAGGGAATCAACCTTGATATTGCCCCAGGAGAAATGATTGGCTTAGTGGGTCATAGCGGGTCTGGTAAAAGTACCTTGGTGAATTTAATATGCCGCTTCTATGATGTCAGTGCCGGCGCGATTACTTTGGATGGACGTGATATTCGAAGCATTGCGATTAGCGACTATCGCAAGCGCATTGGTCTAGTGCTACAGGAACCCTTTTTATTCTTCGGGACTATTGCTGAGAATATTGCGTATGGCAAACCTGAGGCCACGCGGGAAGAGATTATCGAAGCAGCCCGTGCTGCCCATGCTCATGAATTTATTTTGCGTTTACCGCTAGGATACGACTCTCTCGTTGGTGAGCGCGGCCAATCTCTTTCTGGTGGTGAGCGGCAACGTATTTCAATCGCTCGTGCATTACTAATTAATCCCAGTATTTTGATCCTAGATGAGGCCACCTCATCTGTGGACACCACCACTGAAAAAGAAATTCAGCGCGCTTTGGATAACCTTGTTAAGGGTCGTACTACTATCGCTATCGCGCACCGCTTATCCACCCTAAGAAAAGCAGATCGCTTAGTGGTATTGGATAAAGGTGAAATCGTGGAAATCGGCTCTCATGATCAATTAATGGATGCGCAAGGTGCTTACTATGCGCTTTACCAAGCTCAGCTTCGCCACGCGGCGGAGTTAGTTGAGGGCGGCGCCATTGGTGAGAGTATTGAGAAGGTATTAGCATGAACCCCTATCAAAAACCCCATACCTTGGAGCGGGATAGTCTTGGTCGCCTCGTATTGATCGATGCTGCAGGTAATCGTCATGAAGGTATTTATCCCGTAAGGGCCTTTCCGATTACTGCGCCAGGTGCCGGAATTTCATTAATGGATGCTTCGGGTAAGGAACTTTGTTGGTTCGATAGTGTTAGCCAAGTTCCCGAGGTTGAATTAGGTCTTATTGAGCAAGAAATGGCTGCACGCGAGTTTATGCCGGTAATTGAAAAAATTACGCAGGTATCCACCTTTGCCACCCCCAGCATTTGGGATATTGAAACTGACCGTGGTCCAACTCGTATTCGCCTCAAGACAGAGGAAGATATTCGCTGTATTGCAGGTAATACTTTGCTCATTGCCGACGCGAATGGCTTGCAATTCATCATCCAGGACTCAACGCAGCTAGATAAAACTAGTAAAAAGTTTTTGGATCGATTCCGCTAGTACCGTTTCGATTAAAATCAAGTCCTTACCGCCGCTTTAGCTCAGTTGGTAGAGCAGTTCATTCGTAATGAAAAGGTCGCCAGTTCGATTCCGGCAAGCGGCACCATTTTTTAATACTAGGGTATCTACTTAGTAACTAGTATTACCCCTAGTAAGCCATTTGTTAATTATTGATGGCAATCAATTCTTGTAGGCCTAAATTCGACAAGAATTACTTTATTATAAAAAACAAGCCAATTTGTTGTTGGCCCTAAAATTTTTGGAGGAGCGTTCATGAAAATGAAGTTAAAAGGGGCATTGATTTCCACCGCATTAGCCCTCGGTGTTGCTGCTGTTTCACCCGCTTTTGCTGCTTGGGAGCCAACTAAGCCAGTTGAGTTCATTATTCCTGCCGGTCCCGGTGGTGGTGCTGACCAAATGGCCCGTATGATTCAGGGCATCATCACAAAAAATAATTTGATGAAACAGGCCATGATTCCGGTCAACAAATCAGCTGGGGCTGGTGCTGAAGGTTTCTTGGCTATGAAAGAGGCTAAGGGCGATCCAAACAAGATCGTAATCACCTTGTCTAATTTATTCACCACGCCCTTAGCTACAGGTGTGCCGTTTAACTGGAAAGACATTACACCAGTGGCAATGTTGGCACTGGACCAGTTTGTGTTGTGGGATAACGCTGATAAGCCTTACAAAACTGCCAAGGAATACATCGACGCAGCTAAAGCGGCTGGTCCTGGTAAGTTCAAGATGGGCGGAACTGGCTCTAAGCAAGAAGATCAAATCATTACTGTTGCATTAGAAAAAGCGACTGGCGCGAAGTTTACTTATATCCCATTCAAAGGGGGTGGTGATGTTGCTGTTCAATTAGTTGGTAATCACATTGATTCGTCAGTGAACAATCCAATTGAGGCAGTTGCTCAGTGGCGTGCAGGCAAGTTGCGTGCATTGTGTGTATTTGATGACACACGGATGCCTTATAAAGAAAAGATTACGCCAACCATGTCTTGGTATGACGTACCAACCTGCAAAGAGTCAGGTGTATCGACTGACTACGTGATGCTCCGCGGGATTTTTATGGCTCCAGGCGTGACTCAAGAACAGGTTGATTACTATGTAAATCTGTTTAAGAAAGTTATTCAAACACCTGAGTGGAAAAAATTCATGGCTGATGGTGCGTTTAATCAAACGTTTATGACAGGTAAAGAGTTCGGTAACTGGCTGACACTCAATGAGGCTTTGCATAAGCAGTTGATGACTGAAGCTGGATTCTTAGCCAAATAATCAGCAGCAAAATTGAACGGGGGCCTCCTTCCGGAGGTCCTATTTTTTACCAATAGCATCCGAGATTTAGCGGATGAGATTTAATCAACCCCTTTTTTAGTGAACCAATCAATGTCTGAAAACACCAATAGTCCTAAATCAGAGTCTGCTATTAGCGTACGCGCCATGGACATCATCACCGCGCTTCTTTTTATCATTCTTGGCTTGGTAGTGATGACGGGAAGCGTAAAGTTAGGTGCATCCTGGGGTAGCGATGGACCTGAAGCTGGTTACTTTCCTTTTTATATCAGCTTAATTTTTATTCTTTCAAGTTCAATTACGCTCTATCAAGCAGCGGTTGTAGACAAGAAGAAAAAAACTGAGTCCTTCGTTGATAAAGAACCTCTTAAGCAAGTTCTGGCAGTGTTGCTTCCGGCGATTGTTTTCGTTTTGGGTGTACAACTCATCGGCATTTATGTCTCCTCACTTATTTATATTGCCGTCTTCATGGTTTGGTTGGGGAAATACCCTCTTTGGAAGGCTGCCACAGTTTCATTAGGTGTGACTGTTGCTCTCTACCTTATGTTTGAGCACTGGTTTCAGGTTCCATTGCCACATGGCTCGTGGATCAATCCACTCGAGTTTATTGGCGTGAACTAAAAAATATAACTATTAAAAAAGATTAGAAAAGAAGGAGTTCCAGTTGGAAGAAATTAATGCTCTATTCGGCGGCTTTGCCGTCGCAATGACACCGTTTAACTTGCTGCTTATGCTTGTTGGGGTCACTCTTGGTGTGATTATTGGCGTATTGCCAGGCCTAGGTGGGGCGAACGGAATTGCCATCCTGTTGCCGTTGACTTTCACGATGCCACCAACCTCAGCGATCATCATGCTTTCCTGTATTTACTGGGGCGCATTATTCGGCGGTGCGATTACTTCTATTTTGTTTAACATTCCAGGCGAGCCTTGGTCGGTTGCAACAACTTTTGATGGTTACCCAATGGCCCGTAATGGTAAAGCTGGCGAGGCATTGACTGCTGCGTTCACTTCATCGTTCGTTGGTGCGTTCTTTGCGATTGTGATGATTACCTTCTTAGCCCCATTAGTGGCGAAGTTTGCGTTGCAGTTCGGGCCGCCAGAGTTCTTCTCGGTCTACCTGCTTACCTTCTGTAGCTTTGTGGGCATGAATAAGGGCTCTCCATTCAAGACCATTTCAGCCATGATGCTGGGCTTCGCTTTAGCTACGGTTGGTATGGATACGGTTACTGGCCAACTCCGTTTGACTTTTGGTCAGCCAGAATTAATGCGCGGCTTTGATTTCTTAATCGCTGTGATTGGTCTGTTCGGTATCGGTGAAATTCTTCTATCGATGGAAGAGGGCCTGGCATTTAAAGGTGCCGCCGCTAAGATTCGTCGCCAGGTTGTTCTCGAGACCTGGGCAAAGCTTCCCAAGTACTGGGCAACGACATTACGCAGTTGCTTGATTGGTTGCTGGATGGGTATCACTCCAGGCGGCGCTACTCCTGCATCTTTCATGGCCTATGGTGTTGCAAAGCGGGTCTCTAAGAATGGCGAGAACTTTGGTAAAGGTGAGATGGAGGGTATTGTTGCTCCAGAAACTGCAGCCCATGCTGCTGGTACCGCTGCTTTGTTACCAATGCTGTCTTTAGGTATACCGGGCTCACCAACCGCTGCAGTATTGCTGGGCGGTTTGTTAATCTGGGGCTTACAGCCTGGCCCATTACTCTTCGTTGAGAAGCCAGACTTTGTTTGGGGCTTGATTGCGAGTATGTACTTGGGTAACTTGGCGGGATTATTTGTAGTTCTGACTTGCGTGCCATTGTTCGCTTCTATCTTGAGAATCCCTTTCTCCATCATTGCTCCAGTTATTTTGGTCATTTGTGCGGTTGGTGCCTATACCGTTCACAACGCTACTTTTGACGTTTGGTTGATGTTAGGTTTTGGTGTGATGGGCTATGTCTTTAAAAAGCTCGACTATCCAATGGCGCCAATGGTCTTGGCCTTGGTATTGGGCGATCGCGCAGAAGACTCATTCCGTCAGTCAATGCTGATTTCTCAAGGTAGTTTGGATGTATTTTTCTCCAACTACCTAGTCAGTGGAATCACTGCTCTGGCCCTACTGCTACTCTTCTGGCCAATTATTGGTAAGGTGATTAGCAAGAAAAAGCCTGCAGCTGCTTAACTTGCTGGTAGTTCATAGCAAAGAAAAGGGGGCGTAAGCCCCCTTTTCTTATTGGAGGACAGCTTTTAGAAGTCGGCTAAAATTTACTTAGAATGAATTTCCCTAAACACCGTTTGCTTCACTGGCTTGCTGCCCTTGCAGTAATGATGAGTGCGCTTGCCCCAGCAATTTCTCAGGCAGTTTCAGTTAGCAAACATGGTCAAGGCTTTGCGATGGAGATTTGTTCGGCAGAAGGGAATCAAATGCAGATCGAGATCAAAGCGAATGCAGATTCCCCGGCCGACATTCAAGATGCTAGTAGACCTTGCCCTTACTGTTTTGTTCAGGGTACCGTTACCCCCGCATTGAATACCAGCCTGACATTTCAGGCGCCGCAAAGTTTTGCGTTTCTACCGCAGCTGTTCTATCAGTCACCTCAGCCTCTAACTGTCTGGCTAACACCCCCCTCTGCCGCACCTCCTTCACAGGTCTAAGTAACTTAGGCCCATAGCCTCGCTATGAAAACGGCAGATGTATTGCCATGTGTTGTTAGATTATGTGGAGTACTGCAATGACATTACAGCGAATCGTATCAAAAATTATCTTACTGACTGGACTGTCGGTATTTTCTTTATCAACATTTGCGGGTGCTAATGATCCGCTTTTTGTGAACTTATCCTCAGACGAGCCTATGCGTGCAAGCATGGCAATTCAATTTGGTAAGCATCACTTTGCCAATGGACACCCACTCACCATCTTTTTAACGGATAAGGCAGTGAATTTGGGCGTTAAAGCTGGCTCAGGTCAATTTGCTGAACAACAGCAGCTTATATCTGAAATTGTTGCGAGTGGCGCTCTTGTCATTATGTGTCCGATATGTCTAAAGCAAAGAGGGTTTACTGAGGGCGATCTCATTACTGGTGTAAAGCTAGGGGGACCAAAAATGACCGGCGATGCATTGTTCAGGGACGGCACTAAAACAATCAGTTGGTAAAAGCTTAAATGACGTTTTCGATTTTCAAAAGTATTTCACTATCATTTTTTTAAAGGATTTTTATGAAAAAGTATTCATCAATTTATTTGGCTCTTGCCATGACTCTGGGTTTTGGTACTTCGACGCTTGCTCAAAACGCAAAAGTAGGGAATTTACAAATTGAAAATGCCTACACGCGCGCTACCGTGCCAGGCCAGCAAGTAGCAGGTGGATTTTTTAAGATTGAAAACAAGGGTGCAGTAGATCAATTGATTTCTGTAACCTCACCTGTTGCTGGTGAAGTCCAGTTGCATGAAATGGCTATGGAAGGCAATGTGATGAAAATGCGTCAAGTAAAAGATATTCCTATTCCAGCAGGCGGCTCTGTTGAGCTAAAGCCAGGTGGCCTGCATTTGATGTTCATGAACATCAAAGCACCTTTGGCTACTGGTGAGATGGTCCCAGTAAAACTCAAATTTGCTAAAGCCGGTGAAGTTGAGGTGAAAATGCTAGTGAATGCGATGGGAGCCCCTGGCGCCTCTCGTGGTGGTGCAATGAAACATTAATTTGAATTTCTGTTGCAAATAAAAAGCCCCTCAGTTTTTGACTGAGGGGCTTTTGTTTTGGGCTGAACGCTTTAATCTAAATTCAGATCCGTTACTGCGCCTTTACTGGCAGAGCTCGCAAGGCGCGCATACTTCGCTAGCAAGCCGCGGGTATAGCGTGGCTTGGGTTGTACCCAAGCAGCGCGACGTTGAGCGATCTCTTCATCGCTTACATTGAGTTGAATTAGCAGCTTGTGGGCATCAATGGTTACTGAGTCACCTTCATGGATGAGGGCGATCGTACCGCCTACAAATGCCTCTGGTGCAACGTGACCAACAACCATGCCCCAAGTGCCACCAGAGAACCGACCATCGGTAATCAGGCCAACAGACTCTCCTAAGCCTTGCCCCACTAGAGCAGCCGTTGGAGCAAGCATCTCACGCATACCGGGGCCACCTTTAGGGCCTTCGTAGCGAATGACCATGACATCACCATCTTTGATTTTTTGCTCCATGATGGCAGCCATCGCATCATCCTCAGAATCAAAGACACGGGCAGGGCCGGTAATTGATGGATTTTTCAAGCCGGTGATTTTAGCTACGCAACCCTCAGGTGAAATATTGCCCTTCAAAATAGCCAAGTGACCTTGTTTATACATCGGGTTGTCTAAAGTACGAATCACCTTTTGATCGGCACGGGGGACGGAAGGAATATCTTTTAAGGTCTCTGCGATGGTTTTACCAGTAATGGTGATGCAGTCACCATGGAGTAGTCCGCCATCTAGCAATAGCTTCATGATCTGGGGAATGCCGCCCGCTTGATGTAGATCGGTAGCCAAGTAATTGCCGGAGGGTTTCATATCCGCAATGACTGGTACTCGCTGACGAATGCGCTCAAAGTCATCAATCGTCCAATCAATTTCTGCTGCACTAGTGATGGCTAAGTAATGGAGAACGGCATTGGTAGAGCCACCCACTGCCATGATTACACTTACCGCATTCTCAATCGATTTTTTAGTGATGATGTCCCGTGGGCGTAAGTTGTTCCTAATCGCTTCTACCAACACCAGGGCTGAATCATGTGCGCTAGCGACTTTCTCTGCATCTACGTTTGACATGGTTGAAGAGTAAGGCAAGCTCATGCCAAGAGCCTCAAACGAAGAACTCATGGTGTTGGCGGTATACATGCCGCCGCAAGAGCCGCTTCCTGGGCAAGCGTTTTGCTCTACGCCCTTAAGGTCCTCTTCTGTCATACGGCCAGAAGTAAACTCACCAACCGCTTCAAATGCAGAAACAATATTAAGTTCTTTTCCTTTAAAGTGTCCAGGCTTGATTGTTCCCCCATAGACATAAATACTGGGAACGTTTGTACGTGCCATAGCCATCATGCCGCCCGGCATATTTTTATCGCAGCCGCCGATGACGAGAACGCCGTCTTGCCACAGGCCGTTCACACAAGTTTCAATGCTATCTGCAATGACTTCACGTGATACGAGTGAATATTTCATGCCCTCTGTACCCATGCCGATACCATCGGATACAGTTGGAACGCCAAATAATTGCGCTTTTGCTCCAGCCGCTTCAAGAGCGCTTACTGCTGCATCAGCAAGTTTCTGAAGTCCACTATTGCAAGGAGTAATAGTGGCGTGACCATTGGCTACACCCACCATCGGCTTAGAAAAGTCCTTGTCTTCATACCCCATTGCGTAATACATCGAGCGATTAGGAGCACGTGCAACCCCTTCAGTGACATTGCGAGAGCGTTCGTTAAGGCGTTTCATGCGAGTGTGGACTCCAAAAAAGAATGATTTGAAAAGCTCTATTGTGCCGTGAGACAGTGAGATGTGCCCGGTTTATAAATAGCCTTCCGCTCGTTAAATGTTGCGGCGCAGTAAATTTGGATCTTTTTATTTTCAGGTAATCCTTTTTAAGTGATGGGTTATGGCCCTTAATTAGGATAAAGTCATGTTTATTCTGTAGTTGAGCGGCACCACCTCCTTATTTTAAATAATGGTTCTTATGAACAACAGTTCTCAGCCTTTAGAGATTCGCAAGGAAGCCTTTACTGCGGCTCGGATAAGCGCCGGCCTGAGTACAAAAGATCTTGGTGCATTGGCTTGCTTGTCAACTCGCCAAATTGAGCAAATTGAAAATGGTGAGAGCAGCTCTTTTTATGGGGCGCAGATTAAATATACTGCCGCCAAAAAAGTAGCAAAACTATTGAAGTTAAGCGAGGAAGATGCTTTTGAGTTTGGCCTCACTGATGTGATCCAAGCGGCCCCTGAAATTCAAAAGGAAATGAGTGAGCAGATTAAAACGGCTCAGTCTTCGCCGGATCTAAAAAAGCAAAATAAGAAAACTGCTTCGGAAATTCGTTTTAGCTCAGGGGTACCCCGAGCACAAGCAAGTCGTAAAAAGAAGTTTTTTTTGGGCTTCAGCCTGCTTGCCGTTATAGTTTTCTCGGTCATTAATCTGCGTCCACTATTCTTTGCAGATAAGCCCGAAGAAATCCTGCTGGTAAAGGAGGGGGTTGAGATTGCTCCGGTAGTGCCAGCAGATTCTGCTCCCCTAATTATTGCCCCACCAATGACGGTATCAGGCACTCCAAGCGAGACTTCAATTGCTTGCCCGGCAGAGGAGGGGATTTTGAGCTTTAAGCCTGAGTCGCCACGCAAAGTGGCTGATATGGTACATATTCAGGTGAAGAGCGCGCAAACCGTGTGTGTGGTTGATGCTTCGGGAAAAATACAAAACAAAACAGTTGAGCCGGGTGCAGGTACGTCGTTTTTTGGTAGACCACCATTTAAGGTGCTAACAAACGGAATTGCTCAGGTAGACATTTATTTTCAGGGGGCTAAGGTGCGCCCGGTGAACCCAAATATTAAAACACTCATTCTTGAAGCAGCTGCAGTAGCTGCTTCACCTACCGATAGGTCGGATTCTCAGTTTCGCTAAGATCTGCGATTCACTAAGCTTTTATACAGCGGACTCGTTGGTTTCGCCAGTACGAATCCGGATCGCTTGCTCTATTGGACTGACGAAGATCTTGCCATCACCAATCTTGCCAGTGTGGGCTGACTTAACAATGGCCTCGATCACAGCATCAACCCGATCCGTTGCCACTACTACCTCAACTTTTACCTTTGGCAAAAAGTCGACTACATACTCAGCGCCACGATATAACTCAGTGTGCCCCTTTTGACGTCCAAATCCCTTAACCTCGGTAACAGTGAGTCCGGTAACACCCAAATCACCAAGGGCTTCGCGAACTTCATCTAATTTAAACGGCTTAATAATGCAGGTAATGAGTTTCATGGCTTTCCTTCGATATAGTCTCTAGAACAATCATACTGATAAATTGATTGGGCGGCTTATGCAGCGCTTAAGTGCTGCTGAAGTGCTGCTTTAAGGATAACCCTAAGGACCCCTAGACCCCTAGGCTCTAAATTTCGAGGTGATGGGATAGCGCCAGTCGCGCCCAAATGCACGGGTGGTAACTCGAACTCCTGGGGGTGCCTGACGGCGTTTATATTCATTCAGTTTTATGAGACGGGTGACCTTTTCAACGCTCTCCACATCAAAGCCAGCGGCAATCATTTGAGCAATGGATTGATTTTGTTCCATGTATCGCTCCACAATGCTATCCAGTACTTCATACGAAGGCAGGCTATCCTGATCTGTTTGATCTGATCGTAATTCTGCGGAGGGTGCGCGGGTCAAAATGCGCTCTGGGATAACGGGGCTAATACTGTTTCGATAGGCGCAGAGTCGATAAACTAAAGTCTTGGCAATATCCTTGATGACCGCAAATCCACCGGCCATATCCCCGTAAAGGGTGCAGTAACCCACTGCCATCTCACTTTTGTTACCAGTCGTTAATACCAGGCGACCTGTTTTATTCGAAAGCGCCATTAACAAGGTACCACGCACGCGCGCTTGAATATTTTCTTCGGTTGCGTCTACCGCTAAACCTTTAAATTGTTCTGCTAAAGCTGTTTCTAGCGCATCGACTGAGGCACTAATCGGAATTTCGTCATACTGGACATCTAAATTCTTTGCCATTTCTCTTGCATCAATCCAGGAGATGTCAGCGGTATATCGCGAAGCCATCATGACGGTGCGAACCTGATCAGCCCCTAATGCATCTACGGCGATAGCAAGAACTAGAGCAGAGTCGACACCCCCTGAGAGACCGATGATCACACCTGAAAAGCCATTTTTTCGAACATAGTCACGCACACCAAGTACTAAGGCGCGATAGGCCTGAGCCTCAACACTCGTTGGTGAAACTAACAACCCTTTTTCTAAATCACCCGACTTGCTGATACCAACAAAACCCATATCTGTTTCAAACTGCGTCATGGACATCACTAGCTCGCCAATTTTGTTTAGGGCGAACGATCCACCGTCGAACACCAGCTCATCTTGGCCCCCTACAGCGTTAACATATACCAATGGCATTTTCGTAGTGGCAATATGCTGGCGCAGAACCTCGATGCGGAGCACTTCTTTTTGTAGGTGGTATGGTGAGGCATTGAGCACTAACAATATCTGTGCACCTGCTGCATGTGCTTGCAGAGCGGGGCCGGGATGCCAAGCATCCTCACAAAGAATAAGACCAAACTGAGTTCCATTGGCTTCAAATACGCAGGCTACATTGCCTGCAACAAAATACCGCACTTCATCAAAGACCTCATGATTTGGCAGCTTTTGCTTGGCATAGGCTGCAATCACTTTGCCATCACGCAAAACAGAAGCGTAGTTTTGTAGGCCGACAGCTGTCATTTTTGGGTGACCAACAATCACGGTCAGATTAGGAAATTTTTTAAGCGCATGCATGAGTTGCTCGAGCTCAAACTCGGCAGCTTCAATAAAAGCCGGACGTAATAGCAAATCTTCGGGGGGGTAGCCCGTAAGCGATAACTCAGGGGTCAAAACGATGCAGGCCCCTTGCGCATACGCTTTGGCAGCTGCTTGTGCGATGAGTTGGGCATTGCCAGGCAGATCACCCAATAGAGGGTTGATCTGCGCTAGGGCAATAGTTGGTGAACTCACTCTCGCTAACTCAGCAATTACTTCTGGGACTTCGCGTAACCTTCAATGCCTTCAAGAATTTCTTTATGGGCATCAGCTACACCACTCCAACCTTTTACCTTGACCCACTTACCCTTTTCGAGGTCTTTATAGTGCTCAAAGAAATGTTGAATTTGATTGAGTTGCAATTCATGTAAGTCTTCAGGCTTTTGCAAATGCTTATAAATAGGCAAAATTTTATCTTCTGGAACAGCTAATAATTTAGCATCCTGACCACCTTCATCTTCCATCAGCAAAACACCAATAGCGCGGCAACTAACTACGGAACCTGGAAAGAGTGGGAACGGTGTCATTACCAAAACATCAACAGGATCTCCATCGCCAGCGACGGTTTGCGGGATGTATCCATAGTTGCATGGGTAGTGCATAGCCGTACCCATAAAGCGATCTACGAATAGCGCGCCACTTTCCTTATCCACTTCGTACTTTACTGGATCCGCATTCATTGGGATCTCAATAATGACGTTAAAACTTTCGGGGATTTTCTTACCAGGACTGACTTTGTCGTAACTCATGAATACTCCAATTGGTGATTAATATATATTTTGATAAAAACCAAAATAATGGGGTGTGGCGAATAAATAATTAATATTAAATCTAATCAGGTTTTTATTTTAAGGCTTTAAGCTAGGGTTTCTAAATAACGCTGAGCATCAAGCGCTGCCATACAGCCCGTACCTGCACTAGTAATGGCCTGACGATAAATATGATCCTGTACGTCACCCGCTGCAAATACGCCGGGAATATTAGTTGCTGTAGCGTTACCTTCTAAACCAGAGTAGGTTTTGATGTAACCATTGTTCATCTCTAACTGATCAATAAACAACTCAGTATTGGGCTTATGGCCAATCGCAATAAAGGCGCCCATGACGGCAATCTCTTCAGTGCTGCCGTCTTGGTTTTTAATGCGTACGCCAGTGACACCTTTTTCGTCACCAAGGACTTCATCTAAGGTCGAATTGAGTTTGAGTTCCACTTTACCTTCGGCTACCTTGGCCATGAGGCGGTCATTCAAAATAGGCTCTGCACGAAATTTATCGCGACGATGAATCACGGTTACTTTTCTAGCGATGCCTGTGAGGTAGAGCGCTTCCTCTACTGCAGTATTGCCACCACCAACTACGCATACGTCTTGGTTGCGATAGAAAAAGCCATCGCAGGTAGCGCAACCAGATACACCACGCCCCATAAAAGCTTCTTCACTAGGTAAGCCAAGGTACTGAGCAGAAGCTCCAGTAGAAATAATGAGGGCATCACAGGTGTAGGTGCCAGAGTCGCCCACTAGCCGAATCGGCTTTTCTGTCAAAGCCGCTGTATGAATGTGATCAAAAATGATTTCAGTATTAAAGCGCTCAGCGTGCTTTAAAAAACGATCCATTAATTCAGGGCCTTGAACGCCGTCTGGATCAGCAGGCCAATTTTCTACATCCGTTGTTGTCATCAACTGGCCGCCCTGAGCGATACCAGTAACAAGGGTGGGGCTCAAATTAGCGCGGGCGGCATAGACTGCTGCTGTGTAGCCGGCAGGGCCAGAACCGAGGATGAGAACTTTGGAGTGTTTTGGGATATTTGTATTCATATTCAAATTATAGGATTGCTTGATTACAATCGGTAGAACATGGTCAGAACTGTATATCCCAAGTCTAAAACTCCCTTGAGCCCAGAGCCCCCCGAGAATCAAGGGCAAGGCAGGCTACCCCGCCTCCTCCTAGAGGCCCGCTGGTTTATCTCCTGCGCCCTCTGTTTGGCGCTATTGGCCATTTTAGTGACCTATTCCAAGGCTGATCCGGCCTGGTCTCACGCTAGTTTTGAGGTGCCCAAGAACCTGGGAGGGCGTTTTGGAGCCTATATCGCTGATTTAATGCTTTATATCTTCGGAATTTCGGCCTTTTGGTGGATAGTGCTATTTGGGCGTCGTGTTCTGAGCGGTTGGCGTGAACTGTGGAGCATTTCCCTTCCGGCCGATCCGCAGGCCAAACCAGACTCTTTATTAGTCCGTTGGCTTGGCTTTGGGCTTACTTTGTTGAGTAGCATGGGCCTTGAGTCTATTCGGCTACATTCGCTGGGCTTGGATCTTCCTAGGCCTCCTGGAGGCATTTTGGGGGAGCTGGTTGGGGATCCCCTTCAAATGACGATGGGATTTACCGGTGCCACTCTGGTTTTGCTGTTTGGTTTGTGTGCTGGACTCTCTTTATTTCTCCATTTTTCATGGCTCGACATCGCAGAAAAAGTAGGGCGTTCTATTGAATTGGCTATTCAGTATGTCCGCGAGCGTCGAGATAGCGAGGAAGATCGTAAATTAGGTGAGGTTGCAGCAGAGGAGCGCGAGGAATTTGTCGAAGAATTTAGGGGTAGGGTAGAAATAGCTAAGCCTATCCAGATTGTGCGTCCTGTGACTGAGATTGTGAAAAGCGCACGAGTAGAGCGTGAAAAGCAGCAGCCCCTCTTTGTTGACATTCCTGATTCAGAATTACCGCCTTTGGCGCTGCTCGATACCGTGCCAGAAGCTAAAGAAACTATTTCTGCAGAAGTGCTGGAATTTACCTCCCGTTTAATTGAACGAAAGTTAGCAGAATTTAATGTGGCCGTGAAGGTGATTGCTGCTTATCCGGGCCCAGTAGTTACCCGTTATGAGATTGATCCAGCAGTTGGCGTGAAGGGGAGCCAAATCGTCAACCTGGCCCGCGATTTGGCGCGTTCACTCGGCGTTGTGAGTATGCGTGTCGTGGAAACCATTCCTGGTAAGACCTGCATGGCCCTTGAGTTGCCAAACCCTAGCCGCCAATCAGTGTATCTCTCTGAGATTCTGAGTTCACAGGTTTACAACGACAGTCACTCGCTCTTAACGTTGGCATTGGGTAAAGATATCTCTGGCAGCCCAATGGTTGCCGATCTGGCTAAGATGCCCCATTGCTTGGTCGCTGGTACCACTGGAGCAGGTAAATCGGTTGGTATTAATGCGATGATTTTATCGATGTTGTTTAAAGCAAAGCCTGATGAAGTTCGCTTGATCATGATTGACCCTAAGATGCTAGAGATGGCTATGTACGACAAGATCCCACATCTCTTGTGCCCAGTCGTAACAGATATGAAGCAGGCCTACAACGCCCTCAATTGGGCTGTGAATGAAATGGAACGTCGCTACAAACTCATGAGTAAGTTTGGCGTGCGTAACTTAGCCGGTTTCAACAAGAAAATCTTAGAAGCTGAAGAGAAGGGTGAAAAGCTTACGAACCCCTTTAGTCTGACGCCGGATGATCCAGAGCCAATTTATAAAGCCCCAGTGATCGTTATCGTGATTGATGAGTTGGCCGACCTGATGATGGTCTCGGGAAAGAAGATTGAGGAATTAATTGCCCGTATTGCCCAAAAGGCGCGCGCAGCCGGTATTCATTTGGTGTTGGCAACGCAGCGTCCGAGTGTGGATGTAATTACGGGATTGATCAAGGCAAATGTACCGACCCGCATCTCTTTCCAAGTTAGTAGCAAGATTGATAGTCGTACCATCTTGGATCAGCAAGGCGCTGAAGCACTTCTTGGCATGGGTGACATGTTGTACATGGCGCCAGGCACAGGATTGCCAGTACGCGTGCATGGCGCGTTTGTTTCTGATGATGAAGTACATCGTGTAGTTGAGTGGCTGAAAGAAAAAGGCGAAGCCAATTACATTGAGGGCGTACTTGAAGGTGCTGATGAATCAACCATTGATGCATTAACCGGCGAGGGCGGTGGCGAAGCAGATCCCTTATACGATCAAGCGGTTGCTATTGTTTTAGACAATAAACGCCCTTCGATTTCTTTGGTACAGCGTCACTTACGCATTGGTTACAACCGTGCAGCACGCCTATTAGAGGATATGGAAAAAGCAGGGCTCGTTTCTAAAATGGGTAATGGCGGTAATCGAGAGATTCTTCACCGAGCATCTGAATAAGATGAGCTTAGTGATGATGACAAGGATGGCTCGTAGATTGATGTCCGTTTTTACTGTCGGTATCTGCATCCAGATGGCTGCAAGCCCAATCAACCCTGTTATGGCTGCCGATGGGCAAACCGGCATTGAACAATTGCGCCAGTTTGTGCGTAATTCAAAGACAGCCGAGGGGGATTTCGTGCAGCAGCAATTGCGCGCTCCAAAAGCTGGCGAGTCGCAAGATAAGGGCTTGAAAGTGGTTCGTCAAACACAGGGGCGCTTTATTTTTCAGCGACCAGGGCGTTTTGTCTGGGATACCCAAAAGCCATATGAGCAAAAATTGA
Source organism: Polynucleobacter sp. TUM22923 (assembly GCF_030295705.1). Classification (NCBI taxonomy): domain Bacteria; kingdom Pseudomonadati; phylum Pseudomonadota; class Betaproteobacteria; order Burkholderiales; family Burkholderiaceae; genus Polynucleobacter; species Polynucleobacter sp. TUM22923. The sequence continues at coordinate 465,555 of NZ_AP027274.1, forward strand.
TTGCCGATGGTAAGCAGCTGATCCTATGGGATAAAGATTTAAATCAAGCTACCTTTAGACCTGCAGGGCAGGCTCTAGCTGCTACACCAGCCGCCATTCTTTTTGGAGAGACTTCCTTAGATCAGCACTTTGATTTAATGGAGGGAGAAAGTCGTCTGGGTATGCAATGGGTATCGCTGGCGCCCAAGAAAAGCCCGAATGCCAAGAGTGGGAGTGATATGCCCTACACCAAAATGGCGATTGGTATGAGCAATGGCTTGCCAAAAGCATTGGAGCTGATAGATGGACTGGGTAGTGTTGTTTTGGTAACTTTAGATAAGATCCAATTAAATATTGATTTACCGGCCAACCGATTTAATTTTGTACCACCCCAAGGCGCAGAGGTTTTACGCTTGAACTAAAAATAGCTGATAAGTAGCCGTAAAGCAGCTAAGGTAACTAAGCCAACTAAGGTAACTATGGCAGCTAAGGCAAAATATCCCATTAATAAATATTGAATTTGAAAAATTGAGCAAGACATGATTGATCCACAACTACTTCGTAAAGATATCGTCGCAGTACAGGCGCGTTTAGCTATGCGTAAATTTCAATTGGATGTTGAGAAATTTAACGCCTTGGAGTCCGAGCGAAAATTACTCCAAACTCGCACAGAAGAGTTGCAAGCTAAGCGTAATCAACTGTCTAAAGCAATTGGGATGAAAAAAGGGAGGGGCGAGGATGCCGCTATTGAAATGGCAGAAGCCACTCAAATTAATAGTGATATGGAGTCAGGGGCCGCACGCTTAGCTATTTTGCAAGTGGAGATCGCTGACTTTTTAATGGAGATCCCCAATCTACCTGATGAATCTGTGCCTGTAGGTAAGGATGAGGCCGACAACATCGAAGTCAAACGATGGGGCGAAATACCTCAATTTGACTTTGAGGTAAAGGACCACGTTGACCTTGGTGCCCCGTTAGGATTGGATTTTGAGTCAGCAGCGAAAATTAGTGGGTCACGCTTTGTTGTTCTCAAGGGATCTATGGCCAGACTGCATCGAGCGCTCGCACAGTTCATGCTAGATCTGCATACAACACAGCATGACTACCAAGAGATTTATGCGCCTTATATTGTGAATGCTGCATCCATGCGTGGCACAGGGCAGCTGCCGAAGTTTGAGGAAGATCTCTTTAAGGTCCCTCGTCAAATGGGTGGTGAGGGTGATGCTGGTGAACCTCGTATTGAGAATTTCTATCTTATCCCAACAGCTGAAGTACCAGTCACTAACTTAGTGCGAGACGAGATTGTGAATGCAGATCAGCTGCCACTAAAGTTTGTTGCACACACTCCATGTTTTCGTTCTGAGGCGGGTAGTTATGGGCGCGATATTCGCGGCATGATTCGTCAGCATCAGTTTGATAAGGTGGAGTTAGTGCAGATCAGTAAGCCGGAGTCTTCAATGCAGGCCCTGGAAGATCTCACAGCGCATGCTGAAAAAATTCTGGAGCTGCTGGAGCTACCCTATAGAAAAGTACTTTTATGTACTGGCGACATGGGGTTTGGCAGCGTGAAGACCTATGACTTGGAGGTATGGATCCCTTCGCAAAACGCTTATCGAGAAATTAGCTCTTGCTCGAGTATGGGTGATTTTCAGGCGCGACGTATGCAGGCTAGATTTAAAGTGGGGCAAGGAAAACCGGAGCTGGTACACACCTTAAATGGTTCTGGCTTAGCAGTAGGTAGGACAGGTGTTGCTTTGCTGGAAAATTTTCAGCAAGCAGATGGCAGTATTCGGATACCTAAGGTGTTGCAATCCTATATGGGTGGGTTAGAGGTTCTTAAGCCGATCTAACTGAGCGAGCGGGCTATTGCGAATAAGTGGGTTGAACCAATAATTGCCTTACGCCATCTTCTTTTGTAAGCTAGAGGTGGTTATCATCAGTGGCTATAATCTTGTTACGGTTCGGAGAGGTGGCAGAGTGGTCGAATGTACCTGACTCGAAATCAGGCGTACTGTCAAAGGTACCGTGGGTTCGAATCCCACCCTCTCCGCCAAAACCTAGGTTCACAACTTGCTCAGCCTTGTTGTGATCCCGCCAGAGCCCCGCACCACGCGGGGCTTTGCGCTTCTGGCTCCGAACCACGCCCACGGCGCTGGACCGAAAAAGCCGTCTCAAACCCCGTTTATCTCAAAACCTCATGACTTTTCTGGTCTAGGTTCGGAGGTCGGGTTTTTTGAATTTGGGTGGAAAAGCTGTGAACCGACCTGAATGAAATTTCGTTGTTCAGGAGGCTTTGGTCGTCAGCCGGTGATGAACACGTTAAGCCTGTTTGGGATACGTGCGCGACGCACTTCAAGGAACTTCTTGTAGGCAGGGGTGTCAAGCAGCTCTGGATCCAACGGAATCTCTTGGACGCTGAATCCCTCTTCCCCACTCTTTGCCGCAAAAAAGGCCAGGTATTCTTTTGGCGGCTTGTCGCTGATGACGCGGTTTGTCTTGCCACCAATGAATGCCAAGTTGGCTATATCGTCGGCCTCTCGCGAAATCACACCTGCCTTGGTGAGCACAGCCTTTGGAAAAATAGGGTGGAACTGAAGGCGATGTTGAACGCCACTGTGATCAAGGGCAATCGTCAGATTGGAATGCCAGTCTTTTGCGCCAGCCGAGCGGAAGGCCAAGAACATCGTCTTGAACAACGCACTACGTTGGTTTCTTCCCGATAGCTCTTCAGGCGAAATTTCCAGCCTACCTACCTGCGAACGTAGTCGGTCAATCAAGTCCTGGATATCTCCTCCATCCCGAATCGAGGCAATGTCCTGATCAAGCAGTGTCTCACTTGAGCCGCGTGAGAATCGGCCATTGGCGTTAGCCGCAAGCACCCAATAACGCAGCAACTTGGACTCATCTGGCGAAATTTGGTAGTTGCGCTTATGCCCAAAATACGAAATGGCCACCATCATTGACGAAGAGGAAAGCAGTGCTGGACTATCAATGCCGACGTTACTTTTGAGAAAATTCATGGCGAAGTTCATGCCTTCGCAGGCTTCATTCCACGCGGTTTGAAGCCGGGTGATGTCAAGCGAGCTCACCGTCTTGAAACGAGATTGTCCAGTGGCCATGGCCACTAGATTCTTCAAGTGGATACCCAGTTCCAAATCAAATCCGACTTCTTTGCACTTGATTTGAAATGCCTGGAAGGTGTGAAGTGAGTTTTTCCACTTTGCAGTGATTTGGGCCAGCGCTAGATCAGAGCTTCGAAGCTTTGCGCCAAGTGAGTTGACGCGCACAAAGATCTCAGTCACCTCGTCATAGGAAAGCGTGCGCTCCAGCACATCCATGCGGTACACGTACTTCTTGACGGCCCTGAGGCGATCAAGACGTTGGCTATAAAGGTCTGCACGAGGGTCATCAAAGGAGGTCACGCCAGCCCGTTTGAGGAAATCGGTGTTGCTTGTGCTCTTGAAAACCTCTGAGACTTTGACCCAGCGCGGACTACTTTCCAACTTGCGGGTCGATACAACGAAGGTCATTCGGTCAAAACGCTGCTGGAGTTCATCCTCCGATGCGTCCACCTGGTCGGGCTCGGTGTCATCAACGTCACTTTCCTCATTGATTTCCATGAAGCCCTGAAGCTCATTGGGGTGCTCAAGGTTGAAAAGAATTTCAATCGGACGCTTTCTGCCGCGAACATTCACAGGCTCACCACGAATCACAGCGGAAAGAGATGTGAGCCGCTGCTGCCCGTCTAAAAGCAGTCGTGTTGTTTTGTAGGGGTTACTTTGTTGTCCAACCGCCATGGCTTGCAATGGCACATCTTCGTCAGTCTCCCAAAGCAAGATCGCTCCGGAGGGGTAGCCACGATAAAGGGAGTCCAGAAGATCACGAACCCTGGTTGATCGCCATACATACTGCCGCTGCATCTCAGGCAAGCGTAGCTCGCCACGTTCAATCATTCCGACTAGTTCGTCAACCGATGCTTCTGCTTTTGCCATGATTTTTTACCCCACCAACTCCATCAGCTTCCCATACCCATCCACCACGTCGTACTTCACCTGGTCGGATGTGATTTTGGCGAAAAATTTTCGGGCGCAGTCAATCTTACTTTGCTCGATTTTTCGCAGGTCCATGCTGGACATGGAACCCTTGGTTTCTGCGACAAAGTAGACGTGTTTCACCTTGCCCTCCTGGAAGGCAATGGCCCAATCCGGGTTGTAGTTGCCAACCGGGGTAGGGATAAAAAAACCGCGTGGTAGCTTGGCGTACACCACCACTTCGGTGCTGGCATCCAGCTCACGCACAAAGTTGCGTTCGTTCTTGGAGTCGGTGAAAACGTAATCGTAGATGTGGTGATTGGCCTTGACCGCTTTACTGAAATCTTCCTTGGCCTTGTCCTGGGTGAAGATGTCCATGTGGTACGTGTCGCCCGTGGGGTCGTAGGCAATGTGCTCCACTATCACAGTGGCCTTTTGCTCGTTCATCTGCCGGGCCGCTTTTTGCATGAAGTCTTCCGGGTTGGTCCGGTACTGACTGAACACCGCCTTGTTGATTCCCTGCAAGACACTGGCCACGGTGGATCGTGTCAATTGCGTCTCTCCGGCCAGCCGTCCAATGAGGTCGTACTTCACCGCAGAGTGCGCTGACGCCCGGTGAAAATCCGTGGTGGATTCGGTCACTTTGAAGGATTCACCCTGGCGAATTCCGTCATAGGTTGCCGTGTCGGTCTGCTCGCCCGCCACCACGGTATATTGCATAGGGCTCACTTTGAGTTCGGCTTCCAAGGCCTTGACACACTTGGCCACCAGCTCCGGCGTTTCAAATTCCACCGTGTACGCTGCCTTGTGGTTGATGCGATTCCACAGCGCCTTGAACTCGGCCTTGTCGAAGTTGGCATTGAGCGGGTTGGTTTTTGCCTTGCGGTCATTCCCAATGTCCGGCAGTTGCGCATCGCTGAACACGCTATCAATTAGCCCCAGTACCTGCTCGGCGTGAACCGCCAATTCCTCGGGCAGGTCGGCAAGCTGGCCTTCCTTTTTGGCGTCATGGTACTTCTGCGTGATGTTGCGCTTCTTGTCCACGTAGCCGTTTTGGATCAGGTAGAACTCGATGTCGGTTGCCATCTCGGCGGTAACTTCGACATCGCCGCTCGTGGTTTGGAGGACTTTGCCTTTGAAATATGCTTGGTCCGCCACCCGTGGCCGCTCCGACAATCCGTCGCTGATGTCGCGCTGCAACGCGGTCACAAAGTCCTTGTAACTCTCGCTGGCCACCACGGTCAGCACGTTGATTTGGTGCACCGTGGCCGGGTTGTCCATGCGGTCGCCATGCTGATTGACGGACAAGCGCAGGCCGCGCCCGACTTCCTGGCGACGGCTCACGGTGTTGTCGCTGTGTTTGAGCGTGCAGATCACAAACACGTTCGGGTTGTCCCAGCCCTCGCGCAATGCGGAGTGGGAGAAGATGAAACGCACCGGCTCCTCAAACGACAACAGGCGTTCCTTGTCTTTCAGAATCAAGTCGTAGGCATCCACGTCATCGGTTTCTGTGGATTTCTTCCCGGTTTCCGGGTCCACCATCCGCTTGGTCTTCTTATCAATAGAGAAATAACCGTTGTGCGTCTTGCCGGTCGCGATTCCTTTCAGATACCGGTTGTACGGCGTGTCATCCAGCGTCAGCACCTCGGAGAGCTGCTGGTTGTACTCCTCCTCAAACATCCCGGCGTACTCACCGGGCTGCTCGCCTGCTTCGTTATAGCTGCGGTACTTGGCCACCGCGTCAATGAAGAACAGCGACAGCACTTTGATGCCCTGGTTGAACAGCGCCTGCTCTTTCTCAAAGTGGGCTTTGACGGCCTCCCGAATTTGAATGCGTCGCAAGGCCGATTCACTGACATCGCCAGTCGCCTCACCCGCCATCAGCTCATGGCCATTGGTGAAACTCACCGTGTTGGTCAAGGCGTTGATGTCAGCCACCACAAAGCCACGGTACTGCTCCAAATCGCCGGACATGTCGAACAGATTGTCATTGCGCGCGAGTTTGCGCAGCACGCGCTTGATGCCGTTGTTCTGCTTGATTTCCAACTCCACCCGCGCCACCGGGGCAGCGGTAGAAACCTCAATCGACTCCAAATACAGGTACGCATTGGTGCCGGTCAAGCCCTTGACTGAGATACCGCGCACGGAGATTTTCTTGACCAGCTTTTGGTTGTACGCATCCAGCGCGTCCAGGCGGTGAATTTTGTTGTGCGTCGTTTTGTGCGTGGCGGAATAACGCAGCACAGCCAGTGGCTTGAAGTTCACCAATGAATCGAGAGTTTTGCCACCCTCCATCTTCTGCGGCTCGTCCAGGAAAAGCACCGGCCGGTTGGCGCTGATCACGTCAATCGGTCTGCGCGACTGGAAGTCGTCCAGCTCTTCGTAAATGCGGCGGGCGTCCTTGCCGGTGGCGTTGAAGGCCTGCACGTTGATGACCATGACATTAATGCCCGCATCACTGGAAAAGCTTTCCAGGTTGTGCAGTTGCTTGGAGTTGTAAATGAAGAAGCGGGCGCGCTTCTTATAGTCGTCCAAAAAGTGCTCGGCGGTGATTTTCAGCGACTTGAACACGCCTTCGCGGATGGCAATGCTGGGCACCACCACAATGAACTTGCTCCACCCATAGCGGGCGTTCAGCTCGAACATGGTCTTGACATAGCAATACGTCTTACCCGTGCCGGTCTCCATTTCCACGTCCAGGTTGAAGTCACACACCTTGGTTCTGACCAAGGCGTTTGAGAGCGGCAGGTTTTGCCTGCGCTGCACGGCGTGGATGTTCTCCAACACCTGACCGGGGGTCAACGCCAGATCGGCATTCTTGAAACCCACAGTTTCCAACTCTGCCGCCGCCTGGCCACCGGCATCGACGGCACGGCCTGGGTCCACACGGTAGTTCAATACCTCGCGCTTTGGTTGCCCGAGAAAACAGTCCGCCACCGCCTCCACTGCGTTGGTCTGGAAGGCTTGTTTTTTGAATTTTAGTTTCATGTGTTTCTCTGCAATGTCTCTGCAAGCTTCTATTTTTACTCTGCAATTTTGTGGAGCCTTGGGACTCCACAAGCCGCGTAGTGGAGCGCAAAACAAAAAATAGACTCCACAAACGTGTTTGTAGCGCGCACGGGCTCCACAACCATTTCAGAGCACCTCGTGGCCCTCGGCTAGATTGATCAGTCGGGGGAAGCACAGTGTGGCAGGCCGTCGGCCACTCCCAGCTTGTAGCTCCCGCAAGATACCCGCTGCCTTCAACTGCCGGAGCAAACCTGGGGTTGTCTTTTCGTGAATGCCAAACTCCCGAAACATTCGCGCCGTCAAGTCCGACGAGCGAAAAATCGGCTTAATAAAGATCGCATCCAGCACGTGTACCGTGTACTGCGAATGCGTGGCCGCCTGAATCGCCAGTTTCATCTCTTCGTAGAGTGACTGAATGGCCGTCACGCGCTTGCTGTTTTGCGCCGCCTGAGTGGTGATGGCCTGCAAAAAAAATGCAATCCAACCATTCCAGTCGCCATCTTCCGAAATGGCTTTGAGTCTTGCGTAATATTCTTCCCGATGATTTTCAAGATACTCCGACAAGTAAAACATGGGCTGTGACAACGCCCGTTTTTGAAACAGGAAAAGCGGAATCAAAATGCGACCAATCCGGCCATTGCCATCCTTGAACGGATGAAGCAACTCAAACTGGGCATGCAGCACAGCCGTTTGCAACAAAAAATCCACATCGTCACTGTCGAGATAATGCTCCCAAGCTTGTAGATGGTCCGGCAGTTGGATGGGGTTGGGCGGTACAAAACTGGCTTGCTCCATCGTGCAACCATGTTTTCCAATCCAGTTCTGGTCAAGACGGAATACCCCAGGCGTCTTATCCTGCCCACGCACACTGCCCATCAAAATACGATGTAGCTCCCGAACAAAACTCAGTCGGATGGGGTAATCCTTCAAGTACTCACGCGCCGAATAAAGGGCTTTCCGGTAGTTGGAAATTTCTTGAATGTCCTCGTATTTCTGACCCTCCTTGATCAGCCCCGCTTCTTGCTCCAACACTTCATCAACCGTGGCTTGCGTGCCTTCAATTTTGGACGACAGAACCGCCTCCTGCGTAGCCAAAGGCGACAGCATCACCGCAGGGTTGGGGATGCCTTGCAATAGGCCATCGTATCGGGCCAGTGCCGCATTGGCCTGCCCTACCAGTGGCAACAGCAAACGGTAATCCAGGTCGGTAATCGGTAATGCATTGGGGATGTAGGGCTGCATGGGGGCGTTTCTTTCAAATGCACTTGACTTCGGTGGTGGGCGACATCAGCTTGAAGATTTGCTCCACGTTGATTTTTATGCTGTCGCTGGCAAAGCCAGCATCGCGGAACACCACTCGCAGGGGCTCACGCTTGGCCAGCAGCTTCACGAAATCTTCGTTGACGCCCTCATCAAAGCATGCCGCCAGTGCATTGCCATCGACAAAGTACACGGTCTTGCCTGCGATGGCTTCCTTGGATATGGGCAATGCCAGGTCAACGCCCCAGTCCAGCAGCACCTGGAACAGCAAGTCCTCGGACGTGCGGTCTTCGCGGATGTTGTTGACTTGATCGGTCAGCAGGTCTTGCGAGACGGCGTCGGGGGTGTAGAACACCTCTTTCATGTTTGAGCTGTCGATTTTGAGAACACGAAAACCGATGTCGAGGTTTGAATTAGTTATTGCATGTTCATCTTTGACTTTTTTACCCGCACGGCGAATACGATCCTTGCAGATTTCTGCAATAGTTTTATAGCCAGCTTTAAATGCATCACTCCCCAAGTCACAAACCTCTGGAAGCTGAACCATGATTCCCCTTCGCGTGCCGCCATCTCTTAGATTCAAAGTCATCAGCGCATGTGCAGTCGAGGAAGATCCCGCAAAAAAGTCTAAGACAATTTCATCACCACCCGAACTAGTGCCAATTTCTAGTAGTTGCTCAATTAGCTTACTCGGCTTGGGATATGAAAATATCTTTGCATTTCCAAATATATCGAGAATTTCATTAGTGCCATGCTGGCTGAAAACATTATCTATAAGTGAAAAGGCTTTTGCCTCACGAGTAATCCCATGCTCATCTTTTAGATATTGTTTACTATGCACACTCCACTCACCTTTCTTATCTTTTAAGAACTCCAATTCCGCATTACTTGCAGCTATTCGGACTCGTTCCCGACTCCAATACCACTGTCGTTTCGGGTTTATGAGCGTTCCATCGGGTGCTTCGATCGGAAATACTAAATTTACACGCTCATCTACGGCTTTACCGGCTTCTAACGGGTGAGTCCTGTATGGCCCACGTATGCTGAAATTAGTATCCTTAGATTTGTAATAGCGTTGGATGCTTTCGTCACTTAAAGGAATAAATATTTCCCCCAAGTCGTTTATAGATTTTGCGTAAATTAAGATGTACTCATGTAGAGTCACTAAATGCTTTTCCTTCGCTCCTCCTCCATACCTTTTTTTCCAAATAATACAGTCAACAAAATTCTCTTCACCAAAAATTTCGTCACAAAGCTTTCTCAGATTAGCACCTTCATTATCATCAATTGAGATAAAAACAAGTCCATCTTCGCGCAGTAAATTTCGTGATAGCTTCAGACGAGAATAAATCATGCTTAACCAGTCGGAGTGCATGCGACCGTTGCTTTCAGTATTCGCCACCAGTCGATTGCCCTGTATATCCTTTTGATTGGAACGCTCAAAATAGGAAGCAGAATCCTCCGCAAAATCATCCTCATAAATGAAATCATTCCCCGTGTTGTAAGGCGGATCGATGTAGATCATCTTGACCTTGTTCAGATAGGTCTCTTGCAGCAGTTTCAGCGCATCAAGGTTGTCGCCCTCAATGAACAGGTTTTGCGTGGTGTCAAAGTCCACGCTCTCCTCACGGCACGGGCGCAGGGTTTTGGCAATGGGTGCATTGGCGGTCAGCAACGCTTCGCGTTTGCCGGGCCAATTGAGCTGGTAGCGCTCCTGCGGGCCTTCCACGATGGAACCAGACAGCTCCTGGCGCAGTTGGTCAAAGTCTATGCTTTTCGTCACCACGCCGTCGGCATCGCGCGCCTCGGCCATGCAGTTAGGGAACAGCGCCGCAATTTTGTCGATATTGGCCTGCGTAAGGTCAGGGCTGTGCATTTTCATTTTATTCATGGTCAATTAGGCTTCTAGCCCCCGTGGAATATGCGCAAGCAGATATCAAATGTATAGCTACTGCAATATTGATTTCATTCATGAGGCCAGCAAACCCAGCTCTGTGCGAAGGGTGCGCAACTCGGCGTTGATTGTGACCTTGCGATTGAACTGCTTTTCAGCGTTCAACCGGGATTCAAGTTTGGCAGCGGCAACCTGCTTTGCAGCCAGTGCAGACAGGCGGTCTAGCTGGGCACGCAGCGATTCGCCTAGACGGGCTGGCAAGGCAAAGTGCTGACGCAAAAGCTGCTCGTAAAGGCCCAGCAAATCCAGCGCCATAGGCAATGCAGGCCGGACAACACCGTCGCTTTGCCACGGTGCGGCGTGGTAGTCCCCCACCACCCACTGGTCACTGGCAGCATCGCTGGGCCGCTTGTGTGCCGCAACGGGCCGAGTGCGCCCGTCAAACCGTAGGTTGAAGAGGATGGGGAAGGGTATGGCCTTGTCGATACACCGAAGCACCAAATGACTGATGTCAGGCAGCTTCAAAGCCACCTCAAACACTTCAATCTCCGGGACGCCAGCCTTTGCGGGCAGGTTGATGGTTTCGGGTGAGAGCTTGTAAGCCCAAGTGATGCTCTCTACCTGCTCTACAAACATGGCACGCAAGGCTGCGCTGGGCTTGGCATGGGCGTAGATTTTGGTCTTGGCCACTGGGCGGTCAACCTTTGCCTGGCGTGGCCATGCAAACAACGCGACCGGCTGGGTGTCCAAAGTGGCAGTCATGGGGCCTGAATCACCAAGAAGCTGATCAGTTCAAAGTCTTCGAGCCCGGCAACTTCTTGCACCAAAGCGCTGGTCTTGCCCGGTGAGAACAGGCTGTCCACGTCTTGCTCTTGCTGGCGGTCGATCATCGAGCGGATCGCCTTGTCCAGCAATGTGGAGTAGGCCTTCATATTGCGGCCATCGTCTGTGACTTTGTTGAAGGGCTCAAAAGCGGCGGGCATCGGCTCACTGCGGCCTTTGCAGGCCGTACGGGCCAGATCCAGCAAGGCTTTGACCTCCATGTGGTCGGCAATGATGGAGCCGTCCATGCCGATATAAACCAAGTAATACGGGTGCAGCCGGTTCTTTTGCTGCACTACCCCACCAGCTGCACCACTCAACAGGCGGTTGCGAAGAGTAAAAATAACGCCGGGCTGCAAGCCTTTGTCCGGGTTGGCGGGCACCACAGCATGCAAGCCATTGGGGAGGCGGGCCAGGTCGTCATGGGCTTTGACGTAGTTCAGCAAATCCATGCGGAAGTCGTTCAGGCCCAGGTCGGTAATAGATACCCCGGTTTTGAGGTCTTCCATCTCGATAACCTCCTCCTGCAAGCGGCGCAATTGCTCCTTGCGGTAGGCCACGTCGTTGGCCTGGGAAGACAGCACGTTGTCATCGCCCGTGGCGGTCACGTCGGCAATCATCATGCGGCTTTCCACCCGCTCTTTGAGGCGGATGTACTCGTCCAGGCTGATATCGGGCCAGTAGTTGACCAACTGGATACGCGCATTAGGAGAGCCAATACGGTCCACCCGGCCAAAGCGCTGAATGATGCGCACCGGGTTCCAGTGGATGTCGTAGTTGATAACGGTGTCGCAGTCCTGCAAGTTCTGGCCTTCGGAGATGCAGTCGGTGCCTATCATCACGTCGATTTCGCCCGGCTCATGCGGCATGGTCAGCGCCTTCTCTTTGGCGCGGGGTGCAAACAGCGTGAGCATGGTTTGAAAATCAATCCCTTGGCGCGGATTCGCGGCCAGCCTGAGTGTGGTTTTGGGCTCGGTAGAGCCGGTAACCTTGCCGGTGTGGATGCCGTGTTTCTGGAACAGGCTTGCGGCCAAGTTGTCGTACAGGTAGTTGGCGGTGTCCGCGAACGCAGTGAATATAAGCAGCTTGCGGTTGCCGGGATTAATGGGGTTGGCCACCTTGTGCTCGATCTGCGCTTTGAGGTGTTGGAGCTTGGCATCGTCCGCCGGAGTGATTTTGGCCATTTCAGCCAAAAGCCCGTCAATGACGGCCAGGTCAGCGCCAAGGTCATGCTCCCAGGATGGCAAGTCCATATCGCCTAGGTCGATTTGCACTTTGCCGCCCGTGCGGTTGTCATTGCCGCCTCGGTCATCATCCAGGTCGGGTAACAGATCGTCATCAAAATCGGCGTCTTCAAAGTCCGGCGTGTGGTCGGTGAATTTGGCGGCTTTGCCCGACTTTTTGAAGGCGGCAATCTTGGTTAAAGCCTTCTGGTGGTTGCTTTGCAGGCTTTGTAACGTTAGGCGGAACGACGCGACGGAGCTTTCCAGTCGTTTCAGTAAGTTGACCGTCATCAGCGCCTGCAAGCTTTTCTCGCGGTCGGCCTGCTTTAACTTGCCACCACCGCTGGCCACCTCGGTGTCGTACATATCCTCGTATTTCTTGATACGGCTGGGCAGGATGTAGCTCACTGGGGCATACACGGCCAGCTTTAAGAGCGAGAGCTGGTTGAAGATGTCATTGAAGCCAATCACGTCGGTGCGCTTGGTCAACGGGCAGTGGAACGACAGCGGTTTAAGGCGTTCCGGGAAGTTACCGATGTCCTTGGTGTCGTAGAAGGTTTCGATGTGCTTGCGCGACCGGGCAATGGTTACGCTGTCCAGCAACTCGAAAAAGTCGAAGTCCAGCGCAGCCAAGATGGCGCTGGCGGTACGCTCCTCGGGTGGCAACTTGGTCCAGGTGTTAAACGCCGTTTGTGCGCGCCGGAATATCTCGTCAATGTCCTTCTCGGTGCGCAGCTTGTCACCCAGCAAACCGGCGTTGCCTTCATAGGCCAGGGCCAGTTGGTTGCGCAGATCGTTGAACCTGTTGTTGACCGGAGTGGCAGACAGCATCAGCACCTTGGTTTTGACGCCCTGCTTGATAACGGAGTTCATCAGCTTCTGGTAGCGAGTCTCCTTGTCCTTGTAGACATCGTTGTTGCGGAAGTTGTGCGACTCGTCGATAACCACCAGGTCATAGTTACCCCAATTGACCCGGTTAAGTGGCGTGCCAAACGACTCGCCACTGGTGCGCTGCAAGTCGGTATGGCAGAGCACCTCGTAGTTGAACCGGTCTTTGGCGAAGATGTTGGTTTTGAGATTGCGGTTGTAGGTGAGCCAGTTGTCGGCCAGTTTCTTGGGGCACAGCACCAGCACCGAGCGGTTGCGCAGCTCGTAATACTTGATGACGGCCAGCGCCGTGAAGGTTTTACCCAGGCCCACACTGTCGGCCAGGATGCAGCCGTTGTAGGTTTCCAGCTTGTTGATGATGCCGGTGGCGGCATCGCGCTGAAAGTTGAACAGTTTTTGCCACACCAAGGTGTCCAGGTAGCCAGTGCGGTCGTTGGGCAACACGTCTTCGTTGAGGTCTTCTAGGAACTCGTTGAAGATGTTGTAAAGCATCAGGAAGTAGATGCGCTCGGGCGAATTTTCTTGGTAAACCGACGCGATGTGCTCGCATACGAGATTTGTAACGTCGGTGAGCTTGTCAGGATCAGCCCAAATCTGGTCGAACAGGTTCAGGAACACGCCGGTATGACCGGGCTCGTCGAACTTGTTGACGATATTAGACACCGCGTTGCCACGCTGGTAACCCAAGTCGACAGCAGTAAAGCCATGCAGCGGCATGTAAACCGCATTGGGCGTTGCTGCGGCAGCGGTCTGCACCGCTGCAAACTGCTGCATGGGTGCGCCGCCACTGTTGGACCGAAACTTGGCCTTGCGGCGCATCCAGTCGGCACATTCGCGGGCGATGGCACGCTGGGTCAGCTTGTTTTTAAGCTGCACCTCAAACTCGGTGCCGTAGAAGCTGCGCTCAGCCCCTGCTTTTGGAATGTGGAATTCGCGCCGTTCTTTCTTTACTGCATCGGTCACTTGCTCAGGGATGAACGAAGGCGACGTGAAAATGAATTCCAATGCATCGATGGTTTCCAGCTCAGCCTTTAATGCTTCGTATGCATAAATGGAGAAACACGAAGCTGCTACTTTCAGCCGTCCGCCGGGTTTTAGCTTTTCTTTGAGATCGTCGCCAAGCAGGTTGTTGATGTTGTCGATCAGTTCCATTACTCATCAGCCTTTTCATTGGACGAATGGCCTGGCGCCAGTGTGGCACTCTCCACACCGTACAGCGTCTGATGATTGCGCAACCATAAATGATGCTCTTTGCAATCCAAGCTGTGGTCCGTCGTGCAGTCCACCGACCAACGCCTTAGTGCATAGCCAACAAGAGGGGCTCGCATGTCAATGCTGAACATGCCCTTTTCCATGCGAAAGTCAGCTTCGACGGCTTTGGGATGTTCTAGCCCTGGGTGCGGGACCATCTCCAGTCGAACAATACGAGCCCATTGGGCATCTGCCTCAATTTGCTGGGCGTCTGGAATTGGTTTGTTCAGGTTCTTTGCTTTGACGATGCGAGTCAGCGAGAAGTCGGCAAAGCGCTCGCGTTCGCAGTCATAGGCGCGCAAATGCCAACGCAAGCCAGTGTCAGCAAGGGCCAGCGGGCTTAGAGTCTTAGTTGATGCACCTGAGGCAACAGACAGGTAACTGACTTTGACTTGGCGCTTGTTGGCGATTGCCCGAGTGAGAACAGCCAAGGTCTCAAGGTCTGGCTTGACGAGGTCGCTGGCGGTTTCGCATGGAACTGTGCAGCGCAGCTTGAGGTCTAGGCCATCTCCAAACCCTGATCTAAACCAAGTGAGCACGCGGTCAGCGGTGTGCTCGAACAACGGCGAGAAATAATCAGTGGTCGCGTAGCGGCGCTGAGACGGGTCGTAAATAAGGTTGTGCGGTGCAAGGCGGCGGTAGGTGGCTAGGTCACGTGCGGTGGCCGCAGGCTTGACCCCGAAGCGCCTTTCGATGTCCGCACGGGACAGGTCTGCACAGAAGTACGCCTTGAATTCGATAAACGACAGCCGCTCCCGCTGGCCTTGGGAGAGGTCGTCTAGCTGAGCTGCAACTCTCTTTGTGACCACAAAGGCGTCCTTGTTCAAATAGTATGGGTTCTACTTTAGCAGATTCAGACACTCCGCTCTATCATTTTGATGCATGATGTAGTTGTTGCTGCTAGCTGTACGTTAAATGAAGGGGTGAGTTGTTTTGCAAGTTGAATCAGTAATTTCGCCGGAGACGGTCCAGGCATATCGGGAGACAGATTTCCGCGTCGAGATTGACCCGTCACTGGTCTTGCGTATAGATGTACGTAATCCAGCATTGGCGGAGCTCTACAAAGCCTTTGGGGCTGAAACTTGCGTTTTCATCACGGCTTGCAACCCCAACGGGGTGTTGCTGAGCGATGGGGAAAACCTCAAACTGCAGGAGCAATTGCTTCGTGAGCTTGGCGTACGAAGCCTTGATTACCTACCAGGTGAAGGCAAGCACCCCACAGGTAATTGGCCAGGGGAGCCGAGCTTTCTGGTTTTTGGTCTATCGCTTGAGGCCGCTAAGACTCTTGGCCGAAGGTTTCACCAAAATGCTGTCGTGTGGTGCGGATCTGATGCGATTCCACAGCTTCTCATCTTGCGGTAACTGGTCGCGCGATGAACATGGAGAACGCTGTTTATTACCTGCCCGGATACGGCGGTAGGCTTTCAACTGGCTTGGGTGCAGCATTGACATCCCGTGGCTTGGCCATCGCTGGACGCGAGACAGTTGGTGAGTTCCAGGGCATGCCGTTTAAAGATCAGGTTGACACAGTTGCGGCAGATCTCCAAGACCATTTTTGGAATGACAGCGCGCGCGTAATTGCAAATTCATTCGGCGCATATTTGTTTTTACATGCGCAGGCTCAAATGGAGCCATATTTGGGCAGAGTGTTGCTTCTCTCGCCAATCGTCGGCGAGTTTTCCAGTACCGAGACTTCCATGAATTTCATTCCGCCAAAGGCCGAGGCGCTTTCTGGGCTGATCAAGGCGGGTAAATTTAAACCGCCTACTCAGTGCGAGATACACGTCGGTGCACTGGATTGGCAGAGCAATCAGGACCAAGTGAGCGAACTTGGACGGTTGCTGGGTATCGGCGTTAATGTGGTACCCGGAGGTGGGCACATGCTCGACAAGGGGTACGTTGGGGCGCTACTGGACCGCTGGCTCTAACTCGCTTGGTTTGCGAGGCTTCAAAAAGTGCGCTTCTTGCGCACCCCACTCCATGGGAAATGGCTCCATGAGGTCCTTCATGGTTATGTGAGCCGGGTACTTACCGCTCAGGATCGCCTCAATGATGTCGGGCGACAGGTATGCCAGGCGCAGGATGCGACTCACAAACGACGCGCTGATATTTTCTGACTTGGCCAGGTCCTCGATCGAGGCATGGGTGCCATCGAACAGTTTGCGCTGCCAGCGGTGGCCACGCGCCACCAACTTGACCATGGCGTTGTCAATAAGCGCCTCGCCCCGCTCGATGGCGCGCTCACCGTTTGGCAGCATGATGACGGCCTTGCCCCCACGTTTGCGAAAAGACATGGCTATCTCGGTGCTGAAACCAGTTGGGGTGTCGTGATTCATGCCGCCTCCAGTTGTTTTTCGGGTGCGAGGGTGTCTCGTAGAAGTTTGTTTAAACCCTTGTCTTGCCACTTGATCGTGATCCCGTCCTTGCGCACCGTGATGCGCTCGACGAGGGTGTGCAGGATCTTGGCCTGCTCGGCCGGAAACAGCTCGTCCCAGATCGCATCGATCGACTGCAGGCTGGCGACAGCATTGGCCTCTTCAACCTTGGGCCGCTGGGTACCGATACCCCGCACCGCATGCGACAGCACCTCAGGCGATCGCAGGATGCCGCGCATCTTTTCAATCACGACCAGTTCTATCTCTCCAGCAGGGATGCGCTGGATGTCGCAGGCCTCCTTGCCGATCTTGATGGAGTCGGTGTTGATGTAGTAGCGGTAGGTCTTGTGCTGCTTGCGGGTCCAGCCCGGCGTGAAGGCACGGCCTTGATCAGAAAACAGCAACCCCCGCAAGATGGACGGTGCGCTGCCACGTCCAGCCAGCCTGGCCTTGTTCATCGGCGCGCCGCTTCTCAGGTGCGCCTGCACAGCGTCCCATACCTCTTGCGCAATGATCCCAGCGTGCTGACCAGGGAAGTGCTGCCCCTTGTAGGCGGCAATGCCAATGTAGACCGGACTGCCGAACAGCTTGTAGACCGAGCCCTTGGTGATCAGCTTGCCCTGCCTGGTCACGCCTTTGATCGTGGTCCAGGACTTGGTGGTCACGCCGCGAGTTCGAAGGTCCTTGACGATGGTGGCCATAGAAGGCGTGGCGGCAAAGCGGGAAAAAATCTCCTGGACCAGCGCAGATTCTTGTGGGTTGGCCACCAGCATGCGGTCAACCACGTCATACCCCAATGGCGGCATTCCGCCCATCCAGATGCCACGTTGCCTTGACGCGGCAATCTTGTCGCGCACCCGTTCGCCAGATAACTCACGCTCAAACTGGGCAAACGACAACAAGATGTTCAGGGTCAGTCGCCCCATGGAGGTGGTCGTATTGAAGGATTGGGTGACCGAGACAAAGGTCACCTTATATTGGTCAAACAATTCCACCAGTTTGGCAAAGTCGGCCAGAGATCGTGACAGCCTATCAATCTTGTAGACCACGATAGTGTTGACCAAGCCTAGGCGTACATCATCGAGCAGGCGCTTTACGGCTGGACGCTCGAGCGTGCCGCCGGAGAAGCCGCCGTCGTCATACCGCTCATTGAGCATGGCCCAGCCCTCGGACTTTTGGCTGGCGATGTAATTGGCGCAAGCATCAAACTGGGCATCAAGCGAGTTGAAGTTTTGGTCCAGACCTTCTTCGGTGGACTTGCGCGTGTAGACCGCGCACAGCACTTTTTTGGTGTCAGTCATCAAATGCTCCTTCCGCCAAGCAAACCAAAGAACGTCCAGCCGTTTCGGTTGGTTCCAGTAATGACCATAGCGATGCGCGAGATGGACTTGTAGCGCTGGCCCGCGTACTCAAAGTCGTCGATGTGGACCAAAACCTCGTGGCGCTGGCCGTCCCACTCACGGATAAGGCGTGTGCCGCTGATAGGTCTGCCGTCAACGCGGCGGCGGCGGACATCGGGCTTGCCCCCGTCTAGTTGCTCCCCAAGCTTTTCAAGTCGCTTGATGGTCTCCCGCTTGAGGCCACCAAGGGCCACCTCCTGTATGCGGTAGGCAAGGCGCGTTTCAAGGAAGCGGCGGTTAAAGGGCGGGGCCTGAGTCAAGAACATTTCTCGCCACATCTGCTTTAGGTCAGCCGTGGGGGCCGTCTTGAGGGCTGCAACGCGTGCAACAAGTGAGTCATTCATGGGTGTTGTCCTTGGTAGTTGTTACACCTGTATGAACGCTCTCTTCGGCGCGCTTAGCAAGTTGAGCTTCGCGTTTCTGGCGATCCAGCATGCGAATTGCGCCTTGGGCCAGGATTGCGCCGGTGGGCAGCGTGGCGCCAGTAGCCTGATGGGGCGATCTGCAAGGCCTTGCAGATCGACTCGACCCCGTAGGCCTGTCGGTGATGATCGACGAATCTGCTCAGGACTTCAGACGGCGGTCGAGTTCCGCCTGGGCGAAAAACGCACTGGCCAACTTCAGGATTTCGTTGGCCCGGCGCAGCTCTTTGTTCTCTCGCTCGAGCTCCTTCATGCGCTGGGCGTCGCTCGTGGACACGCCTGCTCGTGCGCCCGTATCAACCTCGTGGCGCTGCACCCAGCCCAAAAGGGTCTGCGGCACGCAGCCGATCTTCAGGGCAATGGATTCAACGGCAGCCCATAGCGACGGGTACTCGCCTCTGTGCTCCAGCACCATGCGCACAGCCCGCTCTTTGACTTCCGGGGAAAACTTGTTTGACTTCTTGTTCATGGCTCAATCTTCTCAAAGTGTTGAGCCTCCTCAAAACTCGGGGCGATTCAAGCTGACGCGGTCACAAATTTGTCACGAAGTTTCATTATATTCAATTGTTCTAATTTTTAACTGATTAGCCATGCTGTTTTATTTACTACGTCAGTATCGATTTTTCAGACATCCTTGCGCTGGTAGCTCACGGTTGAGGCTGCTGCTGTCTTTCGCAACGTGTCTATTTGCTTGCTTCAGTGTCAGCGCACAAGTTAAAGAAAATGTGCCCCCAACACTGCTTTTTTCTGACTTCTACCACCAACCCATTGCGCCTACCGGTCCCGAAATGAAGAGCACTCTGCGGCAAGCAGATGGCCGCGTGGTTCGGATAGCTGGTTACATGGTCAAACAAGAAGTACCCAGCTTGGGGCGGTTCATGTTCGCAGCCCGACCGGTTTCCATGAGCGAGCACGCCGACGGCGATGCAGATGATCTACCCGCTGCCTTGGTAACGGTTTATCTAGATCCAGAGCTGAAAGATTGGATTGCGACCCACAAATCAGGACTGATTGCTCTAACCGGTTTGCTCAATGTCGGGCGCCTTGAAGAAAGCGATGGCCGAGTTTCTTGGGTACGCATGCACCTAACACCTGAGGCAACCCGCGGAATGAATGCCATTGAACTGGCTAACCATTTTCACGCCCAGCAGCACAGACATTAGTAATTCGTCGCAAACGGTCGCCACACTTTTTCCTGCCCTTTGGCTTTTAGCTCACCCCAGTTCTTCACCTTCAAATTTGTTTGCATATGAAAAAATTAAATACCAAGTTTTGTCAGCTCGTGCCCGTCGCCCTCAGCCTGTTTGTTGCCAGTACTTCTCAAGCTGCGCCGGCCGTCACTCGCCTGACGCCGCCCAGTGAGCTGTTCAGCTCGGGTAAAGCAGCTCCGGTAATTGCGCGATTCTTGCCGGGGCAACGCTTTGACCTGCAAGCAACCATTCGTCCCGACGCTGCTGACAAGACCATCAGCAACGCTAAATTCGCTATCAACGGCAAAACTGTTGATGTGAATGTGGCGCTGAAAGTCTGTGCCGACAGCTGCAAAAAAGACATCCCCGCAAATGCAACGTTGGCCACCAGTCGCGCCGTCAGCGTAGATAAACCTGGAATGTACACCTTGACGGTCACGGCCACCCAAAGCGATGGGCAAACGGTGACTGCGACAGGCAACTTTGAAGTGGTGCCCTTGCTAAGCGGCTTGAGCGTCGGTCAAAAAGTGAAAAATATCATCATCATGTTTGGTGACGGTATGGGTGCAGCACAGCGTACCGGTGCCAGAATTGTTGCTGGTGGTTATGCCCAAGGCAAAGTCATCACCCCGTTGGCAATGGATACCTTCCCGGTGACGGGCATCGTTAAAACCGCGTCCCTTAACTCCATCGTGACGGACTCCGCCCCCGGCATGTCCGCCTACGTTTCAGGTAACAAAAATAACAACAACGAGGAAGGTGTGTTTCCCGACGATACGCTGGACTTTTTTGACAATCCGCGTATTGAATACTTAAGTGAGTATTTGCACCGGCTACAGGGTAAAGCGCTGGGAATTGTCACCACCGCTGACGTGTTTGATGCCACCCCAGCAGCCAATGCGATACACACCAGCAACCGCGGCGCGGGCACCGGTATCGTGGACCAGTATTTTGATGATCGCAAATTAACCGGCTTGTCGGTGCTCATGGGTGGTGGGCGCAAGTGGTTTCTGCCCAGTACCACGCCTGGTTCTGCTCGAGGCGATCGGACCGACTATGCTTTTTCCGCATCAGACGCTCATACAGCTGACATCGTTAGGCGTTGGGGCACAGCACCTGGTGCTTTAGACAAGCAGCGTGATTTACTGGCCGAGTTTCAGTCAGCAGGCTTTGTTTATGCGCCCGACAAAAGCGGCTTAGATACCGTTGATGTGAAAAAAGTCGATAAGTTGTTGGGTTTGTTTTCACACTCCAACATGAACGTGGCGTTGGACAAAATGAACGGTAGGCGCAGCAAAGCCAGCAGCCTTGGAAACTCAGGTAAAAACACTGTTGTTAATGATTACGGCTTTCCCGATCAACCGATGCTCGACGAAATGACAGCCAAGGCTTTGGCTGTTCTTGGCAAGAAAAAAGAAGGTTTTGTACTGATGGTCGAGGGAGCTTCCATCGACAAGCAGCTGCATGCCATGGACACTGAACGTTGGTTGTTAGACACCATTGAATTCGACCGAGCCATCAAGCTGGCGCAAGAATTCGCTGCCAAGCGCGGCGACACTTTGGTGATCGTTACGGCAGATCACGAAGCTGGCGGCGCGGCATTGATTGGCGGGTCCAAGGTCAGCGATGCGCGTTTACAAGAGTTGGTTCGTGAAGGCGGGGGCAACGCATTGCGCGATAAAGTAGTGGGGTTGTATGAAGAAGCTGGCTTTCCCAAATACCGACTCGCCAACGACGGCTACCCGGAGACCACGGACATTGACAACCGCATGCTGGTGGGATATGGAGCCAATTCCGACCGTTCGGAAGACTATCTGACCAACCCCTTGCCCCTGCAAGACAGTCAGCAGCCGTTCGTTAAAGAGCAACCTTTGGCCGCTTACCCTGCGAATCCTACAAAACGCGATCTTGAAGGCAAATACTCAGTAACCGGCCAAGTTCCTGGCAGCAGCGCAGCTCACACCGCTGACGACGTACCGCTATCGGCTTTTGGCCCAGGTGCTTATGCTTTCACTGGCACGATTGACAACACCGACGTGTTCTTCAAACTTGCACAAGCGGCTTTAAAAGGGGTTTTAGTCCCCAAAGAATTCATGCCCAAGCCCAAGCGTTGAATCTTTCATCAGTGATGAGGCGGGCTCGCCGCCTTGTATGTATCGGTGCACCGATGGCTAATGCGCCAAAATACGTCTCGGTGAGGTTTATGGAGGCGGCCGGGTGTTGCCAAGGCTTGTGCTGAGAGGATCAGCAGAGGCTTCTTTGATTTTCTGAGCCGCTGCTCGCTCCTCCCTTTTCTGACGATCCAGATAGCGGATTGCACCTTGGGCGAGGATTGCTCCAATGATGGCCATGGGACTTTTTTCAGGGGGTGTGAATTGGGTTTCTGGAAGCTTGGATTTCATGCCGGTACCTTCTTCAGTTTTAAAGAGGGCCCATGGTTGCTTCCATGCCGACGAGCTATCAAGTCAATCAGTCTTTCTGGAAAACGGCGGGATTGTATAGCTGGCTCAAAGGCTAGGATGGATCAACCAACCAAAAGCTTATCTCGACGGACACTGGCTGGATTTAGGCTGTTTTTGATGAAGTAGTTTATGCTCCGCCAGCATCGCCCTGCAAGCCCCTATCTACGGGGTTCTTTCTTTTTTAGGGCTCTGTACCCACCGCTGTACCCACCATTAGGAGCTTTGCAAGTTACACATGAATCAAATCCATCAAGTTCTTCGTCATGTTTTTGGTTTTGATCAGTTTCGCGGCACCCAAGAGTCTATCGTCCAACATGTAGTTGATGGCGGTGATGCGCTAGTGCTGATGCCAACCGGTGCCGGTAAATCTTTGTGTTATCAAATTCCTTCGATTACCCGTGCTGGGGTTGGGGTGATTGTTTCCCCTTTAATTGCACTTATGCAAAATCAGGTTGATGCGCTGACCCAGTTAGGGGTAAAGGCTGCGTTCTTAAACTCCAGTCTTGATGCACAAGAATCCCAATTAGTAACTAGTCGATTGTTGGCTGGGGACTTAGATTTAATCTATGTCGCGCCTGAGCGCCTGCTTAGTAATAGCTTTTTATTTACCCTGGATAAGTTAAATGCTAGCTCTGGCATTGCATTGTTTGCTATTGATGAGGCGCATTGTGTCTCGCAGTGGGGTCACGATTTTCGTCCAGAGTATCGGCAATTAACAATCCTGCATGAACGCTTTCCAAATGTACCGAGGATTGCGTTAACAGCGACCGCAGATGCGCCTACTCGAGCAGAAATCGTAGAGCGTTTATCCCTGGAGTCTGCCAAACAATTTGTTTCTAGTTTTGATAGGCCAAATATTCGGTATCGGGTGCTACAAAAAAATAGCGCTAAACAACAGTTAGAGCAGTTTTTAGAAGCGGAGCACTCAGACGATTGCGGCATTATTTATTGCTTATCTCGCCGCAGTGTGGAGGATACCGCGCAGTGGTTTGTAGATCGTGGTTGGGATGCGATGCCCTATCACGCCGGCTTAAGTATCGAAATCCGCAATGCCAATCAAAAGCGTTTTTTGCGTGAAGAAGGTGTCATCATGGTTGCCACGGTAGCGTTCGGCATGGGGATTGATAAACCCAACGTTCGTTTTGTGGCCCACCTCGATTTGCCTAAAAGCATGGAGGGCTACTATCAAGAAACCGGTCGGGCTGGTCGCGATGGCTTACCTGCAAATGCTTGGATGGCCTATGGTTTAGGGGATGTTGTGAATCTGCGGCAGATGGTGGACTCTGGTGAGGCTTCTGAAGATCGCAAAAGAGTAGAGCGTCAAAAGCTCAATGCTCTCTTGGGTTATTGCGAATCCATTACTTGCCGACATCAAGGTATCTTGCGATATTTTGGTGAAGCACATCCTGGGAAATGCAATCACTGTGATAACTGTTTGGAGCCCGTTGCAACGTGGAATGCAACGCAAGAGGTGCAAAAAGCGCTATCTTGCGTTTATCGAACAGGGCAGCAGTTTGGTGTAACCCATTTAATTGATGTTTTGCTTGGCAAGTCTACGCCGCGCATTCAGCAATATTTTCATCAAAGTGTCAGTACGTTTGGCATTGGCCAAGAACTCAATCAAGCACAGTGGAGTAGCATCTACCGTCAATTGGTGGCGGGAGGTTATCTAGATGCCGATATTGCTTCTTATGGCGGTTTAAAGCTGGTTAGCGCGATGGCTCTACCTATATTGCGTGGCGAGCAAGAGATTTGGTTGCGTAAAGATCCTGCCAGTGTAAAGACTAAGGCTGCTAAGGTGGGAGGCGTCAAAGCAGCGGTTTACTCATTTACGAATGCTGCCGAAGAAACGCTGTGGTTGGCCCTAAAAGCAAAAAGAACAGACTTGGCCCGAGAGCAAGGCGTTCCCCCTTATGTCATTTTTCATGACAGCACCTTGCAGGAGATTATGAAAATCGCCCCAAGAAATTTGCAAGAATTTAGTCACATTAGCGGGGTAGGTCGGGCTAAATTAGAGCGCTATGGCACTCAATTTATTGATGTGGTCGAAGAGATTCTCTCGGGGGATTGATTATTGGGTCGATTAACTACAGTCAATCATGGTGATCGCGATATTTTGTGCAAAGCAGCATAAAAAAAGGTAAAATTTAGGGGTTAACCCTTAAAAGGAGGAAAACATGAACCAACTAAAAAATATATTTACCAATGTATTTTCTGTGTGGAATGAACGCAATAGCTTGGAAGCCTTTATTGCTAATCATTATCCCCAGTCACATGCAGAGGTAGAGCGTTTAACTAGCCAGTACTTTGGCTCTACTCAGTAAAGGAATGTGAAAATGAAAATTAGAAGCCAATATTTAAACCGTTTACTCGCTGCTTGGATTGAGGCTAGAACAGCCTATATCAAGTGCTACCTCGATCATCATCGAATCGGCAGCTAATAAGAGCCTGATATAACTGGTCAAATAAAAACCACCTTCGGGTGGTTTTTATTTGACCTTAAACACGATCATGTTAGAAACATCAACAGACTGCTCAGTCACTAAAAGTCACTACGTGGTCTGCGACTAAGTGAATACCAATTTTTTCACCAATGGCATGGTCATGATGGCTGGGAACAAAAGCAAAAATCTCTACTCCTGAGTGTAGCTTGAGGGTGTATAAAAAATCAGCACCCCGAAAGGTTTTTCTAACAACTTCTGCTTGCATTGGGCTGTGGTCATCGTGGACGATATCATCGGCGCGCAATAAGACATCTATCTCCTGGCCTACTTTATAGACCTGATCTTCTTCTAGCGCCAACTCACCAAGTTCAATGTGCACTTTTCTCTCCTGCTGAACAATGCCTTTTACAAAGACGCCGCGACCAATAAAGTCTGCAATGTAGCGATTTACCGGTTTGTGATAAAGCTCATAAGGAGCATCCCATTGCAAAACTTTGCCATCGGCCATGACCCCCACTTTATCTGCGATAGCAAATGCCTCGAATTGATCATGAGTCACTAAAAGGGCGGTGATTGCATTGCTTTTGAGAATTTCACGCATTTCTGTAGCGAGACGTTCTCTTAGGTCGACATCCAAACTGGAGAAGGGTTCATCCAGTAGGATCAAATCGGGCTCAGGAGCCATCGCTCTCGCGAGTGCTACACGCTGCTGTTGGCCGCCACTAAGTTCGTGTGGATAGGCTTTTTCTTTATTTAATAGCAATACTCGCTTAAGCCACTCTTTGGCTACAGAAGCCCTTTTTTCATTAGGGAGATGGTGTAAGCCAAAAATAATATTTTCCAAGACGGTGAGGTGCGGAAAAAGCGCAAAGTCCTGAAAGACCATACCAATTCGTCTTTGGTTGGGTGCCAGGTGGATAGATGGGGAACTGACAACCGTATTGCGTAAGAGAATATTCCCGGCTTTGGCGGGCTCAAAACCACAGATCGCTCTGAGCACTGTAGACTTGCCGCACCCAGAGGAGCCTAGAAGGCAGCCAATTTCACCTTGACGGAGTTCTAAATCAAGACCATTTACGGCGCTGACGTGGCCACGTCCTTCTCGACTGCGGTAGTCAATTTCTAACCCCTGAATGGATAGGAGTGCTTCAGTAGAATTGGTGTCGATCATTTTCTCATTGGCGCTAATGGTTTAATACAGAGCTAGAGTCTAAACGGATTATGGATTTAATGAACCGAATTGCTGCACTGCTTGCCTTGTTGCTGTTTTTGCCCCTGTTTGGCTTGGCAATGCCATTTCTATTTCCGGGTGTTGAAGGTTCCGCCTTGTTGGCAATAGATACGATCAGTCATTTAGGGAATTTTGTGCTCGGAGGGTATGTCATCTCCACTCTGATTCTGATCATTGGGGTAGGCTTAGGCGTCTTTATCTTGGGCGTTGGAAATGCTTGGATCATTGCAAGTTATGAGTTTCCAGGAAAGAAGATCTTTGAGTGGGCGCTTATTTTGCCGCTGGCTGTTCCTACCTATGTCACGGCCTATCTCTTTGTGGACCTCCTGCAGTTTTCTGGTCCTATACAAAGTACTCTGCGCACAATGCTTGGAGCTGAGTCACTTTGGTTTTTTCCCGATCCCCGTTCTTTAGGTGGAGCTATTTGGGCTTTTTCATTTTGCTTATTCCCCTATGTTTATCTCATCACCCGTACTGCCTTTTTGGAGCGTAGTGGGCGACTTATAGAAGTTTCTGAAACGCTGGGATATAGCCATCTTCAGGCATTGACTAAGCTGGTATTACCAATGGCAAGGCCGGCAATTTTTGCAGGCATGGCTTTGGCCTTGATGGAGGTGTTGGCAGACTTTGGCGCCGTCTCTTATTTTGGTGTGCAAACTTTTGCCACCGGCATCTTCAAGGCTTGGCTCTCGTTTGGTGATCGCTTAGCTGCAATTCAGCTTGCCTTAGGCCTGTTGAGTTTTGTTTTACTGATCTTTTTCTTTGAGCAGCATAGTCGCTCTCAGTTGCGCTATGCCTCTTCATCCGAAAGTAGGTTGACTCCTAAAATATTAAGTGGAGGCAGTCGTTTCTTTGCCTTTACATTTTGTGGCCTAACTCTCCTTTTCGGTTTCTTAATGCCAGCTGCTGCGCTGCTTCAGTTACTCTATAAGCAGGGGCTCAGTATCGATATACGGTATTTCAGTTGGTTAGGAAATTCCTTATTTGCAGCTGCTGGAACAGCCTTACTTTCAGTGGTGTTGGCACTATTTTTTGCCTATGCAGTGAGGCTTAGCCCTCGCTTAGCCTGGGTAAATCGTTTGCTTGGATTTGGTTACGCATTACCGGGCGCAGTCCTGGCAATTGGCGTGCTTTCTTTTCTTGAGACCTTTCAATTGGCTTGGTGGATTTCTAGCAGCATATTGGTATTGGTATATGCCTATGTTGTGCGCTTCCTTTCTTCAAGTTTGCAAAGCGTAGAGACGGGGCTCTCTCGCATCACACCATCGATGGATGGTTCTGCCGCGCTGTTAGGGCTGTCTAAGATTCAAATACTGAGAAAAGTGCATGTACCCTTACTCAAACGCAGCCTAATTACTGCCGGTCTATTTGTATTTGTAGATGTAATGAAGGAGTTGCCCGCAACCTTGCTTTTGCGCCCCTTTAACTTTGATACTTTAGCTGTAGCTACCTATCAGTTGGCG
Organism: Polynucleobacter sp. TUM22923; assembly: GCF_030295705.1. Taxonomy (NCBI): domain Bacteria; kingdom Pseudomonadati; phylum Pseudomonadota; class Betaproteobacteria; order Burkholderiales; family Burkholderiaceae; genus Polynucleobacter; species Polynucleobacter sp. TUM22923. The sequence continues at coordinate 492,899 of NZ_AP027274.1, forward strand.
GCTGATGAGCGGCTTGCAGAATTAGCTTTGCCATCCTTAACGATTGTTTTGGTTGGACTTTTCCCCGTTTTATTGCTATCGAGAGTGATATCCAAATCCTGAGGTGACTGTCCATATCCTAGTCCGTAATTTACCCCTGCCTTTCTTAATTGATAATCATTCGTATTTATGCTACATTTGTATACATCCTATTCTGATTACAAATACGGCAACATAAATGCAAATCGTCTTTAAAAACTTGAGTCTCTGCCTGCTTCTTACTATTGCCGGCCTAGCGACAAACGCTGCTGCCCAGCCTCATAAAGACTCTGATAAAGAACTTAATCTTTACTCGGCACGACACTATCAAACCGATGAAGCCTTGTATGGTGACTTCACCAAAAAGACCGGCATCAAAATCAACCGGATTGAAGCTGATGACAATGCGTTAGCAGAAAGATTAAAAAGCGAAGGCGCTAATAGTCCGGCTGATGTCATTTTGATGGTGGATGCTGCAAGACTATGGCGCGCACAAATTGATGGGTTTTTTAAGCCAATTCATTCGAAATATTTAGAAAGCCGTATTCCTGCTAATTTGCGCGCTAAGCCTGATCCAGAGGGAACAACTTGGTTCGGATTTTCAACTCGAGCCCGTTTAGTGGTGTACAACAAGGCGAAAGTAAATCCTCAAGATGTGGATACCTATGAAAAGCTTGCGGAGCCTATTAATAAAGGTAAGGTATGTACGCGCTCTGGTGCTCACCCTTATATGCTTTCCCTCATTGGTGCCATGATTGAGCGTCGTGGTGAGGCGGCTACGGAAGAGTGGGCCAAAGGAATGGTTGCCAATATGGCGCGTCCCCCAAGAGGTGGTGATACCGATCAAATTAAGGCAGTGGCATCAGGGGAGTGTGGTGTGGCGCTAACGAATTCTTACTACTTAGTCAGGTTACTACGATCTACTAAGCCTGAAGACCAAGCCCTTGTCTCTAAGATTGGGTTTGTTTGGCCCAATCAGCAAACAACGGGCGCCCATATCAATATTGCGGGTGGTGGTGTGGCCAAAAATGCCCCGCATGCCTTGGCCGCCACTCAGTTCTTAGAGTATCTGGCCAGTGACTCTGCGCAAGAATATTTCGCTAACGGCAATAATGAATGGCCGGCAGTGAAGTCAGTCAAGATTGATAATGAGGGCCTCAAAATGTTGGGGACATTTAAGGCGGAAAATATTTCTGTAGCCTCTATTGGCAAAAATCAAATTGCGGCCCAAAGATTGCTCGATCGTGTGGCTTATAAATAGGGTTGGTCAGAATTGGCTAGAATAGTCAGAATAGTCAGAATAGCTAAAATAGGTATTGCAATTCTGCTGCCATTCATAAGGCGTTAAATATGTGTATTTTCAGAAAACTAGGGATTCTGATTGTCGGGGTCATCTTGGTAGCCTGCTCAACTCCGCAAAGTGAATTTGGAGTCTATCGCCAGTCTGACGGAACGATTGGGGTGCATGCTCCTAAATCTGCAAAGGATACCGAGGCACAGGCAGCTGCGGTCGAGGAGTGCAAAAAACTAGGAAAGCGTAGCGCCACTATCGTGGAAACACGAAAAACAGTGAACGATCGCTTTCCTATGACTTACATTTATATCTGTAATGCCTACTAATCTATTTCAAAAGAGCGGCTGACTACTAGCTGAGCAACCACTTCTTGATGGATTTATTGACACACATTGCATCCAAAGCTAAACCAAAGAATTCTGAACCATTGGTGATCATGCTTTCAATTGCCTCAACCTTACCTAATTTCACGCCACGTAAATAGCTAGCGGCACGGTAGCGTAAAAAATGTTCATTCTTGCCATCTTCATTATCGGTTGAGCAGATTTCTAGATTGCCATAACGGGTCTCTGGATTGATGTTGAGGATCGAAAGACCTAGTGCGCCAATGAGGTTTTCAGGAACAGGGATAGGGATGTATGAGTAAAGAGAAATTAATTGCTCATCCTCGTCTACTTCAATGATGTGATCAACATCAAATACATCTTTTTCAGTTAGCTCGGTTTCACCAGAGTCACCACCGCCAAAAGTAGATTCAAACTGAAGCATTGCAGTATTGCTATCTTTTGAGATTTCAATCATATCGGGATAACCTAGCAATCCTTTCCACCAATACATCAGTGAAAATGTACACGGCTTGACTTCTACCAAACCTTTTTTGGTTGACTTAGCAAAATACAAACCATAAAACTCGTCATCTTCCTCAAGTCCATATTGATCAACCTTGAGCTGTTTAGGCTTGGTATTTTTAGCTGATTTTTTTGCTACCTTTTTAGCTGCGGGCTTCTTAGCTGCGGGCTTTTTTGCCGCAACTTTTTTAATGGCTTTTTTAGCCACTGGTTTTTTAGCGGCTGCTTTCTTGGCAACTACTTTCTTAGCTACTGGTTTTTTCACTACCTTTTTGACGGCCTTTTTAGCAGGCGATTTTTTCGCTACTACTTTTTTAACGGCTTTCTTTGCAGGGGCTTTTTTTACCACCTTAGTAGCTACTTTCTTTTTTGCTGGTGACTTCTTTGTAGCCATGGTCTATTACCCTTCTTTTGGTAGTTAATGTGTACAGTACACCATCAGATATTACTTCAATTGCCGACTGTTTTTGCTGATTTTTAAATGGGTATATTTCTGATGGTTTTAAAGGGGAGGTGCTGAAACGGGGCATTACTTACTTCACTATTTCTCTAGGGGCTAGAATGAAGTGATATGCGTATTAGAGTCAACATCATCTTCAGCGTTCTTGCCCTTTTAGTCGCGCTAGTAGGCATGGGGATCTGGTATGCCTCATCGTTGGTCAATCCAACCAAGCTAGCGGCTTTACTGACATCCTCAGTCAAAACGGCAACTGGCCGAGACCTTCGAATCGCGGGACCCGTCAAATTGCAATTTTTTCCTGGGATTGCTGTTTCCGCAGAACAGTTGACCTTAAGTAATGCCTCTTGGGGATCTCAGAGAGATTTTCTAACTTTGGATCAGATTTCACTCAATATCAAATTACTGCCTTTGCTGAGTAAACGTGTTGACATCGACAGTATTGAACTCAAGGGCTTAGACCTCTTTTTGCAGAAAAATCGATCAGGTCAGGCTAATTGGGTAATGGGTAGTCAAGGCCCTTTAGCCACTAATTTAGCAAGTAATAAGCAAGATGAGGCGCCCGCTAGTCAAAATAGTCTGATGAATGTAGGTAATGTCATGATTGCCAATGCGAACGTGCATTACCTAGATCCAACGGGCTTAAGTTCGATATATCAAGTCCAGCGCTTATCGCTGACTAAAAGCGGGGCTAAGACCTTGGTCGCGATTGATATAAAGTACAAAGCGCTAGCACTGGAGATACGAGGTAAAACAGATTCAGTTTTAGAATTAATGCAGCATTGGAATGTATCGCCAGCGCAGTTTGCCCTAGATCTTAATGTAGGGATTAACGGTAAATCGATTCTCATCCAGGGCAATGTAGCTAAAAATCCAAAGACATTACCTTTGATCGATTTGGCAATCAATTCTGCAGCAGTGGATTGGCCATCAAGTGATGCAATAGGAAACCCCCCCGTTCAGCAGTCCACCAGATTGAGTGGCCAGAACTTAAAGACAGCCTCAGCGGAGTCAGTTCAGCATTCTCCATCCACCTATTTTTTTAGTGATGCCAACTTGCCATTAGACCTCTTGCCTGAAGCTCGGGGAAAGATTTCAATCGGCATTATTAAATTGGGCTTACCGGGCCGTCAACCCATTGAGAATCTCAATGCCACCATTGAGATGGATGGATCGCAGATTGCGGTTCCGCAGCTTACTTTTGGGGTGGGGCAGGGCCAGGCTAATCTTGCACTTCACCTTACCAGGCTTGATGCAGCCTCGCCTGTGGTGACTGCTAAAGGAGTGACAGCTAACTTTACTCTTGAAAGTTTGATGGCTAGGCTAGATCCGAACTCCAAGGTGGGTGGCGGTAAGATGAAGCTGGCGTTTAATTTACAGTCTGCCGGAATGAGTGCGCATCAAATGGCATCAAATGCTAGCGGAAAAATTCAAATCCGCATTGACCAAGCAAAAACAGATTCCCTTTTTCTTAATAGCGGGGGCGATTTTGTCGTCACGCTTTTAGATGCTATTAATCCTTTGCGCAAAAAATCAAATCAAAATACGATAGAGTGTGCCGTGGCCTATTTACCCATTTCTCAGGGGCAGCTTAATATTGCCAATACTGTTGGGATGGAAACTGATCGTTTAAATGTTCTCTTGGGCGGCACAATTAATCTCAAGACTGAAGCAGTCAATCTGATGGTTGAGCCTTACGAAAAATCAGGACTCACTACGGGGATTGATTTAGGGGGATTGGTTAAGATAGGGGGTACCTTACAGAACCCCAAACCGATGATTAATCAGGCTGGCGTTATCAGCAGCGCCATTTCAGTTGGGCTTGGATTTTTGACCGGTGGCGCTAGCATTCTGGCGGAAAACGCCTTATCCCTTGGAAAAAAAGGTAGCCCCTGCAAAGATGTACTTCGCCCCTGGGCAGATATTTACCCTGGGGCTGAGTGATTTTTTAGGGGGATCTTAAATTACTAGTCCGCTGATAAAAAGGCTAAACAAAGAAATAAAGATACTGGCAAAGAGTGCGGTCCAGAAGCTGGAAATCGTAAAGCCACTAACAACTGCCGACACCAGCATTAATACTAGAGCGTTGACTACCAGCAAGAAGAGGCCCATGGTGAGTACCGTGAGGGGGAGTGTCAACAGAATTAGCAGTGGTTTTACTACTGCGTTAGCAAATCCTAGTAATAAAGCGGCAATCAACAGGGATCCGCCATCTGCAAAGCGTAAGCCACTAAATATATAGCTTGCCACCCAAAGCGATAGTGAGGTTAAGCCCCATTGGAGTAAAAAAGGCGTTAAGTTAACCATCGTGTTTTTCCTTTTGTGTGATCTATATTCAATTTATTGTTGATATTAGCAGGAGCTTAATAGTGCGGAGGAATATCATCCATCAGTGAGCCTCCACCAGCCCCATCTCCAGCGCTCGATTGCTCTTTGATCGACTTTAACTCTCGATATAGAAACTCAATTTGCTGCTGTTGTTTGTATACCATTTGATTGAGCTTTTCGATTAAGTCTTCGGTAAAACTCAATTTAATTTCTAAATTAGTGATTCGTTCTTCGGGCATGACTTACTCCTTTTCTGCTGCTGGGATTAGTTCAAAGCGACCATCTTCCATTTCAGCTTGAGGTCTGATCCAAAAATCATGTGATTGCATTGACTCATAAACGTATGCAGGCTCTAAGCTCGCCTCTACGTTTGCTAATAAAAGTACCTTATAAAATCCACCTGTTTTTCGGTGCTTTAGTTTGCTTCCGGGTTTAAAGAGGCCGCTATCAGCATCAGCCATTTTGGGTTTATTCATGCTCAATATAGGCTTTCTTAATATAGTTTGTCGGTATGATTGCGTGATGGCAAATTCGGTTCCGTACTCTATTCTAGATATATCGCCGATTCCCCAGGGGTTTTCTGCTGGTGATGCGCTGCGAAACTCTCTTGAGCTTGCCCAGCATGCTGAACGTTGGGGTTACAAGCGCTATTGGGTTGCCGAGCATCACAATATGACTGGAAATGCGAGTTCGGCGCCCGCGGTCCTCATTGGATATATTGCTTCGGGCACTACTCACATTCGGCTAGGGTCTGGCGGCGTTATGTTGCCTAATCATGCGCCCTTAGTGATTGCTGAGCAATTTGGAACCTTAGCCTGTCTATATCCAGGCAGAATTGAATTGGGTCTTGGGCGCGCTCCAGGTACCGATCAGATGACGGCGAGGGCTTTACGCCGAGATCTACAGGGGAGTGATGACCGTTTTCCGCAGGATGTGATGGAGCTACAGCACTATTTCGGTCCGACGCAGGAGGGGCAGGCTGTCAAAGCGATTCCGGGTGCGGGTACCGAGGTGCCTATTTGGATTTTAGGTTCTAGTTTGTATGGCGCTCAATTAGCAGCTCACTTGGGATTGCCGTATGCCTTTGCGTCCCACTTTGCGCCCGAGCAATTGCTCGAGGCGATGACAATCTATCGCAATCAATTTAAGCCTTCTACGCAATTGGCAAAGCCTTATTGCGCTTTTCTAATGAATGTAGTTGCTGCCCAGACAGATGAAGAGGCTATTTATCAATTTACTACCTTGCAGCAGCATGTGATTCGGATGCGTCGCAACACGCGTGGCCAATTACCACCACCCATTGAAAACTTAGATGTATTTTGTGACCCTCATGAAAAAGCGACTACGGCCAATGCTCTACAATGCTCTGCGGTAGGGTCTTTAGAGACAGTCAGAGCTCGGATGCAGCATTGGCTTGATCTGACCGGAGCTGATGAGATTGTGATGACAGGTCAAATCTATGATCATCAGGCGCGTTTGCAATCTTTTGAAATTGCTGCAGAAGCTGCCCAAGGGCTGCATTATCAATCTAGCGTATGAAAGCGTTATAGTCCGCCGTAATGATGATGCCGTCTTTAAGGGCATGGCCAGCAAGCTTGAGGAGTGCCTTATCTTTGCTAATTAAAATAGATGGCCTCAATTGATACGCCAGATTTAAAAAAATCTGATCATCTGGGTCCTCGCATTGCCAAGGTGCCATTGCTAGAAAGGTATCGTCATATTGTTCGGCGATCGACTGCCATTGATTCATGAAGCTCTGTTGCTGTGCGTCTGTCAGTTTGAAGAGCGGACGGGAAATTACGTCAGCAAATTCATCCAGTGTTTTTTGGCTAGCTATTGCTCGTATATCAAAGCTTAGAAGCGCCTGCTTTAAGTTGGCAGCTCTAGTATCTTCAAAGACAAAAATGTCGAGCAGGACATTGGTATCCAAAATATGACACTGCATACTATTGTGAGCTTATGTCTGACTACGCCAGATTTCTGGGGTGATGGTTACTTGCCCCATATCCGATGAGACATAAACCTCTTCATCTTGGACGTTGACATGGAGCACCATGCTTCGCTCAACTAGTTTGCTAAGCTCCTTCGCTTGCTCTGCTGGAATAGAGATAATCTGCAGGTTACGAGCGCGGGTGAGTTTATTGGCAATGCCATCCCACCAAATCTTGCTGGTATGACCGCCATAGCAATAGACGATGACCTGATCGGATCGACCGCATGCTTTCAAAATACGGCGCTCATCAGGTTGCCCAACCTCAATCCAGAGCTTGATGGCATCAGTTAAGTCTTTCACCCAGATATCGGGCTCATCCGCATCACTCAAGCCTTTAGTAAAGACCAAATCTTCTTGGGCTTGTAGTGCAAATGCGATGATGCGGATCATCATGCGCTCTTCGGTTTCTGAAGGGTGCTTGGCGATGGTTAAAGGATGACTGCCGTAATAGTGGCGATCAGAATCTGCGACGTGAAGGTCGGCTTTGTGGATAGTTGCGCGTAGAGCCATGGCGCATTATCGCCTCTAAAATGCTAATAACCGACTATCCCAGTATTATTGACCTTGTTGCCCTCATTTAGTGTGTATCGTAGAACGCCATGATCCGAGTTACCGAACTTCGTCTGCCTATTAGTCATGCCCCAGAAGCACTGGAAGAGGCGATTCTGAAGCGTTTAAATCTATCGCCGCAGGACTTGGTGCGCACAGAGGTCTTCAAGCGAAGTTACGATGCCAGAAAGAATGTTGCTCTGGCTTTCATCTACACAGTCGATCTCTCGGTCAAGAATGAGGAGCAGATCCTTCAGCAATTCTCAAGCGATATTCATGTGAGACCTTCCCCGGATACGAGTTATCACTTTGTAGCCAATGCGGCCCAAGTGAATACTCAAGTTCAGTCAGATCATTTTCAAAGACCCGTGGTGATTGGCTTTGGCCCTTGCGGAATTTTTGCGGCCTTGATTTTGGCTCAAATGGGACTCAAGCCTATTATTTTGGAGCGCGGTAAGGCTGTTCGAGAGCGCACTCAAGATACCTGGGGCTTGTGGCGTAAAAACGTGTTAAATCCTGAGTCCAATGTACAGTTTGGTGAGGGTGGAGCAGGTACCTTTTCGGATGGCAAACTTTATAGTCAAATTAAAGACTCGAAGTTTTATGGCCGTAAAGTCATCCATGAATTTATTAGAGCGGGTGCACCAGAAGAGATTCGCTATGTGGCAAAGCCTCACATCGGCACCTTTCGTTTGGTTGGCGTGGTCGAAAAAATGCGCAAAGAAATTATCGAGCTGGGTGGAGAGGTGCGATTCTCACAAAAAGTCACCGGCTTTGATATTGATAATGAGCGGATACAAGGCGTGAGGATAGAGGGGCATCCGGACCTTAAGGCGAATCATGTGATTATTGCTTTAGGCCATAGTGCACGTGACACCTTCCATGCACTGCATGATGCTGGGGTCTACATGGAAGCGAAGCCTTTCTCGGTAGGCTTTCGCATTGAGCACCCCCAGTCATTAATCGACAAGGCTCGCCTAGGGCCTCATGCAGGCAACGCGTTGATTGGCGCTGCAGATTACAAATTGGTTTATCACGCCAAGAATGGGCGCTCTGTCTACAGTTTTTGTATGTGCCCTGGCGGTACGGTGGTAGCCGCTGCATCAGAGCCTAATCGTGTTGTAACCAACGGCATGAGCCAGTACTCTCGTAATGAACGCAATGCAAATGCCGGTATTGTTGTTGGTATCACGCCTGAGGACTACCCTGGCGGTCCTCTTGCTGGTATTGAGTTTCAAAGAATGCTGGAGTCTAAGGCATATGAAATGGGTGGCTCTACTTATGAGGCCCCAGGGCAATTGGTCGGGGATTTTTTAGCAGGCAGACCTTCTACTGAATTTGGTAGTGTGATTCCTTCCTATAAGCCCGGCGTTCATCTGACAGACCTGGTCGATAGTTTGCCGCTCTATGCGATTGAAGCTATTCGAGAGGCAATCCCGGCATTTGAAAAGCAAATAAAAGGATTTTCTCTAAAAGACGCAGTGCTCACTGGAGTGGAGACGAGAACCTCTTCTCCATTGCGGATTACTCGCGGTGCTAACTGTCAAAGTCTAAATATAAAGGGACTCTATCCCGCAGGGGAGGGGGCCGGTTATGCAGGGGGTATTTTATCTGCAGGCGTAGATGGTATTAAGGTAGCCGAAGCAGTTGCTTTGGATTATTTAGCCCACTAGATAATCAATGAGATCTTCGAAGTTGGATTGATCAAAATGGAGATTGTCAAAACGCTGTAGCAGCTCATGCTGGGGCGGATCAATTCTGCGTTGGCTATATTGCTCCCAATGGCTAAGCTTCCACTGATCCCTCGGGTCTGCGCGTTTTTCCATGCGATGCTTTGCTTCATCCTGATCTAAATCAATCCAAGCAACTTTGATCTGCGTTTCGAGTGGAATGCTCAAAGCTTCTGGTTTAAACATCCTTCCAGATTGAATCTCACTAGAAAAAGGGCCTACTAGGATCACATTTACACCCAGTTGCAGATTTTCTTGGGCAATGGCAATCAGGCCAGAGTATTCCCAATCACGCAGGTTCTTTAGATAGTAGGGGCTGTCACGATCATGGGGATTATTGGTAGTGAGCGCCATAACATGGGCGCTAAAGGCTCCGTACACGGTATCTTTATCCAAGAAAAAGAAGTCTTCGCCTGTTTTTTCAATAATGAGGGGTAGGGCCTTTTTCGCCAGCGTTGACTTGCCTGTACCTGCATGGCCTGCAAATAGGATGAGGCGGGGCGCGAGGGGGCTTAATTTACAGGTCATTACGCTCTTTATTCATAGTGGTGCTGAAATAAATTCTACCGCTCAATCCCCTTCTTTATTGAAAATAGGACCGCTTTGACCGAAGAGACGATAATGTCGCCATGGCTTTAATCGTACTCACTGATGCAAAACTGGCTTTTGGCCACGTTGACCTCCTCGCAAACACTGCTTTTTCCCTGGAATCTGGGGAGCGTGTCGGCTTAATTGGCCGTAATGGCACAGGAAAATCCTCTTTGTTGAAGATTTTGGCTGGCATAGAAAAATTAGATGACGGACTCTTGCAGTTTCAGCAAGGTCTTCGCATTTCTTATGTGCCGCAGGAGCCCATATTCGAGGCTGAGGAGAGTATCTTCGAAGCCGTTTCTCAAGGCGTGGCTTTGGCCAAAGCGCTTAGGGAAGAATATGAGGCGCTGAGCGTTGGTGATTGGGACGATGTTTCTCAGCATCGCATGGATGAAGTGCAGTCTCAACTCGAAGCCTTAAGCGGTTGGAATTGGGAGCAGCGTGTTTATGAAACTTTAGATCGATTGCATCTAGAGGCTGAACTCAAAATTAATACCTTGTCCGGCGGAACGAAGAAGCGGGTTGCGCTTGCAAGAGCTTTGGTAGAAATGCCAGACGTCCTTATCTTGGACGAACCTACCAACCATTTGGACTTGGATTCGATTGCCTGGCTAGAAGAGTTATTAAAAGAATATCAAGGCTCTGTGCTTTTGGTAACGCATGATCGCGCCTTTTTAGATAATGTGTGCACCCAAATTGTGGAGCTAGACCGCGGCATTTTACGTAGCTACCCAGGTAACTTTTCTGCCTATGAAGTGCTAAAGGATCAAGAGCTAAATTCAGAATCCCTGGCAAATGCGCGCGCCGATAAATTATTGGCACAAGAAGAAGTTTGGATACGTAAGGGTGTTGAAGCTAGACGTACCCGAAGTGTTGCCCGTATTGCTCGCTTAGAGGGTCTTCGGGATAGTCGCGCACAAAGGCGTGATGCGATGGGTCAGGTCAAGCTAGCTGTTTCTGCCGGAGACCGCAGTGGCAAAATTGTGGCGGACTTACAGAATGTCTCTAAATCTTATGGCCGTCCGATTGTTCAGGATTTCACCGCTAGGATTTTACGGGGTGATAAGGTCGGGTTATTGGGTCCAAATGGTGCGGGTAAGACTACGCTGCTTAAGTTGATCTTAGGTACGATTGCACCTGACTCGGGTACAGCCACTATGGGAACTCGGATCGAAGTGGCTTATTTTGATCAGATGCGAGAAGGTCTGGATCTCAATGCCTCTTTAGAGGATTACATTAGCCCAGGTAGTGAGTGGATTGAAATTAATGGCAATAAAAAGCACGTCAAGAGTTACTTAAGTGACTTCTTGTTTTCACCTGAGCGAACCAATTCACCGGTAAGTACTTTATCGGGCGGTGAACGAAACCGTTTATTGTTGGCCCGTTTGTTTGCAAGGCCAGCAAACGTCTTGGTATTGGATGAGCCCACCAATGACCTAGATATTGATACTTTAGATTTGTTAGAGCAGTTGCTCCAAGAATATAAAGGCACAGTATTCCTGGTTAGTCATGATCGTTATTTCTTGGATAACGTAGTGACCAGCATTATTGCTAACGAAGGCGATGGTTTCTGGCGTGAGTATGAGGGTGGCTACGAGGATTGGAAAATCCAAAAGGCCCGATCAGATAAGATTCGCACGGCTAATGGCAGCATGAAGTCTCCAGAAAAGAGTGAGGCTAAACCTGCGGCCAAGCTAGAGCCTAAGTCAGAATCCAAGCCAGTGGCAGCAAAGAGCGATGTTCTTAAGCTCAATGGCAAAGAGCGCCAAGAGCTCGAAGCTCTGCCTCTGCAGATTGAAGCTTTAGAAACGGAGCAAGCTGACATCGGAATCGCCATGAGCAGCCCTGATCTCTACAAGAATGAGCCTGAACTAGCTGCTAGTATGCAAGCACGTCTATCGCAGATAACGGCTGACTTGGATATTAAACTGCAGCGCTGGGAATTTCTGCTAAGCCGTTCAGAATCCTAAGTCGCTTTGTGATGGTTTGATTTAAGTCTAGAGAAAGCTTCAAAGCCAAAAGAGGCGACTAGGGCAATCAGTAGGGCAATGACGCTTGAAGGCGATGTTTGCGCTGTGCTGATGGTGAGTGCCGTGAACAGGATCATATTAATCACAATGGCGCACCAGAGGATTTTAGGGTTTGCACCGGTCTGTTGATAGATGCGAATGTGGCCATAAGTAATCACTGCGTAAACCAATAAAAAAGCTAAGCTAGCCATTTGCCCCACTTCGTTTAAAGGAAAAATCAGGGCTAAAAATATGACGCCAATGGATGAAATACTCAGGGCGCGAAACTTAGTTTTGAGAATAACGCTGCCAAGTGTATTGGAGATCATTTTCTTTTGAGCGACATCGGCTGCGATATTTGAGGCTGCGAAAATAGTAGCGTTAACGGCTGCAGCGCAGGCTAGCAAGGCTGATATGCTAATGACCATCAGGCCGGCTTTGCCCGCAACAATTTGTGCGGCATCAGCTAAAACATGTCCATTATGGAGCTCTATCGCACCCAGAGGCATTAAGAACACAACGGCACTACTGACGGCTAGATAGGCGACCGTGACCAGTATTAGTGCGGAGAACATGGCTAAAGGAAGCTCTTTTTGCGGGGACTTCATGGCTGAAGAGGAGTTGGTAACCACCCCGAAACCTTGAAAATTAATATACAAAATTCCGGCAGCTACCGCGATGCCACTGATAGAGCCGCTACTCATTTGAAAATTATTAAAATTTGCTTGATGAAATCCCATTGCTGAAAAAACTAAGAGACTAATGACGACTAGGGCGATGGCAGCCGCCTCGGCTTTACTAACCAAGCTAGGGCCCAGTAAGTTGATGAAGGTGCAAGTCAAAATAATGCCAGCAGTAATGCATTTGAGCAGTAGGGGAGAGAGGTCTCCACCAAACAGCGTATTGGTGTACTCGACAAATCCTGCGGCGTAAAGTGCGGCAGCAATCAAGTAGGCAATATATTGGAAGGTGTTAATTCCACCCGAAATAATGCCAGGCCCAAATCCCATAATCGTAAAAGTAGCTGCGCCCCCACTACTAGGAAATGCTGCGCCTAGCTTTGCATAAGAGTAGATGGAAAAAGAGGCTGCGATTGCTCCAATCAAAAAAGCTAGTGGGACATGTGAACCAGCATGTGAGCTTGCTAAGCCAAGTAATGAATATAAACCTGCACCCATCATGCCGCCAATACCTAGTGCCGTAGCGGAAAATAAACTTACGTCATCTACTTTCTTTTGAATATGGCTCAGTAAATCAATGCTCATCAGTGATGCTTTTAACGTGAACGGGGGCTTGGGTATGAAGTTGATTGCGTAGGCGATTGATTTCATCAAGAAGGTCTAAAGCTAGTGCAACTCCAGGCGTATTCAGCTCTAGATCATGACTTAAGTGAGCTGCAGTCTTGGCTCTTTGAAGAGAATCACCACTAAAGCGCCAGTCTTGTGCGCTTGTGCCGCTTGGGCTTAGAACACCCTCGGTAACCCAAGACATAATTAAATCCTCGGGGGTTCGTACCGCCTGAGAGAGTTCCACGATGCTCATGTGCAGCTCATCTTCTACGATGGCGCCTTCAATCCAAGTAACTATAGTTTGTGTCATATTACTCATCCCTCTAAATGGTTTCTTGGTTTGAAATCAAATGCTTTTTCAAAAGCTTGATAAGCTTCTTTTTGTGAGTCAGTATCTGCACGAGGTAAAACAATGGTTGGCACTACATATAAATCACCGGCTTCCTTACTAGGGATACCTTTGCCTTTAAGCCGCATCTTGCGACCCGCTGCTGTGCCCGCAGGAATTGTCAACTCTAAGGTAGCGCCCGCAGGGGTTGGAATATTGACTGCAGTACCCAAGGCAGCTTCCCAAGGTGCGAGCGGTAGATCTAGGTAAACATCTTTACCATCGACCCGATAGATCGCATTTGGATGAAAATCAATTTCTAAATAGAGATCACCAGCAGGACCCGAACCCACTCCAGGAGCGCCTTGACCAGACAGGCGAAGATTCTGCCCCGCTTTCATTCCTTTGGGAATGCTGACATCTAATTTTCGTTCTTGGGTTAGCACATGGCCGCTAGCATCTTGAACAGGCATGTGAAGCGTAATCGTACGCTTTGCGCCATTGTAGGTATCCGCTAAATCAATTAGGATTTTGGCGTGATGATCTTGCCCTTTAAAGTCCATGCCCTGGCGAGGATGACTGCTGCGGCCACCTTGTCGATGCCCGCCACGGCCGAAAAGAGATTCAAAGAACTCACTTTGATCTCCGTCATAGCCGCCACCAAATCCCGCATGGCCGCCGCTAAAATTATTGTCGGAATATTCAAAGCCTTCATTCCAATTGGGTGGGGGAGTGAAGTTCTGGCCATTTTTCCAGTCAGCGCCCACTCGATCGTATGCCGCACGCTTTTCCGTATCCTTTAAAACAGCATAGGCTTCACCAAGCTCTTTAAATTGATCTTCAGCACCAGCTTCTTTATTGACGTCCGGATGATATTTGCGCGCTAGCTTTCGGTATGCGGCTTTTATCTCTGCTTCACTTGCACCGCGAGCAACGCCAAGCGTTTCGTAATAATCTCTAAATTTCATATGCTTCATGAGTCCTGTTGAATCAATTACTTTAATTCTACAGTTCTCAGAGCCTTTTTTCAGTCCTTTAAGTCTTTTTGGGTCAAGAAAAAGCGGGCACTAAGCCCGCCTGTCACTACCCAATCCTTAAGGAGGGGTTTAACTCATCACCCCAATTTGCCAGGGAACAAATTCATAGTCTCCTAAGCCTAGCAGCTCACTCTTGGAGGATTTTCCAGATGCCGTTTCTAGGAAGAGCTCAAAAATCCGCTGCCCCATCTCCTGAACGGAAATCGTGCCATCTAAAATTTCCCCGCAATTGATGTCCATATCTTCGGTAAGGCGTTGGAACATGGGGGTATTAGTCGCTAACTTGATACAGGGTGCTGGTTTAGAGCCGAACATGGATCCCCGCCCAGTCGTGAAGGCCACTAGGGTTGCGCCACCCGCAATTTGACCGGTGGCAGAGACGGGGTCAAAGCCAGGCGTGTCCATAAATACAAAGCCTTTAGTTGTCACAGGCTCAGCATATCGATAAACCTCCATCAACGGGCCGGTACCACCCTTCATAGAGGAGCCTAGAGACTTTTCAAAAATATTGGCCAGGCCACCAATTTGGTTACCTGGGGAAACTTGGCCATTGATCTGGACATCACGTCCAACCGAGTATTCATCTTTCCACCAGCGAATCCGTTTAATCAGCTTTTCACCGATCTCCTTACTGACCGCACGGCGGGTGAGAGTATGTTCTACACCGTAGATCTCGGGCGTCTCAGAAAGAATGCCTGTGCCTCCATGACGCGCAAGAATATCAACAGCAGCACCCAGTGCTGGGTTTGCAGTGATAGACGAGAAGCCATCCGAGCCACCGCATTGCAAACCAACCGTAAGATGGCTAGCCGAGACTGTTTCTCGCTTTGCTTTATTTGCTTCAGGTAGCAATGCTTTAACCGCTTCGATGCCTGCTTCAATTGTTTTACGCGTTCCGCCCGTTTCTTGCATGATGAAGGTATGCAAGGTAGAGTTTTCTTGCAGTGCCTCTTGCTCCATTAATCCTTTGAGCTGATTTCGTTCGCATCCCAGGCCAATAATCAGTGCTGCTGCTAAGTTGGGGTGCTGGGCATATCCTGCCATGGTTCTGCGTAGTAGCTGCATTGGCTCGCCACTCATCTCCATACCACAGCCAATATCGTGACTAAAGGCAACAACACCATCAATGTTCGGAAAGTCTTTTAATTTTTCAGGGGTAAACCAAGCGGCGATTTTATTGACTACAGTGGCAGAGCAATTGACCGTAGATAAAATACCAATGAAATTGCGTGTACCTACTTTTCCATTGCTTCTGACGTAACCTTGAAAGGTAGCCCGTTCAGATTCAGGTAAAAGTGTAGTGGGCTTATATTCACTGGCATAAGCGTAGTCACGATCAAATTCTCGGAACTCGGTGTTATGGCTATGCACCATTGAGCCAGGTTCAATATCCGTGTTAGCAAACCCTACGGTGACGTTATATTTCAGAATTGGATCACCTTTAGCAATTTTTTTTGTGGCGATCTTGTAGCCTGCCGGTACTTGGCTTCGACTCGTAAACCCCTCACTAGGAACGACTTCACCAATAGCAACGTCAACTCGGGCAACTACGATGTTGTCATGAGGATGTAGGCGAATAATTGGCCCAGCTAATTTTTTTCCAGCAGTTTCAATCATTATTTTCTTTCAATTTATCTGTTTTTTAGTCAGCAGTAACGCCAGATTTTTTAACTATAGGACGCCATTTAGCAACTTCAGATTTGATATAGTCCCCCAGTTGATTTGGGGTGCTTGTTATTACTTCAAAGCCTTTTGAGTTCAGTTGATTCTTAACCTCAGGATTATTTAAAGTGCTAATAAGCTGGGCATTTAGTTTATCAATAATTGCTTTAGGGGTGTTTGCAGGAGCGACAATCGCGTACACCAACTCCACCTCAAACTTAGGCAGGGTTTCAGATATGGCGGGAATTTCAGGCTCTGATGCAGAGCGTTTCAGACTAGTAACTCCTAGGGCCGTTAGCTTCCCAGATTTCACATAGGGTAGGGCAGCTGGCGTCCCAACAATAGCGGTTTGGATCTGCCCACCCAAAACATCTGTTAGTGCTGGGGCTGCGCCCTTATAGGGGACATGCAAAATACTTGTTCCTGCCTGCGTATTAAACAATTCTCCAGCGAGGTGCAATGGAGTTCCGGCACCTGATGATCCAAAACTTACTTTTCCTGAGTTGGCTTTTTCATAAGCAATGAGTTCCGCAGCAGTTTTCACTGGAACAGATGGATTGGCGACTAGCATTAATGATGATGAGGCAACAAGTGATACCGGGGAAAAATCCTTCAATAAGTTGTAGTTTAATTTCTTATATAGGGTTTCGTTTATTGCCTGCGTGCCAACCATCATTAAGAAAAGCGTATGGCCGTCCGGTTTTGAGTTCGCTACATATTCAGCGGCTAGATTGCCTCCAGCACCAGGCTTATTTTCAATAATAATTGGCTGACCAAGACTTTCACCCAGCTTTGGTGTGAAGCTGCGCGCTAATACATCAGAAGGACCCCCGGCTGCAAAAGGAACGATTAACTTAATTGGCTGAGTTGGGTAGCTCTGCGCGCCGGATGCTGAGGGTAGTAACGCTCCCAAAACTGATAGTGTCAAGATGAATCTTCTCATGTATCGTTCTCCTTAATTATTAAAATGTGAATCACTAGGTTAAATCCAATAAAGCAAAAAATGAAAATTACAAGCGCCGAAATTTATCCCTTATCGATACCACTCATCGAGCCCATAAAAATGTCTCGAGAGAATATTGTTGATGCGAAGACTGTACTTTGTTGCATCACGGACGAGCGTGGAAGAAAGGGTTGGGGCGAAGCATCTGTTGCACCCTTGATGACAGGCGAGACTTTGGATAGTTTAGTAGGGAGCATCCAATATTTAATACGGGGCTCCATGGAGATTTGCTGGAAGGAGCCAAAAGATTTTATGGGGCTGTTTAATCGTGTTTTATACTCAAATGCCTCTGCCAAATCATGTTTAGAAATGGCTTTACTGGACCTGTATACGCAAACACTTTCTGTGCCGCTGTGGCAATTTCTACGAAGTGCAAACAATGCTACAAAAACCGAGCTACCCACCCCAATCCCGTTGCTGAGGATGCTTGGAGGTTCGCTAGACAAGGAGTTAAATGATGCCAAGGTATTTCGTGAGCTTGGGTTTAGGCACTGGAAAATAAAGATTGGCTCATTATCTTTGGATGAGGATCTACATAGAGTCAAGGTATTAAGCGATGCATTAGCTGGCGATGTTATTTCTGTTGATGCCAACTGTGCATTAAGCCTAGTCGACGCTATTCGATTTTGCGAATCAGAAGAGGCTAGCAAACTTGCTTTTGCAGAGCAGTTAGTCTCTACAGGGCTTCCTATGAGTGATTTTGCGCTTCTTAAGAATAAATCCCCTATTCCAATTTGTTTGGACGAGTCGATCCATGGTGCTGCAGAAATTAAACGGTTTATCGATGCCGATGTATTTGGTGGGGCAAGTTTAAAGCTCATTAAGACGGGTGGCGTTATGCCAGCTTTATCATGCGCCAATCTTCTCCATGCAGGTAATTTTAAATTAAATCTGGCCTGCAAAGTCGCCGAGACTTCCCTATCAGCCGCAGCAACTGCCTCCTTGGGATTTGCATTGGGTGAAGTGGATTGGGGCTTTAGCATGTCGAATCAATATTTACGGTTTGATATATGCGATGAGCCTCTGAAAGCGAGGCATGGGCATCTAGATGTTGCCCAGCTGGCATCAATTGGCGTTGGCATTACACCTAATCTGGATCGAGTGAAAGAAGCCATTGCTAAGGGTTATGCAGCTATTCAATGTTGAGAACATCAAAAGCTGCTTTAAGGCGCCTAGAGTACAAGTCAGAAACTGACTCAATCTCTTGCTTTGACCATTTTCTAAATCCTTCACCTGCTTTCATTCCCGTCTTACCTTCGCTCATTAGCTGAACTACCTTAGGTGGGAGCGTAGTAATGTTGGAGAGGGAGGGATAGATTTCCTTAGCTGCGTTAGCCATACCATCCCAACCAGAAATTTCCTTTTGAGTCATAGGGCCTACGGCTGCATAGCGAAAGCCAAAGCTATAACGTACTGCATCATCAATATCTTCAGGGCTTGCGATGCCTTGCTGAACAAGAGATAAGGCTTCACGCATCAAGGCATGCTGAATGCGATTGGCTAAAAACCCCGGAATATCTTTTTTAACTAGTACTGGCTTCTTGCTAATCTTTCGATAAAGCTGGCAGGCCTCTTCTGCGAATTTGGCATCCGTCTTCTCACCCATGACGATTTCAACCAAGGGGACAACTTCAGCTGGCATAAAGTAGTGCGCACCCATCATTCGATTTGCCGTCTTTAATTGAGATGCAATTTTGGTGATTGGAAAGCCTGAACTATTGCTACCAATTGGAATATTTGCCGGTACTCTTTCATCAAGGTATTGAAAGATGGACTGTTTAAGCTCAAGATTTTCTGCAACGGTTTCAATAACCCACTCACATCCCTCCCAATCGAGCCAGTCTTCAAGTACCTCACTCTTCTGGGCAGCCTTCACTTGGGCTGCATTCATTTTGGCGTTAGCCCCAGTCATGCCAATCTTCGTTGCTAGAGTCAAAGACTTATCTAGGCAGGCATCTGCTTTTTCTTTCGTTCTACCTAGGATCACAACGGGAATGTTCTGAGAAATAAATCCTGCTGCAATGCCTGCGGCCATGATTCCCGTTCCAATTACAGCGACATAGTTCATGATATTTCCAGCTTATGCGGTTAAGTTAAAAAAGAAGAATAATTTCTTAGATATTATTTACATCAGATTATCACTATTTATGTTTTAATTGTGAATCATTTGATTAAACTTATCCGTATAACTTAAGTAGAAAGCAAAAATTATGACCATGCACAATCCCTTTCAGCCTGTAGAGAAAATTAAAGCTGAAGTCTTCATGACGATGCCGGCAAAATTTCGCAAGAAGTCCCGCACCGGGTGGTCAGATCCTAACCGTCAGAATGCAGAAGTAGAGTGCTTCTTAGAAGGCCCCTCCTTTGATCGCGAAGGCAACCTCTGGTTTGTAGATATTCCCTTTGGTCGTATTTTTAGAATTACTCCTAAAGGGGATTGGGAGTTGGTAACGCAATATGACGGATGGCCCAATGGCTTGAAGTTTCACAAGGATGGCCGTGCCTTTATTTGTGATTACAAGATGGGCTTGATTGCTCTGGATCCTAAGACTGGAAAAATTGAGACTGTCTTAGGCTCTATGTACAGTGAAAACTTTAAAGGATTGAATGATCTACACTTCGCCTCAAATGGAGACTTGTACTTTACAGACCAGGGCCAGACTGGAATTGCTGACCCAACAGGGCGTGTATTTAGATTACGTGAAAATGGTCAATTAGATCGTTTGGCTATTAATGTTCCAAGTCCTAACGGTATCACTTTGAATACCCAAGAAAAGCATGTCTTCGTAGCTGCCACTAGATCTCAGCAAATCTGGAGAATGCCATTAATGGCGGATGGTTCAGTCTCCAAAACGGGGGTCGCTATTCAGTTAACAGGTGGTGTTGCAGGACCGGATGGCATTGAGATGGATTCTGAGAACGGCCTTTTGGTATGTCATTTGGGAATTGGTATTTGGAGATTCGATAACAATATGCTGCCAACCCATTTAATTTATTCTGATAATCCACATCACCACCATTTAGCTAATATGTGTTTTGGTGGTGCTGACGGAAGAGATTTATATATCACTGAATCATTGTCTGGGGATATTCTGAAGGCACGTTTACCGGTAGCTGGTAAGAAAATGTTTGGCCTCTCCTAATTTATGGAGAAGTTACCTTTATATAAGACGCTGGCCAATACGCTTGGCCAGCGAATTTATGACGGTGATTGGCCCGTCGGAACTAATCTACCCTCTGAGACATCCCTTTGTACGCGTTTTAAGGCTAGTCGTCATACCTTAAGACATGCTCTTCAAACGCTTGAGACAGATGGCCTCGTCTTGAGAAGGCAGGGGGCTGCCACTCAGGTGATTTCAAGGCAAAAGCAGAGACGCTTTACCCAGAGCTTTAATTCTCCAATTGATATTTTGAGTTATCCCAGAAATACCTATCGGGTGAATCTGGTAGAGGAGTTTATTGAGCTAGATAAACCCATGAGTGATTTGATTGGTAGCTCAGTTGGCTCATCCTGGTATCACATTGGTGGTATTCGAAAGCAGCACGATACAGAGCAGACGATTGCTTGGACTGATATTTATATTCTCCCGCAATTTGCCTCTTTGACATCTGATCCAGAGCATACACAAGTGATGGTTTTTGAGCAGATTGAAAAAAAGTATGGCACCCGTATTGTCCGTGCAGAAGTAGATGTGTCTGCTGTTAGCGCCTCCCCTTTAATTGCAAAGCGCTTAGATTTGAAACCCCATGCATCTTGCTTAGTTATTACAAGACGCTATTTTGATGCTCAAGATAAATTGTTTGAAGTCACCTTTACCTATCACCCAGAAAATAAATATGTTTACAGCATGGAATTTAAAAGTAGTTCTAGTGCTTAATTTAAAAGGTTAACTCTGATGCAATACTTGTCTATATCTGATTCCGAAAATTTCATTGCCAATGCGCTTCAGGCAGTTAATGTTCCCAGTGCTGATGCCAGAGTGGTTGCGCAGCTAATGGTGCAGTCTGACTTAGCGGGTGCAGATGGGCATGGCCTGTTTCGCCTACCGGCTTATATTAAGAGAATTCGTGCGGGGGGCATCAATCTTCATCCAAATATTCATATTGAACGAGATCAGGGCGCAACTGCATTAGTTAATGGCGACAACGCCTTGGGCCATCTTGTAATGAATAAGGCCGTAGAAATTGCTCTCGAGAAAGTTAAAAAGCATAGCGTTTGCTGGGTAGGGAGTCATTACGGCAATCACTCTGGTGCCGCTTCTGTCTATGTTAGAAAACTAGCGGAGAAAGGTTACATCGGCATTTACATGGCAGTAGGCAATGCCAATCACATGGCCCCTTGGGGTGGTATCGATTTATTGCTATCTACTAATCCTATCGCAATTGCCGTTCCCGCGGGCAATAGCCCAATAGTGTTGTTAGATATAGCAACGACTGTTGCAGCTTACGGAAAAGTGAAGCTTGCTGCGCAAAAGGGAGAGTCCATTCCAGACGGCTGGATGATCGATCGCAAGGGCCAGCCTTTAACTGATCCCCAGAGATCTGGAGAAGGCTCATTACTCCCGATCGGCGGCTATAAGGGCTATGGCTTAGCAGTAATGATTGGTTTATTGGCTGGAACATTAAATAATGCGGCGGTAGGCAAAGATACCGTTGACTTTAATGCACATCACGACTTGATTACCAATACCGGTCAAACCATCATTGCGGTTGACCCCACCGCTTTTGGGGATCAAGAGCAATTTATTCAGAGAGTGATTACCCTAGTAGAGGATTTGAAGAATTCATCTAAGCTACCAGGAGTAAATCAAATTCGCGTACCAGGTGAGGGTGCTGCGAAGACGATGACAGAGAGAATGCTGACTGGCATTCCGATCTCAAATCAACTGTTAGATGCATTAAATGCTTGCGCTAAGGAGTGCGGCATTGCAACTTTAGATTTATAAAATTTACCGGAGGAGACAAAATGATTAATCATTCAATAAAAAAAATAATACTAAGTGCATTTGCATTACCGCTCATCATAGGGTCAGCAGTTGCTGCCTACCCAGATAAGCCAATCAAGATGTTAATTGGTTATGCGCCAGGTAGCTCAACTGACATTGTGGGAAGAATGATTGCCAATGATTTGAGCTTAGCCTTGAAGCAGCCGGTGATTGTTGAAAATAGAGGGGGTGCCGCAGGGACGATAGCAGCAGACGCTGAAGCCAAAAGCCCTCCCGATGGCTACACCATTCTCTTTGCTCAAAATGGTCTGGCAATTAATGTGGCGGCAAATCCTAAGCTACCATTTAATGGTCAGAAGGATTTACTCCCAGTTGTGGGGGTTGCCGCTACTCCACACATATTAATTGTGGGTAATAATTCAAAAGCCAAGACGGTAGCAGACTTACTGATGATGCTCAAAGCAGATCCAGGGAAGCTGAGTTTCGGATCTTCGGGCATCGGTAATTCAGATCACATGGCTGGAGAGTTATTTCTAGCCACCACAGGTACCCAAGCAATTCATATTCCATACAAGGGTGGATCACCTGCTGCTACTGATTTGGTAGGCGGTCAGATTGATTTTTATTTTGCTGGCATGCCCGTTGGTTTACCGCTATACAAAGGGGACAAGGCAAAAGCACTGGCTGTTACGGGTAAAAACCGCTTTAGCGGTGCCCCTGAGCTCGTTACCATGCAAGAGGCGGGTATCAAGGGTTATGAAATGGCATTGTGGCAGGGTATGTTCGTCCCCGCTGGGACTCCTCCTGCAATTATTAGCGTCTTGAGCAGTACCGTTCTCAAAATTCTGGAAACACCTGAAATGAAAGATCGGTTTATTAAAGCGGGTGTTCAAATTGCTCCTATGAACACGCTTCAATTTACTGATTTATATCTCTCTGATATTGCGAGATGGAAAGTAGTGATTGAGAAGGCAAAGATTAAATTAGACTAGATTGGATCTCGACTGATCCAGCTTTATTAAGTATTGCGACGGGAGTGCACATCAGTGCACTCCTTTTTTTTGAGATAAGTTACCGACTCAAATCAAAAACAAGTACTTCGGCATCAACGCCGTTGCAAAGGTCTAGCTGACTCTCATTTTCTATGAGAAGTGCATCTCCAGCCTCTAGGGCAACATGATTCACACTTAGGACGCCTTTGATAAGGTGGACATAGGCTTTACGCTGTGGATTAAGATGGAATGTTTCAGATTGTGCGCCATTAAATAGGCCTAAATAAATACGGGCATCGGCATGTATTTTGACGGCATTATGAAGTCCTTCTGGCGATGCAACTAAGCATAAGGCGCCTTCTTTACTTGCAGCAGGAATAGATTTCTGCTCATAGCCAGGCTCAATTTCAAGCGCATTAGGTTCAATCCAAATTTGTAAAAAATGGGTGGTTTGATCTTGTGCGTGATTAAATTCGCTATGAGTTACGCCGCTTCCAGCGCTCATGCGCTGAATATCGCCTGGAGGTATGCTTTCTACATTGCCCATATCGTCTTCGTGCGCCAGGTTGCCGGAAAGAACGTAGCTAATAATTTCCATATTTCGATGGCTATGCTTGCCAAAGCCCATACCTGCAGCCACCCGATCTTCATTAATGACTCTGAGGTTGCCCCAGCCCATAAATTTTGGGTGATGATAGCCAGCAAAGGAGAAGGAATGGAAGCTTTTAAGCCATCCGTGATCAGCATAACCACGGTCTTGGGATTTTCTGAGGGTAAGCATAAATAACACTCTTTTCAAAAAAGGGATAAGCCCATTATCATGGGTTCTGACCCTACGGATAACCAGGCTTTTATGGCAAGCATCAAGCAAGATATTAAAGAAACCTTTCTTGGCCTCTATGAGACTGCCCATGATAGATGGAATGACTTTATTCAATTTCTGATGGAGGCTTGGCCACTGCTGGTTTCCCTTTTGATTATTTTGACAGGGGTGTGGCTGTATGCAGATCCCCCGCCTCCAAGGCATGTCATGATGGCCACCGGTGCCCCCGGGAGCTCTTATCATGATCTGGGAAAAAAATACGCTGAATTCTTCGCAAAAAAAGGGATTACTCTAGAGCTGGTCCAAACAAAAGGATCGCAAGAGGATATGGTGCGTTTAGCCAATCGTAAGGATCCTATTCAGGCGGCTTTTGTGCAGGCCGGGGTAGATATTCCTGAGGGTGTAAGCGGGATTGAATCCTTAGGGGCGATTAACTATGAGCCAATTTGGTTTTTCTACCGCGGACCCGAGTTGCGGGGGCATGACTTCCAGGCCTACCAAGCACAATTCAAATTTTTTCACCAGGCCAGGATTTCAATGGGGGAGAAGGGGAGCGGTACCTATGTACAGGCAAGCAAAATCCTTCAAGTTAATGGCATTGGGGAAGGTCAAAAATTTGTTCATCTTCCACTTGCGCAATCTGTTGCTGCCTTAAAAAATGGTCAGATCGATGGTGCATTTATCGTAGATGCTTATGATGGCCCAAGTGTGCAGGCAATATTAGAGGACCCTAACATTCATTTGGCTGCCTTTGAGCGGGCTGAAGCCTATGCTCGCCTATTGCCTTATCTGCAGATTTTAAATGTACCGACTGGTGCATTTAGTCTCGTTCGCAACTATCCTGATTTTGATATGAAACTGATGTCAACGACTACCAATTTATTGATTGATAGCAATATGCATCCGGCAATTCAGTTTCTCTTCTTAGAAGCGGCACGCAAAATCAATGGCAAATCTACTTTTTTTGCAAAAAGTGGTCAATTTCCTTCATTTGAAAATCCCCTGTTTCCAGAAAGCGCAGTAGCATTGCACTTTGAGAAAAATGGCTCCCCCTTATTGATGACTTACCTCCCTTTTTGGGTGGCTGAATTAATTAATCGCCTTACATTTGTTTTACTGCCATTTTTAGCTATCGCCTATCCCGTATTACTCACTTTGCCCGGCTATCGTGATAAACGTATTCGCCGAAAAATTAATAGGCTGTACGGAATGCTAAGAGAATATGAGCAAGAGCTAACTCAAAGCTTTGACTCTGTGGATCAAGACGGGTATCTGAAGAAGTTAGACTTATTGGAATATGAGGCCTTGCAATTAAATATCCCAAAGGCAGTCTCGAGTGACTATTACGCCTTGCGAACGAGTATTGACTATGTTCGTAGTTGCCTCAATCGAGGTATTCGCCCGTATCAGATTCAAGAGGAAGCCGTATGCCTTTGAGCCAACTCATGCATCTTATTTCTACTAACGACACTGTGCACTAAAGACTGAAAACCTATGAAATCATATGATCATCCTTTGAGAAAGCAATTACACGAAGAGGTGCATGCGCGTCCCCCGATTGCACTATGGCCTAACGAGCGGGTTCTGTCCCAATCCTTTTTGCTTGATGCGAACTCTCGTCAGACACAAATTCAATGGATTCAGAAGTTGAGTGCCGCTCTAGGGATTTCGAATGACCTTGAGCAGGACCATTCTTTCAAGATGTTAAGTCTAGCTTCAGAGCCGGAGAGGGTGCTCATTAAGTGGGAGCTTCATGGGGAGTTCGCAACTATTGCGGCGATTGTTCATAACCCAGTCAAGATCATCAAACCGTTGCTAGAGTCACGTCTCGAGCTTGAGCAAGAGCTTGACACTCTTTTTAAAGCGCTAGGCTGCCCCAAAATTGTAGAGGCGGGTGGAGAGAGAATTTCTGCGCTCGATCTTGTCTTTGAGCAGCGACCTTTATTTGAGGATGCCTTAGAAGTTTCGACTATTTTTAATGGTAATACTGTTTTGGGTGCCTATATTTTGGCGGGTAAGGCGGCTCAATTGTGGACGGATTTACGGTTGGATGTCGATGGCTATATTTCTTATTTCATTCCACATGATTCGCTGGGGTCTCGACAGGTGGGACGAGTAGCTAGAGCGCTTGCAGAGGCAGAAACTTACCGAATGGCAGCTATGCTAGCCTTTCCGGTCGCCAAAAGTCTTTCTCTTCCATTGAGGGGCGCTGAGTCTGAGTTATCCGAACTATCTCAGCTTATTGCCAAACTGCAAACAGAGCCAGGTATTCAGACTGAAAAAGATGGAAAGTTTTTAGGCGAACTTTCTGGGCTTGCCTCAAGAGCGGAGCAGTGGATTTCAGGCTATGGCTTACGCTTTACTGCTGCTGAGGCTTATAGTCAATTACTCAATAAAAATTTATTGGAACTCGCCGAATCACCAATTCCGGGCGTGCAATCACTCTCTGAATTTATGGATAGGCGTTTTCAGCCAGCAATGGGGACTTGTATTTGGACGCAACGTAGACTCAAGGAATTGTCTGATCGCATCTCTAGAACAACTCAAACCTTAAGAACTCGAATTGAATTCGTCAATGAAGAGCAAACCCAGAAGTTATTGGCCAGCATGGACCAGCGTGCCCGACTACAGTTGCGCTTACAGCAAACTGTAGAAAGCTTATCTGTTTTGGTGCTGACCTATTATGCAGTCAGTTTGCTGGCCTATATGGCTAAGGGTGGCAAGGAGGCCGGTTGGGATATTCATCCTGAAATCGTTGCCGCCGTTGCCGCTCCAGTGGTGGCTATTATTTTCTTTTTGATCAGCAGGTATAGGCGTAACCGAATTCTGACGATCGTTAAATCTTCTTAAGCATTAAAAAAGAGGCCTAGGCCTCTTTTTTAATGGTCGTCTTATCCGCCCTATTCAGTCTACGCCAAGCTATCCGCCCAAATATTGCGAGCCCAACCCCATGCATAAATGCCTTCTAAGACAGACGGTGCTGGAGAAAGCCCTCCAGAGCCCGGAACTGTTTTAAACGTTTTCTCGGCAGCGTTGTATTGATGAACGCTTGCTACGTGAACCACATCACGCTCATTTACAAAGCTATAGCAAGTATTCGTTAGTACTGGTGCAGGGTTTATCTCCCAAGCACTGAGCTCAGCAATAATTGCAGCAGCAGCTACTTTGGCATGCTGGTTAGCCATATGACCCGACTTAGGCATAGCAGGAGCGACTTGAATAGAGTCACCCAGTACGTGAATGTCTTTACGAGCAGTAGATTCAAAATTGAGGAAGTTGACATTGACCCAGCGGCCGTTGGAATTGGCTAGCCCTGTCTTGACTGCAATATCGCCAGCACTCATTGCGGGCAATAAGTTCAATACATCCCCTTTAATATCATCCTGAACTTCTAGTTTCACTGTCTTAGTCTTCGCATCCACTCCGACTACATTGTGCTTTGGTAGATATTCAATCATTCCAGGATATTGTTCTGCCCAAACTTTTTTGAATAATCCACCCTTAGATGTCACATCTTGATTGGCATCAAGAATGAGAACTTTAGATTTTGCTTTGTGCTGCTTTAGATAATTAGCTACTTGGCAAGCACGTTCATATGGCCCAGGAGGGCATCGATAGGGCGCCTCAGGAATACTGATTACAAAGGTCCCACCATCACGCATTGCTGCAATCTGATTGTGTAGGGCAGCTGTTTCAGGACCTGCTTTCCAAGCCTGCAAAGTAACGCCATTCTTATTTGCCTGCGCTAGGCCTTCAATACTATCCATCATCAGTGATACACCAGGAGACACTACTACTTTGTCATAGCGCAAAGTTTTTCCAGATGCAAGCTTGACGGTTTTTTTGTCTGCATCGATATTGGCAACACTATCTTGAATAATCTTAATTCCATGTCGCTTACTCAGGCCATCATATGGAGAAGTGATGTCAGCCATGGTTTTTGACCCACCTACAACTAAGTTAGACATGGGGCACGATACGAAAGAGGTGTTGGGCTCAATCAAGGTAAC
This sequence comes from Polynucleobacter sp. TUM22923, assembly GCF_030295705.1. Lineage (NCBI taxonomy): Bacteria > Pseudomonadati > Pseudomonadota > Betaproteobacteria > Burkholderiales > Burkholderiaceae > Polynucleobacter > Polynucleobacter sp. TUM22923. The sequence continues at coordinate 520,806 of NZ_AP027274.1, forward strand.
GCGAGCAGTGTTGTTAGATAGTAGGCGAAGGTACTTGGCAGCAGTTGCACCACCGTAACCGCCACCAATTACCAGAATCTCTGCTTTAGGAAGGTTTGCTCTAGCTTGACTAGAAAAGCCGGCCAGCAAACCGAGTGCGGCTGCACTTTGACCCATAAAATGTCGACGATCCATACTGCCTCCTTATTGTTTTTTGCCAAGTTGATTGGCAATAGTGATGAGCTGTTCGTCGGTGTAGCCCTTAGCTAACTGGGGCATGATAGTTCCCTCTAGCGCGCCAGACTTGTAGGCATTTAATTTAGCCAGCATTTGCTCGCTGGTAAGTTGGTTGATGAGTGGCATGCCACCATCAACAACGCCTTTACCATCGGTGCCATGGCAATTGGCGCAGGTTGCTGCCAATCCTCGTTTATAGAGTTGATCTGCGTTTTGAGTCATGCCTGGCAGACTCCATTGACTTAAGCCAATAAAGGCGCCAGTCACTAATATGGGTTTTAAATACTTGATGCGCATAGAAAGAATCTCCATTGAACTAGGGCCTGTTTTAAAGGTTTTACTTAACTAGCTTGATCTTAGTCGGATGCTGCCGATATTAGTAGTTTTACTTAGATTGATTGTGAATAAGCTTAGATTAATTGTTGCTATTCAAGGGGCTAGGTAGTGGCACTTTAAGGAGTTTTTCTTAAGCCCTATAAACTAGCTATATGCGAAGTCCTATTACTTACCGTAACGCCATATTTATCCTGATTTTAGGCATATTTACTTATTTATATGGCCTGGATAGTCGTTTTGCCCCAAAAAACGGGGATGAGTATCCCTACATGCATATCGTGCGCATGACAGCGGATGCTGGTGCATGGCTGCCCCTGCAGTCCGACATGATCGGCATTAAAAATACCAAGCCTCCCCTAGTATTTTGGGAAGGTATTGCTAGTACACAGTGGGGTAGTGATTGGTCTTTGATTGCGTTGCGATGGCCTAGCGTGCTCTACACAGGCTTGACTGCTTTTTTCTTATTCTTGGCAGTGGGTCGTTTTAGCGGGAATAAGCAAACGGGCCTTCTGGCCGCTTTAGTTTGGCTTTCTTTCTTTGCTACCTATCGTTATGGCCGACCTTTTTTAACGGATCCGCCGGAAGTGTTTTGGTTGAACCTGCCATTTTTAGCGCTTTTGTATTGGGGGCGTGCGGCGTTTGACTCAAAACTGCTATTCCCATTACTGGCAGGGCTCTCCTTGGGCATGGCTTTACTTGCTAAATCTTTTGCTTATATTGTTCCGGCAGCGTTCGCGTTAGGTTTGTTCTACTGGCGTTGGCGTGAGTGGAGCCTTTCTAGGATGTTGGTAAAGGATCTATACAAAATCCTATTAACGGCAACGCTAGCCTTAGGCGTTTTCGCTCTATGGTTTGCATTGGATCCATTTCCAGAGGCTATTTGGAGGGAATTTATTCTCGGTGAAAACGCAGCGAAGTTTGAGGCGCGCAGTTCCCATTATTTTTTAGACTTAGTACGCGGTGGTGACAGTATTTGGATGCTCATTCTGACGAGCTTAGCGAATGCTGGATTATTCTTTTTTGTGTTGTTGTCCACCTTGCATCAGTGCTGGCGGGAACGGCGCTTTCTGGTAATAGAGGAAAGTTTGCTTTTGCTGTTTGCTTTGGCTTTTTTGATTGTCTTTAGTTTGCCAAGCCAGCGTTCTGGGCGCTATCTTTTGCCCATCATGCCAGCACTGGCCGTCTTGATTGCCTTACATTGGGGACGTTTGCCTTTATGGGGCTTTCGGATAGCATTGCTGTTGCAATTGATTTTGCTATCTGCTCTTGCTTGGGTGGGAGGCAATTTACAGCTTTCTTACTTCTTAGGCGAGCCCGGAATATGGGATTATTCCTATTGGCACTGGCTGTTGATGACATCCTCTCTGCTGTTGGTGATCTGGGGTTTAATGAGTGCTGCTCGTTGTAAAGCCATTGCATTAGCAGTCTGCTTTCTTTGTTATTGCGCATTGACAAGCAGTCTGTCCCCCTTAGAGGGAGCCTTGGGCCGATTTGATAGAGCCACTATTCAGGCGGTAGCGGCGCAAGATATTTGGATTCCCTGCGACTATCGGGCTAAAGATGAAGAGTATCGACTCTTATTGCCTGGGGCTCAATTACATGGTTACCCAGCTAAAGAAGCGGGTGATCTGCCGCTATTAATGGGGGCCTATCCTTTGGTCGCCGTACATTCCCCCATTGGGGTGGAACCCGTTATTTGCGACTCTTGCAAGATTGTTGGCAAGCGTATGGAAATGCGGGCTCGACATTCTGATGCCCAGATTCGGGAGATGCTGATGGGTCGGATTGGTGAGCATTTATTTGTGAACGAATATTTGGTTTCTACTCCTGCATTAGCTCAGTCTCCCATACTCAATTCCACAGCGAACAAGGATGCCTGTCGATGAATCGTGTTGTTGCTTTTTGTTTTTTACTGCTCGCCGCTGTTTTGGGGTACTTGCATATTGACAGTCGCCCCACATGGGCACCGTTTGCTATTCCAAATACATCGATCGATCCTACAGAGCAGGAAAGGGCGCCGGAATTAGCTCAGGCCAATAAAAATGTGCCGACCAATAGTAGATCTTCTATTAAAGCTTCTACTGCGCAAGTGAGCCCTGTTGTGGACTGGTTACCAGACTCGGGTGCACCATCTGTACATGCTGCATCGTTGATTGCTTTAAAGGACGGCGCAGTCCGTGCATTTTGGTTTGCCGGCAGTCGAGAAGGTGCTGCTGATGTTGTTATCAATACTGCTGTCTATGATTCACGGTCTGCTCGATGGAGCGCCCCTACTGTAGTGATGGATCGAGTCAGTGCTGAGAAAGGCTTATCCCGCTATATCGCCAAACTAGGAAACCCGGTTCCTGCCAGGATGGCGGACGGCCGCATACAGTTATTTGTCGTAACGGTTTCTATCGGCGGCTGGGCTGGAAGTTCAATTTCTACGGTGATCTCAGATGATGAGGGCTTGACCTGGAGTCAACCAGCCCGCTTGATTACGTCTCCGCTGATCAATTTGAGTACTTTGGTTAAGGCGCCACCTCTGCAGTTTTCTGATGGCAGTCTTGGGCTACCCGCCTATCATGAATGGATTGGGCGGTTCGGTGAGTTCTTGCGCTTAGATGTGCATCAGGTGATTGATAAGCGTCGCATGAGTTCTGGTCGAGGCGCTATTCAGCCAGTGGTGTTTGTAGACGATGCTCAAGAGGCAAGCGCTTTTTTTCGTCAAACAAGAGCGAGCTCGCAAGCAAAGAAAATACCAGTAAGTGAGACTAAAAATGCTGGTCAGTCTTGGCAGGTTACTGCCGATCTAGCGATCGCCAATCCAAATTCAGCGCTAGCATCATTGACTCTGGTCGATGGCACTCGCCTCATGGTTCTCAATGATATCGAAGTAGGACGTTATCGCTTGGTCATGCTAATGCGTAAACAGGGCTCAACTGAGTGGGAGCTCATTCAGGTACTGGAAGATGATGAATCTTTAGCCAACGATCAACGTCGTGAGTACTCTTATCCGTATTTAATTACCGCTGATGGTAAGGACGCCCATTTAGCTTATACCTGGAACAGAAAAAAGATTCGGCATATTTATTTTCCTGCTGCGTGGTTTGAGCAAGCGCATGATCATGTGAAAGAGATTAAACAATGATAACGAGCCAATATTTACAATCAATTGCACTGGTCGAGATGTCTATCACCTGTGCAGTGGTGTTGATTTACTTGTGTCAAAAAGTATTTTCAATTGATATCCCTTTTATTGCGCGCCTCATCCTAGTGCTGATGTTAGGGAATGTATTGTTTTGGCCCCTAGGTATGTCTCTTGAGCTCCCCTTGGTTGCTTATGTTCGAGGAGTCACCGGTGAATTAAGTATCGTTACGATGCTTTTATTGTGGGCGAGTGTATTGCCATCAGCTAAAAAGATACCCATCGGATTGAAGTTGTCAGTCATTCTGATTGCGCTGATGTTCTACCCCCTAGCCTTAGGCTTTGGAATGTTTGATCCATATGCCTGGGGATATGGCTCCATTGCTTTTTTGGGCTCAGTGATTATTTTTGCAATTTGCTGCGGTCTTGCCGGGTGGATAAAGGGTATATGGATTCTGTCTTTAGCCGTGATTGCTTGGTCTGCCCATTGGCATGAATCGGCGAATTTATGGGATTACTTAATTGACCCATTTTTAGTGGTGTGGGCCATCACTTCCATTATTCAAAGTATTTACAAAAGACGCCAAGAAAAAACGCAATCGGGCTACCTATTTAGGGCTGGTTAAGCTAATTTAGTGTGCTTACTGAGTTGACCAACTGAGCTGACCAACTGAGCTGACGAAGTGAGTTCATGAAGTGAGTTAATGCAGTGAGTTAACGCAGTGAGTAGGGGTAACAAAAAAGCCAGCAGATCGCTGGCTTTTTTGTTGAAGACTATTCCAAGATTAATCTGGAATATTGGCTTTACGAATGACTGGACCCCAGACGTTGATTTCACTGTCAAGGTGAGTTTTAAGTCCCTTGGCAGATACCTTCTCCATTGGAACAATATCAATGTTGGCATCTTCTAAACGTTTTTTGACGTCAGGACTATTAAGTGCCTTTTTCAATGCAGCATTAATCTTGTCAAGAATCGGCTGTGGAACTCCCTTAGGCGCGTAAACACCGTGCCATACCTTCACCTCAAAGCCTTTGAGGCCTTGTTCGTTCAATGTTGGTACGTTTGGAATTGCTGGTAAACGCTTCATGGTAGTAGTACCAAATGCCTTCACACGACCATCCTTGATGTAAGGAATCGTTTGGGTGGTTTGGTCACACAAAAGATCCACCTGACCGCCTAGAAGGTCAGTCAAAGCAGGGCCAGTTCCTTTGTAAGGAATGTTAGTTAGTCTTACACCCATACGACTCTGAAAGAGCAGACCGCAAAGCTGAGATACGGCTCCAGGTCCAGCATTGGCCATAGTGACTTTAGAGCCATTGGCCTTAATGTAAGCCTCTAACTCTTTAAAGTTATTTGCTGGCAAATCTTTCTTGCCTAGCAATACCATTGGCACGTCAGCAACTTGGCCGATGTACTCAAAGCTAGTCATTGGATCGTATGGCAATTTATCGTACAAAGCATTAGCAGTTGCCATACCCATGTGATGAATATAGATGGTGTATCCGTCTGGTGCAGCGCGTGCCACCTTGGTGGAAGCAATCGTGCCACCAGCACCAGGAACGTTTTCAACCACAACGGTTTGACCTAATGCTTGACCCATTGGAACAGCGATCAGGCGCGCAATGGTGTCAGTAGGTCCACCAGCCGCAAATGGAACAACCATTTGAATCGACTTGGTTGGCCAATCTTTTTGGGCAAATGCAGCATTACTGCCAATCAAGGCGCCGGCGCTCAATACTGCAGCAATTCCAGCGAATATCGTTTTTTGTAGTTTCATCAAAGTCTCCGTTAATTTAGTGCGCCTCAATTTTGCCATCATTAAAAGTTTAGGGCCCTAGGGTTTACTCGCAGTAGCAAGGGTTCTTTGGGCCAGCAAAACTACAGGGCGGTCGATCATCCTGCCGTCTAGTTGGACTGCACCCCCTTTTGATGCCTTGTCTGCTGCCACAACTCGCTGAGCCCACGCCAGCTCTGATGCCGATGGCATAAAGGCTAACGCCACTATGGGCACTTGTTTTGGGTGGATGCAAAGCTTGCCGCCAAACCCCATTCTTTTTGCCCGATCTGCATCATCGGTAATGCGATCAATATCGTCGGTTGAGGGAGTAACCCCATCAATCGGAGGGGAAATTTGCGCCAACCGAGAGGCTAAAACAAGCTGAAAGCGAGCCGTTTGCAGTTCAGTTTCTTGGGCATCACAAACCATACCCAGGTCTGCCTGTAAATCTAAATTACCTAAAGCCAACCGTAGAACCTGTTCTGAGTTGGCTATTTCATTGAGGTGGTGTAGGCCAAGTGCGGTTTCAATCATGGGGATGATGGCGGTATTAGGCAAAATCTGTGCAGCACCATTAACTTGGTCTAGGGACTCACATTTTGGAATAAGTAAGCAGGTGACATCAAGGCTCTCAGCCAGAATGAGATCGGCAGCATAAAACGCACTTCCTGGAGCGTTGCAACGGATTACAAGGCGATTTTTTTGCTTTGCAGTAAATGTAGACCAAGCTGCACGAATGGCGGCGCGTGCGCTCTCTTTATCTTCCTGAGCAACCGCATCCTCTAAATCGATAATGACTACTTCAGCACTACTATCCAAGGCTTTAACAAAGCGATCAGGGCGGGTTCCCGGTACAAATAAGAAGCTACTACTTAAGCCAATGGGTGTGTGAAGCGGATTCATATTAAAGCTCCTAAAAAGTTTTATTGCGGTGGGAGTAAAAACCCCACCTTTGCTTGAGAGCGAATATTCCATAATTGTTCAAGGGCTAACTTCATTTCTGCTGGGGTAGCGCCTTTGCTGAAAGCCGCTAGACGCATTGCTTTGTCAGTGATTTCAGCGCGACTTAAGGTGTTGCCTGGGTCGCCCTTGGGCTCATCTACGCGGGACTGTAGAACATCTCCCTTGTGTAAATACACTTTGACTTTACCAATCCAGCGTTGTGGGTAAGCGGCATCGACCTCGGGATCTAGAACCATCGTCACTCGATCTCGGAAATCACAAATGGCCTGATCTTGAAAGTGCTGATCAAATTCTTGCAGACCGGCAAAATGATAGTGAGCAATAAGTGCCAACACCGTACCCATCGAGAACTTCGATTGATGAACGGTCGCAGGATTAGTTACGGGCCCCAGAACATCGATTGCACCTTGATGAACGAGTGTTTCTACTTTAGCAATATCACTTGGTTTAAGTTGATGCTCTAGCATGACCTTTAACAAAGCATCTGCAGCGGGATGCGTGTGTCGGCACGAGGCATGATACTTAAAGCTTGTTTCAGCGAGCGTCCAGCGACTACCGAGCTGATCTATTAACTTACTAGGATCTGCGTCACTAGACATTCCAGCGGCTAAACCTTGCTTGCCTTCTAAAATTTGCTGTGCACCCGTAAAACCGGATTGCGCTAAGTAGGCCGACATCAGGCCGGCAGCTGATGCATGGGCAGTATGTAATTGTTTGGAGTCTGCGGCATCGCGAAGAAACTCCCAAAGACCAGCAGATTGCGTGCCGGCTGACCCAAAGGCATGTAGCATTTGCTCAGGGCTGAGTTTCAGTAAATGACCAACCGCAGCAGCAGCAGCTAAGGTGCCGGCAGTACCGGTTGTATGAAAGGTTTTGTAGTGAGAGCGGCCTAAAAATTCTCCTACACGAATGCCTACTTCATACCCCGCTATAGACGCCACCAAGAGGTCTTCGCCAGAAGCACCAATCGTTTGTGCAGTTGCTAGCGCCGCAGGAAACACCACCGTGGCCGGATGAAAGACGGAGCCGTTGTGGACATCATCCTGTTCTGCCACATGGGAGGCTGCGGCATTGGCCATGGCTGCCAAGAAAGGGCTAGAGCTTGAGCGTGTGATGAGAATTTCAGCGCTACCTCGATTGCTGCTGTTAAAGCCCCCCATTGTTTGTGCGAACTGGGTAATTGTTTCTACTGGGCGAGAGCCTTTGCCAGCGATCGCAGAGCCAAACCAATCGACCAATAAATCTTCAGCCCGATCCAGTACGTGCTTTGGAATATCACCTAGAGTCAGTTGCGAGGCAAAGGAGGCTAATGCTTTGGATGGGTGGGATGAAGGCATATTTTTTATTTTCTGATGAAGGCTTTATGTAGGCTCAATAGCGGCGCAATTGAGGCGCTGACTAGGCCAGTACAGCAGTTGCTTGCATAGTGAGCCAGCCTTCATGATCCTGCGCCCAAATAGCAATCGTTTTTCCAGTAGGATCTTTTTCAAGATCGGGTTTAGCACTGACTTTAAAAATATGAATATCAAAGGTAGGGCGAATCGCCCTGAACTCAAATTGGCGCAACGTGCAGCCAGGAATGCTTTGGCGAACAAGATCAACCAATAGAGTAGCAATCAGTGGGCCGTGGACGATTAAGCCAGGATAGCCCTCCACCTCAGTTACATATTGACGATCGTAATGAATGCGGTGACCATTAAATGTTAATGCGGAGTAGCGAAACAATAAAACATCATCTGCAGTAATAGTCTTTGACCACTGCGCATCGACGGGAGCGGGCGTCGGAGCGACGGGCTTATCCTCTGGGCTAGCCGCATCTCGATACACAATATCGTGCTCTTCAATCATGGTTAAACCTTGTTGATTCGAGATGCGATGCTCTACTAATACAAAAATGAGATCACCAGTGCGCCCAGCCTTATGTGTGACAGAGAGAATCTGCGAAGTACGTTCTATCGAGTCACCAATGGCGAGGGGTGCCAGCCACTGCACTCGACTACCCGCCCACATTCGGCGTGGCAGGGGTACCGGCGGAAGAAACCCGCCGCGCTTGGGATGGCCATCAGGGCCAATATCCGATTGAAGGGCATGAGGCAAAAAATAAAGCCAATGCCATAACTCAGGCAGAAAACTGCCGGTCGTTGGAAGTGGGTCAGGTCGATCAAGGGTTGCCGATAGGGCTCGAACAGGAGCGGCAGTAACGGTGTCTTGCAATGTCTCGGTTTTGCCGAGCCATTCTTGGAGGTGAGAGATGGTTTGGGGTTCAATTCGCATAACTCATATTATGCCAATTTCAGTTACGCACCATGTCGAGTTAAGCCAGTAAATTACTCATCAAATAACTGAGTAAGCCCACCATTGCTGAGCCTGTCAAAACGGTGAAAATCCCTTTATTGAACTTAAAGAGGGCAAGTCCAGCAAATAGGCTGATGAAGACTGAAATCCAAGAAATGGGACCGCTGATACCAAATGGAAAAAAGACGTGATAAGCAAAGAACAAGCCTAGATTGACAATAACGCCTACGACTGCTGCAGAAATTGCAGTGAGGGGCGCAGTAAAGCCCAGCTTGCCATGCGTACTTTCAATAAGAGGGCCGCCTACCAATACTAAAAAGAAAGAGGGTAAAAAAGTAAACCAAGTTGCCACGCAAGCACCCAGAACACCAAACCAGAAAGGATTACCGTGAGCAATGAGGTGCTGTATGTGTCCAGCGAGATAACCAACAAAAGCAACCACCATGATGAGCGGTCCAGGCGTCGTTTCTCCTAAAGCGAGGCCATCCATCATTTGCCCAGCACTGAGCCATTGAAACTGGTCTACCGCGCCTTGATAAACGTAGGGCAGCACTGCATAAGCGCCGCCAAAAGTCAGAAAAGCAGCCTTTGTAAAGAACCAGGCAATTTGGGGGTAGAGGGTTTTCCAACCAAATATCAAGATCAGGCCCAACAAGGGGGCAGACCACAAGACCAATACGATCAGACTATGCCTTACGGTTTTCTTCAGTGAGAACTGAGCATGCGCGGGCGTGGGGGTGTGATCATCAATGAGGGCTTCACCACAATGTGGATCTCGTTCTTGATGGTGTGCATTGGTAATTTGAAAATATTTCGGGTAGCGCTTACCACCCCATGCACCTAGCAATGCTGCGCAGATGACGATGATCGGAAAGGATAAATTGAGTACGAAAATAAGTAAAAAGGAGGTGATCGCAATCCACCGCAATACTGAATTATGTAGGGATCGCTTACCAATGCGATAGGCAGCATGAATAACAATAGCGGTTACCGCTGGCTTGATGCCAAAGAAAATAGCTGCAATCCAGGGGACCTGTCCAAAGGTTAAGTAGACCCAAGAAAGTGCAATCAAAATCAAGAGTGAGGGCAGCACAAATAGAGTGCCCGCCAATATGCCACCCCAAGACCGATGCATCAGCCAGCCGATATAAGTCACCAGTTGCTGTGCCTCAGGCCCCGGCAGAAGCATGCAGTAGTTCAAGGCATGCAAAAAGCGCCGCTCAGAAATCCAGCGACGCTTCTCAACCAACTCTTGATGCAGGGTGGCGATTTGTCCCGCGGGACCGCCAAAACTAATAAAGCCTAGCTTAGCCCAGAATTTGAGGGCTTCGCGCAGCGATACAGCATTGACACTCAAACCTCATCCATTCCACCAACCACCTGACTAAAGCCATTGTCTACATAAATAATTTCTGCGGTAATACCGTTAGCCAAGTCAGACATCAAGAATGCTGCGGTATTGCCAACATCATCGATGGTGACATTACGACGCAGTGGTGCGGTCGAAGCAACAGCCTCTAAAATTTTGCCAAACCCTTTAATACCCGAGGCGGCTAAGGTTTTAATTGGGCCGGCAGAGATGCCGTTGGCACGAATACCTTTAGGGCCAACAGAGCCGGCAAGATAGCGTACCGATGCTTCTAGCGAAGCTTTGGCAAGGCCCATCGTGTTGTAGTTGGGAACGTTACGCAAACTGCCTAAATAGGTCAGCGTCAGTAAAGATGACTTATCACGCAGCATTGGTAAGGCAGCTTTGGCCATTGCGGGAAAGCTATATGCGGAAATATCATGTGCAATCTTGAAGCCTTCACGAGAGAGACCCTCTAAAAAGTCTCCGGCAATCGCCTCGCGGGGTGCAAAGCCAATTGCATGGACAAAACCATCAAACTGGGGCCAAGACTTTGCTAAATCCGTAAATAAGGCGTTAATTTGCTCATCGCTGCCAACATCACAGTCAAAAATGAGTTCTGTATTGAATTCTTTCGCAAAATCCACAATTCGATCTTTAAAGCGCTCACCGACGTAGGTAAAGGCCAATTCAGCCCCTTCCCGATGACATGCCTTGGCGATGCCATAGGCGATCGAGCGGCTGGAGAGCAGTCCAGTAATAAGAATTTTTTTGCCTGCGAGAAAGCCCATAGTGTGTCCTTTGCCTCTAATATGATTTGCTATCTACAATTGTTGCATATATGCACTTAACAAACCCTATTCGCCAATTGGCTCAAAACTCTCGACGCCTTCTGTCAGTGCTGCCAGCGCTGTCAATGCTGCTATTGATGCTAATAGGCACTGTCGCTGTCTCGATCACGGCCAATGCTGCTCAAGGGATCGCGCAGTACGGTAAGCCCAAGTATGCCGATGGGTTTGCGCATTTTGATTATGTCAATCCTCATGCGCCTAAGGGCGGGACACTCACCCTGCCTAATCCAGGCCAACGGACAAGTTTTGATAAATTTAATCCTTTCACGCTCCGCGGGGTAACCGCGCCGGGTATTGAGTTGATGTTTGAGTCTCTGGCTGAGGGGAGTGCGGATGAAGTCTCTAGTATCTATGGATTATTGGCGGAAGACATTGCTATCGCACCCGACCGCTTATCCGTGACGTTTCGTATTCGTCCAGAGGCAAAATTTTCAGACGGTAGTGCTGTTTTAGCTGCTGATGTGAAACATAGCTTTGATGTGTTGATGAGCGGGTTGGCCCATCCCCGCTATAAAACTACCTTTGCAGATGTGAAGCAGGCAGTTGTCCTGTCTGAGCGTACGGTACGTTTTGATTTTAAGAACAACAACACTGAACTACCCATCATGGTGGGTACGCTCCCCATCTTTTCTCGTAACTGGGGTAAGCGACCCGACGGCTCAGTAATTGCATTTGATAAGCTGGCTTTTGAAGCGCCCCTGGGAAGTGGAACGTATTTAATCGAATCATTTAAAGCGGGTAAATCCATTGTGTACAAACGCAACCCACATTACTGGGCGAATGATCTGAGTAAGCCCTTAAACGTTCGTGTAGGGTTTTATAACTTTGATCGTGTGTTGTACAAGTTGTATGGTGATGATGCGGTACGCCTCGAGGCCTTTAAGGCGGGGGAGTTTGATGCCATTGTTGAATATCGCGCCAAAATCTGGGCCAAAGGTTATGTTGGTTCTAAGTTTGAGGAGGGGCTCTTGCTCAAGAAAGCCTTCCAGAACCATAATGGTGCTGGTATGCAGGGCTTTGCTATGAATGTCCGACGTCCTCTTTTTAAAGATCCGAGAGTCCGAGAGGCTCTAGGTTATGCCCTCGATTTTCAATGGCTCAATCGCCAAATCTTTTATGATCAATATGGCCGTATTAATAGTTACTTTACTAATAGCGATCTGAGTGCCAATTTTGATGGCCCCAGTAAGCCAACAGAAGCAGAGCTCAAAATTCTCAAACCGCTAAAGGCAAAATATCCTCAATGGGTACCAGATGCCGTATTTGGTCCAATGCCTGCAGCGCCCTCCACAGCATCACCTTCGAGCTTGCGACAGAATTTGCGCAAAGCTCGAGAGCTGTTAATGCATGCAGGCTGGCAGTACCGTGATGGCGCCTTACGCAATGAGCAGGGCGAACCCTTTCGGTTTGAGATCGTTGAAGATGGCGGCTTTTTCTTAAGAGTGATTTCTTCTTACATGCGTAATCTTGAAAAGCTTGGTATTGCGGTGGATGTGCGTACTAGCGATTTTGCGTTACATCAAAAGCGCATGAATGAATATGAGTTTGATATGACAACAGTGCGTTTCCCAGACTCCCAAAATCCAGGAAACGAATTATGGGATCGCTTTGGTAGTCAGGCTGCCAAAGAAAAAGGTTCTGATAACGTAGTTGGTATTCAGTCACCCGTTGTCGACGCCTTAATTGATGCCGTAACCAAAGCGCAAAATCGGGATGAGTTGCGGGCTGCCACTCGGGCCTTAGATCGGGTTTTATGGAATAGTTACTATGTGATTCCACAGTGGTACAACCCAACCCATCGGGTGGCATATCGTAAGGAGATGCAATTTCCTGAGCCTCCCTTGTATTACTCAGCAGAGCCTTGGATCATGCAAAACTGGTGGAAAGTGGAGTCTAAATAATGCAAGGTCAAATGCGCGCTTACATTTTTAAACGCTTGCTTTTAATGATTCCTACCTTGCTAGGGGTTTTAACGCTGACCTTTGCCGTGGTCCAATTTGTTCCTGGTGGTCCAGTTGAACAAATGGTCTTAGAGTTAAAGGGCAAAGGCAATGCCGCAGTGGGTGGCTCTGAATCATCTGGTGCAGGAGCGACATATCGCGGTAGGCAAGGAGTTGATGCCCAGCGCTTAGAGGAAGTGAAGGCGCTGTATGGCTTTGATAAACCGCCACTAGAGCGCTATTTTATGATGCTGGGCCGATTTGCTCGATTTGATTTGGGGCAGAGTTATTACCAGCACGAGAGTGTCTGGAGTTTAGTGGTTTCTAAATTACCCGTTTCGATCAGTATTGGCCTATGGACTTTTTTCCTAACCTACTTAATTTCCATTCCATTAGGCATTGCAAAAGCAGTCAGGGACGGCTCTCGCTTTGATGCCGTTACCAGCACGATGATCTTGGTAGGCTATGCCATACCGGGGTTTGTATTGGGTGTATTACTGCTAGTGTTATTTGGTGGAGGTAGTTTTTTGCAGCTTTTTCCGCTTCGAGGTTTAACTTCAGACAATTGGAGTGAGCTCAGCATGATGGGCAAAGTGATGGACTACCTATGGCACTTAGTCCTCCCCATTACGGCGTCTGCTTTGGGTAGCTTTGCAGTGGTGACGATGCTGACTAAAAATTCTTTTTTAGAGGAAATTCGCAAGCAGTATGTTCTTACCGCTAGAGCAAAGGGCTTGACTGAAAAACAGGTACTTTGGAAGCATGTATTTCGTAATGCACTCTTGCCCTTGGTGACAGGATTTCCAGCGGCCTTTATTGGCGCCTTTTTTACCGGCTCATTGCTGATCGAAACGCTGTTCTCCCTTGACGGGCTTGGTCTACTCTCTTATGAATCGGTAATGCGTCGCGACTATCCTGTGGTGTTTGGTACTTTGTACTTATTCACTTTAATTGGTTTATTTACGAAGTTGATTTCTGATTTGTGCTACGTGTATATAGACCCCCGAATTCAGTTTGGTGCTGGAGGCGGTTCATGAGTCGGTGGCAGCGCTTTAAAAACAGTCGCCGAGGATATATTAGTCTTTGGATTTTCGTGGTGCTTTGCGGAGCTTCTTTTTGTGCGGAATTGATTGCCAACGACAAGCCGCTGATCGTGCGCTATGAGGGACATTTTTACTTCCCCATCATTAAGAACCAGGCAGAAATCGTTTTTGGTGGCGATTTTGCGACCCCTACAGACTTCTTGGATCCAGACATACGTCGAAACATCACCAGCAATGGCAACTGGGCAATTTACCCCCCGATTACTTATAGTTATGAAACGCTGAATTACTTTTCAGCAGCGCCTAATCCTGCGCCACCTTCCCTTGAGAATTGGCTGGGTACCGATGATCGTGGACGCGATGTCTTATCGCGACTGATTTACGGCTTTCGCTTGTCGATTCTATTTGGCCTGGCACTAACGATTATGGGCGTTAGTGTGGGCATTGTGACGGGTGCTTTGATGGGGTTTTTTGGTGGCAAGTTTGACTTGATCTCGCAGCGATTCATTGAAATCTGGTCAGCAATGCCAGAGCTCTATCTCCTCATTATTTTTGCCTCTATCTTTAACCCCAGTATTTCTTTGCTCATCATTTTGCTGGCAGCTTTTGGGTGGATGGGATTGTCTGACTATGTGCGGGCAGAGTTCTTTCGTAACCGGGCTCTGGAATATGTGCGCGCTGCGCGTGCTCTTGGCCTGAGTAATTTTCAAATTATGCGTCGCCATATATTGCCCAATAGCTTGACCCCGGTGATTACCTTTTTACCGTTTCGAATGAGTGCAGCTATTTTGTCACTCACCAGTTTGGATTTTTTAGGATTAGGTGTTCCGCCCGGCACGCCTAGCCTAGGAGAATTGCTTTCTCAAGGTAAGGGTAATTTAGATGCCTGGTGGATCTCACTATCAACCTTTGTGGTTTTAGTAACTACCTTGTTGTTATTAACTTTTATGGGCGAGGCTTTACGTGATGCATTTGATACTCGTAAGGCGGGCGTGATGAATGGAGGTCGCTCATGAGTTCCACGTTGATTTCTCCGCTACTGCGTTATGAAGATGTTTGTATTTCATTCGGAGCAGGGCGGCGTGAAAAATTTGCAGTAAGCCATCTGAATTTAGAAATTGGCGTAGGCGAGCGAGTTGCCTTAGTGGGTGAGTCTGGCTCAGGTAAGACCCTCACTGCTTTAGCACCACTGAGGCTTGAACCTGAGGGAGCTAAGGTCACTGGCCGGATTTTGTGGAACGCTAAGCAATCGAGTACATCAGTTGATTTAATTGGATTGCCCATGCAAGATATTCGGGATATCCGGGGGCGCGAGATTGCAATGGTGTTTCAGGAGCCAATGACGGCGCTCAATCCGCTGTTTACGGTAGGCAATCAAATTGTAGAAGCGGTCCAGGTATATCAGCCATTAATTTCTAAAGCAGATTCGATGTCTGCCGCGATTGAGTTACTCAAGAAGACAGGAATTTTGCAAGCAGAGAAACGGTTCCATTCGTACCCCCATCAACTTTCTGGTGGACAGCGCCAACGCGCGATGATTGCGATGGCCTTAGCATGTAAACCCCGACTCCTCATTGCAGACGAGCCCACTACTGCCTTAGATGTGAGCTTGCGTCTGCAGATACTCGATTTGCTTAAAGAGTTGCAAGCAGAATCTCAGGATGATGGCGGCATGGCGATTTTGCTCATTACACATGATTTAAATATGGTGAAGCATTTTGCTCAGCGCGTTGCGGTTTTGAATCAAGGCAATTTGATGGAGGTTGGATCTACAACGCAAGTATTCGAGCATCCTAGCGATGCATATACAAAATCCTTAGTGAATAGCAAGCCAATACGTGAGATTGCGCCAGTAATGCCCTTGGCGCCGGTGCTATTAAAGGCAGATCAATTATCCGTTTCTTATCCGGACGCTGAATCATCTACCTGGTTTCAAAAGCAGGCGCGTAATCTGGTGTTACGTAAGGTGGGTTTTGAGCTTAAGCAGGGGCAAACTATTGGTGTGATTGGTGAGTCCGGTTCAGGTAAGACAACCTTAGGAATGGCGGTATTAGGTTTATTAGGAGATTCTGCTGCGCACATTACTGGTGATGTCAATGTGCTGGGTGATGACTGGCAACAGTTAAAGCCAGCAGAGCGCCGTGCACTACGATCGAGTTTGCAAGTGATTTTTCAAGATCCATTTGGTTCTCTTTCTCCGCGCATGAATGTGATGCAAATTGTTTCGGAGGGGCTAGATATTCACTTTCCGGGCTTATCTTCGACTGAACGTGAATCTCGTGTGTTGGATATGTTGCGAGAGGTGGGGATTGATCGAACCGCTTTGCAGCGCTATCCCCATGAGTTTTCTGGCGGTCAAAGACAACGCATTGCGATTGCGCGCGCATTGATTCTCAAACCCCAGATTTTGGTGTTGGACGAACCCACCTCCGCTTTAGATGTTTCCATTCAAAAGCAGGTGCTTGCGCTGTTGGCTGAGCTGCAAAAAAAGTACAACTTGGCCTATCTGCTCATTAGCCATGATTTAGCCGTAATCCGGGCAATGTCCCATGAAGTGATGGTGCTCAAAGAGGGTCGGGTAGTGGAGTTTGGGGATACCGAGACCTTAATTTCGGATCCTCGCCAGATTTATACAAAAGAGTTATTTGCAGCAGCAGAGCTGGTTTAGTAAGGCATTAAGCTTCACATTTGGGCTCTAATTTGGTGCATAAATTGCGCTATATTTCAATTAGTCTAATTTAATCAATGACTTACATATAAATCAAGCGCTTGGTAAAACCAGGCTTCTTTGTTAAACTGACCGGATGCATTTTTTTAAAGTAACTTTTAATCGAATAGTTAAGCAAGCGCCACTGGCCTTGGTGACTGCGCTAATCTTTTGCGCTAATCCGGTATTGGCGGCAGATCCCGTCACAGAGGCTCCCAAGGAGCTAGTTGAGATTCCAAAAGAAAGCATGTTTCAGGCTGGTAAGTCCTACTTCACCCGGGTGTCTGATCGCCTAGCGGATTCGGTAACGGGCAAGTCTGAAGAGCTGATCAATCGTGCCATGGTCGTTATTGGTGTGCGTTACCGCTGGGATGCTGAGTTACCCCAATCCGGTTTAGATGGCAGTAGTTTTGTTTCTTATGTCTTTAAAGACAAACTGGGATTCTTATTGCCACGCAAGTCAACTCAAATGAGTCGTGTAGGTAAGCCAATTACCCGTGATGAGTTGCAGCCTGGCGACTTGGTGTTTTTTAACACCATGCGCTTAACTTTTTCACATGTCGGTATTTACGTTGGTGATAATAAATTCATTCATTCACCTTCTAAAGGTACCAGCGTGCGAGTGGATGATCTCGGTAGTCTTTACTGGGACAAACGCTTTGATGGTGCCCGTCGCTTAGATGGTAGTGATGATTTGGGTGATTCAGAGCGGCAAGAGCTATTTAATGAAGTCAATAAGCTTAAGCGCAAGTCTCGCAGCCTTTAATTAGCTAGCTCTTCAGCCTTTCTTTTAAGGCGGCCATTTGTTCTTGCGCAGCTACCTCACCGGCTAAAATTGCCGCATTTCTGGACTTAAAGTCACCGCTACTCATCTGCTTTAGGCGCGGCGTAATAACAATATCCGCACTTTTTAATTCGTATTGATTGATGCTTCTTTGCATAATCGAAATGGTTTGCTGCAAGATGCCGAAAGTACCGCTGGCGTCTTGATGTACCGGTTCCGAAGAAATATTGACTGCAATGACGAATGTGGCACCCATTTCTCTGGCATAACTTACAGGCACAGGAGCCACTAAGCCGCCATCAACATATTCTTTTCCGCCAATGACTGCGGGCTGAAATACCCCGGGCACGCTACACGATGCCCTGACGGCCAAGCCGGTATTGCCCGAACGAAACAATATCCCCTTGCCGGACTGTAGTTCGGTGGCCACTATTCCCAAAGGCATGCGCATTTGTTCGATAGTCTTATTTTGAACTTCTCGATTCACCATCGCCTGTAGCGCGTCACCTTTTATTAAGCCACCAAACTTACCCATAAAGGGCAGATCCCAGTCGGCGATGGTCGCCTCATCTAAATTGAGGGCTAGTCGATTCAGTGTGTTACCGGTGGCGCCCGAAGCCAGTAATGCTGCGATAACGCTGCCAGCACTGCTCCCAACAACGATATCTGGCCGAATACCTTGAGCCTCAAGTGCTTTAATTACGCCGATATGGGCAAAACCACGGGCTGCACCCGCTCCCAAGACTAGGCCTACGATTGGCTTGCGATTTGATAAAAAACTGCATCCACCAAGGGTGGAGCCACCAGCTAAAGCACCCAAACCCAGACTTAAGCCCAGAAAGCGACGTCTTTTTAGGGTTTCAGGGGATGAAGGCGGGTGTAGGGCGTCATTTTTTTGCATATAGCTATTGTATTGAGCCTCCCCTATAATGAGCCACGGTGAATGAAAAAAAGTTCGCTTCAGCGTAGGCGGCTCTCCAGTACCCATTAGGGAGATGAGTTGCCCAGTAGTAGCTAGAAGCTGTCACCAGAGAACACCACCAACCCACTTTTAAAATACTTTATTTAAAGCCTAATCAGGCCACCACCTGATAGCCCTAATTTTATGGATGATCACAGCAAACGCGTAGTTGAAACAGCTCTCTTGTGCGCGCAAGAGCCACTGACCGTGGTAGATCTTTCTCGCTTATTTGTTGAAGAGACTGCCGCTACTGAGATTGAGGATGCGCTGCTGGAGCTCCAAAAAGCTTGGGGCGATAAAGGGATGGAGCTAGTACATATTGCTACTGGTTGGCGTTTTCAGAGTCGCTTGTCTATGCGCGAATATCTCGACCGGTTAACCCCTGAAAAACCACCAAAGTATTCTCGTGCAGTAATGGAGACCTTGGCTATTATTGCTTATCGTCAGCCAGTCACTCGTGGTGAGATTGAAGAGATTCGCGGCGTTGCAGTCAGTAGTAATGTGATGAAGCAGTTGGAAGATCGGGGCTGGGTCGAGGTCATTGGCCATAAAGAAACAGTGGGTCGTCCAGGCTTATATGCAACCACCAAACAATTCTTAGACGATTTGAGCTTAACCAACTTACAAAGTCTGCCAATGCTAGAAGATGCAGCGCCAATGGCAGCGGCAGAGCATTTGGGTCAAGCGGTAATCCAGTTTGATCCCACAGCCACTGTAGAGAGCGTCATCCTTGCTGCAGATGAAGTCACGGTGGTAGAAATGGTCGAAGAGGCGCTCGATGAATTCAGCGGTGAGCAAAACAACGACTCAAACAACGAACCAAATAACGAACCAAACAACGAATCAACCCCTGAATCTGAAAACCCATCAGATCACACTAAATAATTATTAATGACAAGCCATAACGATAACGATTCCACTCCGATCAAGCCAGCATCGGATAACGCCGCAAACCAAAAATCTGCTACTGATACCCCAGCCGCTGATGGAGTGAAGACTGAGGGTCGCGAGGATCGCCCACGTCGCCCACGCCGTCAAGGTTCTAGCAACAGAGATGGTAACGGCAACAGCAATGGCAACAGTAACGGCAACAGCTCTGGCTCGGCCAGGCATGCGGCAAATAAAAAACGTCCACCAAACAAAGATCGGCCTCGTAGAGAAGGTGGTGATGCTCAAGGTATCCGCGAGGGTGGAGCGCATTCCGCCGCTAAGCTTGCGCCTAATCCAGCTGAGAGTGAGGCTTTGTTTGCTTCGGTAGTTTCTGGTGAGTTTGATGCAGCCCTAGATGCGCCAGAAGCTGTGCAAGTTCAGAATCAAGACGGTGTGAATGAGAGTGAAATTTCTCATCAAACGGGTGCTGAGCGTAATGCGCAACGTGTACGTCATGACGAAGATGCTGATGTTCCGAGCGATGATGAAATGAGTAGTTTGCAGTTTGCAAACATTGATGACTTGCCACTCAGTCTACGCAATGAAGTTTGGTCTGACCTAGATGGTCTAGATGATGAGGCTGACGACGAAGATACGGTCAAGCTGCATAAGGTCCTAGCGGATGTCGGTATGGGCTCGCGTCGCGACATGGAGGACTTGATTATTCAAGGGCGTGTCTCTGTTAATGGATTGCCTGCACACATCGGCCAACGTATCGGACCAACTGATCAAGTTCGCATCAATGGCAAGCCCGTTCATCGCAAGATTCAAACTAAACCACCCCGTGTTATTTTGTATCACAAGCCTGCAGGCGAAATCGTGAGTCAGTCCGATCCTGAAGGCCGCCCAACAGTATTTGACCGTTTACCTAAACCAAGGCAAGGCCGTTGGATTGCGGTTGGCCGTTTGGACTTCAATACAGAAGGTTTGTTGTTATTTACTACTTCTGGTGAATTGGCTAACCGCTTAATGCATCCTCGCTATGGAGTTGAGCGCGAGTATGCCGTCCGAATTCTGGGTGAGTTAAGTCAAGAAAATACATCCTTATTAAAGACAGGCATTACTCTGGATGACGGCCAAGCGAAGTTTTTGCGCTTATCCATGGGTGGTGGCGATGGTGCAAATCGCTGGTACCACGTTGCTTTGAACGAAGGACGTAACCGTGAGGTACGTCGTATGTTTGAGGCGGTTGGTCATACCGTGTCTCGTCTGCTACGTACTCGCTATGGAATATTTTTATTGCCTCCTCGCTTAAGACGGGGAAAGTGGGAAGAGTTAGAAGCTGGTGGCATTTACAACTTAATGAAATCAGCGGGCTTGAGAATGCCTCAGCCAACGGATAAAGGGCGCAGTCCACATGCTCAAGGGCGTGATCGACAATCTGCCCCAGTGGGTGATTTCCAGCCAGATCCAATGCAAACCTCGGTTTCTTATTGGGGTTCTCGTGATGCTTTGACGATGGCCAGTGGACATCATGAGTTAACCCATCAAGGTCGAGGCGGCAAACCTGGTGGTGGTGTGCCGGCCGAAGGTCGTGGCCCGTTTAGGGGTCGTACTCAGGGCGGACGCCCCGGTTCCCCTGGTCGTGGAGGTCAGGGTGGCCAGGGTGGACGAAGTGCAGAAGGCGGCCAAGGTCAGAATCGTGGCAAGGGCGGAGGCGGTAAAGTGCATCATGGTCAGTCGGCTTTTGTGACTGCCAGCCCTCAAAATCCTGGAAATGGCCCTAAACGCGGAGCACCTAAGGGGCGAAAACCCTTTAATAAAGGGCCTCGAAAGCCTAGAAACCCAAGCGAAAGCTTCTGATTTTGATGGGTTTTCCTCTAAATCAGCTATAATTTTGGTCTTGCAGCAGATGATTGCTGTTTTAAGTGTTTACCGACTGATGTTGCGATCAACGTAAGTCGGCCTGTTCTGAATTTCGAGAATATGGGCTTCAAAGCCCATTTTTTTTTGCCGTTTTGTATTGAAGGGTACTTTTGAAAGATCAGCGGATTATTTCTGCAGAGGTGGAAAACCTGGGTTACACGCTAGTGGAAATTGAGCGTGAAGCCGGTGGATTGCTGCGTGTGACGATCGAAAACCCAGATTACGAGCGCATGATTAATGTGTTGGATTGTGAAAAAGTGAGCCATCAACTGAGCTATACCTTGCCAGTTGAAAATATTCCTTTTGAGCGTTTAGAGATTTCTTCGCCAGGATTGGATCGTCCAGTTAAATCTGCGGCGGACTTTGAGCGCTTTTCTGGTGCAGAGGTAGATTTAAAGTTGCGAGTTGCCGCTGGTGGCCGTAAGAATTTTCGTGGTGTGTTGCAAGGTTTGCTAAGCGGTGAATTAGATTCACCGGATGCCAAATTTGGTTTGTTGTTTGAAGGCGCTGATGGCGCTGAGTCTCAATTGGAGTTTTCTTTAGCCGAGGTCGATAAGACTCGGCTGGTCCCTGTTATTGATTTCAAAGGAAGAAAGTCATGAGTCGAGAAGTTCTCATGTTGGCAGACGCCTTAGCGCGTGAAAAGAACGTTGATCGTGAAATTGTGTTCGAGGCGCTCGAAATGGCGTTGGCATCGGCCACTAAAAAGCGCTACACCACAGAGGATGTGGATATTCGTGTGGTGATTGACCGTGAGTCAGGCGAATACGAATCTTTCCGTCGTTGGTTAGTTGTGCCTGACGAGGCTGGTCTTCAAGAGCCGGATAAGGAAATTCTTCATTTTGAAGCTCAAGAGCAATTTTCCGATATGGAAGTTGGCGAGTACATCGAAGAGCAAATCGAATCCTTAGCCTTTGGCCGGATTGGTGCGCAAGCAGCTAAGCAGGTGATCTTGCAGCGCATTCGTGATGCTGAACGCGAACAAATCTTGAATGACTATCTTGAGCGTGGCGAAAAAGTCATGACCGGTACCGTCAAGCGTGCAGATAAGAATGGCTTGATTATTGAATCAGGTCGCGTAGAGGCATTATTGCGTCGCGACCAAATGATCCCTAAAGAGAATCTTCGTTCTGGCGACCGTGTGCGCGCATACATCATGAAAGTGGATCGCGAAGTTCGTGGCCCACAGATTGAGCTTTCCCGTACTTGCCCAGAATTTTTAATTAAGTTATTTGAAAATGAAGTTCCAGAGATGGAGCAGGGCTTATTAGAGATTAAAGGCGCTGCCCGTGATCCTGGTATTCGCGCAAAAATTGCTGTAATCACTTATGACAAGCGCATCGATCCTATCGGTACTTGTGTAGGTGTTCGTGGTACTCGTGTTACAGCGGTGCGTAATGAAGTTGCTGGCGAAGCAGTCGATATTGTGTTGTGGTCTGAAGATCCAGCGCAGTTTGTGATTGGTGCCTTAGCTCCTGCTCAAGTGTCCTCAATTGTGGTGGATGAAGAGCGCCATGCCATGGATGTAGTGGTGGATGAAGAGAATTTGGCAATTGCGATTGGCCGTAGTGGTCAGAACGTTCGCTTAGCGAGTGAGTTGACTGGATGGCAGATCAACATCATGACTCCAGAAGAGTCTGCTGAGAAAACAGAAAAAGAAGCTTCCTCTGTACGCCAGTTATTTATGGATAAATTGGATGTGGACCAAGAAGTGGCCGATATTTTAATTGCAGAGGGTTTCAATACATTGGAAGAGGTTGCTTATGTACCACTTTCGGAGATATTAGAAATCGATTCCTTTGATGAAGATACTGTGAATGAGCTACGTACTCGTGCCCGCGATTCTCTCTTGACGATGCAGTTAGCCCAGGAAGAGCGTGTTGGTGAGGTTTCACAAGATTTACGCTCCCTAGAGGGAATGACTACGGAGTTGGTTGCCAAGCTTGCTGACAATCAGGTTCATACCCGTGACGACTTAGCTGAACTGGCTGTTGATGAGCTAGTTGAGGCGACACAAATTGACGAAGAAACTGCGAAAACGCTCATCATGAAAGCGCGCGAACATTGGTTTACTTCATGAGAGGAAGTAGTACATGGCAACAACAGTAAAAGTACTCGCTAAAGAATTAAAACGTACCGCACCAGATCTCTTGGAGCAGTTAAAAGCTGCTGGCGTTGAAAAAGGCTCTGAAGACGACAGCATTACCGAAAAAGACAAGATTGCCTTGCTTGAGCATTTGCAAAAAGAGCATGGTAGTGTTGATGCAGGTAGTCGTAAAAAGATCACCTTGATCAAGCGTGAGAGCTCGGAGATTCGTCAGGCGGATTCCGCTGGTCGAACACGTACTGTTCAGGTAGAGGTTCGCAAAAAGCGCGTATTAGAAAAGAGTGGCGACTCGGTTGCTGAAGCTCCAGAGCCTGAGAAGGCTCCAGTTCAGACTGCGACTCCTGTAGAGTCAGCGCAGTCAGCACAATCCATTCTTTCCACTCAAGAGTTGGAAAAGCGGGCTGCTGAGGCAACTCGTCAAGCGGAGTTGCTTGCACGTCAAGAAGCTGAGATGAAAGCGGCAGTAGATGCCCGCCAAAAAGAAGCTGATGCTGCTGCTACTGCTGCTGCCACGATTGCTGTTGCAGATCCTGTTGTTGAAAAAGCAGGTAAATCTATTGAAGCAGCTTCTGTTGCAGCTGCTGATGCAATTGCTGCTGCAACCGCTGCTACTGAAAAGAAAGCAGCCTTAGAAAAAGCTGCCAAAGAGCTAGCTGATGTCAATAAGGCACAACTGGCGGATATTTCAAAACGTCGCGCTGCTGCAGAAGCAGAAGCACTAGCTATTCGCGACATGATGAGTGCTCCTGCGCGCGTCCTTAAGGCACCAAGTGAAATTGCTGCTGAAGAGGCGAAAAAGGGCACATTACACAAGCCTGCAAAAGTAGAGGGCGCGGACGACAAAAAGAAAGTCGCACCTAAGGTTGGCGGAAAAACGATTAAGTCTGCTGAAACATCGTCCACTTGGCAAGAAGAGGGCGCGAAGAAGTCAGTCGGCCTCAAGACCCGCGGCGATAGTCCTGGCGGTGCAAACGGATGGCGTTCCGGCGGCGGCAGAAGAAAGCAGCGTCAAATTGCTGAAGCGAACGTCGACACCAACTTCCAAGTACCTACAGAAAAAGTGGTTCATGATGTTCAGGTTCCTGAGACGATTACGGTTGCTGACTTAGCGCACGCAATGGCTGTTAAGAGCGCTGAAGTGATTAAGCTGCTTATGGGCATGGGACAGATGGTTACCATCAACCAAATTTTGGATCAAGATACTGCGATGATCATCGTAGAAGAGATGGGTCACGTAGCTCATGCTGCGAAGTTAGATGATCCAGATTTAGATCTCGGTACCGACGGTCAAGATGCAGAATTGTTGCCACGTCCACCAGTAGTCACGGTGATGGGTCACGTTGACCACGGTAAAACTTCCTTGCTTGATAAGATTCGTGCGGCAAAAGTAGCTACTGGTGAAGCGGGTGGTATCACCCAGCATATCGGTGCATACCATGTCGAGACTGCCCGTGGCATGATTACCTTCTTGGATACACCAGGCCATGAAGCATTTACGGCGATGCGTGCTCGCGGTGCCAAAGCAACCGATATCGTTATCTTGGTAGTGGCTGCAGATGATGGCGTGATGCCGCAGACCAAAGAAGCGATTCACCATGCGCAAGCTGCTGGTGTTCCTATCGTTGTGGCAATCAATAAAGTCGACAAACCAGAGGCAAACTCAGAGCGCGTTAAAACGGAGTTAGTTGCTGAGCAAGTTGTTCCAGAGGAATACGGTGGCGACGTGCCATTTATCCCAGTCTCCGCCAAAACTGGTGAAGGCATTGATGCTTTGCTTGAGAACGTGCTTTTACAAGCAGAAATTCTTGAGCTCAAAGCAGCTAAGGATGCGCCAGCGCAAGGTCTTGTTATTGAGGCACGCTTAGATAAAGGTCGCGGTCCTGTTGCCACTATTCTGGTTCAGTCTGGAACACTCAAACGTGGTGATATGTTGTTAGCTGGATCGACTTATGGTCGCGTGCGCGCAATGATGGATGAGAATGGCAAAGCGTGTAACGAAGCTGGACCATCTATTCCGGTAGAGATTCAAGGTTTATCTGAAGTTCCTGCAGCGGGCGAATCCGTCCAAGTGGTTCCAAATGAGCGTAAAGCCCGTGAGGTCGCATTGTTCCGTCAAGGTAAGTTCCGCGATGTGAAGCTAGCGAAGCAGCAAGCGTTCAAACTCGAAACCATGATGGAAAACATGGAAGAGGGTGCTATTGAGGCCAAGCTGTTGCCATTAATCATTAAGGCGGATGTTCAGGGCTCACAAGAAGCGCTATCTCAGTCGTTGCAAAAATTATCTACATCTGAAGTTAAGGTGCAAGTCGTTCACGCAGGAGTCGGTGGTATTACTGAAACTGACGTGAACTTAGCGGTAGCTTCAAAAGCGGTCATTATTGGCTTTAACGCACGTGCAGATGGTGCGGCACGTAAGCTAGCTGAAAATAATGGTGTGGACATTCGTTATCACAACATTATTTATGACGCAGTGGATGAAGTGAAGGCTGCCTTAAGTGGTATGTTGACTCCAGATAAGAAAGAAGAAATCACCGGCATGGTTGAGATTCGTCAAGTCTTCTTGGTCTCTAAAGTGGGCGCGATTGCTGGTTGCTTAGTACTTGATGGTGTTGTGAAGCGCAATTCAAGTGTGCGCCTCTTGCGTAACAACGTAGTAGTTTGGTCGGGCGAGCTGGATTCTCTGAAGCGCTTTAAAGATGATGCAAAAGAAGTTCGTGCTGGTGTTGAGTGTGGTCTGTCATTAAAAGGCTACAACGACATTAAAGAAGGCGATCAACTGGAAGCATTTGAGGTGACTGAAGTGGCAAGAACGCTTTAGGAATTATTAAGTTAATGCATAAAACTAGTCCACATCGTAACCAGCGTCTCGCCGATCAAATTCAGCGAGACCTGGCCGAGCTTATTCCTCGTGAATTGCGTAGCCCAAGCTTGGGTTTAATTACCATCCAAAGTATTGAACTCACGCCAGATTTAGCGCATGCAAAAGTATTTTTTACGGTATTAGGTGCCGAGCCAGCGGTTGCCTTGAAGGCGCTGCAAGATAAGGCGGGTTACTTGCACTCCTTATTATTTAAGCGTCTGCACATTCATACGGTTCCCACTTTACATTTTCACTTTGACAGTTCAATTGAGCATGGTATTGAAATGTCTCGCTTAATTGATGAGGCTGTGGATAGTGACCGCAAAGACGAGAGCGCACCACAGTGAAGTCAGTGCGGATCGATGGTGTGGTGTTGCTTGATAAACCGTCTGGCATGAGTTCTCAAGGAGCGGTGACTGCTGTCAAGCGCGCTCTTAATGCAGACAAAGCAGGTCATACAGGCACTCTAGATCCGATGGCTACTGGACTACTCCCGATTTGTTTAGGGGAGGCTACTAAGTACTCTCAAGATTTATTGGATGCGGATAAGACATATATTGCGCAAGTTAAATTTGGTCAATGTACTGATACTGGTGATGCCGAAGGTCTCGTTACCCAAGAGTTCCCGCTGCCGATATTTACTGATGAGGCAGCATTGAGGTTTGCCCTAGATGCGCTGCTACCAGAATTTACTGGCCCTATAAGCCAGGTTCCTCCTATGTACTCGGCGCTAAAGCGCGACGGTAAACCTTTGTATGAATATGCACGTGCAGGTGTTGAGTTAGAGCGTGCTGCCCGAGAGATTACGATTCATGCGATTCGGTGGACCAATATTCAATGGCCAGAAGCCACTTTAGAAGTGAGTTGCAGCAAGGGAACTTATATTCGGGTTTTGGCCGAAGACCTCGGTAAGACTTTGGGTTGCGGGGCGCACTTAGTGGGCTTACGCCGCACTGAAGTAGGCCACTTAAATTTAGAGCAGTCTTTTACGATTGAGAATATTCAGCAGGGGCTGCAAGAGAGTTCAAGCTATATATTGCCTGTCGATGCCTTGCTTCAGACTTTGCCGCACCTGACAATTGATGAGCAACAAGCTAAACGCCTTGGGCTAGGTCAACGGGTTCCGTTGAGTATTCCGTCCATTGAGGCTTTAGTGCGGATTTATCGCGCTACTGCTGCCCCTCACAACTTTATTGGTACAGCCGATTGGCGTTCAGGGGTTTTACACCCGAAGCGACTCATCTCACAGACCTCTTAATACAGATTCAGATTCAGATTTATTTACTTGTACTTTTATTAACCTTACTTTTAACTTTTAGAAGCTTCACATGACTAAACGCGCACTTCGTAACATCGCTATCATTGCCCACGTTGACCACGGTAAAACGACTTTGGTTGACCAGCTCCTACGCCAATCTGGTACTTTCCGCTCCAATGAAAAAATGACTGAACGTGTCATGGATTCAAACGATCTAGAAAAAGAGCGTGGCATTACTATTTTGTCCAAGAACTGCGCTGTTGAATATGATGGTACCCATATTAATATCGTCGACACACCAGGCCACGCCGACTTCGGTGGCGAAGTAGAGCGCGTGCTCTCGATGGTTGACGGTGTTTTATTGTTGGTGGACGCAGTTGAAGGCCCAATGCCACAAACCCGTTTCGTTACCAAGAAAGCCCTTGCACTTGGTTTGAAGCCTATTGTTGTGATCAACAAGGTAGATCGCCCAGGCGCACGTATTGATTATGTGATCAACGCAACCTTTGAGTTATTTGATAAGTTAGGCGCTACAGAAGAGCAGTTAGACTTCCCAGTCGTTTTTGCATCCGGTCTGAATGGCTATGCAGGTATGACTGATGATGTGCGCTCTGGTGACATGCGTCCATTATTTGATGCTGTACTGAAATACGTTCCAGTACGTGATGACGATGTAGATGGTCCTTTGCAGTTCCAGATCTCTTCGATTGATTACAACAGTTATGTTGGAAAAATTGGTGTTGGACGTATTAACCGCGGTAAGGTTAAAGCCGGCATGGAAGTAGTTTGTATGAATGGCCCTAATGGCGTTCCTTTTAAAGGTCGTATCAATCAAGTGCTGACCTTCAAAGGTTTAGAGCGCGAGATTGTTGAAGAGGCTTTTGCCGGTGACATCGCTCTGATCAATGGTATTGAAGACTTAGCCATTGGTACAACCGTTTGTGCACCAGATAAACCAGATCCATTGCCAATGCTCAAGATTGATGAGCCTACCTTAACCATGAACTTCATGGTAAACACCAGCCCATTGGCAGGTCGTGAAGGTAAGTTTGTAACGAGCCGTCAGATTCGTGAGCGCTTAGATCGTGAACTAAAAGCCAATATGGCTTTACGTGTTCGTCAAACAGATGATGACACCGTGTTTGAGGTGTCAGGACGTGGCGAGTTGCATTTAACGATCTTGGTGGAAACAATGCGTCGTGAGGGTTATGAGATGGCTGTATCCCGTCCACGCGTAGTATTCCATGAAGAAAATGGCGTAAAGATGGAGCCATATGAGAACCTAACGGTTGACTTAGAAGATGCTACTCAAGGTAGTGTGATGGAAGAGCTAGGCAAGCGTAAGGGTGAGTTGCTCGATATGGTCAGTGATGGCAAAGGCCGCACCCGTCTTGAATACCGTATTCCAGCACGGGGTTTGATCGGTTTCCAGGGTGACTTTTTAACAATGACTCGTGGTAACGGCTTACTTAGTCACACTTTTGATTGCTATGCACCTGCCAAAGACGGAGTTTTTGGTGAGCGTCATAACGGCGTATTAATTAGTCAAGATGATGGCGAGGCTGTTGCTTACGCGATCTGGAAGTTACAAGATCGTGGCCGTATGTTTGTCAAGCATGGCGACCCTGTATATGAAGGTATGGTGATTGGTATTCATAGTCGCGATAACGATTTAGTTGTTAACCCAATTAAAGGTAAACAATTAACTAACGTACGTTCATCAGGTACTGATGAAGCAGTGCGTTTGGTAACGCCAATTGACTTAACACTTGAGTACGCCGTCGAATTTATCAGTGATGATGAATTGGTTGAGGTCACTCCGAAGAGTGTCCGCGTACGTAAGCGTTACCTCAAAGAGCATGATCGCAAGAAAGCATCCCGCTAATGTTCATTTGCGTTTGATGTGTTGATAGAGGCCACCTACGGGTGGCTTTTATCTAGGTATGAAGCTAAATACCTTTTGTTCTAAATTTACTTAACCTATCTAATTTAAAAATATGCTGCCATCAATCGAGCAACGGCTTGCCCAAGAGTTATCCGCTAAACCTGCCCAAGTGGCTGCAGCCATTGCATTAATGGATGAGGGTGCTACCGTCCCCTTTATTGCGCGTTATCGCAAAGAGGCTACTGGCGGCTTAGACGACACGCAATTACGCTTACTAGAAGAGCGCCTCAGTTATTTACGAGAGTTGGAAGATCGTCGCAAGGCGATTGTGTCCTCCATTGAAGAGCAGGGGAAGATGACGCCAGAGTTATTAAAGGCCATCATGTTGGCTGAGGATAAGACCCGCTTAGAGGACTTGTATCTTCCTTATAAGGTTAAGCGTAGGACAAAGGCGCAGATTGCCTTGGAGGCAGGTTTAGAGCCATTAGCAAATGATTTACTGGCGAACCCCTTACTAGTCCCTGAGGAAGAGGCAGTTCAGTATTTGCGGGAAGCTTTCACATCCGATCAAGGAGAAAATCCAGGGGTGGCTGACACTAAGGCTGCCCTGGAGGGTGCTCGTCAGATTCTGATGGAGCGTTTTGCAGAAGATGCCGGTTTAGTCCAGTCACTCAGAATCTATTTACAAGATCATGGTGTAGTGGAATCCAAAGTGATTGTAGGTAAAGAGCAAGAGGGTGAGAAGTTTGCAGATTATTTTGATTACTCCGAACCAATTAAAGCGATTCCATCTCATCGTGCCTTAGCACTGTTTAGAGGTCGCCGCGAGCAAATGCTGATGGTTAATCTGCGATTAGATACGGAAGCGGAAAAGCCTAAATGGGATGCGCCACATAATCCCTGTGAGTCACGTATTGCCAATCAATTTAAGATTAAAAATGAAGGCCGACCAGCAGATCAGTGGTTATCTGAAACGGTTCGTTGGACTTGGCGAATTAAATGCCCTATGCACCTAGAGTCTGAGCTGATGAGTGCCTTGCGCGAGCGTTCTGATGCTGAAGCTATTAATGTCTTTGCCCGTAATCTTAAAGCGCTGCTCTTAGCGGCTCCCGCTGGGCCTAAAGTTACTATTGGCTTAGATCCCGGTATGCGTACCGGGGTAAAGGTTGCCGTAGTAGATGCAACCGGTAAAGTAGTTGATACCGAGGTCATTTACCCACATCAACCGAAAAATGACTGGGATGGCTCGCTTCATACCTTAGCGAAACTGGCGCAAAAACACCAAGCGACACTGATTTCTATTGGTAACGGAACGGCCTCTCGAGAGACCGATAAATTAGCCCAAGATTTAATTAAAGCAAGACCGGAATTAAATCTGACCAAGATTGTGGTTTCAGAGGCAGGGGCGTCCGTATATTCTGCATCAGAGTATGCGTCAAAAGAACTGCCAGGCATGGACGTATCACTTCGCGGCGCAGTATCGATTGCCCGTCGCCTGCAAGATCCGCTCGCAGAGTTAGTCAAAATCGACCCCAAGTCTATCGGGGTAGGTCAATACCAGCATGATGTCATGCAAACGCAGCTTGCCAAGTCTTTAGTGGCGGTAGTAGAAGATTGCGTAAATGCAGTGGGTGTGGACGTCAATACTGCTTCTGCCCCATTGTTAGCCAGGGTTTCTGGCCTCAGCAGCACTGTTGCTGAGGGGATCGTGGCTTATCGTGATTTGCATGGCGCATTTGGATCTAGAGCGGATTTACGTAGCGTACCGCGCTTAGGTGACAAGACTTTCGAGCAGGCAGCCGGTTTTCTACGAATTATGAATGGTGCCGATCCTTTAGATGCTTCAGCCGTTCATCCAGAGTCCTACCCCTTGGTGGAAAAGATCCTGAAAGATATTAAAAAAGGAGTCAAGGAATTAATTGGTGATGCGGGAATACTCAATAGCCTTAATCCAGAAAAATACGCCGATGAAAAATTTGGGGTGCCTACTGTTACCGACATTATTAAAGAGCTAGAAAAGCCAGGACGAGATCCAAGGCCCGAGTTCACAACCGCTACATTCAAAGACGGTGTTGAAAAAATCAGTGATCTCAAAGTAGACATGATCTTAGAAGGTGTTGTCACTAACGTTGCTGCGTTTGGCGCCTTTATTGACATCGGTGTTCACCAGGATGGCTTAGTCCATATCTCAGCTTTAGCAAATACCTTCGTTAAAGACCCTCATACCGTTGTGAAGGCAGGGCAGGTTGTGAAAGTTAAAGTGCTGGAAATAGATGAAAAGCGCAAACGGATTGCGCTGACCATGCGACTTTCTGATGAGGCACCTAAGACTTCTGCCGAGGAAAGGGCTAAGCAAGCGCCAAACAGATCGACCGTATCAAGAGGTAGCGAATCTAGAAGGCCTCAAGAAGATAAAAGAAGCGCTCCTCCAATAAACAATGCCATGGCGAATGCATTTGGAAAATTAACTAAGAAATAAGATTAACTAAGAAATAAAATTAACTAAGAAATAAAATTAACTACTAAATAAATGTGTAGATGAGCCTATCGCTATCTAGGCGGAATGGTTAAAAATGATTTATTGCTTATGCAGTAGTTATTAGCGAAGAAAAGGGCTGATTACCGATAAGGTTGAATGAGTACCTCTAATCCAGATGGGTTATTGGAATTCTTGAGGGTTTCAATAGATTCTCGTAATACCCGAAGTTCTTTACACTTCAATTTTTGAAGCTTCTTACGGTTCAGGCCATAGGCATCTATTAAGTAGCGCGCTCTAGAGAGGCAAATTTGTAGTCGAATGAGCCAGTACAGACCAATGAGACCTGGAGCGAGTAGGAGAAGAAGGATGCTCATTGGATTATCTATAAAAGACCGCCACTGAGGCGGCCTTCAAAATTGAGGTGATCATCTTCATTACTTGATCAAAAGAACGGGTTGCTTAGCAGTGTTGCAGACCCTTTGGGCAACCGATCCAATCAGGGCATCTATGATTCCAGATCTTCCTTTTGAGCCCATCACAATCATATCCACTTTTGTTTTATTCGCTATATCGATAATTTCGCTAGCAATATGACCCCGCTTGATCGCAACACTATATTGAATGCCTGAGCCATCCAATACCTTTTGTGCCGTCTTGAGTTCTTTTTCACTAACCTCTCTGAGGTAATCGTTAATGACATTGTTGGCAACAAATTGCCTTACATGACCAAGGCCGACATCATCATGAACATTCACTAAGGTTACCGTACACTTGGCAGCGAGTTGCTTGGCTAGTTTTACAACAAATTTAGCGGCGTTGAGTGAAGATTTAGAGCCATCAACTGGGAGAAGTATTTTCATTTTTTCCTCAAATATAAAAGTAGGTGAATTGCATCTCAACAACTTCAATCTACTCCGAAATTGGTTCAATAGCTATAAAAGCCTACCAATTTAGATGGCTATTACTTACTTCCATTATTTTAGGAAAGCATCATAGAATGTTTTGATAATCAAAACCGTTACCAAAATAAAGAAAGCTTTACGGATAAATGCATTTCCGTGTTTGATGGCAATTTTGCTACCTATTTGCCCGCCAATCAAATTAGCCACCGCCATCAGCAACGCTAACCTTAAATCAAAGTAGCCTAAGTAAATAAATACGCAGAGTGCCCCTAGGTTCGAGGCGATATTCAGAAACTTAGCGGGCGCTGCTGAGCGAAGAAAATCAAAGCCCAATACTCGGGTGTACAGCATTTTGTAAAAAGCACCTGCACCAGGCCCCAAGAATCCATCATAAAAACCAATTACTCCGGCACCAGTCGAGGCAATCGCTTTTTGTCTATGAGGAGGGTGCTTAGGTGCATGAACTAAACCGGCATTCGATTTAATGCTAAAGACTAGTAAGGCAATTAATAGAAAAGGGAGGGTACTGCGAAGCCACTGAGTCGGTATCTGCGTTACTAAATAGGCGCCACATACCGAGGCTATAAAAGCGGCGATACACGAAATGATCACTAGTCCCCAAGGGCTTTTATTAGCACGCGCATATTGAATCGTCGCACCAATGGTTCCGATCACGGAAGCAAACTTATTTACTGAAAGTAGTGTGGGCGGTGGAAAGCCTGGTAATACTGCAAAAAGGGCGGGAACTTGGATCATGCCGCCACCGCCCATAATGGAGTCGACTAAACCCGCTATTAAGGCACATGCCAGCAGGAGGCTGATATCAAATGCAGATAGATTCAATACAGAGAGTTCAAACATAGAAATTTTGCTGACGCATTTGAAAAGGTGGCCTCTATTTTAAGGCGGTTATAAGACTGGATTGATTTTGGCCTAAATTCTGAGGCCTCATTTAAAATAACAATATCAAAGTCAATATAGAGATTCTGCCCAAAGTGGATGTCAAGTTAGCCCAAAAACGTTTAGCAGTAGCCCCTATGATGGAGTGGACCGATCGTCACTGCCGCTCATTTCATCGCACGCTGACTAAAGAGGCGACCCTCTATACAGAAATGGTGACTACGGGTGCATTGATTCATGGTGACGTGCCGCGGCACTTAGATTACTCCCATGATCAACACCCAGTGGTTTTGCAGTTAGGCGGTAGCGATCCCAGTGAGTTGGCTCAAGCAGCAGTTCTAGCGCAGCAGTGGGGCTACAACGAAGTCGATCTCAACTGCGGCTGTCCATCAGAGCGAGTGCAGCGCGGTGCTTTTGGTGCTTGTTTAATGGCAGAGCCAGAGTTAGTCGCGGACTGTGTAAGGGCGATGAAAAGTGCAGTTGATATTCCTATCTCTGTAAAACACCGTCTAGGCTTAGACAGCATGGATGCCGCTCATTCAGAAGTAGATTATCAATTTGCGCTCAATTTTATTCTGGCAGTGGCTGATGCTGGTGCTAGCCAGGTGACCATTCATGCACGCAATGCTGTACTGAAAGGTTTATCACCTAAAGAGAATCGCAGTAAGCCACCACTACGCTATGAAGTCGCTGCTCAATTGCGACTTGATGCACAAAAGCAGTTTCCGCATATTCAGGTCTTACTTAATGGTGGCTTGGAGACAAACGAACAGATTGCAGGGCATTGGGATGACTTTGATGGCTTCATGGTGGGTAGAGCGGCATACCATTTCCCGGCAATGCTGTTGGGCTGGGATGACTTGCTGGCAAGTAATGGCGAGGCTGCCGGTTATTTATTTAGTGAGACTGAGTGGCACCGTATTCAGATCGGTTTAGTTAGGCAGGTCCAAGCTTGGTTTGATGAGTGTCGCTCCAAAGACAAGCCTTTTTATATTGGCGCCTTCACAAGGCATATTTTGGGATTAGCCCATGGCAGGGCAGGGTCTCGCTATTGGCGCCAGCGCCTCTCGGATCATCATGCCTTGGCTAAAGTGCAGAGCAAAGCTGCCATTGGGGATTTCTTCTTGGATGCCAGTTTGACCTTAGGGGATTGGGCCGCTTTTGAGTTGGAGCCCGCTTAAGGAGGTTGCTCAGGCTTTTTTGACAGAGTTTTAGCCTAAAAGCTATAATGTTGGCTCTACTGTGGCGGACGTAGCTCAGTTGGTAGAGTCCCAGATTGTGATTCTGGTTGTCGCGGGTTCGAGCCCCGTCGTTCGCCCCACCGTATACCCATAAAAGCTCCTTTATGTTCCCCAGTGTTCTTTTGGAGCTTTTTATTTAAGAGCAACCAGCATGAAAAAGTTTGATATCTTGCCTATTGTTTTTGGCGTATTGCTCTCGGTAATTGCCCTTTACTTTATGTTGCGACCTGCAGCTACAACTGCAGCTATAACTGCAGCTATAACTGCAGCTCCAGTCACAACTAGTATCCCAACTTCCACCATTCCTACCATCAGGATCGGTGATGTTATTTGGGACCAGACTGAAATGACTGTAGCCGATACAAAAACGGCTGCCAATGCCACAGGGTTTGTCAGTCAGGCTGAAAAAAATGGTGGTGGCTTAAGTTATGAGGGCGGCTTTGTTAAAAAACCCGGCTGGTCTTGGCGGGCGCCTTATGGTGTTCCTGCGAAAGACCAAGAGCCAGCGGTGCATCTGAATATGAAAGAGGCAGAATCGATTTGCCGCTTCTATAACAAGCGCTTACCTACTGATGCTGAATGGACAAGTGCTGCATTTTTAGAGCAAAGAAATAATCCACCGATTGGTTTTGTAAAGGGGCAACGCTACCCCTATCCAGGCGGCAGTACGCCGATGGTTTCTCATTGTTTAAGTGCTTGTGGCGATTACAAAGGACTTGCTCCTGCTGGTGCATTAAATCGTGGCACCGGACATGTTCTTGCGGGCACTACTAAGCCGGGTGTCAATAATTTGTATGACATGGGTGGCAATGTCTGGGAGTGGACTGCAACAGAGCGCAATGGCGGATACATTACCAGAGGGGCTTCTTGGTGGTATGGCCCAGACAGGCAGCAAGAGTCGGATACGGAGTCAAAGTCAGGTGATATTGCTGTGGTCTACATCGGATTTCGGTGTGTATCCGACGCGCCAAAGTCATAGCGGATGAATAGTCTTGCAGTAGACCCTTCTGCAATAGAAATCACCCCTGAATACCAGGAGGTGATTGATGCTATTGAGCGCCATGATCCCTATATTTTTGTTAGCGGTAAAGCGGGTACGGGTAAAACTACCCTGATTGGTTATCTGCGTGAGCATATTCCGGGTAATGTTGTGGTGGTTGCTCCTACGGGAGTAGCAGCGCTGCAGGTGAAGGGTGTCACCATTCACTCGTTCTTTCGTTTGCCGCCACGCTTGATTTTTCCAGAAGAAGATATCAAGCCCCTAAAAGATAAGCGCCTTTATAAAGATATTCGCTTACTGATTATTGATGAGATCTCAATGGTAAGGACCGATGTTGTAGACGCCATAGATCTATTTTTACGTGTCAATGGCCCTCATAAAAACCAGCCCTTCGGTGGTATTCAGGTGATGTTTGTGGGCGACTTGTTTCAGCTTCCGCCCGTTGTTTCTAATGCTGATATGCAAGTTTTAGCTGAGCGTGGTTATGAGGGCCCGTATTTTTTCTGTGCAAATGTACTGCACCGTAAAGATGTCACGATGGTAGAGCTCTCCAAGATATTCCGTCAAAAAGATGCCCACTTTGCTGGGCTATTAAATCAAATTCGGATTAATGAAGATATTGAAGGGGCCCTAGAGTTCCTCAATGACCAATGCTTTACTAATGCCCCAATAGTCGATGAGCAGACGATTACGCTCACCACTACTAATGCCCGAGCAGATCAAATTAATGGCGCAGGCTTGCGTGCATTAACAACAGAGCCCAAGGTATATGCCGGCAATAGCACTGGTAAATTTAATGTGGATGAACGCAATCTACCATCGCCTAATCACCTTAGCTTGAAGGTGGGGGCTAAGGTCATGTTCACTGCCACTGATACCAATTTTCCTAAACGTTGGGTTAATGGAACGATTGGAGTAGTGCGGGAGTTATTGACCAATACTGTCAAGGTGATGGTGCAGAACGGCCCTTATTCCAATACGGTAGAAGTCAAAGGGCATCAGTGGGAATCCTATCGCTATGACCATGACATGATGTCAGGCAAGATCTCACCGAATGTGATTGGTACTTTTGTGCAGATCCCTCTGATGTTGGCTTGGGCGGTTACGATTCATAAGAGTCAGGGAAAAACTCTGGATAAGATCAAAGTTGACCTGTCATCAGGCGCGTTTGCTTCTGGCCAAGTCTATGTGGCACTAAGCCGTTGCACCTCAATTGAAGGCATTACCCTAGAGCGGCCAATACAGCCAAGAGATGTGAGTTGTGATCAAGAGGTAAAGCGGTTTTATCTGAATTGCCTACCTAATTAGAGCGCTCCCTGTGCCCTTTTAAAGTAGGCAGCAACCATAGGTAGATTGTCATACTGGAATTAGCTTAATCATTTTCTGAAGATGGTCATTAAAAAAGTGAATAAGTAAATTCAACTTGACTCCCCTTTGTGATTGTTATAACATTGTTATCACTATGAAAAAGCAGCTACATCTTCAAATTCGGCAAATTGGCAACTCTCGTGGGCTAGTCATACCCAAAGTTATTCTCGAGCAAGTGGGCTTTGATGAGGAGGTTGATTTGATAGTTGAAGGTAGCACGCTTATCCTGAGTAAACCTAATAAGAGTCTTCGTGAGGGTTGGGCGGAGCAGGCAAAAGCGATTGCGCAAGCTGGTGATGATGAGCTTCTATTGGGTGACTTTAATAACGATGAAGATGAGGATTGGGTTTGGTAAAGAGCATTATTTATCAAGGCGATATTTGGCTCATTAAATTAGATCCT
Source organism: Polynucleobacter sp. TUM22923 (assembly GCF_030295705.1). Classification (NCBI taxonomy): domain Bacteria; kingdom Pseudomonadati; phylum Pseudomonadota; class Betaproteobacteria; order Burkholderiales; family Burkholderiaceae; genus Polynucleobacter; species Polynucleobacter sp. TUM22923. The sequence goes on from NZ_AP027274.1 coordinate 558,353, forward strand.
ACGCAGGGCAGTGAGATTAAAAAGACAAGACCATGTCTAGTAATTTCGCCGCCGGAGCTAAACAACAACTTGAGAACCATACTGGTGGCACCTTTGACTACGAAAGGTAAGACAGCTGATTTTCGAATTTCAGTGACGCATGCGGGAGAGAAAGGATTAATCATGCTTGATCAGATCCGAGTAATAGATAAATCTAGGCTAGTAAAAAAACTTGGGAAGGTCAATCCCAAGACACTCAATACCAGCTTAACTATTTTGCAGAATATGTTCGGGCACTAGTAGCCCCCGAACATGTTTAAAACCCGGCAGCCAAGCCATCCCGGCGATGATCGCTACCAGCGATGTACGCAAAATCAGCATCCTCATTAATAAGCGCAATCGCTTGAGCGCTACCAAAATCTAGACTATTAGCAGGCATCACCGTCACGTCATGCCCCATTGCTTTTAAGCCATCAACTACTGAGGTTGGCATAGAGGCTTCTACGGTGAGTTTTCCTACATCGTCAATTCTCCAGCGTGGCGCATCTGAGCATGCTTGGGGATTTAGATGCTCATCGACAAAACGCATCACAAATTGCAGATGTCCTTGAGGCTGCATATTACCACCCATCACCCCAAATGCCATCGCGGGTTGATTGCCCTTAGTCAAAAATGCTGGAATGATAGTGTGGAAAGGGCGTTTACCGGGCGCCACTTGATTGGGATGACCATCAACCAAACTAAAGCTCATACCCCGATTATGAAAAGCAATGCCGCCTGGTGCGACTACACCTGAGCCAAAGCCTTTGAAGTTCGACTGAATATAAGAAATCATCATGCCAGACTCATCTGCAGCGCAAAGGTAAACCGTACCACCAGAATGGGGATCTCCCGCACCATAACTACCGGCCTGTTGATGATCAATTAAAGCGGCACGACTTGCCAAATAATCTTTCTCTAGCAAGGCGCTTGCAGGTATCTTCATCGTGCTGGCATCAGAAACATGAGCATAGGCATCGGCAAACGCCATACGCATAGCCTCTACTTGCAAATGAATGCGCTGCGCTGAGTTTGCAGGGTATTGCTTGGCGTTAGCAGCCTGCAAGATACCTAGGGCTATTTGCGCTGCGATACCAGAGCCATTAGGTGGAATTTCATGAAGGGTATAGTCACCGTAGTTGGAGGCTAAAGGCTCTACCCATTCAGGTTTGTTCGCAGCAAAATCAGCCATAGTGAAACAGCCGCCAGTGTGTTGAGCAAAGTCAACCATGCCTTGCGCTAGGTCACCACGATAAAAAGACTCTCCTTCGGAAGAGGCGATCTCTCGCAGTGTTTTCGCTTGTGCTGGATAGCGCCATATTTGGCCAGCAGTAGGTGCTTTACCATCGACCAAAAATGATTCTGTAAACCCAGGCTGCATTTTCAGAATCGGGATCGCTTCGCGCCATTGACGTGCAATAACAGGGGATACCGGAAAACCATTCTCCGCATAATCAATTGCACGCTTAAAGAGTTGCGCAAAAGGAAGTTTGCCAAATTGACGGGATAGCTCAATCCAGCCCGCAACCATTCCTGGTACGGTGACCGTATTCCAACCGATGAGATCCATGGCAGATTTGCCCTGAAAGAACTCTGGAGTCCAGGCTGCTGGTGCACGACCAGAGGCATTGAGGCCGTGTAATTTTTTACCATCCCAAATCAGAGCAAAACCATCACCACCCAGGCCATTCATCGTGGGCTCTACAACCGTTAAGGTGATGGCTGTTGCCAGGGCAGCGTCCACTGCATTGCCACCATTTTGAAGTGCTTCAATACCGGCTTGGGTAGCCAAAGGTTGGGAGCTCGCAACCGTATTCCTGGCTAATACTGGGGCACGTCCGCCACCGAAAGGAGGAGAAATTAACATAAAGTGTGGATCCGATTTGTTGACATTGATTGCTGTAATTTGCTGATGGTCTTTAAGAATTCTCTTTAATAGCTACCTTTAGGGGCTCTGTTAATCAATTTTAATATTGGCAGCCTTCACAATTTTCTGCCACTTGTCATGTTCTGTTGTGGTGATTTCAGCTAGACGATCTGCATTGGTAAATTGTGGATGAATACCCTGACCAGCTAATTTAGATTTGAAATCAGGGTTCGTCAAAATTTTCCGAATTTCTCTTTCTAGCCGCGCGATGACTGCGGGCGGCGTTCCCTTTGGTGCAAAAAAAGCATAAAGATTTTCTACATCAAAGTTTTTCATCCCATCTTGCCCCATCGTGGGTACATTTGGCATTAAAGGCGAGCGATCAGGCGCAGCGATTGCAATCGGACGTAACTTACCGCTCTGAATATGTGGAAGGGATGCAGTCACGCTATCAAACATCATCAAGGTATTGCCTGCGATTAAATCAGGCAAGGCAAAGCTACTTCCTTTGTAAGGAATATGGGTACCGGTTGCACCAATACGCTGCATGAACATAGTTGACTCTAAATGGGAGAGACTGCCATTGCCCTGAGAGGCGTAATTAAAGTCTCCCTTTTTGGATTTAATAAATGCAGTGAGCTCGGCAATATTTTTTGCAGGGACTGAGGGGTTGACAACAATGAGGTGAGGAATAGAACCAACCAGTGCGACAGGTACAAAATCTTTACGAAGATCGGCGGGAGGATTTTTAAATAAGGCCTGTGCAATGCTCTGATTGGTCAGCGCGCTAAACAGCAGCGTGTAGCCATCTGGATTTGCTTTTGCTGCAGCTTGCATTGCAATCATGCCGCCAGCACCAGGCTTATTTTCAATGACGATGGCTTGACCAAGCGCTTCGCCCAAGGGCGCTCCAATGCTTCTGGCAAATACATCGGTTGAGCCGCCCGCAGGAAATGTCAGCACTGCCACAATAGGCTTTTTTGGCCAGTCCGATTCTGGCGCAGCTAAGGTGGCATTAGCTAGCCCTACCAGCAAGGAAAGGCCGAGGAATAGTTTTGCGAGTGCGGAAGATGTGTTCATTAGAAAGTCCAATAATTGATGTTGTGGGCTTTTATAAGCTTACCCTTTCAATTATCTGCTTAATTGACTTTTGGGATGCATTTTGGGTCTTAAGGCCCCTTACTAGTGCATCGATGATGTATGGTTGTGCTTCAGAAAAAAACGTGACGCATAAGCCATTTAATACAGTGCCATTGGTGTCGATTTGGTGTTAATTTGGTGCCGACCAAGGGCAATGCTGCTCATTTAAATTCATTAGTTAAACAAGTGATAAATAATCGGAATAGCAACCGCACTAATAATGCCATTCATGCCCATCGCTAAGCTGGCGTAGCCACCCGCTTCTGGGTGAATGCTAAAAGCGCGAGAGGTGCCGATACCATGAGCTCCAATGCCAATGGCAAAGCCGCGTTGCCACCAGGCTTTCATTCCTAAAGCGTTCAGAATAAAGGGCGCCAATATTGCGCCAAGGATGCCCGTCGTTACAGCAAAAATAGCCGTTAAGGTTGGGGAAACCCCAATTCTTTCGGCAATACCCATCGCAATCGGAGCAGTCACGGATTTGGGATACATTGCTCCGGTAATGCTGGCATCAGCGCCTAGCAATGTGGCGATGCTAATAGCGCTAAAGATGGATACCAATCCGCCGGCAATCAATGAGGCTATTAAAGGTAATGAGCGACCCTGAAGACTATTTAGCCCCCTGTAAATGGGAATGGCTAAAGAGACGGTAGCCGATCCTAATAAAAAGTGAATAAATTGAGCCCCTTCAAAGTAAGTTGAATAAGGCATTTCTACAAACTGAATTGAGCTAGCCACAAGAATGATGGCAATGGCTACTGGATTGGCTAAAGGGTTTTGCTTACTTCTTTTATAGATCCACAATCCCAGTTGATAGGCTGCTAATGTAATAAAGAGTGCAAATAATGGGCTACCTGATAAGTAAACCCAAATCTCAACGATGGAATGTTTTTCGCTCATCAGTCCGCCCCTTCACTTTTGGAGCTTAAAAAACGGACTGTTATAGCGCTTGTAGCGATCGTCAGAATGACGCTACCTACTAATGCACTCACAATGGCTAAGGCATTCGCCTTTAGTTGTGGCAAAAATAAAACCACTCCCACTGCAGCTGGAACAAACAATAATCCAAAGTATTGACTAAAACCATCCGCCACCATCGCTAGCTCTGAGTTAACCCCCTTACGCAATACTAGCCAAGCTATTAGCAAAACTAAGCCGATTACAGGTCCTGGCAGGGTGGGGAGAGCAAACTTGGAGAGGAGCTCACCCAAGCTTTGGAAGAGAAGAATTTGTACTAGGCCGGAAATCATGAGTCAATACTAATGCCCAGCCCTAATTGCTGCATAGCAATATAAATATTTGTGGGTAATATAACCATATTAAAAGTAAGCGTTTTATTTGTTAAGTAAATAAGTAAAGCGTTCAGATAAAAAATACTCAGGAGAGCACTAATGGCGGATCTAAATATTAACGGTAAAAAGTACAAGGTAGATGTTGATCCTAGTACGCCATTGTTATGGGTTATTCGTGAGCAGGTAGGTTTAACGGGCACCAAATATGGTTGCGGTGTTGGCCAATGTGGCGCCTGTACAGTTCTCTTTGATGGTGCGGCTATTCGTAGTTGCTCTATTCCAGTGAGTGTTGCTGAAGGTAAAAAAATTGAAACGATTGAGAGCTTAGAAAAGAATGGCCAACTCTCTAAAGTACAAAAAGCTTGGGTCGACAAGCAAGTTCCCCAGTGCGGTTATTGCCAGTCTGGCATGGTGATGGCAACCACTGCATTACTGCGTACTACCCCAAAGCCAACAGATGCGCAAATTGATGCGGCTGTTACCAATATCTGCCGTTGCGGAACCTTTCAACAAGTGCGTGATGCAATTCATGCTGTGAGCAAGGCATAAGGAGCGATCATGACTAAAAATACAACTACATCCAAAACTACATTCACAGCAGCGCCCGATGCCCTTGATTTATCTCGCCGCCATTTCGTTGTCGGTGCCAGCGCCATTGGGGCCGGCTTAGCAATCGGCTTTGACTTATCAGTGATGTCTGCTGCCAATGCTGCGGAAGGATCTGGTACAAGCTCGATGACGCCATTAACCACACCAGAGATTGGTGTTTGGGTGGTGGTTCAGCCGAACGACGATGTTACTGTCCGGATTGTGCGATCAGAGATGGGGCAAGGAACCATTACGGGTCTAGCTCAAATGGTCGCAGAAGAATTACAGTGTGATTGGAAGAAAGTCAGCTATGACTATCCATCACCAGGCGAGAGTCTCAAACGGAAACAGGCTTGGGGTAGTTACTCAACCGGTGGTAGCCGCGGTATTCGTACCTCAGAGCAATATGTGCGTAAGGGTGGCGCAGCTGCCCGCATGATGTTAATTCAAGCTGCCGCCAATCAGTGGGGTGTTCCAGCCTCTGAGTGTGTGGCTAAAGATAGCGTGATTACCCACACCCCATCCGGTCGTAAAACAACCTTTGGCAAGGTGTCCATTGCCGCCTCTCAATTAGCAGTGCCAAAAGAGATTGCTCTAAAAGATCCAAAAGAGTGGACGCTCATTGGTAAGTCCGTTAATCGTATTGACGGTACATCGGATAAGGTGACGGGTAAGCAGATTTATGCAATTGACTTAAAGTTGCCCGGTATGTTGGTAGCGACGATTCATGAGTCTCCTGTCTTTGGTGGCAAAGTGAAAAGCTATGACGCTACTAAAGCTTCCAGCATGAAGGGAGTCAAGAAGGTTGTTCAAGTCGGCGACTCAGCAGTAGCAGTTATTGCTGATACCTTCTGGCAAGCCAAAATGGGCTTAGATGCGGTGAATGTCACTTGGGATAATGGCGCTAATGGCGATGTCAATAGTGCTTCTATCAAAAAGGCGATGGTAGAAGGGCTTACTGCGAACGATGCTTTTGTGGGCAACTCCAATGGAGATGCAAAAGAAGCGCTAGCTAAGGCATCGAAAACAATTGAAGCTACTTATTTCTATCCTTTCTTAAACCACGCTACGCTTGAGCCACAAACCGCTACTGCAAAGTGGACCACCGATGGTTGTGAAGCATGGGTTCCTACTCAAGATGGTGAAGCCTCTTTAGCGGCAGTCATTGCTGCATCTGGCTTGCCAGCTGAAAAATGCAATGTGTACAAGGTCAATCTAGGTGGTGGTTTTGGTCGCCGCGGCGCTTTTCAGGACTATACAACGCAAGCAGTCAACATTGCTAAACAGATGCCAGGCACGCCAATCAAATTGATCTGGACGCGTGAAGAGGATATGACGCAAGGGCGCTATCACCCAGTAGGGATGTGCAAAATGACGGCATCGATTGATGATAAGAAAAATATCACCGGCCTGAATATGCGTTTATCAGGCCAATCTATCTTGGCAGCAGTCCGTCCTGCAGTGTTAGCGGCAAACAAGGGTAAAGATCCAGTGGCCTTTCAGGGTTTAGATGAAAAGGGCGAACACGGCATTACCTATAGCTTTCCTAATTTGATGATTGACCATGCCATGCGCAATACGCACGTGCCTCCAGGATTCTGGCGGGGTGTCAATGTGAACCAAAACGCGATCTTCTTGGAAACATTTATGGATGAGATGGCAGAGGCAACCGGTATGGATGCTGTTGAGTTCCGTCGCAAACATATGGAAAACTTTCCTCGTGCTGTTGCAGTGCTCAACGCGGTTGCCGATGGTATTGGTTGGACCAAGCCGGCTAAGCCAGGTGTTTTTCGTGGCCTTGCACAGATGCGCTCCTTCGGTAGTTATGTAGCGGCCGCTTGTGAGTTATCCGTTACGAATGGCAATGAGGTGAAAATTCATCGTATCGTGGCTGCTACTGATCCAGGTTATGTAGTAAATCCAGCTCAGGTAGAGCGTCAAGTATCTGGCTCATTTGTTTATGGTCTGTCGGCTCTTTTTGAGGAAGAAATTACGATTGATAAAGGTGCCGTCGTTCAGAAGAACTTTGACACTTTCAATTCGATTCGTCTGTATCAAATGCCTAAAGTAGAAACCATCATTATTCAAGGTGGCGGTAAAGAGTGGGGCGGCGTAGGTGAGCCAACCATTGCAGTTGCTGCTCCTGCGGTATTAAATGCGATATACCGCGCTACTGGCAAACGTTTGCGAGATGTGCCGTTGAAAAATAGTGGCATGAAGCTGGTTTGAGTCTGAAAGATTGGTGAAAGAGGCAGGCGGAATGAGGGGAGCACTAGCAGCGGTCACGCTAGTGCTATTCATGTGTTTACTGCCTGATTCAGTCCAATCTCAAACTTGGGAAGGGGATTCCATCGTGAGCCCCCTAACTACTTCGCCAGGCGATGCAAGTAGAGGACGAGCAATCGTAGTCAGTCGTCAAACGGTTTTGTGCCTCTTGTGTCATAACGGCCCTTTTCCGGAAGAGCGCTTTCAGGGAAACTTAGCGCCAGAGTTAGGGGTCAGTGTAGGGCGATACAGTGCGGCGCAACTGCGGGCTCGGATTGTCGATTCCTCAAGGTTTAATCTGGGGACCATCATGCCGGCGTATTACCGTACCGAGGGTTTGAACCGTGTTGCCCCAAAGTTTGTAAATCAGCCGATCTTAAGTGCCCAAGAGATCGAAGATGTTGTTGCTTTTTTAGTGGGCATGAACACAAAACCAAGTACACAATAAAATCATCACCTACGGGATGCTCAAAATTAATATCACTCGCTACCAACAAAATTATTCCTCACTCAATGTTAGGCGCCGATGGTATTTGTCGGCACTCGGTATGCTGGGTATAGCGAGCTATCTAAGACCATCCCTTGCGCTAGCTAGTGCATCGGAGGCAATGGAGGCGATGACCAAGATTGTTGGAGCCAATCGAATTGAGGATGGGCGCGTAAAGCTGGTTATTCCCCCATTGGTCGAAAACGGTAATTTGGTAGTGCTTAAAGTCAATATTGAGAGCCCCATGACTGAGAATAATTATGTCAAGGTGGTTCATGTGATTGCGGAGGGCAATCCACTGCCAAATATCTTTAGTGCTTTCTTCACACCACGCTCTGGGCGTGCAGAAGTCACTACCCGTGTCCGATTGGCGGATTCACAGCGGGTTTGGGCTATCGCGCAAATGAGCGATGGTAGTTTTTGGCGTGGTCATGCCGATACTTTAGTGACCCTATCTGCTTGCACGGAGATGATATGAGTAAGACATCTCGAACCCTAATTACGATGCCTAGTCAGGCAAAGAAAAATGCGATTATTGAGATCCGCGCCATTGTGCAACATGATATGGAAACTGGCTTTCGATATACCGAAGAGGGTAAGTTAATTCCTCGGGACATCATTCGCTTATTTACTTGCCAATACAACGGCCAAGAAGTGTTTAGGGCTGATTTTTACCAAGGTATCGGTGCAAATCCCTTGATCATTTTTACTACGGTGGCAGTAGCCTCTGGCAAGTTGGAGTTTAAGTGGGTTGGGGACAACGGCTACGAAGCAATCAATCAAGCGCAAATTACGGTATTGTGAAAATACGCGTTTTCAGGCTTTGGTTTTTGGCTTGCCTACTTACCGGGGTAGTGGTGTGCTCTGCAACTGCCGCAAAAGTCGAGGCCACCAAAGATGCTCGGCAATCAAGCTATCAGCTAATGACAGCTGAAAATCAGGCGATGCAAAATGATCCCAACTTGAACCCAGCTTTGTTTTGGGTGATTGATGGCCATAGCCTATGGAAACAAAAGGTAGGGAAGAAAGAAGCCTCCTGCGCCTCCTGTCATGGCGAATCTGGCTCGAGTATGAAGGGCGTAGCTGCTCAGTACCCAAAAGTAATAAAAGGAAAACTCCAGACGCTAGAGGGACAAATTAATCGTTGCCGTTCGGATAAGCAGGAAATTGCTACCTTGGCTTACGAGAGTAAAGATTTATTGGCCCTAACTACTTTTGTAGCAAGCCAGTCCAAAGGGATGCCCATTGCAATTGAAGAGAGTCTACAAAATAAGCAAGACTTGCTACAAGGTAAAGCCTACTTTAATGAAAGAATGGGGCAATTGAACTTGTCCTGCGCCCAATGCCATCAAGATCGTGCAGGCTTGAAGTTGGGCGGTAGCTTGATCCCACAAGGACATCCCACTGCTTACCCTATTTACAGAATTGAATGGCAAGGCGTAGGGTCTTTACAAAGGCGCTTACGTAATTGTATGAGCGGCGTTCGGGCCAAGCAGTTTGATTATGGTTCTATAGAAATGGCGCAATTAGAGCTCTACCTAATGTGGCGCGCTAGGGGCATGACCCTAGAAACTCCAGGGGTCAGGCCCTAGTCAGTCTAATCGGAAAACACGACTGCAGTAGCGCTATTAATCAACACTCGATCATGCAGGTAGTAACGAAGGGCGCGGGATAACACAGTGCGCTCTAAATCACGCCCCTTACGCACTAGGTCTTCTGGGCTATCGCCATGAGTCACCCTCGTAACATCTTGCTCAATGATTGGACCTTCATCTAGATCACTAGTTACAAAGTGCGCCGTTGCGCCAATGAGTTTGATGCCGCGTGCGTGCGCTTGGTGATAAGGCTTGGCCCCTTTAAAGCTTGGCAGGAAAGAATGGTGAACATTAATACAGCGTCCCGATAACTGGGTGGAGAGATGATCTGATAGGATTTGCATATAGCGTGCCAAGATGACCATATCCACCGCAGAGTCATGAACGATATCTAATAGCTTAGACTCTTGAGCAGCTTTTGTTTCTGGAGTAACGGGCAGGTGATAAAACGGAATGTCGGCAAAATCAATGCTGGCATACACTTCGCGAGGATGGTTGGAGACAATGCCGCAAATAATCATTGGTAACTCGCCAATGCGCCAGCGATAGAGTAGATCTACTAAACAGTGATCTAACTTAGATGCCATGATCAAGACACGCTTGAGTTCTTTTACGGCACGAAGATCCCAAGTAAGGCTAAAGCGCTGAGCAATTGCCAAGAATCCTGCTTTAAGTGTTTTAGCATCGGCATCGCAACTAAAGCTCACCCGCATAAAAAACTGCTTAGAGGCTTTATCGTCAAATTGCTGAGCCTCTTCAATGTCTCCACCTAATTCAAAAATATAGGTAGAGACTGCGGCAACAATGCCGGGCTGATTGGGGCAGGTCAGAGTGAGGTAGTAGTTTTCTGTGGTCATGGTTCTATTTACTATGTGAATGAATGCTGGCTTTTGATTTTAGACTGCTTACCTAAGGTTTGATTAAATCCGCAGGACCGCGATAGAGCTCACTCTGATCATTAACTAGAGGAATGCGGATATCAGTACAAATAGGCTTTGGCCCTAAAGCATTTAGAAAGTTGCAGTCTTGTTTAGTTGCTGCTGAAGCTGCATGTTCTAGGGGTGATTTACCGGTAGTGGCGGTAGAGATAACGCTGGCTGCAGTACTGGGATTGGCTACCGCTACCGTCGCAGCGGTGGTACCCACCGAGCTAGCTGCGGCAGTACCAGCGCTAGTGAAGGCCAGCAGTGGCGCAGCACACCCTGTCAGAATCAGGGCCGCAATACAGCCCAGTAGACTAAGTAGCCGAGTGTTAGTCAGTTGAAGGTTATTTGCGTTGGCAGACAACGTTAAATACCCCAGCTGTCCAAGACTCGTTTACTACGGGCTCAAATTCACTATTGGGGGTTTTATTATCCGAGACAACTTTGCCTGAACCTTTGTTTCCAGAAAATTCTTTAAATTCGATAGGGCGATAACTGATAGCAGGGCAGTTATATTCATTTAGGCCGATGATTGAGCTGACTGCTTGCTTTGTTTTTGGGTTAACGCCAGGCTTCTTAAAATCGAGCATAGACATAATCTGAGCCTTTTCGCCTTGATCATTAATCGTATCCAAGTCTACATAAACTACCATTAATTCATTGGATCCTAGCTCTTTCCAGGCCGCCATACTGTTGGCTATTGGCAAAAGGCAAAGGGAGCTAAATAAGGTCAGTGCGTATATTGTTTTCATAATCGGTATTCGTAAAATAAGAGCTAAATCAAACTAAGAAAAATTCATTTCAAACTGTGTAACCACAGTTTACTTGGTATTGAGCTCTAGTTGACGGCTTACTTTTTCGGGTTTCATTTGTAGTGGAAGGTACTCGTTTTTAGCCCATTGCGCGCTCATATTTCGATATAGCTTGCTTTGGACCCAGCCCGATTGACCCGTTTGATAGATAAACAGGGATTTTTCTAAATCAGATAGATCGTAAAGGGTCCGCAGGCTCGCAGCTTGTTTAGTCTCAAAGGCGTTGTCACTCTTGAGTAGCTCTAGCCGCCCCACATTAACGGTGAAGCTATCGCCGGGGAATGGCTGGCTAAGATTAAATAGGCTACCCAGAAATGGAACTTTACTAAATGGACGATGTTCTGATACAGCAATATGCGCATTGCCCCATGCCCACTTTTGTGGATCGCTACCAAACTGCTTGCTGAGTTGTTCTACTGCTAGGTCAAATGCCGCATTAGAAGCTTCAGCACAAGACTCAATCGGGGTTGTTGTTGGGTCATCGCACCATGGGCTGTTGGGGTTCTGTAGCTGAAGCATGAGTGGAGCTCTGTAATTTCGTGTGCCGTAGGTTTCTGTAAATAAGTAACCCAACCGAGAGAATAATTTACGCGTGAGTTGATCGGCCCAAGCATTAAAAATAAGAGCGCCAGCACTATCTATACGCATGTCTCCATTAAAGCCTTTGCTTAGCTGGAGCGCCTGTTGCCCCAAACGATATTGAGATTGAGAAGACTTAAATAAATCCAGTAAAGGGGTAGCCCCCAAAGACAAGGTATCAGCCTGCATTGCCTTCATGGAGTCAAAGTCATGAGCAGATTTTTCTTTAATGAGATCAACAATCCTATCGTAGCGAGTAGGGAGTTCCCAGTCACCCGTTAAAGGATTGGGGTTATTGCTGGCTAAAATCTGCTGATTGGCTGTGGCAATCCAGTTGGAATCTGGGTTATTACTGCTGGGCAGCTGATCAAAGGGTAGGTAAGCATCCCAATCGTATTGTTTCTCCCAGCCCAGAGCAGGTGCTACTCCGTAGAGTCCTTGATGCAGTGTCCGCTTAGGGGCAACGCCTGCCGCCTGATAACTAATGTTGCCATCAAGATCGGCCATCACGACGTTTTGCATCGGAGCATAGTTTTTGCGTAGCGCTTGCTTAAAGAGGGTTAAATCAGTCGCCTTGTTCATTTCTAGCAGACCGACAACCGATCGGTTTTCAACATCGAGCGCAGTCCAGCGTAAGGCTAATGCAAAGCGATCAGTATCGATGACTCTTTTAGCTCGTTCATACGACTCAGAAATAATCGGACCATGACGCGTTTCTTTCACAACAAAACGCAAGGGTTCGGCTCCTTTGATGTCAATGATCTCTTGGCGGACCTTAAAGGCTAGTAAACCCTCTGGCCCACGATAGACCCCTGGATTTTTTGGATCAAGTTGTTCGATATAGAGGTCTTGTACATCAGGACCGGTGTTCGTAAAACTCCAGGCAAATTTGTCTGTTCTACCCAAGACGACAGCTGGAATACCTGGCAGAGTGGCGCCGATGACATTAAGACCGGGAGCCTCTAAATGGGCGACATACCAGATTGCGGGAGCAGATAAGCCAAGGTGAGGGTCATTTGCAAGCAAGGGCTTGCCGGATACAGTGAGTTTGCCGTTCAGAGCCCAATTATTGGAGCCAATGCCCTCTTGGCCGCCGGGCACTCGATTAATGGAGAGCTCTGTGGACGGCAGCGACTTCGATTTTTGATTTCTAGCTTGTGGATGTTGATTGAATACCTTGTTGTCACGATACATCTTGGCAAAATCCACATTACTTACAGGATTGCCGGGTGTGTATGGCGGCAGAACTTCCCATACTTGCTTTGTCGTTAAAAATTGAGATAACTCTAGTCGTTGTAATTCTTTATCCCAATTGCCGCCCAGATCCAGTGCCATCATGAGCATCTAGGCCACACTATCGCTTGGGGACCAGTGACCTGGCTTGCTACCCGTTAAAAAATACTCCACCGGTAGGGCCCAGCCTAGGTGCGCATTGCCGGTGTTGACGCCATCTGCATACGATTGCAGTAATCGCTTTGCAGCAATTGGATAGCGATCAAATTGTTTCTCAGCAGCATGCTTTATTCCTAGTGTGCGAATAAAGCGGTCGATGGAAACCGTTTCCTTACCCAGGATTTCAGAAAGGCGACCACTGGCTAATCGGCGATTGATTTCCATCTGCCAAGATCGTTCGCTAGCATGGAGATACCCCAGTGCAAAAAGTGCATCTGCAGAGGTTTTTGCTTGAATGTGCGGGATATCGCTAGCGTCAAAGGTAATGACTACCCCATCGCCTAAACTTTTGATTGTGCGTGCGCCAGAGAGGCTTGTTTTGGCTGAAGCGAGATAGATCACCACAGTAATAACGATCAATATCAGGATCACGGAGGTAACCCAGGCACACCCCTTAATAAGGGACTTAAAACCAGCAGAGGGGTGCGGAAATGTCATCAGAATAGTTTAATGGGTTTACTCTGAGTGCTACAAAATCAGGGCTCAGCTCAGCTTCTTAGCCCAAGGGTGCCCCGCGTGCTAAAATTTTGTTTGTCTTGTTTTATTAAGTGCGACTTCATTGCTCGCACGAGCCCGAGTGGTGAAATCGGTAGACACAACAGATTTAAAATCTGTCGCTTTCCGAAAGGGGCGTGCCGGTTCGATTCCGGCCTCGGGCACCAATAATTTATTTAGTTTGATTGTTGAACAAGACAAACTCAGGCAAAAAAAAGAAAAACAGGCTGCGTCTATAGCTTAATTTTTTTAATCTCTTTGATGTGATTGTTGGAGTCGATTAAAACTACCTTCGGAATATGGGTCAGTGCATCGGCCTCACTCATCGGCCCATATGTGCAGATGATGAGTAAATCACCAACGTGTGCTTTGCGAGCAGCTGCGCCATTGAGTGAAATAATTCCAGAGCCGCGCTCAGCCTTAATGATGTAAGTTGAAAAACGCTCACCATTATTAATATTATAAAGTTCGATTTTCTCGAATTCTTTCATATCAGCGGCTTGCATCAGATCCTCATCGATGCCGCATGAACCCTCGTACTCTAAGTCTGCCTCGGTGACAGTAACGCGATGTAATTTGGCACGAAGCATAATGCGCTGCATAATTTAAACTTTCAAGCAAGAGTTGAGCCGTTGTAAAGCCAGAGAATACTTTCAGGGTTGATTTTATAGCACCAGGTATCCACAACCCCATTGGTGCCTCTAATCTGCCCATCATTACTTTTGTTGCCAAACTATAATTGAGCAATTATTTACGATTGCAGTCTCAAGCATTAGCCGGATCTCATTAGTCAGATCACATTAGTCAGATCTCATTAGTCCGCTCTCGTTCATTATTCTAAAAATAGCTTTTAATCATGATCAGACCCCATTTATCGATCCTCCTCTTGTCGACCTCCCTTTTGGTGATGTCGGCACCTGCACAAGCAGTCGAGCCCCTCATCTTCAATTGTGTGCGAGCCGAACAGCAGTACACCGAAACTTATGAATTAAGAATTGATCCCGCTGTTAAAGGGAAAAAGGCCAAAGTATTTGTTGATGATCGTGATTTAGATCGTGCCGATGAGATGGGGCGTCAGGTGGTGAAGTCGGTAGTCATCAGCAAGGATGCGGCCCTAATTTCAGTGCAAGCCCAATTTTTGCCAGAACGTTTTGACGACATTCAATACGGTCCTGGCGTTGTAACAACACTCATTAATATTCAACTCTTAACAGGTCGTCTTAGTAAAACAGAAACTATTCAAGGCGGAATTTTATCGGCTACCCTAGGTGATGGTACGCGGACCTATCAGGAGCAGTGCACTCTACTCAAGCGGGGCTCACCTCAATAGGGTGATGGCATGGAGCTAGTTTGGTTCGGTCACAAATCCTAGTTTAGTCAGGCCTGCACGGCGTGAGGCTGCCAGCACCTGTGCAACATACTCGTATTTGACCGATTTATCTGCGCGCAAATTAATTTCTGGTTGCGGTTCTTTTTGGGCTGCTTTTTCTGCATACCCATCAAATGTTTTTAAATCAATGGGCGCGCTGTTCCAAAAGATTTGTCCTTGAGCGTTAATCGTTAATTGAACAGACTCTGGCTTTACTTCATTACGCACGCTGTTGGCTTTTGGTAATTCCACTTTGACTGCTTGCTGAATGACTGGCAAAGTAATCATAAAGATGATCAGCAACACCAACATGACATCCACCATCGGGGTCATGTTGATTTCAGCCATCAGGCTATCTTCGTTCTGATCATTCTGCAGATTGAAAGACATCGTTATTCTCCAGACTTCATGCGTGCACCAGTGACAAAATACGCCAGCAAATCATTTCCAAAGCGATTGAGGTCAGCGCCCAGTAATTTATTCGCACGGTTCAGGGCATTAAAGCCTAGCACGGCAGGAATGGCTACCGCTAAGCCGAGGGCTGTCATGATGAGGGCCTCACCAATTGGTCCGGCCACTTGGTCAATTTGAGCGCTACCAGAGCTGCTAATCGCAATTAATGCGTGGTAGATACCCCATACCGTACCGAATAGACCAACAAAGGGTGCTGTTGCTCCTGTGGAGCCTAAAAAGGTTAATCCCTTTTGGAACCCTGCGGTAACTCCATCAATACTATTTTTAAGACTACGCGCCATCCACTCTGAGTAGTTCAATGTTTGTAATAGCTCGCGATGATTACTTGCTTGACTTTGGTGGTGCGCAGAAGCGGCGCTAGCTGCTTTGGCTATTTGATAGTAAGGATTAACTGCATGGTTGGTCAAAGTCTGAAGGCCTTGTTCATACGATGTAGCGCGCCAAAATTGTTCTAGCTCAGGCTTCAGTTTTTGTAGGCTACGCACAGCCCAATAGCGTGACAACAAGATTACCCAGGTAATGATAGAGGAGGTCAGTAGTGCAATTGCTACAAAGCGGGTAATTGCATCGCCCTCGAGCCAAAGATTTGCTAAGCCAAATGGTGTATTCATGGTGATTAATTCTTTAAATTAAATTTAATTAACAGGTTAGTAGAAATTCTGGCGGCTGCACCATTCACTATAAATGGCTTGAAACGATAACGTCTACCAATTTCGGTTGCTGCTCGGTCTAAGCGCGGAAATGAACTGGATCGCAATAGGGCGACATCTTCAACATTCCCCCCCTCATCGATGATCAATCTCACCACCACTTCCCCTTGCTCTCCCGAGCGCTTGGAGAATGATGGATAGTAAGCGTCGGCATCGGGTTGGTATACCACCACCAGTTTACCAATGTCAGTCTGTATAGGCGTACCACTAGAACCCGCATTAGTAGCGGGGGCAACCGTTGCATTAGGTGTTGGAGATTCGCTTTTGGACGATTGCGGCGTGGGTGGGCTCGCTTTTTGCTCCTGAGTTTGAGGCGGGGTTTGCGCTTGTGCTTGGGTGGATTTTTCATCCACCACTTTTTTCTTTTGTTCTTGCTTTGGTTTCGGTGGGGGCGGTGTAGCTTGGGGTTGTTGAGAGGCCTCTGGGCTAACAAGATTAGCCATCACTCTGGCGTCGCTCTGATCATCACGGTGGTCATGGGTGGGCAATCGAATGAGATCGGCGAATAGTAAAACATGCACCAAAATGACTATTCCAATAATAATGCGATCCGTTTTATCAAACGGCAGGAAGGTGTTCATTTTCTGAAACAAGGATCTCATGCCAGTTCACCTAAACGTTGAGCGGATACGACATGCCCTGCCAAATCCGTTGTCATCAGATCTTTTGCCATCGACAGTAAGGTGGTTTCATCTTTGCTACTAATAAAGACTACTGTACCAATCGTAGTGGAGCCATCCTGAGTAGGTTGCTTTGAAGGGCGCAAAAGTGACTCTATTTGTCTGTTGAGTTGTTTGACAACGGCTTCGCTGGTATCGACCAAGGTGATAGTGTCCCCAAGCAATTGACGAATCACATTTTTTAAAAATGGGTAGTGGGTGCATCCTAAGACTAGCGTATCGGCGCCCGCAGACTGAATCGGTTTGAGGTGCTCAGCCAGCAGTGCAAGGGTCGCTGCACTATCGGCCTGTCCAGCTTCTATTAAGGGGACTAAGCCAGCTCCAGATTGTTTAATAAAGCGGCAGTGCTCTGGCAATGTTGCCAGCAGTGCATTGAACTTATCGCTGTTGAGCGTTGCTTCGGTAGCTAGCACTCCTACGATTCCATTAAAAGACTGCATCGCTGCAGGCTTGATGCCGGGCTCTACTCCGATGATGGGGGTGTCCGTAAGCTGAGAGCGGATATCGGCAATCGCTTGTGCTGTAGCAGTGTTACAGGCCACGACAATGACATCACACCCTAGTGCAGCCAGGTGCTGACAAAGTGCCATGCTCCGAGAGGCAATCCAGGCGCTGGTTTTTTCTCCATAAGGTGCGTGGAGTGAATCGGCTAAATAAATATAGTTATGCCCAGGCAGCCTGAGCATAGCCTCATCCAAAATGGATAGGCCACCTACGCCAGAATCAAAAACCCCGATGAGTGCCAAACGATAAACCTTGCTTTAAATTATTTTGACCGGAATATTGCCGATCTTTGCTTGCCATTCTTTAGGGCCGATGTCATGCATTGAGATGCCAGCAGAGCTGACCGCTACTGTCACGGGCATGTCTTTGACATCGAATTCATAAATCGCTTCCATGCCTAAATCAGCGAAGCCAACTACCTTCGCTGTTTGAATTGCTTTGGATACTAAGTAGGCGGCGCCTCCAACAGCCATAAGGTAAGCAGATTTATGTTTTTTGATTGCCTCAATCGCAACCGGTCCACGTTCTGCTTTTCCGATCATCGAGATCAGGCCAGTCTGAGAGAGCATCATCTCGGTAAATTTATCCATGCGAGTTGATGTCGTTGGGCCCGCTGGACCGACCGCTTCATTGCCTACGGGATCAACCGGGCCAACGTAGTAGATCACTCGATCTTTAAAGCTGACCGGAAGCGCTTCACCTTTAGCCAACATGTCCTGAATGCGCTTATGGGCTGCATCACGACCCGTTAAAATTTTGCCGTTCAAAAGCAATGTTTCACCTTCTTTCCAGCCGGCAACTTCTGCGGCGGTCAGGGTGTCCAAGTTCACTCGCTTTGATTTTTGAGTGTCTGGCGTCCAAGTTACATCTGGCCAGTCTGCTAATGAGGGAATCTCTAACTTGGCAGGCCCATCACCATGAAGGTGGAAATGGATGTGACGTGTTGCTGCGCAGTTCGGAATCATGGCTACTGGTAAAGATGCAGCATGCGTTGGATAGTCCAGAATTTTAATATCCAGTACGGTTGTTAGGCCACCTAAGCCCTGGGCGCCAATGCCAAGTTGATTGACCTTTTCAAAAATCTCTAAGCGAAGCTCTTCAACACGATTTTTAGGACCACGGGTAATTAACTCCTGAATATCGACAGGGCCCATTAAGGATTCTTTAGCCATCAACATGGCTTTCTCTGGGGTACCTCCGATACCAATACCTAGAATGCCCGGAGGACACCAGCCCGCACCCATTGTGGGCACAGTCTTGACTACCCAATCAACGATGGAGTCAGAGGGGTTGAGCATGACCATCTTGGCTTTATTTTCAGAGCCACCGCCCTTGGCCGCACAAATGACCTCAACATCGTCGCCCGGAACAATTTCATAATGAATCACGGCGGGGGTGTTGTCACCGGTATTGCGGCGCTTTCCGGCGGGATCTTCCAATACAGATGCGCGTAAAGGATTTTCAGGGTTCATATAAGCACGGCGAACACCTTCGTTCACCATATCAGAAACGCTCATCGTGGCGTCACTCCATTGAACGTTCATGCCAATTTTGAGAAACACCACAGCGATGCCGGTGTCTTGGCACATCGGCCGATGACCTTCTGCGCACATGCGACTATTGGTCAGGATTTGAGCAATGGCATCTTTGGCGGCAGCCCCTTGTTCAAGTTCATATGCCTTACCCAAGGCTGAGATGAAATCCTTAGGGTGGTAGTAGGAAATGAACTGAAATGCATCGGCAACACTCTGAATGAGGTCGTTTTGTTTGATATTTGTCATGGTAATGGGCTTATTTTGTGAAGTTTTTCTTATTTTAAGGGTTTGCCATAGAGCAAAAGTTACGCGTTTTCACTTATCTTATTAGCTGTTGGGAACGTATTTCCCTAATTCTGCGTTATTTTCGTGGAAAAAGACGATTCATTATTCATTATTCATTTGAGGGCTGTAACGCATGGAACAATTATCGCAAGAAAACCGCGTATTTCACCCGCCAGCAGACTTTGTAAAAGGCGCTGCAATCTCTGGGATGGATGCTTATCACCAGCTATGTGCCGAAGCAGAGAAAGATTATGACGGTTTCTGGGCGCGTCTTGCCAATGAACATATTTTTTGGAAGAAGCCATTTACGACGGTTTTAGATGAATCTACAGCACCTTTTTACAAATGGTTTGAAGATGGCCTAACCAATGCCTCATACAACTGCCTAGACCTCAATGTTCAAAAAGGTCTGGGTGATAAAAAAGCCATTATTTTTGAAGCGGACGACGGCACTGTCAGTAATGTGACCTACCAAGACTTATTGGATCGCGTTTCGAAGATGGCAAACGCACTTCGCAAAATGGGCATTCAGTCGGGCGATCGCGTCATCATTTACATGTCGATGTCTATTGAAGGTGTTGTAGCAATGCAAGCATGTGCTCGTATTGGTGCGATTCACTCGGTAGTGTTCGGTGGCTTCTCTGCAAAATCATTACAAGAACGAATTGTGGACGTTGGTGCGGTAGCGGTGATTACTGCTGATGAGCAATTGCGTGGCGGTAAAGCATTGCCACTGAAGGTGATTGTGGATGAAGCGATTGCCTTAGGCGATTGTGAAAAAGTAAAGAACGTCATTGTTTATCAACGTACAGGCGGCAACATTCCAATGACAGCAGGGCGTGACTCTTGGATGCATGAAGTTGTCGCTAATGAATCCGCTAGCTGTGAGCCAGAGTGGGTCAGCGCTGAACATCCGCTCTTTATTTTGTATACATCGGGCTCTACTGGTAAACCAAAAGGCGTACAGCACTCTACGGGCGGCTACTTATTGTGGGCTATTCTCACAATGAAATGGACCTTTGATGTTAAGCATGACGATGTGTTCTGGTGTACTGCTGACATTGGCTGGGTTACTGGCCACTCCTATATTACGTATGGCCCTTTAGCTGTTGGCGCTACAGAGATTGTCTTTGAAGGTGTGCCAACATTCCCTAATGCAGGCCGTTTTTGGGACACGATTCAAAAACATAAAGCGACTATTTTCTACACCGCCCCAACTGCTATTCGTTCGCTGATTAAAGCCTCTAGTAATGATGAAGCAGTACATCCTAAGAGCTATGACTTATCCTCATTGCGTTTGTTGGGATCAGTAGGAGAGCCAATTAATCCAGAGGCATGGATGTGGTATTACGAAAATGTGGGTGGCTCACGCTGCCCTATTGTGGATACATTCTGGCAGACTGAAACTGGTGGCCATATGATTTCACCATTGCCAGGCGCAACACCGATGGTTCCGGGTTCATGCACGTTGCCATTACCGGGAATCATGGCAGCGATTGTGGATGAAGTAGGGCACGATGTGCCCAATGGCCATGGTGGCATTTTGGTAGTAAAGCGTCCTTGGCCTTCCATGATTCGCACGATTTGGAATGACCCTGATCGTTTCGTGAAGTCATACTTCCCCGAAGAATTGGGTGGGACTTTATATCTTGCAGGTGATGGCGCTATTCGAAATAAAGATAATGCCTACTTTACGATTACAGGCCGTATTGACGACGTCTTAAACGTTTCTGGTCACCGCATGGGTACGATGGAAATCGAATCTTGCTTAGTAGCTAACCCATTAGTTGCTGAGGCTGCAGTCGTAGGGCGCCCAGATGAGTTAACGGGTGAAGCTATTTGTGCTTTTGTTGTTCTCAAAGGCGGTCGTCCAACGGGTGATGAGGCTAAAAAGTTAGCACTTGATTTACGTAATTGGGTCGGTAAAGAAATTGGTCCAATTGCAAAGCCAAAAGATATTCGCTTTGGTGACAACTTACCTAAAACCCGTTCGGGCAAGATCATGCGTCGTTTATTGCGTGTTATTGCCAAGGGTGAAGAGGTCACACAAGACACATCCACACTAGAGAACCCTGCCATTTTGGATCAACTTAAGCAGCCTCTATAAGTATTTATCCAGGAAACCCTTTCGCAAACTGCATTGATCGTATAATTGCAGGCTTCGGAAGGGTGGATGAGCGGTTTAAGTCACACGCCTGGAAAGCGTGCGTAGGTTTATAGCCTACCGCGGGTTCGAATCCCGCCTCTTCCGCCAGTATCACCCTAAGAGCCCCTATCCACGGGGCTCTTTCTTTTTCAGGGCTCTGTACCCACCACTGTACCCACCACCAAAACATTGCCTCAGTATGTCTTTTACTGGAGTAAGGTGGACCAGTAAGCTAAATTTATTAAAGTAAAAAGTACGATTTCAATCGGAGTGGCTCCTGGCACATATTCAAACTGCATCACCATAAGTTCCTTCTGGGGCCGTCTAATATCTCTTTTGCCAGTAGTTGCAGTTGCTTCTCACTAGCGAACTTTTCTACCGACTGATCCTCTAGACTCATTGAGTGAGAAATAGGGCGCAGTCTTTCACGCGCAACCGTAATGGCGCGATCTTCCAAGATTTTTTCTAAAGACTTGCGCGGTACTAAGGCGTATTGCAACTCGCAATCTAAGGCATTAGCTAGCTTGCGCAGGCTAGCTAAAGTGGTCCTTTCATCAGCTTCTGCCTTTTCAAGCTTGCTAATGCTGGCAGGTGTAACACCAAGCTTGCGAGCGAGTGCAGAGGCTGACATACCCAAAGATTCACGGATAGCCTTAACCCACCCATTATTTGGGGGGCTTGGGAGGCGAGCATCCCTTAACTTAGTAAGGGCTAAATCCATTTGGTAGAGTTGTAAGTTGGCGAATTTCTTGTTCATATTGATACCTATAGGTATTAATTTTTATATCTAATTGTAACTTATAAGTATGAATTAATTAAATAAAATGATACCCATAGGTATCAAATAGATATAAGAAGGAGGGGTTTTAGGTCAAATAACAACGTCATTTCGTCAAGGGCACCCCAAAGGGGGTGGGCTAATTGGACTCCATGGATCGCCGTAGTAGCTATATAAAAAATCAGGGCCACCTTCTTTTGATATCACCGATACCCGTATAGAAAATAATTGCCCAATTGGGAAGGCCGTTCTCATGGCTTTTGAGCATTCAACTCTCATGCCAGAGGCAAATCCCTGCCCAGGCAGGGGTCTAACGCGAATACTTGAACCAGAATTTTCCTTGACGGCTCTGAAGGTTTCAACAATTATCTGCATAAAGGCGCATTTCTTTTTTTATTCCATCTTATAAATATTTATCTCTTGACCGCATGTAATCTTGGTATTCAATCATTGGTATTAAAAAATCCTGGTGGAATTGGCGGATGATGGCAAACAATCTTTCTGGGCTCTTGCGTCCTCTCTGTAATTTTTGCTTGTATTTGTGCGTTTAAGATAGCTCTGGCTGCTTTAAATCGAGCTATTCTCCCTTCGCCTTGGGAATAATCAAAATCTTCGTTTTCTGCTGGGTCATTTAAATGCGTCATGTTTTTATTAATTCCTCTAAGGTTAAAGAATCTGATTCATACATCTAATGTTTCTAAGTCCTAATTTCTTTCGCAGCTTAATGAGCGCCTTAACTTCCACCTGTCTAATTCTTTCGCGCGTAACACCCATTACTTCGCCAACCTCTTTTAGGGTCAGGCTGTCTAATGCCGATACAGATTTTGAATTGAGTCCAATTTGAGTTTTCATATTGATGTTTTCTAGGATGCTTATAAAGAAATAGTCCTATAACCAGCATACGCTAATGTGATTTCACGATATGAGATAACTTCTGTTTTTTATGTATAGCGATGTGGGGGCGTGATGAGTCATCTACTAGCGATTGGATTTAACAAATTTTTGCAGTCACGATATTTGAAAGCAGAAAGAAGACTGCGATTTTTCTCAATGGATTATTTGAATATGATCTCTTATTAAATTTGTTGAGGAGGCTAGATAGGGCTTTAAGGCATACTCAAAGTTGAATACAAGACCTTTAGAAGTTGTTTATGAGCGAGACCCAGAAGAAAGTTAAGCCATCGTTGGCTTCATTGCTGGCTGACTAATCAATTTCTACAGGCAGAGATCTTATTAAGCAGTTAGAAAAAAAGAGCAAAAAAAAGAGCAAACAAAAAGAGCAAACAAAAAGAGCAAGACAGAGTACTCCAGCAAGAAGCAATTGAGTTTGAAAAACGCAATCGACGGTCAAAGCCGCGCTAAGGTTAAAGAAAAACACCCATGGTAAGTCTCAGTAAATCAAAAATCATCGCGCATCGTCAGTGCCCCAAGCGCCTATGGTTACAAGTCAATCGCCCTGAGCTCATTAGCATTAGTGAAGCTACCCAAGTCAGACTCAATGAAGGCAATCTTGTAGGTGATATTGCCCGTCACAACTACCCTGATGGGTTTTTGATAGATACCCTAAATAAAAAGGATTCTATTGAGCTCACAAAAAAGGCATTAGATGATCACAAGCCCATATTTGAAGCCGCCTTCTTTGAAGAAGATGTTTTAATTCGGGCGGATTTACTATTGCCGGACCAAGAAAGCTATCGGCTGGTAGAAGTGAAGTCCTCAACTGGGGTAAAGCCCTATCACGTGGAAGATGCAGCAGTGCAGGCTTGGGTAATGAGTAAAGCAGGGCACCCACCAAGTGCAACAGCTCTAGCCTATATCAATAATCAATTCGTATACCAAGGCGACGGTAAGTACATCGGTCTTTTTGAAGAGGCCGACCTAACTAGCCAGGTAGAAGCTAACCTTCCCCAAGTGCAGGCTTGGGTAGACTCTGCAAAAAAGACTCTAAGCGCTACACAAGAGCCAGATATACAGCCGGGTGAGCAATGCACTAAACCCTTTGCTTGTGATTTCATGGAACACTGCAGCCCACCAGAAGAGGGCGTTGAGTACCCAGTAGAGATCTTACCCTTTGGTAAAGCCATTGCAGCAGAGTTAAGAGCCGATGGATACAAAGATCTACGCGGTGTACCTGCTAAACGATTGACTAACCCCAAACACCTTAAAGTGCATGCAGTTACGCTCAGTGGTCAAGCCACCTTAGATCAAGAAGCTACCGATCAAATAAACGCATTACCTTACCCCCGCTATTACCTTGATTTTGAAACCATTGGTTTTGCGGTACCCATCTGGGCAGGCACACGTCCTTATGTGCAATTGCCCTTTCAGTGGTCATGCCACATCGAGCAGGCAGATGGAGCCACTACCCATAAAGAGTTTTTAGATCTAAGCGGCAGTGACCCAAGAGAAGCATTTGCCAAAACACTCATTGAAGTGGCAGGTAAGCAGGGCCCCATTGTGGTCTACAACGCTGGATTTGAAGGGGGCAAAATTCAAGGGCTGGCTGATACCTACCCAGAACTATCTGATGAACTACTAGCTATTAAAGAGCGCTTTTTCGATCTCTTACCATTGGCAAGAAACCACTATTACCATCCAGAGATGAAAGGCTCTTGGTCTATCAAGGCAGTATTGCCGACTATAGATCCAGAGCTAAATTATTCAAACCTAGAGATCAGTAATGGCGGAATGGCGCAAGATGCGTATAAGCGTGCTGTTCATGCACAAACCAATAAAGAACAAAAAGAAGCAATAAAACAAGCCATGCTTGAGTACTGCAAACAAGATACGCTAGCGATGGTCAAAATAATGCAGGCTTGGGGTGCCAACCCTGCATAGGGATGTATATAAACCATCATGTTGTGGCGCTGAGAAAGTATGTTGTTGACAGCGTAAATGGTTTAGAAGTGATGCTTTACTTTACTTTACTTTACTTTCGCTGAAGATTTAAGGTGCAAGGAAGAAGGGTGCGCTATTACTTTATGCATTCGTAGGGATTGGGTTTCACCATCCATCAGTCAGCTTTAAAAGGTAGTCGTTAAATCAGTTAGCCAGTCTGGTGAGTGATTCAACAAAATAGATGGGTGGCCGGACTTAATGTTCCAAGCAGCCCAAACAGTGCAGTTTAGGAGCGGTGAGGAGGGTGAAGAGGGTGACGGGGGGTTGAGGAATTTCGAGGGCCGTATGTGACTATTGCCTATCTTTAACGGGCATTAAATTAACTACAAGCGTTAGAGCAGTGCTGAGTGCTTGTCGGCCGGCATCAGATATAAAATTTACCTGGCAGGGTGTGTATCAGGCCCTAAAGAAATAAAAAACAGATCAGATTTACATCCAATGCTGGTAGATGCGGCTAGAACCGATTGGAGATGGTTTATTGGAGATGGTTTAGGTGAGCCCTTTAAATAGATTAAAAAGGTCGGCGACCCATTCTATATAGGCCATGAAAGAAGAATCTTCGGATGGTGAGCTTTATTTTGCAGTGAAAAGTAAATTGCTTAATGAAGAAATTTGACAATCTTGGATGACCCATCGGCATAGGTAAACAAAACTTCATACTCGCCAATAATCTTGGAATGCTTGAGCTTCTTACTTCCCCATCCCACATCTTTTTTGAATCCTAAAACTCTATCTTCAACAGTTATAAAGTTGTTCTCATGATCCGCCCCAACAATGCTAAAAGAATAGGTTGAGGGGAAAATAAGTTGTTTCAAGTAATTCAGCATTTATTAAGTTTTTAATTTTTATTAGTACTTTCGATCCTAACGTCTTATTAGTAGAATTACAAGTGCTGAGGGGGGGGGCTAGGGTAACTCTTGTGGGGGTTTATACTCATGAAGTGAATGAATTTGTCAGCAGTCATTGGTAATAAAAAATAAAGCGGGTAAGGTTCGGATAACTAAAAAAACCTTCAAATAAGGAGACAAATGAAAGCATTAATAGCTTTAAATGCTATCGGGTTTGAGTATTTTTTATTTATGGAGTCAAAAGACGCTGTTCATAAAAAATACGGTATCAACGAACGAGAGTGCTTTATTCTTAGAGTGATATCTCAGTCACACATTCGTAGCCAAAAAATGCGGGTGTCAGATGTGCTAGCCCTTAAAGATTTTGCTTCTCCAGCTACCCTTCATGGAATTGTCAAGTCCTTGATCAAAAAAGGAAATTTGTCCGTCCTTCCAGACGCTGTTGATGGTCGTGTGAAGTACCTTGAGCCGACCCCGCTGACTTTGAAGATGTACAAAGAAATGACAAAGAACTTTATGAAGATTGGAAGGGGTAGTTAACCTTCATTTATTGAATAAGGTCTTTGCTTACAGGGCCTTCCTCATCGAAGGCCTTTTTCATTGAGTGGTGATTTACTGGGGCGCTTCTGCTTGGGTATTGCTAATAAAGGAATCCATGCCCTCTACACTCAAAACACCACCTAAGGCCTGTAACACTCTCAGAATATTCTCCAATCTAAGGGTAGACTTACCAGCTTCGAGCTCAACAATGAACCTCACTCCCACGTTAGCAGCTAGTGCCAGCTGTGGTTGAGTCAATTTCAAGCGCTTGCGCGTTTCACGCACCATGCGACCTAGATCTAAGGAGTTTTGTATTTGTGTGCCCATGAATATTGAATTATTGGAAATTGGTTGATTTTGACGCCTAAATTATAGGTATATATTCCCGATCGGGAAATAATTGTAACGATGTAACGATCGACTTAAACGCATCTTGCTTGTAAATACCAAGCAACTTCAATCAACTCAAGCAAATGTGAAGCACGCCGTTAATAAAGGCCTGGGGTTTATTGCAATGGCGGTCGGTAAACCCCTCCTTACTGAGCGTAGGGGCTCACCTCCTGTAATATTTGGCTTAATGAAATACGCTTTTTAAACCGCACTGGACAATCGATATGATCTTCTCAATTCTATTAATGGATCGCCCTGGAACCGCTGACTTACGCATTCAAGTCCGTCCTGAACATCGCGCTTATTTGGCGACTAAAGCAGAGCAAATGTCATTTGCTGGGCCGCTCACTTCGGAAGATGGCAAGATAACGGTTGGCAGTTTGTTAGCCATGGATTTTCCAAGCAGGGCGGATTTAGATGCTTGGCTTCAAGATGAGCCTTACACCAAGGCAGGTGTTTATGAAAAGCCCGTCATCCACGTCTTTAATAATATGTGGGCACAAAAAGTAGGCTTTCCTCCAGCGTAATTCAATTTGGTTTAGCCCAATGCTGTTGGGCTGGCAAATTGAGCGATGAAAATCGGTCGCTATGAAATGATGATGTAATGAATCGAATATGTTTTTATTGGGATCAATCATGGCATTGATCATGGCATTGATCCGTTTGTGGGGTTTCAGAATCGCCGGCACACTTTGTGTCCTTGCTTTCTTATTCTGGTCAGCCTGCTATCTTTTTGTGCCGACAGCTCTCAAAAATGCAGTAGAAGAATATGGTCAAAAAATTGGCTATGAAATCAGCTATCGCGATCTGAGCCTTTCCCCGCTGCGTCTGCGGATAGAAGTGGATGGCCTGCACATTGCCGATGCTCGCCATCAACAGTTGCTAGACTTGGAAAAGTTCGTTGTCATGCTCAAGTGGTCGCGACTGGTCCGTGGTGAATTGGGTTTTGATGAGGTTTTCTTAGATCAGCCCCAATGGCACTTAGAAAAATTGACCGCTAAAGGTGAGGTGCCCCAGTGGAATTGGCAAGCATTTATTTCCGCAGTCAATCAGAGCCTTCCACCACCCGATGCCAGTGAGCCTAACAGTAAGTTAAAAAGTAAGCTAAAAATCTCTGTAGATGAATTTAGAGTGAGCAATGCCTCTTTGACCCTAATTGACTCGCTTACTCAGTTAAATGAAAAGTTCAAACCGCTCTCTATCGAGCTATTGGATATTGCAAACTACGATAGACATGGCGATGTCAATGGTGTGCGTGGCCAATACGGCCTAAACCTGGGCGCACTGCAATTTACCTTACCTTATCTGAATAAAAAAATCGCCTTTAAGCGAGTTGCCATTCAGGGTTCGCTCGATAATTCGGTAGCAGAGACAATGGGGGCTCAAATTGATCTAGAGATCGATGATGGTTTGATTCAATCGCGTTGGGACCTCAAGGGGGATCAGAGCATCTCCGGAAAGGTGAGGGTCCAAAATGTATCTATCGCTCCATTTATTCACTTGCTTCCTGCTAATAAAGCGCTGCAGAGTCGAGGCGGCGTCATTCAAGCTGAGCTGCTAGTCGAGCTTAAAGGCCCCCAGACTCAAGTGTCTGGAGACCTGCATTTGCTCGATGTCGATATTGGGGAGTCCGGTCAGAAGCAGGCCCTGATTTCTTGGAAGGCGGGAGACATTCATCGCTTTTCTTATCAAAGCTCCCAAAGTGGGGGATCCAGCTTTACGGTGGATGAGCTGCTAGTGAGTCAGCCCATTTTGCGTTTTGAGATTGATGAAAAAGGCTTCTCTAATTTTAGGCGTTTGTTTGCTAGCTCTGAGGGCGCACAGCTTGATGGTGAAGCAGTAGCGCAACCAGCAGTCGAGAAGGCGGCCCCACAAAAATCGGCGTTTCAATATCGCGTTAACACCATTAAGCTCAGTGATGGAGAAATGGCTTTTGCAAGCTTGGCTATGCGTCCCAATTTAGAGGTGGATGTCAGGCGATTTAAGGCCACCTTATCTGGCGTGAGCAATGCCGCAGGTGCCTCTGCTGCGATCGATGTCGATGGCATCGTTGCACGTTCGGGATCTATGCGAATGAAGGGCCAGGTTTCTTTTGATGATCCCCGTCGCAATAATGATGTCACGCTGAGCTTTAAAAATTTACCGCTTAACGCCTTTAATCCCGCAGTCATGACTTTTGCTGGCCATCAAATTACTGCCGGTCGTTTAAATCTCAATCTGCACTACCAGGCCAAAGAGGGTGAGCTCAACGGTAGCAATCAGATTGTGATTAAGAAGGTCGAGTTGGGTGAAGAGGTAGCTGATTTTCAAGGAAAAAAATTACCCTTAGGTTTGGCGATTGCCTTATTGGAAGATTCTGACGATACGATCGATCTCACTATCAATATTGCGGGTAATGTGGATTCACCAGAGTTCAGCGCGAGTGGTTTGGTGTGGCAGGCAATAACTAATGTACTGAGTAATGTCGCGAGTGCACCCTTTCGGGCGCTTGCTGCACTCTTAGGGATGGGCGCAGATCAGGGCATCAATGCGCTACTAGGTCAGGCGGTCTATTTGCCAGAAGATCAAGATCGACTAGAGCGCTTTGGAGATTTCTTGGTTAAGAAACCCCATGCAAGTCTGGAGCTTGCAGGAACTTATGATCCGCAACAAGATAAGACGGCGTTGGCTCAGGCGATAGCAAATACAGCTATTTTGAAGGGGGCTGGCATCACCATTGCATTGAACGAGGCTGTTCCGACACTCAATCTTGCGGATCCTAAAACTCAGGCGGGCCTAAGGTCAGCTTATGCGCAATATGTGGGCAGAATTACACTGGGGCAACGCTTGCTCACGCTGCCGGAAGGCGAGACTCGCAATGAGCGCTTGCATGCAGAGCTGATTGCTAGTGTTCCAGTGGGCGATCTGGAGCTTAAAGCCCTTGCAGGTAAGCGCGCAAAGCTAGCACTGGATTTAATGGTGAAAAATAACCCAGGCCTAAGAGATCAGATTAGTTTGGGTGAGGTCAGGGCAATAGATGCCAAAAAAGAGGGTGTTCCTCTCGAAGTCGAAGTCAGAATCAAGTAGACTTGGGGTATGAATTCATTTAAATTGCGCCCCTTAGCTACCCTTGTTCTGATTGCCAGTGCTGTTATATCTGGTTGCGGCACTATCGAATCAGCAGCCCAGGCTGATTGCACCTCGATTGGTTGGCAAATTGGCAGCAAAGGCTATCAGGATTGCTTCAAAGCGCGTGTTTATGAGCGAAAGCTGGACTATTCATTGCCGCCTGGCGACAAGCCATCACCTTCGGTCATCTAAACTAGGGTAAACCCTTGGTTTAAACCCTTGAGCGCCGTCAAGGACTAAAAGCCCGAAATAACCCAAAATCATTCATGATTTGGGGATCTCCTATATAAAGTAACTGCTTGTGCTTGCACTGATTGGAAGTCTGCGAGCCCTTTAGATTGCTTTATTGAGAGAAATAACATCAGCGAAAACATGAGCAGTACGGCCGGCACTAACTGTTGCGACTAAACACTAGAGATTAAATACTATGAATCACCCGAACCCTTCGAATGAAGTCAAAGCAATTGCTGTAGCAACGGTAGATGACTTAAGGGAAACCATTCGTCGTAAAAGTAAGCTTAAGGGCCGTCAAGCAGACGACGTTTCTTTAGCGGAAGTTCGTGAGCTTATTGGCGCTGACTCACAACGTCGTGATTTGTTGATCGAAAATTTACATAAACTCAATGATGCGTACCGCGCCTTGCATGATCGACATTTAGTGGCCCTGGCAAAAGAAATGAATCTGCCAATGGCTGAAGTCTATGAGGTGGCTACCTTCTATCACCACTTTGAAGTTGTGCGTGGCAGTGATCCTGTTGCTGACATTACAGTACGTGTATGCGATGGAATTGCCTGTGAACTAGCGGGCGCACAAAACCTGTTAGCGAAGTTACCCGCAATTTTAGGGAATCCTCAAGTCAAAGTCATTGCCGCTCCTTGTATTGGTCGTTGTGAGCAGGCTCCAGCTGTTGCAGTACATCAATATCCAGTGTTGTTCGCAACAGCAGATAAGGTTGTAGCCGCAGTCAATAATCAAATGACGATGCATCCTCTAGCAAAAGACAGTGGTAGCTTTGATCCAGTTACTTTTGTCCAAAAAGGAATTTCACCTCAGGGTCACGATCAAATGGTCTCTCCCGATTATGTTGGCTACGAAGCTTACAAAGCTCTTGGTGGTTATGCATTGGCAAAGCAAATTATTGATGCGAATGCCGGCAGTCATCTTGATGCAGAAAGCATCATCAAAATAATGGAGAGCTCTGGCCTGCGTGGTTTAGGTGGTGCAGGATTTCCGGCGGGGCGTAAGTGGCGCATCGTGAGAGATCAGATTGCCCCCAAACTCATGGCTGTCAATATTGACGAGGGTGAGCCGGGCACATTTAAGGATCGTACTTATTTGGAGCGCGATCCACACCGCTTTTTAGAAGGCTTATTAATTGCCGCTAGCGTAGTCGGAATCGATGCTTGCTATATTTACTTGCGTGATGAGTACCATGGTTGCCGTGAGTTGCTAGAGCTAGAGCTCAAAAAACTCCAGGCCAATCCCCCCTTCAAATTGCCGTTGATTGAATTGCGTCGTGGTGCTGGTGCTTACATTTGTGGTGAAGAGTCCGCCATGATTGAGAGTATTGAGGGTAAGCGCGGTGAACCCCGTATGCGTCCTCCGTATATTGCGCAAGTGGGACTATTTGGTCGCCCAACGCTAGAGCATAATTTTGAGACCTTGTACTGGGTGCGCGATATTGTTCAGCGCGGTCCAGAGTGGTTTAGCGCGTTTGGTCGTCATGACCGCAAAGGCTTACGTAGTTATAGCGTGAGTGGCCGCGTGAACGAGCCCGGCGTCAAATTAGCACCAGCCGGAATTACTATTCAAGAATTGATCGATGAGTATTGTGGTGGCATGCAAGAAGGCCATCAGTTTTATGGCTATCTGCCAGGTGGCGCCTCCGGCGGCATCTTGCCCGCAACGATGAACGAGATTCCACTCGACTTTGATACTTTGCAGCCTTATGGTTGTTTCATTGGCTCAGCAGCAGTGATGATTTTTAGCAATCAAGATAAAGCCTGCGATATGGCTTTAAACGTGATGCATTTCTTTGAACATGAAAGCTGCGGTCAGTGCACACCTTGTCGTGTGGGCACCGGTAAGGCAGCCACGTTGATGCAAGCGAAGACTTGGGATCATGACACTCTAGAAGATCTCGCAGTTGTTATGGTGGATGCTTCAATCTGCGGCTTAGGCCAAGCTGCACCAAATCCCATTCGTTGTATCGCAAAATATTTCCCGCAAGAAGTTGCGTAACTAAGTTAATAACTAAGCCAATAACTGAGCTAATAGACCAATATGAACGCACCAGTAAACCCTAAAGAACTTGAGCTACAAACTGTCGAGTTCAAGCTTGACGGACAAACCATTGTTTCTTACGAAGGCGAAACAATTCTTAAGGCTGCTAAGCGCCATGGAATTGATATTCCCCATTTGTGTTTTAAAGATGGCTATCGCGCTGATGGCAATTGCAGAGCATGTGTCGTAGAAATTAATGGTGAGCGTACCTTGGCGCCCAGTTGCTGCCGAAGTGCTACGCCTGGTATGGAAGTCAAAGCAAATAGTGAACGCGCGCTCAAGAGTCAAAAGCTGATATTGGAGATGTTGTTATCTGATATGCCCGATGAAGGTTTTAAGTGGGTTGGAGACAGTAAGGAAGAAGAGCAAAAAAACCAACATGGTGAATTAAGTACCTGGGCAACGCGTATGGATGTCACAGTACGTCCTGAGCTCAAAGCTCTCCGCCGTGAAAAGGTTGCTAATGATGTGTCGCATCCAGCGATGGCGGTCAATTTAGATGCCTGCATCCAATGCAATCGTTGCGTACGTGCTTGTCGTGAAGAGCAGGTCAATGATGTGATTGGTTACGCCATGCGTGGCGGCCATAGTGAAATCGTTTTTGATCTCAATGACCCCATGGGCGATAGTACTTGCGTTGCTTGTGGCGAGTGCGTTCAGGCATGTCCCACCGGTGCATTGATGCCTAAGGGCCTTATTGGCTCGCAGACTGTAGATCGTAAGGTCGATTCTGTCTGCCCATTCTGTGGTGTGGGATGTCAGATTACCTATAACGTCAAAGATGAAAAAATTGTTAGCGTAGATGGTCGTGATGGACCTGCCAATCACAATCGCCTATGCGTTAAAGGTCGCTTTGGTATGGACTATATTCATAGTCCACAGCGCTTAACTAAACCCCTGATTCGTAAGGCGGGCGTTCCTAAGGATGAACACGCGATGCAGAATCCTCAGGATTGGTCCAGCATCTTCCGTGAGGCAACATGGGAAGAAGCCATTGAGGCCGCTGGTGGTGGCCTAAAGAAACTAAAAGATCAGTACGGCAATAAAGTATTGGCTGGATTTGGTTCCGCTAAGGGCAGTAATGAAGAAGCGTATTTATTTCAAAAACTGGTTCGCACTGGATTTGGTAGCAATAACGTAGACCATTGCACCCGTTTATGCCATGCATCATCGGTTGCAGCACTGTTAGAGGGAGTGGGTTCTGGTGCGGTGAGTAATCAAGTGAATGACGTTGAGCATTCGAGCATGATTTTCTTGATTGGCTCCAATCCAACATCGAATCATCCAGTAGCGGCTACATGGTTCAAGAACGCAGCCAAGCGGGGCGCGAAGATTGTTTTATGTGATCCGCGTATGACCGATATCAGTAAGCATGCCTGGCGTACGATGCAGTTCAAGCCTGATACCGATGTGGCGATGCTCAACGCCATGATCTATACGATTATTGAAGAGGGGCTAGCCGATAAAGATTTTATTGAGAATCGGGCTAATAACTTTGAAGCGCTTAAAGAAAATATCAAGGGCTATAGTCCAGAAGCAATGGCCCCAATCTGCGGCATTCCAGCGGAGACTTTGCGTGAAGTAGCTCGTGAGTTTGCAACTACCAAGTCAGCCATGATTCTATGGGGTATGGGTGTTAGTCAGCACGTGCATGGTACGGATAATGCGCGCTGCTTAATCGCCTTGGTGAGTATTACAGGTCAAATTGGTAAACCAGGATCTGGCTTACACCCACTGCGCGGACAAAATAACGTGCAGGGTGCTAGTGACGCTGGATTGATTCCGATGATGTTCCCGAACTATCAACGTGTTGATAACCCAGAGGCGCATGCTTGGTTTGAGAAGTTTTGGGATACGCCGCTAGATAAGAAGCCTGGCTACACCGTGGTCGAGATCATGCATAAAATCACTGCTCCTGATAGTGATCCCGATAAGATTCGTGGCATGTATGTCGAAGGTGAAAACCCTGCGATGAGTGATCCCGATTTGAACCATGCACGCCATGCGCTTGCCTCATTAGAGTTACTGGTCGTTCAAGATATCTTTATGACTGAAACTGCGCTGCTAGCGGACGTAGTGCTCCCAGCCAGTGCTTGGCCTGAAAAAGCCGGTACTGCAAGCAATACAGACCGGATGGTGCAGATGGGCAAGAAGGCAATCAATCCTCCTGGTGATGCCAAAGCAGACTTATGGATTATTCAAGAGATTGCAAAGAAGATGGGCCTCAATTGGAACTACCAAGGACCTGATGATGGTGTGGCAGCGGTCTATGACGAAATGCGTCAAGCAATGCATGCGGCCATTAACGGGATCACTTGGGAGCGCTTAGAGAAAGAATCTAGCGTTACCTATCCTTGCTTATCAGCCGAAGATCCAGGTCGCCCGATTGTCTTTAACGATAAGTTTGATACCGCCGACGGTAAAGTGAAATTAGTGCCAGCAGATATCATTCCAGCAGATGAGCGCCCTGATGCCGAGTATCCGTTTGTACTAATTACCGGTCGTCAGCTAGAGCATTGGCATACGGGCAGTATGACGCGCCGTGCGACGGTATTAGATGCCATCGAGCCATTAGCGACGGTATCCATGAATGGTGAGGATATGACTCAACTCGGCGTATTGGCTGGTGATGTCATTACTGTTCAGTCTCGACGCGGTGATGTCGGCATCCATGTGCGTAGAGACGACGGCACACCACGGGGCGTGATCTTTATACCGTTTGCCTACTACGAAGCTGCCGCTAATCTGATCACCAATGCCGCCTTGGATCCATTTGGCAAGATTCCAGAGTTTAAGTACTGTGCAGTCAAAGTCAGTAAAGGTGGCGTAGTTCCCCAGGTTATTGGCTATGGGACAAATGACCCAGCCAGGCAGAAGGTTGTTGCAACTCACTAGGTTCAATTACCACCCCTATCAATATGGCCACTTTCGAGTGGCCATATTTTTTGCTGGCTTCATTACTAAAAACTCTGCAGCTAAGGATTTAACCGCTAAGGACTAAACTGCGGGGGATTACGGGAGCGGCAAGCAAAATCAATTCCCGGATTAGCCTTTAGAATGGAGTATGACTAGCCCAAAAGACCCACACAGTACCGCAGACTCTAAGGCGGAACTACCCGTCCTGATTATTGGGGCCGGTTTAGCAGGCTTAACGGTGGCACTCCATTTAGCCCAGACTCAGCCGGTCATCATTATGGCTAAACGGGGTCTTGGTGAGGCAGCTACCGCATGGGCCCAGGGTGGCATTGTCGGTGTAGTGGATAAAGAGCATGACAGCATTGATTCACATGTGGCAGATACGCTAGATGCGGGTGCTGGCCTAGTAGTGGAATCTACCGCTCGCTATATTGCAGAAGAAAGTGCTGAGGCAATACGCTGGCTTGTCGAGCAAGGCGTTCCTTTTACTCCTGATGAAAATGGTCCCATGGGATTGCATCTGACTCGCGAAGGTGGGCACAGTCATCGCCGCATTGCCCATGCTGCAGATGCTACCGGTAAAGCGATTCATGAAGTTTTATTAGATAAGGCTCGCGCGCACATCAATATTGAACTACGCGAACATTGGATTGCACTTGATCTAATAACCAATCGCCAGTTAGATGCTAAAGCACAGCGCAATAAACCAAATCGTTGTTATGGTGTTTATGCCCTAGACATTAAAAATAATCATGTAGAAACCATTGAAGCAAAATCGGTTGTCTTGGCAACCGGTGGTGTTGGTAAGGTTTATCGCTACACCAGTAATCCAGATACTGCTACGGGTGATGGCATTGCCATGGCTTGGCGTGCTGGTTGCCGTATCGGTAACATGGAATTTATACAGTTTCATCCAACGTGTTTGTATCACCCCAGTGATCGCACCTTTTTAATTACTGAGGCAATGCGTGGAGAGGGTGGTTTATTAAAGCTACCGGATGGCACGCGCTTTATGTCAGAGCATGATGAGCGTAATGAACTAGCGCCACGCGATATCGTAGCAAGAGCGATTGACTTTGAAATGAAGAAGCATGGCCTTGATTACGTGCATCTAGATGCGACCCATTTAGGCGAGGCATTTATCAAAGAGCATTTCCCTATGATCTATGCTCGCTGCCTTACTTTGGGCTTAGATATTACAAAAGACCCGATACCGGTAGTGCCTGCTGCCCATTACACCTGTGGTGGCGTAGTGACAGACCTTAAAGGCAAAACGGATTTACAGGGTCTTTATGCTGTGGGCGAAGCAACCTATACCGGTCTTCATGGCGCCAATCGTTTAGCTAGTAATTCTTTATTAGAGTGTATTGTGATTGGTAAAGCTGCTGCTAAGGATATTGGTAGCAACAAAACCCCCGCCATTCCAAAGCTTCCCCTGTGGGATGAAAGTCAGGTTGATGATGCTGATGAGCAGGTGGTCATTGCCCACAACTGGGACGAACTGCGTTCGCTGATGTGGAATTATGTCGGCATTGTGAGAACCAATCGCCGCCTAGAGCGAGCACTACATCGTATTAAATTACTGCGTTATGAAGTGCAAGAGTATTACGCGAACTTTAAGGTGACCCGAGATCTGATCGAACTCAGAAATCTACTGGAGTGCGCCGAGCTGATTGTGCGCTCTGCTTTAATGCGTCGAGAGAGTCGAGGGCTGCATTACAGTCGAGACTACCCTGGTACTTGGGCGGTATCGTACCCAACCATTTTGACCCCACAAGCTGAGGGATCGGACAGTATTGCAGAGAGGTAAGAGTGAAGATTGGCACGAAGATTAGCGCGAAGATTGGTCCGAAGATGAACCCAATGCATGGGCTTAAGTCACTTCAAGCGTAGGGAAATAGCTTGATATAGCTTGAAGCAGGCCCAAAAAGCCAATAATGAGGCAGATTTTCTTGGTTTAAGCGCATTATTTTTCATAATATGAGATTTATATTGAAAAAACGCTCAATTCCGCTGTTTTATTGCAACGCAACAAATAATCCTTGATTTGTCAAAACTGCCATCCTAAAATGGTGCATAGCAACAAATTAATCACTTTTTACAAATTAAGGATAAATCATGTTCCAGAACCAATTGAATGACCAGTTAGTACAAGCCCAAGCTAAATCTGTTGAAACTGCTAAGCATTTAGCTCAAGTAGCTGTTCAAAGTGCTCAAGAGTTAGCTGAAATCAACCAAGCAATCGCTAAAGATGTTGTTGCTGCTGCTCAAGATGGCACAACACAGTTACTTGCTATTAAAGACCCACAGCAATTGGCTAAATTAGCTCAACCTGAATCAGCTCAAGAAGCGGCTAAGTACGCTGCAGCGTATCAAGCTAAAGTAAGTAAAGTTATTCGCAAGAGTAATAAAGAAGTTGCTGATGTAGTTGACGCTTCTATCGATGACGCACGTGCTGACTTGGTAAAGATGGTTAAAGAAGCGACTAAGACTGCCCCAGCAGGATCTGAAGCTTTTGTATCTGCATTTAAATCCATGTTTGATGCTTCTATTCAGCAATTCGACCAAGTACGCGCATCTGCTGCTGATGCATTTACCAACTTTGAAAAGAGTGTTGATGCTGCGATGGCTAACGTTCAAGGCGCACAGTCTTCTGCAACTAAGCCTGCTGCTAAAAGCCGTAAAGCGTAATACGTAATAGCTAATAGCTAATAGGTAATTCACCGCATTCGCTTTATTAAGTAACATAGACAAAGCCGCTTTCGAGCGGCTTTGTTGTTTCTGAACTCATCGTTTCTTGAGGTGCACTAGCTCATAAAATGCGCAATGAAAAATCTACCGCAATGATGTCTTTAGTGAGTTTGCCTAGAGAGATACGGTCAACCCCTGTTGCAGCAATTTTTCGCATTTGATCTAAGTTAATGCCGCCAGATGCTTCTAACAGAGCCCTGCCATTGGTGATCGCTACTGCTTGTTGCATTTGTTCGGTGGTGAAGTTATCAATTAAGATACTTTTGGCCCCAGCCGCCAGCGCTTCTTCAAGCTCCGCCAAGTTTTCTACTTCAATCTGAATATCTACACCAGAGTCAAGCGCAGTTGCAGCCTTCAAGGCTAGGCTAATCCCACCTGCTGCAGCGATATGATTTTCCTTAATCAGAATGCCATGCCATAAAGCCAGGCGTTGATTTTGTCCGCCCCCAATAGTGACGGCATATTTTTGCGCTTGGCGTAAGCCCGGAATGGTTTTGCGGGTGTCAAGGACTGCGCAACCCTGTGGATTAGGACTTACACCAGCGATAGCGTTCACGTGCTGACGGGTAGTACTTGCCGTCCAAGAAAGGGTTTGTAGAAAGTTAATGCAAGGGCGCTCAGCAGAGAGTAGGGCGCGCGCATTAGCTTGAATATCACAGACCGTAATGTCGGGCTGCATGACAGAACCTTCTTCATAATGCCAAGTTACTTCTGCTGAGGGATCTAAGGTCTTGAGTGTGCCCTCAAACCAATCAACCCCGCAAAGAACAGCTTCTTGACGCACGATGAGTTGGGCATGAACAGGTTTACTAGGCACTAGTAGGGCAGTCCAGTCACCAGTACCCATATCTTCCATGAGCGCATCATGAATATTACGCTGGCGAGCTTGCTCCAAGGTCTCGTTGTATTCAAACATGGGTTTCCAATGTATTTGTCAGTCAAGCAATTTGTACTATTAGGCTGAACCTATATTTTTTACGAAGCCATGTTGCGCTTTGGCTAATAGATCGGGGTGGCTCTTGGTAAAGTCGAGCATGTGCTCAATGCAGTCTAAGGCCTTGATGCGAGTTTCTTCAGGGATAGTAATCTCACCGCTAGCCTTTTCAAGGCAGTTCAAAATACCTTGCAGACCATTCATGGCCATCCAAGGACAATGGGCGCAGCTTTTGCAAGTGGCGCTGTTACCGGCGGTAGGGGCCTCAATCAAAATCTTGTTTGGTGCCAACTGACGCATCCGATGCAAAATGCCATTATCAGTAGCGACAATATATTCTTTGGCGCTGCCTTCTACTACTGCCTTGATCATCGCAGAAGTCGAACCTACAACATCCGCTAAATCAACAACAGCTTGGGGTGACTCTGGATGAACTAAGACCATGGCATCAGGATGGCTTGCCATGAGCATCTCTAATTCAACTGCTTTGAATTCATCATGAACAATGCAAGCGCCATTCCAAAGCAACATATCAGCACCAGTCTGTTCTTGAATGTAGCGACCCAAGTGGCGATCAGGAGCCCACAAAATTTTCTTACCTTCTACTTTGAGTTGATGAACGATGGCCAATGCACAAGAGCTGGTCACCATCCAATCGGCTTGTGCCTTTACTGCTGCACTGGTGTTGGCATAGACCACAACAACACGATCTGGATGCGCCGCACGAAATTGAGCAAAATCTGCAGCATCACAACCCAGATCTAAAGAGCAGGTAGCCTCTAAGTCAGGCATAAAGACCCGTTTTTCGGGACTCAGAATCTTAGCGGACTCACCCATAAAGCGCACACCAGCCACAATTAAATTCTTAGCAGCATGGTTCTTGCCAAAGCGAGCCATTTCTAGTGAATCGGAAACAAACCCACCGGTCTCTATCGCTAAATCCTGAATATCCCCATCTACATAGTAATGCGCTACTAAGGCAGCATCTTTCTCGATCAACAATTGCTTGATGCGAGCAATCACCTCAGCCTTTTGGGCGCCATGCAGTTGGGCAGGTGTTTTAGCCCATGCTTGGGCAGTGCAGGTTACTCCAGCAGCATTTTGCAGGGGGTAGTCAAAAGCAATGGCTGATTCAACGATGTTAGTCATAGCTAATTTTAGCCTCTATATAAGCAAGGCTTATTTGATTGAATGATTACCAGAAAACAATTTGGTTTGTAGCTACAATGAAACTACAGAAATTCAGTATGAAAGGGTGGGTATGTCAGCAGATGCGGTGGTACGGGCTCGTATAGATGCGAATATAAAAAAAGAAGCAAGCCTAGTGCTAGAGGCAATGGGTTTAACGGTATCAGATGCTGTGCGGATGATGTTGATTCGGGTTGCAACTGAAAAGTCTCTGCCCTTCGAGCCCTTAACCCCTGACGCAAAAGTACTTACGCTCCTGCGTGAATCCCGCAAAAAGGCTGCTGAATGATTTAGCATTCAAGCGGTATAGTAAGACCTCTAAAGAGGATAGAAATAGAAAACATAGAAATACAAAACATAAAACATAAAACATAAAAATACAAAACATAAAATACGGAAATACAAAAAATTTAAATATAAAAAATGAAAAGAACAAAGATACTCAATATGCTGACATTCCGAAATTACAGCGTAAAAAAATCCTTGAGTGTGCCGATTAGAAATCTCGGTGTGATAGTTGGGATGGCCATAGTAGGCTCAGCCACGGCGGTGTGGGCGAATCCCAAAGCAGACTATGAGTTCATAGCCTCTGTAAACGGCGCTGCCATTTCACAGGGCTTATTGGAGCTCAATCTCAAGGGTGCTATTGCGCAGGGCCAAAAAGATAGCCCTGAACTACGCCAAACGCTCAAAGAAGAATTAATTAACCGTGAGCTCATTACGCAGGCAGCCACTAAAGAAGGTCTAGAGAAAAGCTTAGATTTACCCAGTCAAGTAGCCCAGCTCAAGCAAACGTTGATGATTCAGGCGTACATCGAAAATCATTTTCAGAAAAACCCCATTCCCGATGCAAAGTTACGTGAAGAGTATGACCGTCAGCGCAAGTTAATCGGTGAGGGCGCAACAGCATCTCAATACCGAATCAGTCAAATTATTGTTGCCAATGAAGGTGATGCAGTCGATTTAATTCGCCGTATTCAGAAGGGTGAGCTTTTCGGTAAGTTGGCGCAAGAGTATTCGATTGACCCAGCATCTAAAGCCAATGGCGGACAACTAGGTTGGGTTCTAGCTGGACAGGTAGTGCCTGCAGTTTCCAATGTAATGGTTAATCTCAATAAAGGCGCCATATCAAACGCACCTATTCAGACGCAGGGTGGATGGGTGATTGTGAAAGTTGACGATAAGCGCCCATTCAAGGTGCCTAGCTTTGAAGAATCCAAGCCACAGCTACGCCAAGCATTGGTTCAGCAGTACTTGGTAGAAACAGTCAAAAAATTACGTGAGACAGCTCGCATTGTTCAATAACTATCGCGCTTGGAGTATGCACGTCATTGCCGGATTGGCGGCATTAGTCATGACAGGGGCCATGTCAGCCCCAGCTTGGTCTGGTGAAAAGGTCGCATTTCAGAGTTGGTTAGTAGAGTCAGGCCCGAGCACTACCGAGGCCTATACCGTGGGAGATGCCAACTCTTCTTTGGGTATGTTTTGCTCGGCCAATCAATGCCTCTTTTACTTGCGCCAACCTTTGCAATGTCAACCTGGTACCAGCTATTCAGTGCTTGTGAACAGTCCTGCCGTATCAGGGCCACTGACAATGCAATGCACCCTCATTAACGGTAACTTATTTCAGATCTTAGAGCCCTTTAATACAGTGCTCAATGCAGTCAAGACCGGTGGCTTTATTGGTTTTGCAACAGCACTACAAGGCGGTGGTAATTTTGCTGTTACGCGCTTTAATTTGCAGGGAGCACCTCAAGCGCTATCTCATGCGCTAGTAGAGGCCGCTAATAGTGAGAAGAAGCAAAGGCTAGCTCCGGCACCGAACCTTACTCCTTTGCCAGTTCCAACCCCGAATGTACCCAATGCACCCAATGCACCTAATAAAGTTCTCCCAGGATCAAAAAACCTTAAAGATATTTTGATTTAGCTTCATTTAGACTAAAGTAATCAAATAAATTCATCGAACGTAAGTAAAAGAAATTCATGACCATTAAACAATTGAACGCTAGTTATCTAGCGCCAGATGACCGAATCTTGTTTCGGTTTAATACGATTGAAAACACCGAGTTTCGTTTTTGGCTGACGCGCCGTGTAACACTATTTATTTTGGCAGCTACTCAGCACTTAATCACTAAAAGTCTTGAACAAACCCATTCACCGCAGGCTGCAAAAGCCATTGCAGAATTTGGTAAAGCGTCGATACAAACAGACATTGGTTCAAAAGATGGTTTAACAGTAGAAGCCTATCAACCTGCTGAAAATTATCCCTTAGGAGCGGATCCGCTCTTAGTTATGGATGCTAAGTGCACTTTAGAAAAGCAGGGACTTGAAGAGGGGCTCTCTCTTGATTTAGTTTTACCAGGTGGCGCCAATATCAATCTCAAGCTAAGCAATCCTGTTTTACAGGCAATGTGTATTTTGCTTAATCAAATGCGCGAACATGCTGTTTGGGGAGATGTACCCCAAGTCTTAGAGACTGCTGCTGATAATGATCTTGCCGCTGATGCCGCTGATGCCGCAGACCTTATTGAAAACCCAAGCGAAGTAAATAAACCCTCAGTTCACTAACTGATTGGCTAGCCCTTTAGCAGCCCTAAAAGGGCAGCTTAGCATCTGGCTTTGCTGCCAACACCGCTAGCTTAAATTCCCCCTGTATACGCTCAATAGCGGCTTCACTATCCGCCTCAAAGCGCATCACAACGACTGGGGTAGTGTTGGATGGCCTAGCCAAACCAAAGCCATCGGCATACTCTACGCGCACACCATCAATCGTATTAATAGCCTGACTTGTCGGAAAGCGGGCATTGGCTTTAATAGACTCTAGGATGGCAAAAGGCTCACCTTCGGCACAAGCAATTTGTAGCTCAGGAGTGCAAAGGGCATTTGGTAAATCATTAAGGGTTTGATTGGGATCGATTTCTTTACTCAGAATTTCTAGTAAACGAGCGCCGGTGTATAGACCATCATCAAAACCAAACCAGCGGTCTTTAAAGAAGATATGTCCACTCATTTCTCCGGCGAGTGGGGCACCAGTTTCTTTCAGCTTGGCTTTGACTAAAGAGTGACCCGTTTTCCACATAATGGGTTCACCACCATGTGCTTTTACATAGGTTGCTAAATTGCGAGTGCATTTGACGTCATAAATAATTTGCCCACCAGGATTGCGAGAGAGTACATCTTTAGCAAAGAGCATCATTTGACGATCGGGGAAAATCACTTGACCATCTTTTGTGACCACCCCTAAACGATCAGCATCCCCATCAAAGGCAAGGCCTAATTCATTATCGGTCGTTTGTAGATTGTGAATCAGGTCTTGTAAGTTCTCAATATGCGCAGGATCGGGGTGGTGATTAGGGAAGGTACCATCAACTTCACAGAAGAGCTCTTGTACTTCGCATCCCAAAGCCCTAAATAATTTACCTGCAAAAGCACCACCAACCCCATTGCCACAATCGACTGCAATCTTCATTGGGCGAGCCAGCTGAATATCGCCCACGATGTAGTTCAGGTACATCGGGAAAATATCAAAAGTGCTTCTGCTGCCTTGGCCACTTGCAAATTGCTTTGCCTCAATGCGTTTACGCAAATCCTGAATCTGATCGCCATAAATCGCCGCAGTACCCAATACCATCTTAAAGCCGTTGTAATTGGGGGGATTGTGACTGCCGGTAATCATGATGCCGGATTGAGGCGTCTTGCCATCGAGTGTGTGATTGGCTGCAAAGTAGACCATAGGCGTTGCTACCATACCTAAGTCGATTACATTAATACCAGTAGAAAGCAGACCTTCTGTTAAGGCCTCAATCAGGCTAGGGCCAGATAAACGACCATCACGACCAATGACGATATCGCTTTCACCAAGCTCGCGCATTTCGGTACCAAAGGCTTGGCCAATCAGTTTGGCGATAGAGGGATCTAAGGTCTCCTCAATGATGCCGCGAATGTCATAGGCTTTGAATATGGAAGGGGATAGTTTCACTTTGAATCCTGGTGAGATTAATGGGCAATTCATGTCCATCCGAACCGGCCGAAGGAGCTTACAAGCTTAAGAATTGAATAAATTAATACGGGCAGCAGTTACAGCATCAATATCAGCACTTGCCTGAATAGTAATCTGGTGACTAGCCAAAGCTTTCTCAATCGGTTTGGCAAGGACTTTGCCGTATTCCACGCCGGGCTGATCAAAGCTATTGATATTCCACAGCGCCCCTAAAGTAGCAGCGCGGTTCTCATACAAGGCTAAGAGTGCACCTAGATAAAAGGCATTTAATTCTGGGAGCAGTAAAAGGTTGCTGGGACGTTTACCGGGATAAATATCGTTTGGGTTTTCAGCATCTTTACCATTGGCCAATGCCTGCGCTTGTGCCAAGCAGTTGGACAGCAAAATACGATGGTGCGCTACCGCCTCTGGTCGATCACTCATCGGTTGGCGCACAGCTATGAAGTCAATGGGAATGATTTCAGTACCTTGATGAAAGAGCTGAAAGTAGGAGTGCTGTGCATTACTACCGGCACTACCAAAGACTACAGGGGAAGAGTGTTTGACGGGCTTACCATCGCGACCCACGCTTTTACCGTTACTTTCCATATCCAATTGCTGCAACCACTTCGGAAACCAATCCAAGGCATCCGCATACGGGATAGCAGCGTAAGCTTTGATGTCATGCTGTTCTTGCTGATAAAGCAATGTCAGCGCCATGATGACGGGTAGATTTTCTTCTAAGGGTGCGTGCTGAAAATGTAAATCCATCGCATGCGCCCCTGCCAGAAAATCTTCAAAGGCGGCAAAGCCATATTGCAAAGCAATGGGGAGGCCTACTGCAGACCAAACGGAATAACGACCACCCACCCAATCCCAGAATGGAAAGATCTGATCTTGCTCAACACCAAATGCCTTAGCTCCAGCAACGTTGGCTGTCACAGCATATAAGGTGTGGGCAATTTGGCTTTGCGTACAACCACTTTC
The DNA here is from genome assembly GCF_030295705.1 of Polynucleobacter sp. TUM22923. NCBI lineage: Bacteria > Pseudomonadati > Pseudomonadota > Betaproteobacteria > Burkholderiales > Burkholderiaceae > Polynucleobacter > Polynucleobacter sp. TUM22923. The sequence goes on from NZ_AP027274.1 coordinate 603,170, forward strand.
TTTGAGCCAAGCAACAATAGCTTTGGCATTCATGGTAGTTTCGAGAGTAGTGAAGGACTTCGAAACAATGATGACCCTCGTACTATGCGGTTTAGCCGTAGCCAAAATACGCCCTAATTCTGCTGTATCAATGTTGGCCAAGAAATGCATTCGCATGCCGCGACTCTGAATACCGGGCACATGGGCTAATGCCTCAATTGCCAAGCGTGGACCAAAGTCAGATCCACCAATACCAATATGAATGACATCTGTAACACCTACCCATTGATTGCAAAGCGCCTCAATTCGCTGCCAAACCTGAGTAACTGCGGGCATGACATCTTGACCATCAATGAGTACTGGTGTTTTGGAAAGATTGCGCAAGGCAGAATGCAGGGCAGGGCGGTCTTCGCTCTGGTTAATATGCTTGCCAGCAAACATATCCGCAATAAATTGCTCCAGCTTACTGGCGCGTGCCTCACTAAACAGCGCTTTCCAGGCCGCGGCATCGATACCTTGATATGCGGTATCCAAAACCATATTGACTGCGCTATGCACCTGTTTAGGGGTGGCAAGACTAGTAATAGTGGGGGTGGATGTGGAACTAGAAGACATTTCTGAATTTTATCAAGAATCTTTGCTCAGACACCCGTAAATACAGTAAATGGTACGATTTGAGGAACTAAAAAGCACAAGGCGGGGTAGATGGAGCAGGTGGATTGCGTAGTGATTGGTGCCGGGGTTGTCGGTTTGGCTGTTGCCCGAGAGATGGCACTGCAAGGCCGAGAAACCATTTTGCTAGAGCGTGAAGCTGCTTTTGGCACGATCAGTAGCGCCCGTAACAGTGAAGTAATTCATGCTGGTATTTACTACGCCAAAGATTCTTTAAAGGCTAAATTGTGTGTAGAGGGTAATCGCCTCTTGTACGAGTACTGCCGTAGTCATCAAGTTGCTACCCAGCCTTACGGCAAACTGATCGTCGCTGCTGACGATACTCAGATAGATGATCTTCAAGCTATTTTTTACAAAGCCCAAAATAATCAGGTGCCAGCGATCAAGATGATCAGCGGTGAGCAGGCCAAAGCATTAGAGCCGCAACTGCAATGCGTTGCCGCCCTTTTATCGCCCACTACCGGCATTGTTGATAGTCATGGCTATATGCTCTCTTTACTAGGTGGCTTTGAGGATGCGGGCGGGATGATCGCGTACCAATCGCCACTGATTCGGGCGCAGGCCATCGGCGATCAAGCGCAGGGGGGTTTTGAGCTTGAGATTGGTGGTGCCGACGACATGAAGAGCATGAAGATGCAGACAAAGTTATTTATTAACTGTGCCGGCATGAGTGCCCCAGCGATTGCACAAAAAATAGTCGGTCTTGCGCCAGAGTGCATTCCAAAAGCCTACTTTGCAAAAGGAAACTACTTCTCTCTCGCAGGGAAGTCTCCCTTTAAGCATTTAATTTATCCAATTCCAGAGCCTGGTGGACTTGGAGTCCACCTGACTTTAGATATGGCAGGTCAAGCTAAGTTTGGCCCTGATGTTCAGTGGCTTGATATTGATAGTGAAGCGCAAATTGATTACACCGTAGACCCCAAGCGGGGAGACGCATTCTATGAGGCTGTACGACGCTACTGGCCCGGCTTAAAAGATGGTTCTTTGCAGCCAGATTATTCAGGGGTAAGGGCGAAGATCGTGGGCCCCAACACCCCAGCAGGCGATTTTTGCTTTGATGGCCCAGAGCAGCATGGCCTTGAAGGCTTATACAACCTCTATGGTTTTGAATCCCCCGGCCTGACTTCTAGCCTTGCAATAGCAAAGCATCTTGAAGGGCTGATTAAGAGATTTAACTAAGTCCTGCTCTACCCGAATGGATTGAAGACCTGAACCTCAAAGCGTTTGAAGTCTCTTACATTTCTACTGACTACGATTAATTTCTTTTCAATAGCTGTGGCTGCAATCATGGCATCTTCCCAAACCGTGTTGCTTTGTTTGTGCCTAACAAATACATAGGTCTAGTTACAGCTGAATCGGTTTACGAAGCCGCCCATTACCGCGCTGAGGCAGCGTTAGTTCACCCTTGAAGTCACCTGCCAATAAAAGAGATTTGAGAGATAGTAGGGCTAATTTTTTGATGTTTTGTACTCCAGGCTAGATTGTTGACTATTTTAATGGAGTCAAAAGACCTTAAATGACAAAGGCATGGCCCTTAAAGCCAATAAAACCCACCCCATAAATCAGTTGAATCTGATTTTTACCTAAGGAGCATCTGAAATCCTTATAATATGACCTTCAATACGCATAGGAAGAGTGGCAGAGCGGTTGAATGCACCAGTCTTGAAAACTGGCGAGGATGAAAGTCCTCCGTGAGTTCGAATCTCACCTCTTCCGCCAGTATCACCCTGAGTGCCCCTATCCACGGGGCCATTTCTTTTTCAGGGCCCTGTACCCACCACTGCACCCACCACCGAAACATTGTCTGAGATGACCTCTCAAAAAATTAGGGTCCAAGCGAGGTTGGCAAGTGTCTAGGATATTGGTAGCGATTCAACTCATCATCCCGAATATCCAATACAAGATCCGTCACAACATTGAAAACTTTTTGAATTTTTTCATCCTCATTAATCTCAAGGGTGATTTTTGCTGAGATAACGTTAGCTTGCGATTTAAGGTCCATTGATTACTTCAAATTAAGTCTTATGCAGAGCTCAGATTCACTATGCATTAGATAGTGGTTGCCGTCTATTTGGGCACAGTACTATGGGGCTATATGTCAATAAAATGACTTATTTCACGGTTTATTACCCAATTTTGTCAATAAAAACGCATATTTAATCTATTTCTGTCAATAAATCAGCTTATATCTCGTGGATCAAGCAATTGGTATTGGGATGGGCTGTCCGTAAAGGCATTGCAAGACTTCATTTTTTCCCAAAGCTTAGGAAAGTCAGAATAGTCAAATCCAGCCGTCCAGTTCCATGCTCGTGTCATCGAGCGCACGAACGGAGCTGGATCATTATTTTGTGACAGCGCTTTGAGTGGCAAGAGGTAATCCTCACGATACCCAGTAGGAATGATGATGCGACAGGCGGAAGATTGGGTTAAGTAGGCATTCATGGTTAAGCGTGCAGTTCTGCCATTGCCATCCTTAAATGGATGAACTTCGGTAACAATAAACATAGCCATCAATGCGCGAGCAAAAGGATCTTCAAGTAGGGAAACTCATTTAAAAATTGATTCTCTATAGAAGGGCTTGCCCAGCATCTAGCGAGCATTGGTATCTAAGCTGTTTTTGACATACGATTTCTGGTTCTGGTTGATAGTAATTAATATAGATAATATTTCCCGATCGGGAATATATGCCTATAATTTGATCAATAACTCAATAAATTTCCCGATCAGGAAATTATGTTGAAAAACCGCTTTGATGAATTACATGCGCGCCATTGGGTGCAGATGGCTGAAGCAGCCCAGTTAGGTGCGCCACAGTTAAAAAGAAGGGTGCTGGAGATTGCTGGTGAGTTGCCTGATTTAGCAAAAGGATTGCAAGCGCATTTTTTGGCCATAAGGGTCTTTGTGAGCCGTTGCTTTTCCGTTGTTTTTCCATTTTTTGCCCAATTCAAATCCAATCACCATCATTTACGTAGTAAATGCGCCGCCGTCTTCAAGCGCCTTGAGTGCATCGCCGGCAATGCCCAACTCCTTCAGAATGTCGCTGGTATGCTCGCCTAATAATGGTGGGTGCCTAGTGACTTGCTGTGGTGTACCCATGAGCTTTACAGCAAAGCCAATATTAGGCACTTTGCCCTCTATAGGGTGATCAATTTCCATACGCATTTGGCGATGTTTTCCATGGGCACTCTCAAATGCCTCGGGATACGTATTGATGGGTCCCGCCGGAATACCTGCAGCGAGTAATGAGTCGACCCATTCCGCGCTTGTTTTTGTGGCAAAAGTTTTTTCAAGTTCCGCCGCTAATATCAGTCTATTAGCTAAACGTAATGGATTAGTTTTAAAAAGAGGATCATCAAATAACTCTGGGCGACCGATTTGATCGCATAAAAGCTTCCACAGTTTTTGGTTGGTAGCACCCATCACAAAGTAATCATCAGATGCCTTCATTGCCTGGTAGGGGGCACTCATATGGTTGGCAGTACCAAGCTTATAGGGCTCTACGCCAGTACCCCAGTATTGCGCGGTATCCCAAATCGAGAACGCTAAGGCTGAGTCAAATAAAGAAGCATCAATAAATTGGCCTTCACCGGACTTCTCTTTACCAATATAAGCAGACAAAATTCCATATACGGCAAAGAGGGCGCAACCGATATCTGCTACGGGAACACCTGCTTTTACTGGCGGCCCATCTGGATAACCAGTCACACTCATAACGCCTGACATCGCTTGAGCCATTAAGTCAAAGCCAGGACGATCTGCCCAGGGGCCTGTTTGACCAAAGCCGGAGATGCTTGCGTAGATGAGACCAGGATTAATCTCTTTAAGAGAGGGGTAGTCAATACCCAATTTTTTCATTACACCCGGGCGATAGTTCTCAACCAAAATATCCGCCGTTTTGACTAGCTCAAAAAATACTTTCTTACCGGCATCCGTTTTGAGGTTCAAAGTCACGCTGCGTTTATTGCGATTCATATTCAGAAAGCCCATGCTGTCGGAGCCTTTCATTTTGAATCCCATGGCACCGCGGGTTTGATCACCTGTTCCGGGGGGCTCAATTTTGATAACGTCTGCACCGAGGTCGGCCAGCAGCATGCAGCAGTAAGGGCCAGCCATCACTTGACTTACGTCAAGAATCCGAACGCCATGGAGGGGTAGAGGCTTATTTATAGGTGTTTTCATCATTGTCTCAATTGTTTTTATATGTTTAGATTGCATGATTCAGAAACGCTTAAATTGACCTTGCAATATAAAACAAGTTACGGAGATAGTATGACGACAAAATCGACACGATGGCTTTTAAATGGATTGGTTTCTTTAGTAGCTTCGGCTTGTGGCACATTGCCACTGATTGCATCAGCGCAGTCTAATTATCCCAATAAGCCCATTCGTTTAATTGTTGGATTTGCACCAGGTGGCGGAACGGATATCGTGGCGCGTGCGATTGCTCCCAAAATGGGGGAGATCTTAGGTCAAAGCGTCATCATTGAAAATAGATCGGGTGCGGCAGGCACAATCGGTGCTGATCTAGTGGCTAAATCCAATCCGGATGGCTACACCTTATTGATGGGCCATTCCAATTCCAATGCAATTTCTCCTTTTGTATTAAAGAACGTGCCATATAACCCGGCAACAGATTTCACTCCCATTACTTACCTTGGTTATGTGCCCAATGTATTGGTTGTGAAATCATCCTTGCCAGTTAATACGGTGGCGCAATTAATTTCCCTGGCTAAACAAAATCCTGGCCAGATGACTTATGGTTCATCTGGCATCGGAAGTACGCAGCATTTAGCAGGCGCCTTATTTTCTAAAATTGCTGGTGTTGAAATGAATCATGTCCCTTACAAGGGTAGTGGTCAGGCCATTATTGATTTACTGGGCGGACAAATCACGATGAACTTTGATACCTTACCTCCTAATTTGCAGCAGATTAAACAGGGTAATCTGAAAGCCTTAGCAATCTCTACTCCTAAGCGTTTAGGCCTACTTCCGAATGTCCCCACATTTAACGAGGTTGGCATTGTTGGTTTTGATGTGACTAACTGGTATTCCGTAATGGGCCCTAAGGGGATGGATCCAGCATTAATCAATAAGATCGATCTGGCCGTTAAAGCTGCAACTAATGATCCTGAGATTAAAAAGACCTTAGATTCTCAAGGATTGCAAGCAGAGGGCCCAGCAACGCCTGCTGCATTTAGTCTGTTCTTGGCAGGCGAGCTGGCTAAGTACCAGCGTCTAGTCAAGAGTCTGAATATTAAGTCTGAATAAGGGCGGACTCTCTCTTATGCATGGGGGAGGGCGTTCATTTGATGAATACTAAAGAGACCACACCAGAACCGACTGCACAAGTTCGTTGCGAGCTACGTAATGAGGTTGCCTACATTACATTCGATCATGTCGCCGCCAGAAATGCGATGACGGTAGAGATGTATCAGAGCTTAAAAAGTATCTGCGAGGGCTTGGCTAACACTCCCGGCGTGCGCGTGGCAATTTTGCGAGGTGCTGGCGGTAAATCCTTTGTTTCTGGAAGTGATATTGCCCAGTTTGCGCACTTTAGTGATGGCAATGATGGCATCCGCTACGAAGAAGATATTGATGCGTACTTGACCCCATTAGCTACCTTACCGTTTCCTACAATCGCCGTGATTGATGGCATGGCAGTAGGTGGTGGTCTGGCTATTGCCACTTGTTGTGATTTTCGTATTGCCTCGCCCGAAGCCAAATTTGGCGTTCCTATTGCCAAAACATTAGGCAATTGTTTATCGGGGGGTAATGTTGCCTGGCTAGTGGCACACTTAGGCATTCATATAGTCAAAAGAATGTTGTTGCTGGCAGAGTTTATTTCTGCAGAAGCGTTACTCAAGCAGGGCTATCTTCTAAATATCTATCCTTTTGAGGATTTGGAGGAGCAGGCAAACCAATTGGCTGAGAGATTAATGAAGCTGGCCCCTATTACGCAAAAATCTAGCAAGCTGGTCATGGCACGCATTATTAAAAATAATCTGCCCGATTGCAATGACCTAATTAAAGAGTGCTATGGCAGCGAGGATTTTAAAAATGGTGTGAGTGCATTCTTAAGTGGACAGGCACCCACTTGGTCCGGTAAGTGATACCTCTTTTTATTACAAAAATATTTCTTGTAAATTATTCAGGTAGCGTAGACCTTGTTCTGTGGCTTTGAGTCTGCTTGGATCGGAATCGAGCAAACCCTTCTTACTAGCCTCCTCTAAACCTTTGGCCATGATATTCATCGGTAAGCCAGTACGCTCACTGAAGGTGGCTGCTTCTACACCATCGGTGAGACGTAAAACATTGAGCATAAATTCAAAAGGCAGATCTTTTGCCGCAATAGCCCGCGCTTCAATTAAGGCATTACCAGCAGTTTCCATAGCCTGCATGTAGGTTTCTGGATGGCGTTCTCGCACTTGTCGTGTGATCTGATCTGGAAGAGAAATCTTGCCATGGGCGCCAGCGCCGATACCGATGTAATCCCCAAAGCGCCAGTAATTCAGATTATGTTTGCACTCCTGACCTTTTTTGGCATAGGCAGAGACTTCATAGCGCTGATAACCCGCGGCGCTCAAGAGGGTTAAGTTTTGTTCGAAGATCGCGTCGATCTCATCTTCGCTAGGTAGTTTTGGTGGAAAGCTTGCGAAGTAGGTGTTGGGTTCAAGTGTGAGGTTGTATAGCGAAAGGTGGGGGGTTTTAAAGGCCAGTGCAGCTTCAATGTCCGCCTTAGCGGCTTCTAAACTTTGGTTTGGCAGCCCATACATTAAATCAATATTGACGGATTTGAAGTGTTCCATTGCAATCGCAATCGCACGCTTAGCCTCCTCACCGTTATGTATGCGCCCTAATGCTTTGAGTTGCTGATCTTGAAAACTCTGTATGCCTAGGGAGACGCGATTTATTCCGGATTTTGCAAAAGCAGCAAATTTTTCAGATTCTACTGAGCCGGGATTGGCTTCCATAGTGATTTCGCAATTGGGCTCTAAATTAATACGTGCTCGCACTGTGGATAACAGATCATTCATCCCTTCGGGCGAAAGAAGACTGGGTGTTCCGCCACCAATAAAAATACTATGGACTTGTCTTCCCCAAATGCGAGGGAGCTCTGTTTCTAGGTCAGCAATGAGTGCTTTGATATAGCGTGGCTCATCAAAGCCTTGCGCATTTTTTGGGGCTCCACTCTCTTTGCCACTGATCTCTTTCACCTGATGTGAATTGAAATCGCAATAAGGGCATTTCTTTTCGCACCACGGAAAGTGAATATAAAGCGCAAGGGGTGGCAAGGCCTTCAATTGCGGTTCTTGCGGATGTAAGGACAGGGGAAGGCTATTAGTCAAATTGGGCACGGCGTTCTAATTGGATTAGGAGTTCATGTAAAGCTTGGCCACGATGGCTAAGGGAATTTTTTTGCTCTGGCTCTAGCTCAGCGACAGTTTTGCCAAGTTCAGGTAAAAAGAAATGGGGATCGTAACCAAAGCCATTTATTCCTTTGGCTTCATTGATCCATTGCCCATACCAGCGGGTTTGTACAATTAAAGGTTCAGGATCATGGGCGCTATTAACCATGACTAGTGCGCAAACGTAGTGAACCCCTTTATCTTGGTTGTTCGCTAGGGCGGCACTTAATTTATCGATGTTTGCAGCGCTATCACCATCAAGGCCTGCATAGCGCGCAGATAAAACACCTGGCTCTCCATTGAGGGCATGGGCACAGATGCCAGAGTCATCGGCCAAAGCAGGTAAGCCACTAGCTGCACTTGCGTGACGTGCTTTAGTAAGGGCATTTTCTATAAATGTGTAATAAGGCTCTTCTGCCGAGCCAATGCCTAAGTCCCCTTGCGGAATCACTTGAAAATGAAAGGGCACCAGTAGCTCCTGAAATTCACGGACCTTACCGGCGTTGTTAGAGGCGAGAACTAATTTTTGCAAAATTAAACTAAAAGCAATGTCCACTAGGCTCTGTGCTTTATACCCTATGCCTTAAATGCATCTAGTTGCAATTGCGTTAACTCAGCAATTCCTTGCTCAGCTAAATCTAATAAAGCATTGAGCTCTGGGCGAGAAAAAGCAGGACCTTCTGCGGTTCCTTGAACTTCAATCATGCCACCTTTGCCGGTCATTACGACGTTCATATCAGTGTCGCAAGAAGAGTCTTCGGGGTAATCTAGATCTAATACTGGCGTGCCTTGATAGATGCCTACTGAGATGGCTGCAACGCTGTCAAGAATGGGATCTGATTTTAAAGTGCCGTTCTGAAGGAGTTGGTTGACAGCATCACGAGCCGCTACATAAGCGCCCGTAATAGCCGCTGTTCTGGTGCCGCCGTCTGCTTGCAATACATCGCAATCTAAATGGATAGTGCGTTCACCAAGTACCTTGAGGTCAAACACACTGCGCATTGCACGGCCAATGAGGCGTTGGATTTCTTGGGTACGGCCAGTTTGCTTACCGCGGGCTGCTTCGCGATCGCTGCGGGTATGAGTAGCGCGGGGCAGCATGCCGTATTCAGCAGTAACCCAACCTTCACCAGATCCTTTTTTGTGAGGCGGTACTTTTTCCAAAACGCTGGCAGTGCACAGAACCTTCGTATCACCAAAGGCAATTAATACCGATCCTTCGGCATGCTTGGTAAAGGCGCGGCTGATGGTGATAGGGCGTAGTTGGGTGGGGGTGCGACCACTGGGGCGGTTAACGTTTGAGCTGCTCATCTGGGTTGATCCTAAAAGGTTGGGCAAAAGTCATATTGAATCTACAATGTCCCTATGATATCGAGCATGACTGGTTATGGCAGCGCTTCTCGCCAAGTCTCCCTAGGAGCCGGCGTAGTAGCTGATCTGCAAGTGGAATGTCGGGCTGTGAACAGCCGCTTTCTGGATTTGGGTTTTCGTCTTCCGGATGAATGCCGCGGGGCGGAGCCTGCCTTGCGGGAGGCGGTGACCCAGCAACTCTCTCGTGGCAAGGTCGAGTTTCGGGCTGCCTGGAGAGTTAATGCTGGAGCTGCTGGAGCCGCAGGAGCTGCCGGAGCTGCCGGAGCCCCTAAGGCAAACCCCCATGCCCTAGGCGCTCTCAATCCTGATCGTTTGACCGCCCTGCATACCCTTCAAGAGCAAGCTCAACAAGCTTTTCCAACGGCCGAAGCTTTGCGGATGGCTGATATTTTGCGCTGGCCTGGCATTGTTTCTGAACCTCGGGGTGAAGAAGAAGGCTGGATTGCTGCCAGTTTAGAAGCTGGGCGCGCTGCTTTAGCGGTCTTAATGGAGAGTCGCCAGGCTGAAGGCAAGGCTTTATCTGTTGTACTTGGCAATATCACCAGCAAGATGCGGGAGATCGTCAAAACGATTGAGCCTCAGGTTCCCCAGTATGTAGCCCAGTATCAAGAAAAGTTGACTGCTCGCCTTGCGGAGGCTCTGGCTAGTCAAGAGCAGTCCAAGGGGGGTGTCGAGTTGATGGAGCGCATTCGGCAAGAGGTGGTGCTCTATGCAGTTCGTATCGATGTAGCCGAAGAGTTTGCCCGTCTAAAGACCCATTTACAGGCAGTGGATACGGCCCTTGCAGGCAAAGGTCCTGTCGGGAAGCGTTTAGACTTTTTAATGCAAGAGCTCAATCGTGAAGCGAATACATTGAGTTCCAAATCGGTTTCTGAAGAATGTACCCAAGCTGCTTTAGAGCTTAAGCTGCTGATTGAGCAGATGCGCGAGCAAGTGCAAAATTTAGAGTGATATGAGTGATATGAGTGATATTAGTGATGTAAGTGCCATGAGGCTAAGCCATAGTTGAAGATCAAACCTAAGCTCTCTCCCGCCTATCAAGGCAGTATGTTGATGATTGTGGCGCCATCCGGCGCCGGCAAGTCATCATTGGTTAATGCATTGCTACAAGAGGATGCACATCTCAAGCTGTCCTTGTCGACTACGACCCGTGCGCCTAGGCCAGGCGAAGTGGATGGTAAAGACTATCGCTTTATTAAAAGAGCGGCATTTGAAGCGGAGCGTGAGCAAGGACTGTTTCTGGAGCATGCAGAGGTGCATGGTAATTTTTATGGCACCTCACGCGACTGGATCCAAGCGCAAATGAAAACCGGGCGCGATGTCGTGCTAGAGATCGATTGGCAAGGGGCGGAGCAGATTCGGGGAATGATTCCTGAGGTGCAATGGATCTTTATCTTCCCGCCATCAATTGAAGCCCTAGAAGAGCGCCTGCGTAAGCGAGGGCAGGATGACGAGGCTACGATTCAGAAACGCCTCGCTGCTGCTCACATAGAGCTCCAGCATGCACATGAGGCTGATTTTATTGTGGTGAATGATGATTTCGAACAAGCTTTGGCAGATTTAAGGCATGTTGTAGCGGCTAGTCGCTTGCGCTCAGGCCCGATTATGGCCCGCAACCCTGCGCTTTTGAGGCGGCTTGGGGTCTGATCAGTTATTCTATTGGTATTGCATCTAAATTAAGTGAGTCCAGAATGGCCCGTATTACTGTAGAAGATTGTCTAAAAACCATTCCGAATCGTTTTGAGCTGGTATTGGCGGCCACATACCGTGCACGTCAATTAACTCAAGGTCACTCGCCACGTGTTGAAGCCAGAGATAAAGCAACCGTTGTTGCCTTACGTGAAGTTGCTGCTGGTGTTACCGACCGTGACATGTTGACTAAAGTACCTTTGTAATTCAGGGGTTCCGGTGTGGAGCTCTCCTCAGGCGCTATTGGCGTCCCCATCACATCGGAACTTAACGGTTTAGTCTCGCCTCAAGAGACGGTTAAAGCTGAGAAGCCCTCGATTATTGCCACGATGCTGGCACAGTCCAGTCGGCACTTATTCGGCCCTACCTCAGCCCCTCAACTACCCCTCAAGCATCAAGTTGTCTCCATCGATGGCTTGCTTTCCAAGTTGGCTTATCTCGAGCCAGATGAAGTTACTTTAATAAAAAAAGCCTTTCAGTTTTCTGATGCCGCGCATCTGGGGCAATATCGCCATAGCGGTGAACCTTACATTACCCATCCAATAGCCGTTGCGGAGTTGTGCGCGACTTGGCGCCTAGACGCTCCATCCATTATGGCTGCGCTACTTCATGATGTGATTGAAGATACGGGCTGCACGAAGGCAGATTTACTAGAGAAGTTTGGTGGCAAAGTTGCCGAACTGGTAGAGGGTCTGACTAAGCTTGATAAGTTAGAGTTTCAGAGTCATGCTGAAGCGCAGGCGGAAAGTTTTCGCAAAATGTTTATGGCGATGGCACGCGATGTTCGGGTGATCTTAGTCAAGCTTGCGGATCGTACTCACAATATGCGTACGCTTGATGCGGTGCCGATGGAGAAGCGCCGCCGAGTTGCTGCCGAAACAATTGAAATCTATGCGCCTATTGCCCACCGCTTAGGCCTAAATGTGATTTACCGTGATTTACAAGACTTAAGCTTCCGCTTTTCTATGCCGATGCGCTTTAGAGTAATCGAGGGCGCAGTAAAGCGGGCGCGAGGTAATCGTAAGGAAATGATTGAAAAGATTTTGCAAAGCACGCGTATGGCCTTTGCAAAAGCGGATGTTGCAGTCGATCTTCAGGGCCGAGAAAAAACCCTCTTTAGTATTTATAGCAAGATGCGCGTCAAGCATTTGAGTTTTTCTCAGGTACTGGATGTTTATGCATTTAGGGTAACGGTTCATTCGATCGATGAGTGTTACCGGGCGCTGGGTTTACTTCACGCCCTTTTCAAGCCGATGCCAGGAAAATTTAAGGACTACATTGCGATTCCTAAACTGAACGGCTACCAATCGCTGCACACGACACTGTTGGGGCCTTCAGGCGTGCCTGTAGAGTTTCAGATACGTACAAGCGATATGCATGCTGTAGCAGAGGCGGGCGTTGCAGCACACTGGGCGTATAAAGACGGCTCACCCGATATGAGCGAAGTGCAAAATCGGGCACATCAATGGCTGCAATCTTTAATTGATATTCAGGATAGTAGCGGCGATTCTCAAGAATTTTTAGAGCACGTCAAGATCGATTTATTTCCAGATGCAGTGTATGTATTTACGCCTAAGGGTCAGATCAGAGCCTTGCCTCGGGGCGCTACGGCATTAGATTTTGCTTACTCTATTCATAGTGATTTGGGTAATAACTGCGTGGCAGTCAAGATTAATAGTATGCAACTCCCTTTACGCAGCGAGCTCAAGAATGGTGACATTATTGAAGTGATCACCTCTACCAACTCCCAACCAAATCCTGGCTGGTTGGCTTTTGTGCGCACAGGTAAGGCGCGCGCATCGATACGTCATGCATTAAAAACGAAACACTATGGCGAGTCTTTGCAGTTAGGCGAGCGCCTCTTAGCAAGCGCATTACGCCAACAAGGAGTAGATGCCGGACTGTTATCCCCAGAAATTTGGGAGAAGCTTTTACATTGGACTGGGGATAAAACCCGTGAAGAGGCTTGTGTCAATATCGCCTTAGGCCGACGTTCTGCTCAAGAACTGGCCATTCGTCTGAACATTTTGATTAATGATGATGGCGGTACTGATCAGATGCGTCTGGGCGCTACAGACTGGGTTTCACCTGAACAAGAAATCGCATCTCACCATCATCAACGTCAAGCGATATTGGTAGATGGCCGTGAAGGAAACTCCATTACCTTTCAGAAGTGCTGTCACCCTATACCGGGCGATAACATTATTGGATATCTTGGCAAAGGCGAGGGTCTGCAGGTACACACCAACGATTGCAGCATTGCACTCAAAATGCTTTCTAGGGATAGTGATAAGTGGGTTGAGGTTGAGTGGGGCAAAGACATTAATCGCGAGTTTGAAGTCGATTTAGCCATTGATACCCATCAAGGCAAGGGTGTACTGGCGCGGGTCGCTAGTAGCATTACCTCAGCAGATTCCAACATCATGAATGTGTCTATGGATGATCGCTATAAAGAAGATGCGGTAACCATTCGGTTTACGATTCAGGTTTCTAATCGTCTGCATCTCTCCAAGGTGATGCGTAGCTTACGCACAAATCATGATGTGATGCGGGTGACCCGTACTAGAGTGATCTAGCCCACTGTGGCCATAAGTCCACTAAGTCCACTAAGTTCGCTAGATCGCTAGATCCCTATTATTGAGTGCGTTACCGATTTAGCGGTATCAGCGATATTCAATTGCCAAAATTTCAATTTCCGTAGGCCCAGTCGGGGTTTGAATCTTGACGCAATCACCCAAGCGGGCTTTAATCAAGGCTTTGGCGATCGGTGATACCCAGCTGACCTGACCTTGATCTAAATCCACCTCATCGACTCCCACAATCGTGATGGTAGTTTCCTGCCCAGTTTGAGGTCCTTCTAGGTTGATATAGCTTACGGTGGCTCCAAAAAAGACTTGGTCAGACGCTGCTTCTCCTGATTTGCGGGTGTGGTTATCCACAACTAGGGCAAATTCAAGGCGTTGATTTAAGAAGCGAATACGACGGTCAATTTCCCGAAGGCGCTTTTTTCCGTAGATGTAGTCACCATTTTCTGAGCGATCTCCGTTCGAGGCAGCCCAGTGCACAATCCTGACAACCTCAGGCCGATCATGGTCTAGAAGCTGTAAAAGTTCCGTTTTAATGCGCTCATGACCAACAGGTGTGATGTAGTTTTTCTCTTCCATGGCATAATTATGGCTGTTGCGGCTGTAGCTCAGTTGGATAGAGTACTTGGCTACGAACCAAGGGGTCGTGGGTTCAATTCCTGCCAGCCGCACCACCTCATATTGGGCCTAGTTTAAACACTAGGCCCTTTTTCATTTGTAGCGAATTCATCTTCTTTACATGTAGATCCCTTATAGTTCATACATGAGTATTTCTGTCACTTCTACGCCCATTGCAAGCTCTAGCCCCTCAGTGGCAATATGGAATCAAACGGATGCCCATACTGCCAAGGTCGTGCTTTCCGGCAAGATCGATGCGTACGCATTAGGTGGGGTTTGGACCCAAATCTCTGCTGCACAGAGGGCTTGGTTAGGTCAGGCAGAAAAAAGTAGTACTCCCAATAAAACGCTGACCTTTGATGCATCCCAGATTGCTGCAATCGATGGTGCAGGCATTGCATTTTTGATTGATCTTGAAAGAGCGCAACAAGAAGCAGGCGGCACATTTGAGGTGGTTGGGCTTGATGCACGATATCAGCCACTGTTGCATGAGTTTGATCCAATCAGTCATTTGTTTCCAGCGCCAACGGTTGAGCCCAAAAGAAATTTTGTTGTCAGCACCGGAATAGCCACACAAGGCCTCATCGACGATGCGGTTGGCTTAATTACTTTTACTGGGCACTTAGCATCCGATCTGGTCTGGTCAGTATTCCATTTTAGGCAAGTGCGCTGGGGTGACTTTGTTAATACTGCTGTTCAAGCAGGAATCGCTGCATTACCAATTGTGGGCTTGGTCTCTTTTTTAATTGGCGTCATTCTTTCTTTTCAGGCTGCGATTGGAATGGCGCAGTTTGGCGCAGTCTCTTTTGTAGGGCCTTTAGCGGCCTTGGGCATTGTTCGTGAAATGGGACCGCTGATCACCGCTATTTTGCTAGCTGGCCGCTCATCCGCTGCTTTTGCTGCTGAGATTGGAACAATGACAGTAAACAGCGAAGTGGATGCTTTAGTTTCTGGAGGCTTAAGCCCCATTCGATTCTTAGTAGTGCCTAGAGTACTTGCCGGAATTCTAGTAGCGCCGATTTTGACTTTATATGCCGATATCGTTAGCGTCTTTGCTTCGATGGTCACCATACTCGCTTACGGAGTGCCGTTCGTTAATTTTTATAACGGGATGCTTAACGCAGTCGGCTTAGAAGACATTGGATCAGGTTTGATCAAGGCGACACTATTTGGGGTGGTCATCTCAGCAGTAGGTTGTTTGCGGGGTATGCAAACCGGTACTGGCGCTGCAGCAGTAGGTATCTCTGCCACACGTGCGGTAGTGAGCAGTATTGTGTTGATCGTTTTAGTTGACGGCATCTTTGCATTTATCTCTTATAAGACAGGCTTCTGATGAGTGCCTCCATCACCACGGGCGAACCGGATATTGCGATTGATGTACAAAACCTGACAGTAGGGTACGGCTCTAAGGTTTTAATGCAAAACCTGAATTTCTGCGTCAACTCAGGTGAAATCTTTGTCATCCTTGGAGGTTCTGGTTGCGGCAAATCTAGCCTATTAAAAAATCTCTTTGGTCTTTATCAGCCATTGGAAGGTGATGTCTTAATTGAAGGTCAAAATATCACCAGAGCCCTTGGTGTAGAGCGTCAAAAGATCATGACGAGCTTTGGTGTCATGTACCAGCAGGGTGCTTTGTTCGGGTCCATGAATTTGCTCGATAACGTTACGTTATTTATGCAGGAATACACCCAGCTAACTCAAGATCAAATGGATCTGTTGGCACGTTGTAAATTAGACTTAGTAGGGCTGCTACCTTACGAGTCTTACATGCCAAGTGAGATTAGTGGGGGGATGCAAAAAAGAGCAGCAATTGCTAGGGCGATGGCGCTGGACCCTAAAATTCTTTTTCTAGATGAACCCTCTGCTGGACTTGATCCAATTACTTCTGCTGACTTAGATAGCACTATCATGGACCTGTCCAAAAATCTGGGCATCACCTTTGTGATTGTGTCGCATGAGTTAGCCAGTATTTACGCTATTGCAGATAAAGTCATCATGCTAGACAAGGGTGCCAAAGGCATCATTGCGCAAGGGAATCCTAAGGTATTACGAGATACCAGCAAAGATCCCCGGGTGCATCAATTTTTCAATCGAATTATGAGCAAGGACGCGGTATGAGCAAAAACTCCAATCCCAATTACTTCCGCTTAGGCGTTTTTGTGCTGGCTGCAATCGGCGTATTAATTGCCTTGATTCTCATTTTTGGATCGGGTCAATTTTTTAAGCAATCATTTATGGTGGAGACTTACATTAAGCAATCAGTTACCGGCTTGGATACGGGCGCTGCGGTTCGCTTCAGAGGAGTGAAGATTGGCCAAGTCACCTCGATAGGCTTATCAGGTGTTCTGTATGAAGAGGACATCCCCTTTCAGGAGCGTCGGCAATATGTTGTGGTCAGAATGCAAATCGTTGGTGAGAAATTAAGTGAGAAAAAGATTGCAGAGTTTGTCAAGAACAACTTGCGTGCACGCGTTAAATCGATGGGGATTACGGGCGTCAATTATGTTGAATTTGACTTTGTCTCAAAAGATCCTGATTACAAGCCTTTACCGTACAGTTGGACTCCTGAATATCCTGTAGTTCCCTCATTGCCTAACCAGGCAGATCAAATTCTGACAGGAATACAAAAAATGCTTGAGGCAGTCAATCATTTGGATATCAATGGGACGCAGAAAAAATTCGATGATTTACTGACGAACTTAAATGCGGTGATGGCCGGTGATAACAAGCAGAGTGGTGGTCTTGTAAATTCAGTAAAGGATCTCAATATCCTGCTAGCACGCATGGCTAAGGTTACTGATAAAGATGAATTGAATATTCTTATGCGGGAATTAGTTGGCACGATGGTTGCATTGCGCCAAACGATAACCAGTATTCAGGGTGACACTAGTCTGACTATTGAGAATCTGAAGCAAACTAGTGAGCAGCTAAACGAATTTACTCGAATTGCTAGCCAATCCCCTTCCAGTTTGATTTGGGGTGAGCCACCACCAAAAATTGTGCTTCCTATGAATGGAACCCAAGGACAGTCTGGAGTACAAAAATGATCAAATATCTTGTCAGCGCTCTAGTATTGTGCGTTTTAGTATCTTGTGCACTGCCTACCCGTGCCCCGATTACGCCGAGTAGTTGGTTGCTAGCACCCGAGCGAACTGGTCAGGCCTATAAACCCCGTACTGATTATTGGTTAAAGATTGGCGCTGTGACGGTTGCCCCACCGTTTGATGGAAAGTCATTGGTCTATCGACTGGGTGATCAGCGCTATGAAAAAGACTTTTATAACGTGTACAGCACCATTCCAGCAGAAATGTTTGCAAGTGCTGAGCGGCAGTGGCTCAATCAAGCTGGTATTTTTTCAGCAACATTAGGTCAGGGCAATGGCTTTTTTCCTTATTACACATTGCAAGCTACAGTAAATGCGCTGTATGGTGACTATCGAGTAAAGCCAGAGGCCGTGGTGAGCGTAGAGTTTTTTCTTAGTGTTGAGACTGGCGGCAAACCTAATGCATTGATCGGTGCAAATCAATATACCAAGCGGGTAACCCTGAAAGACAATACCCCACAAGCATTGGTTCAAGGTCAGCAGCAAGCGCTGGCAGAGATCTTTAAAGAGTACGAGGCACAGTTATATCAATATGCTGGTAATCTGCCTAAGCCATTTGGAAATTAATCGTTGAGGAAAATATGAATTTAGGGCTCGCGGGAAAAGTTGCATTAGTGCTGGCTTCAAGCCGCGGTTTAGGTCAGGCTATGGCCGTCTCTTTAGCTCAAGAGGGTGTGAAGGTTGCGGTGACCGGACGTAATGCCGATGGCTTAAAAAAATCAGTTGAGATGATTGAGGCTGCAGGCGGTAAAGCGCTGGCCTTGATTTGGGACCTATCGGATGCTAGCGTAATCGATGGCCTTGTCACTCAAGTAGAGCAAGAGTTAGGTCCGATTGATATTCTGATTAACAATACGGGTGGTCCACCGCCAACGCCTGCTGCAGGTCAAGACCCTGCTTTATGGCAAAAGAGCTTTAATGACATGGTGCTTTCACTAATTGCCATTACGGACCGCGTATTGCCAGGAATGCGTCAGCGTAAATGGGGTCGCATTATTACCAGCACCACATCTGGCGCTATTGCCCCGATCAAAAATCTGGCCATTTCTAATACGCTACGGGCGGCATTATTGGCTTGGTCTAAAACGTTAGCTGCAGAAGTCGCGGCTGATGGGGTAACCGTCAATATCATCATGCCGGGTCGTGTGGCTACTGATCGACTACGTCAATTAGATGAGGCACGTGCTCAGCGTGAAAATATAAGCTATGAGGCGGTAGTGCAGTTGAGTCTGAAGCAAATTCCGATGGGTCGCTATGGTGATCCTAAAGAGTATGGTGATGCTGCTGCATTTTTGGCGAGTCAAAATGCCTCCTTCATTACCGGGTCAGTACTGCGGGTTGATGGCGGTCAAGTACAGGCTGTGTAATTGTCGTGATCCTAAATGGCTTTCAACGAATTCAGAGGAACTTTAGATCTAGTGAGTTAGTGTGGCTCTTGATCGCGCTGACATTGTCAGTTGCCGCCTTATCGAGTGTCAGTTTTTTAGCTGACCGAATGCAGCGTACTTTTCAGCTTGACGCACGCCAATTGCTGGCCGCTGATCTCTTGCTCGTAGCCGATCAGCCTTTGCCTGAGCGATTTTTTCAAGAGGCCAAAGATCGTGAACTGCGGATTGCCCAAACCATTGTGTTCCCCAGCATGGCAACTGCCGGATCACAAAGTAAGCTAGCTTCCCTCAAAGCAGTCAGCGCGCAATACCCTTTACGCGGGCAGTTGCAGGTTTCTGCAACGCCAGTAGCGACTACCCCCTCCGCCATCCTAAGCATCCCAACCATCCCAACCATCCCCACCACTCCTGACAAGGGTTCTGTCTGGCTAGATCCAGCGATGATTGCCAGCCTCAACATCAATGTTGGGGACACGATTTCTCTAGGGGACAGAACCTTTATTGTCTCAGGCGTACTTGAGCGCGAAGTAGATCGTGGGGCTGGGTTTATGAATTTTGCGCCACGCATCATGATGTCTTTAGAAGATCTTCCCTCTACGGGCCTGATTGGTCTGGGAAGTCGGGTGACCTATCGTTTGCTATTGGCCGGTAGTGACTCAGCGATTGCTCAGTACGAGACCTGGGCCAAGCAATGGACTGCGTCAGAGGATCTGCGGGGTCTACGGATTGAAACGCTCGAGAATGCCCAGCCGACGATGCGCAAAACTTTAGATAGGGCAGAGCGCTTCCTGTCTTTGGTGGCCCTATTGACAGCAATGGTTGCGGCGGTTGCGATTGCTTTATCAGCCCGTCGCTATGTCCTTAAGCAGGCAGATGTCTGCGCGGTCATGAAATGCCTGGGGGCAAGCCAAGCGGTCATTCTTAAATCTCAATTAACCATACTGGCTAGCCTGAGTTTATTTGCTGCCATCATTGGCTCTGCTATTGGCTTTGCTATTCAAGAAGTATTGATGCGTATTTTGGGTAATCTGGTTTTGGCAGACTTATCCATGGTGTCCATTTGGCCCGCTATCTGGAGCATGCTCTTTTCTACTTTTTTACTCATCGGTTTTGCTGGCCCCCCGTTATTCAGCTTAGTCACGATCTCACCAATTCGTTTAGTACGAAAAGAGCTTGGTGTTATTAATATCCGGGTAGTGTGGGTGGCACTTTTTGGTCTTACTACTTGCTTAGCTTTAATTGCTGTAGCGGCCCAAGATTGGAAGCTGACTTTCTGGATTAGCCTCAGCTTTGGCCTTGCCGTACTTTTATTTGCAGTCTTAGCTAGTTTATCTTTACGTCTGTGCAGTGCCTTATTTTCAAAATGGGGTGCAAATAATTTTGCTTTGCGGTTTGCTCTTACTTCGCAAGCGCGCAGTGCTGGATTTGCAGTAATGCAAATTACTGCTCTAGGTATTGCTTTAATGGCACTGCTCATGATCTTATTACTTAGGCAAGATCTGCTAGCGACATGGCAAGGCAGTATTCCTGTTGATGCGCCCAATCGTTTTATGATTAATATTCAAGCGTCGCAAAAGGAAAGTATTACCAACGCCCTCAGTACTGCGGGGGTGGATAAGCCCTCTTTTTATCCCATGGTGCGCGCTCGTCTGATTGAGGTGAATGGGGCCGGTATTGTTCCAAGTGATTATGCGGAAGATAACGCGCGCCGCTTAGTGGATCGTGAGTTTAATCTTTCCTATACAGAGCAATTGCCAGAGGGGAACCGTATTACAGCAGGCCGCTGGATTTCTGGTGGAGCTCCAGAAATTTCATTAGAGGCGGGTATTGCGAAAACCTTAAAGCTCAAGTTAGGTGACCAAATGACATTTGAGGTTGCTGGTGAGCGCGTTGTTGCACCGATCACCTCATTGCGTAAACTGGATTGGGGCTCTATGAAAGTCAATTTCTTTGTCATCTTGCCCCCAACACTACTCAGTGATTTACCGCAGTCTTGGATTACTTCTTATTATCAAGATCCTGCCAAAGTGGGGCTAGATTTTCAGTTAGCACAGTCCTATCCGAATCTCACTATTGTGGATGTTGCTTCCTCGTTAAATCAAATACAGAATGTGCTGGATCGACTCTCTTCAGTGTTGTCTTTACTTTTTACTTTCACCATTGCCGCGGCAATTTTAGTGTTGGTGTCTGCTATTGCTGCTACTCAGGATGAGCGCTTTAGAAGTGCTGCTTTACTTAAAGCAGTGGGAGCATCACGCCGCTTACTAGGCAGAATCGCGATCACTGAGCTCTTATTAATTGGTGTTTTGGCTGGCGCCTTGGCTGGCCTCGCTGCTGGTATTGCCGCTTGGGCTTTAGGGCGCTTTGTTCTAGAAATTGAATTCAATGCTTTTGCGCAATCTTTAGGCATGGGAATTGTGTTTGGGGTTACTGCATGCCTTCTAGCGGGCTATCGCTTTCAGAAAAGAATCCAAAATGCTACTGCGATGGAATGCTTACGTGAGATTTAGTTTTAGACGAGCGTAACTAGGTTTTTGGGCAACTCGACTAAACGTGTTTTAGAGAGGCGGTCTGGAAAACTTTGACGTGACAAAGGATTTACTCGATCTAAATAGATAGTCACTGGCCATAGAAATAGTGCAACAACAAAAAGCATCTCAATAATTTGCCATTGATGTAGCTCCAAGATCCATTGTAAAAGTACGCAAGGAGCAATCCAAAGTGAACCAAGGACATAGCGCCAGATTGCCTGCCTACGCGTTAAATTCAATCCATTGAGATCAATCATGCGGATTCGCCAAGTTTGCATGGCCAACGTTTGGCCTGACTTAGTCCAGTACCAAACGAAGTAGACGCCCAGAACAAGATATAAATACAAAAAGGAAAGCCAGCTAGGTAGCGCGATATTAAAAAGAATGCCCAGGCCTAAATTTGGCAGTAAAAAAGTAAGGGCAATGACCCCTAGCAATACCAGTTGCTCATACAACGCACAAAATACGCGTCGCCAAAATTGCGGTGAAGGCAGGGCATGGAGTTCAGTTGGAGTCATCATGACTTATGGAGTGTTCAAGGCGGAGTGCTTAAGGCGGAGAGCTTAAGGCGTAGTGCTGGCGCCGCCACTACTATTGTTAGTGACGTTGTCATTACTTGTATTAGGCGCATTTTCTGGCGGAGCCTGAATGGTGGCTGGCAAAGTGGGAGCTACGATTGATTTTTGACTGACAGCATGTTGTTGCAATGTAGGTGCGTTAACTGCCGTTGGCTTTTTTTTATTGAGTTCCTGCTGGGCTAGCTTTTTCTTTTGCTCATCACTGAGCTTTTGATAGGCACTCCATGCCTCTGCTTTTTGTTCGGCAGGGAATTTGAGGCTAGTAAGGTAATTTTCACGAGCGAGCCGGCGATCTTTTTGGGATAAATTTGACCACCCCATCATGCGAGATTGCAGTCGCTGCTGATCCGCCTGGCTCATTTTTGGGTAGAGATTAGAAACCTGAATCCACTTTTTGCGGCTATCGGGAAGCATGTAGTCCCAATCATCTTCCAGAGGCGCCAGAATTTTTTGTTGTTCAGGCTTTAAGCCCTCCCAAGTGCCATCGGGCTTCTTTTCAGGGGTGCTCACTGCTTTTACATGTGCACCAGCCGTGCTTTGGGCATAAGCGCAGTTGCTTGCACTGAGTCCAGATACAGAAAGCATCAGTATCAACAGTGCATTGATAGCAACTGCGGTTCTTAGTGGTTTCAATGACTTCAAAATAAGTTTATTTAGATAGATCCGAGCTGGATTTATCGGCGTCGGCAGGGGCGCCATTCTTTAGGAAGCCCAAAAAGCCGCTATCAGCGTAGGCATCTGGGGGCACTTCATCCGTTAATAGCGCTGCATCGAGCTCAGCAATATCGTTGATACGTGAATCTTGCTGCCATTGGGCGATACCGATCATGCCGAACACTAAAACGATTAGCGGGGCAATCCAGCCAACGTTATTCCAAAAAGAGCGAGAGCCTGATGTTGGAGACCATTTACCCGTGATGCCAGCCAAAACAGGCTGTTGGATACGAATCTTTTCTGGTTTTTTAACAGAAAGTGCCTTTAAACGCGCGGCGTAAAGGCGATCTTTGATGCCGGCTGGCAGGGATTGAGATCCATAATTTAAAAGGGCGGCAGTAGCCAGGCCAAATTGGTCGACTTCATTTGGGTCTAGGATGTCTTCATTAGTCCGGTTCACAGCGTAATTCCTTTTAATTTCAATGCTTTAGCTAGAGCCTGAGTGGCTCTTGAGCAGTGGGTTTTGACGCTTCCTTCGCTACAACGCATGGCAAGGGCAGTTTCAGTAATACTGAGCTCATCCCAATAACGCATCAGGAAGGCTTCTCGTTGACGGGCGGGCAATTTTGATATTTCTGACTCCAGTGCCTGCAATAGCTGACTTCGCTCTAGTCGATATGCCCCATCTTGGTGAATTTCACTGTCATCTGGCGCTGAAAGCGACTCCAGGGGGTCAAAATCATCACTTTCATCGAGCTTCTTGCCCATATTGGAGAAGAGTGTAACCCAGGTATTGCGAACCTTTTGACGTCTAAACCAGTCATGAATGCGGTTTTGTAGGATTCTAGTAAATACCAGCGGGAGTTCTGCTGCCGGGCGATCCCCATATTTTTCCGCCAACTTGATCATGGCATCTTGAACAATGTCTAAAGCCGCATCGTCATCACGGACGGCATAAACCGCCTGCTTGAACGCACGCTGCTCAATGCCGCTTAGAAAGTCGGAAAGCTCTTGGGGTGAAGCCATTAAACGGATTAGACCTGAATCAGGAGGAATTGGCCCATATTGGGGGTTTGCTATAGAATATACGGCTTACTACCTAGAATTTCATTTACGAAATGGTTTTTTTGGTAGCAGCGCCGCTCGAACTCAGGCCACAAGCAAGAGACAGAGCAGACCAATCAATTTTTTGCCGAAAATTGCAAAGGACGAAAGAGAAAAATGAATACAAGCAGCGCAGAATTTTTAGCCAGTCAGGCTAACAAAGACACAACAAATCCCAATTCCGTAGAGCCGGCCCCAGAAATCATTGGTGCCGAGATGCTTGTGCGTGCACTGCATCATGAGGGAGTCGAATTTGTTTGGGGTTACCCAGGCGGTTCCGTACTCTTCATTTACGATGAAATTTTTAAGCAGGATAAGTTCGAGCACATCTTAGTGCGTCACGAGCAAGCAGCAGTCCATGCAGCCGATGGCTATGCGCGTGCTACCGGTAAGGTAGGCGTTGCCCTAGTTACTTCCGGTCCTGGTGTTACTAATGCCGTCACTGGTATTGCTACTGCCTACACCGATTCGATCCCTTTGGTGATCATTAGCGGTAACGTGCCTACTTACGCCATTGGTGAAGATGCTTTTCAAGAGGCTGACACGGTTGGCATTACCCGGCCAATAGTCAAACATAACTTCCTAGTGAAGGATGTAAAAGATCTTCCGCTGGTACTGAAAAAAGCTTTTCATATTGCGCAGACCGGTCGTCCAGGCCCAGTCTTAATCGATATCCCTAAGGATATTTCTGCTGCGAAAGGCCCTTTTGTTTATCCAGAAACGCTAGAGATGCGTTCGTATAACCCAGTGGTAAAGGGCCATAGCGGACAAATTCGTAAAGCAGTTTCTTTATTGCAAGAAGCAGAGCGCCCTTATATTTATACCGGTGGTGGTGTGATTCTGGCAGATGCTGCCCCTGAATTAAAAGCCTTTGCTGACTTACTGGGCTACCCAGTGACCAATACCTTAATGGGTCTTGGTGGATTCCCCGGCACTAGCCCACAATTTTTGGGTATGTTGGGAATGCATGGAACCTACGAAGCCAATATGGCGATGCAGCACAGTGATGTGTTGATTGCAATTGGCGCACGCTTTGATGACCGCGTGATTGGTAACACAGCTCACTTTGCTAGTAATCCCCGTAAGATCATTCACATTGATATTGATCCTTCAGTAATTTCTAAGCGGGTAAAAGTGGATGTGCCTATTGTTGGCAACCTCAAGGAAGTATTGCAAGAGATGACCGCTCAGCTCAAAGCTGCCGGTCCTCGCAAAAATGACGCGAAAATAGCTGCATGGTGGGATCAGATTAACGAGTGGCGTAAAAAAGATTGCTTAAAGTACGACGAAGCCTCTCAGATTGTGAAGCCGCAATACGTTGTTCAAAAGCTATGGGAGCTTACGGGCGGCGATGCATTTATTACCTCTGACGTAGGTCAACATCAAATGTGGGCTGCGCAGTTCTATAAGTTTGATAAGCCACGTCGCTGGATCAACTCTGGTGGCTTGGGCACTATGGGTGTTGGCTTGCCTTACGCTATGGGTATCAAGAAGGCATTTCCGGATAAAGATGTTTTTGCCATTACTGGCGAAGGATCTATTCAGATGTGTATTCAAGAGCTTTCTACCTGTAAGCAATACAACACACCGGTGAAGATTGTTTCTTTAAACAACCGCTACCTTGGTATGGTGCGTCAATGGCAAGAGTTGACTTACAACAAACGTTATTCCAGCTCGTACATGGATTCATTGCCGGATTTCGTTAAGTTGGCCGAAGCCTTTGGACACGTTGGTATGCGTATTGAGAAAAAATCCGATGTCGAAGGTGCGCTCAAAGAAGCTATTCGCTTAAAAGATCGTACGGTATTTATGGATTTCCAGACTGACCCAGAAGAAAACGTTTGGCCAATGGTTCAAGCGGGTAAGGGTATTACTGAAATGCTCTTGGGTAGCGAGGAACTGTAATGCGACATATTATTTCTGTACTGATTGAAAACGAGCCGGGTGCTTTATCACGCGTGGTGGGATTATTTTCTGCTCGTGGTTACAACATTGAGTCTCTGAGCGTCGCTCCTACTGAAGATCCTTCACTTTCTCGCATCACGATTGTGACTTTTGGGTCTGATGATGTCATCGAACAAATCACCAAACATTTGAATCGCTTAGTTGAAGTGGTGAAAGTGTTTGATTTGAGCGAAGGTCCTCATATTGAGCGTGAGCTAATGATGATCAAGGTACGCGCTGTAGGCAAAGAGCGTGAAGAGCTTAAACGTACAACGGATATTTTCCGTGGTCGCATCATCGATGTGACAGACAAGAGTTACACCATTGAATTAACTGGTGACGGAAGTAAATTAGATGCCTTTATTGATTCGATTGATCGTGCATCGATTCTGGAAACCGTTCGTTCAGGCGGTTCTGGTATCGGGCGCGGCGAGCGAATTTTGAAGGCATAATTTTTTTTAACTGATTCATTACAGTATTACTACTTATTTCAATACAAGGAAAGAGCATGAAAGTTTTTTACGATAAAGATGCGGATTTATCCCTGATCAAGGGCAAAAAAGTAACCATCATTGGTTACGGTTCACAGGGTCACGCACACGCATTGAACCTCAAAGACTCAGGCGTCAATGTAACCGTTGGTTTGCGTAAAGACGGCGCTTCTTGGAGTAAAGCAGTAAACGCTGGTTTGACAGTAAAAGAAGTAGCTGAAGCAGTAAAAGATGCCGACGTTGTAATGATGCTATTGCCAGATGAGCAAATTGGCGATGTTTACAGTAAAGAAGTGCATGGCAATATTAAGCAGGGCGCTGCACTTGCTTTTGCTCATGGATTTAACGTGCATTACGGTCAAGTTCAGCCGCGCGCTGACTTAGATGTCATTATGATTGCCCCTAAGGCTCCTGGACATACCGTTCGTGGCACCTATGCACAAGGTGGCGGCGTTCCCCATTTAATCGCTGTGTACCAAGATAAATCTGGTTCAGCACGTGATGTTGCTTTGTCATACGCGACAGCCAATGGCGGCGGTCGTGCCGGCATCATCGAGACTAACTTCCGCGAAGAAACAGAGACTGATTTATTCGGTGAGCAAGCGGTTCTATGTGGCGGCGCTGTCGAGTTGATCAAAGCGGGTTTTGAGACTTTAGTAGAAGCAGGTTATGCCCCTGAGATGGCTTACTTCGAGTGTTTGCATGAACTCAAGTTAATCGTGGATTTAATCTACGAAGGTGGCATTGCTAACATGAACTACTCTATCTCTAATAATGCAGAGTATGGTGAGTATGTCACTGGCCCACGCATCGTTACTGAAGACACTAAAAATGCAATGCGTCAGTGCTTGAAAGATATTCAGACTGGCGAATACGCCAAGAGCTTTATCTTGGAAAACAAAGCAGGCGCGCCTACGTTGATTTCTCGTCGTCGTTTAAATGCAGAGCATGACATCGAAGTAGTCGGCGCTAAGTTGCGTGCGATGATGCCGTGGATTGCTAAAAACAAATTAGTCGACCAGACTAAGAACTAAAACCGAAAAGGCTCAGAACAAAGATGATGTATCCGCACCCCATTATTGCAAGAGAAGGTTGGCCGTATTTGGCTTTAGTGGGGGGTGTTACGTTGCTAGTTCACTTTCTTGGTGGTTTTGCTTGGTCTTGGCCACTTTGGATTATTTTCTTCTTTGTTCTGCAGTTCTTTCGTGACCCCCAACGTATTCCTGCATTAGGCCGTGATCTGGTTTTATCGCCAGCAGATGGCCGCATCGTTGTGGTGGAAAAAACCAATGATCCATACGCAGGTCGTGAAGCACTGAAAATTAGTGTGTTCATGAACGTCTTTAATGTCCATTCGAACCGAAGTGGTGTCAATGGTCTAGTGAAAGAGATCCAGTATTTCCCCGGTAAATTTGTTAATGCGGATTTAGATAAAGCTTCTACAGAGAATGAGCGCAATGCGGTGGTGATTGACGCCAACGGGCAAATTGTGACCCTTGTTCAGGTGGCCGGTTTAATTGCTCGTCGCATTCTTTGCTATACCCACGTAGGTGACCGACTCACTGCGGGTGAGCGCTATGGCTTCATTCGTTTTGGTTCTCGAGTCGATGTCTACCTTCCTCTGACTGCAGAGCCTTTGGTGAGTGTCGGCGATAAGGTATTTGCTACCAATACTGCCTTAGCTCGCGTGCCTGGCTTGGATTAATCTAGTACTGTTACCGGAGCTACTTTGTCAACATTTCGCCGTCGTGGTCGCATCGATCGTAGTCGTCTTTCCTCAAAGTCCGCTGAGCGTAACCAGGATGACTGGGCGGAAGACCTTGGTGATGCAGTAGATTTTGAAGTAGAAGAGCTGCACGAAGGAAAGCCGCGTAAGCGTAGTAAGGGCATCTACCTTTTGCCCAATGCATTTACAACTGCGGCACTATTTTGTGGATTTTTTGCCATCGTCAATGCGATGAATCACCAGTTTGAGACTGCCGCGATTGCTATCTTTGCCTCGCTCGTTCTCGACGGCATGGATGGCCGCATAGCGCGTATGACAAATACCCAAAGTGCTTTTGGTGAGCAGTACGATTCTTTAGCTGACATGGTTTCTTTTGGGGTGGCCCCTGCTTTAGTGGCATATGAGTGGGCACTGAAGGATATGGGTAAGTTAGGCTGGCTCGCTGCCTTTACTTACTGTGCGGGTGCAGCTTTGCGCCTGGCACGCTTTAATGTCAACACTACAGTCGTCGATAAGAAGTTTTTTCAGGGCCTGCCAAGTCCTGCCGCTGGCGCTTTGATGGCTGGCTTTATCTGGCTGGCGGACGACAACAAAATCCCGGTACGCGATACTGCTATCCCTTGGATCACCTTCTTTTTGGCTATCTACGCTGGTTTGACGATGGTTTCTAATGCTCGTTTTTATAGTGGAAAAGCGCTGGATGTACGCTACCGCGTGCCCTTTGGTGTGATGGTGTTGATGATCCTCACCTTTGTATTGATCTCTTCCAACCCGCCTCTTACCTTATTCGGTTTATTCGTTATTTACTCGATTTCAGGTTATGTCATTTGGGCCTGGGAGCGCTTTAGTGGGCGCCGTATTAGCTAAGCTCTGGTAAAGATTTAGCTAATTACAAATAATTGGGTTATATTGAAAGCATGTTGATCCATTCCTACCCCTTACATGAGCTCCTTCTTCTGGCGCTAAGCTTACAGCTTGGGGCAGGTAAGGCCTGAGTTAATGAGATTGAAATAATTCATTAACCACCAAATACCAGCCCCAGCTTATAGCTGGGGTTTTTGTTTTAAAGAACGTAGTATTAAAAAATATCCAAAGCAATATTGAACCGGAGAGTAGTGATGAGCGATAAAGTAATCATTTTTGACACCACCTTACGTGATGGCGAGCAATCCCCTGGCGCCTCAATGACAAAGGATGAAAAGGTTCGCATCGCTCGCCAACTAGAGCGCTTGAAAGTGGATGTCATCGAAGCTGGTTTTGCAGCCAGCTCTGAGGGTGATTTTCAGGCGATCTCGGCGGTAGCCGCAGCCATTAAAGATTCAATTGTGTGCTCACTTGCACGTGCCAACGATAAAGACATCACCCGTGCAGCGGATGCTTTAAAGGCAGCCAAGGCTAAGCGGATCCATGCCTTCTTGGCTACTAGCCCATTGCATATGGCAGTGAAATTGCGCATGTCTCCTGAGGAAGTATTGGAGCAAGCAAAACGATCTATTCGTTTTGCCAGAAACTTGGCTGATGATGTGGAGTTCTCTGCAGAAGATGGCTATCGTTCAGAGATGGATTTTTTATGCAGAGTCGTTGAGGCCACCATCAAAGAGGGCGCTTCTACGATCAACATTCCGGATACAGTGGGTTATGCCACTCCGGAGTTGTATGGCGAATTTATTAAAACCTTGCGCACGCGCGTCCCCAATTCCGATAAAGCAGTATGGTCAGTGCATTGTCATAATGATTTAGGTATGGCGGTGGCCAACTCTTTGGCAGGAGTCAAGATAGGTGGAGCGCGTCAAATTGAGTGCACGATTAATGGTTTGGGTGAGCGAGCTGGTAATACTGCCTTAGAAGAAATTGTCATGGCCTTGCGTACACGTAAGGATTACTTTGATATGGTTTGCGGCATCGATGCAAGTCAAATTGTTCCATCATCGAAGTTGGTTTCTCAAATTACTGGCTTTGTCGTTCAGCCCAATAAAGCGGTTGTTGGTGCTAATGCATTTGCACATGCCTCAGGCATTCATCAAGATGGCATTTTGAAGAATCGCGAGACATATGAAATCATGCGTGCAGAAGATGTAGGTTGGGCTGCCAATAAGATCGTATTGGGCAAGCTATCTGGCCGTAACGCCTTTAAACAGCGTTTACATGATTTAGGAATTACTGTTGAAGCCGAGTCAGATTTAAATGACGCTTTTGTACGCTTTAAGACATTAGCTGATCAGAAAGTGGATATATTTGATGAGGATATTATCGCCATCATGTCAGATTCTGCGACAGCGGAAGCGGGTGAGCATTACCACTTTGTTGCTTTAAGTCAGCATTCTGAAACTGGTGAGCGTCCAAAAGCTAAAGTGACTTTTAGGATGGGTGATCAAGAGGTCAGTTCTGAGGCAGAGGGTAATGGCCCAGTGGACGCTAGCTTAAACGCAATTGAGGCGCTAGCCAAGAGTGGGGCTGAGCAGCTGCTTTACTCTGTGAACGCCATTACTTCTGGTACGCAGTCACAAGGTGAGGTTACTGTACGCCTGACCAAGGGCGGGCGCATTGTGAATGGCGTTGGCACTGATCCAGACATTATTGCTGCTTCTGCTAAGGCCTATTTATCGGCCCTAAACAAGCTGCATGATCCTAGCTTAGCCAAGATCAACGCCCAGATGACGCCCTAATTAATTTAGGGTGCTGTCTTTGTAGTACTTGGTTCCTTTGCCCGTGATTTCGGCTGCAAGTCCAGAGTCGGTTAGCTGGTACATCAACACGCCAGGAGCGACAACCGTAGCGTCTTGATAGGCAGCGCCATCATTTTGATACTTAGCGGCAGCAGTAACCTGCCCACCAAAAGTCCAGCCTGAGTTGATAAAGTCGTTCATTGCGGCAGCTGTTTGAAATACAAATATATTCTGAAATGACTTGATTCCAAGTCCGAGCCCAGCTTGGATTTCAGCCATATTCATATAGACTGCTTTTTTACTTGCGTTGTTAATGACTACACCACTACCGGTGCCGCCACCTGCAATTAAGATCTTCATGCCAAAATTACTGAAGGTCGCATAACCTGCCGATCTATCAATAGCCTCTCGTGCTTTTGGCGATGTTTTATAGAGCTGCTCCAGTATGGCTTGATTCTTTTTCAGAATATCTTCCCGTTGCGCAGGGATACTCTTATCCGAGGCAAACGGATTGGAGAACTGGGCAGATGCCCCTAATGGGCAAAGTAGGGCTAGCCCTAGAGCTAGTATGCGAATAGATTGGAGTTTGGTCATTGTCTAATTTGATTCATTATTAAGAATATTCATAGTGATACAACTTTATAATCTCTCAAGTGAAAAAACGCTCTCCTTACTCTTTATTTCGTCGCCAGACTGCGATTCTTATTGCGA
Source organism: Polynucleobacter sp. TUM22923 (assembly GCF_030295705.1). Lineage (NCBI taxonomy): Bacteria > Pseudomonadati > Pseudomonadota > Betaproteobacteria > Burkholderiales > Burkholderiaceae > Polynucleobacter > Polynucleobacter sp. TUM22923. The sequence continues at coordinate 634,386 of NZ_AP027274.1, forward strand.
TCTGCTGCCTTTCGGCCTGTGGCGCACTAGAGCGCAAGGCATCAGTGCCGCCTCGACAAATGGGTGAGGCAAAAATTGCTGGTATGGATGGTGTACGTTATTTGGTTGCTAGCGAAGCTGGAATTAATCAGATGGCAGCGGATGTCATGGCCTTACGTAAGACAGCTAATAGCATTGACTTCACTCAGGCCGCTAACTACTTATCTCTCTCTGGTGGTGGTGATGATGGGGCATACGGAGCAGGTCTTCTGATAGGCTGGACCGAAAGAGGCAATCGCCCTAACTTTAATTTAGTAACCGGCATTAGCACTGGCGCTTTAATTGCACCATTTGCGTATTTGGGTAAGGAATATGACCCTGTGCTGCGTGACGTTTATACCCAAATTGGGCCAGACGATATTTTTATTAAGCGCAATTTATTAAGTGGCATTTTGGGGGATGGTCTTTCGGATACAACGCCGCTGTTTGCTTTGATCTCTAAACACGTAGATCATGCATTACTAAAGCGGATAGCCTATGAGTATTCAGTCAATGGGCGGTGGCTCTTAATTGGTACCAGTAATTTGGATGCAGGCGTTCCCGTAGTTTGGAATATGGGAAAAATTGCTGGCATTGGTACGCCGGAAGCGCTTGAGCTCTTTCGCAAAATCTTATTAGCTTCTGCCTCGATACCGGGGGCATTTTCACCCATCATGTTTGATTTTGAGGTAGCTGGCCAGACTTTTCAAGAGATGCATGTTGACGGCGGTGCCATTACGCAAGTATTTTTGTACCCGAGTGCTTTAGCGCAGCGCGGTAAGGATATGAAAATCAAGTTACACAATCAACGCAATGCTTACATCATTCGTAACTCTCGCCTTGACCCTGAGTGGCGCGACACTCAAAGAGGAACGTTGAGCATCATTAGTCGAGCGATTTCAAGTTTGATTCAGACTCAAGGCATTGGAGATCTTTACCGGATTTATCACACCACTCAATTAGATGGGGTGAACTTCAATTTAACTTTTATTGGCCCTGACTTTAATTTCCCACGTAAGACTGAGTTTGATACGGAATACATGCGGGCATTATTTCAGTATGGATATGCAAGAGGTATCGAGGGTAAGGAGTGGCAGCGCTATCCTCCGGGCTACAAAAGTAGCTATACGGAAGAGGCGCCCAAGTAAGGACTAAGTAAGGTCTAAGTGAGGCCAGCAAGTTTTCAGTTAGTAGCAGGCCCACCTAAGGCCAAGTAGAGATTCACTCTTTGTGCAAGGGCATCAAGCCTGCCTTGATTCCAGGAAATTTTCGTTAAATTAGTCTTGATCAACTGCTGCTGAACTTGGCGTTGATCCACTTTTCCGATAGTAAATTCCGTGGTGGTATTTTTCATTAGGCGCGTCTGTAAATCTAGTTGCGTTTGCAAGAGGGCGCTTCGACTCCTCCACGCATTATCAGCATTAATGCCATTCTCAGCCTCATTAAAGGCATTCAATATCGTTTTGCCGTAATTGGCTAATGCAGCACGCGCCTCCGCATTTTGATAGGCAATTTGCGCTTCAATAGCCCCACCTTGAAAAATAGGCATTGCTACACTGGCCCCAAAGCCAAAACTGGTGGATGCTCCATTGATCAAGCTAAACACTTGGCTATCAATGTAAGCAAAGCCTGCTGACAGGCTAATCTTGGGTAGTCGAGTAAGGCGCTTCTCATCAGCCGTATAAAAGGCGCTGTTTACCCGAGCTTCTGCCGCTACAACGTCGGGTCTTCTCTCTAATAAATCCATTGGCAGTCCAGGATCAATCGCTGCAGGCATTGAGGGGAGGGCAATCGCTTGCAATGGTTTGGCACTAGGGTATTGACCGATGAGTACTTGCACGGCTCGTAAAGATTGGTCTCTAGCAACACTAGTAGCGATGGCAAGCTCTTGAAGTTGAGCGACCGAACCTTGGGTAGTCAGCAACTCATTGGTTGAGGAGGCGCCAATTTTTTCACGGACCTGGGTAAGGCTTGCTACCGTTTCTGCTGCAAAAACATTCTCTTCTGATAGTCTTGCTTGCTCTGTAAGCACGCGCGCTAGCCAGACGGATTTAGCAAGAGAGGCAAGCAAAGAAAGTTGCGCAGCATCCTGATCTGCATTTATTGCGCGTGAAGTTTGGGTAGTGGCTGCCATTTGGGTACGCACTCTTCCCCAAAGATCTAATTCCCAATTAGCGCCGATATAGTAGCCCGTTAAGCCGCTGCCACTAGATCCCGCTTTACCACCCAAGTTGCCGATTGCATTGACGCCTGGATAAAAGGCACCCCCAGCTGAATCCATTAATGATTGGGCTTGCGATCTTCGGGCGGCGAAGATTGCTAAGCTTGGATTATTTTTAAGCGCTTGCGTAGCTAATGCGTTTAACTCTGGATCATTAAATTGCCCCAGCCACGCATCATTGGCAGTAAGCCCACTAGATGATTGGCTATCAGCCGCTTGAAATTGAGTGGGTACTTGTACATTAGGCAGCGATTTTTCTTTTAAATCTTTGCTGGTCATTAGGGGGCTAACGCAAGCACTCAGTACATAGACGCTCGCGCTAATTAAGAGCGACTTGGGGAGCCACCCTTTGGAAAATGGCATAGACATTAATGTAGTTTCGGAATGATGTAATTGAGCTTAGTGCTAACCCGAATCATCACCTTGCGAATGATGTGTAAAAACGCGAGGTGATTGGTATATACCGCACCATCACCAACAGCACCAGCGGGTAGTAAAAGCCCATTCTTGGCATCATCAAGCGCAAGCTTAACGGCAAAACGATTGCTTGGAATGTCACGCAAGCCAGTGGTCGGCAAGTTGCCAGAGGCATTCATTTGTCCTTGACCTTCAGCCAAAATCACAGACTCCACTGTCGCCTTCAATACTTTCCCAGGAAATACGGGGAGGTAGAACTCTGCTTCATTGCCGATTTCAATTTGATGTAATTCGTTTTGGCTAAAGAGGGCATAAATTTGCGGCGCATCTTCTAAGAATGTCATAACAGATGCTAATGGGAAAGCAGCAACAAAGGCTCCTGAGCGTAGCTGTACATTGACCACCGTACCGTCACTCGGTGCGCGCATGATGGTTTGTTCAAGATCATAATTGGCGGTAATGAGCTGCCCCTCTAGATCAGCAAAGTCTGCTTCTGCTTTTTCTAAATCAAAACGACTACCCGCACCGCTGGCAACAAGCTGTTTGTTTTCTACTAAGCGCAACTGCGCTAACTTAAACTTTGCTTTGATGGAATTTGCGGTGGCTTTGTATTGAGTAGGATCAACCTTAAAAAGAACATCGCCTTTTTTAACTCGTTGGTTAATAGTGACAGGGACCTCTATCACTCGACCGCGGACTTGACTCACAATGCTCACGGAATTGCGTACCACCAGAACATTTCCAGTGGATGGCGAGAAGACGTTGAGTAGCAAGATCAAAGTGATCATGCCCACAATCGGAATCGTAAAAACAATCACTTTTGCCAAGAAATTCCAGGGCAGAAGTTTGTACTTAAAAAAGATTAACCAAACAATTGAGGCATATATGCCTAGTAATATGGCTTCCATCGTTATTGATCTGTCTTTTTAGGTGAATCGGTTTCTTCGATAGGCTGATACTGGTCGCTGCCATAGGCGAGTTTGTACATTGTGGGGCGGGTATATGCCCACAGGTAAGCAATTGGCCAAAGCAGGCCAGCAAAAAATAGGGACAGAACGCATAAAGCATGAATTGCATCCCTTTGCGGATGCTGGCGGCGCTTAGCAATGGTGTCGGGAAGAACGTGAACGTACCAAAATAGGCCAATAAAGCCAATGGGCATCAAGATAAGTACCGCCCAGGAAATGGCATTGGCGACCCCATCAATGAGGTCGGCTGGCAAAAATGAGGCAAATGCCAACTGGGGAGCCAGTAATAACGGGATAAGTAGTCGGTTTTTCATCAAAACGGCCTTAATTTGTGGATTTCGTTGAAATGTATCACGATCTCTCTGATTTCATTATTAGCCCTGAAGCCATCAATCCCGCATAAGCCAATCCAAATCCCAGCTTTTACCTCCTTTCTGCTACAATTCGAGGGCTTTGATTTGTAAAGCTTTTTTGTTTTATTTTGTTAATAACGCACGACACAGAATGGGTGAGAGCTCGGGTGATCGCAAGTAAGGAGTATGAAAATGGCAGTTGCTGATATTAAAACGGCGGAAATCGTCAAAGACAACGCGCGTAGCGCAAACGATACGGGTAGCCCTGAAGTGCAAGTTTCATTGCTAACAGCCCGTATTAATGAATTAACACCCCATTTCAAGGCTAACGCTAAAGACCATCACAGCCGTCGTGGCTTGTTGAAGATGGTTTCACGTCGTCGTCGCCTTTTGGATTACCTCAAAGGCAAAGACTTGGGTCGCTATCGCGCATTGATTGAGAAATTAGGTCTGCGTAAGTAATTCTTATTGGTATGCAATGCCATCTATCTTAGGGTTGTTTCTTTGTTGAATCAGTCTTAAGAAGGTGGCATGTTTTTTGGGCGGTTGTAGATTATTTGTATAGAGGATCGTGTCATTCCAATGAGTTTCTGGGCTCAGTAAGCCAGTGCCTCCCTGGAATGACATCCTTTGTAATCTTCAAGCGCTCCAGTGTTGTCGTGACACTGCTTTATCCCACGACAAGCATGTAATCCATGTGGCTTATGTGTGAACAATTTGGAGAAGATCAAAATGACGATGTTTAATAAAGCAGTAAAAACCTTTCAATGGGGCAATCACCAGGTAACAATGGAAACAGGTGAGATTGCTCGTCAATCCGGTGGCGCTGTCATCGTTAATATCGACGACACAGTCGTCATGGGTACAGTGGTAGCTTCCAAGTCAGCCAAGCCTGGCCAGTCTTTTTTCCCGTTGACTGTGGATTACCTAGAAAAAACATATGCCGCCGGAAAAATTCCTGGTGGCTTTTTCCGTCGTGAAGGTCGTCCATCCGAAGGTGAGACATTAATCTCCCGCTTGATCGATCGCCCATTGCGTCCTTTATTTCCAGAAGGCTTCTTAAATGAAGTTCAGGTTGTTATTCACGTTTTATCGATCAACCCTGATGTACCTTCAGATATTCCTGCTTTGATTGCTGCTTCTGCTGCGTTAGCTATTTCTGGTATTCCGTTTGCTGGCCCCGTTGGTGCGGCACGCGTAGGTTACGCAAATGGCCAATACCTGTTGAACCCAACCCGTCCCGAGCAAGCCACTAGTGAGATGGACTTGATCGTTGCTGGTACGCAAGCTGCAGTATTAATGGTGGAATCAGAAGCCAATCAGTTATCAGAAGAAATTATGTTGGGCGCGGTGGTGTATGGCCATGACCAAATGCAGACAGCCATTAACGCTATCAATGAATTGGTAAGCGAAGCTGGCAAGCCAGAGTGGGATTGGACTGCAGCCCCTAAAGATGAGCCATTTATTGCTAAAGTTACTGCTTTGGCTGAAGGCCCATTACGTGAGGCATATCAGATTCGTCAAAAGGGCGCACGCTCAGACAAGCTGAAAGAAACTACGAAGACTGTATTAGCTCAGTTGGCCCAAGAGGGTGATGTTGATGCGGTTGCTGTGAACGATATTCTTTTTGAAATCGAAGGCAAGATTGTTCGTAGCCAGATTTTAAATGGTGAGCCACGCATCGACGGTCGTGATACACGCACTGTTCGCCCAATCGAAATTCGTAATGGTGTATTGCCACGTACGCACGGCTCTGCATTATTTACCCGTGGTGAAACTCAAGCTTTGGTAGTTGCCACCTTAGGTACTGCACGTGATGAGCAAATTATTGATGCACTCGAAGGTGAGTACCGTGATCGCTTTATGTTCCACTACAACATGCCTCCGTTCGCTACTGGTGAAACAGGTCGTGTAGGTAGTCCAAAGCGCCGTGAAATTGGTCATGGCCGTTTAGCTAAGCGCGCATTGATTCCAGTATTGCCAAGTGCAGAAGATTTTGCTTACAGTATTCGTGTGGTATCCGAGATCACTGAATCGAATGGCTCTTCATCAATGGCTTCTGTTTGTGGCGGTTGTTTAGCAATGATGGATGCTGGTGTTCCAATCAAGGCGCACGTTGCTGGTGTTGCAATGGGTTTGATTTTGGATGGCAATCGTTTTGCTGTATTGACCGATATCTTAGGTGACGAAGATCACTTAGGTGATATGGACTTTAAAGTAGCCGGCACAGCTAATGGTATTACCGCTTTGCAAATGGACATTAAAGTTCAAGGTATCACTAAAGAAATCATGCAAGTTGCGTTAGCGCAGGCTAAAGAAGGCCGCTTACATATTCTGAGCAAGATGCAAGAAGCAATGGGTTCAGTTCGTACAGAATTGTCTGAGCATGCTCCGCGTATGGTGTCGTTCAAGATTCATCCAGACAAAATTCGTGAAGTCATCGGTAAGGGCGGCGCAACAATTCAGGCCTTAACTAAAGAAACGGGTTGCAGCATTGACATCAAAGATGACGGCACAGTAACGATTGCTTCAACCAGTGCTGAAGGCATGGCTGAAGCGAAAGCCCGCATTGAAGGCATTACTGCTGAAGCTGAAGTTGGCAAGATCTACGAAGGTCCTGTAGTGAAGTTGCTTGAATTCGGTGCGTTGATTAATATTCTTCCAGGTAAAGACGGTCTGTTACACATCTCTGAAATTTCAAATGAGCGTGTAAAAGAAGTAAAAGACTATTTACAAGAAGGTCAGATTGTTCGTGTGAAGTTGTTAGCTGCTGATGAGCGCGGTCGTTTGCGTTTGTCTCTCAAAGCGGCCATGGCTGAAGAGGGCGGTACGATTGCTCCTCTAGCTGGCGCTGATGAAGCTGCACAAGCTAACCCAGCTTCTGATGAAACTGCCTAAGCAATACTGAGTAAAGATTAGAGCGGAAATCGTTATGCGCGTAATTGAGATCACAGAATTTGGTGCACCAGAAATGCTGGTACCCAACATTCGTCCCGACCTAGTGGCTCCGGCTGCCGGCACGGGTGAGATCTTAATTAAAGTAGCTGCTGCAGGAATCAATCGTCCAGACGTGTTGCAACGAAAGGGCTTTTATCCTGTGCCAGCTGGTGCATCTGATATTCCCGGCCTAGAAGTCGCCGGTGAAATTATTGGCGGTGATTTAGCCCATGCAGACAATGTATTTGGGTTGAAGCTAGGTGATCGTGTTTGTGCTTTGGTGCAAGGCGGCGGTTATGCAGATTTGTGCCTAGCCCCTGTCGCGCAGTGCCTACCTTATCCCAAAGGTTTCACAGATCAAGAGGCTGCTGCTTTGCCTGAAACATTCTTCACTGTATGGAGCAATGTCTTCATGCGTGGCGAGCTTGCGCAGGGCGAAACTTTATTAGTGCAGGGCGGTTCAAGTGGAATTGGTGTGACTGCAATTTTGATCGCTAAAGCCTTAGGTCACAGAGTATTTGTGACTGCAGGGACCGATGAAAAATGTGCTGCCTGTGTAGATCTTGGTGCGGACTTAGCAATTAACTATCGGTCGCAAGATTTTGTGGAAGAAGTTAAAAAAGCAACAGATGGCAAGGGTGTAAATGTCATTTTAGATATGGTCACCGGCGCCTATGTTCAGCGCGAGATCGATTGCTTGGCTGATGATGGCCGCATTGTGATTATTGCTATTCAGGGTGGGTCTAAGGCAGAGGTTAGTACCAATCAAATTTTGCGTCGTCGCCTGACGATCACAGGCTCTACTTTGCGCCCACGTCCGATTGCCTTTAAAAAGCAAATTGCACAACAGCTGCACGAGCGTATTTGGCCCTTGCTGGATGCGGGCAAATTAAAGCCAGTGATTTATAAAACATTTACTTTAGATCAAGCAGCAGATGCTCATGCCTTGATGGAATCATCTGAGCACGTTGGTAAGATTGTTTTAACTGTTTCATGATTGCCTGAGCTAGATTTCATGCGACCACTTATTATTATCGGCAACTGGAAAATGCATGGCAGTCTTGCAAGCAATTCTGATTGGGTAAAAACCGTTTGTCGCGGGATGGAGCAAGGCATGCCTGCAGGGCGTCAATATGCGGTATGCGTGCCAACCCCGTATTTAGCGCAGTGCGATGCATTAATTAAAGATTGCTCACTCGCTTTTTTGAGTTTGGGTGCACAAGATGCTTCTGCTTTTGCAACTGGCGCTTACACGGGTGATGTTGCTGCATCGATGTTGAAAGAATTGGGATGTGCGTATGTGATTGTTGGTCATTCTGAGCGCCGTCAGTTTCATCATGAAACTGATGAGCAGATAGCTGAGAAAGCCCTACAAGTACTTGATAATGGTATGACTCCAGTGATTTGTGTTGGAGAGTCTGCCGATGAGCGCAATTCAGGACGTGAAGTGGAAGTGGTACGGAGTCAGATTGCAAGGCAGGTTGCTGTGTTGCAAGATCGCTTGGCGGATTGTCTAATTGCCTATGAGCCTCTTTGGGCCATTGGAACCGGTAAAGTTGCTAGTGCTCAGCTTGCCCAGGATATGCATCGTGCGATTCGCTTGCAATTAGCCGAGTTTAATGAAGATGTAGCATCCCATGTGGGAATTTTGTACGGAGGCAGTGTCAAACCTGACAATGCCGTTGAATTGTTTGCAATGCCTGATATTGATGGTGGATTGATTGGGGGGGCTTCATTAAACTCCCAAGATTTTTTAGCCATTTGTCAGGCCTAGATTTTTTAATTGGAGATAAGCCATGGAATGGTTTAAGACTTTATTGATTGTTTTGCAGGTGATTTCAGCTTTAGCTGTCATCCTGCTTGTGCTGCTTCAGCAGGGTAAGGGCGCAGATATGGGCGCTGCTTTTGGCTCGGGCTCATCTGGCAGTCTTTTTGGCGCTAGTGGATCGGCTAATTTTCTATCCCATGCAACCGCAGTTTTTGCGGCAGCTTTCTTTATTTGCACTCTGGGCATTACTTGGATTGGAAATAAAAAAGAAGTGAGTCCTGGTGTGCTTTCTGGAACAGTGGCTCCAGTAGTTGCACCCGTGGCTGCCCCGGTTGTGACGCCTCAGGATCCAAGTAAGCCGGCAGTTCCGAAGTAAATACCGTTTTTTTGGTGTTTCTGGGGTGTTTAATGCTGTAGAAAAGTAGTGCAATGCAGTAGAATTGACATGTTTTACAAGATGCCGACGTGGTGGAATTGGTAGACACGCTATCTTGAGGGGGTAGTGGCTTAGGCTGTGCGAGTTCGAGTCTCGCCGTCGGCACCAAAATTGTGTTTTTATGGGGTTAAAGTTGGCGCTAAAGCGCAACTTATTGGTTTCATCGATAATTTGAAGTAACGAACGCCAAGTTTGGCTAATGACTCAGGGCTATTTTGAATCTCGCTAATTATTTTCCTGTTTTGCTGTTTATCCTTGTAGGTATTGGGGTTGGTTTAGTCCCAATGTTCCTCGGAAAAATCTTGGCTCCTTCAAAGCCGGACGTAGAGAAGCTGTCTCCTTACGAGTGCGGTTTCGAGGCATTCGAAGATGCCCGCATGAAATTCGACGTGCGCTATTACTTAATCGCTATCCTCTTTATCCTATTCGACTTAGAAACAGCCTTCCTATTCCCGTGGGGCGTTGTTTTACGTGATATCGGCTGGGCTGGATATGCTTCGATGGTGGTTTTCTTATTTGTATTTATTGTAGGTTTTGTGTATATCTGGAAAAAGGGCGCCCTCGACTGGGAGTAACGATAAACATATGGCACTTGAAGGCGTTCTTAAAGAAGGATTTGTAACTACTACAGCGGATCAGTTGATTAACTGGACGCGAAATGGTTCCTTATGGCCCATGACCTTTGGCCTAGCCTGCTGCGCTGTTGAAATGATGCATGCCGGTGCTTCTCGTTATGACTTAGACCGTTTTGGTGTGGTCTTTCGTCCATCCCCACGTCAATCCGATTTGATGATTGTGGCTGGCACTTTGTGCAATAAGATGGCTCCAGCTCTTCGCAAGGTCTACGACCAAATGCCTGAGCCTCGTTGGGTAATCTCAATGGGTTCTTGCGCCAATGGCGGTGGCTATTACCATAACTCGTATTCGGTAGTACGGGGCTGCGATCGTATCGTGCCAGTTGATATTTATGTTCCTGGATGTCCTCCAACAGCTGAAGCATTGATCTATGGAATTATTCAGCTGCAGTCGAAGATTGCACGTACCAGCACCATTGCACGGAAAGCCTAGGTCATGTCAGAGCGCTTAATTCAACTGGCAGCCAATTTAGAGAAGGTTCTAGGCAAGCGAGTGCAGTCTATTGAAACTGCCTTAGGTGAAGTAACTATCGTTGTAAACGCCGATACCTATTTAGAATCGGCAATGCTTTTACGTGATGATCCTTCACTTGCTTTTGAGCAATTAATTGATTTGTGTGGCGTGGACTATCAGGATTACAAAGAAGGGCAGTGGGCTGGTAAGCGCTTTGCGGCTGTTTCTCACCTCTTGTCACTGGCGCATAACTGGCGCTTACGTGTGCGTGTATTTGCACCCGACGATAGTTACCCAGTGGTTGCGTCACTTACTCCTGTTTGGGCTGTTGCCAATTGGTTTGAGCGTGAGGCGTTCGATCTTTATGGCATCCTTTTTGATGGCCACGAAGACTTGCGTCGCATCTTGACGGATTATGGTTTTATCGGCCACCCCTTCAGAAAAGATTTCCCTATCTCAGGCAATGTAGAGATGCGCTACGACCCAGAGTTAAAGCGAGTTGTCTATCAGCCAGTAACGATTGAGGCGCGTGAGATAACGCCGCGTATCGTTCGTGAAGAGCAGTACGGAGGCCCGGTCTAAGTCATGGCACAAATTAAGAACTACACCCTCAATTTTGGTCCCCAACATCCTGCGGCGCACGGTGTATTGCGCCTAGTGCTTGAGTTGGATGGAGAGGTCATTCAACGGGCGGATCCGCACATTGGTTTATTGCACCGCGCTACAGAAAAATTAGCTGAAACACGTACTTGGATTCAGAATGTTCCGTACATGGATCGCTTGGATTATGTATCGATGATGGCCAATGAGCATGCTTATGTCATGTCTATTGAAAAGTTGCTTCAGGTGGATGTACCTTTGCGTGCGCAATATATTCGGGTGATGTTTGATGAGCTAACGCGTTTGCTGAACCATCTTTTATGGATTGGCTGTCATGGTTTAGACGTTGGTGCGATGGCGGTGTTCTTGTACGCCTTCCGTGACCGCGAAGATATCTTTGATATGTATGAGGCGGTATCAGGTGCACGTATGCATGCTGCTTACTATCGTCCAGGTGGCGTGTATCGTGACCTGCCAACAGAAATGGCGCAGTTCTCTAAATCCAAGATTCGTAGCGCGTCTGCGATTAAGCGTTTAAATGAAAACCGAAGTGGTTCCTTGCTCGATTTCATTGAATCCTTTTCAGGACGATTTGATGCGAACGTGGATGAGTACTGCAATCTGTTAACTGATAATCGTATTTGGAAGCAACGCTTAGTCGGCATCGGTGTTGTGACACCTGAGCGTGCTTTGCAATTAGGCTTTACTGGTCCGATGTTGCGTGGCTCTGGTATCGAGTGGGACTTGCGTAAAAAGCAGCCCTATGAAACTTATGACAAGTTAGACTTTGATATTCCTGTTGGTGTGAATGGCGACTCCTACGATCGTTATTTAGTACGCATGGAAGAGATGCGTCAATCAAATCGAATCATTAAGCAGTGCGTTGCCTGGCTTAAAGCAAATGATGGCCCAGTCATGAGTGATAACCATAAGGTTGCCCCTCCAAAGCGGGTAGATATGAAAACCAATATGGAAGAGTTGATTCATCATTTCAAACTCTTTACCGAAGGTATGCACGTTCCTAGTGGTGAGGCTTATGCCGCTGTTGAGCATCCTAAAGGTGAGTTTGGTATTTACTTGATTTCTGATGGCGCTAATAAGCCATACCGTTTAAAAATTCGGGCTCCGGGATTTGTACATCTTTCCGCAATGGACGAAATGTCATGTGGACACATGCTGGCTGATGCCGTAACTATTATTGGTACCCAAGATATTGTTTTCGGGGAGATTGACCGCTAATGTAGCGTGCCAGGGATGAATACATGACAACAACAATTACCCTCTCCGAAAAAACGCTTGCTGATATTGCGCATAATGTTGCCAAATATCCTCCCGAGCATAAGCAGTCAGCAGTGATGGCTGCATTAATTGCGGCACAAACTGAAGTGGGTTGGGTTTCTCCTGAAGTGATTGAGACTATTGCCCAAATTTTAGAAATGCCGACGATTGCTGTAGATGAGGTTGCTACCTTCTACAACATGTATGACACCAAGCCGGTTGGTAAATATAAGCTGGTGATTTGTACCAACTTACCCTGCCAGTTAAAGCATGGCGAAACTGCTGCAAGCCATCTGAAGAAAACTTTAGGCATTGGCTACAACGAAACTACTTCTTGCGGTATGTTCACCCTGAAAGAGGGCGAATGTATGGGCGCTTGTGGGGACTCTCCTGTGATGTTAGTAAATAACAAGCGTATGTGCAGCCTCATGAGTAATGAAAAAATTGATGCTCTATTGACAGAGTTACGAGCAGAAGGAAACGCAGCATGACTAGCTTGCACGATAAGCATATTAAACCGCTCATTCTAGCTGGCTTGAATGGCGAAAATTGGCGCTTAAAAGATTATGTGAGTCGTGGGGGCTATCAACAGCTTAGCCGCATCATTAGTGAAAAAATAACGCCTGATGCCATCATTGCGGAATTAAAAGCCTCTTCTCTTCGGGGCCGCGGAGGCGCGGGGTTTCCTACAGGACTGAAGTGGAGTTTTATGCCGCGCCAGTTTCCTGGTCAAAAGTATTTAATTTGCAATAGTGACGAAGGCGAGCCCGGGACATTTAAAGACCGCGACATCATGCGCTATAACCCTCATGCATTAATTGAAGGCATGATCATTGGTGCTTACACCATGGGCATTTCCGTAGGGTACAACTATATTCATGGTGAAATTTGGGAAACGTATTCTCGTTTCGAGGAAGCGCTAGAAGAGGCGCGTGCCGCAGGCTACTTGGGCGACAAAATTTTAGGAAGTGATTTTAATTTCCAGTTACATGCCTCACCAGGCTGGGGCGCCTATATCTGTGGTGAAGAGACTGCGCTTCTGGAGTCATTAGAAGGAAAAAAAGGTCAGCCACGCTTTAAGCCACCATTTCCGGCGAGCTTTGGTTTGTATGGCAAGCCAACAACGATCAACAATACTGAGACCTTTGCTGCTGTGCCATTCATCATGGCAATTGGTGGCCAAGCTTATCTAGATCTAGGTAAGCCAAATAATGGAGGCACTAAGATTTTCTCCGTATCTGGCGATGTTGTGTATCCAGGCAACTATGAGATACCTCTTGGCACGCCCTTTGCAGATTTGCTCAGACTTGCCGGTGGTATGCGAGATGGCCGGACTTTGAAGGCAGTGATTCCCGGCGGTTCTTCTGCACCAGTAGTTCCTGGTTCGCAGATGATGGATGTGACAATGGACTATGACAGTATTGCGAAAGCAGGATCAATGCTGGGATCTGGCGCCGTTATTGTGATGAACGATACGCGTTGCATGGTTCGGGCTTTAGAACGCTTGTCATATTTTTATCACGAAGAATCTTGCGGTCAATGTACACCATGCCGCGAGGGTACTGGTTGGCTGTGGCGCATTGTCAGCCGTATTGAGCATGGTCAGGGTCGCCCAGAAGATTTAGATTTATTGAATGATGTAGCTGCCAATATTCAGGGTCGTACGATTTGCGCCTTGGGTGATGCTGCAGCTATGCCAGTGCGCGGCATGTTAAAGCACTATATGGATGAGTTTGCGTATCACGTGGAACATAAGCGCTGCTTAGATTCTGCGCAACCTTTATAAAAGATACTGAGTACGGGATAGCTTAAAGTGAGCATGGTCGAAATCGAATTAGATGGTAAGTCAGTAGAAGTTCCGCAAGGTTCGATGGTGATGCACGCCGCCAATAAAGCGGGCACTTATATTCCTCATTTTTGTTATCACAAGAAATTATCTATTGCTGCCAATTGCCGCATGTGTTTGGTAGAGGTTGAGAAAGCGCCTAAGCCATTACCTGCTTGCGCAACACCGGTGAGTCAGGGGATGAAAGTCTTCACGCATTCTCCCAAGGCAATTGAAGCTCAACGCTCTGTTATGGAGTTTTTATTAATTAACCATCCTTTGGATTGCCCAATCTGCGATCAAGGTGGTGAGTGTCAGTTACAAGATTTAGCGGTAGGTTATGGTAAGTCCAATTCTCGCTACGATGAAGAGAAGCGGGTAGTTTTCCATAAAAATGTTGGCCCGTTGATTTCGATGCAGGAAATGTCACGCTGCATTCACTGCACCCGTTGCGTTCGTTTCGGGCAAGAGGTCGCTGGCGTGATGGAGCTAGGCATGGTCAATCGTGGCGAGCATTCTGAAATTACTACTTTTTCAGGCCAAACAATTGATTCCGAGTTGTCTGGAAACATGATCGATATTTGCCCCGTGGGCGCATTGACCAGCAAGCCATTTCGCTACGCTGCACGTACATGGGAATTAGGTCGCAAGCGCTCTGTAAGCCCGCACGATAGTTTGGGTAGTAACACTACTGTTCAAACAAAAGCAAATAAGGTTATGCGCGTTGTCGCTTTAGAAAATGAAGCTATCAATGAGTGCTGGATTAGTGATCGAGATCGCTTTGCTTACGAGGGGCTGAATAGCGCAGATCGTATTACTACCCCGATGGTGAAACAAGGTGGCGAGTGGCTAGAGACCGATTGGGAATCTGCCATGACTTATGTAGCCAATTCATTAAAGACGATTGCCGCAGAGAGTGGTCCTGAAGCAGTTGCTGCACTTGCTCACCCGATTTCTAGCGTTGAAGAATTGCATCTCCTACAGAAACTTGTTCGGGGCTTAGGCTCAAGCCAAGTTGAGACCCGTTTGCATCAAATTGATGTGAAAGGGGCGCCTTCTGCCCCATGGTTGGGCATGCCAATAGCCAAACTCGATGAATTAGATCGTGTGTTGGTAGTGGGTAGTTTCTTGCGCAAAGATCAGCCATTAATTGCTGTTCGTTTACGTGCTGCTGCTAAACGCCATTTGCAATTGTTACGTATTGACGCGGGCGGCGATGATTGGTTAATTCCAGCGGTAGGAAGTATTGCTGCCGTACCAAGCGCCTGGGTTAAAGAATTGAATGAAGTGGCATCCGCTGTTTCTATTGCGAAATCTATCTCGATGCCACAGGGTATCGAGCTTGCAGCGATTTCTCCAGCGGCTCAATTGATTGCAGATAGACTGCTGTCGGGCTCTTC
Source organism: Polynucleobacter sp. TUM22923 (assembly GCF_030295705.1). Classification (NCBI taxonomy): domain Bacteria; kingdom Pseudomonadati; phylum Pseudomonadota; class Betaproteobacteria; order Burkholderiales; family Burkholderiaceae; genus Polynucleobacter; species Polynucleobacter sp. TUM22923. Next base: position 649,696 of record NZ_AP027274.1, read on the forward strand.
AAAAGCAGTATTCATCGGTTCGGCTGCTCAGGCACACCCTCAGGCAGCAAGCTTGCTTGCCTTGGCGCAATTTATTGCCACTCACACTGGCGCTACCTTAGGCTTTCTGCCGGTAGGCGGAAATGCAGTAGGGGCTAATTTAGTCAAAGCAAATGGTGCTGGTGTTGATGCCTTGCTGTCTGGTGAGCGCCGTGCCGTGTTGCTAATGAACTTAGAGCCCGATGTCGATTTGCCAAACCCCCAATATGCTCGTGCCGCTTTAGCTAAAGCGAACACCGTCATCGCCCTGAGCGCTTATCGCAGTCCTGATCTACTGGAAGTGGCAGACGTTATTCTGCCAATTACCCCATTTACTGAGACGGTATCTACTTTTGTGAACGCAGAAGGTGTTGCCCAAACAATTCAGCCTGCGGTTAAGCCTTTGGGTGACTCTCGCCCAGCCTGGAAAGTGCTGCGTGTTCTAGGTGGCTTGCTTAATTTAGATGGATTTTTATTTAATGCGCCTGAAGAAGTTCTCGGTGAGGCTTTGTCTGAAGACTATTGCTCGCTGTTAAGTAATCAGGGCACTGCATCTGTCAGCATGACTCCAGTAGGTGCTGGTCTCGAGCGCGTATCCGATATCGCAAGTTATAGCGGTGACTCAATTGTGCGTCGTTCACCAGCACTGCAATTAACCCGTGATGCAAAACGCGGCAATCAAGTTGGTTTGGGGCAAAAGCTATTTACGGAGATGGGCTTAAAAGAGGGTGATGCTATTCGGGTAACCCAGGGAGCGCTCTCTGTCGATATGCCGGTAACACTAGAGCGTAATCTGGCAAGTCAAGCAGTGAGAGTCTCTGCTGGGACTTTAGCAAGCGCGCAATTAGGATCGATGTTTGGTCCTGTAACCCTTAGCAAAGCTTAGAGGCCAAGATGGATCATTTCTTGACCCTAGTCACCACTCAAGGTGAATCTATATTTGGTTCGCTCTGGCCAGCAGTGTGGGCCTTAGTTCGCATTGTGATTATCGTATTACCAATGTTTGGAGCGGTTGCTTATCTGACCCTGTGGGAGCGTAAGCTCATTGGTTGGATGCATATTCGCATTGGACCTAATCGAGTTGGCCCATTAGGTTTGTTGCAGCCAATTGCAGATGCCTTGAAGTTATTGATGAAGGAGATTATTTCTCCTGCGGAGGCTAGCAAAGTATTGTTCGTTATTGCTCCCGTGATGGTGATCATGCCGGCATTTGCTGCTTGGGCTGTGATTCCTTTTCAGGCAAAGATGGTGCTAGCGGACGTGAACGCAGGCTTACTCTATGTAATGGCCATTTCATCTATTGGTGTTTATGGCGTGATTTTGGCTGGTTGGGCATCAAACTCTAAATACCCATTTCTGGGTGCTATGCGTGCTTCAGCTCAGATGATCTCTTATGAGATTGCAATGGGTTTTGCTTTAGTTACAGTACTGCTCACTTCAGGCTCATTAAACTTAAGCGCTATTGTTGCCTCTCAAGAGCAGGGTTACTTTGCGGACTTAGGTCTGAACTTTCTTTCTTGGAACTGGTTGCCTTTATTACCAATGTTCTTAATCTACTTTATTTCTGGTGTCGCAGAAACAAACCGCCATCCATTTGATGTGGTGGAGGGTGAGTCCGAGATTGTTGCTGGTCATATGGTGGAATATTCCGGCATGGCTTTCGCGATGTTCTTCTTGGCTGAGTACGCCAACATGATTTTGATTGCAGCCTTGGCTTCAACATTATTCTTGGGTGGTTGGCTGCCGATTGTGGATTTACCAATTTTGCGCGACATACCCGGCTTCTTCTGGCTATTTGGAAAAACTTTTTTCCTTTTGTCATGCGTTATCTGGCTACGGGCTACGTTGCCTCGTTATCGTTATGACCAGATCATGCGCTTGGGTTGGAAGATCTTTATTCCAATTTCAGTATTTTGGGTTGTTGTCGTTGGTGCATGGGTTGTTTCCCCATTGAACATTTGGAAATAAGTTGATCAATCATGTTTAAGAAAATTTCCCAATTCCTCGATAGTTTGATGCTCAAAGATATTTTGACGGGTATGGCTATTACCGGTCGCTATCTGTTTAAGCCTAAGATTACGATTCAGTACCCTGAAGAGAAGACCCCTCAATCTCCACGTTTCCGAGGTCTGCATGCCTTGCGTCGCTATGAGAATGGCGAGGAGCGTTGCATTGGTTGTAAGTTGTGTGAGGCAGTTTGCCCAGCTTATGCCATCACTATTGAAACGGCAGAGCGTGACGATGGTACGCGTCGAACCAGTCGCTATGACATTGATTTAACAAAGTGTATTTTCTGTGGCTTCTGCGAAGAAGCTTGCCCTGTTGACGCTATTGTTGAGACAAATATTTTTGAGTACTTTGGCGACAAGCGCGGAGATCTTTATTTCACTAAAGACATGTTGTTAGCTGTCGGTGATAAGTACGAAAAAGATATATCTGTGAACCGCGCTGCTGATGCCCCTTATCGTTAATCGAGTGAAGAACAAAAATTTATGACATTCGATTCTGCTTCTATTTTTGCTGTCTTTTTCTATGCGTTTGCTGGGCTGTTAGTCATTTCAGCATTGCGTGTAGTTACTGCTCGCAACCCTGTTCATGCCGCATTATTTTTGGTGCTCGCATTCTTTTGCGCATCTGGGTTGTGGATGTTGCTCAAGGCCGAGTTCTTAAGTTTGGCATTGATTCTGGTTTATGTGGGCGCTGTAATGGTCCTCTTCCTATTTGTTGTGATGATGCTCGATCTTGATGTTGAGCATCTTCGTCGCGATTTCAAAAAATATCTCCCAGTTGCTTTTTTAATGGGTGCAGTGATTGTTTTGGAGCTATCCATCGTCCTGATTCGCAGCTTTGTTGGTACCAGTACGCCAGTCCAACCTATGCTGGAAGAAACCGTGGCGAGGAATACTCAGGCTTTGGGAATGTTGATTTTTGTAGACTACGTCTACGCATTCGAGGTTGCTGGCGTTATTTTGTTGGTGGCAATCATTGCTGCTGTAGCGCTGACCTTACGTAATCGTAAAGATTCCAAATCTCAAAATATCCATGAGCAAGTTAATGTCAATGCAGCTGATCGCATGCGTATTGTGAAGATGGATTCTGATATGGGTGCCAAGCAAGACGCTCGAGGAGATAAACAATGACCATTACTTTGGCGCATTACTTAGTATTGGGTGCAATTTTGTTTGCAACAAGCATCGTTGGCATTTTCTTAAACCGTAAGAATGTCATTGTGTTGTTGATGGCAATTGAACTGATGTTGCTCTCGGTGAACATGAACTTTATTGCCTTCTCGCATTTTTTGGGTGATATGGCAGGTCAAGTATTCGTATTCTTTATTTTGACTGTGGCTGCTGCTGAGGCGGCAATTGGTCTAGCAATTCTGGTAGTTCTCTTCCGTAAGGTAGATACCATTAATGCCGAAGACCTTGACCACCTAAAAGGCTAGTCATGCAATTTACCCTAACACTTCCTGTTCTTTGCGCAATTCCCCTGGCGCCATTATTCGGCTCTCTCATCGCCGGTCTACTGGGTACCAAATTAGGTGGTAACCGAATTGGTCACGGTGCTTGTCAGTTCGTAACGATTTTGGGTGTGACGATTGCGTTTGTATTGTCTTGCTTTGTGTTGGCTCAGGTTAATGATGGTTTTTATTTCAATGGCTCCGTTTATCGTTGGATGGAACTAGGTGAGTTGAACTTAGATATTGGTTTCTTAATTGATCCTTTGACGGCGACCATGATGTGTGTGGTGACGTTTGTGTCCTTGATGGTTCATATCTACACCATTGGTTATATGCGGGGTGAAGAGGGCTACAACCGCTTCTTCTCTTACATCTCACTCTTTACTTTTGCTATGTTGATGTTGGTCATGAGTAATAACCTTCTGCAGCTATTTATTGGCTGGGAGGCAGTGGGCGTCGTTTCCTATTTGCTGATTGGTTTTTATTACGAGCGTCAAACAGCAGTATTTGCCAATATGAAAGCCTTCTTAGTCAATCGTATTGGTGACTTCGGTTTCATCTTAGGTATTGGTCTTTTATTAGCCGGCACAGGTTCAATGAACTATGACGTTATCTTTTCTCAGAATTCGAATCTGGCAGCACAAGTCCTGCCTGGTACAAGCTGGAATCTACTGACCGTTATTTGTATCTGTCTTTTCATTGGTGCGATGGGTAAATCAGCCCAATTCCCACTCCATGTCTGGTTGCCAGACTCTATGGAAGGCCCAACACCAATTTCGGCATTGATTCATGCTGCTACGATGGTTACTGCCGGAATCTTTATGGTTTCCCGCATGTCCCCGTTGTTTGAACTATCAGACGTAGCCCTGAGCTTTATTTTGGTGATCGGTTCTATTACTGCGCTCTTCATGGGTTTCTTAGGGATTGTTCAAACGGACATCAAGCGTGTTGTAGCTTATTCAACACTGTCCCAACTGGGTTACATGACAGTGGCCTTAGGCGTTTCTGCCTACCCAGTAGCTATTTTTCATCTGATGACCCATGCTTTCTTTAAGGCCTTATTGTTCCTTGCGGCTGGTAGCGTCATTTTAGGAATGCACCATGAGCAAGATATGCGCAAAATGGGTGGGCTTTGGAAGTACATGCCAATTACTTGTTTGATGATGCTGCTGGGTAACTTGGCCTTAGTTGGCACACCTTTCTTTTCTGGCTTCTATTCAAAAGATTCGATTATTGAAGCCGTTGCAGCTAGCCATCTTCCGGGATCAGGGTTTGCTTATTTTGCGGTTATGGCCAGTGTTTTTGTAACGGCACTGTATTCATTCCGTTTATATTTTTATGTATTTCATGGCAAAGCGCGATGGGGTCACGCGGACTCACATTCGGACTCACATGCGGATTCACACGCGCACGATCACCATGATCATGCAGAGCAGGGCGATGATCATGCGCATCATGGCTTAGCTCCCGGCCAGAAACCTCACGAATCTCCTTTTGTAGTGACGCTCCCACTAATCTTGTTGGCCATCCCATCGGTGATTATTGGCTATTACACAATTACGCCTCTGTTGTTTGGCACTTTTTTCGGCGACTCCATCTTTGTAGATATTGCTAGACATCCTGCCATGAAAGAAATTGCTGAAGAATTTCATGGTCCAGTGGCGATGGCTTTGCATTCCCTCACTTCGCCAGTTTTACTGCTGGTTGTACTGGGTGTATTTACGGCAGCAATTGGCTATTTATGGGCACCAAAGTTACCTGGCGTTGTTGCTCAGGCCTTAGCCCCATTGAAAAAATTACTGGACAACAAATACTATCTGGATGATTTCAACCAGACGGTATTTGCTAAAGGCCTGCTAAAGATAGGCGGCGTGCTGTGGCATCGTGGCGATCAGCAAGTTATCGATGGCTTTTTGGTTAATGGTAGCGCCCATGCGGTAGGGCGCCTATCTGCCGTAATCCGTCATTTGCAATCCGGTTATTTATATCACTATGCCTTCGCTATGATTGCAGGCTTAGCAGTATTGTTGGCTTGGGTTTTGTATGCTTATCTGCCTTTTGTTCGCTAGACCCACGTTACTTAAGTACTTATCATGATTCTTTCTTTTGCCATCTGGATCCCGATTTTTTTCGGCATCATTATTTTGTTTTACGGCTCAGATAAGCCTAGCGCTGGTGTTCGCTGGTTAGCGCTTGTCGGTGCGGTTTTGGGTTTCATTGCCACTCTCCCATTGGTAATTGAATTTGATATAGCCAATGCCGGAATGCAATTTGTTGAGAAGATTAGCTGGATTCCTCGATATGACATCAACTATTACCTAGGTGTTGATGGGATCTCTGTTTGGTTTATTGTTTTGACCGCATTTATTAATATTTTTGTGGTGATTGCTGCTTGGGAAGTGATTGATCAGAAGGTATCCCAGTACATGGCTTCATTCATGATCCTCTCTGGATTGATGATTGGTGTTTTTGCTGCCTTGGACGCTTTGCTTTTCTATGTTTTCTTTGAGGCAACGCTTATCCCAATGTACATCATCATTGGCGTGTGGGGTGGTCATAACCGAATTTATGCCGCGTTTAAATTCTTTCTCTATACCTTGCTTGGCTCTTTATTAACTTTGGTTGCTATGCTGTACTTGTACAACGTGACCAATACCTTTGACATCTTGGCTTGGCATAATGCCCGCCTTGATATCGTTGAGCAAATCCTGTTGTTTTTTGCCTTCTTCATGGCCTTTGCTGTCAAGGTACCAATGTGGCCGTTACATACTTGGTTGCCAGATGTCCACGTTGAGGCGCCTACGGGTGGATCAGTAGTGCTAGCAGCCATTATGTTGAAGCTGGGGGCATATGGCTTCTTGCGTTTCTCATTGCCGATTGCTCCAGATGCGAGCCAGTACCTCGGGCCCTTTATTATTTTCTTGTCTTTGGTGGCTGTGATTTATGTTGGTGCCGTTGCATTAGTGCAAAAGGATATGAAGAAACTGGTTGCCTATTCTTCTGTAGCGCACATGGGTTTTGTGACACTGGGATTCTTTCTCTTTAGTCCTCTGGGTATTGAGGGCGGCATTGTGCAGATGATCTCTCATGGTTTTGTTGCTGGCGCTATGTTTCTCTCCATTGGCGTTCTCTACGACCGGATGCATACAAGGCAAATTGCTGACTATGGTGGCGTAGTGCATCGTATGCCTGCCTTCACAGCATTTGCTGTGTTGATGGCAATGGCAAACTGTGGCTTGCCATTTACCTCCGGCTTTGTTGGTGAGTTTATGGTCATTTTGGCTGCGGTTGATTATGACTTTACGATTGGCTTGCTGGCATCTACCGCGCTGATCTTGAGTGCTGCCTATTCTCTTTGGATGGTCAAGCGGGTATTCTTCGGCGCAATTACCAACGAACATGTCGCGGCCTTGAAGGATCTTAATGCTCGTGAGTATCTTATGATGTCAGCCCTATCTGTTTGTGTGATTGGTATGGGTGTTTATCCAAAGCCATTTACTGACATTATTCATCCAGCCGTAATTAATCTACTGCAGCATGTTGCTGTCAGCAAAATCTGAGTAAAAGCACATGCAAGCATTCGACCTATTAGCCATCCTGCCAGAACTCGTTTTACTGATTGCCACCAGTTTCTTATTAGTTGCCAGTGTCTATGTCCCTGAGCGCCAGCTTGCAACTCCAGGGGTAGAGCAGGATATCTTTCACACACCTCGCGGCGTTGGATTTGTATATTTTTTCACTATTATTTTGCTGGTGTATTTGATTTTTGCGTTCATTGGGCGCATGGGTGATGTTTCATTAGTGGCTATGAATGGATTATTCCAATCAGATCCATTTTCTAATTTATTAAAAGCATGCTCGTGTGGTGCAGTGTTGGTTAGCTTGATCTATTCAAAGCAATACCTGACTGATCGTGCAATGTTCCGTCCTGACTTTATAGTCTTAGCTTTGTTGGCCTTGCTAGGTCAATTTGTATTGATCTCCGGCGCTAATCTATTGACCCTTTATTTGGGTCTGGAATTGATGGCTTTGCCAACCTATGCTTTGGTAGCCATGCGCCATAACAGTGAGAAAAGTGTTGAGGCGGCGATCAAGTATTTTATTTTGGGCGCTCTAGCTTCTGGCTTCTTGTTATATGGTATGTCAATGCTATACGGCGTTACCGGTTCACTTGATTTAATCGAGATTTTCAGAACCGTTGCGGATCCACGTGTTAATCATTTGGTAATGGCTTTCGGTTTGGTATTCATTGTGTCTGGGCTCGCTTTTAAGTTGGGTGTCGTACCGTTTCATATGTGGGTGCCAGATGTCTATCAAGGTGCGCCCACTGCTGTGACTCTCATGATCGCCGCTGCGCCAAAGCTTGCTGCCTTTGCGTTGTTGTTCCGCCTATTGGTCAATACCCTATTGCCACTCGTGGGTGATTGGCAGCCAATGCTCGTCTTGTTAGCCGTCCTTTCTTTGGTGATCGGTAATGTCACAGCGATTGCGCAAACGAACTTAAAGCGCATGCTAGCCTACTCAGCAATTGCGCAAATGGGCTTCGTATTGCTCGGTATGCTGTCAGTATTTGATGACCATGCTTTTAGTGCTTCTATGTTTTATGCCATCACTTACGTTTTGACAACGCTAGGAAGTTTCGGACTCTTAATGCTGTTGTCACGCAAGGGTCATGACTGTGAAACTTTGGATGACCTAAAAGGTTTAAACAAAAATCACCCTTGGTTTGCGTTTATTGGCCTAGTGATGATGTTCTCTTTGGCAGGTATTCCGCCAACGGTGGGTTTCGCTGCTAAGCTGGGAGTATTGGAAGCCTTGGTAGATGGTGGGCATACCTTTATCGCCATCATTGCAGTAATAGCCTCCTTAATCGGCGCCTTCTATTACCTAAGAGTCGTTAAGGTAATGTATTTTGATGAGCCAGCGCTTAAACATCCAGTTCAGATATCAGGGTCAGGTTTTGCTCGTGGGCTTTTGAGTCTAAACGCAATTCTTGTTCTTGCACTAGGTATTTTCCCATCCGGTTTAATGGATGTTTGTCTTGATGCTATGCGCCGTACTTTATTGGGTTCATAGTTGCCTTGATGCCAATGAATATCGAAAGGCTCCTATGGGAGCCTTTTTGTTTTCTGTCATCTATTTTTTGTAAGATAGCCCATCAAACAAGGACAAGTAATTCATGACTGAAAAATTATTCAAAGATCTTCCCATCGGTGATCAACACTTGAGAGAGGAGCGGATCTCTAGTGAAGATATCTACGGCGGTATATTTCTGAACATGAAGCGCGATCAAGTGAGCTTACCGGATGGTAATCAAGCAGTGCGGGAATATCTTACGCATCCTGGAGCGGTCGCAATTCTTGCAATATTGGATGATGGTAGGGTATTGATGGAGCGACAGTATCGCTATCCAATCGCTAAGGCTTGTATTGAGATTCCCGCTGGAAAGTTGGAGATTGGTGAGGATCACTTGCTTTGTGCTCAGCGGGAGCTGAAGGAGGAGACGGGATATACCGCGAGTAAGTGGAGCTATATACGACGTATTCATCCCGTGATTTCTTATTCGACAGAATTTATCGATATCTATCTTGCGCAGGGTCTAGTGTCTGGTAAGAGCCATCTGGATGCAGAAGAGTTTTTGGATGTATTTGCTGCGCCGTTAGAGCAGTTGCTTGAGTGGGTGGAGCGGGGCGATATTACTGATGTCAAAACGACTATTGCTAGCTATTGGCTGGATCGCTACCGCCAAGGTTTAGTTACCCCGACACCTTTAGGCTCAGGTTTTCAGGAATCCTATTAAAATAGATCTATTGAATTTGCTACTTTTGCCACGATATAGGTCTTATGAAAGTTTATAACCTCGCTTGCCCCATAGATCACCGATTTGAAGGGTGGTTTGCCTCTGAGGCAGATTTTCTTGCTCAGCAAGATGGGAATATTTTGGTTTGCCCAATATGTGACAGCGCGGGCATCATCAGAATGCCTTCAGCGCCGCATATTGCTAGATCCGGATCGAGTAAAGATACGATCTCGACTTCTACCGAACTGACTGTTGCCAGTCTTGGCGGCGCCGTTGGGGGTGGAAAATTAGCGGGATCTCCTAGTGGGGATGTGATTGCCTTAACGGATAGCGATCATTCTCATTTAGAGGCTCAGGTTCAAGCTGCCTTCTTAAAGGGAATGCGCGAATTAATGGGTGCATCTGAGGATGTAGGCAATTCTTTTGCAGATGAGGCCCGGAAAATTCACTACAAAGAAGCCCCCGAAAGAAGTATTCGTGGTCAAACCTCGCTAGATGAAGCTGAGGCTCTGCGTGATGAAGGTATTGAGATTATGGCTGTGCCGATGCTGCCAGCCTTTAAAAATACCCTGCAGTAGTCTGTTCGTGAGCTTTAGTCCCATTCATTCTGAGCGGGGTCAACATCCCCTATACTGTTTTGATGTCCAATGGGCCCTACTACACAATAGAATCGGAGTCACTCCTATGAAACGCCTACTCACAGCACTGCTTGCCGCAACTCTAGCGCTGACCATCTTAGGTTGCTCTAAGTCTCCAGATTCTAAAGAAATCAAAGTAGCCGTTTCTCCTGCATCTCCCCCAATGCTATTTGACGATAAGGGTCAAATTGTTGGTGTAGATATGGATCTTTTTCAGGGCTACTGCCAGTCTCGCGGTTGTACGCTCAAAGTAACAACCTATGACTGGGCCGGCATGTTGGGGGCCGTCTCTAGTGGTCAGGCTGATGTTGCCTTCTCTGGTATCTCTATTACCGATAAGCGTAAAGAGGCGATGGATTTCTCGCAGCCTTACTATGACAATTCTTGGCATTTAGTGAGCATGAAGAATAAGAACATCCAAATCACGGATTTAAATCAACTCAAAAAATATTCTATCGGCTACCCACGCGGCATGGCCTATGACGATCTAATTAAGAATGAGCTTGAGCCTAAAGGTTACTACTCACTAAGCAAGGTAAAGCTTTATCCGTCCTATGCAGAAGTAGTTACAGACTTGCAAAATGGTAATTTAGACTTAGCCTTTATCGAAGAGCCCGTTTTTCTTAATTATCAAAATAAACTGAATCTACCCATTCAGAGTAGCTATGAATTTAAAGGCTTCGATAAGCTAGGCTTCGCTTTTGCAAAAGGATCCAAGCTTCGCGATGACTTTGACAAGTATCTTACTGAACTGGGTCCAGAAAAAATCAAGGCGATTTTAGATAAGTGGATGAAATAATTTCTCTGCAGAATAATACTTAATCGTTAATCGGTGATTCGAAAGCTTATCCCGTGAATTTCTTAGATATTCTTGTGCAACTAGCGCAAGGTCTGTCTTACACCGTGATTGTTACTTTGGTTTGCTCTGCGACCGGGTTTTTTGTTGGTCTAACGCTGGCAAGCTTGCGTCGGTTAGGGCTACTCTGGGTGCAATTGCTGATTGATATCTATACATATGTCTTTCGGGGTGTACCAGTACTTGTCTTGCTTTTTATGGTGTACTTTGGCTTACCGAGCGTTGGCCTCAAAGTGCACCCCTTAATGGCGATGGCCCTCAGTCTGGGGTTGGTGGCATCAGCCTACTTAGCAGAAGTCTTTCGTGGGGCATTTAATTCGATTGATGCATCTGAAGTGCTTGCTGCACAGGCAATGGGAATGTCTCGCCTACAAATATTGCGATATATCGAGTTACCGCAGATGCTCCGTTTTTCTTTACCGGGGATGGTGAATGAGTTCACCTCTGTTCTAAAGTACTCACCGTTTGCCTATACCGTGGGTATCCCTGAGATTACAAAGCAAGCCATGACATTAACCGCAACAACACTGCGCGGCATAGAAGTGTACTTCGCTGTTGGTGTTCTTTACTTTTTGATTTATCGGGTCTGTTTACTAGGAGTGCAGTCTTTGAACAAGCGCTTTCAAATTCCGGGGATCAATCCAGCATGATTCACAGCATGATTCACAGCAAGACCGCTAGCACCCAAACCCAATACTTTTATGGAGTTACTGCGTGGCGTTAATCCAAGTTAGTAATTTGGTAAAAGAGTTTGAGGGGCAAACCGTCCTATCAAACATTCATCTCGATCTTCAGGAAGGGGATGTGCGGGTATTGATGGGCGCTTCTGGTTCCGGAAAGTCTACTTTACTGCGCTGCTTAAATCGTCTTGTGGAGCCAACATCTGGATCTATCCTTTTTAGGGGCAAAGAGATTCTAGGTCCAGATGTAGATGTGCGGGAGCTGCGCAAACAGATTGGCTTTGTTTTTCAGCAGTTTGCTTTATACAGCCACCTGACAGTGCTGGATAACGTCACTTTAGGTCTGCGAAAACTGCAGGGCATGAGTAAGGCCTTGGCTAAAGAAAGGGCTTTATTAGAGCTATCGCACTTCGATATGACTGCCCATCAAGACAAATACCCCTCGCAAATTTCAGGTGGGCAAAAACAACGCGTTGCTATTGCACGTGCTCTGGCAATGGACCCAGCGGTACTCGTGCTCGATGAGCCAACTTCAGCTTTAGACCCAGTAATGTCAAGGGATGTTGCTGACCTGGTCAATCGACTTCATGGCGAGGGGATCACCATGATCTGCGTGACCCATGATCTCCATTTTGCTCGTAACATTGCCGATACGGTGATGTTTTTAGATCGCGGCGTTATTCGTGCGGATGACCGCATTGACGTATTAAGTAAACACTCAGACCCTATCATTCAGGCATTCTTTCAGAATGAGAAAAAATTCTGATGGCTGCTTGGAGCTCTTTTACTAGAGATCTTCTGGAGCAGATGCCTTTGATTTTGACTGGCTTGCTTAATACTCTTCAGCTTGCCGGGCTCGTAAGTGTTTCTGGATTGCTTTTGGGTATTGTGGTGTTTTATTGCACCCTGAATAAAAACCCGATTGTTTGCAATATGACGAATGCCTATATTTCCTTCTTTATCGGAATGCCGTTAATTGTTTTATTGTTCTTGATGTATTACGGTCTACCGCAGTGGAATATCCGACTCTCGCCATTTGCGGTGGCTTTTATTGGGTTTACTTTTAATGTAGCCGCCTATAACGCTGCTTATCTAAAAACGGCTTACAACGGTCTCGATAAAATTCAGCTAGAAGCTGCTAGCGCCCAAGGATTTAATCCCTTGCAGATATTTCAGTGGATCACATTGCCACAAGTCATAAGACTTTCTGTTCCGGCACTTACCAACCAAGTGATCTCCAATTTAAAAGATAGTTCAGTTGCTTTTCTGATTCAGTACACTGAGTTCTTTGCTCGCATTCAAGAGTTAGCCGCTACTAATTTTCAGTTTTTCAAGGCATATCTAATGGCGGCCCTTGTCTATCTTGCGCTTGTCTCAGTAATTGTTTTGTTGGCACGTGCGATTGAGCGCCGTTATTTCATACCTGTATAGATAAGTATGGGCAAAAAAATAGCAGCCCGTAGGCTGCTATTCATTTGAGGGTGAAGTGTTTCTAGCGTGTTACTTTGAGGTTGGCATCGCAAATTCAGCGCCCTTAGCAATACTCTGGGGCCAGCGCTGCATGACACTCTTTTGTTTTGTATAGAAGCGAACACCTTCTTTGCCATAGGCATGCATATCGCCAAAGATGGACTTCTTCCAACCACCAAAACCATGCCATGCCATTGGTACCGGAATAGGTACGTTAATACCGACCATGCCAACTTGAACATGACGCGCAAATTCTCGAGCAATATTACCGTCGCTCGTGAAGCAAGCCACGCCATTACCAAATTCACAAGAATTTACTAAGTTGAGCGCTTCCGCAAAATTAGCTACGCGTAAGCAAGACAAGACTGGCCCAAAAATTTCTTCTAAATAGATCTTCATATCTGGAGTAACGTTATCAAATAGTGTGCCACCAATGAAGAAACCATTTTCATTACCGGGCACTTTCAGGCCGCGACCATCTACCAATAGTTTTGCGCCTGAAGCAACACCACTCTCAATGTAGCCAGTAATGCGCTCTAGAGCTGCCTTAGTCACAATCGGACCCATCTCCGCATCTAATTCCATGCCATTTTTGACTTTGAGGGTTTTTGTACGCTCAATTAATTTAGGCATGATTCTTTCGGCGGCATCACCTACTAACACTGCTACAGAGATCGCCATACAGCGCTCGCCAGCAGATCCGTAAGCGGCGCCAATCAGCGCATCAATTGCTTTGTCCATATCCGCGTCGGGCATGATGACCATATGGTTTTTGGCACCACCGAGAGCTTGTGAGCGTTTGCCAAAGTGAGCACAACGCTCATAAAGATAATTTGCAATTGGGGTCGACCCAACAAAACTCACTGCTTTGACATCAGGGTTTTCGATCAAAGCATCTACTGCTTCTTTATCGCCCTGAACGACGTTAAATACGCCGTCTGGCAGGCCAGCTTCGGTTAGGAGTCTAGCCATAAACAATGAAGCGGTTGGATCGGTTGGGCTTGGCTTCAAAATGAAGGTATTGCCACAAGCGATTGCTACAGGGAACATCCACATGGGAACCATGACGGGAAAGTTGAATGGGGTAACACCAGCAACCACGCCTAAAGGTTGACGCATGACCCAGTTATCAATATCGGTAGAGACTTGTTCTGTGTAATCGCCTTTGAGCAGCTCCGGAATACCGGTTGCAAATTCTACGATTTCAATACCGCGGGTCACTTCGCCTTGGGCATCGGTAAATACTTTGCCATGCTCAGCGGTAATGATGGCAGCTAGTTCGTCGCGATGTGCATTTAGCAGCTCTAGGTACTTGAACATAATCCGTGCGCGACGGAGTGGGGAGGTCTGGCTCCAGGTCTTAAAGGCGGTTTGAGCAACAGCTACTATCTCGTCAACCTCTTTACGGCTTGCCAGCGCTACTCGTCTTGCAACGATGCCTTTGGTTGGGTTAAAGACGTCGGAAAAGCGACCGTCTTTGGGATTAATGATCTTGCCACTAACAAAGTGGCCGATATCTTCATTTGATTCAAAGGCTTGCGGTGCATTTATCATATTTTTTAATAATCTTTTGCTGGTTTAGGTTCAATTCAAGCTTTTAGGCAAATGCCCGCATAACTTGATGGTCTCGTTTATCCTACACCCTCTATTTTATCGCTTACAGCAATTTTTAGTTATTTAAAGGTTCCCTCATGAGTTTGCTCTTTTCTACCTATGCCTTGGGCTCTCCAAAAGGCCCTCTTACGCTAGCAAACCGCATCGTAGTGGCGCCAATGTGCCAATATTCAGCAGTCAATGGGGAGGCTCAGGACTGGCATTTAATGCATTGGGGTAATCTACTTAACAGTGGCGCAGCCCTTTTCATCATTGAGGCTACAGGCGTCACCCCTGAAGGCCGTATTACACCAGCCTGCCTTGGCTTGTGGGATGACCGAACAGAGGCAGCACTGCAAGATAAGCTTAGCAGGGCCCGCAAATTAGCCCCTGCAACACCGGTATTCATCCAGTTGGCCCATGCAGGTCGCAAAGCCTCTAGTGCGACGCCTTGGGATGGCGGTCAATTGCTGTCCATGGCGCAGGGTGGGTGGGAAGCCGCTGCACCCTCAGCAATTCCTCAGTTAGATGGAGGGCGCTTGCCCCATGAACTCTCTACAGGGGAGCTCAAAGACTTAATCGCAGCATTTGTGATGTCAGCCAAGCGTGCCGATCGAATTGGTATTGACGGAATTGAACTGCACGGTGCTCATGGGTATTTACTACATCAGTTTCTCTCTCCAATTGCTAACCAGCGAACAGACGAGTACGGCGGCTCTTTTGAAAACCGGATTCGCTTTCCTGTGGAGTTATTTAAAGCGGTACGTGCCGCTTATCAAGGTGTCTTAGGTATTCGAATATCAGCCAGCGACTGGATTGAGGGGGGCTGGACTCCTGAAGAAACAGCTGATTTTGCAACGCAGCTTAAACCCTTGGGATGTGATTTTGTTCACATCTCTTCCGGTGGTATTTCTCCTTTGCAAAAGATTGCCATAGGCCCACGCTACCAAGTGCCTTTTGCTAAGATTGTCAAAGACCAATCTGGCCTGCCCACAATGACGGTAGGTCTTATTACCGAACCTCAAGAGGCGGAAGATATTTTGCAGCAGGGCGATGCGGATTTAATTGCCCTTGCCAGAGCGTTTTTATATAAGCCACGTTGGGGCTGGGAAGCTGCCGCTGCTTTAGGCGGTGTTGTGCCCTCCAATGAGCGCTACTGGCGTTGCTTGCCTCGCGCAGCTCAAGCTATTTTTGGTAATGTCAAAGTAGGTCAGCGGTAAGCGGTAGGCAATAAACAGCATGCAGCTTGAGGCTCAGTGAAAGCTGAGTCATCAATAAAAATATATTTTAGGAGATCCATATGAACCACCTTCAAATAGTGCAACGTTTTTTAGTGACAGTCAGCCTGGTATTGGGAATAAGTGTTGCTCAAGCACAAACTTTTCCCGACCGTCCAATTTCGCTGATTGTTCCCAACCCGCCAGGTGGTCTAGTGGATACCTCTGCACGCTTGTTAAGTGAGCCCCTTTCGAGAGTGATTGGTCAGCCGGTTATTGTTGACAATAAGCCAGGTGCCAGTGGAAACACTGCCTACCAGTATGTTGCTAAGGCCAAGCCTGATGGCTATACCTTATTAATTTCTTACTCTGGATACCACGTCGGCAACCCTGCATTAATGGATAAATTACCTTGGGATCCGATTAAGGATTTTTCTCCCATTGCATTGTTAACTGTTTCAACGAATGTGATTGCGGTCCATCCATCTGTACCAGTAAATAATTTAAAAGAATTTATTGCTTATGCAAAAGCAAACCCAGGAAAGCTCAATTACGCCTCACAAGGCAATGGTTCTGTTTCTCATATTGGCACAGAGATCTTTAAGCAAAGTACGGGTGTTGATATGGTTCACGTGCCTTATAAAGGCTCAGGACCAGCAGTGCAGGATGTATTGGCCGGTCAAGTGCAGGTCTTTATTACAACGCCGCCATCAGTTATGCAGCACGTGCAAAGCGGAAAGCTTAAAGGATTGGCAGTAACTGGAAAAAGTAGGCACCCAGGAATGCCCAATGTACCCACCACTGCTGAGGCGGGCCTACCAGGCTTTCAGCTAGAGTCCTGGGTCGCTTTATACGCTCCTGCCGGAACACCGGCCCCCGTGGTCGCAAAACTGACAGAGTCAGTCAAAAAAAGTTTAGCGTTACCAGAGGTTAAAGAGCGCTCAGATGCGGCTGGTGTAGAGCTACGCTACCTTACGCCAACAGCCATGGATGCTCTACTAAAGAAAGAACTTCCATATTGGAATAAAGCTATTAAATCAGCTAACATCACGCTTGATTAAATCGCTGTACCAGCAGAGATCCCCACAACACTAAACTGAACACATTATTAATGAAGCAACATTCTGTAAGAGAAGCCTGGTTAGAAGATGCGGTAAGACACTTAGAGCCGGTGTTTTCTAAAGCGGGCTATGCCATTCCTCCGGTACGTGTGTCGTGTGGATTTCCGGCATCGAGCAGTCCGAGAACTACGCTGGGGCAATGCTGGCCCCGTGAGCGCTCTGGAGGCGGAGTAAATGAGATTTTTATCTCTCCAAAATTAGACGACCCCGTTCAACTGCTCGATACCTTGGTGCATGAGCTGTGTCATGCCGTCGATGATTGTTTTAGCGGCCATGGTGAGGATTTCAAAGGAATTGCTCAAACTGTTGGCTTGGAAGGTCCTGCCAGAATGGCGCATGCCACTGAGGAGTTGGTAGTTAGACTCATGATGATCAGTCAAGAGCTTGGACCATACCCACATCAAGCCATCAGCTTTCCTCCACCACGCCCAAGTAATGCCAGTCGTAATAAAGCCAAATGTGGTCAGTGCGGTTATGAAGTCACGCTACTTAAAAAGTGGGCTACTTATGGTGCTCCAATTTGCCCAAAAGACAATATTCGCATGCAAGAAGCGGTAATGGAAACCATTGAAAATACTGAAGATCACAACAGTGAATCTGTAACAGGTAAAAAAACCAAGACTGACGATATTCGTCGGGCAATTAGCTAAAAAATAGTATCACTACGATTAATACTGAAGTACCTAAAGAATAAGAGTCTCATATGAACGCAAAGAAAATATTTAAGAATCCCAAAATCGCCGTCATCGCAGGTGATGGCATTGGAAAAGAAGTCATGCCAGAGGGCTTACGTGCTCTAGAGGCGGTGAATAAGAAATTTAATATTGGGATGCAGTTTGACCATTTTGATTTTGCTAGCTGTGACTACTATTTGAAGCACGGCAAAATGATGCCGGACGACTGGTTTGATACGCTGATGCAGTACGACGCTATTTTCTTTGGTGCCGTTGGTATGCCCGACATCCTTCCGGATCACGTTTCCTTATGGGGCAGCTTAATTCAGTTCCGTCGCGGCTTCGATCAATACGTCAATTTACGTCCTGTACGACTGTTACCAGGCGTGCCATGTCCGTTGGCTAATCGTAAGCCAGGTGATATTGATTTCTTTGTAGTGCGTGAAAACACTGAAGGTGAATACTCTAGCGTTGGGGGAAAAATGTTCCCCGATACCGATCGTGAGTTTGTGATTCAGGAATCCATTTTTACTCGTCAAGGCGTTGATCGTATTTTGAGGTATGCCTATGATTTAGCGCAGAGTCGCCCTAAAAAACATTTAACCTCTGCGACCAAATCTAATGGCATTGCAATTACGATGCCTTACTGGGATGAGCGGGTTGAGACTATGGCTAAGCAGTTTCCACAGGTAAGAACTGATAAGTACCATATTGATATTTTGGCGGCGCATTTTGTAATGAACCCTGATCGGTTTGACGTTGTAGTGGCCAGTAACTTATTTGGCGATATCCTGTCGGACTTAGGTCCAGCCTGTACTGGAACGATCGCGGTTGCCCCATCGGGAAGTATTAACCCAGAAGGTAAGTTCCCATCATTATTTGAGCCTGTCCATGGATCTGCGCCTGATATTTACGGCAAGATGATTGCCAATCCGATTGGTCAGATCTGGAGTGGATCCATGATGCTGGACCACCTAGGCTACCCAGAGGCAGGACTGGCCATCTTTACTGCTATTGAAAAGGTTTTAGCGGAGGGTAAATTCTTAACCCCAGACTTAGGCGGTAGTGTTAAGACAGATGATTTAGGTAAGGCCATTGCAGCAGCAATTTAATGCCGGTAATCACTAGTTGCTTCTAACTTCAACATTGAGAGGGCTCCAAACGGAGTCCTTTTTACTGGCCTTGGCAATCTCAGCTAGGATAGTTTCATGGAGCTGACAATCTTCCGTATTAGCCCTTATGAGCTTAAATGAGGAGGGCAGGGCCTTCATCTGCCCTGAGGCATCAGTACCCACCGTGTAATCAATCAGGTCAATAGAGAGGTCTTCTTGGCCTCGTGTCATTGCTACGTAGACTTCAGCTAGCAGTTGAGCATCTAGTAGCGCACCGTGTAGCGTTCGATGTTGATTGCTAATGGAGAAGCGTTCGCACAGCGCATCTAGTGAGTTTCGTTTTCCGGGAAACATTTGACGGGCATCGATTAAGGTGTCTGTTACCTTAGAAGCTAGACCTCTAAAAGTCGGCCGTTTTAATAAGGCAAATTCACTATCCAGGAATCCTAGGTCGAAGGGGGCGTTATGGATAACAACCTCAGCCCCATCTACAAACTCGATCAATTCCTCCACGATGTTAGCGAAGATAGGTTTGTCTGATAAAAATTCGCGAGA
The DNA here is from genome assembly GCF_030295705.1 of Polynucleobacter sp. TUM22923. Lineage (NCBI taxonomy): Bacteria > Pseudomonadati > Pseudomonadota > Betaproteobacteria > Burkholderiales > Burkholderiaceae > Polynucleobacter > Polynucleobacter sp. TUM22923. Next base: position 668,890 of record NZ_AP027274.1, read on the forward strand.
GAGGCCATGAACAGCATAGGCGCCAGCATCAATGTCTCGCTCAGGATTGATGTAGTAATGAAAAGTGCGCTCGGTGAGTTTGCGGCCAATCATTTCTACACAGCCAATTTCAATAATACGATCGCCAGTGGCGTGACTCAGTCCAGTTGTTTCAGTATCGAGGATAACTTGACGCATTAGGTGCCTTCCAGTACAGATTGGGGGATTTCCATTGGACCTTTACCGGCATATTTATCTAGGAAGAGATAAATCACTGGCGTAATAATGAGGGTAACAAATTGAGAGAGAATAAGGCCACCCGCCACACTGATACCCAATGGTTGACGAAGCTCTGCTCCGGCGCCTATTCCGAGGGCAATTGGTAGTGCACCCATTAACGCCGCAAAGGTTGTCATCATGATCGGGCGAAAACGTAAAATACACGCCTCACGTATCGCTTTCTCAGGTGACATGCCTTGATTGCGTTGGGCATCTAAAGCAAAGTCGATCATTAAGATGGCATTCTTTTTGACAATACCAATTAAAAGCAAAATACCGATAGATGCAATGATGGTTAGCTCAAATCCAAAGATGCGAAGTGCCAAAATAGCACCGATGGCGGCTGAAGGTAAGCCAGCCAAAATAGTCAGGGGATGAATGTAGCTCTCGTATAAAACACCCAGCAAAATATAAATCACTCCCAAGGCAGCAAAAATTAAAATGAGCTGACCAGATTGATTGCTCTTAAATACCGCAGCATCTCCACCATAGCTAGTGATAATAGAGGAGGGCAATTGGATCTCTTTTGTGTATGCCTCAATCTTTTCAGTAGCGTTACCTAAAAATACATCAGGAGCCAAATTAAACGAAAGTGTCACTGCTGGTATTTGACCCAGATGGTTGACAGCGGTAGGGCCCACAGATCGAGTGAACGTAGCAACACTGGATAAAGGAATTAACTTATCAGTTGCGCGGCCACGAACGAATATCTTGTTGAGATCTGTTTCATACTGACGATCATCTTCTGCTGCTTCCAAAATAACATAGTAGGTATTGACCGGCGTATAGATTGTCGAGACTTGTTTTTCCCCGTAGGAGTTGTACAGCGCAGAGCGGATGTCGGTAATGGTAATGCCGGCACTAGCAGCCTTTTCTCGGTCAATATTTACTTTTACATTAAGGCCTTTTAGCTGAGAATCGCTAGTGACATCACGGAAAATTGGATCGGAACGCATTTTCTGCATGAGCTTATCAGCCCACTCATTAACGCCCTCAAAGCCAACACTTTGTAATGTGAACTGGTAACGACTCTTACTACTACGTCCGCCTAGTTGTAAATTCTGAACAGGCCGCATATAGACCTGTAGACCCGGAATTTCTTTAAATTGATTGCGCAGGCCTTCCATTACCCTCGCCATTTTTTCTCTATCGGATTTAGGCTTGAGAACGACAAATATTCTGCCGGTGTTACTGCCCGAGCTCGAACCTCCGCCAACAATAGAGATTGAGCTGGCTACGTTCGTATTTTTATTAACTATCTCAGCCGCTTGATCTTGCAGAACGCGCATAGCCTTGTAGGAAATATCTTCAGATGCCTCAGTAGTAACGGTAATCTGCCCAATGTCTTCTTCGGGAAAAAACCCTTTAGGACTATTGATGAATAAAACAACAGTAATAACGAAGGTAGATAAAGCGCCCCATAAAACAATCTTGCGATGTTTAAGTGCCAAATCTAAATAATGAATATAAGCGCTAAGCATCCAATTAAAAAAGCGATCAAACAGTTTATTGATTGCATATTCTTTAACTACATGTCCGGGTTTGGGTAAGAAGCGGCTGCACAGCATTGGGACAACCGTGAGTGAAACCAAAGCAGAAACTAAAATAGATAAAGACACGATTACTGCAAATTCTCGAAACAGCAGGCCAATTGGGCCCGGTAAAAAGAAGAGGGGAATAAATACCGCTACCAATGAGATGGAAATGGAGATGATCGTAAAACCAACTTCTTTACTGCCCTTCAAAGATGCCTTGAGTGGATCCATGCCTTTCTCAATGTAGCGCATGATGTTTTCTAACACTACGATCGCATCATCGACAACCAATCCAACTGCTAACGTAATCCCTAGCAATGAAATGTTGTTAAGGCTGTATCCCAAGAAGTAAAGCAAAAAGAAAGCGCCAATTAAGGAGATGGGCAAGCTGATAGAGGGAATGATTGTCGCGGCGATATTTTTCAGGAATAAAAAGATCACTAGCACTACTAACAAAACAGTTAAGGCCAGCGTTAAATTAACGTCATGTATAGCCTCAATAATTGAGAGAGAACGATCATTGGCTAGCTGCAGTTGCACTGACTCAGGCATTTGCTTTTGCAGTTGTGGCAACAGTTCTTTTACAGATTTCACAACATCAACCGTATTCGCATTGGGTTGGCGTAAGACCGCGATTGCAATGGATCGTTCGCCATTAACTGTGGCTAGAGTTTTAATGTCCTCGTAGCTCTCAATGACTTCAGCAACATCCTTAAGGTAGATTGGCAAACCATTTTTCTGGCTCACAATGAGATTACCAAATTCCTCGGGCTTTACTAATTGCGGATTCGCATAAATCGTAATCGATTGACGAGGCCCATCAAGAACGCCTACTGGGCTATTGGAGTTGGCTTTATTGATTGCAGTAGCCAAGTCATCCATCGTGAGATTGCGATTGCCTAAGGCATCTGGACGAACTCTGACTCGAACAGCGTAGCGCTTAGCTCCATAGACAACTACTTGGGCAACGCCGCTAATGGTTGATAAGTTTGGAGAGAGTAGATTTTCTGCATAAGCATTTAAATCAGAAAGACTAATGGAGGGGGACTGCATTCGCACAACCAGGATGGGTGTGTCGGCCGGATTGACCTTGCGATAAGACGGTGGCACGGTCATTTCAATTGGTAAACGCTTCTGCGCGCGGAGCAACGCTGCTTGAACATCTACAGCAGCCTTATCAATATCGCGATCATTGTTAAATTCCAAGGTAATGCTGGTGCTGCCAAGAGAGTTGGTAGAGCTAATGACCTTTACGCCATCGATTGTTGAGAACTCTTTCTCCAGGGGCAACGCTACTGCAGAGGCCATATTCTCCGGTGAGGCGCCTGGTAGTGAAGCGCTAACAGAGATAACAGGCGTATTAAAGCTGGGTAGGGCGGCAACGGGAATGTTTAAATAGGCTATCCCTCCAGCGATAACAGTTGCTACAGAGAGCAATACCGTCATTACCGGACGGCGAATGCATAGCTCAGATAAGTTCATTTCTTGTCAGTAGCCGAAGGGGGTGTTGTTGGAGTAACTTTCTTTTGCTCAGCAGACTTGGCCTCTTTTACCTTGCTACCAGGGCGTAAGTTTTGTTTACCTTCAACAACCACTCTATCGCCCGGCTCAATACCAGTGATGACGGACGTACCTTGATACTCATAAATTACTTTAATTAGTTTTGAGCTAGCTTTTCCATCTCCATCTACTATGTAAACTAGCCTACCCCGAGGATTGATGACAATCGCTTGGGAAGGTATTGCAAGCACTCCTTGCAAATTATTGGCTACCAGAGAGACGCGTGCAAATTGCCCTGGCAGCAGAGTCATCGCTTCGTTCGGTATCTGTGCCTTTACCCTTACAGCGGCAATGGATGGATCCACTTGATTATCGATAACCAACACCTTTCCTTCAAATACTCTTTTACTGCCTTCGCCCACCGTCACTTTTACTGTTAGGGGCTCACCATCTAATTGATTCTCCAATAACACCGGGATATCTTTTTCTGGAATCACAAACTGCACATTAATAGGATTCAATTGGGTGATGGTGACCATCGAGCCCACACTAGAGGTAGCGGTTGAGCTAGTGGCCGTAGTAACTACGTTGCTAGCCTGCACCAATGAACCGGGAAACACATTGATGATGCCTGCACGCCCATTAATCGGTGATCGTATGGAATCGAAAGAGAGTTGAACTTGGGCAGAGCGAGCGGCAGATTGTGCCGCCTTAGCGTTGGCAAAAGAGGTTTCAAGACCCGCCTTTGAAATAAAGTTTTTGGCAACCAATTCTTTGGCACGCAAATACTGGCTTTGGGCGTCATCTGCCAAAGCGCTTAGCCTGTCAAAGTTTGCTTTATTGTTACGATCATCTAGGGTGAATAAGAGTTGACCCTGCTTCACTTCCTCTCCATCTTTTATATGGATTTTGCTGACGGTATTTGTCACCATCGGACGAATATCAACAATGCTGTTAGAAACAATCGTGCCAGTGGCCTCAATGATGAGTGGGATATCTTTTTTATCTACCACCATCGTAGTAACAGTAACCGGGCCGCCTACTTTTGTAGATGCTGGGAAGAAATAGTTGTATGTTTTTGAACCAGCATACAAAATAATGACTAGAAAGAAGATTCTCCACTTGTACTTGAGCGTAAATGCTTTGGCTGTTGCGTAGTCAATATTGCTCACTTTTGAGAGCCAGGGAGAAATGGTGGGTGAGGCTTTTTGCCAGAGCTTGCAAAGGCGGGCTTTGAGTTTATCTCTGAGGGCGGGGATCTTGGCTACAGCCTTGTCGAGTGTGGATTCAATTTTTGACACGGTCTCGGCGCTTTTCTATGTTTTATATGGGTTTGATAGGCAATTCTTCGCCTCAATACAGCTCAACTATTCTCTCACAAGCTAGCAAAATGTGAGTTCGACAAGGCTTGATTCAATCAAACGAGAAATTCCTCTACACCCCGGTTTGCTAGTAGATCTGCGAGCTCATTTCCAGGGTGGCCATCATGACCGCGTACCCAGTGCCAAGAAATCTCGTGATCCGGCAGTAGGGCATCTAATTCTTGCCATAAATCACCGTTTTTAACGGGAGCCTTACTAGCAGTCTTCCAACCCCTTTTTTTCCATCCTTCAAGCCATTCTGTAACTCCTTTTTGCACATACTGGGAGTCGGTCCAGAGCTCTACGGAGCTTCTCTGTTTGAGGGCTTTGAGCGCATGAATCACAGCGCTAATCTCCATACGATTGTTGGTGGTGTGCTTTGTGCCGCCGTGAATGTGCTTTTCATGGTCGCCAGAGCGCAAAACTGCCCCCCAGCCACCAGGCCCAGGATTGCCTTTGCAGGCGCCATCGGTGTAAATCACGATATGGGGAAAGTTAGAGGAATTGGGCATAGCGTTCTGTCACTTGGTCTTAGGGGTTTTGAGGTTTTGGCGGGTCTCTGATACTGGACTGAGTTGCCCGAGCACCGGAATACGTTTGTTCTGGACGCGACCAATCAGCCTGATTCCAGGTTGGCGCTTAATGGCAGAAACCAGAAACACGGCACCAAAAATAGGCCACCATCGGTTACCCATGGGCTCTAAAAAATCCATTCTAGCCATGCCAGGCTCACTACTGAGCGGGAACTTGTAGCACCCAAAATGGCCTCGATCCAGCGAAAAGTTGAGCAACTGTAACCAGTCTTTAATTCGAATCAGGCTAATAAATTGCCCATCTCGGGGCAGGTAGGGTGAGCCAACTAAGCGGCTAAGATACTGGCGTGCGCCCCAAAGGCTGGCTGGATTAAATCCAGAAATAAGCAATCGACCTTCTGGACGCAAGACGCGCTCTGCCTCACGCAAGATTTGATGGGGATCGACTGCAAACTCTAGTGCATGGGGTAATACTAATAAATCAATGCTTTCAGAGGCGAAGGGAAGTTCATTGGCGCTCCCTTCGATTTGGTGGCCATGAAAGCCATCGATCTGCTGTTGACCGTCTTTTGCATCAAGTAGAAAAGCTTGGAGCGGCATTCGGTTCTCTGCCAAGGTATTCATTTGGGGTAAGCCGATCTGTACCGCATGAAATCCAAAGACATCAGCCACAATGCGATCAACGCACGCCTGCTCCCAAGCAAGCACATATCTGCCGGGCGGAGACTGTAGCCACTTTTCCCATGAACTCCAGGGTGGTGCAGGCTTCTGATAGGGGGTTTGTGGGGTTGGTATCATGGTCGTATGGTGAAGAATACTTTAATGCAGGTTTGGCCGATACCGGCTTTTGATGACAATTACCTCTGGTGCATCCATGACGGCCAGTCTGCACTGATTGTGGATCCAGGCGATGCCACCCCGGTGTTGCAGTATTTGTCCGACCACAAGCTGACCTTGACGGGCATCTTAATTACCCACCACCATGCGGACCACACCGGAGGCATATTAGCCTTACTGGATGCCTTAGGCTCCCATATTCCGGTATACGGACCGGCGCATATTGATATTCCCGGTCGCACTCAGGCCATGATGGAGGGTGACCAATTAAGCATCACAGCTCCCAGCATCCACTTTAAGGTTTTTGAGGTGCCAGGTCATACTTTGACCCATATCGCTTACTTTGCGAACATGCAGGCTAATTTAGAAGAGCCCATGCTGTTTTGCGGCGACACCTTATTTGCCTCAGGTTGCGGCCGACTGTTTGAAGGTACGCCCACACAAATGAGTCAATCTTTAGCAAAGTTTAGCGTCTTGCCAAAAAATACTTTGGTGTACTGCACCCATGAATACACCTTGTTCAATATTCGTTTTGCCTTAGCTGTAGAGCCTAACAATGCCAACCTGATCAACTGGGCTGACACTGCGAGCAAACTTCGTGAGCAACAGCTACCCACCTTGCCAACGACGATTGGACAAGAGTTGCAAGTTAATCCATTCATGCGCTGTGATCAAGCGGAGGTCATAGACTCTGCGTTACGCATCTCGGGAGAAAAATCTTTGCCATCACCAGCTCACGTTTTAGCAGTGATTCGAGCTTGGAAGGATCGATTTTGATGTTGTGGCGATCTGCTGCAGTATTGCTAATCGCATTGCTATCTGGCTGCGCTAGTACTGGGGATTGGTCATCTGACACTTCTACCCGAGCTGATCCGCGCGCTGCTAAAGCTAAGCGAGTGAACTTAAAGAATCAGTCTGTTAGCGATTTATACGCGCCTTCAAGTAACTTATGGATTCGGATTCGGGATGGCTTTGAGATGGAGCCAATGAATACGCCGCTAGAGATTGAGCAAGTCCGTTGGCTGGCCGCACGCCCCGATTACGTCAATCGCTCGATGACCCGTTCCTCTCGTTATCTTTTTTATATTGTGCAAGAAGTGAATGCACGCAATATGCCTACCGAGATTGCTTTACTGCCCTTTGTGGAAAGTGCTTTTGTTACCCATGCTAAATCAAGTGCCAAGGCAATGGGTCTATGGCAATTTATGCCCGCCACTGGCAAAGATTTTCAGTTAACGCAAAATCTTTTTAGGGATGAACGTCGAGATGTACTGCAGTCGACGGATGCTGCTTTAGATTATTTGCAGCGGCTGTACAAACAGTTTGGTAGTTGGGAGCTAGCCTTGGCAGCCTATAACTGGGGTGCGGGTAATGTTGCCAAAGCTCAAAAGCGTAATATCGCGGCGGGTTTGCCAACGGATTATTTGAGCTTAAAAATGCCGAACGAAACGCGCAACTATGTGCCCAAGCTAATGGCGTATCGCCAGATCGTTTTAGATCCTCAGGCGTATGGCATAGTTTTACCTGATCTTGAAAACCATCCTTATTTTGTTGCTTTAGATGTGGGAAGGGATATTGATGTTGCGCTGGCTATTCAGTTGGCTGAGATTCCTGCTGAGGAATTTCAAAGTCTTAATCCGTCTTTTAATAAGCCAGTAATTCTGAGTAATGCAAATCAGCAAATTTTGCTGCCTTTCGGGCACGCAGAAATCTTTCAGGAAAATCTCAAGCGATATACAAAACCTCTGTCATCTTGGTCCGCAGTAAAGGTCACCAAGACCGAAGGGATTGATCAGGCTGCTAAAACTTTGGGTGTGGATGTCGACACTCTAAGAGAGGTCAACAATATCCCCAAGGGGATGCGCATTCGATCGGGATCCATTGTTCTTGTGCCCAAGGGTAGTCATCGGGATGGGGATATATCAGTGGCTATGGCTGAAAATGCCAGTTTGAATTTGGATAAGTCGGCCCCTCCGACTGCTAAGAAGTGCGCAAAGGGAGCGAAATGTGCTGCGGCGCAAGCAAAAAATAGCGCAACTAAGGGTAATTCCCCTCCTAAAAATGCTGCAACTCAGCATAAGTCCGTATCGACAGGTCTTGCAAAATCTGCGAAAAATAGTACTTCAGCTACTTCTATTCCTGCGGCAAAGACTGCTAGCAGTAAGGGAGCCAGCAAAATTCAGTGATATTTCAGTAACTTAAGTCATATTTTAGAAGGTGAAGCATGTCCTACAAATCAGAACACGAACGCTCCATTCAAGACCCAGATAGTTTTTGGGGGGAGCAGGCAAAACGCATTCATTGGGAAAAGCCTTTTAAACAAGTTCTGGATTATTCAAACCCACCGTTTGCAAAATGGTTTGAAGGCGGGCTAACCAATATTTGTTTTAATGCTGTAGATCGCCATTTGGCGGATCGCGCTGATCAAATCGCCTTAGTTGCGGTCTCTACCGAAACCAATCAAGAAAAGACTTACACATTTAAAGAGCTTTACGAGGAAGTGAATCGTATGGCCGCCATCTACCAGGCTAATGGCGTAAAGAAGGGCGATCGCGTTTTGATTTATATGCCTATGGTTGCAGAAGCGTGTTTTGCAATGTTGGCTTGCGTCAGAATTGGCGCCATTCATTCAGTAGTTTTCGGGGGTTTCGCCTCTCATAGTTTGGCCTCACGTATTGATGATGCCCAACCTAAAATGATTGTGACAACTGAGGCGGGCGCGCGAGGCGGCAAGGCGGTTCCTTATAAGCCCCTGCTAGATGAAGCGATCAACTTGGCTACCTGCAAGCCTGAAAAAGTGTTGATTGTGAATCGCGGCCTGATTGAGTTCACCACAGTAGCTGGTCGTGATTTAGATTATGCGACTGAGCGTCAAAAGCACTTTCATGATTTGGTACCCATTGAGTGGGTTGATGCAACGCATACGAGTTATATTTTGTATACCTCTGGTACCACTGGTAAGCCTAAGGGTGTTCAGCGCGACACTGGCGGATATGCAGTAGCGCTTGCTTCAAGTATGGATCATATTTTCTGCGCTAAACCAGGCGAAACTTTCTTTTGTACTTCGGATATTGGCTGGGTCGTCGGCCATGGTTACATTATTTATGGGCCACTAATTCACGGTATGGCTACCATCATGTATGAAGGTACGCCTTTACGTCCTGATGCTGGAATCTGGTGGGAGTTAGTAGAAAAGTACAAGGTGTCGGTGATGTTCTCTGCGCCGACAGCAGCGCGAGTTCTGAAGAAGCAAGACCCTGCATTTTTGACCAAATACGACCTCTCGAGTTTGCGGGCTCTGTTCTTGGCTGGAGAGCCTTTAGACGAGCCTACGGCAACCTGGATTCATGGAGCCATTAATAAACCCATCGTGGATAACTACTGGCAGACCGAAACGGGTTGGCCCACTCTGGCCATCCAGCGAGGTGTAGAGGTCATGCCACATAAGTTCGGATCACCAGGCCTTCCCTCTTTTGGCTTCAATATGAAACTGTTAGATGATGCGAGTACTGAGGAGTTGGGCCCGAATAAGAAGGGGGTCATTGTGATTGAGGGTCCCTTACCCCCTGGATGTATGCAGACAGTGTGGGGTGATGACAAGCGCTTTATAAGTACTTATTGGAAGACCATCCCCGGTAAGACTGTTTATTCCACCTTTGACTGGGGTATCAAAGACGATGATGGTTACTTTTTCATCTTAGGCCGTACGGATGACGTCATTAACGTCGCCGGCCATCGTTTAGGCACTCGTGAGATTGAAGAGAGTATCTCTGGGCACGCTAATGTTTCAGAGGTGGCGGTTGTTGGTATTGAGGATAAACTGAAAGGGCAGGCAGCAATTGCTTTTGTTATTCCAAAGGATGCCTCTAATACTGCCACCCTGGAAGCTGAGTGCATGAAGACGGTTGACAGCACTTTGGGCGCTATTGCTCGTCCTGGCCGCGTTTATATCGTGACTGCTTTGCCAAAGACCCGTTCAGGGAAGATTGTGCGCAGAGCACTTCAGGCTGTAGCAGAAGGTCGCGATCCAGGAGACATCAGCACCATGGAAGACCAAACTGTCTTAGCTCAAATTAGAAGCATCATTGAGCAAAGGCCCCAAACTTAGCCTTTAATGGCATTGTAGAGTGGGAATTTAGGGGTTTGGGGTGTAAAACTGGTATCATTGTTAGGTTCAAAACTTAATAATTTACCCTAGCGCTTAAAGACACTCACCTCCCGCACAAACAGTCCTGGGTTGGTCTTTTTGGGGTGTTGAGCGTCGGATGGAGCAGGGACTGGAGATGGTTTGTCACCCTTGCTTCCTTCTTTTCCCCCCGCCGTATTGGCTTTAGCCGATGGCTCCTTATTTCCTGGTCTCAGTATCGGCGCCCCTGGCGAAACGACTGGCGAAGTGGTATTCAATACTGCTTTGACAGGCTATCAAGAGATCATTACCGATCCTAGCTATGCACAGCAAATCGTTACATTGACCTATCCCCATATCGGGAATGTTGGTGTTAATGGTCAGGATGCCGAATCAGATCACATTCATGCAGCGGGTTTAGTTATCAAGGACCTCTCTAAGCGTGTCTCGAATTTTCGCTCTGAGGAAAGTTTGGATGTTTATCTCGCTAAAGCAGGTGTTGTCGGCATCTCCGGCATTGACACCCGTAAACTCACCAGAATTCTGCGTGACAAAGGGGCCCAGTCAGGCGCTATTGTTGCCGGCAACATGGGCGATGACATGCAAGCACTCAGCACAAAGGCGCTTGCATTAGCAAAAGCGTTTCCAGGGATGTCTGGATTAGATTTGGCTAAAGTGGTTAGTACCAAAAAGCCGTATCAGTGGCGTGAAGCAGAGTGGAATTTGCATGGTCCTGATGACAAGCCTGCCTTTGGCAACTTGGATCAAAGCAAGCCGATTAAAAAGGTAGTTGCTTACGACTTTGGTGTGAAGCGCAATATTTTGCGTATGCTGACCGAGCGTGGTTGTGAACTTACCGTGGTACCTGCGCAAACTAGCGCGGCAGAGGTATTGGCAATGAACCCTGACGGCGTTTTCTTCTCCAATGGCCCTGGCGATCCCGGCCCATGTGATTACGCTATTGCTGCTGCAAAAGAAATCATTGAAAGAGGCATTCCAACTTTCGGTATCTGCTTGGGCCACCAAATTATGGGCTTGGCCGCTGGCGCTAAAACGCTGAAGATGAAATTTGGCCACCACGGCGCCAACCATCCAGTGAAAGATCTCGATACGGGGCGCGTTGCCATCACTTCTCAAAACCATGGCTTCGCTGTAGATGCCCATTCTTTGCCAGACAATATTCGGGTTACGCACGTTTCTTTATTTGATGGGTCATTACAAGGCCTCGCTTGGAAAGATAAGCCAGCTTTGTGTTTTCAGGGTCATCCAGAAGCATCGCCTGGGCCTCACGATATTGCCTATTTGTTTGATCGTTTTGTGGAGCTAATGAATAGCGTGCAAGTTAGTAATAAAGGGGGCAAATAATGCCTAAGCGTAGCGATATTAAAAGCATCTTAATTATTGGTGCCGGTCCGATTGTGATTGGTCAGGCTTGTGAGTTTGACTATTCAGGTGCGCAAGCTTGCAAAGCATTGCGTGATGAGGGTTACAAAGTCATTCTGGTAAATAGCAATCCTGCAACCATCATGACCGATCCGGAAATGGCGGATGTTACCTACATCGAACCCATTACCTGGGAAGTGGTTGAGCGCATCATTGCTGCTGAAAAACCAGATGCAATTTTGCCAACAATGGGTGGGCAAACTGCTCTGAACTGCGCACTGGACTTGCATCGCCATGGCATTCTTGAGAAATATGGCTGTGAGTTAATTGGTGCTTCACCAGAGGCAATTGATAAGGCGGAAGATCGTCAGAAATTTAAAGATGCGATGACCAAAATTGGTCTAGGGTCTGCTAAGTCTGGGATTGCCCATTCAATGGATGAGGCGCACGAAGTGCAGCAACGCATTCAGAAAGAGACTGATAGTTTAGGTTTCCCAGTGGTGATTCGTCCTTCATTTACGATGGGTGGATCTGGTGGTGGCATTGCCTACAATCGCGAAGAGTTCGAAGAGATTTGTAAGCGTGGCTTAGATTTATCTCCAACAGGTGAGCTCTTAATTGAAGAGTCGCTATTGGGATGGAAAGAATTCGAAATGGAAGTCGTGCGCGACCGTGCCGATAACTGCATCATCGTTTGCTCTATTGAGAACTTAGATCCAATGGGTGTGCATACCGGTGATTCCATTACCGTTGCGCCAGCACAGACCTTGACGGATAAAGAGTATCAAATTTTGCGTAACGCCTCAATTGCTGTGTTGCGCGAAATAGGGGTGGATACCGGGGGCTCTAACGTACAGTTTTCTATAAACCCAGAAGATGGACGCATGATCGTCATTGAGATGAATCCGCGGGTATCCCGTTCATCTGCTTTAGCGTCTAAGGCAACAGGTTTTCCGATTGCGAAGATTGCCGCTAAGCTGGCGGTGGGTTATACCTTGGACGAGCTCAAGAACGACATTACTGGCGGTGCAACTCCCGCTTCTTTTGAGCCATCCATTGACTATGTTGTTACAAAGATTCCTCGCTTTGCATTTGAAAAATTCCCGCAAGCGGACTCTCGTCTTACAACGCAGATGAAATCTGTTGGCGAGGTGATGGCGATCGGCCGTACCTTCCAAGAGTCCTTCCAAAAAGCCTTGCGTGGTTTAGAAGTGGGTGTGGATGGTTTGGATGAGTTTTCAACTGACCTAGACGATATTATTCGAGAAATCGGAGAACCAGGTCCGGACCGCATATGGTACTTAGCAGATGCTTTCCGTATGGGTATGGGCCTAGACGAAATTTACGCTGAGACGAAAGTAGATCCTTGGTTCTTAGAGCAAATTGAAGAGCTGATCACGATGGAGGCAGAGCTTAAGCTTCGTAAGATCGATAGCTTATCCGCTTTAGAGCTGCGCTTCATCAAGCAAAAAGGATTCTCTGATCGTCGCCTAGGCAAATTGTTAGGAGTCGACGCCTCATCGGTTCGGGCAGCGCGACACCGCTTAAAGGTGGTGCCGATTTATAAGCGGGTTGATACCTGTGCTGCAGAATTCTCAACCAATACTGCTTATTTATATTCAACTTATGAAGCTGAGCATGGCGAGTGTGAATCCCAGCCATCCAGCAAAGATAAGATTATGGTTTTGGGTGGTGGACCTAATCGAATCGGGCAGGGTATTGAGTTTGATTATTGCTGTGTTCACGCGGCGCTAGCACTGCGCGATGATGGTTACGAAACGATCATGGTCAACTGCAATCCAGAAACAGTTTCTACTGATTACGATACCTCGGATCGTCTCTACTTTGAGCCCCTGACTTTGGAAGATGTACTAGAGATTGTTGCTATTGAAAAGCCCAAAGGTGTGATCGTGCAGTATGGTGGTCAAACGCCTTTGAAGCTTGCTCTTGATCTCGAGGCTAATGGTGTGCCGATTATTGGTACCTCTCCAGATATGATTGATGCTGCTGAGGACCGTGAGCGTTTTCAAAAGCTGTTGCATGAGTTGAACTTGCGCCAGCCACCAAATCGAACCGCTCGCGCTGAGGATGAGGCGCTTAAGCTTGCTGAGGAAATTGGTTATCCATTAGTTGTTCGTCCGTCCTATGTACTAGGCGGCCGTGCAATGGAAATCGTGCATGATGGAAGAGACCTCGAGCGTTATATGCGTGAGGCAGTCAAAGTCTCTCACGATTCTCCAGTGCTTTTAGATCGCTTTTTAAATGATGCGATTGAGTGCGATGTTGACTGCATTAGTGACGGTCAACGCGTCTTTATTGGTGGCGTGATGGAGCATATAGAGCAGGCTGGTGTGCACTCTGGTGATTCAGCATGTTCCTTGCCACCCTATTCTTTATCAGATGAAACGGTTGCAGAGATTAAGCGTCAAACTGCGGCGATGGCAAAAGGCCTTAATGTCATTGGTCTGATGAACGTACAGTTTGCGATTCAGAATGTAGGCGGCAAAGATGTCATCTATGTACTTGAAGTCAATCCCCGCGCCTCTCGAACTGTGCCATTTGTATCTAAGGTAACCGGTTTACAGCTAGCCAAAATAGCGGCGCGTTGTATGGTTGGCCAGACTCTGGACCAGCAAGGTATTAAGGAAGAGGTCAAGCCACCTTACTTCTCTGTCAAGGAAGCGGTATTTCCGTTTAATAAGTTCCCTGGTATTGATCCGATTCTGGGGCCTGAGATGCGCTCTACAGGTGAAGTGATGGGCGTTGGTAAAACCTTTGGTGAGGCGCTATTTAAGTCGCAACTCGGTGCAGGAATTAAGTTACCCAAGAGCGGAACAGTGGTGCTGACAGTAAAGGATAGCGATAAGCCTAAAGCGGTTGAAGTTGCTAAGCTGTTACATCAATTGGGATTCCCGATGGTAGCTACGAAGGGCACCGCTGCTGCAATTGAGGCTGCTGGTTTACCGGTGCGCGTGGTGAACAAAGTAAAGGATGGTCGCCCCCATATTGTGGACTTGATCAAAAATGGTGAAATCTCATTGGTTTTTACAACAGTAGATGAAACACGTACTGCAATTGCGGATTCACGCTCCATTAGAACCACTGCTCAAGCGAATAATGTGACTTACTACACCACTATTAGTGCAGCTCGCGCTGTAATGGATGGGTTGTTAGCATCTCAAAACGGTAGCAAAGAGTCTTTAGAAGTGTATGCCCTGCAAACGCTGCACAAAACGCTTTCTCATTTAAGTTAGACTAGAAACATGAACTCCATCCCTATTACTAAACACGGCGCAGAACTTCTCAAAGAAGAGTTGCAGCGCTTAAAGCATGTTGAACGTCCAGCAGTGATTATTGCTATCTCTGAAGCGCGTGCGCAGGGCGATCTTTCTGAGAACGCTGAGTACGATGCCGCTAAAGAAAAGCAAGGATTTGTTGAGGGACGTATTCAGGAGCTTGAAGGAAAGCTCTCTGCTGCCCAGGTAATTGATCCAGCCTCTTTAGATGTTAATGGCCGTATCGTCTTTGGCGCCACTGTCGATCTTGAAGACTTAGAAGATGGCACGAAATTCACCTATCAAATCGTAGGCGATGACGAGGCTGATATTGCCTTTAATAAAATCTCTATCAGCTCTCCGATTGCGCGCGCTTTAATTAGCAAAGAAGAGGGTGATGTTGTAGCGGTTCAGGCGCCGGCAGGCAATCGTCAAGTCGAGATATTGGCTGTGCGCTACGTTTAAAGAGCTTGTATGACTGCCTTGGATAGACCGCATCACTTAAGCGCTCAGCGACTTTTTACTCTGATCGCAGGATTATGGGTAGGCAGCCTTATCACGGTAGGCTATCTTGTGGCACCAGCCATTTTTAATACGATGACCGATCGTCAAGTTGCCGGCATGGTTGCCGGTAGTATTTTTAAGATCGAAGCTTATCTTAGCGTCACCGTCTGCATTGGCCTGATGGTGTTAGCCAATTTATTAGTAAATCGTGGCCTTCATCAATTCAGACTTATTCGTTGGCTGTTATTAGTGATGTTGTTTTGTTCTATTGGCGCAGCTTTTATATTTATCCCTTGGATGAACACCCTCAGAGATAACGCGCTAGCGCAAGGGATGCCCGTGATGCTTTCTCCATCGGCCACCTTGTTTGGAAGGCTGCATGGTGCCTCGAGTGTTCTGTTTATGCTGCAGAGTATGTTGGGTATTTTTCTAGTATGGAAATTGACCCGCACGACTGCCTCAAGTACAAGCCACGCTGGATCTTAGGCATTAAAAAACGCCGACTAGCGGCGTTGATCGTGGGTTGAGGCAATTCGCCCTTAAGAGCCCAGTGATTTTTTCTTGGTGCTGCTCATGCGTGCTTTGCGCTTTTTAATCGGCGCTGCTGCAGGCGCTGCTTTACGGTAGCCAGGTGATGACCAGCCGATTTTAGATTCAGCAGCATCTGCACGTAACACTCGCTTCTTGGGGGCTGCAGTTGAAGCGCTTGCCGTCTTGACTGCTGCAGCTCTTGTAAAGGGTGATTTGCTAGCGGCAGAACGTCTATCAGACCTTTCGGAAGTGCTAGTCCGAATACCCTCTTTGGATGAGGTGCGAACACCCTGTCGTTTGGTGCGAGGTGCTTGTAAGGATTTTTTGGTCTGCTTGTATGATCTGTCCAAATTTAGTAATGCAGTATCAATTTCTGCTTTTGGTTTCCAGATGACCAGAAGTTTGCCAATATGCTGCACTGGAGCGGCATCGAGTTTGTCACAGAGCTCTTCGTACATGGCAATGCGGGCTTCACGTTCATCACCAAAAACACGAATTTTGATTAAGCCATGATGGGCAATGGCGAGCTTTGCCTCTTTAATTACTGCTGGAGTAAGGCCATCGCCACCGATCATGACAACAGGACTGAGGTCATGAGCTTGTGTTTTGAGTGATTTTCGTTGTGCGGGGGTAATGGTAAGTGCGGTCATGGGGTCGATGATAGAGCATTCAGACTTGTAAAACAGGGCTTATGCCCCCAAATAGACATATATAAATTAGTAATTTAGTGGTTTACGGTCGATTCCTTTTGCCTTCGTAGCGATAAAGAAGGAAAATAGACCCCGAAAGTGAGTACCTTGTGGCAAAGAATAAATTTAATAAAAGTTGGTTACAGGATCACCTGCAAGATCCTTACGTCAAGATGGCCCAGAAAGAGGGCTATCGTGCTCGAGCAGTCTATAAGCTCAGTGAGATTGATGAGCAAGATCACCTCATTAAGGCGGGGATGACCGTAGTGGACCTGGGTAGTGCTCCAGGAAGCTGGTCACAGTACGCGCGTAATCGCCTGACAGAGCTAGGAAAAAATAATCCCCAAATTGAGTCTGGTAAGCCTGACGGCACCATTATTGCGATTGATATTCTTCCCATGGAGGAGATTGCAGACGTTAGCTTTATTCAGGGTGACTTTCGTGAGGATGAGGGCCTTCAGGCGCTAGAGGCGCTGTTACCAGCTAATTCTGGTGGAAAAGTAGATTTAGTACTATCAGATATGGCGCCTAACCTTTCGGGAGTAGGTGTGGCCGATGCGGCGCGAATGGCCTTCTTAGCTGAAATTGCCTTGGACTTTTCTCTTGTGCATCTCAAGCCGGAGGGGGCTTTGCTCATCAAGTGCTTTAACGGTAGTGGCTATAGTCAAATCGTCGAATCGTTCAAAAAAGTCTTTAAAACGGTTGCTTCCCGAAAGCCCAAGGCATCCAGAGCGCGCTCATCGGAGATCTTTCTCTTAGGTAGAAACCTCAAGCCGCCTAAATAACCCCTTACTTATAGGGGATTATTAAATAAAACCCCGTCTAGCACTTGAAAAAGCCTGGTAGTAGAATCAAATACTTATATATAGCAATCCGCTTTAACTCCCGGATTAATCCGGCAAAGGTCTCCTTTTGAATAGCAATATGTTGCAAAAAATCGGTGTGTGGCTCATTGTGGGCTTAGTCTTGTTTACTGTTTTTAAACAGTTCGACAAGCCTAGGGAACAGAATCAGGTCACGTATTCCCAATTTATGGACGATGCTAAGGCTGGCAAAGTCAGGCGCGTTGACGTGCAAGGGCGTACCTTGCAAGTGACTCCGAACGACGGCAGCAAGTATTCGATCATTACGCCAGGCGACATTTGGATGGTTGGCGATCTGATGAAGTACGGCGTGCAAGTTACCGGCAAAGCTGATGACGAACCTAATTTATTGGTTTCTGCTTTGTATTACCTTGGACCTACTTTATTGATCATTGGTTTTTGGTTTTTCATGATGCGTCAAATGCAGGGTGGTGGTAAGGGTGGTGCATTCTCGTTTGGTAAATCCAAGGCGCGCTTGATCGACGAAAACAGTAACACCGTGACTTTTGCGGATGTGGCAGGTTGCGATGAAGCCAAGGAAGAAGTCTTCGAGATTGTGGACTTCCTCAAGGATCCTCAGAAATTTCAGAAGCTGGGTGGTCGTATTCCACACGGCATTTTGCTCGTTGGCCCTCCTGGTACAGGTAAGACTTTAATAGCGCGCGCTATTGCTGGTGAAGCAAAAGTCCCTTTCTTTGCTATCTCAGGTTCTGACTTTGTTGAAATGTTCGTGGGCGTTGGCGCATCTCGCGTGCGTGACATGTTTGAGAACGCTAAGAAGAATTCTCCTTGCATCATCTTTATTGATGAGATTGATGCTGTGGGTCGTCATCGTGGTGCCGGTATGGGTGGCGGTAACGATGAGCGTGAGCAAACATTGAATCAGATGTTGGTGGAGATGGATGGCTTTGAAAGCAATAGCGGCGTCATCGTTGTTGCTGCAACGAACCGCTCTGATGTATTGGATCGCGCCTTGTTACGTCCAGGACGTTTCGATCGCCAGGTCCATGTCGGCTTGCCAGATATTCGTGGCCGTGAACAAATTTTGCAAGTGCATATGCGTAAAGTTCCCATTGATCCAGACGTGAACGCTGCTGTATTAGCGCGTGGTACACCTGGATTTTCAGGGGCGGATTTGGCGAACTTGGTAAATGAATCTGCATTGTTTGCAGCCCGTCGTAATAAACGCGCGGTAGACATGAAGGACTTTGAGGACGCTAAAGATAAGATCTACATGGGTCCTGAGCGTAAGTCTGCAGTCATGCGCGAGGAAGAGCGTCGCAATACGGCTTATCACGAGTCCGGGCATGCAGTGGTGGCTAAGTCATTGCCAAAGGCTGACCCTGTCCATAAGGTTACTATCATGCCCCGTGGCATGGCTCTGGGTGTGACTTGGCAGTTGCCTGAGTTTGATCGAGTGAACCTATACAAAGACCGCATGATGGAAGAGTTGGCGATTCTATTTGGTGGTCGCGCAGCAGAAGAAGTATTTTTGAACTCCATGAGTACGGGCGCCTCTAATGACTTTGAACGTGCCACCAAAATGGCGCGGGATATGGTGACTCGTTACGGTATGAGCGATAGCTTGGGCACAATGGTCTATGTTGATACAGAATCTGAGAGTATGTTCGGTCGTCAAAGCTCAAAGACTGTTTCTGAGTTGACTCAACAAAAAGTAGATGCAGAAATACGAGCATTAGTTGATAGTCAGTACGCTTTGGCCAGATCTATTCTGGAGCAAAACCGTGACAAGGTTGAAGCTATGGTTGCCGCTTTGCTAGAGATGGAGACTATTGATGCTGAGCAGATTACAGACATCATGGAAGGCCGTCCACCACGTACTCCGAAGCTACCGCCCGCTACTACCTTTGGAAACTCTGCAGGTACACCAGGACCTGCAGCTGGTAGTACGCCAGCAACTGCTTAGTTTTTGATAAGCAAACTCACTTAGTAGATGATGCATAAAACTTTGCCCGCAACATGGCGTTGCGGGCATTTTCTTTTTGACTTTAGCAAGCGTAGGCGACCCTTAGTCATGGGTATCTTGAACGCTACTCCCGATTCATTCTCGGATGGCGGTCAGTTTCGTAGCGCGACTGACGCGATAGCCCAAGCGGAGCGCATGATTGCTAGCGGGGCAGACATCATTGATATCGGCGGTGAGTCTACTCGACCAGGTGCTGAGCCCGTTTCCTTGCAGGAAGAATTGGACCGTGTCTTGCCGGTAATTGAGGCGCTAAAAAATTGTGGTGTTGCACTGTCGATTGATACCTACAAAGCAGAAACAATGCGCCAAGCCCTAAAGCTCGGCGTTGACTGCGTAAATGATGTTTGGGCCCTAAGACAAGAGGGTGCTGTGGATGCCATTTTAGAAAACAGGGCTGGCCAACCATGCGGTGTTATTTTGATGCATATGCAGCGTGACCCACAAACAATGCAATTTGATCCGCATTATCAAGACGTCATCGCTGATGTGAAGTCATTTCTGAATCAACGTGCAGCCTACTTGGTAGAAAAAGGCGTAGCCCCTAACAGCATTGTTATTGATCCGGGCTTTGGATTTGGTAAGAGCCTTGAGCATAATCTACAGATGCTTGCTCACTTTGAGCAATTCTCGCAATTAACTTATTCCGTTTTAGCAGGGATTTCTCGGAAGTCAATGTTGGGTAAGTTGACGGGTCGCGACACAAGCGAAAGAGTTGCCCCTAGCATTGCTGCGGCCATTCTTGCGGCAGATCGAGGTGCCCGCATTATCCGAGTGCACGATGTACAGGAGACAGTAGATGCACTCAAGCTCTGGGAGGCGGTTCAAGACTAGGGCTGACGCATCTGCGAACTTTGATGTCAGTAAGTTTTATAATTAACTCCATGAAAAAACAATACTTTGGTACAGATGGCATTCGCGGTGAAGTAGGGCAATTTCCGATTGTTCCTGAATTTATGACGCGCCTTGGGTATGCTGCTGGCAAAGTATTAACCCGTGCTGCCAAACCAGGAGAGCGCTGTAAGATTTTGATTGGTAAAGACACGCGGGTATCAGGCTATTTGTTGGAGGCCTCCTTGGAGGCGGGTTTTGCAGCGGCTGGTGTTGATGTCATGCTTTGTGGCCCTATTCCGACTCCGGGCGTTGCTTACCTCACTAAGGCTTTACGGCTCTCTGCAGGTCTAGTGATTTCTGCATCTCACAACCCATATCAAGATAACGGTATCAAGTTCTTTTCTGCGAAGGGCGACAAACTCTCGGACGACTTTGAGTTAGCGATTGAAGCTGAATTAGCGCTGCCGATGGGATGCGTTAGCTCTGAAGAATTAGGCAAGGCCTTTCGTCTTGACGATGCAGCAGGGCGTTATATTGAGTTTTGTAAGTCTAGCTTTCCGGGCGAGTTAAATCTCAAGGGAATGAAATTGGTTGTTGACTGCGCCAACGGCGCTGCTTATCACACCGCCCCACATGTATTTCATGAGTTGGGGGCTGAGGTAATTTCTATCGGGGTGAGCCCGAACGGGCGCAATATTAACGATGGGTGTGGCGCTACTGCGCCAGCGGCTTTAGTTGCCAAGGTCAAAGAAGTGGGTGCCGATCTGGGTATTGCTCTGGA
The DNA here is from genome assembly GCF_030295705.1 of Polynucleobacter sp. TUM22923. Taxonomy (NCBI): domain Bacteria; kingdom Pseudomonadati; phylum Pseudomonadota; class Betaproteobacteria; order Burkholderiales; family Burkholderiaceae; genus Polynucleobacter; species Polynucleobacter sp. TUM22923. Next base: position 689,884 of record NZ_AP027274.1, read on the forward strand.
CGGTGATGCAGACCGCCTGCAAATGGTCGATGCTACTGGGCAACTTTTCAACGGTGATGAATTACTTTACGTCCTCACTAAAGATCGTATTGCCAGAGGGCAGGCTTTAGGGGGTGTTGTGGGCACCTTGATGACCAACTTGGCCATAGAAAATGCCATTAAAGACCTGGGTATTGAATTTGAGCGTGCTAATGTCGGCGACCGCTATGTCCTAGAATTACTTAAGCAAAGAGGCTGGATATTAGGTGGCGAAGGTTCTGGTCATCTACTTTGCTTAGATCAGCATTCGACTGGTGATGGCACCATCGCTGCGCTGCAGGTTTTGGCGGCGATGAGCCACAACAAACAGAGTCTGGCGCAGCTACTCGACACTGTCCAGATCTTTCCGCAGGTATTGCTCAATATTCGCTTTAAGGTTGCTTACAACTGGAAATCAGACGAAGCCCTTCAAACTCAGATAAAGCAGGTTGAGAAAGACCTAGAGGGTAAGGGTAGGGTATTAATTCGGGCATCTGGGACGGAGCCCCTCTTGCGAGTGATGGTTGAGGCTCAAGATGGCGAAGTTGCTATGCGCGCTGCTAAAAGTATTGCTGCCCTAATACCCACTTCATAAGCCATTGTTTTTATTGGTAAGTATTGGTTTTTAAGCGACTGTCATAAAAGCGTCATAGAGAGCCCGTATTGTTCAGTTATCGCAATGTTGCGGTATTTATCTGAGGACAGATCCATATGAAATCTTTTTTGAAAACAGCGCTTGTGATCAGCGCGATTTCAATTGCTCCAGCTGCTTTTGCATTAGATATGACTGGCGCAGGCGCAACTTTCCCATACCCAATTTATGCTAAATGGGCTGAGGCTTATAAAGCGAAGACAGGCAATAACCTGAACTATCAATCCATCGGATCCTCTGGTGGTATCAAGCAAATTAAAGCTAAAACAGTGGATTTTGGTGCAACTGATAATCCAGTGAAATTTGAAGATCTAGAAAAAGATGGTCTAGTTCAATTTCCAGCGATTATTGGCGGTGTAGTGCCCGTAATTAACGTAGAGGGCGTAAAGGCTTACGAACTCAAACTTTCACCAGATACCTTGTCAGATATTTTCCAGGGCACTATCACTAACTGGAATGACAGACGAGTTGTCTTGAACAACCCAGGCATGAAAATGCCTGACTTGCCAATTACCGTAGTGCATCGCGCCGATGGATCTGGTACGACTGCTATTTTTACTAACTACTTAGCTAAAGTCAGCCAGAACTGGAAAGATTCTGTTGGGGAAGGCGCTGCAGTAAAGTGGCCAGCCGTATCCTCAGTAGGTGGTAAGGGTAATGAGGGTGTAGCAGCAAACGTACTGCGCGTTAAAGGGGCCATTGGTTACGTTGAGTATGCTTACGCTAAGAAAAATAAAATGACCAGCGTATCTTTGAAAAATAAGGACGAACAATTTGTTCAGCCAGACGACCTTACATTTGCAGCGGCCGCGGCTAGTACTGATTGGTCCAAGGTTCCAGGTATGGGTACATTTATTACTAATAGTCCTGGTGCTAAATCATGGCCAATCACTGGCGCTTCATTCATCTTGATTTACAAGTCCCCAGAAAATAAGGCAAACGTTGCTGAAGTTCTGAAGTTTTTCGACTTTGCGTTCAAGGATGGCAAGAAAATGGCTGAAGAGCTCGATTATGTTGCGATGCCAGATGCGACTACAGACTTCATCCGTAAGAATGTATTTACAAAGGTAGTAACTAAGTAAAATAGACCAAGAGTCTACTTTAGCGATCGATGTAAAACAGCTCCACTTATTGTGGGGCTGTTTCAATATTTAATAAGTGTATTGATGATGGAATTAACTCAGTCTCATTCAGCACCAACACCGCAAGCTTTGCGTATTGCAAAGTTACAGCGCGTACAGGATTTTTTGTTTCATCGGATCACTCAATTTTTTGCCTTATCAGTCTTAATTGCCTTAGTAGGAATTATGGTGTCTTTGGTTGGCAATGCTTGGCCTGCACTGAGTACTTTTGGGATTGGCTTTTTCTTCACCCAAGAGTGGGACATTGTGAATGGTGAGTTTGGTGGATTAATTGCAATCTACGGCACCTTAGTCACCTCTTTGATTGCTTTGCTGATTGCCGTTCCATTAAGTTTTGGGATTGCTGTATTTTTAACTGAGCTTTGCCCATCCCCTTTGCGTAGACCCTTAGGTACGGCGGTAGAGTTATTGGCCGCTGTCCCATCGATCATTTATGGCATGTTTGGCTTATTCATCTTCGCCCCATTATTTGCCGACTATATTCAGCCAGCATTGGCAGCCACTTTAGGGCAGATTCCGGGCTTTGGCATTTTATTCTCTGGTGCTTTTAATGGTATCGGTATCTTGTGTGCTGGATTGATCTTAGCCATGATGATCCTGCCCTTTATTGCGTCAGTGATGCGTGATGTATTTGAGATCGTTCCACCGGTTCTAAAGGAATCGGCTTATGGTATTGGTTGCACTACTTGGGAAGTGGTTAAAAATGTCGTGCTTCCGTACACCAAGGCAGGCGTTATAGGCGGAGTGATGTTGGGTCTTGGTCGAGCGCTTGGTGAAACTATGGCAGTTACTTTTGTGATTGGCAATGCCCATCGACTTTCTCCTTCATTGTTTGCGCCTGGCACTTCGATTGCCTCGACGCTTGCTAATGAATTTGGTGAAGCGGAGGCAGGCAACCATTTGTCATCCCTGTTTGCACTGGGTTTAGCGCTTTTCATGATTACTTTTATCGTCTTAGCCTGCGCTAAGTGGATGCTAAGTAGTATGGAGAAAAAGCAGGGGCTAAAAACATGAACAATTTTTCTAATATTGACCCCAGTATTTTTGCAAGACGTAAGCGTAAAAATAGGATTGGCCTGACCTTATCCACCATTGCGATGACTCTGGGTATGATTTTTTTAATGTGGATTCTTTCTGTATTGTTTTTTAAGGGATTTTCTGCTTTAGGTCTTAGCCTCTTCACGCAAAGCACGCCAGCCCCTGGATCAGAAGGTGGCGGCCTCGCCAATGCTATTGTTGGTAGCTTGATGATGGTTGGATGCTGTACCTTAATCAGTACTCCAATTGGAGTATTGGCTGGCTTGTATCTTTCCGAATATGGGGATCGTAGCAAAATTGCTGCCATTACCCGATTTGTTACTGACATTATGTTGTCGGCCCCATCTATTGTTATTGGCCTATTTGTATACGCGCTTGTAGTGGCTCAAGTGAGGCATTTTTCTGGGTGGGCGGGAACTATTGCCCTGGCTTTGATTGCTATTCCCGTAGTGGTTCGCACTACCGAAAACATGTTGCGCTTGGTGCCGGGAAGTTTGCGTGAGGCAGCCTATGCTTTAGGTACGCCTAAATGGAAGGTGGCTTTTATGATCACCTTGAGGGCAGCCCAAAGTGGCGTGATGACCGGTATTTTGTTATCCCTTGCTCGGGTGAGTGGCGAAACAGCGCCCTTGCTATTTACGGCACTGAATAACCAATTCTTCTCTACTAATATGAATGCGCCCATGGCCAACTTACCAGTAGTGATCTTCCAATTTGCGATGAGTCCTTACGATAACTGGGTTGAGTTGGCTTGGGGCGGTGCCCTTTTAATTACCTTTGCAGTTCTGGGTCTCAATATATTGGCTCGCGTAGTGTTTCGTCAGAAGGTTCAAGGATGAGTAATATGAAAACAATGTTTGATTTAAGGCAGTCTGATAGTCAGGAAGCTGGCGTGGATTCAAATGGCAATCAAGCCGCTCCTCAAGTGGCTGTTAATGCCCTTGAAGTGCGAAACCTGAATTTCTTTTATGGGTCATTTCAAGGTCTAAAAGATATTAATCTCAATATTGAGCAGGGTAAAGTTACTGCGTTTATTGGCCCCTCTGGTTGCGGCAAGTCGACTCTACTTCGGACATTCAATCGAATGTATGACCTTTATCCTGGGCAGCGCGCAGAAGGCGAGATCAATTTTTACGGTCAAAATATTCTCGAATCAGGGCAAGATTTAAATTTACTCCGATCTCGAATTGGAATGGTTTTTCAAAAACCGACTCCTTTCCCAATGTCCATTTATGAAAATATTGCCTTTGGGGTGCGCTTATATGAAAAGCTTTCACGCTCTGAAATGGATGAGCGAGTAGAGTGGGCCTTAAATAAGGCTGCTCTGTGGAACGAGGCTAAAGATAAACTCAATCAAAGTGGTCTATCCCTATCGGGTGGCCAGCAACAGCGTTTATGTATTGCTCGTAGCGTTGCCGTTAAGCCCTCGGTGATGTTGTTAGATGAGCCAACTTCAGCATTGGATCCTATCTCTACCGGCAAAATTGAGGAATTGATTAATGAGCTCAAGCATGAGTACACGATTGCGATTGTGACCCATAATATGCAGCAGGCAGCCCGCGTTTCAGATTACACGGCCTATATGTATCTGGGTAATTTAGTGGAGTTCGGTAAGACAGATGAAATTTTCATCAAACCACAGCGTAAAGAAACCGAAGATTACATTACCGGCCGTTTCGGTTAATTGGAGAAATAAATGCCAGATAAGCACCTTTCGTCACAATTTGACGCTGATTTAAATTCACTTTCCAGTCGCCTATTAGAAATGGGTGGGCTAGTAGAGTCTCAGATCTCAAATGCGATGCGCGCTTTTACGCAAATGGATGTTGAGACCTGTAACCTCGTCATTCAAAATGAAAAGTTAGTAAATGATCTAGAAATTCAGATTGACTCCGCTTGTACTGAGTTGATTGCTCGCCGCCAACCTACTGCCCGTGACTTGCGTTTGGTGATGGCGGTTTCAAAAGCGATTACCAATCTGGAGCGTGCTGGTGATGAGGCTGAGCGTGTAGCAAAGCGGACTAAACGGTTGATTGAGTCTGGCACAGCACACAATATTAATGTTGCAGAGATTCGCCTATCTGGTCAGATGGCAATTTCTCTATTACGCCGAAGTTTAGATGCTTTTGCACGTTTAGATACGATTGCTGCAGCTGAGGTAGTAGAGGAGGATCGTCAGATTGATGAGGAGTTTAGGGCCTTTGTTCGTAAGCTAATCACCTACATGATGGAAGACCCACATACGATTACGGCTGGTTTAGATATGTTAACGATAGCAAAAGCCATCGAACGCATTGGTGATCACGCAAAAAATATTGCAGAGTTTGTAATATATGTTGCTAAGGGATCTGATGTGCGGCATATGCCTCGTGAAGAATTAGTACGTGAGGCCAATAAGCCCTAAGTATGGAAATTGCTCAGCGTATTTTAGTAGTAGAGGATGAGCCATCAATTGCTGAACTGATCTCTATTAACTTGAGCCATGCAGGCTATCAGGTTGAGAAGGCGCTTCAAACCGAAGTTGCTCTGAAAATGATGCAAGAGTCATTGCCTAGTCTATTGATTCTGGATTGGATGTTACCTGGTAAGTCCGGAGTTCAATTCGCTAGAGAGCTGCGTGCAAATGAACGCTTTAGAAGTCTGCCTATTTTGATGCTAACCGCCAAAAGTGATGAAGCAGATAAAGTGTTAGGTCTAGATTCTGGTGCAGATGATTACGTTACCAAGCCCTTTTCTCCCAAAGAGCTTGTAGCGCGGGTGAGGGCCATTTTGAGGCGTCAGCTTCCCATCGAGGAAGCGGGCTCTGGCCCATTATCAGTCGGCCCCTTGAGATTGGATCCTTCATCTCACCGCGTTACTGTTGTGATCCCGCATTGTGATCCCACGTCCGTTTCCTTGGGCCCAACGGAGTACCGGCTTCTTCAGTTCTTGATGTCAAATCCCGAAAGAGTTCACTCTAGAGCCAGTCTACTGGATAAGGTTTGGGGTAACGAGGTCTATATCGAAGAGCGTACGATCGATGTTCATATTAAAAGACTGCGAGCCGCATTAGCCCCCACTGACAGCGATCGTTTTATTGAGACGGTGCGTGGAAGTGGCTACCGCATTACTAAGATTCCTACCCAAATCTAGGTCTTGATTCACTAACTTACTGCATTTTTTAACTGCGAATCTCGAATGCTCTAAGATTGCGGTATGTTATCTATTTTTACTCGGTTTATAACCCTCGTTGGTTTGGCGTTTATAGCTTCCTACATTGTTCAGTCTAATTGGGGTGGCAACTGGGCTATTGCCGCTGGGATTGCTATCTTGGCAATTCCTTTGATTTATTCATATATCAATCTAGCTAGGCTTAAAAAGCACATCTTGCAAGATACGGTTGACACTATGCCACTGGCTAGTGGCTTTTGGGAAGAGGTTTTCTTTCGGCTACAGCGCTTAGTAAAGAGCTTAAAACAAGAAATAAGAACAGTAGAGCAGCAGCATGCCCGTTTTATAGAGGCCTTTCAAGCGTCGCCTAATGGCATCGTGATGCTAGATGATCAGGATCAGATTGAGTGGTGTAACGCCATTGCAGAACGCTTTTTTGGATTGAAATTTAGGCGTGATGCAATGCAAAGAATTAACTTCTTATTGCGTCGCCCAGAGTTTATTCAGTATCTCAACAAGCGCCATTTTGAAGCACCTTTATTGCTAGAGCGCATGGGTCCAGCGGCAAACTTAAGCTTGCTGTTGCAAACATTTTCATTTGGAGATAAGCGCCACCTTTTATTAGTGCAGGATGTAACGGATTTACAAAAAGCAGATGCTATGCGTCGAGATTTCGTAGCCAATGTTTCCCATGAAATGAGAACCCCAATCACCGTGTTGATGGGGTTCTTGGAGACGATGCAGTCGATCGATCTGGATAAGTCTCAGCGTGATCAGTACTGTGAGTTGATGATGTCGCAGGCACAGCGGATGAAAAGCTTGGTAGAGGATTTATTGACGCTTGCTAATTTGGAAGCTAATACCTTGCCAGCGCCTATGCAGACTATCAAGCTAGAGGCGGTGATGGCTTTATTAAAAAATGATGCTGAGGCACTTTCACAAGGCCACCATACCTTTCACTTTGATCTAGAGAGTGCTCAAAATTTAATGGGGGATGAACGAGAAATTCTTTCGGCATTTAGTAATTTAGTATCCAATGCGGTTCGATACACGCCTGATGTTGGGTCGGTTAGCGCTAAGTGGTCTGTCAATGCAGAAGGTCAGGGTGACTTTTCGGTGACAGATACGGGTCCAGGTATTGCTTCCGAGCATTTATCCCGCCTAACAGAGCGATTCTATCGAGTTGATCGTAGTCGATCTCGAGATACTGGCGGTACGGGTTTGGGTTTGGCAATTGTGAAGCATATTGCTAATCGTCATCAAGCTCAATTGATTATTGAGAGCACTCCTGGCATTGGTAGCACCTTCATACTGCGTTTTCCAAAAGAGCGGATTGCAAGCTAGAGCAAACCCTTTTAGCTCAATACTGTTTCTTGTTTCTTATTCCTTGCTCCTTGTTTATTGCTAGTTATTCCTTCTTATCCTTTTTCTTCGCTTTCTTCTTCTTAGATTCTTTTGGGAGCTTATCTAGCTCTCCGTTTGCATATAAACACCACACCTTAATTTCTTCTAGTAGCTCAACAAGATCCTCGTAAGGCAATTTTTTAAAATCAAGCAAGCTGATAGATCCAGATTCTTGAAGCTGCACTACCGCATCTTCATAGTGGTATTTGCTCATTTAGTGAATATCCTTAAGTTAATGCTTTTAAATGAATACTCAGACCATATCAATCTAATATGACATTTTAAAGTCAGCGTATTTGAGGGTAGACATTCAATTGTCATATTCTTGGATTAGGATTCGATGATGAATGTATTGATCGAAAAACATTACTCCCTTATTACTTGCCCATGCTGTCAAGAAACCCAAATGTTAGAGGTGCAAGAGGGTCTTTCTCAGCAGTTTTATCGTTGCCCATCCTGTGCCACTCTATTAAAGACTGATTCAGGCGACTGCTGCATTTTTTGCAGCTACGGTAGCCTCACTTGTTCCAATCCTGAGCAAAACCTGGCGTCTTAGTGTTTTGTTCTGAGATTTGCCGATTTATTGGTGGATAAGTTACGGTTATTGCATAAAATAGAATCTCTCCATTAGCCTTTTACCTCTTCCCCTTGGAAATGCCTTGACCCTATTTAAAGATGCCTCCGGTGAGGACTACTCAGACCTAGTTGCGGCAGTTGACTTGGGCTCAAATAGCTTTAGGATGCTCGTAGCTCAGGTGGTTAACACCCCTTCAGGCACCCAGCTTCGGCCGATTGATACTTTACGTGAATCTGTTCGATTGGCAGCTGGTCTCACAGACAACAAAATATTAGGAAGTGAAGCCTATTTACGTGGTCTGACGGCGATTCGTCGTTTTGGTGAGCGTATTCGGGGGTTTGATCCTGCTAGAGTGAGGGCAGTAGCAACCAATACCCTCCGAGTGGCTAAGAATGCTCCTCAATTTATTCGGGATGCTGAGGCAGCCTTAGGCTTTCCAATTGAGGTGATTGCAGGCGTCGAGGAGGCGCGCCTGATCTATATTGGCGCCGCCCATGAGGTGCCCTCAGTTCAGGGTAATCGTTTGGTGGTGGATATTGGCGGTGGTTCAACAGAGCTGATCATTGGTAAGGGTTACGAGCCCAAGCTATTAGAAAGTCTATATATCGGCTGCGTTTCTCATAGTTTGCAATTCTTCCCCAAAGGCAATATTGATCCTCCTGCATTTAGAGAGGCCGAGCTAGCAGCAAGACGGGAGATTCAGGTTATCTCAGGGGCCTACCTCAAAAGCGGCTGGAAACAGGTTATCGGGTCATCTGGCACGGCACGTGCGCTGGCAGATTTGATCGAGGAGAATAACTTTAATGGTCAGCTTGATGACGGCTTAACTATGGGTCGAGTCAATGGTTCTGGCGGGTTGATCACTCGCGAGGGCTTGCGAGCGATGAAAAAACATCTCCTCAAGTATGACCATGTAAGCCAAGTCGAGTTGCCAGGCCTAAAGGATGATCGCAGAATTGTTTGGCCTGGTGGCCTTGCGATCATGATCGCTGTTTTTGATGAGCTCGGTATTGATAGCATGGAGGTAACTGATGCTGCTTTGCGTATCGGCGTTCTTTATGACTTACTGGGTCGATCACAGCATGACGATATGCGCTATGTAACGGTAGAGCAATTTATGCAGCGTTATGCAGTAGACCGAGAACAAGCAAAACGCGTCAGTGAATTGGCCGCAGAATTTTTAAGTCAGCTTCCTAAGCCAGATGTTGAGAGTAGGGATGACAATATTGCATTACTTCAGTGGGCAGCCAACTTACATGAAATCGGTTTATCAATTTCTCATAACGGTTATCACAAACACTCTGCCTATATTGCTGGAAATGCGGATATGCCGGGTTTCTCCAAAAATGATCAGGCCAGACTTGCTGCATTGCTCATCGGGCATGCTGGTAAATTAGGCAAGCTTGCGCATAATGCAGGCTTTCAGGATTGGCGGATGCTTTTTTGTTTAAGACTGGCTCAAGTCCTATGTCGTGGTCGCAGCGACGCTAATTTACCTAAGGTGAAGCTTTCGGAACATGAGGGTGTTTATGGAGTGAGCTTGTCCAAGGAATGGGCGAATGAACATCCCTTGACTGAATTTAGCTTGTTAAAAGAGGCAGCCGAATGGGAGCGTGTCGGCCGTCCTTATAAAATTAGCCTGATATAGCCTACACCTCAGTTCCTAAAAAGTGCTTTGCATAGCGGGGGTTTATCTCCGAGAGTCTGAGCATAGTCAAGACGTCTGCAGTATTAAATTCGGTATCCCATGCAGGGGCACTGCAGATCTTGGCGCCTAACTTGAGGTAGCCCTTAATTAATGGAGGTGGCTCAACATCTAAGCCACCATTGAGTCGCTCTAATGGAAGCGGTAAGCGAGGAAAGGCATGATTTTCAACTGGTGCCATTTGCTCGCTGCTTAGCGAATTAAAAAAGCTGGCTGCAAAGTGACCGCCATCCGCCATCGGTATGCTGGCACAGCCAAGCATGATTTCATAATGATGTTTTTGCATGTACTGCGCGAGGCCGCTCCATAGGGCCATGATGACTGCTCCTGAGCGGTAGTCCATATGCACGCAGGATCTACCCAATTCGACCATTTTCGGGCGAAGGTGATTAAGGCGAGTCAGATCAAACTCAGAATCCGAGTAGAGGCGACCAATTTCTTGGGCTTTATGTGGAGGAAGAACGCGGTAAGTGCCAACGACCTTCAGGGTTTCTTCATCACGAATCAAGAGATGGTCACAATAGGCATCAAAATCATCAATATCCAAACCTTCGACATTCTTTGGAAGATTTGCACCCATCTCTTCAGCAAATATCTTATAGCGTAAGCGCTGCGCCTCTTTGACCTCTGATAGACTTGTTGCCCAGGAGATTTTTAATGTTGGGCGCTTTGACTTTGCAGCTACTCCTTTGTCTGTACTTTTTTCTATTCCCTTTGCTGTTGTTAGGAATTCTTGACCCATTAGCTCTGATCTAGTGCGTATTGCAAATTTCTTACCAAATAATTTTTTAGCAAGCTTCTTAGAAAATAGCTTCTTGATGACGCCCGTCTTTATTTTTTTTGGCTCTTTAGGTTTTCTCTCAAAACGGGAGCTCAAAATATCAAATGGAGAAAACGGGTTTGGAAGATCTGCCATGAATTAACCTTGTAGTAACTGAATGAATCGTAAAAGTTTTTTATTACGAGTGGATGACAACGGGAAAGCTAATCGTGAGCCACAGAAGTGCTGAAATAAAAAGAGTGAGCATTACTGCAGCAGAGCCAAAATCTTTTGCTCTTTTAGAAAGATCGTGATGCTCAAAAGAAATACGATCTATAGCGGCTTCAACACTCGAGTTTAGAAGCTCAACTACGAGCACCATCACTAATGATGAGATCAGAATGGCTTTTTCTAGTGGGCTTACCGGCATGAATAATGCGATCGGTGCCAGTAGTAGCAGCAGCATTAATTCTTGCCTAAAAGCACTTTCTTCTTTAAAGGCATAAACAATGCCGCACCAAGAATTTTTAGCGGCATGCCAGGCTCTGGTGAGCCCACGGTTACCCTTATGGGGATTTTGATCAATGTGATAGGGGGTGCTCACAATGAATCCTTTACGCTATAGCGGTTTGATAGACTGCTGTTGATGAAACCGGCTTGAGATGCTTTGCAAATTGCTCTGAGGCCGCTCTCCAGGAGAATTTTTCAGCATGGGCTCTAGCAACTTCGCGTGGAATTTTTAATGCCTGCATACAAGCTATTCGCAAATCTTCATGCATTGCTCCAGCAGGTGATTTACCAAGAACATCAATAGGGCCTGTTACTGGATAGGCTGCAACTGGGGTGCCACAGGCCATCGCTTCTAGCAGAACTAAACCAAAGGTATCTGTCTTACTAGGAAATACAAATACATCTGCTGCTGCATACACTTTTGCCAACGCTTCTTGTTGCAAAACACCCAGGTAATTAATATTGGGGTATTTCTCTTGAATACTAGCCATAGCGGGACCATCGCCCACCACCCACTTAGACCCAGGAAGATCAATTTCTAAAAAGGCGTTAATATTTTTTTCTATTGCTACGCGACCAACATATAAAAAGATAGGGTGTGCTGTATTGAGGACTTTGGATTCTTGCATTTTAAAAATAGTCAAATCAACACCGCGAGACCATAAAACGACATTTTTGAAACCGTACGTCTCTAAATCTTTTTTGACAACGATAGTTGGAGCCATGACTGCCATCGAGGGACCATGAAACCAGCGAAGAAATGTGTAGGTCCAGGCCAGGGGAATGCCAATACGCGCTTTGACATACTCTGGAAAGCGGGTGTGATAAGCGGTAGAAAAGGGCAGCCGATGCTTAACCGCATAGGAGCGCGCAGATAGACCCAAAGGGCCTTCAGTGGCAATATGAATTGCATCTGGTGCAAAAGCCTTTATTTTTTTAGAAACCAGCCTTCCAGGAAGGATGGAAAGTGAAATATCGGGATAGGTAGGGCAGGGGATGGTAGTGAAGTCATTTGGCGTAATCATTTCTACCTCATGCCCCATAGATAGTAATTCTGCACAAGTTTGTTTAAGAGTTCGTACAACACCGTTTACTTGGGGGTCCCATGCATCGGTAATGATCATAATTTTCATATAGCGGCCTCTGGTATGAGTGTTGGAATATTGATTGGAGAAGTCATCTCAGTTACCTCTACTGGATCACCTTGAATGTGCGTCCAATAGATCAGCTTCAGTTCGCCACTAGTAGTCTCTACTAGCGCAGAGAGACTTTCGACCCAATCACCATCATTGCAATAGAGCAGGCCATCAATTTCTCGAATTTCAGCTTTGTGTATGTGACCGCAGACCACGCCATCACAATCGCGAAGACGGGCCTCTCTGGCCATAATGTGCTCAAAATCAGCGATATAACTCACAGCATTTTTTACTTGGTGCTTTAGGTATTGAGAGAGGGACCAATATTGCAGCCCCATCTTGACCCGAGCCATATTGAAGTAGCGGTTGATATAAAGGATGAACGTGTATAGAGAATCGCCTACATAAGCCAACCATTTGGCGTATTGCATTACGCCATCAAATAGATCACCGTGGGTGACCCAAAGCCTGCGCCCATCTAAAGTGGTGTGAATTACTTCTTCTACTACCGTAATATCCCCAAAGGACATACCAAAGTACTGCCTCGCACTTTCGTCATGGTTTCCAGGGACATAAATAACTTCAGTTCCTTTTCGTGCTTTACGAAGAAGCTTTTGGACAACATCATTGTGTGACTGCGGCCAATAGAATGTTTGTTTAAGTCGCCATCCATCAATAATGTCGCCGACTAGATAAAATGTGTCCGCTTCATTGTGTTTTAAAAAATCAAGCAGGTAGTTAGCCTGACACCCTGTTGTTCCCAGGTGTACATCTGAAATCCAAATCGCTCTGTAATGCGTCATGAGAGTCTATTAAACACATCCTATATGTAGGCCTCATGACATTTTTAAGTCAATTTCATGACTTGTTTTATATTAGTGGCTACTAATGAGCTCATCTTCCCCCAACTCACATCTAAAGACGCATTCCCAAGTGAAGCAATTTTGGATATGGGCATTACTTGCAGTGCATGTTTTGTGTGGTGTGTGCACACTCTGCTTTGTTTGTCCTTTATTGAGCCGTCGTCAAAAGGACCTAAAAATTCAAAAGTGGTCTTATCGTTTATTGGCGATTTTGAGCATAGAGCTTTTTATCCACAATGAAAAACAGCTGATAGATCCTCCTTATTTACTTGCCTCAAATCATATCTCTTGGTTGGATATTCACGCTATTAATGCATTAAAGCCCATTCGATTTGTTGCTAAATCGGAGGTGAGGGGATGGCCAATTTTTGGCTGGATGGCCGTGCAGCTTGGGACTGTTTTTATTAAGAGAGATAGCGGGCGACATGCAAAGCAGGCAGGTAGTCAGATGGCCGATGTTCTTCAGCGGGAGTCTATCTGTATTTTTCCTGAAGGGACCTCTACCGTCGGCAAGGAGGTTTTAGCTTTTAAGCCCAACCTCTTTGAATCAGCAGTTATTTCTCAAGTCCCCGTTATTCCCATGGTGATCCAATACAAATCAAAATCGACGGGTCTCAGATCTGAAGTTGCTGCGTTTATTGGAGAAATGGGCTTATTGGAGTCCATGGCCAATATCATTGCGACTCAGGACTTACAGGCTCATTTGACCTTATTACCGACGTATGCTCTTGATGCAGGAGAGGCTCTCGATCGTAAAAAAATAGCATCTTTCTGCCAAGAATCGATTGCAAAGGCTATTTAAGAGCAGTTTTAATAAAAATGTCATATCCTTGAGATACAAAGAGAGGATGCTGCGATGGAAGATGAAATGACTTCAAAACATAAAGAGATCACCGAATGGTACAAACGTGCCCGGGAGGATATTCTTGATAGCATGGATGAAGAGCTCGAGATGGAGCTCGATGATGATCGCCTCTCTCCAGATGGCAGTGGCTCTACTATGTCCCGTCAGCTCTATTTTAAAGAATTGTTTCGCCTTCAAGGTGAGCTAGTCAAACTACAGGATTGGGTGGTTGCCAACAAACTCAAAGTCGCCGTTTTATTTGAAGGTCGCGACTCCGCCGGTAAAGGGGGCGCTATTAAGCGTATCACCCAAAGACTCAATCCACGGGTATGTAAGGTAGTCGCATTACCGGCTCCTAACGATCGTGAAAAAACCCAATGGTATTTTCAGCGCTACATCTCTTTGCTGCCCGCAGGCGGAGAAATCGTTTTATTTGATCGTAGTTGGTATAACCGTGCCGGTGTTGAACGAGTCATGGGATTTTGTAGTGACTATGAGTATGAAGAGTTTTTAAGAACAGTGCCTGATTTAGAGCGCATGATGATTAGTTCAGGCGTCATTCTGATCAAATATTGGTTCTCGATCTCCGATGATGAGCAATTCAGTCGCTTTATGGTCCGTATTCATGATCCACTGAAGCAATGGAAGTTAAGCCCTATGGACTTAGAGGCTCGGCGTTTATGGGAGGCTTATACAAAAGCTAAAGAGACGATGTTGGAACGCACGCACATCCCTGAGGCTCCATGGTGGGTTGTGGCTGCAAACGATAAGAAAAAAGCACGCTTAAATTGCATCACCCACTTACTTGATCAAATTCCCTATAAGGAAATTGATCATCCCGTGATTACCTTGCCAGAACGGGTTCACAATCCAGACTATCTACGTGGGCCAGTGCCGCCACAGATGTACGTACCCGAAGTGTATTAACTCAGACTGGACAATGGTAATCTCTTAGCAATACTAGGAGAGCGATCATATGAAGGCAGGAAAGTTAATCACTAACCGTGAGTTTAAGCTGCTGATTAAGCCCCAAGGCTTAGATCGTCGGAGCCGAATTACGGCTTTAAGTGAGCAAATTCTACTGTTTTGTAAAAAAAGTAAGGTGGAGTTTTTCCACCTAGACAATGCAACAACCGGACTTCGTAATATCTATTTTTACGATACTCCTGGTGAAGACTTTCGCCGTAATAATGTTATTTTGCGCGTGCGAGAGTCGCGTCAAAATATCTGGGTGGATGACTGGTGTGAAGTCACTTTAAAGTGTCGCTCGGGCGATCTTGCGCAAGCCAATCAATTCAATCCCGCCCCTAAAAAGAGTATCCAATCTCGGTTACGCCTGAAAGAAGAGATTTTGCGTGGTGATGAGCTCGGATCCCATCGATCAATTTATTCAAATAATGCAATATTAGATGCGGTCCCAATTGATAGTTTGTTTGAAGGTACATTTGCGAGTGTTGCCCGGTATTTCCCTGGGATGATCAAGCTTCCAATTGATAAAAAAGCCCCCGTCAGAATTGTGGGTGGTCGAAGCAATAAAGTATTGGAGGCCTGTCTTCCGATTGGCAATCTGGTTTTTGGTGATGGCATTCAAGCGCATTGTGAAATTGCCATCTGGATGAAAAGTGTAGGCGATCCTATTGTGGGGGAGTTGGCTTTTTCCTATCGAATAAATGACAAAAATAGATTACAAGAAAAGGCACACAAGCGAGCCGATAAATTCTTTAAAAAACTCCAAATTGAGCTGGCAGATAGTTTAGAAATTGGAAGTACAAAGACGGCATTAATATATGGAAAGCCAGAGTGATTAACTCTTCTTCTGAGACCACAAAACTACAAGATCTATTTGTACAGTTTTTATTGATTGGTGCTGTCAGCTTCGGAGGCGGAATTATTGCTTATGAGCGAATCTTGCTGGTAGAAAAGCGTCAGTGGTTATCCGCTGACGAATTTATGGCCTATCTAGCAATCAGCCAAACAATGCCTGGACTTAACTCTGTCAATCTTGCCGTTTTAGTGGGTAATCATTTGCGAGGGCTGCCTGGATCCTTTTTGGCATCTCTAGGGCTAATTTTGCCTGGGTCTTTATTTATCTTGGGTGTAGGAATTATTTATGTCAGTGCAGCGGATCATCCACTTGCCAATATAGTCCTAGGGGGTATCGCAGCCTCAGCTGCTGGCTTGTTGACAGCGATTACTTATCGCATCGGTGATCAACATTGGAAGCACGTTAAATCACTCGGTATTATTGTGAGTACTTTTCTGCTGATGAGTATTGTCAAGCTATCCCTACCTCTGGTTATATTAATAATGGCGCCGATAGCTATTTTTCTCTATCGTCCTAAAGGTGTGGCATGAGTATTTATATCCAACTCATTTCTAGTTTTGCCATACTTTCTGTTCTTGCTGTTGGTGGTGGAACTGCCGTGTTACCAGAAATGCAGACAGTTTTAGCCCATCAATTTGGCATTAGTCATGAGCAATTTATTCATGTCTACAGTATTGGTCAGTTAGCGCCTGGCCCAAACATGCTGATGATATTGTTAATTGGCTATCAGATTGCCGGCTTCATTGGCGCTGGTTTAGTTTTACTGTCATTTTTTCTGCCATCGAGCATTCTTTGTCTTTATGTTGGTCGCTTGTGGGATCGATTTGGTGAGAGCCCTTGGCGGCGAACATTACAAAGCGCCCTAGAGCCCATTTCGATTGGCTTGATGTCCTCTGGTGTCTATGCAGTCGCTAAGGCATCTATTATTAGCCCTTTTACTGCAGTTCTTGCCTTAATTACGTTTTATCTTATTTTAAGAACCAAGATTAATCCTGTTTTTTTAATACTTGGTTCCGGCGCCTTATGTGCTGCAATCAGTTTTTACGCTTAAGCATTAAAAAGTTCCCCGTAAACCCACCATTAAACTTCTGCCTGGTTGCGGAGCATATAGCCTGACTGCCATCGGGGTTGTTGCATAGCGGATCTGTTCATTTAGTAAATTTTTGAGATTTAGATAGATAGTCCAATTTACATCTTTCACTCTTTCGGTATAAGAGATGCCTGCGTTGAGTAGGTTATAGCTAGGGGCAGGGCCTTGCTCCCAGGAGGCTAGGCGATTTTGTTGGTAGCTATAAATATAAGTCGCATTGCTTAACCAACCATTTTTTTGATGAGCCAGTTCCGCCCCTAAGCGTGGAGCAGGTTGTAGCGGAAGATTACCACCAGCATCGAAAGTTCCCTGAGAGGCATCAGCAAATAGGCGACTTGCTAGACCAGCTTGATTCCAGTTGTATGTTAGCTCGCCTTCTATGCCCTTAATCGTTGCGCTAGCTTGCTGGGCTGTAACAACGCTAAACCCACTTTGCCCAATAGCATCGCCAGTGTAGTAACCATAAATATAGTTATTAAATCGATTGGCATAAGCACTTGCTTTTGCCCTAATAAGGCCAGTGGTTTTCTGAAGGTTGAACTCTAAGTTATGTGATGTTTCTTTATTGAGGTTGGGGTTGCCAATATCAAATGTAGCGGTGGATTCATGTGCGCCATAGGAGTAGAGCTCTTGCGCACTAGGGGCACGCTGAGAGACTGTATAGGCAATCCCTGCACCTTGTCCTGGCAAGTAGTTCCACAAACCACCAGCAGAGTAAGAGAATAAATTGAAGTTGCGATTTTGGAGGTTAATGCTGGGCGTATCGCCTCCAATATTCATAGCTTCGGGCGTCAATACCGTGCCTAAGTTTGGTTTTTGCGCTACGTTGTTGTAACGCAAGCCAAGATTGCCTTGTAAAGAATCCCACTTTCCTTCCTCAATCCAAAAAAGGGCATTGGAATTTGTTTTAGTGGGCGGTACGATCGCATAGCTACCGCTACCCAACTCAGTTGCATTAAGTGAGGCAGCTGATATTTGCGCCCCTAAAATTCCTTTCCATCCCGCCAGTGGGTTATGGGCTAATTCAAAGCGGGCTTCGTTGGCAATATTTTTCCACTGCGATGCTGCTACACCGGCACTAGTAAATTCAGTATGGTTATAGTCTGAGTTTGCTGCGCTAAATTTAAATGATGAAAACCCATCAAAAGGATCACGTGTTTGATGCTGAAGGTCATAGCGATTCTGCGATTGCTGAATATAGCCACCCTCAGGTGTGGGTATGCCATAGTTATTATTTAGGCGTTCAACTGAAACACCGGTATAGCCAGATTGCCCAATATGAGACACGCCAATACCCAGGTTATTTTGATTGCTAAATGAGTTGGGCAGTTTGCCACTGTAGTTATTGCCACCATTACCACTCGGCGGAACTGTCCAGCCCCCAATAGGCTCACCTTGTGACTGTGTCGAGTTACCGGGGATGCGATAGTTATTTGCATTATTAATAGCAGTATCAACGTGGACGGCAACAGATCCAAATGCACCATCAAGTTCCAGCGCGCCTGCTCTGCCATTGTTGACTGTTTCGTAGCTTGTATTTACTGCGCCAGTTGGTCTATCTGGCAAGTTTGTCAGGATGCGGTCGTTGATCACGTTCACCAATCCACCGCTAGAGCCAGAGCCGTAGAGTAGGGCGGCAGCACCTCGCAAAATCTCGATTTGATGGGTATTTTGCATATTGTTACCCATGGCATGGTCTTGTGAAATATTACTGACATCACCCACTGATAAACCGTTTTGCAAAATTTGTACACGAGAACCTTCTAGCCCTCGAATAACGGGACGAGAAGATCCGGCACCATAGCCAGTAGCACTAACGCCTAGTTCATTAGCGAGCGTTGCCCCAAGCGTAGTGCCTAATTTATTTAATAGCTCGTCTCCCTGCAAAATCTTGGTAGGTGTCAAAATGCTCTGAGTTGCTTCTTGTGCTCCCGTTGCGGTGATTTCAAGGCTAGGACTTCCAGCCTGAGCAAACGTATTGCCTGCGAATAAAGCACAGCCTAGTAAGACTATTGCCTTAGGTTTTCCAAAAAAATAGTGTGATGAATACATTTGTGACGCCTTAGCTTATGTCGCCCAATGCTAGCGGGGCAACCAATAGATCAATAAACAGATTAGCCATAGCAATGCTTGGCAATAAGAGGATTTACTGAGCTTAGGTAAGGGTGGGTGGTGCTCTGGTTTGGTATAGCCCGACAGGAAAGCGAGCAAGACTTGGAATTTCTAGTAGTTCAACAGCATTGAATGATGAAGAAATACTAATGGAAAGCTGGTGATCTGCAGCTATAAACCCAGCAAGGGTTAAGGCGTCTAGTAAGTGACAAGCTGCAGAACTATGACCCAAAGTAGGGCTCTGGTCGGTGCAGCTAGTAACAACTTTTTCTTGGCTAATTCCGGAGTGTGAAATGCCATGAGCAAAGCCTAGCCAATGATTGCCTAAAACGCTCGCAAACAAGAAGCTCAGGGCAATAAGGCCTCTGATCTCTTTGTTAAATTTGCTGGTAAATAAGGCTCTCATGCATGCATATTACAGGATTTGCTCTCGGCAGCAAACGCGGTGTACAATATCGATTCCGTCGGAGTGTAGCGCAGCCTGGTAGCGCACCTGCTTTGGGAGCAGGGGGTCCAAGGTTCGAATCCTTGTACTCCGACCACTTTCCCCTTTAGTAATATAGTCCCAGTACACACTGCCTATAGCTCAGCTGGATAGAGCAACGCCCTTCTAAGGCGTAGGTCGCACGTTCGAATCGTGCTGGGCAGACCACTTTCCCCGTTCATTTACCCTCAGTATCGTGACCGGCTATGTGCTGACCACTTTTCAGGCCTGATCATTCGGTGTTGGATTGGCTCGACGCTAAGTGAAGTGGGGCTTAAGCAGATGGGCATCAAGTTACCAAGATTAATCAATTAAAGCTGATCAAATAGCTAATAATTAGCTCGGACACAGAGATTTGTGAGTAAGGCTTTATTTTCAAGGCCTTAAAAGTTATGCATAGCTTGCTTTGGTTAATCGATTCTAATTGGACCACTATGAATTCAGCACCAAAGCAAACGGAGAGATCGGGACATAAGATGCTTTTAATCTATATTAAACCCGATTTTCCCGGGGAAATATCACGGCACCAAGAACTGTAAACACACTTAATGCCGCAATAGATTTCAGCATTAAATCGAATCCACCCTCGTTATAGAGAATTGATACTAAGCCAACAGAAAGCCCCGCTGCAGTGAATCCTAAAAAGTACCTTACTGAATAGGCTCTACCTCGCCACTCGTCTACCGTATATTTTCCGAGCATCGTGTCATTGACTGTTACCTGCCCAAAAACTGCTGCAATAATCACAATCGTCAAAACAATTAGCCCGTAATCAGTCATCGTCGAGGCGAGAAATAAAGCGGGGACAATAATTAAGGCCAATGGTAAGAATACATTTTTAAGTGAATGCTTATCTAGCAAGTGTCCAATAATGTACTGAGCTAAAGCGCCAAATAAATAAACAAAGAAAGTAATCGTACCTAGAGCAGCAGTATTACTTGTTAAATTAGAGAGTCTTTCTTGAAAGATTTTAGGCAATGCTACCGTTACTGAATTAAAGGTAATTGAGCTGGCAATAATGGTGATAATTAAAGAGGCAATAACCCACACCATGACTGACTTAGAAACTCGAGCAGTTCCCGCTGCAGACTTTTTAGACACCCCGTCAGCAGACTTTGGAATGGCCCGCATAAACAGATACCCAACCACCAAACAGGCAATTCCAGGCACCCAAAAAGCAGCGCGCCATCCAAAGTATTCATTAATCACACCAGTGAACAATGCCGATGAAGCAACGCCGACATTACCCCACATGCCATTAATGCCCATTTCTTTACCGAGCTTATCTACATTTGCAACTAACATTGCAGTACCAACAGGGTGATATATAGAGGCAACAGTACCCACTACCAGCAACATGACACCCAACTGGATTGGCGTTTGTACAAATGAAATTCCCGAAAGAGCCAATCCCATCCCAAGGAAGAAAATTGCCATCATATTGCGGCGGCTCCACTTATCCCCCAGCCATCCAGAAAATAAAGAACCTGCACCGAAAGCAATGAAACGGTAATCATCCCCTTTTTAACCTAAGCTAAAAGTAGAGGCTGGTACTGCAATTGCTAGTTTTTGTTTAGGAGTAATTCCTCCTAAACCCATATTGGGTCTTTCGTGATTGTAGGTCCACATCCAGTGGGTTGCAAAATCTTGTACTTCATCAATCGATTCAAAGAGGTATTGATTAAGCCAGTCATATCTCACCGTACGGTTATAGCGTTCAATATAGGCATTTTGTTGTGGCTTACCTGGTTGGATGTAACTCATCTCTATCTGATGTTTAGCAGCCCATACAGTCAGGATGTTTCCTACGAGTTCGGGGCCATTGTCACAACGTATTTTTAAGGGCTTGCCACGCCATTCAATGATTTGATCGAGTGACCGGATCACTCGTACTGCGGGCATGGAAAAATCAATATCAATGGCCAAGGCCTCTCGATTAAAGTCATCGATCACATTAAAAAGGCGGATGGTTCTGCCGTCGTGCAACTGATCATGCATAAAATCAATCGACCAAGTGTCATTAATGCCTTGGGGTACAGCTAGTGGTAAAGGCTTTTCCCGAACCAAGCGTTTATGGGGTTTGATGCGTAAATTGAGCTCTAGTTCCTTATAGATCCGATAAACCCGTTTGTGATTCCATTTAAATCCCTTCACGTTACGCAAGAACAGGTAGCAAAGACCAAAGCCCCAGTTACGTTGATTGTGAGTAAGACGAACCAGCCAATCGGCAATGAGGGCATTGTCAGTCGACAGCTTGGGGCTATAGTGATAGCAGGTCTGGCTAATGACAAAGGTGTCGCACGCTAAGCGGATGCTCATACGACCCTTTTTTACTTCTTGGCTGGCCATCTCGCGGCGGCGAGATGGCCGAGTTACTTTTTTTGCAGAACTTCCTTTAAGACATCCGCCTGGAGTTGGACTTCGGCGTACATCTTCTTTAGGCGGGCATTTTCAAGCTCTAACTCTTTAACGCGGGACATCATAGAAGCATCCATACCGCCGTATTTAGAGCGCCACTTATAGAAGCTAGCAACGCTAATATTGTGCTCACGGCACAGTTCTGGGGCTGGCACGCCAGATTCGGCTTGTTTGAGGATGGCCATGATTTGGCTATCGGTAAATCGGGAGGTCTTCATAGAATTTCCTTTAAATCAAACTACATAGAAATTCTACTTTTAAATCAAGTTAAGCTAGGGGATGATTACCACCCGGACAGGCGGACAACTCAGCTTGGACTTACGGGTAGCTGCCAGCCAGACGAAATACCACTAAGTCTCAGCAGTTAACCCATATAAGGTTTTTAGGTGCACAGACATACCAATATTAAAAAAGCCATTAAGATGAGAGCTCCTGCAATAATTAATCACAGAACAAATGCAACAAGTTAATAATTACGCTCAGATGACTTTAATTGAGGATGTGACCGAAGCTAACAAACTTGTCGGAGAGCATATTGATTCCTTAACCAGGAGATCAACCCTGATTCAGGAGCGCCTAGCTGTTATACATCCAGAAGTGAGCATAAGAACAATTCGTCGAATTCTCAGTAAAGATATCGAAAAGTCATAAAAGGTAGGGGTAGCTACACAGATTTGACTGACAATGATTTTGGTTAAATCTTACGATTATGGTGGGCGAGGTTATATCAGAGCGCATCATGCTCTTTGGGAGTCTGAGCGAGATGCTCATATTTCAAAAAGTTTTCTCGATGTCTTCTATAAAAGAGTAGGCCCTCTTTTACGCTAGAAACACTTGCACCTTGTTCAAGCATTTTGTCCCATAGATGCCAGTCTTCTTGTGGATGTATGCCATCGTGAAAGCGTTTCTTGTAACCAATTTTTTGGGCCAATACGGTTCTATACATCATTGAGCCATGATGTTTTCCTTCTCGATCCCAGTATAAGTCGCCCTGATAGGGCTGAGTTTCGCCAGGCACTCGATCATGAATCTCTTCCTTTAATTCTCCAGTAACCACGATGTCATAGGTCACAATATCGGCGTTTGCACTTGATAACAACGCTATTGCATCAGATCTGAGCCAATTATCTGCCCCAATAAAGATGACATATTCAGTATCGACCATCATTAATAAATCATGAAAATTATCGACTACACCCAGATTTACAGGGCGAAGTATAAATTCGATGCTCGGATATAAGGCTGGCAAGTGGCTGCAGTCATACGCGCCATCATCAACAAAAATTACTCGATGCGCAGCTTGAGTTTGGGATAGTAAGGACTCTATGCAGTGGGCTGCTAGATGACCATACTTGTAGGAGGCTATAACGACAGTAATCATATGGCCTGTATTGAAACACGAATATGCGATCTTAGTATTTGAGAAAAATATTCGTATCTAAATCAGGCTTTTGAAGGGTGCAAGCACCTTAGTTTTCTTGTAGCAAGTATGCTTTTGCGTGAAGGTTAAGAGATATTAATTTCTCCTTCCTTTGTCTATTGCCAGCTAAATGCGATTAAACGATACTAAACATAACAAAGACCCACTGAACGTAATTAGATGCAACCGATTTTCAAATTAAGGTACCAGACTCAAGAATAAATATCCTATGAAAATAATGATATGAACTACCCCCTGCAATAAGGTGGTGCGTCCAATTGCTAAAGTCAATGCCCCGATAAAAAGAGAGAGGTACAGTAAGACTATATTGAGATTACTAATTCCCAAGCTCAAAGGTAAATCCAACAATATCGCTATCCCAGCTACTGCAGGGATAGTTAACCCAATACTCGCCAGACCAGAGCCTAGAGCCAAATTTAAGCTATTTTGAAGGCGATTGACGGTTGCCGCTCTGACGGCGGCATACCCCTCCGGGAGTAATACCAGAAGTGCAATGGCGATACCGACAATAGTTTTAGGGGCATCAGCCGCTCTCACACCTGCCTCTATTGCAGGACTCAAGGCCTTTGCTAGAGTGACTACCAAAACTAAACAAACGAGTAGGAGTACGCAGCTCAATAGTGTTTTGAGATTGCTAGGTTTTTCAGCGTGAATGCTATCGTCAGACATGGTTTGATCGGTAAGCTTGGGCAGAAAGTAATCTCGGTGCGTTACTGTCTGGAAAAACACAAAAGCAATGTACAGAGCTAAGGAAGCGATACCAGCAAAAGCGAGTTGACCTTGGGTAAAATTAGGCCCTGCAGTACTGACAGTCACTATTGGCATGACTAAAGTGAAGGTGGCTAGGGCAGCAAGCACTGCCAATGCAGAGTTAGTGCCCTCATT
This sequence comes from Polynucleobacter sp. TUM22923, assembly GCF_030295705.1. Classification (NCBI taxonomy): domain Bacteria; kingdom Pseudomonadati; phylum Pseudomonadota; class Betaproteobacteria; order Burkholderiales; family Burkholderiaceae; genus Polynucleobacter; species Polynucleobacter sp. TUM22923. Next base: position 713,938 of record NZ_AP027274.1, read on the forward strand.
GCGAAAGATCATCTCATGATGCTTGAGGCCACCAACAAAAATACAAAGACCAATGATGCCGTTAAGCACAATCATGACGGTAGCAAAAACGGCATCACGCGCAATGAACTCCGCGCCCGCATTACCAGCAAGCATCATTGAAATAATCAAGGATGTTTCGATGACCGTAACGCTAACGGCGAGCACCAGGGTGCCATAAGGCTCTCCTGTTTTGTGTGCGATAAGTTCCGCGTAATGAACCGCTGCCAGCACAGCCCCAATGAGAGCGATGGCTAGAATGCTGATAAACCAATTTTCATTGGCATGTAGTGTAAAAAATTCGATCATCGTTTCTAGTATCGCAATCAATATCAATGAGGTTGATAAATTAATGGGTGCTTAGCTTCCTTTTTAATGACTATGTCTACTTGAAAGAGCAGCTTCTGCAAGCCCTTTATGCTGACTAGGGTCAATGGCATCAATATCTGCTAAAAATTGCTTGATATCAATCTTTTTTCCGCCGACCCAAGTACCCAATACCTTCACCTTCGCAACAATTTGCTTGGGATCCACTGCGGTAAGGTCTGTTGAGAGCTCTACTAAATCGGCATATTTTCCCACTTCCAATGAGCCCACTTCTGTATCTCGCTTGAGCTGATAAGCGGCATTGATTGTTTCTGCTTTGAGTGCCTGATCCATAGTGACTGCTTGATTAGCGCCATGGACTTTTCCAGAAGTCGTCGTACGCGTGACCATACTTTGAATATTGAGCAACACATTGGGCGGTGAAACAGGCCCATCGTTATGAAAGGATGGGCGTACTCCAGCATCAAATGCACTTTGCACAGCCTGCCACTGAGAACCATACTTAGACTCAAACATCGTGCCATCTAACAAATCACCCCAGTAAATATACTGAAATGGCCCCATAGAAACGGTTACCCCTAAGGCGGCAGCACGTTTAAATTGATCGCTTCTTGCAGCGCCCAGATGCTCCACTCTCCAGCGATGATCTGTGCCCATGAGTTTATTTTTTACTAATGCATTTTCATAAGCATCTAGGACTACATCAAAGCCGACATCACCATTGCAGTGAAAGGACATCTGATAACCCATCGGGGCAAACTTATCCAGGATTTGATCTAATTGCAAACGGGTGTAATTCATTCCTTTTTCACCCAATGGTCCCAAAATAATGTTGGCATTGCGGGTTGTTGGGTTATCTAAATAGCCAAAGCTTTGCGCTACTGTGCCCAACCAAGGAGAGCCATCGGCCCATAGCTTGATTCCATTTTTGCGCACCATGCTTGGATCAGCCCAAGTTACCTTATCACCCGCATCTGGCGTTGTAGACATCTGATACACGCTTAAACGCAGAGGGTTATTGGATGATGAGGCGTAGGCAGCATAAGCCTTATACATCCCACTGTTATAAGTCATCTCAGAGGAAGAGGTAATCCCGTTAGAGGCCATATAAGCGTACCACTTCGCACCTGATTTTAGCGGGTGGGGTATGGCTTTGTTTGCTATTGGAACCGCAACAGCCATGATTACGGGAACTTCAAGTCCAACACCATTAGAAGTGCCGTTGGCATTGCGCCCATAGCTACCCCCCACAGGGTCTTTGGGAGGCTTGCCACCAACCCAGCCCAATGACTTAATGGTTGCTGTATTAAAGTACACGGCATGACCAGAGTTATCCAAAAGAATAATTGGCCGACCGCTGGGTGTCAGCTTGTCTAAAACGCTAGCTGTAGGCTCAGGAGCGCCTTGTAGTAACTTATCAACGCCATTAAAAACCAGTGGCTGTCCGGCTGGCATTTTAGCGTCTTCGCTTTTAATTTTGGCCTGCACATCAGCCCAGGTTTTATAGCCAAGATAGGGGGCCACCCAATAAGCTGGCGCTTGCGTTATAGCCCCGCCCAACAGTGGATGACTATGAGCCTCAATGAACCCCGGCAATAGAACCGTTGAACCCATATCCGTAACAGCCACATTAGGGGCCTTAGCGCGCACATCAGCTAAGGAGCCCACAGCAATAATCTTTTTGGTCACTGTGTCAAAGGCAATCGCTTGTGCCCGGGGATTTTTTTCATCCATTGTGATGATGGTGGCAGCTTTAAGAATGACTGTCTCTGCAGTCACCCCATTAGACATGCCGAGCAGGATAGCGATGGAAGAGGTGGCTAATAATTTAAAGGGGAATGAGTTAGTCATGGCTTTGATTTTCTTGGGTTGGGACACCAGGCAAGGGTGGTTTAGGCTAATTTGCATTGAATCTTCAATCATATCAAGCCTATCAGCTAATCTGCCGATATTAAAGGGGAGGATTACCCGCCCAATTGGCTATTCACAGCCCTTGGGGATATCTTTTATCAACAGATATTTATGGTTTGTACCTATTTCTAAGCTTTAGCTGTGAGTAGCCTATGGCATCACCAGCATGGCTGCGAATATTTTTTATTAAAGTAGCAATAGCAGATTGTTTTGCCAGACCCGCAGGCATTGCTAGAAAAAAGGTTTCAGTATTGAGTGGAATAAAGTGTAATTTATATTCTTTGGCAATGTTGTGAAGTCCTAAACCCGCATCAGCGACATTGGCTAAGATTGCGGTTGCTACTGCGCTGTGGGTAAATTCTTCATGTTGATAGCCTTTAATTTGCCCGCTGTTCATGCCCTGAGCTTCTAGTAAATTATCAAACATGAGTCGTGTTCCGGCTCCCTTTTGTCGATTGATAAATCGTATTTCGGGCCTTGCTAAATCACGGATGGTCTTTATCTTATAGGGGTTGCCTTTAGCAACAATCAATCCCTGCTCTCGTTTCATGACAGGTATGGCATCTATACCTTGCTTCTTTAATTCTAGGTGGATAGCCTTAATACTCTCCTCATCTGGAACATGAAATCCAGCAATATCAGATTGACCCGCAATCAGACTTTCAAGGGATTGCCCAGAGCCCATGGTTCTTAGCTCAAAATTAGCCGACTTACTAATCAGCTTTTCAATAATAGGATCACTACTGGTGGCTATTTTCCACTTACTATCTAATTGATTGGTAAGGGCTGTTAATTGCTCTTGAATCTTGATTGCTTCATGAGAATAAAGTGTATTGAATTTATTCACTAATTGCTCGGTAGAATCAACTAGTAGCTCACCTGCTGCTGATAGCTTACTTCCATGCCCTTTAATTGAGTCTAGAAGCTGAACACCCAATTCTTTTTCAGCAAGCTTGAGATGATTCCATATAGTTCTATATGAAATGCCTGCCGATTGTGCGGCGTAAACCATACTCTTGCCATTTTTAATTTCACTTAACAGTTTAATGACCCAAGAAAGATCAATGGTAGAAGGCTTACCACCAGCGGCGCTTATCAGGGAGATGCTAGGTTTGATCTTAATTCGCATATGAAATTATTTGCATATTGAGTAATGAATACTAAACAGGGATGATAACAACTCTATTAATCAGGGTCTGTCATGCTTAAAACATCTTTCTTACGCCATTTATCTGCTTCGCTTACTTTTATCTGTATTGGCATTTTTTCTACTCATGCTATTGCTCAAAAAAGTATCGTAGTTTCCTCAACAACATCCACTGAGCAATCTGGACTATTTGGCCATATTCTGCCCGTATTTCAGAAGAAAACAGGCATTGATGTCAAGGTGGTGGCAGTGGGTACAGGTCAGGCATTAGACATTGGCCGTCGCGGTGATGCTGATGTAGTGTTCGTGCATGACAAGGCGGCCGAAGAGAAATTTGTCAATGAAGGTTACGCAGATAAGCGTATTGAAGTGATGTATAACGATTTTGTACTCATTGGACCAAAGTCCGACCCCGCCAAGATCTCAGGCGGAAAAGATATTAAAGTGGCCTTACAAAAAATTGCTGATAGTAAGTCTACTTTTACCACCAGAGGAGATAAGAGCGGTACTCACGCGGCAGAACTTCGATACTGGAAAGATGCTGGGGTAGATGTTTCCTCGGATCCTGCTTGGTATAAAAATACAGGCTCTGGTATGGGGCCCGCATTAAATACTGCCTCTGGTATGAATGCCTATATTCTGAGTGACAGAGCTACATGGCTTACTTTTAAGAACCGGGGCGACTTAGCTATTTTGGTTGAGGGCGACTCTAAACTATTTAATCAATATGGCGTAATGTTGGTTAGTCCAAATAAATATCCGCAAGTTAAAAAAGTGGAAGGGCAGGCATTTATAGATTGGCTCATTTCCAAGGAGGGCCAGGATACTATCGGGTCTTACAAAGTAGCTGGTGAGCAGTCTTTTTTCCCCAATGCAAGGAAGTAATTGGGGGCTGTTTCAAACGAACTGTTTTCTGACAATAAATATCCCCAGTGAACCATTGCTGGGGTAATCCATTGCTCAAACCTTTTGATGGCCTATTTAAAATACTAGGCTGAGACTCTTTTTGAGCTGTGGGAGTGTTTTGTGCCAATCTTCCAATGGGGGAAAATACTGCCTTGGTAATAGCAGGCGCCTATAACTTTTCTACAAAGATAGCTTTTTGCGTATTTAAAGACCCATTTGTATTTATACTGAGTTTACATATTTTGCTATTTACTAACAAAAAAGGCTCCTGTGAATAATAAATTAATCAAGTACAGTTTTGTTGCTTCGATCATATTACTTGGTACTGCTAATGTAACTGCAGCTAGTCCAATGCTCGATAAAATCAAGTCTACAGGTGTAGTGACCATGGGCGTACGAGAATCTTCTATTCCGATGTCCTATACAACTGGGGACAGCCGTTTCGATGGCTACCATGTTGAAATCTGTCGCATGATCTTGGCCGACATTAAAGCAAACTTGGGACTCAATACTCTACGTATTAATTACCAGCCCGTAACCTCTCAAAATCGCGTACCCTTGGTTCAAAACGGTACTGTAGATATTGAGTGCGGTACGACAACAAACAACACGGCGCGCGCCAAAGATGTTGGCTTTGCCAATACCCTTTATGTGGAAGAGGTCCGAATTGCCGTTAAGGCCAATTCTGGTATTACGTCGATTGCACAGTTAAATGGAAAAAAAGTTGCTACCACTACTGGTACAACTTCGGTTCAGTTATTGCGCAAAAATGAAAAAGCGACTGGCGTTAATTTTGATGAAGTGTTTGGTAAGGACCACGCAGATAGCTTTTTGTTGCTGGAGTCTGGTCGTGCCGATGCATTTGTAATGGATGGCTCCATTTTGGCCGGCAATATTGCCAATTCCAAGAATCCTAAGGATTTTAAAATTGTTGGCGAAGTATTGGCGACGGAGCCTATTGCAATCATGGTTCCTAAAAATGACCCCGAGTTTAAAGCAGCTGTTAATGCGGCGATTGCAAAAATTGTTGCCAATGGCAATATGCCTAAGTTGTGGGATAAGTGGTTCTTAAAGCCAATTCCACCAAAAAATATTGTTGTTGGACTTGAGTTATCGCCTGCGACAAAAAATGCATGGGCAAATCTCAATGACAAGCCTGCGGAAGATTATCAAAAGAAGTAATTTAAATATAAGCTCTTAATATGTCTTTAGATTTAGGTGTTTTTTGTAAAAATACCTTAGATGGGGAAGCGGTAGATTACTGCTTCTCCGCCATTTTTGGTCTTGCTCAGAACAGCGACCCAAGCTATCTCGACTGGTTATTAAAAGCGTGGAGCTGGACCTTAGCGGTTGCTGGGCTCAGTTTAGTGATCGCCTTAGTCTTAGGTGCCCTCATGGGCACTCTGCGCACTCTTCCCAGTAACGGTGGCCTCAATAGCCTGTTAGTAAGGCTTTCTACTGCCTGGGTGGAGCTATTTAGAAACATCCCTATTCTGGTTCAAGTGTTTCTTTGGTATCACGTGATTCCGGCCTTTTTTGTTCCCCTAAAAGCATTACCCTCTTATTGGTTAGTGAGCATTGCACTGGGTTTTTTTACTTCAGCGCGTATTGCGGAGCAGGTGAGAGCGGGTATTCAGGCATTGCCTAGTGGTCAGAGGGCGGCAGCGACTGCATTGGGTTTAACTACTGCCCAAAGCTACCGTTTTGTTATTTTGCCGATGGCATTGCGGATTATTATTCCGCCTCTGACTTCCGAGTGCATGAATCTAGTAAAGAATTCCTCAGTCGCTTTTGCTGTATCTGTTCCTGAGCTCACACTATTTGCCATGCAGGCACAAGAGGAGACCTCTAAAGGGGTTGAGATTTACTTGGCTGTGACGCTACTGTATGCGTTGACCGCTTTCTCGGTGAATCGCGTGATGGCATTCATTGAGAGAAGAAGCCGTGTTCCAGGTTTTATTATTTCTAATGATGCAAGTTTGGCTCATTAATGGATAGCACTATATTTAGCCTAGATCTCAGTTTTTATAATTGGGCGCTATTTACAAACTACATTCTCAAGGGTTTGTTGTTTAGTCTGCAGTTGACGCTACTAGCTACCGTTGGTGGAATCTTACTTGGTACGGTTTTGGCCTTGATGAGATTGTCTGGCCGCCCAGCGCTAGTCTACCCAGCCACCTTTTATGTCAACACCATGCGATCCATTCCGCTGGTCATGGTTATTCTTTGGTTTTTCCTATTAATTCCACTTTTAATCGGAAAGCCCATTGGCGCAGATCTTTCAGCTACGATTACTTTCATTGCTTTTGAGGCAGCATTCTTTTCAGAAATTGTGCGTGCTGGTATTCAGTCGGTACCAAAGGATCAGGCTTATGCAGCGCAAGCCATGGGAATGACGTATGGCCAAAATATGCGCTTTATTGTGCTGCCGCAGGCGTTTAGAAACATGATTCCGGTATTCATGACGCAGACAATTATTTTGTTTCAAGATACTTCATTGGTTTATGCCATTGGTGCCTATGACTTACTCAAGGGATTTGAGATTGCCGGTAAAAATTATGGCCGTCCTATTGAAACCTACATCTTAGCTGCGGTGACTTATTTCTTGATTTGTTTTTCTTTGTCGAAGTTGGTTCGCAGAATTCAGGCTAAAGTCGCCATCATTCGTTAAATATTTTTTATATTGTCTAGATCATCATGATTGAACTTCAACACGTCTCTAAATGGTATGGCGCCTTTCAGGTACTTACTGACTGTACGACCACAATTAATAAGGGTGAAGTGGTGGTCATTTGTGGACCCTCTGGATCTGGTAAATCAACCCTGATTAAGACGATGAATGCCCTAGAGCCATTTCAGGCAGGCCAAATTACGGTTAATGGCGTGGGATTACATCACCCCAAGACAAATCTACCAAAGCTACGGGCAAGAGTAGGTATGGTGTTTCAGAATTTCGAACTCTTTCCGCATCTCAGCGTTACTGAAAATTTGACGCTTGCCCAAATTCAAGTGCTCAATAGATCGCCTGATGAGGCTAAGGCACACGGCTTAAAGTATCTTGATCGAGTGGGTCTTATTGCTCAAAAAGATAAATTCCCAGGCCAGCTTTCGGGTGGTCAGCAGCAACGGGTTGCGATTGCCCGCGCCTTAAGTATGGACCCTATCGTGATGCTATTTGATGAGCCAACTTCAGCCCTAGACCCCGAGATGGTTGGCGAGGTACTGGATGTAATGGTAAATCTTGCTAATGAAGGAATGACCATGTGCTGCGTAACCCATGAGATGGGTTTTGCACGAAAGGTTGGAGATCGAGTCATTTTCATGGATCACGGCCGCATCATCGAAGACTGTACTAAAGATGAGTTCTTTGGCAACCCAGATGCGCGCTCACCAAGAGCAAAAGATTTTTTATCTAAGATATTGGCGCATTGATTCAGGGCTTTTTGACTTTCAGATATCCATCTCTGTAAATACTTCTTTGGCGCAACGAAAGCTATCGATTGCTGCGGGCACTCCACAATAAATAGCGGTTTGTAAAAAGATCTCTTGAATGTCTTCTTTGCTTAAGCCGTTATTGATAGCACCCTTGATATGAAGCTTGAGTTCATGAGGGCGATTTAATGCAGTGATCATCGAAAGATTGATGATGCTGCGGGTGCGACGGTCCAAGCCAGGTCGATTCCAAATTTCATTCCAGCAATACTCCGTTACTAATTCTTGCATTGGCATATTAAATGCATCAGCATTTTTGATTGACTTATCAACATATTCGGCTCCCAGTACTTCTCGACGGGTTTTCAAGCCTTTTTCAAACGCTTCTTTATTCATGAATTTCTCCTTTAACTTTCCAAACCACATAGGTAATACTATATTGCCACTATTCATAAGTGAATGTTTGCCGTAAGATCCATTTCCTCGCTCAATAACGCTCCACCAGAATCAGTAACTGCGGTTGCTAAAAGCGCTCAGGACTCTTCTGTCTTGCAGGGCGCTCCTACTAAGGCAAAAGCGATGCCAGTTGATTGCAAGCCTGTGTTGCATCAAAATCTGGCAGTCTGATGCCTTGCCCATCCCTATAGTCTTCCTCGGGGGGTATGATGGACCATCAGTCTTTTTAGACGCCACATTTTTTGGCAACTTCTTAGTAGCTTCTTTTGAACAACCTATTTCAGCAATCTATTTCACCGGAATCCCCATGAAGACACTTCGCATCTCTATTGCAGCAGCAACGGTAGTAACAGCAGTAATGGTATTAGCTGCGTGTAGCAACACACCTAAATTAGCCAGCCAGCCAATGCCTAAATCTGGCTTTCTAACAAATTATGCTGTTTTGGTTCCTATGGCTACAAGTGAATCAGATACACGTATCTGGAGATATCGTAAGGAGGGCGTCAATCCTGCGATGTATAAGGCTGTAATTTTGGATCCGATCTATTTAAATCAAAGTGCCACTAAAGAAGTGACTGCTGAGGCAATTAATCAGGCAAAAATTGCACTACAAGAATCTATGGTTCAGGCTGTCAGTAGTCGTGGCAATATTCAAATTGTGAGTCAGCCTGGTCCGGGTGTAGCGCGTATTTCAGTGGGCATCACCGGGGCTGAGAGTTCGACTGACAGCTTGCAGCCTTGGAGCTTTACTCCTATTGGCCTCGCCCTAAATGCGGCTGCCTATGCGGGTGGTGTTAACTCTAAGACGCCTGCCATGTTGGTAGAGAGCAAAATTACCGATAGTCAAACGAAGGATGTCATTGGTGAGGGTTTAGTTACTATTCAGGGTGAATCTTTCAGAACGGGCGGGGGCTCAGTGGAGTCATTTGTAGCGATGGCCAAAAAAGTAGTTCGCGTTGCAATGGAGACCGCAGCTAATACGAGTGCCACGACCGCTAAATAAGCCCTCATGCATCTACCGCAACATGATCTGGCCCTTTACAAAGTGCGATGCAAATTGTGATAGCTGAAAAATGCCTAGCAAGAGCGACCTTATTGTTGCTGCAATTGAAATAATGGCAAATAGGGGCTTAGTTAATTTTTTAGATCCTGAACTTAGGGTGTATTTTTGGGGCAGACGATGACTTTTATCATTTCAGGATTTGAAGAGCGGACCATTACCGTATCTTCCTCAGATGAGCCGATCAATATTGCCTGCCAAACTGCTGGCTCAGGACCTGCATTATTACTTTTGCATGGCTTTCCTCAAACAAAGGCTATTTGGCATCGAGTAGCCCCTGAACTGGCTAAGTGTTTTTCGGTGGTGGTGGCTGATCTTCGCGGATACGGTGCTTCGTCAAAGCCTGCGGGCCAGGCGGATCACTCTACCTACTCTAAAAGGGCTATGGCAGCAGATCAGCATGCCCTAATGCAATCATTGGGGCATTCTCAGTTTTTCTTATTGGGCCATGATCGCGGGGGTCGGGTGGCGCATCGGCTAGCTGCAGATTTTCCAAAAAGTGTTGAGCGCTTGATGGTGCTCGATATTTCCCCTACGCTAACAATGTATGAAAAAACTTCCATGGCATTTGCTAAAGGCTACTGGCACTGGTTTTTTCTGATACAGCCATATCCTGTACCAGAGACACTCATAGGTGCTAATCCAGAGTATTGGCTAAAAAATCATATGGGGCGTCATGGGGGCACTCAGATATTTGACCCACAGTGTTGGGCTGAATATCTAAAAGGGGCTAGTGATCCGGAGTCGATGCATGCAATGTGTGAAGACTATCGCGCTGCTGCCACCATTGACTTAGTTCATGATCGTGCCGACCGCCTGATGGATAAAAAGTTATCAATGCCCTTGAGGGTAATATGGGGTAGCCATGGTCTGGTGAATCAATGCTTTTCACCGCTGGAGGACTGGAGGGCTGTCGCAGAAGATGTTTCTGGTACGACCTGTGATTGCGGGCATTACATTCCAGAAGAGCTTCCTGAGATGCTGATTGAAGAGGTTAAACAATTTTTTGTATCTAGATCCTAAGTTTTATCCCTAGGTCTTATTACGCTGCAAACTTGGGTAGATTTTTTGAGTGCGTTGGCCAAGTAAAGGCAATATGAGGATCCAGCGTTAATAATTCTCGTTCTTTACCTGCATACTTTACCCGAGACAAAAGATCTCGAATGAGGTTTAGGTGTGCTAATTTTTTATCGTTAGCATCAATTACAGTCCACGGAGCATCTTCACTGTTGGTGTGTCTGAGCATTTCATCACGTGCATCAGAATAGGCCCCCATTTTTCTTGAGCCTGTTGATCTATTGGACTAATTTTCCATTGCTTAAGCGGATCCTGAGCCCGATCCTGCAGGCGAGCTAATTGCTCATCCTTAGATATATCCAAATAATATTTAATAATCTGAATATCGGATTGAACTAAAAGTGACTCAAATGGATTAACGGTGGACATGAACTGCTGATATTGGCCATCTGTACAAAATCCCATAACCCGTTCTACTCCCGCTCGGTTGTACCAGCTGCGATTAAACAGTACACATTCTCCAGCGGCTGGTAAGTGAGCAACGTATCGTTGAAAATACCATTCACCTTCTTCTCGAGAGGAAGGCTTATTCAGGGCAACTACCCGAGTATCTCGAGGACTTAAGTGTTCAGTAATTCTTTTGATGCTGCCATCTTTACCGGCAGCATCTCTGCCTTCAAAAATGACCAGTAGGCGAATGCCTTTAGCAATGATTTCTCGCTGAAGCTTTACTAGCTCAATCTGTAGTAGCCGCAAATCTGCCTCATAAGCATCGCCTTTATTCAGATCTTTGCTCATGGGCAGTACTTAATAAATACTTTGCTGATTATGTTGCGCTGGCATTGGACGCTACTTTTTTAGCAGCTGTTTTCTTGGGCGCAACTTTTTTGATAGGCGCTTTTTTAGCTGCCACTTTTTTCACTGGGGTCTTTTTTGTGGGCGCTTTCTTAGCGGGCACTTTTTTGCTTGCAACTGGTTTGACTGGCCTTGCTGTCTTAGCTGACTTAACTGACTTAACGGACTTAACTGGTACTTTTTTGGCAGGCGATTTTGTTTCTAGCTTATCAAGTGCTTTAGATAGCTTATCAATAAGCTTCTCTCTATCGGACTCTAGTTTGTCTAGTTTTTTTAATAGTTGCTTTACTAATTTCTTCTGGCTCATGATGTATTCCTATTCTTGAAGTTCAATGTATTTAGCCTTTTTCTGGCTACATTTCATCCTACGTTTTATTCAAGATACTTTCAAGCATTTGTGACATGTTTAAATACTTTTTATTGCTTTGTTTTTTGGTGATACATTAATTTATATGTTTAAAACTTTACTTTCTTTGCCGAGAACAGTTTGGCTTATTGGCCTGATTAGTTTTATTAATGATTCGGCAAGTGAAATGCTATATCCATTAATGCCCCTATATCTCACTAGTGTTTTAATGGCGGGGCCAAAGGCTTTAGGTCTAATTGAGGGTATTGCAGAAGCCACCTCTAGTATTTTTAAGTTGGTTTCAGGGGTTATTGTTGACCGCACTAAAAAAGCCAAACCTTGGATTGTGATGGGGTATCTTTTGGCTGGTGTTGGCAGACCGCTCATTGCCATTGCTAATTCTTGGGCGTGGGTATTGTGTATCCGTTTTACCGATCGCCTTGGAAAAGGATTGAGGAGCTCTCCGCGAGATGCTTTGCTCGCTGAGAGTGTGCCTTCAAATCAGCGAGGGATAACTTTTGGCTTGCATCGCTCGATGGACAATGCTGGCGCAGTAGTCGGTCCTTTGTTGGCGGCTTATTTACTCTCCATTCATATTCCATTACGAGATATTTTCTTTTGGGCTGTAATTCCAGGGGCGATTGCTGTGACTTTAGCGCTCTGTCTCAAGGAGCCTTCAAGAGAGCGAGTGGCTATGCCAGCCTTTTCTTGGTCTTTGGAAGGTTTGCCTCCTCAATTTAAGCGCTATATCTGTGTCGCAGGCATCTTTGCTTTGGCAAACTCTTCAGACATGTTTTTGCTATTAAGGGCTCGCGAGCTTGGCGTTCCTCAGGAGCAAATTCCTTTGCTATGGGCAGGTATTTCTTTCATTACAACCGTGTTTGGAACGCCACTATCGGCACTTTCAGATCGATTTAGTCGCAAACATTTCATATTGCTTGCTTGGGCAGCATTTGCTCTTTTTTATATGGGAATGAGTCTTCCAGGAATACCTATTTGGGCCCTTCTTGGACTGTTTGGAATTTACGGCTTATTTAAAGCTGCAACAGAAGGGGTAGAAAAGGCATTGGTAGCAGATCTTGCCCCAAAAGGATTGGCGGGTACTGCATTTGGCTGGTTCAATTTGGTTTCAGGGGTGATGCTGTTTCCCGCATCCCTGATTTTTGGCTGGCTATACGAGTCGTTTAATCCTACGTACGCTTTCTTATTTTCAGGCTCTTGTGCTTTTTTAGCAGCCATTCTGCTAGCATTTTGGGTTTTTATTCCCATGGAGCGCTTAGCAGTAAAAAACCCCAGTTAACTCAGTAATCTGGGGTTTTTTGATCTCGGGGCTATTAATCCCAAAAGTAAATTTATTCTGGATGGAAATTGTTGCTCGCCATAAAACTAATGGTCCGTTCAAATCCGAGGATGCGGATGTAGCGCCATGCGATATCGCGATACTTGCTGTCCAAATAGCCGATAGCAACTTCCGGATCAGCCCTCTTGGACAAATCGATCTCTTGAATTGCGCGGGCCCAGCGTTTTAGTCTTGTTGACATGATTGTTGCCTCCATGGGCATACAACGCCTACAAAAGTGGCTGAGATGACAAGAAATCGAAATATTTTTAAATATTTAAAGAAAGCAGGGTTCAGAGTGCTTTATTTCACTATTTTGGGGTCGCAGACTCCTTTTTTAAAGCTTTGGCACGCGCTTTAATGGGTTTTAGGAAGGCCAGTAAACACACAAAACCAATAGTTCCAAAGGTGGTTTCAAGTACGGCCATCCAAAAGTTGGTGCCTGTCTCCAAAATTCGCACCAAGCCTTCGGTAACGTAAAGCAAAATTAACATCGAAGCCCATTGCATGGTGTAAACATTGCCTTTCCATAGCCCAGGAATGGCAAATAGTAGGGGAATGGCCTTCAAGATGAGCCAGGACCCCCCTGGCCTTAGGGGAGAGATGAACCATTCCCAGGCGACGCACAGAATAAATAGGTCAACAAAAGCAGCCGTTGCAATCAGTTGATAGGGGTTTTTGGCAAGCCATTGCTTGATCATTTGGAACCTAAGGTCAATTTAAGGGCGGTTTGTGCAAGACGCTTTCCTTGGGCTCTTGCAAGGCGCTGTTCTTCAGGGCTGATAGGGGCACGGCCGTCAGCATGGGCTAAGTGGGTGAGTCCATAAGGGCTGCCACCAGTAGTCGTGCTCATGAGGTCGGGCTCACTGTAGGGAAGGCCCATGATCATCATGCCATGGTGAAGAAGTGGAATCATCATGGTGAGCAGGGTGCTTTCTTGCCCTCCGTGCAAGCTTCCAGTGCTAGTAAAGACGCAGGCGGGCTTGCCAATGAGGGCGCCATTAAGCCACTCTGATGAACTGCCATCCCAAAAATATTTCATGGGGGCGGCCATATTGCCAAAACGCGTTGGGGAGCCCAAGGCCAGCCCAATACACTCCTGAAGATCCGTATATTCAGCATAAGGGGCGCCATCGGAGGGCACTGCTGACTCGGTGGACTCGCATACTGTGGAAATGGCTGCTACGGTTCTTAGTCTTGCATTGGCTCCTGGTACGCTTTCAATACCTTCGGCGATCAGGCGTGCTAGGTCGCGGGTAGCACCATAACGGGAGTAGTACAACACTAAAATATCTGCTTGACTCATCTTCATCTCTTCTACGTTATCTTTTATGATGTGGGCAATGCGCCTCATCCGTAATCCTCAATTATGGCTCTCTCTTGCAAAAGAGATCCGAGAGCGCAACCGCGGTCAAAATCTCAAGCAAATTGCCGCTAGCTTAGCCTTTACAACAACCCTGGCTTTGGTACCCATGCTGACGCTAGCATCTATTCTTATTGGGTACTTGCCCAGTGTGATCCGAATTAAGTACGCATTTCAGGGGTGGCTGCTTGATACCTATATGCCGGGAGGCCTAAACCAGCAAGTATTTAATTACTTGGATAGCTTTTCGTCTCAGGCTAAAGGGTTAACTGTCATTGGACTGATTGGCTTGGTCATTACCACCATTATGACAATGGGAGTGATTGAGAGTGCCTTTAACCAAATATTTCGGGTAGTGGAGAGGCGGCCCATTTTGAGAAAGATTGCGATCTACTCCGCTGCAACAATCTTGGGGCCAATACTGCTGGGTGTAGGCACTTATCTCAGCGGTCTTATGCTCGGTGCGGTAGAGGGTTGGATAGATTCGCTTACCTTTGGCTTAAGTCTAATAGCCACCACGGTGCCGTTCTTATTGGAGATGGCCGTTTTTTCAGTAGTTTACAAAATCTTGCCATATACAAAAATTCAGTGGCGCGATGCGTTCGGTGGGGCTTTTTTTGCAACGATCACGTTTGAATTGATGAAATTTGGATTTGCACTATTTTTGACCAATGTGGCCTTCTATAAAACCGTATATGGCGCCTTCGCCATTTTTCCCTTGGTTCTCATTTGGATTTATCTAACCTGGTGGATTACTTTAGCCGGTGCAGTATTGGTATCGAATTTACCCAGCATACGCAGTGGCTTTATTAGGGTTATTCGTTACTAAATCAGCCTGTTTCAGTCTTGATTCTGCCAAGGCTTGAGCATATATTGTATTAATAGACCGTTTTCTGGAGATTAAATGAAAGTTCATGACATATTGCGCGTAAAGGGCAGCACACTCTTTACAGTGGCTCCTGATACCGCTCTCCAGACTGCGGTCTTGGTGATGAGTGAGCATGACATTGGTTCATTAGTGGTGATGGATTACGACAGGCTGGTGGGAATTCTGACTTTTCGCGAGGTGATTGCTGCCTTAGCTCAGCACCATGGCAAGCTAGACGACATTAAAGTGCAATCGGTGATGAACGCTAATCCGCTGACTTGCAATATGGAAACGGAGATAGATGAAGTTCGGCGCATGATGCTGGTTGATCATGCCCGCTATCTGCCGGTCATTGACCAAAAAATGTTGATGGGCGTAATTTCTTTTTATGACGTCGCCAAATCGGTTGTTGAGGCACAGGACTTCGAAAACTCGATGCTCAAGGCCTACATCCGTGATTGGCCTGAGGATACTGAAAAAGCCCCTGTCCAGTAGCCCCCATCCGTCTCTGGCCAGCTCCCCTCTGACAGATGACATAATGTCAATATGTCAGGAAATACACTAGGCCTTCTCTTTACTGTCACCACTTTTGGTGAATCCCATGGTCCCGCGATCGGTGCTGTTGTCGATGGCTGCCCCCCAGGCATGGCCCTTTGTGAGGCGGACTTACAGTTTGACTTAGATCGCCGTAGGCCCGGCACATCACGTCACGTCACACAGCGCCAAGAGGCCGACACCGTTGAAATTCTATCGGGTGTCTATCAAGGAAAAACAACTGGTACACCCATTGCGCTATTGATTCGTAACACCGATCAGCGCAGTCAAGATTACGGCAATATTTTAGAAACGTTTAGACCTGGTCATGCTGACTATGCCTATCACTACAAATATGGCTTACGCGATCCTCGCGGGGGTGGTCGTTCTTCTGCTCGACTTACTGCACCGGTAGTAGCAGCTGCGGCCATTGCAAAAAAATGGCTGCTTGAACAATATGGCACGCAGATATATGGCTATATGAGTCAGCTTGGAGAAATTGATGTTCCTTTTCAGGATGCGGCGTTGATTGCGCAGAATCCTTTCTTCGCTGCTAACGCACAGATTATTCCTGAGCTAGAGGCCTATATGGACAGTCTACGTAAGGCGGGAGATTCATGTGGGGCGCGCATTGAAGTGCGTGCACGTAATGTACCCATTGGTTTGGGTGAGCCTTTATTTGATAAATTAGATGCTGACATTGCACATGCCATGATGGGCATTAATGCAGTGAAGGGTGTTGAAATTGGTTCGGGTTTTAAGTCTGTTACGCAACGCGGTAGCGAGCATGGAGACGAACTTCACCCAGATGGCTTTGCTACAAACCATTCTGGTGGCACGCTCGGTGGTATTAGTACAGGCCAAGACTTGCGCGTCTCTATTGCTATTAAGCCAACATCAAGTATCTTGAGTCCCAAAGAGTCGGTAGATTTAGAGGGCAAGCCAATGACCGTACAAACCAAGGGCCGCCATGATCCTTGTGTTGGCATTCGTGCTACACCGATCGCGGAAGCGATGTTGGCTCTAGTGTTAATGGATCATGCTTTACGGCACCGCGCTCAATGTGGCGATGTGCATCATGCTTTTCCATCCATTCAGGCAGCGCGTCCTGGCTCAGCTTCAGACTGAGCTCGGCCAAGTGCGGGACATCACCAACATCTATCAATAGCATTAATTCATAACTAGCAATACCTAAAGAAAAACAAGATCATGACCTCCTCGGTGCGGTGGGCCTTTGGGTCTTTTTTCTTTTTATACTTTGCGTATGTTGGCTTAGTTTCCCCTTATGCAAGTCTATTCTTTTTAGACCGCGGCTTCAGCGTCATGGAGATTGCAATCCTGATGTCGATGTTACAAATTACGCGCATCATAGGACCCTTTTCTTGGGGCTGGCTATCAGATTACCTTTCTGACCGAATTGGCATTATTCGTTTTAGCGCTTGCTTAGCTGCGGTAGTCTTCTTATCCATCTTTTATCTACAGAGCTACACCGCTTTCTTCATATGGATGTTTGTTCTTCATACGATCTTAAGCAGTCTGATGCCTTTGGGCGAGTCCGCAACCGTTCATGCTTTATTTGAAGACAATTCATTTGATCAGCGTTATGGTCGCCTGCGTTTGTGGGGCTCTATTGGCTTTATTGTGATGGTGCTTTTTGCAGGTGAGTTTTTTCAGCGGCAGGGGATTGAGTTGTATCCCATAGTGGGCGCGCTTGTGCTGATTGCGCTAGCTTTAGTGACTTTCCGCTTGCATGAGCCCAAGATGGAGCGCCGTAAGATGGTCAAAGGCGAGCTTTTAGTGGTTTTATTTAATCCTGATGTGCGCTGGTTTTTGTTATCAGGATTCTTTATGATCTTTGCGCATGCGGCGCTGTATGTCTTCTATTCTTTATACCTCTCAGACCTGGGCTATAACAAGTTTCAAATTGGATTGTTCTGGGCTTTGGGTGTCTTTGCTGAAGTGATCTTCTTTTATTTCCAAAGCAAAGTATTGAGTCGACTAGATGCTGAAGTGGTATTGCAGGTGGCATTTGGTATTGGAGTAATTCGTTTTGCCTTAATTGCTTTTTATCCCGTTACTTGGGTACTAGTTATCGCGCAGTTAATGCATGCCGGTACTTTCGGGGCTCACCATAGTGCCGCAACAAAACTGCTGCAGCGCTGGTTTACTGGGCCCTTGCAGGCACGCGGTCAAGCCCTGATGGCCACGATCTCTTATGGTCTTGGCGGAACGCTAGGGGGTTTGCTAGCTGGATGGTTATGGGAGAGTACGCAGCCCCGCAATGTTTTTGTGATGTCTGCCTTAGCTTGCGGTTTGGCTGGCATGGCGATTCAGAAACTGAGACCTAGGCACTACGCATCAGTCTAAATTACATGGATGCGTAGTTTGGTCCACCACCACCCTCTGGCGTAATCCAAACAATATTCTGGCTTGGATCTTTAATGTCGCAGGTTTTGCAATGGACGCAATTTTGGGCGTTAATTTGCAAGTGGGATTGCCCATCTTTTTCAACATATTCATAAACTCCGGCAGGGCAGTAGCGTTGCTCTGGTCCGGCGTACGTTTTGAGATTCAGGCTCACAGGAACCGAGGTATCTTTCAGTGTTAAATGCACTGGCTGATTCTCGGCATGATTGGTATTGGAAATGAATACCGAAGAGAGTCGATCAAACGTAATCTTGCCATCTGGCTTTGGGTAGTCAATAGGCTGATGCTGAGCGGCGGCCTCTAAACACTCATGGTCAGCATGCTGGTTATGAATTGTCCAGGGAACCTTACCCCCAAAGAGTTTTTGCTCTATGCCTACCATCAGAGTGCCAATATAAAGGCCCTTTGACATCCAAGGTTTGAAATTACGCGCCTGACTTAATTCTGTATGTAGCCAGCTCTTGTTGAAAGCTAGCGGATAGGCTTCCAGTACATCAGCGGTACGATTGGCATTGATCGCAGCAACTGCGGCTTGGGCTGCTAGCATGCCCGTCTTGATGGCAGCATGACTTCCCTTAATTCGTGAAGCGTTTAAAAAGCCCGCGTCACAACCAATTAATGCGCCGCCTGGAAATACCGTTTTAGGTAGACTATTTAGCCCTCCAGCTGTCAGCGCACGCGCTCCATAGGCAATACGTTTACCACCCTCAAAGGTATCTCGAATTTTGGGGTGTAGCTTATAACGTTGAAACTCTTCAAAGGGAGAGAGGTAGGGATTCTTATAAGCAAGACCTACCACCAACCCAACGGCAACCAGGTTGTCACCTAAGTGATAGAGAAAAGAACCTCCGTAGGTATCGCTCTCTAGCGGCCAGCCTGCGGTGT
Source organism: Polynucleobacter sp. TUM22923 (assembly GCF_030295705.1). Classification (NCBI taxonomy): domain Bacteria; kingdom Pseudomonadati; phylum Pseudomonadota; class Betaproteobacteria; order Burkholderiales; family Burkholderiaceae; genus Polynucleobacter; species Polynucleobacter sp. TUM22923. The sequence goes on from NZ_AP027274.1 coordinate 732,829, forward strand.
GCACTACTAAGCCAGGCTTGCTTTTAGAGGGCTCTACTTCCCATAGCTCTTTAATGCCCAGGCCATAGCTTTGGGGATCTGCATCGGCATCTAAGCCAAAACGAGTCATGAGCTGTTTACCTAAATGCCCACGAGAACCTTCAGCAAACAAAGTATATTTGGCTCGCAATTCCATACCAAGTTGAAATTGATCCGTTGGCCGACCTTCTTTATCTAGGCCCATCGATCCTGTAACGACTCCACAGACGGCACCTTGATCGTTGTATAAGATTTCTGCTGCTGGAAAGCCGGGGAAAATTTCTACGCCTAGGTTTTCAGCTTGCTGCCCAAGCCAGCGGGTGACGTTTGCAAGACTGACAATGTAGTTACCTTCATTTTTAAAGCAGTGGGGCAGCATCCAGTTAGGAACTTGAAACCCACTGTCTTTTGTGAGGAATAAAAACTGATCTTGAGTGACTTCCGTATTTAAGGGTGCGCCCAATGCTTTCCAATCAGGAAAAAGCTCGGTAAGTGCTTTTGGGTCCATGACGGCGCCTGACAAAATATGGGCGCCGATTTCTGATCCTTTTTCGAGGACACAAACACTGATTTCCTGGCCAGCAGTTTGGGCGAGCTGCTTTGCTTTTATGGCAGCAGATAGGCCTGCAGGGCCGCCTCCAACGATGACGATGTCATAGTCCATGGATTCTCTGGGGTCAAATTGCTCGATTAATTCTTGAGGATGCATTTTGTTTCTCCGGCTTGGCTTCGGTGCGTATGCGGCAACTTCTTGCTCACTTAGCGTTAAATCATTCCCTAAGTGTAAATCCCCGAGCCAAAACCGGCGCATCAGTCCCGGACTGATCGTTTTCAGGGGGCTAAAGCGTTATGATCAGTTATTACCCATTTTTATTGATTCTTGGCAATATTAGGACGAATGTATGAATAAAACTTACCCATCCGCAGTCGAGGCCCTCAAAGACATTTTAAAAGACGGACAAAAACTGGCTGTTGGCGGTTTTGGCCTTTGTGGCATTCCGGAAGCATTAATTCAGGCAGTTAAAGATTTAGGTGCTCAGAACCTCACTGCCATTGCCAATAATGCTGGTGTTGATGGTTTTGGACTTGGCTTGTTGCTCAATTCCAGGCAGGTCAAAAAAATGATCGCTTCTTATGTGGGTGAAAACAAAGAATTTGAACGTCAATACTTGGCAGGTGAGCTGGAATTAGAATTTACTCCGCAAGGCACTTTAGCTGAAAAACTCCGCGCTGGCGGCTGCGGCATTCCGGCTTTCTATACCAAAACCGGTGTGGGCACCTTGGTGGCTGAAGGTAAAGAGGTTAAGGAATTTGATGGTGAAAAATACATCATGGAGCGTGCGCTTATTTCAGATATTTCCTTAGTAAAAGCCTGGAAAGCTGATCGCTCCGGTAACTTGATCTATCGCTACACTGCACGGAATTTCAATCCAGTAGTAGCGATGGCTGGCAAGATTACGGTAGCAGAGGTAGAGGAAATCGTAGAAAACGGCACACTAGATCCCGATCAAATCCACACTCCAGGTATTTACGTCCACCGCTTGGTACTCAATACGACACCAGAAAAACGCATTGAGCAGCGCACTTTAACAACAGCGGCGTAACAGCCTAAACACAATAGTAATTTTAGGAAGATCGATATGCCTTGGAATAGAGATGAAATGGCGGCACGAGCTGCTAAAGAACTGAAAGACGGCTACTACGTTAATTTGGGAATCGGTATGCCCACCTTGGTGGCTAACCATGTCCCTAAGGATATGGAAGTGTGGCTTCAATCTGAAAATGGTTTGTTGGGTATTGGGCCCTTCCCAACGGAAGCAACGATTGATGCTGACCTCATTAATGCTGGCAAACAAACGATTACCACCTTGCCTGGCTCGTCTATCTTCTCTTCTGCAGATTCCTTTGGGATGATTCGCGGTGGAAAAATCAATATTGCCATTTTGGGTGCAATGCAAGTGAGTGAGCACGGAGACCTAGCCAACTGGATGATTCCAGGAAAAATGGTGAAGGGTATGGGCGGTGCAATGGATCTAGTTGCTGGCGTAAAACATGTCGTTGTCTTGATGGAGCATGTAGCCAAGAAAAAAGACGGCACTGAAGAAATTAAAATACTGCCAAACTGCACTTTACCGCTCACAGGAGTTGGCGTCATCAGCCGTATCATCACCGACCTTTGTGTTTTGGATATCACTCCTAAGGGCTTGAAGTTAGTTGAATTAGCGCCAGGCGTCAATAAAGATGAGGTTTTGGCTAAAACAGGTGCGCCTGTTGATACAGCGGGCTTCTAATGCTTTGTATCCCACCATCCTTAATGGGATAGGGATCCTTTATGTCTGATTCTGCTCATTCTCAACCCCATCTCCTTCCCCAATCTCAATCATTGCACGCCCATAAGAAGGGCGATGCGAAGCATTCTCACAGTAAAGAAACGGCTAATCAGAATTTATTACTGATTGCTCTGATCTTGACCTTAGGATTTGCTGGGGTTGAAGCCACTGCCGCTTATTTTGCAGGCTCCTTAGCATTGATTTCAGATGCGGGGCATATGGTTACCGATGCAGCTGCATTGGGGCTGGCTCTTCTGGCGCAAATGATTGCAAGACGCCCACCATCGGCTAAACACTCTTTTGGTTTTGGTCGTGCAGAAGCTTTGGCAGCGTTTGTAAATGGTATTGCCATGTTGGCACTCGTGGCTTGGATTGTAGGAGAGGCGCTTACCCGTTTCTTTACCCCGCATCAAGTAGACGGCCTAACAGTATCCATAGTTGCAGCCGTTGGTTTGCTGATGAATATTTTGGTAGCTTGGGTTCTGTCGCACGATCGCAAGAGCGTCAATACCCGTGCAGCCTTAGTGCATGTCATGGGTGATCTTCTCGGCTCAGTAGGTGCCCTAGTTGCTGGCTTAGTAATTCAATTTACCGGATGGATGCCCGTTGATGCATTACTTTCTATTTTTGTTTCTTTATTAATTTTAAAATCTACTTTTTCGATCTTGCGTGAGTCTTATCACTTTCTTATGGAAGGTGTCCCTTTGCATATTGATTATCTTCAAGTGGGCAGTGATTTAAAAAAGATACCCGGTGTTTTAGCGGTTCATGACTTACACGTTTGGGAAATGACTCCCAGTTTCCCGGCCCTCATTGGGCATATTGAAATCGAGAAAATGCAGGATTGGCCAGAGATCATGGCTCGCATCAATGAGATGCTACTCGATCAGCATGGAATTGATCATGTGACTTTGCAGCCGGAGATTGGTGTCGATACTGACACTGATACTGGCACTGATACTGGCACTGATACTGATGCTGATGCTGAGATCGCTAGTCCAGCGAAACCAAAAGTTGATGTGCCGCCTATCAAGAAAGCTGAGGAGGTGGTAGCTGCTCAAGCTCAATCAAGTCATCAGAGCAATACATTTTATGTTGACTGCATTAGTCCTGACGGCCCTCATCAGATGGCTTATCACGTGTGGGGCGATCCTAGCAATCCTGTCCTGATGTGCGTGCATGGCTTGACTCGGCGCGGAAGTGATTTCACAAAGCTTGCACAAGCGATGTGCGATCAATACTATGTTGTGTGCCCTGACATTGTTGGACGTGGTGATTCAGATCACTTGCGCAATCCAATGCTTTATGCCGTTCCACAGTATGTAGCCGATATTGATTGTTTAGTTAAAGCGTTAGGTGTGAAGCAAATCGATTGGTTTGGCACATCGATGGGAGGCTTGATCGGCATGGTGTATGCCTCGATGCCTAATAATCCGATTCGACGCATGCTGATTAACGATGTTGGCCCCACGATTGAGCCAGAGGCTATTAAACGACTCGGTGCTTATGTTGGACAACCTTTTGCCTTTGCGCAACGTGCCCAAGCACTCTCTCGTTTAAATACTATTTGCGCAACGTTTGGCGAACATACACCAGAAGAGTGGGAGATCTATAACGGTCCTATGTTGATTCAAAAAGATGGCTTATGGCTTATGCACTACGATCCTAATATTGCAGTGCCATTTGCTTCGGTGAATCCCGTGATGGCAAAAGTAGGTGAGATGGCGCTGTGGCATGCGTTTAAGCAAATTCATATTCCGATGCTGATTGTGCGTGGGGGTGACTCTGATTTGTTGTCAGCAAAAACGGTAGCGCGGATGTGTAAGGACAATGCTTACTTGCGCAGTATCGAAATCCCAGGTGTTGGGCATGCGCCAGCCTTTGTTAAAGCAGAGCAGATTGCTTTAGCCAAAGAATTCTTTAGTTAAGATATTGATTGATCTATGTCAAATGCTGCTAATGCATCTGAGAAATTTAAAATAGTAGATGGCTGGTATGGTGAGCCTGCTCAGGATCACGCTATTGGCGTATTACAAATTCTGACGAGTTTGCATTTAGACGAGCCAACCCTGACGGCGGCTAGTAACATTGCCCGCACCCATGGCAAAGAAGCGTTAATCAAGTTAATTGGCGAAGAACCAGCAAAGCTATTAATTGGGTATCGAGGGCTAAGACAAGCACAGGGAAAATTGGTACGTGATGATGGCGGCCTCACCATTTCTGGGCAAGAAGAAATGCTCCGAAAAATGCTATTGGCCTTCGGTGATGATTTGCGGGTGGTATTAATTTATCTTGCTTCGCGCTTGCAAACTTTACGTTGGATTACTCAGGAAGGGATTGTCATGCCTGCCTCCTGGGCACAAGAGATTCTGAATATCGATGCCACGCTAGCAAATCGATTAGGTATTTGGCAGATGAAATGGGAGATGGAAGATTTAGCTTTTCGAACGCTTTCACCGGATACGTATCGTGATATTGCGAAGATGCTCGATGAAAAGAGGGTGGAGCGAGAATCTTTTATTGAGCACATTGTGACCCAGCTCAAAACTGAATTGAGTAGTTCAAATATCGTAGGTGAAGTGCAGGGTCGCCCTAAGCACATCTACAGCATCTGGAAAAAGATGCAAGGCAAGTCCTTAGACTTTGCCAATCTTTATGACGTCAGGGCATTTAGAGTCTTGGTGGATGATGTCAAATCCTGTTATGCGATTTTGGGTTTAGCTCACAATATTTGGCAACCTGTGCCGCGCGAGTTTGATGATTACATCGCCAGGCCAAAGCTAAACGGATATCAATCCTTACATACCGTAGTGATGGATGAGCATGGCGCCGCTTTTGAAATTCAGGTGCGGACGCATGAGATGCACCAACAAGCGGAGTATGGTTTGGCGGCTCACTGGCGCTACAAAGAGGGGGCTTACTCCGGCGAGGCTACACCTCGTAAACAAAATAAATCGTCCAGCACGCATGCTGATTTAGCCAATGCTCCGCATCAATCAGGAACGCACAGCGCTGCAGTAGCTTATGAGCGTCAAATTGCATGGGCTAGGCAGCTGATTTCTTGGAAAGAAGATGCTTGGGAGCAGCTCAAACATCATGAGATTGATGACCATATTTATGTGCTTACCCCATTAGGAAAAGTGATTTCTCTTGAGAAGGGTTCAACGCCGATTGATTTTGCTTATGCGGTCCATACCGATTTAGGGCACCGTTGCCGTGGGGCGAGGGTGGATGGCGCTATGGTGCCTTTAGAGACGGCATTAAAAAACGGCCAGACTGTTGAGGTTATTGCTGTAAAGCATGGTGGACCATCCCGTGATTGGATCAGCCCAAGCCACCAATACTTATGTTCTCAGCGTGCCCGTACTCGAGTGCGGGCCTGGTTTAATGCTATAGACGATGAGGAGGCTGGCGTAGGAGCCAAGTCTACTGAGGTTAAGCATGACCTGAAGCTGGAAAGTAAGGTCGGCACAGCAGGGCCTGAGATTATTCTCAAGCAGAGCACGCGCAAGCAAGGTCAAACTGGGGATGTCTTGGTTGTTGGGGTCGACTCTTTAATGACCCAGTTAGCACGCTGTTGCAGGCCTGTACCCCCGGATGGCATTGCTGGTTTTGTGACGCAAGGTCGCGGCATATCGATTCATCGACGCTCTTGTAAGACCTTTAGGGGCCTACTAGAGCGGGCACCTGAGCGTGTTATTCAGACATCGTGGAATGGAGCCTCTTCAGAAAAGTCTTCTGGTGGCGACCTCAAAAAGGTCTTTCCTGCAGATTTAGCCATTACAGGCGTTGACCGTCCTGAGCTAATGCGAGAGCTATTTGAGATTTTGACGAGGCAGGGTATTCATGTGATTGATCTACGTAAATCAGCTAAGCGAGGCATGACTCAAATATTGCTGACAGTCGAAATTGGGGACTCTGAAGCCTTAAGATTCATTCAAAATAGCCTCGAAGAGGTCAAAGGGGTGACACAGGTACGCCGCCGGTGATAAACTCTAGATCGAAATAGGCTCGTAGCTCAGCTGGTTAGAGCACCACCTTGACATGGTGGGGGTCGTTGGTTCGAGTCCAATCGAGCCTACCAACGAATAAAGACCAAAGAGCGCGGTTGCCGAAATGCTACCGCGCTTTCTTTTTTGGTCAGTAAATAAGATGGGGTTGTCATGCTTGTAGTTACTCTGCCAGATGGATCCAAACGCGAGTTTGATGCTCCTGTGCGCATTCTTGATGTTGCCCAAAGCATTGGTAGCGGCCTCGCTAAGGCTGCGTTGGGCGGCATTATCGACGGCAAGATAGTCGATGCCAGTTATGTCATCGACAAAGATAGTCAACTCTCCATCATTACGGACAAGAGCCCAGAGGCTTTAGAGATTGTTCGTCACTCTACTGCACACTTATTGGCCTATGCCGTCAAAGAATTGTTTCCGCAGGCCCAAGTCACTATCGGGCCGGTGATTGAAAACGGCTTTTATTACGATTTCTCGTTTAATCGCCCATTTACCCCTGAAGACTTGGTAGCGCTTGAGAAGAAAATGGCTGAGCTTGCCAAAAAAGATGAGCCAGTTATTCGCACTGTGATGCCGCGAGATGCTGCGGTACAGTTTTTCAAGGACCAAGGCGAGCACTACAAAGCAGAAATTATTGCTAGCATTCCGCAAGGCGAGGATGTTTCTCTCTACACAGAGGGTAAATTTACTGACTTATGCCGCGGCCCCCATGTCCCGTCCACTGGAAAGCTTAAGGTATTCAAGCTGTTGAGTGTTGCTGGCGCTTATTGGCGGGGCGATAGTAAGAATGAGATGTTGCAGCGGATTTACGGTACTGCCTGGCTTCGAAAAGAAGACCAAGAAGCCCATTTGCACATGCTAGAAGAGGCCGAGAAGCGGGACCATCGTCGCCTAGGTAAGTTTTTGGATCTTTTCCATTTTCAGCCCGAAGCGCCAGGACTCATTTTTTGGCATCCCAAAGGTTGGTCTATATGGCAAGAAGTAGAGCAGTACATGCGCCGCGTATACCAACAAGAGGGTTACCAAGAAGTTAAAGCCCCACAGATCTTAGATCGTGGACTTTGGGAAAAGTCAGGTCACTGGGATAACTATAAAGAAAACATGTTCACGACAGAGTCGGAGAATCGTGCCTATGCATTAAAGCCGATGAACTGCCCCGGGCATGTCCAAATTTATAATTCAGGCTTGCATAGCTACCGTGAACTGCCATTGCGCTATGGTGAGTTTGGTCAATGTCACCGCAATGAGCCATCAGGCGCCTTACATGGCTTGATGAGGGTGCGAGGCTTTACTCAAGATGACGGTCATATTTTTTGTACAGAAGACCAAATACAGCCTGAGGTCGCCGCTTTTGATATAGCGGTGCGTTCGGTATATCGAGACTTTGGCTTTACTGAGGTGGCCGTAAAACTTGCATTGCGTCCTGCCAAGCGCGTTGGCGATGATGCGATTTGGGATAAGGCGGAAGATGCGCTTAGAGGGGCTTTGACTGCCTCAGGTCAAACTTGGGATGAATTGCCGGGTGAAGGTGCGTTTTATGGTCCAAAAATTGAATACCATCTCAAGGATTCGATTGGGCGTACTTGGCAGTGCGGAACTATCCAGGTGGATTTCTCAATGCCGGCTCGTTTGGGCGCTGAATACGTCACAGAAGACAACGATCGCAAGACTCCTGTAATGCTCCATAGAGCAATTGTGGGCTCCTTAGAGCGTTTTATCGGTATTTTGATCGAAAATCATGCTGGAAACATGCCTGTCTGGCTTGCTCCAACTCAGGCAGTGGTGCTCAATATCTCTGGTAATTCTGCCGCTTATGCACAGAAAGTTCAGCAATTGCTGAAAAAACAAGGGTTTAGAGTCGAATCTGATTTGCGAAATGAGAAAATTACGTATAAAATACGCGAGCACGCATTACAGAAGATTCCTTTTTTATTAGTTGTAGGTGATAAAGAAGCTGAAAGTAATACGGTGGCCGTTCGTGCCCGTGGCGGAGTGGATTTAGGTGAAATGCCTCTTGATGCCTTCGTTGCCCGACTCCAGCAGGATATTGCCCATAAGGTCGGACCCGAGCAAAGCTAGGGGCGGAATGGTTTTGATTGTTTTTTTAAAGGAATTAAGAAGATCGCTACTGATAAATCGCAGCGCATAAATCGGGAGATTAGTGCTCCTGAAGTGCGTCTGGTTGGACTAGATGGGGAACCCATCGGTGTAGTAAGTTTGAGTGAAGCCCTGGCTTTAGCAGAAGAGAAAGAAACCGATTTGGTTGAAATTGCTCCGACAGCTGTGCCACCTGTAGTCCGTATCATGGACTTCGGTAAATTCAAGTACCAAGAAGCCAAACGTTTGCATGAAGCGAAGCTCAAGCAAAAAGTGATTCAGGTGAAGGAAGTTAAATTCCGTCCCGGCACAGATGATGGTGACTATGGTGTGAAACTACGCAATCTAATCCGCTTTTTGGAAGATGGCGATAAGACAAAGATTACGCTGCGGTTTCGGGGTCGTGAAATGGCCCACCAAGAAATCGGAGTACGAATGTTGGAGCGCTTAAAGGCTGACCTTATTGAGTTTGGTCAAGTTGAGCAGTTTCCAAAGATGGAAGGTCGCCAGATGGTGATGGTTTTGGCCCCCATCCGTAAGGTTAAGTAATTAGCAAGCTCTAAAGAGTTTTCTAGTTGTTAAGTAGTGAGGAGTTGAAAGACTCTGGTTGTTAGAAGTGCTTCTAGGTACAGGAAGCGTAACCGTCGGTTACCACCTATGTTGCACATGCAGAAGAAGGGGTGCTTTATGCCCAAGATGAAGAGCAAGAGTAGCGCCAAAAAGCGCTTCACGGTTCGCGCAGGCGGAACGATTAAACGAGGTCAGGCTTTTAAACGCCACATCCTTACCAAAAAGACTACCAAGAGCAAGCGTCAATTGCGTGGTACCACTGAAGTTTCGAAAGCGGATGTTAAATCCATTCGTTCGATGCTTCCATACGCTTAACCTCAGACTAGATTAGGAGAAATAAATGCCAAGAGTCAAACGTGGGGTTACAGCAAGAGCCCGTCATAAGAAAATCACCGATGCCGCAACAGGTTATCGTGGACGTCGTAAAAACGTATTCCGTGTTGCTAAGCAAGCAGTTATGCGTGCTGGTCAATATGCCTATCGTGACCGTCGCAATAAGAAGCGTGTATTCCGTGCATTGTGGATTGCTCGTATCAATGCGGCAGTTCGTCAGCATGACATGACCTATAGCGTATTCATGAATGGCATGAAGAAGGCATCGATCGAACTTGACCGCAAAGTGCTTTCCGACATGGCAGTTAGGGACAAGCCGGCTTTTGCCGCCTTGGTTACTCGGATTAAATCCGTAGTAAACGCTGCAGCTTAATTTTTAGTTTATCTAAAAAACTAAGCTGCAATGGTTTCTCTCGACCACATTGTCGAGGATGCTAAACGCGATTTCCTCGGAGCTGCAGATGCTGCAGCTCTGGAGGACGCGAAAGCCAAGTATCTCGGTAAATCAGGTGTTCTCACTGAGCGTCTCAAAGCGCTTGGTGGAATGTCGCCTGACGAACGCAAGAGTGCTGGCGCCCAAATAAATCAAGTTAAAACGAAGGTAGAGGCTGCACTACAAGAGCGTCGCCAAGCATTGGCTGATGCGGTATTGCTCAATCGCCTTGCTGCTGAGTCTATTGATGTTTCTTTGCCAGGGCGTGGTCAGGCAGTTGGTAGTTTGCATCCAGTGATGCGAACTTGGGAGCGCGTTGAAGAAATCTTCCGCTCCATTGGTTTTGATGTAGCTGACGGCCCTGAAATAGAAACAGATTGGTTTAATTTCACAGCTTTAAATAGCCCTGAGAATCATCCTGCTAGATCGATGCAAGACACGTTTTATATTGACGGCAAAGATTCCTTAGGGAAGCCTTTGTTATTGCGCACACATACTAGCCCCATTCAGGTTCGCTATGCCAGTGAGCACGTTAAAAAATATGCGCATGCTGATGTCATGCCCCCCATCAAAGTGATTGCACCGGGTAGAACCTACCGTGTAGATAGCGATGCCACCCATTCGCCGATGTTTCATCAGGTTGAAGGCCTATGGATTGCCGAGAGTGTTTCTTTTGCCGATCTCAAAGGGGTTTATACAGACTTTCTGAGAACCTTTTTCGAGACCAATGAGCTGCAGGTTCGTTTTCGTCCTTCCTACTTTCCATTCACAGAACCCTCTGCCGAAATCGACATGGCTTTTGGCAGTGGAAAACTAGCGGGCCGTTGGCTAGAAATTTCTGGTGCAGGGCAGGTGCATCCCAATGTACTGCGTAATATGGGTATCGATCCCGAGCGCTACACTGGCTTTGCCTTTGGATCTGGTTTGGAGCGCCTTTCAATGTTGCGTTATGGCATTGATGATTTGCGCCTCTTCTTTGAGAATGATCTGCGCTTCTTGGCCCAATTTCCAGCTTAAGAAAGTCACAATAAGACGATGCAATTTTCTGAATCCTGGTTACGCCAGTACGTCAATCCAGACTTAGATAGCCAGGCTCTTGGCCATGCAATGACGATGGCTGGACTCGAAGTGGAGGAGCAGCATACAGTTGCTCCCGCCTTCACTCAGATTGTGGTGGCGCAGATTCTATCTGCAGAGCAACATCCAGATGCAGATCGTTTGCGCGTTTGTAAGGTTGATGTTGGAACTGGTGAAGCTTTACAAATAGTTTGTGGCGCACCCAATGCGCGTGCCGGGATCAAGATTCCGTGTGCATTAGTAGGCGCCGTATTGCCTCCCTCTGAGGCAGGTGGAAAACCTTTTCAGATCAAAGTAGGCAAGCTACGCGGCGTTGAAAGCCAGGGTATGTTGTGCTCTGGTCGTGAACTTGGCTTAGGTGATGATCATGAGGGTATCTTGGAATTACCACTAGATGCCCCAGTCGGAAAAGACATTCGCGCATTTTTAGATCTTGATGATCAAATATTTATTATTAAGTTAACGCCCAATAAGGCAGATTGTTTATCACTACTGGGTATTGCTCGTGAAGTTTCTGCTACTACTGGTGCTGCTTTATGTACGCCACAGTGGACTAATGTCAGTAGCGCCATTCAAGACAAGCTTAAAGTGACTGTTGAGGACGCAGACTTATGTGGTCGTTTTGCCGGCCGGGTCATTCGCGGTGTCAATCCCCAAGCAAAAACACCTGAACACATTGTGCAGCGTTTAGCTCGTGCAGGACAGAGAAGTATTTCAGTATTAGTAGATTTATCTAATTACGTCATGTTGGAGATGGGGCAGCCTACCCATGTATTTGATATTGATCAACTCAATGGCGATTTGGCTGTTCGCTGGGCAAAGCCTGGAGAAAGTTTAGTGCTTTTAAATGGCCAAACAGTGACCCCAGTCCCAGTTGATCGGATTGGTAAAGTGCTAGCAGTCGGTGTCGTGGCCGATCAATCTGGTCCAGTCGCATTGGCCGGTGTGATGGGTGGTAGCCATTGTGCTGTTACTGACAACACCCAAAATATTTATGTTGAGGCAGCCTTTTGGAAGCCCTCCGCCATACAGGGTCGTGCACGATCCTTCAATTTTAGTACTGATGCAGCCCATCGTTTTGAGCGGGGAGTGGATCCTCAAAATACGGTTAACTGCCTTGAATATTTAACGGCATTGATTGTAGAAATCTGTGGCGGTGCTGCGGGCCCAATTGATGATCAGGTATTAGCATTGCCAGAAAGAAAGCCTGTGAGCATGCGTTTAGCGCGTGCTGTGAAGGTCATTGGTATTCCATTAACGAATACGATTGTCAGTGATGTTTTCAAGCGCCTTGGTTTTGAATTTAAGCTTGAAGCAAACGATGTTTATGTAGTGACCCCACCGAGTTATCGCTTTGATATTGAAATCGAAGAAGATTTAATAGAGGAAGTCGCTCGGTTGTATGGTTTTGAAAACATTCCCGATATACCGCCCAGAGCCTCATTAAAGATGAGTGCTAAAGCTGAGGCAAAACGAGGCGTGCATCTATTGCGTCAGCGTCTTGCCCTGCAGGGTTACCAGGAGGCGGTGAACTTTGGATTTACCGATTTAGAAAGCGAGCAGCGTTTAGCTGGTGCAACGGAGCAAGACATCATTGCCGTTGTAAACCCTATTGCCAATCAATATGGTGTGATGCGCAGTAATCTTTGGGGCGGTTTATTAGCAAACTTAAAAAGCAATCTAAATAAAGGTGCCGCTCGCGTTCGCTTGTTTGAAGCAGGTCAAGTTTTTAAGCGCAATGCTGCTATTGAAGAGGCGGCTGGTCAGGTTGCCGGTTTCTATCAGCCTCAGCAAGTGGGTGGCTTGGCTTATGGTTCTTTTGTTCCTGAGCAGTGGGCTAGCATTAATCGACTAGTGGATTTTTTTGATGTGAAGGGTGATTTACAGCGAGTGCTAGATCCTTTGCATATTACAACTGAGGCGGCGGTGCATCCTGCATTGCACCCAGGCCGTAGTGCCCAGATTTTGCTGCACACAGCCAAGGGTAGAGCACCTATTGGTTGGATTGGTGAGCTGCACCCCGGCCTTCAGCAGGCGTATGAGTTGCCACAAGCCCCCGTTTTATTTGAATTGGATTTAGAGGCCATTTTGAACCTCGGACTTCCTCAACCAGAGGAGCTCAGCAAATTTCCTGCGGTGCAGCGAGATTTGGCAGTGGTGGTGAAGCAGTCTGTTGCAGCGCAGTCTTTATTGGATGTGATGGCGGCAAGTCGCCAGCAATTTATTACTGATGTCGTGCTCTTCGATGAGTTTAAGCCAAAGGCTGGCTCTAGCAGTATGGGTGATGATGAAAAGAGCTTGGCTTTTCGTGTGACCTTGCTCAGCAAAGAAGAAACACTGCAAGAGGCACAAATTGAAGCGGTAATGAAGGCTTTACTAGGGGCGCTTGAAAAAAATTGCGCAGCTCGTCTTCGCTAGTTTAGTATTGATTCATTACACATCCTTGTATGCTGGTTTTATTCAAATAATTAGTAGTAAATATCGCACGAAAAGAGTGACAGCATGACTGAATTAGCCATCAACGATACGGTTACCAAAAATGAGCTATCGGAAGCGCTCTTCGATCAGGTTGGTCTGAATAAGCGAGAAGCTAAAGATATGATTGATGCTTTTTTTGATCGTATCGGCCAGTCCCTTGAGACTGGTGTGGAAGTAAAAATCTCTGGGTTTGGTAACTTTCAGTTGCGCAATAAGTCTGCCCGTCCAGGCAGAAATCCCAAAACAGGTGAGATGATTCCGATTGCAGCCCGTCGTGTAGTGACATTCCACGCTAGTCAAAAGCTCAAGGATGTCGTGGAGTCGCATGCTAGACAAAACCCCATTTGAAGCAGGCTCGGCATTGCTGAGCTCACAACTTCCGCCTATCCCGGCTAAGCGATATTTCACCATAGGTGAAGTAGCTGACCTTTGCGGGGTCCGCTCACACGTTTTGCGTTATTGGGAGCAAGAGTTTTCCCAGCTCAGCCCGCAAAAGCGCCGTGGTAATCGTCGCTACTATCAGCATCATGAAGTCGTTTTGATTCGTAAGATCAGGACGCTTTTGTATGAAGAGGGCTTTACTATCAGCGGTGCACGTAATCGCCTTGAAGAGGCCCGAGGGGAGTTGCGCTTGCGCGACGAACTTCAAGCGGTCTTGCAAATTCTGTCCCAATAGTTACTGATACAATTTTCACTTCAATCGGGGCGTAGCGCAGCCTGGTAGCGTACATGCATGGGGTGCATGTGGTCGGAGGTTCAAATCCTCTCGCCCCGACCATTTTCTTCTGATTTACGGAAACTAATGCTCATGGACTCGACTCTAAACACACTCTATTTTGGTCTTAATATCCCTTTCTTGGCTCATTTAGGGGTGGTTCCTGAGTTTGCGGCAGGTGGTAAATCCCAGATAAGCCTGGAAATCAAGCCCGAGTTCGAGAATAGCTTTCATATTGCTCATGGCGGTGTAGTGATGACCTTATTGGATTTTGCGATGGGCGCTGCAGCTAGGAGTGTCTCAGACGAGCCTCTAGGAGCAATGACTATTGATATGAACGTCAGCTTCTTGCGCCCCAGCGTAGGGAAAATTATTGTGGAGGGCAGCGTCCTCAAGTCTGGCAAAACGATTCATTACTGTGAGGCTGTTGTTTTGAACGAGGCCGGTGAAATTACCGCTAAATCTAGCGGCACCTTTATGCTCAGAAAGTAGGGTTAAGCAGTGCTGTTAAGCAGTGCCGTTAAGCAGTAATATTAAATATATTATTTATAATGATTATGTAATTTATTTAACGTATTAACCTTTGCTTATAAGAGGTTTTTTATCAATATTAATCATATTGCCCACGATTTAATATTCTTATATAATAAAAAACTAGTAATTTACATGGATTACTAGTTTATAAAATTTATTATTGGAAAAATATTAACTATGTCATCCTATCAAGACCTTCTAGCTCAACGTGAGCAATTAGATAAGCAGATTAAAGAGGCTATTGCCCATGAAAAGGCGGATGGCATTGCAAAGGCTAAGCTGATTATTGACCAATATAAGCTGACAGCGGCAGATTTGTTTAGCCGCAAATCAGGATCCCGTAACCCAGGCGGCAAGGTTGCCCCAAAGTACCGTAATCCCAATACTGGCGATACCTGGACTGGTCGTGGTAAGGCCCCTAAGTGGATTGAAGGTAGAGATCGCAGTAGCTTTCTGATTTAAGCTATTGAATTAAATCATTTTTATTGAAAAAATGAGGGGCCGATTGGTGAAAACGAATCGGCCTTTACTATTGCTAGTTACACTTTCTACTGAGAGCGTTAACAAAGAGGTGCTCCAGTAGTCTGTATCGATGGCTTCCACCCAGCGATGCTTCCATTTCAGGGTTAGTTGCTGAATAGCCAATAATCAACGGATTTTGATCAATTAAACCGTTTTCCAGTTCTCTCTGAAGTAGTTCCGGGCATTTCGACTTCATGCCTATCGTATTTTCATCTGCTAGGCCCATCACTCCGGGGTGAAGCTTTATAAAACCCTCATCTACTAGAATTGGAATACGCTGTGTGTCATTGTTTTTGCTCAGATAATGAATTAAATGCACCTGTTCAACTGGCGGTATCAAGGCATCTAGAAAGATTAAGTCTGGGGTGATCGAGACGGCTTTCATTAAGCCTTCCAGGCTATCAATGGAAACCTCCATTTCTACCTTCAGTTGCCAGGACTGGATAGATTCTAGTAAGTCATGACTGTTTTCTTCTCTTCTGAATATTCCTATGGCGATACAGTTTTGAGTGCTTTTTTGACGCATAGACCGTTTTCGACGCGCCAATTGCTGTTTCAAAGAGCTTGCTAGGATTCGGCGATGCCCGCCACGTGTTTTCCAGGCGATTAATTCCCCTAATTCAACCATTTTCTGAACGGTTCCAAGGGATACCTGCAAAACCTGAGCGCTTTGACGGGTACTCAAATACTCCATTTCTGGGGTGATTGCTTTCATATACTCTTGGTTTCCTTAAACTTATTAATTCATTTGAAGATTTAGAGAATACGAATCAACTTTGAGGGAATCTGTCGGGAGATACTTAAACCTAGGTAGGAAAATTCTTATTTAGACGCATTTGTAGGGGAATTAGTCTGCTATCCAGCTAGGCTGCAAAAAAATCCTTTATCCAGCCATGGTTAATCGTGTTAAATTAGGTGGGTACTATTTGAATTCGCACAGATCAATTCGCTCGACGGTGTAGCCGTAGGGTGAATGGTTATAACCACAGTTTTGATTCGGGAAACCCGATGAAAGGTGAGCATCATGATGCAGGATCAAAGAGATAGTTCCTATCTCTTCGGCGGAAACGCACCCTACGTAGAGGAACTCTACGAATCCTACTTGCACGATCCTGCTTCCGTAGCAGATCACTGGCGAGACTATTTTGATAATGTGAAACAGGTTCCAGCGGCTGATGGCTCATCTAGAGTGGATGTTGCCCATGCGCCTATCGTTGCCTCTTTTGCTGAGCGAGCTAAGCAAGGACCCATAAGAACCGTTTCCGCAGATTCCGCAGATTCAGAAATGGGTCGTAAGCGGGTTGCAGTTCAGCAGTTAATTGCTGCTTATCGCAACGTTGGTAATCGTTGGGCTGACATTGATCCCTTGAAGCGCCAAGAGCGCCCAGATATTCCTGAGCTAGATCCTGCTTTTTATGGCTTTACTGATGGCGATATGGATATCGTCTTTAATACCAGTAATACTTTCTTTGGCAAGAACCAAATGTCCTTGCGGGATCTATTGCAAGCCTTGCGAGAAACGTACTGTGGCACTTTGGGTGCAGAGTACATGTTTATTGCCGACCAGAAGATCAAAAAATGGTGGCAAGAAAAATTAGAATCTATTCGCTCAACAGGGCACTTTAATGTTGAGCAAAAGCGCGTTATTCTCGATCGCGTTACTGCCGCTGAAGGCTTAGAGCGTTACCTGCAAGCAAAGTATGTTGGTCAGAAACGCTTTTCTCTAGAGGGCGGTGAGAGTTTCATTGCTTGCATGGATGAGTTAATTAGTGAGGCAGCTGCAAAGGGCGTGCAAGAGATTGTTATCGGCATGGCACACCGTGGCCGCCTTAACGTGCTTGTGAATACTCTAGGCAAAATGCCAACGGATTTATTTGCAGAGTTTGAGCATAAGGGCCCAGAAACACTGCCTGCCGGTGATGTTAAATACCACCAAGGTTTTTCAAGTGATATCTCGACAGCAGCAGGTCCAGTGCATCTGTCATTGGCTTTTAATCCATCGCATTTAGAAATCGTAAACCCAGTGGTTGAGGGATCTGCACGTGCCCGTATGGAGCGTCGCGGCGATCTATTGGGTGAGCATGTCTTGCCAGTACTGGTGCATGGTGATGCCGCCATTGCTGGGCAGGGCGTCATGCAGGAAACACTGATGATGGCCGAGGTGCGAGGTTACTCCACGGGCGGCACCATTCATATAGTCATTAATAACCAGATTGGCTTTACCACTTCCGATCCGCGCGATTTACGCTCTAGTCTTTATTGCACCGACATCATGAAGGTGATTGATGCGCCGGTATTGCATGTGAATGGCGACGATCCTGAGGCGGTGGTATTGGCAACTAAACTAGCAGTCGAGTTCCGCAGTCAATTTCATAAAGATGTGGCGATTGATATCGTGTGCTTTAGAAAGCTGGGGCATAACGAGCAAGATACCCCTGCGATGACTCAGCCATTGATGTATAAAATCATTGCCGCCCATCCAGGCACTCGAAAACTGTATGCCGATAAGTTAGAGGCTCAAGGTGTATTGCCTGCAGGTACTGGCGATTTGATGGTGAAGGAATATCGCGCAGCAATGGATGCCGGTAAACAAACCTCAGACCCCGTATTGAGTAACTTCAAAGGAAAGTTTGCGATTGATTGGGCCCCATTTTTAAATAAAAAATGGACCGATGAGGCCGACACCGCTATTCCGCTGACAGAATGGAAGCGATTAGCCGAGAGAGTGACCTCAGTTCGCGAAGGATTCAAAGTACACCCATTGGTTGAGAAGGTTTTGAAAGACCGCTCCGCCATGGGAAGAGGCGAGGTCAATATCGATTGGGGTATGGGTGAGCACATGGCTTTCGCATCCCTGGTGGCGAGTGGTTACCCAGTGCGCCTATCTGGTGAAGACAGTGGCCGCGGAACGTTTACCCATCGGCACGCTGTTTTGCATAACCAGAATCGAGAAAAGTGGGATTCTGGTATCTATATTCCTCTGCGCCACATAGCAAAGGATCAGGCGCCGTTTGTGGTGATTGATTCGATTTTGTCAGAAGAAGCGGTACTCGGTTTTGAATACGGATATGCGGCTGCAGAGCCAAATACACTCACTATTTGGGAGGCTCAGTTTGGCGATTTCGCAAACGGTGCCCAAGTCGTTATTGATCAATTTATTGCCTCTGGCGAAGTAAAGTGGGGCCGTGCAAATGGCCTAGTGATGATGCTGCCACACGGTTATGAGGGGCAGGGCCCAGAGCATTCCTCTGCGCGCTTGGAGCGTTTCATGCAGTTGTGTGCTGATACAAATATGCAAGTGATTCAGCCAACAACTGCGGCACAGATTTTCCATGTGCTGCGACGTCAGATGATTCGTCAATTCCGCAAGCCATTGATTTTGATGACGCCAAAATCATTACTACGCAATAAAGAAGCAGCATCTCCGTTAATTGAATTTACCAAGGGCGGCTTTCAGACGATTCTGCCTGAACGAGATACTGCAATTGATGCCAAAGAAGTGACGCGCTTAATTATGTGTTCAGGTAAGGTTTTCTATGATCTTGCTAAAGCACGTGTAGAGAAAAAACAAAATGACGTGGCAATTATTCGTCTGGAGCAGTTATATCCATTCCCTCATAAAGCCTTAGCAGCCGAGATGAAGAAGTATCCAAAGCTAGCGGAAGTAGTGTGGTGTCAGGATGAGCCGCAAAACCAAGGTGCCTGGTTCTTTGTTCAGCATAATATTTTAGAGAATATGTCTGAGGGAATGAAGATGGCTTATGCGGGTCGCCCTGCATCTGCCTCTCCTGCATGCGGATATGCTCACCTTCATCAAGAACAACAAAAGTCACTTCTTACAGCAGCATTTGCAAAACTTAAGGGTTATGTCATTACGAAGTAATCGTAGACATCATCCATCACAAAACATTTAATAGGATTCATCATGGCCATTTTCGAAGTTAAAGTCCCCCAACTCTCTGAGTCCGTAGCTGAAGCTACCTTGTTGCAATGGAAAAAGAAAGTAGGCGATGCAGTTGGTCAAGACGAGATCTTGATTGAAATTGAAACTGATAAGGTGGTCATGGAAGTTCCTGCCCCATCCGCCGGCGTGATCACTGAGATTCTGATGGGTGATGGCGATACGGTTATTGCTGAGCAATTGATTGCAAAGATCGACAGTACTGCAGTAGCCTCAGCCGCTCCAGCTGCAGCCTCGGTAGCGCCTGTAGCAAAAGCAGCTCCAGCTGAAGCCGTTGCGCCTGCCGCTAAAGCAGCTGCACCTGCTGCCCCTTCAGCTGCAAAGTTAATGGCAGAAAACAATGTTAGCGCTGCTCAAGTTGCAGGCACTGGTCGAGATGGTCGGATTACTAAAGGGGATGTGATTGGTGCAGTAGCCGGCGGTACAAAATCAGCAGCACTACCCATGGCTGCATTGCCATTGGGCGATCGTCCAGAAGAGCGCGTACCTATGAGTCGTTTGCGTGCTCGTATTGCTGAACGTTTGTTAGAGTCCCAGGCAAACAACGCCATCTTGACTACATTTAATGAGGTCAATATGGCCCCTGTTATTGCAATGCGCAATAAGTACAAAGATCAATTTGAAAAAGTACATGGCGTGAAGTTAGGCTTTATGTCCTTTTTTGTGAAGGCAGCCACGCATGCATTAAAGAAGTTCCCGCTATTGAATGCCTCAGTCGATGGTAACGATATCGTGTATCACGGTTATTTTGATATCGGTATCGCAGTAAGTTCACCGCGGGGTTTAGTGGTTCCTATTTTGCGTGACGTTGATCAAATGAATCTCGCAGACATTGAGAAAAAAATTGCCGAGTATGGTGCCAAAGCACGTGATGGCAAGCTGTCTATCGAAGACTTAACTGGCGGTACTTTCTCAATCTCTAATGGCGGTGTATTTGGCTCAATGCTGTCTACGCCTATTATTAATCCACCGCAATCTGCTATTTTGGGTATTCATGCGACCAAAGAGCGCGCCGTAGTTGAGAATGGGCAGATTGTGATTCGCCCAATTAATTATTTGGCCTTGTCTTATGACCATCGCATTATTGATGGCCGTGAAGCGGTGCTTGGTTTAGTTGCAATGAAGGATGCTTTAGAAGATCCTTCACGCCTCTTGCTTGACTTGTAAGAAGGAAAAATCATGAGTCAATCATTTGATGTTTTAGTTATTGGTGGTGGCCCTGGCGGCTATATTGCTGCTATCCGTGCAGCTCAGTTGGGATTTAAGGTGGCCTGTGCAGAATCCAATGCCTACGATGATCCTAAGGGTGATGTACGCTTGGGAGGCACTTGCTTAAACGTTGGCTGCATTCCCTCTAAAGCTTTACTCGCCTCATCTGAAGAGTTTGAAAAGATTAGCCGCCATGTAGCAGATCATGGCATTACTGTTGGCTCTGTCAAGTTAGATTCAAACAAAATGCTTGCGCGTAAAGATGCCATTGTGACCAAGATGACAGCTGGTATTCAGTTTTTATTTCGCAAAAATAAAATTACCCTTCTCAAAGGGCATGCTTCATTTCTTCCTAAGAGTGCTGATGGTTATCAGGTGCAGATTGATGGCAAAGAGCAGTCAGTAGTGACGGCCAAAAATGTCATTATTGCCACTGGATCAAAGGCCCGTCATTTGCCTAATATTCCTGTGGATAATGTCCTCATCAGCGATAACGAAGGCGGATTAAAGTTTGATTCGATTCCAAAAAAATTAGGCGTGATTGGTGCCGGTGTTATTGGTCTTGAGCTTGGTTCAGTATGGCGACGCGTAGGTTCAGAGGTCACCATTCTGGAGGGCTTGCCAACATTTTTGGGTGCTGTTGATCAAGGCGTTGCTAAAGAAGCGCTCAAGTTATTTACCAAGCAAGGTTTAAATATCAACCTAGGCGTTAAGATCGGCGAAGTCAAGGCTGATAAAAAAGGGGTGGTGGTTCACTACACAGATAGCGCTGGTAAAGCTCAGAAATTAGAGTGTGACCGCTTAATTATTTCTGTTGGTCGCGTGCCCAATACGGATAAGTTAGGTTTAGATCACATTGGTCTGAAGGTAGATGAACGTGGTTTTATTCCTGTGGATGATCACACGTGTCAAACCGCGGCGCCTGGTGTGTACGCAGTAGGCGATGTAGTTCGTGGCCCGATGTTGGCACATAAGGCCGAAGATGAGGGTGTTTTAGTGGCAGAAGTGATTGCTGGTCAAAAGCCCCATATTGATTACAACTGTATTCCTTGGGTGATCTATACCGATCCAGAAATTGCTTGGGTAGGGAAAACCGAGCAGCAATTAACTGAAGCCGGCATCGCTTATAAGGCGGGTCAGTTCCCCTTCGCTGCGAATGGCCGAGCACTAGGAATGGATCGCTCTGATGGCTTTGTCAAAATATTGGCCGATGCCAAAACAGATGAAATCTTAGGGGTACATATTATTGGCGCAAATGCATCCGATTTAATTGCAGAGGCTGCAGTAGCAATGGAGTTTAAGGCTGCTGCCGAAGATATCGCTCGCATTTGTCATCCACATCCGAGTTTGTCGGAAGTGATGCGCGAAGCAGCATTGGCAACGGACTCACGTGCATTAAATATGTAATTGAAAGCCTTAGAGTACTACCACCAAGAATTAAAAGCGCGCGGGTATCAAAGCGATCCCGCGCAGCTCATTGCTATTGAGCGCTTACAGCACTGTGAAGATGAGTGGATTGCTTACAAAGAAATTCGCAGCAATAGTCTAAAAAAGAAATTCTTTAAACCAAGACTTCCCCGTGGCATTTATTTGTGGGGTGGGGTGGGTCGGGGCAAGTCTTTCCTGATGGATTGTTTTTTTGCTGCTTCTCCTTTAGAGAAGAAGATCCGCATTCACTTTCATGAGTTCATGCGCGAGGTCCATCGAGAATTGCATGAGCTATCTGGCATGGCTGATCCATTAGATGAACTCTCCAAGCGCATCGCTGAGCGTTACCGCCTCATTTGCTTTGATGAATTTCATATAAACGATATTGCTGATGCGATGATTTTGTATCGCTTATTGACGGCACTATTTAAAGATCGCGTTCAATTTGTGATGACCTCCAATTACGCACCTAGCCAGCTTTATCCAAATGGCCTGCACCGCGATCGTTTGATGCCGGCGATTAAATTACTGGAAGAACAGTTGGATGTACTGAACGTTGACGCTGGCAGCGACTATCGTAGATTGCAGATGGCTCAAGTGCAGGCTTACCTTACCCCGTTAAATTCAGGAACACATCTAGCGTTAATGCAGATGTTTCAGCGGCTTATTGGTAATCAGAAAGAGACAGTAAGACCAGTTTTGCGTATTGAGTCTCGAGAACTAAGACCTCTACATATGGTCGAAGGGGTAGTGTGGTTTGACTTTCAGACGCTCTGTTGTGGTCCCCGCTCTCAAAATGATTACCTAGAGATCGCCAAACTGTTTCATACAGTGATCCTCTCTGAAGTGCCCCATATGCCTATGGGCAAGACGAATGAAGCGCGCCGTTTTATATGGTTAATTGACGTCCTGTATGACCATAAGATCAAATTAATCATCGCTGCAGAGGTTCCTGCGGTCGATTTGTACACTGAAGGCCAAATTACCAGTGAGTTTTCCAGAACCGTGTCTAGGTTGATTGAAATGCAGTCTCGTGATTATTTAGATGCGCCTCGCCGGGTAATTGATACCAGCTTGACCTAAAATAGGACATGAACTCATTTTCTAGTCTGAACGCTGACTTGCACTGCCACTCTGTGGTGTCGGATGGCACGTTAACGCCTGAGGCACTGGCAGAGCGAGCCCATGCCAATGGAGTGCATTTGTGGGCATTAACTGATCACGATGAGTTGGGCGGACAAGAGAGGGCACGCAGTGCCGCTAGCGCACTAGGCATGCAATATGTTTCGGGCGTAGAGATTTCAGTCAGCTGGATGGGTCAAACAATTCATATTGTGGGCCTTGGAATCGATGCAGCCCATACTGGTATTTTGGAGGGATTGCGGCAGACGCGCGATGGCCGAGGTAATCGAGCCAAGCTGATGGCTGAGCAGTTATTAAAAGCGGGCATCCCCGGTGCTTATGAGGGTGCTCTTGTTTTTGCTGGCAATCATGATCTGATTTCGCGTACTCACTTTGCCCGTTTTTTAGTGGAGCAGGGGATTTGTCGCAATACCGAACAGGTATTTAAAAACTACCTCATCGATGGAAAGCCCGGCTACGTAGCTCATGTCTGGGCAACCTTGGATGATGCGGTTGCTTGGATTGCCGGGGCAGGTGGTGTTGCTGTGATTGCGCATCCTGGCCGCTATAAGTTAAGTGCCATGCAGATGGATGAACTCTATAAGCACTTTAAGGAAATCGGTGGCTTAGCTATTGAAGTTATTACCGGTAGCCATAGTCCAAATCAATATCAAACCTATGGCAAGATTGCCCAGCACTATGGATTTTTAGCTTCTCGTGGATCCGACTTTCATGATCCTAAAGAAAGTTATATTGATCTTGGTGCATTGCCCCATTTGCCTGATCATTTAACGCCGGTATGGTCACTGTTCCATTAAGCTATAAGCTAAAACCTATTTCCAAACCTGCACTTACCCCTAAAGAATAGATATTAAGATGTTTGCTGAACGCGTTCTCTCTGGCATGCGACCTACGGGCCATTTACACCTAGGTCATTACCACGGTGTTTTAAAGAATTGGGTGCGACTGCAGTCTGAGTATCCTTGTTTCTTTTTTGTGGCTGACTGGCATGCGCTCACTACCCACTACGAAACTCCTGATGTGATTGAGCAATCCGTATGGGATATGGTGATTGACTGGCTCGCTTGTGGCGTGGATCCCAATCAAGCAACTTTATTTATACAGAGTAAGGTGCCCGAGCACGCAGAACTATTTTTGCTTCTGGCGATGGGCACACCATTAGGTTGGCTTGAGCGTGTACCGACCTACAAAGATCAAATTGAAAAGCTAAAAGAAAAAGACCTACAAACCTACGGTTTCTTGGGCTATCCCTTGCTCCAGGCTGCTGATATTTTAATTTACCGTGCACAGTTTGTTCCCGTTGGAGAGGATCAAGTACCGCACGTAGAGATGACGCGTGAGGTAGCGCGGCGTTTTAATTATCTGTATGGCCGTGAACCCGGCTTTGAGGAAAAGTCCCTTGAAGCGGTAAAAAAATTAGGCAGTAAGCGTGCAAAAATGTATGCGGAATTGCGGGTGGCATATCAGGAGCGCGGTGATGATGAAGCTTTAGAGCAGGCCAAAGCTTTGCTACAGGACGCCCAAAGTTTGTCTATGGCAGATCGCGAAAGATTGTTTGGTTTCTTGGAAGGTGCTCGAAAGATCATTCTGCCCGAGCCACAAGCCTTGCTGACTTCAGCTTCACGGATGCCTGGTATTGACGGTCAAAAAATGTCTAAGTCGTATGGCAATACGATTGGTATTCGTGAAAAGCCAGAAGAGGTGACTCGCTCTATTCGAACGATGCCTACTGATCCAGCTCGCGTGCGTAGAACTGATCCAGGAGACCCGGCACGGTGCCCTGTATGGCAATTGCATGCGGTCTATTCCGGCGAAGATACTAAGGCTTGGGTACAAAAAGAATGTCAGTCAGCTGGTATCGGTTGCCTAGAGTGTAAGCAGCCCGTGATTGACGCCATTCTTGCTGAGCAGCAACCCATGTTTGAGCGTGCGCAGATGTATCTGGATGATCCAAGCTTGTTGCGCTCCATCATTGCAGATGGTAGCGATAAGGCACGCAAGGTTGCCCAAGAAACTATGCGTGAGGTCCGTGAGTCGATGGGCCTAGCGTACGATTAAGTGGGTGTCACAGCTTCTTATGCATGAGGTAATTCTTGATTCATCCGCATGGGTAAGCCGTTATGCGCCCCTGATCTCTGATTCAGGACCGGTATTGGATTTGGCTTGCGGGTCTGGTCGCCATAGTGGTTTGTTGGCCTCTATGGGGCACTCCGTTTTGGCAGTGGATCAAAATGCCCCTACAGCAGAGATATTCAATAGCTCTTTTATTGAATTCTTACAGATGGATTTAGAGGGAGAGACCTGGCCTTTAGAGGGGCGGACGTTTTCCGCTATCGTGGTTACCAATTACCTTTACCGCCCGTATTTAAATCGGTTGCCGCAGATGCTTCTCGACGGGGGTATTCTGATCTATGAAACCTTTGCGCAGGGTAATGCCCAATTTGGCAAGCCATCCAACCCTGATTTTCTTTTAAATCCTGGTGAATTGCTGGTTCTTGCCGCCCAATACGACTTAAGGGTGCTCGGCTATGAGGATATTTGTCTTGAGGAGCCTAAACCAGCCATGGTTCAGCGTATTTGTGCTGTGAATGGGCAGCTGAGGGGCGGCTGAAGGGTAGCTGAAGGGCAGCTAATGCTAAGTTCAGGCCCGATTAAAGGATTATCAAAACAATAGTAAAAAGGGCGCATTCCGTTACAATTTCAATGTGGTGCAGTCAATGCACCGAGATCTAACTAACGCACAATTGGTAACCATTTGGTGACAAATACAACACAAGCTCAAGGTAGTAAAAAGCCCATCGCTGGAAGCATGCCTGCGATAGTAACGCCAATGCATGAGGATGGCAGCTTAGATTTCTCTGCTCTACGTTCTTTGTTGGACTGGCATGTTGCAGAGGGTTCTGATGGCATTGTGATTGTGGGCACGAGCGGGGAATCCCCAACAGTGTCGGTAGATGAGCATTGTGAATTAATTCGAGTGACAGTTGAGCATATAGCAGGGCGTATTCCTGTTATTGCAGGCACTGGCGGAAACTCAACTACTGAGGCCATTGCACTAACGCAATTTGCAAAGTCAGTCGGAGCGGATGCCAGCTTGCAGGTAGTTCCTTATTACAACAAGCCAACGCAAGAGGGTATGTATGCCCATTTCAAAAAAATTGCTGAAGCAGTTGATCTCCCGGTAATGCTCTACAACGTGCCCGGCAGAACCGTGGCTGATTTAGCTGGCGAGACTACGGTCCGCTTAGCGGGAGTCCCTGGAATTATTGGCATTAAAGATGCCACCGGCAGCATGGAGCGAGGCACCCTCTTGCTAGCGGACTTGAAACGGGCTGGTCATGAAGATTTCGCTGTATTTTCGGGTGACGATTTGAGCGCTGCTATGTTGATGCTGATGGGCGGTAAAGGCAATATTTCGGTGACTGCCAATATTGCTCCGCGCCTCATGCATGAATTATGTCGGGCTGCGATGTCCGATGATGTCGTTAAAACACGCGCTATTCAATACCAATTACTGGACGTTCACAGAGCCATGTTCACTGAAGCAAATCCAATTCCTGTCAAATGGGCGCTTCATGAAATGGGTAAGATCACATCAGGTATTCGTTTACCTTTAACCCCTTTAAGTGTCTCCTTGCGTGAACCTTTAAAGATTGCAATGAAACAGGCCGGCTTACTATGATTAATCTTATGCAATCTTTGCGCCGCTACTGCGCAGCATCCTTGATTCTTGCTACTGCAACCTTTGTTTTAGTTGGATGCAAATCCGTTACGACGAACGATACGGTTGACTACAAGTCGGCTGGGGCGGTTCGAGGTCCTAATTTATCGTACCCACCGGATCTCATTACCTCTCAGGCAGATCGCCGCTATATCGTTCAAGACGGCTCTGCCACTATGTCTGAATACAATGCGGCCGTAAAAAAATCAGTCCAGACTCGCAAGAATGTCATGACCGGTATTCCGGGGATGCGGATTGCACGTGATGGTGAGCGTCGTTGGTTAGTTGTCGAGAAGCCCGCACCCGAGCTCTATCCACAGGTAAAAGATTTTTGGCAGGAAAACGGTTTTCTGTTGGTAACGGATTCACCATCAACCGGCATTATGGAGACGGATTGGGCTGAAAATCGCGCCAAGATTTCTCAGGACTTTATTCGTTCAATCGTTGGTAGTGCTTTAGATTCCATCTACGATACGGGCGAGCGCGATAAATATAAAATCCGCCTAGAAGTTAGTAAGCCTGGCGAAACAGAGATTTATATTACGCAGCGTGGTGCTATTGAGAAATGTACAACGGATTCTACGGGCGCTTGTATCTCTACCATTTGGACGGCTCGCCCCAACGACCCAGAACTTGAAGCTGTCTTTTTGGCGCGCTTAATGGAGCGATTGGGAATGACGCAAGAGCAGGCTAAAGCTCAAGTGGCTGCCCCATTGGGACCAAAGACACCGAAGGCAAAGCTGGTTCAAGAGGGTGTAAATACAGCTCACATTGTTATTGCTGCTAGTTTTGATCGCGCATGGCGTGACACTGGTCTAGCACTAGATCGCTCTAACTTTACGGTGGAAGATCGCAATCGCACAAACGGTGTTTACTACGTCCGCTATGTCAATCCAAAAGATCTCGGTGATACCAAAGGATTCTTTACGAATCTCTTCAGTAGCAAGGATGATTCAAGCTTGAAAGCGAAAAAATACAGTGTGGTCGTTAAATCTACCGGTGAAAATAGCGCTAGCGTCTATGTACAGGATGGAGATGGTAAACCTGAAAATACCGCTGCTGGACTTCAGCTGCTAACGTTGTTAACGGAGCAGTTATCTAGATAAGTCTCGCGCCCTTAAAAATTAGGGTAACAAAAAAGCCGCTTTTCAGCGGCTTTTTTTCTTCAAGGAGAAGATTACTTCTTAGCGTCAGCAGCAGGAGCAGCAGGTGCCATTGAAGCAGGAGCAGCAGCAGGTGCATCAGCAGCTGGAGCAGCAGCAGGTGCCATTGGAGCAGCTTCAACTGGCTTAGCTTCTTCTTTCTTACCGCAAGCTGCCAAAACGATTGCCAACATTGCTACTAGGGCTAGTGATTTCTTCATTTGTAATTTCCTCTTTAAAAAATTTTGATTACCGGTAATGGATCCATGGAATGCAAAGGGAAACCCCTTAAGTACTTTCCATTATTGATTATATCCAACCTGGCGCAAAATCCTCAAATATTAACCAGCCATCCTGATAGGCCTGATAAAGACTATTTTCAGTATTGATTGTGTCAATTTGGACCTTATTTAGGGATTTTTTGGCGGCAATGCGCTGCCAGGCTTTCTGGGTTGCCAGGGTTTGCTTGCCAGTCATTTCCTCACCATTGCAAAAAACACATTTTTTGAGTGTTAGCAGTCGTGTTTGGGGGTGGGGCACCAATACAAACTTGGATAGTGCGACAGAAAATTGAGCGGGGGTCAGATTGGACATCGAGCCATCAAAAATGGCCTGAGGTTTTGGTTCGCTTAAGTAGGCAGTAATTCCGGGTAAGAATGTATCGATCTGATCTAGCCGCAACTCTTTGAGTTTGCGCTCGAGCTGTTCTGTCATTTCATGGGGAAGCTCCTCGGCTTTATTGCTTGCCGCTTGTTTTGGGTCAGCAAAGTGTTTAGCTAGGCTAGGGATCTCTTCCAGTGACTCCGCAAGACGCCACAAGCCCTCTTGTAAGAGCTCTTTATAACTTGGTGAGCGGAACCCCACCGACCAGGTTTGGCATCCCGCATCTAATGCGATGCCATCGTGGGCAATTTGAGGTGGGAGATACAGCATGTCTCCCGGTTCTAAATCCCATTCTTGCTGAGCCTGAAAGTTCTGTAATATTTTGAGAGGCATTTTTGGCTTGAGGCTCAAGTCAGATTGATCGGAGATGCGCCAACGTCTTCGTCCAGACATTTGAATTAAAAATACATCGTAGGAGTCAAAATGTGGGCCAACGCCACCGCCTATGCTGGCAAGACTAATCATGAGATCGTCTAAACGGGCATCTGGAATAAATCGAAACCAAGACAAGACTGTTGCAGCAGCAGGATGCTGTGCCTCCATTCCCTGAAGTAAAAGTGTCCAGTTGCGCGACTGCGAAGTGGGGATATCTTTTTTCTTGAATGGACCCTCAATAAAACGCCAGGGTTTAGCTTGGATTAGTCTAGATTGCACGGCATCATCGCCTGCCAAGTTAATGAGTGTCTCAGCTGAAATCGGGCTTTGCAGCGGCTTACCACCCATATTGGCTAGCTTGAAAGCCGGAATAGCACCACGAACCAGCAAGGGCTTTTTATGCCAGTGGGTTTTCATGAACTGTGCTGGGCTCATATTGCCCAATAAAGCCCAAGGCAGGTCTAGCGGAAGGGTTTGTGGTGCCTGAGGTGGCTGATAGGGATTGCTCAAGTAAAATGCAGTCATAAATGTAAAAAGCTATCTAAAACACTATGTTGAATGAATTACGCATGAAGATCGAAAAAAATACCGTTGTATCTCTACGTTACAAATTAACGGATGCCCAGAATAATGTTATCGAGGAACCGGACTCCCCGATGGTATACCTGCACGGCGGTTATGAGGGCACTTTTCCGAAGATTGAGTCCTTGTTAGATGGTCAAGATATTGGATATGAAGCCAGCATTCAGCTAGAGCCTAGTGAAGCCTTTGGTGAATACGACCCTGAATTACTCAAGATTGAACCCCGTGGCCGCTTCCCTGAGCCACTCGAGATAGGCATGCAATTTGAAGGTGTTCCCGATGCTGAAGAGGGGCAAGAGAACTCTCTGGATGATGATGCCTTGATCTACACCGTAACGGATGTTGCTGATAGCCAAGTGATTTTGGATGGCAACCATCCGCTAGCAGGAATGGCCTTGCGTTTTTGGGTTCAAGTAGAAGATATCCGCGTGGCAACAGAAGAAGAGATTGAAAATCGCTATCCCGAAAGTGGCCAGGGGTTTGCTTTTGGTATGCCGCATCTCGATGATGATGGCGATGAAGTTGATGGTGATAACGGCGTTAATCAAACACAATTAGGTGGCGCCAACCCAACATTGCATTGAGTTGATCTGTAGAGCTATCTGCAGATCGATTTTTATTTCTTAGTTGCTTCTTAGTTACTCCTTAGTTACTCCTTAGTTACTCCTTAGTTACTCCTTAAGCCATTCCTTCAAAGCACCCAGATCACGTTGGGTGTCGCTGGCAACCCCTGCATCTTGTGGTGTATTGCTTAATCTAGCCAATGCTTTTTCAAGTGCGACGATCTTTGCCTCTTGCTCGAGGGTTGCATCAATTAAACCTTTGAGAGCCATCGATACTGGGTCATCTACGTTGGGCGTCACACCATAAGCAGAAAAATATTCTTTTGCCTTGCTATCCGCGTTGGCAATTTGCGGTAAATCTGGGTGCAAGACACGGGCTGGTATTCCAACAGCAGTAGCCCCCGCAGGGATTTCTTTTAGCACGACTGCATTGGAACCCACTCTGGCACCATCGCCGACAGTAAATCCACCCAATACTTTTGCGCCAGCGCTGATCACAACACCTTTGCCTAATGTGGGGTGGCGTTTGACGCCTTTGTAGAGGGAGGTGCCGCCTAGAGTAACGCCTTGATAGATGGTGCAGTCATCACCGATTTCAGTGGTTTCACCAATGACGATACCTAAGCCGTGATCTAAAAAAACGCGACGACCGATGATTGCACCCGGATGAATTTCAATGCCAGTAATAAAACGAGCCAACATTGACAGTAAACGGGCAATCCATTTAAGACCCACATTCCAAAGGGCATGTGAAACCCGGTGGATCCAAACGGCATGTAAACCTGGGTAGCAGGTAATCACCTCAAGGCGATTACGGGCCGCAGGATCACGAACAATGATGGAGTCGACTTGGTCGAAAAGTGAATTAAACATATATCCAATTTTAACGGCAAACGTCTATGCAGATTTCTTAAGGAGCATTTGCTTGGCAATACCGCGTAATAGGTCAATCTCTTCCTTATGAAGGCGACTTCTAGCGAATAGAGCTTGGAGGCGCGGCATCAGCTTTTTGGGATTGGCAGGGTCCAGATAGCCAATGGACTCAAGACCTTCTTTCAGGTGATCTAGCATCGCAGCTACAGCTGCAGGGTCTGCATAGTCCTTTAGATCCACGCTGATATCGCTTTCAGTGAGTTTATGGCTCAAGGTCTCCCTCAGGGTGTAGGCGCAGACCATGACCGCTTGAGCGAGATTTAAGGAGGGGTATAGTGGATTAGCATCTAGCCACACTCTGTGCGTACATAGCGATAAATGCTGGTTGTCTAGCCCAGTCCGCTCTGGGCCAAATAGTAAGGCTACCTTTTGCCCACCCTGAATTGCGGCTCTGACCAATAGGCGGGCTGCATTCCAGTCTAGCGCGGGCGGACCAAATTCACGATCACGGCTAGTCAGACCCAACACTAGCGAACATTCTTGAACACTTGATTCAAGCGAGGGAGATTCTTGGCAGGTCGCTAAAACATCGCCTGCACCACTGGCAAGCGCAATTGCTTCTGCTTCATGAGCAACACCCGGTATTTTGGGGTCAATTAGACGTAGATCGCCAAATCCCATTGTTTTCAATGCGCGCGCTGCCGAACCCACATTCCCGGGGTGACTGGTCTGGACAAGGACCCAGCGTAAGGGTTGAGCTTGATTTGCATTCATAGGGGCGAGCTTATTGGATTTAGTGAAGACTTGGAAGGTGATCGTTTAGAATCAGGGTGTTAGCTCCACATTGTCACGCAGTTCGCAATCTGGTGAGCTTGTTCTTATTTAATTTGTCCATCAAAACTATGCATCCCATGTTAAATGTGGCCGTTAAGGCTGCCCGTCGTGCCGGAACCGTGATTAATAGAGCCTCTCTTAATTTAGAGCGCCTTCAGGTTGACCGTAAACAACATAATGATTTCGTAACTGAGGTGGACAGACAGGCTGAAGCAGCCATCATCGAGACACTGAGCGAGGCTTACCCTACGCACGGATTTTTAGCAGAAGAAACGGGCGCTCAGAACATTGAAGCGGAAAATGTTTGGATCATTGATCCCTTAGATGGCACCACCAACTTCATTCATGGCTTTCCGCAGTATGCAGTGTCAATTGCACTCTCCGTTAACGGCATAACTCAACAGGCAGTTGTTTACGATCCAACCCGCGATGAGTTGTTCACAGCCACTCGTGGTGCTGGTGCCTACTTAGATCGTCGGCGTTTACGAGTAGCTACTCAAGACCGTTTATTTAATTGCTTGCTTGGCACAGGTTTTCCTTATCGTGAAGATCAAGACTTAGAGAAATATTTAGAGGTCTTCGCCGATATGTCTCGTCAGTGTGCAGGCTTACGTCGCCCTGGTGCAGCATCCTTGGACCTGGCTTATGTTGCTGCTGGTCGCTACGATGGATTTTTTGAGAGTGATCTCAAGCCATGGGATATGGCGGCGGGCGCGCTGTTGCTCACGGAAGCTGGCGGATTAATTGGTAACTACCGCGGCGAAGAGGGGTTCTTACAAAGTGGAGAAGTGATGTGCGCTAATCCGCGTATTTTTGCTCAGATGGTGCAATGCCTATCCAAATACTCCAACTGCTAGAGATTCATCAGACCCTAAACTAGTTTAGGCTTTGACCAGGCTCGCGTAGCGCAAACCTGCCTGGTCAATCTGCAGAGCACTTGCTCTAGGAAGTGTACTTTCTGGATGGTCTAAATCCCAATCCGACAATACCCAACGTTGCCATGTTTGGGCATCCAGGTTTTCTTGATGATGTGCAGGTAAGTGGGTATGGCCATGTATTAACCGGTCTGCATTCTGGTCTCTTAAAACCGCAGCGCAGGCAGCAAGCGTTACATTGGTTTTAATTCGTGCAAACTCTGAAGACTGTTGAGTGCTGCGTTGGTACTGTAAGCCGCTATTACTGCGTAAATGATTGGCGATTGAGCGACGCCAATGCAATGGCATTGCTAAAAATAGCTTCTGAACCCATGGCTTACGAACCCAAGTTCTAAATACTTGATAGCCTACATCCGCAGTACACAGAGAGTCCCCATGACACAAAACGTAGTCATGTCCAGCAATCCCTACTTTGCAAGGGTCT
Organism: Polynucleobacter sp. TUM22923; assembly: GCF_030295705.1. Taxonomy (NCBI): domain Bacteria; kingdom Pseudomonadati; phylum Pseudomonadota; class Betaproteobacteria; order Burkholderiales; family Burkholderiaceae; genus Polynucleobacter; species Polynucleobacter sp. TUM22923. Next base: position 765,796 of record NZ_AP027274.1, read on the forward strand.
GATAGCAGAGTCAAACCCGCTCTACTGAGAAATTGCTTACCAATTAAAAAGTCACGGTTGCCGTGGAGGTAATACGTTTTCACTTTCGTCGAAAGCGTCGCGAGCGCACGCTGCACCTCTAACTGAAACGGAGAGTGCATCGCCGCATCATCACCAACCCAATACTCAAATAAATCGCCCATAATAAATACAGCCTCTACTTTGGGCGCCTCTTTTTCACAAAAGTCGAAAAAACGTTGCGCCGTTAAAGGCATCGATGGAGTGAGATGTAGATCGGAGATGAGCAGAGCGCTCGCGTATTGCGGGATCATTCTTCGAGAACAGTTGCCTTCTCAATCAATACATCTTCCGCTGGAACATCTTGATGAAAACCAGAGCTAGCAGTTTTTACTTTACGGATCTTGTCAACGATGTCCAAGCCATCAGTAACCTTGCCAAAAACAGCGTAGCCCCAACCCTGAGCATTCGGTGCCGTGTGGTTTAGGAAATCATTGTCATTGACGTTAATAAAGAACTGAGCTGTTGCTGAATGCGGGTCGCTAGTACGTGCCATAGCTACTGTGCCGCGCTCATTTTTGAGGCCATTGTTAGCCTCATTTTCAATAGAGGCGCCAGAAGATTTTTCTTTCATGCCTGGGCTCATGCCGCCACCCTGAACCATAAAATTATCAATTACGCGATGGAAGATCGTCCCATCATAGTGACCGCTTTTAACGTACTGTAAAAAATTAGCAACACTTTTAGGTGCTTTGACAGCATCTAAAGTGAGGGTGATATCACCATGATTGGTTTTGAGTAACACTTTAGCCATGATTAAATTTACTTTCTGATTAGTTGGGAGTTAGTGAGTAGAGCTTAATTTCAATATTTATTTTGCAATAGGGGCAATATTCGTTTGCCCAGGCTTCTTAGGAGGCTTAAGAATTTCCAATAGGGCTTTTGCTTTATTGCTGTATTGGCGTTGATTGACTAGCGCGTCTTTTGCAGCATTGTCGTAGGCCTGTGCCCCAAGGCGTATGTACACCTCACCTAAATTCGCAGAGGCAATGACATAACTAGGTCTTAATTTGAGGGCTAGCTCTAAATAGTCACGTGCCTCAATCCAATTTTTTTGATTGGCAGCCAAAGCCGCTAAGTTGTTGTAAGGCTCTGGTAATTCAGGAAATTGCTGGGTAATTTCAATTAATGTTTTTTTCGCTGGTTCCCACTGCTGCATTTCAATTTGCATGCGGGCTTTAACATAGCGTAACTGCACATTACTAGGAGTCTTTTTAAGGCGTTGATTGATGAGCTCTATAGCCTCAGGATATTGCTTGGCTTTGACTAGCCTTTCAATATCTGCTGGAACGCCATTCTTAGTCACTGGATCGGGTTCAATAATCAAAAAGGACAAAAAGGGAACGCCAATAGAGTCCGAAAGCTCAGAGTTAAATGGGTCGTACCCAGAGCTATTTGAAGTTAGTCTGGGCGGGTCATTCGGTCCATATGACCCAATATAGGGGGCTGGGCGCTGCGCTTGTGCCCCAGTAGGGCTGGAAGCGTTAGCAGTAGATGCAGCGGAAGCAGCAGAAGCAGCAGAAGCTTCATTAAGACTATTGAGCGCTTTAATTTCCGCATCCGCTAGCTGCTGGCCTGGAGTACTGCAGGCACTGAGTAGAAGAGCCAGCATGGCGGAGCTAAAGACCCCCAATAGGGCGGTACGGCTAGATAGGGTCTTAGCAAGGGGATTGGCTGGCATAGGAGATGGGGTAAAAAACGGACTCATTAGATATACTCATCGCTCAGTCTAACAAATTAGCAACACTTGCCCCTTTAAAGCCCCCTATGCTGCAAATCTATAACACTCTTAGTCGTTCAAAACAGGTCTTTAAGCCTATCGAGCCAGGCAAGGTCAAGATTTACGTCTGCGGCATGACGGTTTATGACTTTTGTCACATAGGCCATGCCCGGGTGATGATCGTATTTGATATGGTGGTTCGGTGGCTTAGGGCTACCGGCTTTGAGGTGACGTATGTTCGCAATATTACCGATATAGACGATAAGATTATTAAGCGTGCCATTGAAAATGGGGAGCCTATTGCTACCCTAACGCAGCGCTTTATTGATGCTATGCACGCGGATTCAGATGCGTTAGGCCTCATCTATCCTGATGAGGAGCCACGGGCTACAGACTTTATTGCGCAAATGCAGGGCATGATTGGCAAGCTCATCGAAAAAGAGCTGGCCTATCAAGCAGAGGATGGCGATGTGAACTTTGCTGTCCGTTTATTTCCCGAATATGGTCGTCTGTCTGGTAAATCGATAGATGAGTTAAATGCCGGTGAGCGAGTGGCGATTGGTGGCGGCAAAAGAGATCCGCTGGACTTTGTTCTTTGGAAAAGCGCCAAGCCAGAAGAGCCTGCAGATACGCGTTGGAATTCTCCTTGGGGTGAAGGTCGCCCGGGCTGGCATATTGAGTGTTCTGCGATGTCCTGCGACTTACTAGGTCAGCATTTTGATATCCATGGGGGTGGTGCTGATTTACAGTTTCCCCATCACGAAAATGAAATTGCACAAAGCGAAGGTGCTCTATATGGTCAACAACATACCGCTGCGGACCAACCCTTTGTAAATTACTGGATGCACAACGGCCATATTCGAGTCAATGAAGAAAAGATGTCCAAATCATTGGGTAATTTTTTCTTAATTCGGGATGTTTTAACGCGCTTTGATCCAGAGGTGGTTCGCTTCTTTATATTGCGCGCCCATTACCGCAGCCCCATTAACTATAGCGATATACAGCTAGAAGAAGCACGCGCTGGCTTAGTGCGCCTGTATACCGCTTTGGTACAAGCTACACCAGCTCAGGCCATCCTTTTGGATCCTAATTCTGTCTTGGTAAAACGCTTTTCTAGTGCGATGAATGATGACTTCAATACCCCTGAGGCCATTGCAGCCCTGTTTGATTTAGCTACTGAAGTGAATCGTGCAGAGGGCGCGGAAAAAATTCAACTAGCTAGCACCTTAAAAACATTGGCAGCGACCTTAAATTTTCTTCAGCGAGACCCAACATCGTTTCTACAATCGACTGTTCCTGGCCACGAGAGCGGCTTAACAAATGAAATGATTGAAGAGCAGATTGCAGCACGGTTAGCCGCTAAGCAAGCGAAAGATTTTGCGAAGTCAGACCTCATTCGTAAGACCTTGCTAGAACAGGGTGTAGTACTGGAAGATAAGCCTGGTGGCATTACTGAGTGGCGCAGAAGCTAATAAATGCGCTATGGGTAGTGAGTAACAAATAACAAATAACAAATAAAAAATAACAAATAACAAACACCAAACGACAAACAATGGATTTATTTTGACACCAGCGGCAGGCATTGATATTGGGGCAGCTACTGCATTCTTGGAGGAAATTGCTCCAGAATATTGGGAGCAGGCCTGTGCTGAACTAATGAAACAAGATCGCATTCTTAAAAAGTTAATTCCTAAAATTGGCCCTGGATTTTTGAGGACTCGTGGCGATGCTTTTTCGACGTTAGCCAGATCTATTGTTGGACAGCAGATTTCAGTGGTGGCGGCTCAATCGGTTTGGAACAAAGTACTTATTGTGCTGAAAAATAAAGTTAGCCCCAAGACGATTCTTGCATTGCCTATAGAGAATTTGCGTGCCTGTGGTTTATCTGGCCGTAAGGTGGAATACATACGTGATTTGGCGGCGCATTTCGATTCTGGCCAGCTGCATGCCGATCAATGGAAGGGCATGGAGGATGAGGCCATTATTAAGGAGCTGAGCGCTATTCGGGGGGTGGGTCGCTGGACAGCGGAAATGTTCCTCATTTTTAATCTAGTGAGACCCAATATTCTCCCTTTAGATGATGCGGGCTTAATTAAGGCTATTTCTCTCAATTACTTCAGTGGAGAGCCCGTAAGTAGGCATGAGGCTCGTGAAGTGGCGGCAAATTGGGCTCCTTGGCGCACGGTTGCCACATGGTATATGTGGAGAAGTCTCGACCCCGTCCCCGTAGACCATTAAAATCAAGCGATGAAAACGACTTTCCTAGATTTTGAGCAATCAATCGCTGAATTAGAGACAAAGATTGAAGAGCTGCAGTTTGTACAAGATGAATCATCTGTGGATATTTCAGATGAGATTAAAACGCTAACTGAAAAAAGTCAGCAACTGACTAAGGATGTCTATACCAATCTGACTCCTTGGCAAGTTTCCCAAGTAGCGCGTCATCCGCAGCGACCTTACACTCTAGACTATATCAATGCGCTCTTTACTGATTTCCATGAGTTGCATGGCGATCGTAATTTTGCTGATGACCAATCTATTGTGGCCGGCCTAGCCCGATTCGATGACAAGCCTTGTATTGTTATTGGTCACCAAAAAGGCCGTGATACCAAAGAGCGTGCGCTGAGAAATTTTGGTATGAGTCGCCCAGAGGGCTACCGCAAGGCGATGCGCTTAATGCGTTTGGCGGAAAAATTCTCAATACCGGTATTTACATTTGTGGATACACCGGGAGCATTTCCTGGAATTGATGCTGAAGAGCGCAATCAATCTGAGGCGATTGGCCATAACCTGTATGTTCAGGCGGAGTTAGAGGTGCCCATTATTGCCACCATCATTGGTGAAGGTGGCTCAGGCGGTGCATTAGCGATTGCCATGGGTGACGTAGTCCTGATGTTGCAAAATTCCACCTACTCGGTAATCTCCCCTGAAGGCTGCGCCTCTATTCTTTGGAAGACGGCTGAAAAAGCGCCTGAAGCAGCAGAACAGCTGGGTTTAACTGCGCAACGCCTAAAGACGCTGGGCTTAATTGACAAGATTGTGGCCGAACCTACTGGTGGCGCACACCGGGACTACGAAGTGATGATGAATAACCTGCGGAAGGCTTTAGCGGAATCTCTAAAGACTTTTGAAGGCATGAAGGTAGAAGCGTTACTAGAGCGACGTTACGTGCGCTTGATGGGCTATGGTAAGTTCAAGGAAATCGAAGCTAAGTCCTGAGGCGGGCAAACGAATTGCAGTTGCCTTAAGTGGTGGCCTAGATTCGGTTGTACTGCTCGACACTGTTTGTAGGGCTAGCAAAAATGCGGGTACTCAAAACACCGCTATTTCACCTGAAATCTGGGTATTTCACATCCACCATGGTCTGCAAAAGCAGGCCGACCAATGGCTAGTCTTTTGTGAAAAATTAGCTAAAAAATATCAAGTGCAATTTGATTTTCGCCTGCTGCATTTTCAAAAAGCCAGCGAGGGTAATATTGAGGCGAGAGCTAGGGCAGGGCGTTATGAGGCATTGTCTGACCTATGCCTTGAGCATGGTATCGAGGATCTGCTCTTAGCGCATCATCAAAACGATCAAGCGGAAACAGTGCTGCTGCAGTTATTACGTGGCGCTGGTGTTGCAGGTCTATCGGCCATGCCTGAGGAGCGCCCACTGAATGAGCGCAACAAGGCGAAGGTAGTTACTCTAAAGCGCCCATTACTGAATCAAACCAGAGCCGATCTTGAAGCGTATGCAAAAAAATACCGGCTTCAATGGATTGAGGACCCTAGCAATCAGAGCATCCGTTTTCGGCGCAATGCAATTCGTCAGGAAATCATTCCCCGACTTACCAAAATACAGCCTGAAGCGATTGCTAATTTAGCGCGTAGTGCAGACCTCCTTGCTCAATCCCAGCAATTATTAGATCGATTGGCTGTTCAGGACGGCAAGTCAGTCTTGCAAAAAGAGAATTTAAAGCTAGCGCCACTTCTAGCGCTAGCAAAAAAAGACTTACCAGCAGCCAGTAATCTGATGCGTTATTGGCTAAAAAATAACGCCTTATCAATGCCCTCACAAGAGCGTTTGGATTCTTGGTGGCGTGATTTAGCAAAGGTCGGGCCAGATGCCTCTTTGGAGTGGCAGCACGATCAAACCAGCATTTACCTTTGGCGTGGTCTTTTGCAGGTGGTGAGATCGGAGTCTGGCAGATGGGTTTTTAAAACAATTCCAATCAAAAGTAAAAAACAGGGATTCGCATTTGCTTGGGTAGACGAGGCTAGGCAAAAAGGCCTTATCCAGGAAGTCGAGCGCAAGGGTGCCGAGAAGATTCAAATAAAGGCCAATACCCCACGTAAAACGCTTAAAAACCTCTTCCAAGAATCCAGCGTGCCTCCGTGGGAGAGGAATACCCCTTTACTCTTTATTCATGACCAACTTGTTGCCGTTGCTGGCGTGGGCGTAAGTTATCCACATCTAACGGCTAGCGGAATGCGGGTACTTCCAGAGTGGTCTGTGCACAAAAACCTGTAAAATAAGCTCCTTTGAAGGTCTATTAGCTTCCTTTACTGGGATCATCAATAGAGCAACCAAAATAATCAGAACAATCAGAACATTCAAAATAAATAGAAGATCGCTCGCATGACTTTAATCGTTCATAAATATGGCGGCACCTCAATGGGCTCAGTAGAGCGCATTCAAAATGTGGCCAAACGCATTGCTAAGTGGATGCGTGCTGGCCACCAGGTCGTTGTCGTTCCGTCAGCGATGTCTGGTGAGACCAATCGCTTGCTCGGCTTAGCTAAAGAAATTAACCCTGACGCCAATCCGCGAGAGCTTGATCAAATTGCCTCAACAGGTGAGCAAGTGAGCTCCGGATTGTTGGCCTTGGCTCTACTCCGCGAAGGAATCGATGCTGTGAGTTACGCTGGGTGGCAGGTTACGGTGCATACCGATTCTGCATTTACCAAGGCCCGCATTAAGAGTATTGATGATCAGAAAATTCTGGCTGATCTGAATGCTGGCCGTGCCGTGGTGGTGACTGGCTTCCAAGGGGTCGACCCCAACGGAAATATTACAACCTTAGGCCGTGGTGGCTCAGACACTTCAGCAGTGGCTATGGCTGCTGCCCTCAAAGCGGATGAGTGCTTAATTTATACCGACGTAGATGGCGTTTACACCACGGATCCCCGTGTTTGTGAGGATGCCCGCCGCTTGGACAAGATTACCTTTGAAGAAATGCTAGAAATGGCTAGCTTAGGCTCCAAGGTATTGCAGATTCGCTCGGTTGAGTTTGCCGGGAAGTACAAAGTTAAAACCCGTGTTCTGTCATCCTTGACAGATCCACTGATGCCCCTCGACGTTGAAATGAAGTCGGGCACCTTGATTACATTTGAAGAGGACAGCACCATGGAAGCCGCCGTTATTTCCGGTATCGCCTTTGCGCGCGACGAAGCTAAAATTACCGTATTGGGTGTTCCTGATCGCCCTGGAATCGCCTATCAAATTCTGGGTCCGATTGCTGACGCCAATATTGACGTTGACATCATTATTCAGAATCAATCTTTTGAGGGCAAGACAGACTTCACCTTTACAGTGCCACGGGCTGACTATCAGAAAGCCCTAGATTTGCTTAAGAAGAATGTGCAGGCCCACATAGAGGCTAAAGAGATTACTGGCGATCCGAAGGTTTCTAAAGTTTCTGTTGTTGGTGTTGGCATGCGCTCTCACGTGGGTGTTGCTAGCAAAATGTTTCGCACCTTATCGGAGGAGGGCATCAATATCTTGATGATCTCCACTAGTGAAATTAAGATTTCAGTCGTGATTGATGAGAAATATATGGAATTGGCTGTACGTGCCCTGCATAAGGCCTTTGAGCTAGACCAGAAGTAAATACCGCTTTATATGCCCCCATGAAACGGAATCCGTTAAACTGTGGGTCGTAGTTTGTAATACAAAGCATGAATACGGAGACGTGGCCGAGTGGTCGAAGGCACTCCCCTGCTAAGGGAGCATTTGCTCAAAAAGCGAATCGGAGGTTCGAATCCTCTCGTCTTCGCCAAGATATACCTGAAATAAGGGTTTGTAGAGATACAAACCCTTATTGCTTACTTCTTCTGTCATAGTTTGCTGTATCCACAGCGCTAGTAAGAAAATCCATGCCGCTTCCTATTTTGTACTCTTATCGTAGATGCCCCTTTGCAATGCGGGCTCGTATGGCTTTGCAGTACGCAGGTATTGCCGTTGAGCATCGAGAGATCTCATTAAGAGATAAGCCCAAGTCTATGCTGCTGGTTTCCCCAAAAGGGACAGTTCCAGTTCTGTGTATTGACGACATCGTCTTGGATCAAAGTCTAGACATCATGCAGTGGGCACTCGAAAAATCAGATCCAGACGGCTGGAATACGGCTGATCAAGTGCTAGCGCAAAGCTGGATTGAAAAGAATGACGGGCCTTTTAAAAAGATTCTGGATCAGTACAAATATCCAAATCGATACCCCAATCGATGCCTTAATCAAGATCCCAACTTAAGTCACGCAGCAGTTTTAAGAACTGCAATGGAGCTAATGTTGCAGCCAATGGAACTGGCATTAGAGTCTAGCCAGTTTCTATTAGGAAATAAAACATCTTGGGTAGATATCGCTATATTCCCATTTATCCGGCAGTTCTCGATGGTGAACCCATCAGAGTTTTCAGGCTTGCCATTGCCAAGAACTAAAGAATGGCTTTCTCATTTTCTACAATCTGAACTTTTTGGCATGGTGATGAATCAATATCCTGTCTGGGTAGAGTAGCTATTCTGCTGCATGTCATTTTTCAAAGCAGCCTCAGCAAAAGCAGCTACTTGAAGTAGTTTTTCGTCGCCTCGATAATTGCCAATCAGTTGAATGCCTAGGGGGAGACCGTTTAAAGATCTGGATATGGGAAGCGTAATTGCTGGGGTGCCTATAAATGACCATAAAGCACAAAAAATTGGATTACCCGTATTACTCAATCCCTTTGGCGCCTCTCCGGTAGCGGGTGCGGAAAGAATGACATCGTATTGATTAAAAATCTCTTCAATAGAAAGGCGTAATGCTTGCTGAAGATTTTGAGTGGCCGCATATTCACTATCGGTATAGCCTTTGCCTTTAGTGACTAACTCTCTAATATCTGCCCCCACCAGATCAGGGTAGTTTCGCAGATGCTCTTCATGAACCATAGCCGCCTCATAAGCCATCATGATATGAAGGGCATCGATGCCATCCCAATACGTTTGGGGCAGCGTTAATTTTTCTAGGGTAGCTCCAGCCGCCCTTAGTAATGTCGATGTTGTCCCGAGAAGATCGTATTGTTCTTTACTGAGTTGATCATCAAAAGGTGTTTCCAATATAGCAATGCGGGGCGCTTGATCATCAAGGTGCTGGGATTGCATTGTTCGATTGGGCGAAATGTAAGGCTGCGCAATGGATTGGCCTTGGTGGTCATCATCATCCTTTAATAGATGAAATGCGTAGGCGGCATCTTGAACGGATCTAGTGAAAAATCCAAGGTGATCTAGCGAATGCGCTACGGGGTGCACGCCGTCAAGTGATACAGCTCCAAAACTGGGTTTGAAACCTACGACCCCACAAAACGCTGCGGGTCTAATGATGGATCCTACAGTCTGAGATCCCAGAGCTAAAGGGACAATGCCAGCAGCAACTGCGGCAGCAGAGCCGCTTGAAGAGCCTCCTGGGGTATGTAAACTATTCCAGGGGTTCGTAGTTGGACCCGGATTTCGCCAGGCAAATTCGGTAGTTACTGTCTTGCCAAAGACAACACCCCCTAGTGCACGGATTTTTTTGATAACAGAGGCATCCTCCTTCGGGATGTAATCTCGATAGATGGGGGAGCCATAGCTGGTTATAAAATCTTCCGTAGCCATAATATCTTTGACTGCTACGGGAATGCCCTTTAAGGGAATGCCCGTTAAGGGAATCCCCATTAAAGGACCCGATTTTGTTTCAGAAATCATCTGCTCTAGTGTGGCCCTTACAGTAAATGCCCTTAGAGTAGGTTCTAAAGCATCTGCTCGGGTGACGCATTCTGACAGGTAATCTTCGGCGGCAATCAGCCCACTATCAATGCCTTGAGCGGCCTCTACTAAACCAAGTGTAGTTTTTATCATTTTTTTACTTTAGCACTGTTTTATTTATTTACTACTATACTTCACAACTTCACAACTTGTGTAGTATAGTATTGCAATGGGAGGTGAAATGAGAAAAGTGATACCAAAAACGCACCAAGCTTTGGATTGGATAGGGAAGGGTATGTCAGCTGCTCAAGCAGCTAGAAAGATGGAAATATCAGAATCTAGCGTCTATGCCGCCCTAAGAAAGATGAAGGCAAAAGATTTAGGTTGCTGTCCAACATGCGGTCATAAAGTGAAGAGATAAAAAATGAAAAAGATTCTATTAACCGTTGCCACTGTCTCAGTAGCGGCATTTGCATATGCCAACAGTGCTTCTGATTCCTCAGAGTTGTTAAATCAGCAATGCAAGATTTCAGCTGAGGCTGTATCTTCCTTAAAAGAATTACGCTATGGCAATACTTCCATTCGAAAAGATGTCACTGGACTGATCAACGTCAGTTTAAAAGTGCAAGAGAATAGAGATGCTGCGCAACAAACCCTTAATAAAATGGTGGATGATCGCATCAATAGTATTTCCGCTTTAGAAGAAAAGTATTGCTCAGTTTAATTTTTAGCGATTTAGCGATAAGCGATAAAACAATCTAATGCCCAATTCATTTGAATGCTCGGAGTGCGGTAATCCCAGGATGATGTTGGATAACTGCCAGCACTGTGGCAGCAGTACACTCCCGGCAGTGTTGATGGACACCATGGTGCTCAACCTCAAGTTCGATAGTCCTAGTGCCGATGAGGCATTGGAGCGCTTGACTATTAGCTTAAGAAGAGCATCGGAAGTGGGTGTCAAAGTGATTATTTTGATACATGGATATGGCGCTAGTGGCGAGGGCGGATTTATCAAGCATGCCGTTCATGCTGCACTGGAGAACAACTATTTCTCTGATCGTGTGAGTGAATACCATTATGGTGAAAAGACGGCATTTGGCAGTGAGGCCTATCACGCACTACTGAAGAGGAGACCTTCTCTAAAGGGGTATCTGAAACACTTTAAGCAGGGTAATGCTGGAATGACCGTACTCATATTAGGTATACATGCGATCAATGCTTAGAATAGAGCAATTAAATCCTTTTAATACTGGCTCTGGGAAAGAAAAATGACTACCAAAAAAGCAGCACTTGAGTCGCACAAAGATGTTGATCAAAGTTCTGAGCATTTAGTGGATGACTTTAAGGCCTTGATGGCTGACGCGGAAGCGTTGATTAAAGCAACTGCGCAACACGAAGAGGGGCCATTAAGCGCTATTCGGGCTCGAGCGCTTGAGACTCTATCAAGCGCTAAACAGAATTTAGCAACACTTGAAGATGGTTTAATGGATAAAGCGAAGGTAGCCGCTGAAGGTGCTGATGATTTTGTTCGTCACAAGCCATGGCAGGCTGTTGGTATTGCTGCTGGTGTTGGTGTTTTGATTGGCTTACTCATGAGTCGTCGATAGTTCGCTATGTCACAAGAAAATATTCTTTCTGCAGTCAAGAATCTGGTCTCCACTGCGGCCTCTATCACTCAGACCCGTTTAGAGCTTCTCTCAATCGATGTTCAGATTGCCCGCTCTCTATTTATGCGGCTACTGGTTTTTATTATCCTAGCCTTATTCTTTCTGTTTTTTGGCCTAGTCATGCTTGCCTTACTCATTGTGATTTATAGCTGGGAAACGAATCGTATGATGGCTCTGGGCCTTCTCAGTGGTGGATTTTTATCAGTGGGCTTGATTTTGGCCTTAGTGGTGTTACGCGCTTTAAAGACCATGCCTAAATTATTTGAGTCGACCATTACCGAGCTTGCTAAAGATCGCCAGGCACTATCAAAATGAAGCATCCATCCTTAGCTGAGCTTACAGCCCGTCAGCAGGTGCTGCAGGTAAGGGCTGCCCAAGAGCGCTCTGATTTTTCACTGCACTTTGAACCGCTCGAGAAGCCACTTTCGTGGGCTGATAAAGGGGTTGATGCCTTTCATTTCATTTCAAGCAATCCCTTTTTATGGAGTAGTGCATTTGCAGTGCTCGCCCATTACCGACCCAAATTAGCCACTAAGGCACTAGCAGTCGGTTGGGGTGCTGTGAAATTATTTAAAACTGCCAAAAATATCATCTAGTCATTTTCGTTGCTTGTATCTGGGTGATTGGGCTTGAGCCCTCATGCTCCTAGGCAATTAATAGCGAGTGATTCACGATCCCTTTTGCACTTAAAGTAGCGGCGCCACCTAAACCGGCAATCTCTAACAGTGTTACAGCTCCAGCTAATGTAAATCCTGCTTTTTTAAGTAGTAGGCTGGCCGCAACAATAGTGCCTCCAGTAGCCAGTACGTCATCCACGATGAGAACGCGGGCATTAGCGGGTAGGCTTGATTGCTGCAACTCAAGGCTGTCAGAGCCGTATTCCAAGCCATAACACTCCCGGTGACTTACAAGAGGGAGTTTATTGGGCTTTCTGGCTAAAGCAAGGCCTCTATGGGCATGATGCGCTAAGGCTGACCCAAAGATAAAGCCGCGTGATTCGATGCCTAGAATATGGGTGTAGTCCAATTGCTGTGCAAGGGTATTGAGCTGAGCAATTGCGGTCTGAAATGCCAGTGGATTGGCCAATAGCGGTGAAATATCCCTAAATAAAATACCGGGCTTGGGGAAGTCGGGGACTCCGGGTAGATAATCTAATAAATTCATTATTGGCCATCATGAAATCGAACCTGCTCATTATCACCGCTTTAGAAGCCGAACTCAGCCGTGCAGTATTGCCGTCAGGGGTAGACATTATCTATTCTGGTGTTGGTAAGGTGAATGCTGCCCTGATGAGCTATCACGCCATCCAAGAATTTCAGCCAAAAAGAGTCATTAATTTTGGTACGGCAGGAAAGGTGAATCTTGATCTTCATGGTTTATTAGAGATCGGTCAGGTCATTCAGCGGGATATGCAAACCGAACCTTTAGCACCGAGAGGTCAAACACCATTCTGCTCAAGACCCCACACCTACCAATCTCTAGGAGGTATGCATCTTTGTGGCACGGGCGATAGTTTTGTCACCGCTCATGATTCTTGGCTGCAAGAGCAGGGGGTTGATGTTGTTGATATGGAGCTCTTTGCCATTGCAGCGAGTGCCTATCATTTTCAGATTCCATGGCAATCGTTTAAATACATAACCGATGATGCCAATACCCATTCTGGCAATGATTGGCAGGAGAAGGTCAATGATGGTCAAGAGGCTTTTCTTCTAAAGCTAAAAGAATTACTCTAAGCCTATGGTGACTAATCCTTTATTTCCTTGGCTTGACCATTATCCAGATGGCATTCCCCATCAGATTGATCTCGCTATGGAATCGCTGGGCTGCCAATCTTTAGTTGATCTATTTGAAGAATCTTTTTCTAAATATCCACAGCGTACTGCACTGGAATTTATGGGTGTATCTATTTCCTATGGGCAATTAGATAAATTATCCCAACACTTTGCGACTTATCTGCAGACTCTAGGATTAGAGTCCGGCGCACGTGTTGCCATCATGCTTCCTAATGTGCCGCAATATCTTATTGCCATGTTAGGTACGCTGCGTGCGGCTTATGTTGTTGTTAACGTTAATCCTCTTTATACCTCTCGTGAGTTAGAGCATCAATTACGCGATAGTGGTTCTGAGGCACTCATTATTTTGGAAAACTTTGCCACTACTTATGACGCAATTGCTGTTCATCGTTTAGTCAAACAAGTCATCGTTACCAGCGTAGGTGATGCTATTGGATCTAAGGGTAAGGTAGTCGATTTTGTAGCGCGTTATGTGAAGAAAATGATTCCACCTTGGAAATTTCCTCACATACGGTTTAATGCAGCAATCAAGATAGGTCAGCACCACGAGTTTCATCGGCCACAAGTGGGTATGGATGATGTGGCCTTTTTGCAATATACGGGTGGCACTACGGGGGTATCCAAAGGTGCTGTGCTGTTGCATCGCAACGTTCTGGCAAATATCGTTCAGATTGAGCTGTGGCTAAACCCTGCGCTTGAGCGTAGAGGAGATGAGCAGTTAGCCTTTTTGTGCGCATTGCCGATGACCCATATTTTTGCTCTAACAGCGTGTGCTTTTTTAGGTATTCGTAAGGGCGGGCTCTTACTGCTCATAGCTAATCCACGAGACATAGATGGGTTTATTCAATTTCTGATCAATCATCCTGGCATTCACATCTTTCCAGGCGTCAATACGCTTTTTCATGCGCTGATTCATCGGCCTGATTTTCTTAAAGTAAAGCTACCGCATTTATTAGTCACTATTGGTGGCGGTATGGCCGTACAAAAAAAGACTGCCGATCTCTGGCATCAGCTGACGGGAGTGCCGATTGCTCAGGGTTATGGCTTATCTGAAACTTCACCTGTAGTGTGCGTCAACACCCCCATCATTACTCAATTTACCGGTTCGATTGGTATGCCGCTTCCCGCTACGGATGTCCGCATCTTGGATGATGAGGGTGCTGAGCTACCGTTTGGTGAGGCTGGAGAAATCGCCATTAAAGGCCCTCAGGTCATGGCCGGTTACTGGAATCAGGCCCAAGAAACACAGCAATGCATGACGGCTGATGGCTATTTTAAATCGGGTGATATTGGCATCATGACGCCCGAAGGGCATGTTCATATTGTCGATCGCAAAAAAGACATGATTGTTGTGGCAGGCTTTAAAGTGTTTCCAAACGAGATTGAAGAAATGATTTCTCAATTGGCTGGGGTAAGGGAGTGCGCAGTCATCGGTATGCCACATCGAAAGCTTGGAGAGATAGTCGCTGTCTACATCGTTAAAGATCATCCAGAGCTGTCGCAAGCGCAAGTAATTGAATACTGCAAGCTACACATGACCAGCTATAAACGACCTAGAAAAGTGATGTTTATAGATGAGATGCCTAAATCTAACGTTGGCAAGATATTGCGACGACATCTACGCAATAGATAAGTTTTTGTAACAGGGATTAAGAGAAGTCATTCACAGCAGCGGTTCACAGCAGCGATTCATAGCAGCGGTTCACAGCATCCACTCACAACAGACGCTCTTACTATGCCAGCAGATTATTCTTTTGATACTTTAGTTTTACCAAAGAACAACACATCCGTAGCCCCTGCACCCAGAGCTGAGCGCATACCAGCAAATATCAAATAGGGCCAAACGATCAACCAATACACGAAGGAAATAGAAAGAAGATGTATTGGGTCAGATGTTATGAAATCGAGTAGGGCATGTGTAAAGGAGCGCCCGTGAATCAGTGCCTCTAGGCCAGATTCGCATGCACTCAAACAAATTACAACTAGTAAGTAAAAGACAGACGCGCTTAATAGGGGCCGCATAATCCCGTACCCCTGTTTGATATTGATTGGGTACACCGCTTGTGCAAGCATCATAAACTTCGCACAAATCCCAGCCTTTAGTAGTGCGAAACCAAATATTGACAGCGGAATGGGGCGTTCACGTAAAGTGGTTGCCGCTAAAAAAGCCAGAGCACAAAACCATAGGGCAAAGTAGAGCGCTAGCAGAGTTGCTTTCATCGCTTCTTTTTTTAGCTTTACTTCAAGTGTTGTTGACATAGCTTCCGACATATTTTGTTTAAACACGTAGATTCAAACACGAAGTGCAACACGGTTTAAGGACTGCATAAACACTTCATTGGGGGTTTTAAATCCCAACCTCTTACGAGGTCGGTTATTAAGCTTGCTTTCAATCATTCTAAGCTCCTCATCAGTTACGGTGGATAAAGGCCTCTTTTTGGGGATGTATTGCCTTAGTAAGCCATTGAAGTTTTCATTAGAACCGCGTTGCCAACTGGCAAAAGGATCAGCAAAGTAGGTGGTGGATTGCAGTGCTGTATCAATCCGGGCGTGCTCGGCAAATTCCTTTCCGTTGTCATAAGTTAGTGTTTTGACCTTAGCTTGATAGGGGGCCAGTCCTTCAATAATGGCGTTACCTACCAGGGTCGAAGTTTTATTGGGTACTTTGGCTAGAACAGCATAACCACTCTTGCGCTCCACTAAGGTCACAATAGCTTGTTTGTGCGCTGCCCCAATCACGGTATCGCCTTCCCAGTGACCGACTTGAGATCTGGCTTCAATATGCTCTGGGCGCTCACTAATCGGCCTTCTGCCTACGATCTGGCCTCGTCGATCCCGGCCACTGGCATAGCGCTTTTTACGTTTCTTTTGACAGCGTAACTGCTGGTAAAGAGTGCCACCAGCGGCTTTATCAGCATAAACATGGCGATAGATGGTCTCATGGCTAATCCCTACAACATCTGCGATTTGCTCAGGGCTCCATTGGTCTTGTAGGTACTCTACCGTTTGATCCCAATCAGCTGGGGTGATTTGGGTAGCATTACGAGAGCCTAGGGAGCGTTCCTCTGCTAATAAACAGGCTTGTCTCGGTCGATATCCTCTGCCTCCGGTATTGCGAGATAGCTCTCGGCCAATGGTCGACTTATGTCGATTCATGAGCTGGGCGATCTGGCTTTGGGTTTTTCCGTCTTTCATGAGGATATAAATCTGATATCGTTCTTCTTGGCTAAGGTGTTGATAGGTCATGGCTACTTTGACTTGCAGGTCTAGAAACTATGGATACTAAAATATCCTTAGCCACTAGCTCTAATTGATCAAAGTTGCACTTCGTAGTTGAATTCACCACATCAATTAAAGTACTATCTACCAATTACCGTTAGTTTGACCAACATTATTGCTTAGATAGAGAATTAGAAGCGATCAGTGGCATTCCTACCAAAGAGCTCAGTACATTGAACTAGCCTCGCAAAATTAGAGCTAAGAAAACGTGGATCGACATCTATCGTGATAGCGGATGCTTATTGGCTAAATAGCTAAATAGCTAAATAGCTAAATAGCTAAGTAGCTAAATAGCTAAATGAGTCGGTTTTCAGTATAGACACGCGCTTTAGAGGGTGCTGTTCATTATTTAGCGTATTCTTCAGGTTCTATAGGTAGCGCATACCGTGTTATTCAACGCTGAATGGCTCTTTTACTGCCTAACACTAATAAACTGCATCGCCGAAAGTATGTAATGACAAAGCCAAGCTCCGTAGCACTACTAAAAAAAGCCAGCCTTATTCTGACGCAAGGATTTGCAAGTCCTAAAGATATTGCTTGGGCATGGGTTACCTTGCTACTCTCGCAAGAAGAGCCTAAGCGCGATAGTGAAGACAAGCGCCATAGCCGGATTGCAGAATTCGAGGCTTGGATCATTGGATTGAGCCTTCCCAGCGACCCTAAGAATGCCTCCGGAGTAACCGTGAGCCCAGAAGCAGTAAAAGCCTCAGCAAGGAATGTATTTGAGTGGCCTCATGAGTACATTCTTCCAACAACGCCCGCACCAAAGCATCCAGACTCAAAAGTAACTTACAGCGATACGATCACTAAACCAATCTTAGATGCCATCAAAGATGTTGGCGGGTTCGAAGATCGCCTGGCATTAATGACTGCATTAGAAGGCTATGCAAAAGAAGGTAAGGCACCATTTGCTGGCATCACTGCAGAGGGAATTGAGTGGATGGGCAGCACCTGGTCTGAAGGCGATAAATATAATCTGCTGACAATCAAAACGCTCAACAATCGCTTGGCCAATCTAAGAAAAAAAGGCTTGATTTAGTCAAAGCGCTTTAGATGAATTGAATAGCTGATCTAAGTAAATGAAAAAACCCCGTAGTGCATTAGCATTACGGGGTTTTACTTTTTTGGCTCCTCGACCTGGGCTCGAACCAGGGACCTACGGATTAACAGTCCGGCGCTCTACCAACTGAGCTATCGAGGAATAAGCGAATATTATAGCAAGATGAAAACAACTCTTCCCACTTCTGTAAAGATTGCCAAAGTATTGACCATTGCCGGGTCTGATAGTGGCGGTGGTGCTGGCTTGCAGGCCGACCTCAAAGTCATCACAGCCCTTGGTGGGTATGGGATGTCGGTCGTTACTGCGATTACTGCCCAAAATACCTTGGGCGTCAGCCGTATTCAAGATATCGATCTGGACGTGATCGAGGCGCAAATAGATGCCATATTTTTAGATATTGGGGTGGATATTGTCAAAATTGGGATGTTGGCTAGCCCTGAGATTGTTCGTACGGTGGCATCTGCATTAAAGCGCCATGGAGCAAAAAAGATTGTTCTGGATCCTGTCCTTAGGGCAACCTCTGGGGCCAGTTTAGGCGGTGATGATACGGCCCAAGCAATGATTACGTATTTATTCCCGATGGCCAGTTTAATTACGCCGAATTTAGATGAGGCATCCTTGCTACTAGGTCGAGAAATCGCTACAGTCGCAGACTTTACATTAGCCGCGCAAGAATTACTGGATATGGGCCCGCAAGCAGTATTGATTAAAGGCGGGCACCTAGATGCAACACATACCCAGTTAACGGATTTTTTAATGTGGCGGACATTGGAAGACAACCTAGAGATAGTGCAGTCCAAGGAGTTTAAGCACTACCGGGTTAACACAGCCAATACCCACGGCACTGGCTGCTCTTTATCCTCCGCTATAGCGACGTATCTAGCCGATGGCCACGATCTTGCGCACTCAGTGGCTAAAGCAATTGCTTATGTAGAGGCTGGTTTAGAAGCTGGTCGATTCTTAAGTATCGGAGAGGGTCCCGGACCCTTGTGGCACATGCATGCTTTTTATCCAACGGCTTTGCCTGAGGAAGAGGGAAAGTATTAGATTGGTGTAAAGCGCTTAATGTACTTAATTTACTTAATGCACTGGATACACTAGATGCACTAAGTTTTCATCAATTCTTGCAGTCGCTTAACGACTGCCTTGGGATCACTTGATCCGCTAATGGCTCTAACGACTGCCACAGAGCCAACACCACTTTGCGCCACTGCGTGAATGCTGCTTTCATCAATTCCACCAATGGCTACTAGTGGATAGTGGTTCATGAGTTTTGTGTACTGGTACAGGCGACCAAGACCCTGTGGAGCAGTAGGCATCTTTTTAAGTTGCGTCGGAAATACAGCGCCCATTGCTATATAGCTTGGACAATAGCGATCAGCACAGACCATCTCAGCATACCCATGGGTACTTAAACCCAGGCGAAGGCCCGCAGATCTAATAGCCTCTAAATCCGCTAAATCGAGATCTTCTTGGCCAAGATGAACGCCATAAGCACCGGCCTCAATTGCCTCCCGCCAAAAATCATTGATAAATAGCAAAGTCTTACTGCCTGCAACGGCTTGAACCGATTGGGCGATTTGTTTTTGCAGCTCGCTTGCATCGTGTAGATCAGATTTGAAGCGCAGTTGTACTGTTGGCACCTCTGCTTCAACCATTCTTTTAACCCAATCAGCATCGGGCATCACGGCATATAAACCCAAATGCTTAGGGCATGGTGCGAAGGCATTGGAATTCATATCCCGAGTCCACGGCAGAAGATCAAAATACTCTGGTCTGGAGGGCCATTTTTTGGGATCAAAGCGACCATCTTGATGCACCATACGTGACCAGGCCTTACCCAACACCTTGGCATCTTGCTCAATAAAGCCCATAGTGATCGCTGCTAAGGTGCCGGCTAATTCGTAATGATCTGCGGCATGCTCGTTATCAATCTTGGGAGGTGGTGAGGTGATGCTAAATTGAGGAATAGCAATACATAAGTCATCATGTTGATGGGCTGCAACAATTTGATCAGCTAGGTCGCGAACTAAACTCATTGTGTGGACTTTATTCTTGGTGCCAGAAAGGGGTGCCCACTAAAGGAGTACTTGCCTGCGCAGAAACTTGCGCTTTCATGGCCCCCGATAGATGAGCTGACCGACCGGCTTGGACCGCCATTGCAAAGGCATTCGCCATAGCAACGGGATCATCAGCGAGAGCGACAGCCGTATTTAATAAAACACCGTCATATCCCCATTCCATCACTGTACAAGCATGTGAAGGTAGGCCCAATCCCGCATCTACTAATAGCGGTACTTTCAGGCGATCTCGCAACAGTTGAAGTGCATAGGGGTTTAATGGTCCCTGACCAGTTCCAATGGGTGCGGCCCAAGGCATTACTGCTTGGCAACCCACATCAACTAAGCGCTGGCATAAAATTAAATCTTCAGTGCAGTAGGGAAGCACCTTAAATCCATCTCGAATCAAAGTCTCCGCTGTTGCTACCAGCCTTAAGGTATCGGGTTGAAGGGTGTAGTCATCGCCAATCAGCTCTAACTTAATCCAGTCTGTTTCAAATACTTCCCGAGCCATCTTTGCTGTGGTGATCACTTCTTGCGGGCTATGGCAGCCTGCTGTGTTGGGTAAGACTGGTGCAGCCATCTTTTTTAGTAGATCCCAGAATCCCGAGTGAGCCTCAGTAGTGGCGCTACCTTGTCTGCGCAAGCTCACTGTAATCATGCCGGGGTTAGCGGTCTTTACGGCGTTTTCTAATACTTGTGGAGAGGGATAACGTGAGGTACCCAGCAACAACCTACTGGCAAATGCTTCGCCATAGAGCACGAGAGTATCGGCAGAATTGAGCTTATTTTGTGAGGGCGTAGTCATAGCAAAATGGTAATCACAGTCAACGGCATTGATTAACCTCCGGTGACGGGGGAAATGATTTCTAGTTGATCGCCTTCATTCAGAATATGTTCCGAATGGGTTGACTTGGGTACGAATTCAAAATTGACAGCTACCGCAAATGGCGGGATGGCTTTAATCATCTCTAGTACATCGTCAATCGTGCTTTGATCAGGCAGCTCTTGCTCAATTTGATTGACAATCAGACGCATGTTGTTGCCTCGGTCTCTATAGGATGGTGTGGGTGAATTTGCACCTGTAAGCCCAGTTCAACAGCCGTTTGACTATGACCAACACTCAGTATTTCAAGTGCGCAATCTAAGATAGCCGGTGAAATCAAATAACCATGACGGTATAAACCGTTAATCATCATTAGACCTGCCGCACTAGACTGTTGATGAACATGAATTTGAGGCAAATTATCTTTTAAAGTAGGTCGGCACTGCGTAGCCATTTCTAAAATACGGGCTTCGGCAAAGCCACTGTGTACTGTGTACACCGCACTCAGTAATTCCATTGCAGAGCGCACACTCATAGGCGACCTGTCTTCAGACTCGATTTCTGTAGCACCCACAACATAGACATCATCTTCTTTTGGCGCAATATAAATAGGATATCGCGGATGAATCAAGCGAGTAGGGCGCTTTAGTTTAACTTCTGGTGCATGTAAGCGAATGACTTCACCCCGCACCCCACGTAAATTTTCTTTAGCTGCTTCCTGTGCATTCCAGTGATCTTTCGCGCCTAAGCCACGACAATCGATCACCCAATCAAAAGCATTGTGTTCTTCCCTCAATTGCTCGGGATCAACGGACTGGTGCCAATGACAAGACACCTTCATGAGAGTGAGTTCAACTAATAAGGCTTCTAAGAGTTGGCGGTTATCAAGCTGACCCTCATTGGGCAAATAGAGTCCTTGCGTAAATTGCGCTTGAATACTGGGCTCTATCGCTTGGAGAGCATCACGATCGAGTTTCTGCGGTGTACTTAAAGCGGTATTGTTGCGACTATTTTTTTCAAGGTGCTTAGTAAAGCGTTCTGCTTCACTAGCATCTTGGTGGTGCCACAAAATTAAAGTACCTTCTTGCTGAAAAAATACCGGTTTAGCGAGTTCATTAATAATCTGCTTCCAGCGCGGCAAGCTATGGATGCCCATACGGACTACGTTATCTTCTGTGATAGCAGACTCAGCAAGCGGAGCTAGCATGGCAGCTGCAACGCGAGCTGCCGAATCTAGGGCCTCAGGGCCGCCTTTTTCATAAAGCGTTACTTTGGCTCCGCGTTTCGCAAGCGCAACCGCTAGCAGCCGACCCATAAGGCCGGCGCCAACGATGGCGTACTTGCGATTAGCGAAAGAACTACTCATGATTCACAGTAATCAATGCTGGCTTACTGATAAATTTCACTACCGCGCTTACGAAATTCTGCAGACATCTCTTCCATTCCGGCAGCCGCTTGGCTTGCTTGATCGGCATCAGCAATAATCGGAATGACTTTAGAGACCTTTGGATTGCCATCCGCATCTAAAGTTGCAGCGTATTCACGTACTTCTTGCGTGATTTTCATCGAGCAGAACTTTGGACCACACATAGAGCAGAAGTGAGCAATTTTGGCGCCCTCAGCCGGCAAAGTCGCATCGTGATATTCGCGGGCTCGCTCAGGATCTAGGCCCAAATTAAATTGGTCTTCCCAGCGGAACTCAAAGCGCGCTTTTGACAAGGCGTTATCTCGTAATTGAGCACCAGGTAGGCCTTTAGCAAGGTCTGCGCCATGGGCTGCAATTTTGTAGGTAATGATGCCGGTGCGCACATCCTCTTTATCTGGCAAGCCTAAATGCTCTTTAGGTGTGACATAACAAAGCATGGCTGTGCCATACCAACCAATTTGCGCAGCACCAATACCACTAGTGATGTGATCGTATCCAGGAGCGATATCAGTAATCAATGGTCCGAGGGTATAAAAGGGCGCTTCTAAGCAATGCTTGAGTTCCTCAGTCATATTCTCTTCAATGCGTTGCATAGGAACGTGGCCAGGACCTTCAATCATGACTTGCACATCATGTTTCCATGCTTTAGCTGTGAGTTCACCCAGTGTATGCAGCTCTCCAAATTGCGCCGCATCATTCGAGTCTGCAATACAGCCTGGACGCAAGCCATCACCTAAACTAAATGACACGTCATAGGCTTTCATGATCTCGCAAATTTCGTCAAAGCGGGTGTACAGGAAGTTTTCTTTATGGTGAGCTAAACACCACTTGGCCATGATGGATCCACCACGAGACACAATGCCCGTAATGCGATCAGCGGTTAATGGAACGTAACGTAGCAATACCCCTGCATGAATCGTGAAGTAGTCCACGCCTTGCTCAGCTTGCTCAACCAGAGTGTCGCGAAACATTTCCCAGGTGAGGTCTTCAGCAACGCCACCTGTTTTATCTAGCGCCTGATAAATGGGGACGGTACCAATCGGTACTGGAGAATTGCGAATAATCCATTCACGCGTTTCATGAATATGCTTACCAGTGGAAAGATCCATGATGGTGTCTGCGCCCCAACGAATAGACCAGACCATCTTTTCTACTTCCTCATTGATTGAGGAAGTAACCGCCGAGTTGCCCAGATTGCCATTGATCTTGACACGGAAATTACGGCCAATAATCATTGGCTCTAATTCAGGGTGATTAATGTTCGCGGGAATAATCGCGCGACCTGCGGCGATTTCAGAGCGCACAAATTCACCGGTGACGATTTCAGGCAGATTGGCACCGTAGCTTTTGCCAGGATGTTGCTTGAGGAGCTGCTTGTATTCTGGGTTCTTGCGTAACTGCTCTAGGCCCATGGATTCACGCAGTGCAACGTATTCCATCTCTGGTGTGATGATGCCTTTGCGCGCGTAATACATTTGACTGACGTTGCTACCTGCCTTAGCCACTCGTGGTGCACCGATATGGGCAAAACGCAGATGCGCAGTTTCAGTATCTTGAGATCGAGCTACGCCGTAATCAGATGAGGGCCCAGCGAGCTGCTCAGTATCATTACGCTCTTCAATCCAATTCTTGCGCAATAAAGGCAGGCCTTTTTCTAAATTGATCACAATCTCGGGATCACTGTAGGGGCCTGAGGTGTCGTAGACCGGGACTGGCGGATTAGCCACCATCTCTTTGCCAACAAGAGTGGATAGCTGCTCGATCATGCGGATCGGCGCTTTAATATCGGGGCGGGAACCTTCTAGGTAAGTTTTAGTAGAGGCTGGGTAGGCAAATTTTTGCCCAAAGTCACGCTCTAAGCTCTTTAAACTTGGGATTTCGGCTTTTGATTTCTTATTGGTATCACTCATATCCATCTCCTGGCTGTCATTAGATGGACGAAACCGGGTGACGGTCTGATTGAAAACTCCCCACGCCAGCATTACCTGGATCGGGTTATAGGGTCTTTCTCAGCACTTTAGAGTTAAAAACCCTCAAGAGCACCCCTGTTTCATCCTTGCTCTTATTTAACCACGAAATAGCTTTCAAATACATGGGGGTAATGCACACCCATTAAGGTTTGGTATTTCGTAAGATGAAATCTGCGGTAACAATGGCGGCATCACTGGTAAATTCATCGGCCAAGATGCGCGCTGCAGCCTCTGAAAGGGTGATTTCAATAAAACCACTTACTTCGCCATCGTGATTGGTGGGTACAAAATGTTCAGCCAAGGCTAAATCATAGATATAGAGAAGCTCATCATGAAAACCTCTGTTTTGAATAGGTCTTCGTAAATGAATGCGCCCTACAGGTTCAATAAAGTCAGATATTTGCGGTGGAACCCCAGCTTCCTCCCACAATTCACGTCGCACGTTTACCCAAGGGGTCTCATCCGCTTTTATACCCCCTGCAGCGAGGTTATCTAAGCGGCCTGGGTCTGTTGCTTTGCTTTGGCTGCGGCGACCAAACCAAAGATTTCCGGCCTTGGTGTAGCCATTGACATGACTTGCCATGCTTCGAAAGCCAAAGGTACGAAAAGCAGAGCGCTCCATACGGAAGTATTCATGACCATTCTGGTCAATCCAGGCAAATTCTTCATGGCGCCAGCCGGGAATAAATCCTCCCTGCTGCATTCTGTCGGCTATCTGCGCTAGGCTTCCCGAAAGCACGGTGGGTATGGCGCTTTGAATAACCAAGCTGTCATGATTCATTTGAATATGAGCGATTGGCTGCTTGCGTAGTGAATCTTGCAAAAAAGGGATGAATTCTGGGTTGAGATGCCCAATCACGTTTCCAGGGTTGAGGCCTCCGGCGAAATGAATGGGTAAAAAATCTTGGGGTGCAGATCTGGCGGTATTTTGGAGCATTTCTTCTAGGGCGGCTAGAGTGCTTGTGGAGATTTTTGTCATAGCTTTAGTGTAAGAGAATTCCAAAAGTCAATCGTTCTTTACTTAAATTTGCACTATCAATGGATGCTTATTATTTAGGCAAGTAAGGTCAGTCTATACAAATCTGAGACTTACGAAAACTTTCACCGATTTATCCACACAAGTTGTGGGTAACTATTGTGAAGTAAATGGTCCCGCCGACAGGAATCGAACCTGTATCCCACGCTTAGGAGGCATGTGCACTATCCATTGTGCTACGGCAAGAATTGATAAATAAATTAAAACATCAATCAGATCAACAATCAGAACTAAAGCAAACATCAGAAAATAAAATACCAGAGGCATGCTTGACAAAGCTTATTATCCACCGAACTAAAATCACAGCGATTAACTGCACCAGGCCCAAACATGATTAGCAATGGCGATCATGACATTGGGCGCAAAGTAGGCGCTAAAAATAATCATCAACACTAAAGTAGCGATGCACAATATTAGCCATTGCGATGGAGCATTCTTTTTTTTCATCGATTGCCTATGCTGGTATCAGTCGATGAATGGATTGTTCTTTTACCGGTAGATTGGCTAAAAAAGCAATAAATCCTAGGGCAATCGCAATATTCCAAACGACTGTATATGAGCCCGTTTGATCAAATAAATATCCTCCAAAATAGGCGCCACAAAAGCTGCCTAATTGATGCGATAAAAAGACAAGACCAGATAGCATTGAAAGGTGTTTCACGCCAAAGATCTGCGCCACAATGGCATTGGTCAAAGGGATGGTAGAAAGCCACAGGAAGCCCATGGTAGCGGCAAAGACGTAGGTAGTAACTGGGCTTAAGGGTAGCCAAACAAAGGCCATAATGGCAAAAGAACGGGTGATGTAGATGCCCGATAACAAGTACCGTTTTGGAAAACGCTGGCCTAGCACTCCAGCGCTGTAGGTGCCAAAGATATTAAATAGGCCGATGAGTGCTAAGGCAGTAGTAGCGACTATGGGCGCTCCTACTTCTGGATAGATCTTAGATAAGTCCTTCAGATAGGGCGCAAGATGTACGGCAATAAAAACGACCTGAAAACCACAAACAAAATAACCTAGAGTGAGATAGCCAAAACTAGGATTACGCATCGCTTCGGCTAAAGCCTCTCGAATGGTTTGATCGCCCCGTTGATGTTGATGCTGCATTTGCGGTTCACGCAACATCCACGCAATCGGAATCATTAAACTAGCCATCATCGCTAATGCAAGTAATGCATCGCTTGCACCAAATTGACTGAGCAAACCTTGCTCAACGGGGATCATTAAAAATTGCCCAAATGATCCTGCAGCTGCAGCAATGCCCATCGCCCACACCCGTTTTTCTGGAGCAACATTGCGGCCGAGTATTCCGTAGATAACGCTATAGGTTGTTGCAGTTTGAGCCAGTCCAATCAGCAAACCACCTGCGATATAAAAATTTAAAGTATCTGTAGAAATGGCCATACCCACTAAACCCAATGCATACAGTACGCCACCAGCAATCATGATTTTTAGTGCGCCATAACGATCGGCGATTGCACCGGTAATGGGTTGGACAATGCCCCATACTAAGTTTTGTAATGCAATGGTTAGAGCAAAGGTTTCTCTGCCCCAACCATTAGCCGAGGTGATGGGTAAATTGAAGAGTCCAAATCCATGGCGTATGCCCATGGATAGCGTCACCATGAGTCCAGCGAAAATGAGTAATTGCTTGAGTGACAGTTTTTGGCCTGGCACTAAATGACGCATGGCTTTAAACAATGCCCTTGGCGTGCAGTGCTGCTATGCCAGCCTCGTCTAGCTGTAGGCGCTCACGCAGAATCTCGTCTGTATGTTGACCTAAAGTGGGGGGTGCTAAGCGAACTTCTACAGGGGTCTCAGACAGCCGCATTGGGCTAGCCACCAGTTTCATGGTGCCGGCAGTGGGGTGGGGCACATCAATTTGTACGCCCCGCGCCAAGACTTGTTCGTTTTCAAACACCTCTTTAAAGTTGTTGATGGGGCCACAGGGGACGCTGACAGCCTCCAACAGCACAATCCACTCGGCCTTTGTCTTCTTGCGGGTCATCATTTCTAAAAGCGGAACAAGTGCCTTACGGTGCTCTACACGCAGAGGATTGGTACTGTAATTCGGGTGATTCGCTAAGTGGGCTTCGCCACCAGCAGTGACAAAGTGCTTAAATTGACCGTCATTGCCAACGCCAACGATCATCCAGCCGTCAGCCGTAGGGAAGGTTTGGTAAGGAACAATAATGGGCGAAGCATTGCCCCAGCGCTGCGGAACCTGATCAGAGCATAAATAAGCGCTAGAAACGTTGGCCATGACTGCAATTTGCGTATCGAGCAAAGCCATATCAATGTACTGCCCATCACCCGTGCGGTCTTTGTGAATAACGGCGGCCAAAATTGCTGTGCTGGCGTACATTCCGGTAAAAATATCCGCAATGGCTACGCCAGCCTTTTGTGGTGAGGCGCCCGGAACATCGTCCGCTTCCCCTGTTACGCTCATAAAGCCCCCCATTCCCTGGACAATAAAGTCATAACCAGGGCGCTGGGCATAGGGGCCGTTTTGACCAAAACCAGTGATAGAACAGTAAATTAGATCTTTTTTGACCTTTTTGAGGCTCTCGTAGTCGAGTCCATATTTTGCTAAATCACCTACTTTGTAGTTCTCAATGACTACATCAGAGTCTTTGGCCAACTGGCGGATGATTTCTTGACCATCTGGTTTACTAATATCGACTGTGATGGAGCGTTTATTGCGGTTAATGCAAATAAAATAGGCAGATTCTTCGGTATCTGCTCCGTTGGCGTCTTTTGCAAAGGGAGGGCCCCAATGGCGCGTATCGTCACCAGCACCTGGCCGCTCGACTTTAATGACATCTGCACCCAAATCCGCAAGATTTTGAGCGCACCAAGGACCTGCAAGCACCCGGCTGAGGTCTAAAACGCGAATATGACTTAAGGCTCCCATTCTTCAATTTTGGCATGAATAGAGGGGTATTACCCGAAAAAATACGAAAATTTAGGTTTCAGTTCAGACATGACTACAATTTGCGCGCATGGCTACCCGTAAAACATCCGAATACAGCGAATCATCTATTCAAGTTCTAAAAGGACTCGAACCCGTCCGTCAGCGGCCGGGAATGTACACCCGCACTGACAATCCCTTACACATCATCCAAGAGGTGCTCGATAACGCATCAGATGAGGCTTTAGGGGGTTTTGGTAAGCAAATTATTGTGACTTTGCACACTGATAGCAGTGTCAGTATTGAGGATGACGGGCGCGGTATTCCGGTAGGCATGCATCCTACGGAAAAGTTACCCGTTGTAGAAATCGTCTTTACGCAACTGCATGCTGGTGGAAAGTTCGAAAAAGGCAGCGGTGGCGCATACGCCTTTTCCGGTGGTTTGCATGGCGTTGGTGTTTCGGTCACGAATGCCTTATCTAAACGCCTGGAAGTCACTGTTTGGCGCGAGGGCAAATTATCTACCTTGACCTTTGCTGATGGCCGGGTCATCGAAAAGCTAAAGACAGTTACCGCCGCGAAAGAAGATAAGTCGCATGGCACGCGCGTTCGTGCTTGGCCTGATGGAAAATATTTCGATAGCCCCGGAATTCCGATGCCCGAGTTGATTCGTTTATTACGCTCTAAGGCAGTTTTATTGCCGGGCGTTAAAGTGACCTTAATTCAGGAGAAGTCTGGTGAGAGTCAGACTTGGCAGTATGCCCAAGGCTTGCGCGGCTATCTAAATGAGGCGATGGCTCAAGCGGGCCATGGCGCAGAAGTTATTCCACCGTTTGAGGCTGAGCAATACGCAACGGGCAATAGTGAGGATGATTCTTTTGCAGAGGGTGAGGGCGCGGCATGGGTCGTTACCTGGACTGAAGATGGCCCCCCAGTACGCGAAAGCTATGTGAACTTAATTCCTACTCCGGCAGGCGGAACCCATGAAAGTGGTCTGCGGGAAGGTTTATTTAATGCAGTTAAAGGCTTTATTGAAATGCACGCGCTGCAACCTAAGGGTGTGAAGTTAATGCCCGAAGATGTCTTTGCGCGCGCCTCCTTCATTTTGTCGGCCAAAGTATTGGACCCACAGTTTCAGGGGCAAATTAAAGAGCGCCTCAATTCAAGAGATGCTGTACGCCTCGTTTCGGGCTACGCTAAATCTGCCCTGGAGCTTTGGCTCAATGAGCATGTCGACTACGGACGAAAACTAGCTGAGCTCGTGATTAAGCAGGCACAAGCGAGAACACGTGCCGGTCAAAAAGTAGAAAAGAAAAAATCTTCGGGCGTGGCCGTTTTGCCTGGAAAGCTTACCGATTGCGAGAGTGAAGATATTAGTCTTAATGAGATCTTTCTAGTTGAGGGAGACTCCGCCGGTGGATCTGCCAAGATGGGACGCAATAAAGAGTATCAAGCGATCTTGCCTCTGCGGGGTAAGGTTCTCAATACGTGGGAAGCAGAGCGCGATCGCCTTTTTGCGAATAATGAAGTTCACGATATCGCTGTGGCCATTGGAGTTGATCCTCACGGCGCTAATGACAGCCCAGATTTAACCAATTTACGTTACGGAAAAGTATGCATCTTGTCTGATGCTGACGTGGATGGTGCGCATATTCAAGTTTTATTATTAACCTTGTTTTATAAGCATTTCCCGAAACTGATCGAGTTGGGTCATATTCATATTTCTAGGCCACCCTTGTTCAGGGTTGATGCTCCAGCACGGGGCAAGAAGCCTGCGCAAAAAATCTATGCTCTAGACATCAACGAACTGCAGGCTATCGAAGATAAATTACGTAAAGATGGTGTCAAAGAATCCGCTTGGCAGATCTCGCGCTTTAAAGGTTTGGGCGAGATGAGTGCCGAGCAGCTATGGGATACCACTTTAAACCCAGATACTCGCCGTTTGTTACCGGTGACCTTAGGTACCTGGACTGAAGATGAAACAATCAAAACAATGGATATGTTGATGGGTAAATCCGAATCGGGTGCTCGTCGCGATTGGTTAGAAGAACGTGGCAATGAAGTAGAGGCAGATATTTAATGACTATTAAAAAACCTTCCGGGGATACCACTGCAATTGAGCAGGCGGATTTATTTTCAAATATTGCAGATGGTTCTGAATCTGCCGAACTAGAGGTTGTGCAATTGGATGTTGGCAAAGCACCCTCATTAGACGGACCGAAAGGTCCTAAGGGTCCTAAGGATCCTCATGATCCAAAAGTAGTAGAACTGAACGAAGATGATAAAGATAGCTTAACTTTAGCGGTTTATGCAGAGCGAGCTTACTTAGATTACGCTATTAGCGTAGTAAAGGGGCGCGCACTACCTGATGTATCTGATGGTCAAAAACCGGTTCAGCGCCGCATCTTATTTTCGATGAGTGAGATGGGTTTACGTGCAGATGCCAAACCCGTGAAGAGTGCCCGTGTGGTGGGCGATGTACTTGGTAAGTTTCACCCTCACGGTGATCAGTCTGCTTACGATGCTTTAGTGCGTTTAGCCCAGAGCTTTTCGCTACGCTACCCCTTAATTGATGGCCAGGGAAACTTTGGTTCTCGCGATGGGGATGGCGCTGCGGCCATGCGTTATACCGAGGCCCGCTTAACAAAGATTGCTGGATTATTACTCAGTGAAATTGATGAAGGCACTGTTGATTTTGCTCCTAACTACGATGGTTCCTTTCAGGAGCCGAAGTTACTACCTGCTCGATTACCATTTGTACTATTAAATGGCGCCTCAGGAATTGCGGTTGGTATGGCGACAGAGATTCCTTCGCATAATCTACGAGAGGTAGCTGCCGCTGCCATTGCATTGATGAAGTCTCCGAAGATGACTACGCGCGAGCTCTTAGAGATTATTCCCGGCCCAGATTATCCTGGCGGCGGTCAAATTATCTCCTCAACGGCTGAGATTGCGCAGATCTATGAAGTGGGTCGGGGTAGTTTAAAAGTACGTGCTCGCTGGTCAGTAGAAGAATTAGCCCGCGGACAATGGCAAATTGTAGTTAATGAGTTGCCTCCTTCAAGCTCTTCTCAGAAGGTCTTGCAAGAGATTGAAGAGATTACCAATCCTAAAGTAAAAATTGGCAAAAAGACGCTCACCCCAGAACAAAGCAATCTTAAATCTACCATTCTTAATGTACTAGATGGTGTTCGTGATGAATCAAGTAAGGATGCTGCTGTACGCCTGGTATTCGAGCCAAAAAGTAAAAATATTGATGTCAACGAGTTTGTAAATTTACTGCTGGCGCATACATCCCTTGAGTCCAATGCGCCAATGAATTTAGTCATGATTGGTACTGATGGTCGGCCGCGTCAAAAAGGCTTGAGAGAAATTATTTCAGAATGGATTTCATTTAGAGTTGCCACAGTGACTCGCCGAACGCAATATCGCTTAGGTAAAGTCAAAGATCGTATGCATATTTTAGAGGGGCGTTTAACCGTTCTTTTAAATATCGATCAGGTTATCAAAATTATTCGTAATAGTGATGAGCCTAAAGCAGACTTAATCAAAGAATTTAAATTGAGTGATCGTCAAGCTGAAGATATCTTAGACATTCGATTGCGTCAGTTGGCAAGACTTGAGGGTATCAAGATCGAGCAAGAGCTTAAGTCACTTGCAGTTGAACGTGATGACTTGGATGGTTTATTGCAAAGTGATTCTGTATTAAGCAAGCGCATTATTAAAGAAATTGAATCGGATATGAAAGAGTTCGGCGATGATCGTCGTACTTTGATCTTGGAAGATAAGCGTGCTGTTGCTGAGGCAAAAGTGCTTGATGAACCAGTCACCATCATTGTTTCCCAAAAAGGGTGGGTACGAGTGCGTCAGGGCCATGAGCACGATGCTACTCAGTTCGCCTTTAAATCAGGCGATGCCCTTTACAGTACCTTCGAGTGTCGAACAGTAGATGTCATGCAAGGCTTTGGCAGTGATGGACGTGTCTACACTGTGCCTGTCAGCGATTTGCCGGGTGCGCGCGGTGATGGCTCGCCATTAACTAGCTTTGTTAATTTGGCGGCTGGGTCACAAATGGTTGCCTACTATGCAGGCCAATCAGATGATTTGGTATTGATTTCCACCAGAGCGGGTAATGGATTTTTAGCCAATGTTTCTGACATGACAACACGCAACAAGGCTGGTAAGTCTTTTGTAGGCATTGATAGTAAATTCCCTGGTGGCGATGCCCCTCTGGGCGCCGCTAAAGTTACTGCCGGCATGAAGCAGGTAGCCTGCCTTTCTGAAGGCGCCAAACTGCTAGTTTTTGCACTAGATGAGCTCAAGCGCTTACCAACGGGTGGCAAGGGCGTCATTCTGATGGGTCTAGACGATAAAGAGAAATTATCCTCAGCGATTGCAGTAGGTTCTGATGGGGCTACTTACTCTGGTGCTGGACGGGCTGGAAAGCCAACAGAGTTAAATCTAGACGCTAAAACTCTAAAGTCGTTTGCCGGTAATCGAGCCCGCAAAGGACACTTTGTAGAGCCTCGCCTCAAGGACGCTAAGCTGAAGGCGAATTAATTAACAGCCTCGCAAGAGAGTAAAAGCCTGATTGCAGTACGGATCAGGCTTTTTTCTTTCAGTAAATTATGTGAACTTTTTTGCTGGAGTGGGAATGGCATATTTCACGGCTATTACTTCGGCCAAAATGGAAATGGCAATTTCAGGGGGAGTGAGAGCGCCGATATACAGACCAATTGGTCCATAGAGCTTATCCAACTGCGCTTGGGTTACATCAAATTCCAGTAGGCGAGCTTTGCGCTTTACTGTGTTGGTATGGCTACCTAAGGCACCAACATAAAAAGCGGGAGACCTTAAGGCCTCCATTAAAGCCATGTCATCTAATTTGGGGTCATGCGTTAGCGCCACTACTGCAGTATGCGAGTCCACGCCAATCTCCAGCAATACATCATCTGGCATGCCGCGCATAAACTGAATATGTTCACGATCAATACCTTCTGCGTATTCCTCGCGTGGGTCAATGACAATCACTTCAAAGTCGGAGGCCAGAGCAAAATCAGCGGTATAGAGAGAAAGTTGTCCGGCGCCAATAATCACCATGCGCCAGCGGGGGCCATAGCTGGTTCTCATGATGCTTTCATTACAGATAAAGGTATCGTTGCGGCTTCCATCGGACAAAGTAGACTTGCCGCTACTTAAATCGATCGTCCGACAAGTGATGGCATGATTTGAAATGGATTGCAGAATTTGCTCTAGCACTGGGAGTTCTGGCTTGGGCTCAACGAGTAACCGTAGCGTTCCTCCGCAGGGCAAGCCAAAGCGGGCCGCCTCTTGTTGGCTAACACCGTAAATTACCATCTCGGGCAAGTCTCGATTCAGAATTTCTGTTTGTACTCTACGTATCAGATCATCCTCAACGCATCCACCAGAAACCGAGCCCATGACCTGCCCATCACCACGAATTGCCAGCCATGATCCAATAGGCCTGGGAGCAGAGCCCCACGTTTGGACTACTGTGGCAATGGCGACCTGATGGCCTTCTTTAAGCCAATGTACGGCAGCCTTAAGTACGCTTAGATCAGTGCTATTCATTGATGGTCTTTTTTCTTTAATTTACTTTTACTGAATTTCTACTGAATCGTTTTATTATCACGCTAATGACTAATCCCGGCATACAAAGTGCGACTCCCACAATACGTGTTGCTGTTTTATTGCTTGCGGCAGGCGAGGGCAGTCGTTTAGGGGGCTATCCCAAGGCTTTATTGAAGAAAGATGGCCAGACCTTATTAGAGCGTTTGGTGGTCTCGACTCAGTCTATGGCGCCTATAGAGTTTGTCGTTGTTACGGGATTTTATGCAAAGGCAATCGAGAATGAAATCGATCGGCTTAATAGGGCGCATGACCTGGTTATCAAAACTTACCAGAACCCGCATCCCGAAAAAGGCCAATCCTCTTCCATTCGTCTGGGTTTAGAGTCCCTTCAAAGTGTATTTGACGTTCTCTTGGTAGCCCTTTCTGACCAGCCAGAAATAGGCCATCTGGAGATTAGTGAATTATTGGGGGGATTTACCAATCGACCTCCCGGAACTCAAATTGTTTTGCCTATGGTGGGCAACCAACGGGGTAATCCAGTGTTATTTTCTAGGGGAGCAGTCGATGAGATCCTAGCGACTACCCAAATGGTATGCCGATCGTATATGGACGCAAATCCAGCGTTAATTTATCGTCTACACACAAGTCGTCAAGCTTTCATACAAGACGTTGATACGGCACAAGACATCAGCAAATATCAACTAACAAAAAGCTAGAAGTAACTTTGTCACCATAAAGTTACTTTGGCTATCTAGGCTATCTAGGCTATCTAGGCTATCTAGGCTATCTAGGAAACCTAGGCAAGCTCGGCAATTAACTCGATTTCTACACAAGCACCCAGCGGAATTTGGGCAACCCCAAATGCGCTGCGGGCATGTTTGCCAACTTCTCCGAAGACCTCCAGCAGAAGCTCTGAGCAACCATTAATCACTAGGTGTTGCTCTGTGTATTGCTCAGTAGAATTTACAAGCCCCATCACCTTAACGATGCGTTTTACTTTATCTAAAGAGCCTAGGTGCTGCTGCAGTGTTGCCATCAAATCAATAGCAATGGTTTTTGCGGCAGCTTTACCGGCTTCAGTATCCATGTCTAAACCCAATTTTCCGGTCCATGCCTTACCGTCTCTTTTAGCGATGTGACCAGAAAGAAATACCGTATTGCCAGTAGTGACGGCCATCACATAAGCTGCTGCAGGCGGTCCTGGTGGGGGTAAGTCGATACCTAGAGTTTTGAGTCTATCGCTAATGAGATTGGTCATGAGTTTTGTGTGGTTAGAAATACAATTTAAGAAGTAAGAAGTAAGAAGTGAGAAGTAAGAAGTAAGAAGTAAGAAGTAAGAAGTAAGAAGTAAGAAGTAAGAAGTGAAAAAGTAAAAAGTAAAAAAACGGAAAATAAAAAGCTGATAGATCAATATTACTTCGAAAGTTGTCGCATGGCACTTTCTAGGCCCTGTAATGTGACTGGATACATACGGTCTTTCATGAGGCCCTGCATGATGTCAATCGATTGCCGATATTGCCAAACAGACTCAGGCTCGGGGTTTAACCAAGCAAAATTAGGAAAATGATCAATCAGTCGATGAATCCAATTTGCGCCAGGTTCCGAATTATTATTTTCAACTGAGCCATTCACGCTCAGTATTTCATATGGGGACATGGTGGCATCGCCAACAAAAATAAGCTTGTAGTCTGAGCTGTATTTATTAATGATGTCCTGAGTTAATAGGATCTGATCTCTTCTGCGGCGATTACTCTGCCATAGGTGCTCATAGACACAGTTATGAAAATAGTAATATTCAAGGTGCTTAAATTCGGCTCTTACTGCTGTAAATAATTCAGAGATGCGCTGCGTGTGGTCATCCATTGATCCACCAACATCCATTAGCAATAAAACTTTGACTTGGTTATGTCGCTCTGGCCGCATCTGAATATCTAGCATTCCAGCATTAGCTGCTGTCGAGTGGATGGTTTTATCCAAATCTAATTCAAGACTAGAGCCTTCTCTTGCAAAACGGCGTAAGCGACGCAGTGCCATTTTGAGATTACGCGTTCCAAGACTGACATTGCTGTCATAGTCTTTGAACTCACGAGCCTCCCATACCTTGATAGCGGTTCTATTTCCAGCGCTCTCGCCACCAATACGGATACCCTCAGGGTGGTATCCGCTGTGCCCAAAAGGAGAAGAGCCTCCAGCGCCTATCCATTTATTGCCGCCGCCATGCCACTCCTTTTGCTCTTTCAGTAGCTCTTGCAAGAGCTTCTGAAGGGCTTCTATTCCGCCTAACTTTTTGAGATCTGCTTTTTCTTGGGCGCTTAAAACGCGTTGTAGTTTTTGCTCGAGCCAATCTAGGGGAATCTCTGGCGCTAGAGAGATGATGCGCTCTATCCCGTTAAAGTACGCGCCAAAAACTTGGTCAAATCGATCAAAATATTGCTCATCTTTCACTAGGGTCATTCGGGCAAGTTGATAAAACTCATCAATCGAGGGGTTGATGACGTTCTGCTTTAGGGCACCTAGCAGCGTGAGAAATTCTCGGACGGATACCGGTAGCTTAGCTTCTTTTAAATTCAGAAAAAATTGAATGAGCATTAAATGCTAACGTTTTATTTTTAAATATTAGCGATGATTGCGATTCATAGCGATTAAACGCTCAAATAAATGAACGTCTTGCTCATTCTTCAGTAGTGCCCCATGCAATGGCGGTACCGAAATCTTTTCCTCCGAGCTATAAAGTGCCTCAGCAGGAATATCTTCTGCAAGTAATAGCTTTAACCAATCGATTAATTCAGAGGTAGATGGTTTCTTTTTTAGCCCTGGAAGGGATCTGATTTGATAGAAGGATTTGAGCGCCGCTTCCAAAAGATCGCGTTTTATTTGGGGATAATGTACATCCACAATGCTTTGCATGGTTTGCGCGTTGGGAAAGGAGATGTAATGAAAAAAGCAGCGACGCAAAAAAGCGTCGGGAAGCTCTTTTTCATTATTCGATGTAATGATGACTAAAGGACGGTGTTTTGCTTGAATAAGCTCGCGGGTTTCATAGACATAAAATTCCATACGATCAATTTCTCGTAAAAGATCGTTTGGAAACTCAATATCCGCTTTATCAATTTCATCAATCAGAAGGACGACCGGTTCATCCGCTTCGAACGCCTGCCATAACACCCCTTTAATGATGTAGTTGGCAATATCTTTCACCTTTGCATCGCCCAGCTGGGAGTCACGCAAACGACTCACAGCATCGTATTCATATAAGCCTTGCTGTGCTTTGGTGGTTGATTTAATGTGCCATTGCATCAGCGGCATATTGAGGGCTTGAGCTACTTCTTCTGCCAGCATTGTTTTGCCTGTACCCGGCTCACCTTTAATGAGGAGAGGGCGTCCAAGTGTGATGGCCGCGTTAACGGCCAATTTGAGATCTTCCGTTGCTACATAGCTCTGGGATCCATCAAAGCGGGATTTGTTCACAATGATCTTTCGGTATTTAATCCAGTGTCGGTAAGGTTAAAGTATAGGGAATGAAGCTCAAATTTTGATACTTTTGTCGATTTAAGAGCTTTAGATGCAGGTTGAACGACGCTCTCCGCTATAATCATGATCAATTGATCCATATCGAACTCGTTAATGATGATTTCCATGAAAAAACACTTACTTCTCACTCAATTGGCCCTTTGTGCTGGTTTTGCTTTGTCTAACTTGTCTGTTCAAGCTGCCGATGTTCAGGGCTCAGCTAAAGCAGGTCAAGGCAAAGTGTGGCTTTGCGTCGGCTGCCATGCAATCCCTGACTATCGCGCTGACTATCCTTTTGTATACAAGGTTCCCATGATTGGCGGTCAAAATGCGGCCTACATCGCAAGCGCATTAAGTGCCTACAAAAAAGGCGAAAGAAAGCATCCAACGATGCGTGCAATCGCGGGTAGCTTGTCGGATCAAGATATGGCCGATATTGGCGAGTACTACGCTGTACAAACTGCCACCTCACCATCCAACCCATTGAAGTGATATTCAGAGACATATTTATGAAATTCGCCCTAATTACCGCCTTGTTGATCTCAAGTCTTGGCTTGGCTAACGTTTCTATTGCTGCTAGCGTAGAAAAAGGCAAAGCTCTTTCTGAAACGGGCAATTGCGCCTCTTGCCATGGCGCAGGTTTAAACGCACCCATCCTGCCTGCTTATCCTAAGCTTGCTGGCCAATACCCCGAGTATGTTTATTACGCGCTTCGCGCTTACAAAGTGGGCAATAGTAATCCTCAATTTGGTCGTAATAACGCCATCATGACTAGTCAAGTACAGCCTTACTCAGACCAAGATTTGCATGATTTAGCGGCTTATGTTGGCTCTTTACCTGGGAATTTCGTTATTAAGAAGTAAATTCAGCTTACCTCAGCCCCTAGGCTGAAGATACTCAAAAGCTTAGCTTATTGGTTCGCCCAATACCTAGGCTTTTTTCTTATCTATTTTGTGGCTTCGAGCCCATAGGCAAGGTGATTTCTCATCGCTGCCTCGGCAGCAACAGGATCCCTTTTTAAGATGGCTTCTAAAATGGCCCGATGCTCTACTAGCGAGCTGAGCAATCGTCCTGATCTACTCAGTGAATCACGGCGCTGGAGTTTGAGCACTTTTCTGAGGTCGTTAATGACGCCATTCATCCAGGTATTTCCGGCTATTTCTTGTATTAGCTCATGAAATTTGACATTTATTTCAAAGAATTGCTCTAAATTTCGGTCTGCAGCAGCAGTTTCTAGGCGCTGGTGTAAGTCATCGAGTTGGGTAAGCTCATTTTCGGTGGCCTTTAAAGCGGTTTCTTTTGCTGCTTGACCTTCAAGCAAAGACAGTACGGTAAAGATTTGCTCTAAGTCGCTGCGCTCAACCTCGGTTACATAGGCTCCGCGATTCATTTTGGTAGTAACAAGGCCTTCTGAGGCCAACACCTTAATGGCTTCTCGCATCGGTGTGCGGCTAATGCCGAATTCTATGGCCAGGCTTTGCTCATCCAACCAGCTTCCTGGCGTGATTTCATGGGCGAAGATTTGCGCTCTTAGCCGTTCAGCTACCTCTTCATATAAAGGCCTGTTTACTAACTTTGTATTCATAATTATGTATACATTATGTAGACAAACAACCAAAAGTCAAGCAAAATAGACCAACTATTGAATGAATTTGTATTAGTGCAGTAAAGCCAACCAGGAGTGCTTTATGAGTAGTAGCGACAACACATCAAACAAGAAATCCGATACACCAAATGTTCAGAATAGCGTTTGGCCAGACGTTCCAGAAAGCAATTTAGAAGATTGGGTGAAGTCTGCTCAAAAATCAGCACCCGGTGGCGATGTTAGTAAGTTGGGGTGGGAGACACCAGATGGAATCCACCTCAAAGCGCTTTATACCTCTGCGGATATTGAGGGCCTGCAATATGCCAATTCCTTACCAGGATTCGAGCCATTCGTGCGCGGCCCGCAGGCCACTATGTACTCGGTTCGCCCTTGGACTATTCGTCAGTACGCTGGATTTTCGACTGCAGAAGAATCAAATACTTTTTATCGCAAAGCTTTAGCTGCAGGCGGCCAAGGGGTTTCTGTTGCATTTGACTTAGCAACCCATCGGGGCTATGACTCTGATCATCCACGCGTTACTGGTGACGTAGGGAAGGCCGGTGTTGCTATTGATTCTGTAGAGGATATGAAAATATTGTTTGACGGCATTCCGCTAGACAAAGTATCTGTTTCTATGACTATGAATGGTGCAGTACTGCCAGTCTTGGCGGGCTATATCGTTGCTGGTGAGGAGCAGGGCGTAAAGCAAGAGCTACTCTCGGGCACCATTCAGAACGATATTCTGAAAGAGTTCATGGTGCGCAATACTTATATTTATCCACCAGAGCCTTCAATCCGCATCATTGGCGACATTATTGAGTACACCGCAAAACACATGCCGAAATTTAATTCCATTTCAATTTCGGGTTATCACATGCAAGAGGCCGGCGCGAATCAAGTGCTGGAGCTTGCGTTTACTTTGGCCGATGGTAAAGAGTATGTCAAGACAGCGTTAGAAAAAGGCTTAGATATTGATGGCTTTGCCGGAAGACTGTCGTTCTTCTTTGCGATTGGAATGAATTTTTATCTCGAGGTTGCCAAGCTTCGCGCAGCGCGATTGTTATGGTGGCGCATGATGAAGACCTTCGAACCAAAAAATCCAAAGTCTCTCATGTTGCGTACGCACTGCCAAACCTCTGGTTGGTCATTAACAGAGCAGGATCCCTACAATAATGTGGTGCGCACTACGGTAGAGGCGATGGCCGCTGTCTTTGGCGGAACGCAATCACTACACACCAATTCTTTTGATGAGGCGATTGCATTGCCTTCTCAAACCTCTAGTCGCATCGCCCGCAATACCCAATTGATCTTGCAAGAAGAGACCCACATTACTAGCGTGATTGATCCATGGGCTGGCTCATACATGATGGAAAATCTCACCCAAGAAATGGCCGATAAAGCCTGGGAGATTATTCAGGAAGTAGAAGCCATGGGTGGCATGACTAAGGCCGTACAAAGTGGTTGGGCTAAGTTAAAAATTGAAGCGGCTGCTGCCGAAAAACAAGCCAAGATTGATTCTGGATCTGATGTGATTGTTGGCGTAAATAAATACAAGCTGGAAAAAGAAGATCTTGTTGATGTGTTGATGATTGATAACGATCGTGTTCGTGAAAGTCAGATTGCGCGTTTAAAGGATATTCGCGCCAAACGGGATCCTAAAAAAGTAGAGGCTGCATTAGAGGCCATTACACAGGCTGCAGAATCAGGCACTGGTAACTTATTGGAATTATCTGTGCAGGCAGTTCGTTTACGGGCAACAGTTGGCGAGGTATCGGATGCTTTGGAAAAAGTGTACGGGCGTCATCGTGCCGATACTCAAAAGGTGACAGGTGTGTATGCGGCTGCTTATGACTCAGCAGAAGGCTGGGATAAATTGAAGGTTGAGATTGCTGACTTTGCCAAAGACTTTGGTCGACGCCCACGCGTGATGATTGCTAAATTAGGTCAGGATGGTCATGATCGTGGCGCTAAAGTGGTTGCCACTGCTTTTGCTGATTTGGGTTTTGATGTGGATATTGGACCGTTGTTTCAGACGCCTGAAGAGTGTGCGCGTCAAGCGATTGAAAATGACGTACATGCATTGGGTATCTCTACCTTAGCCGCTGGACACAAAACTTTAGTTCCAGCCATCATTGCCGAGCTCCAAAAGCAGGGCGCAGATGACATCATTGTTTTCGTTGGCGGAGTGATCCCTAGACAGGATTATGAATTCTTATATGAATCTGGTGTGAAAGGAATCTACGGCCCTGGTACTCCGATACCTGCCTCAGCCAAGGATGTTCTTGAGCAAATTCGTAAATCAGCAAAACCAATCTGAGTTTGATAAGTGATTATGCTTAGCAATGTCGACCAAACATTAGTGAATGATTTAACGGCCGGCCCTTCCTACGCTCAGCGTAGAGCCTTAGCCAAAATCATTACCTTGTTGGAGTCGACGCGCTTAGACCATCGCCATCGTGCGGATGATGTCTTAAATACCTTGTTACCTAAAACTGGAAATTCCTTTAGGTTGGGTATCTCTGGCGTACCTGGCGTTGGTAAATCCACTTTGATTGAAACGCTTGGTCTTTATCTCATTGAGCAAGGTCATCGGGTTGCTGTGTTGGCAATCGATCCTTCGTCAAGCCTATCTGGCGGATCTATTTTGGGTGACAAAACCCGGATGGAAAGACTTTCCGTCTTAGATAATGCCTTTATTCGGCCTAGCCCATCCTCTGGGACCTTAGGCGGTGTTGCTGAAAAAACCCGTGAGGCAATGTTAGTTGCCGAGGCTGCAGGTTTTGACGTAATCATTGTTGAGACAGTAGGCGTAGGACAAAGCGAAATTGCTGTTGCTGGAATGACCGATCTGTTTCTATTGTTACAGCTACCCAATGCTGGCGACGATCTTCAGGCAATCAAAAAAGGCGTGATGGAGTTGGCTGATCTGATTGTGATTAATAAAGCGGATATCGATGAAGATGCTGCTATGCGTGCACAGCTATTTATATCTAGTTCTTTGCGGTTATTAGGTTTTCAAGGTAACCCTGATCACGCTTCTCATGACCAAGCATTTTGGCATCCCACGGTGATGACGATGAGCGCATTAGAGGGCCAAGGTATCTCTGAATTGTGGGAAAAAATACGCACCTTTCAAACCATACAACAGGCTAATGGCCAATTACAATCCCGTCGCCAACAACAATCTGGCGCCTGGATGTGGGACAGAATTGATGCAGGGCTTAAAAATGCCTTTCGCAATCATCCGGAAGTACAAAAACTCTTACCCAGCTTTATTGCTGAGGTCAATCAAGGAACGATGGCTTCATCTGTCGCTGCGCGACGTTTGTTGGAAGCCATGGGGCACGAATTTTTCTAAGGAATCGACATGAAAGAAATTATTGAGCAGCTAGCGGCAAAGCGCGAGTTAGCTCGCCTAGGTGGCGGGCAAAAACGGATTCAGGCTCAGCACTCTAAGGGTAAGCTCACGGCACGCGAGCGCATTGAGCTACTGCTTGATGCCGGCACCTTTGAAGAGTGGGATATGTTTGTTGAGCATCGCTGCCATGATTTCGGTATGGATGATCAAACCATCCCAGGTGACGGTGTAGTTACTGGCTACGGCATGATTAATGGTCGTCTGGTCTTTGTTTTCTCGCAAGACTTTACGGTATTAGGCGGCTCTCTCTCTGAGGCCCATGCCGAGAAAATTTGCAAAATTATGGATCAGGCCCTTAAGGTAGGTGCCCCGGTCATTGGTTTAAATGACTCTGGTGGTGCGCGTATTCAGGAAGGCGTTGCCTCTTTAGGTGGTTATGCAGAAATTTTTCAGCGTAACGTTACTGCGTCTGGTGTGATTCCACAGATCTCCCTCATCATGGGCCCCTGCGCTGGTGGTGCAGTGTATTCGCCTGCGTTGACCGACTTTATTTTTATGGTCAAAGATAGTTCGTACATGTTTGTTACTGGTCCTGAGGTAGTCAAGACAGTGACCCATGAAGAAGTGACTGCCGAGGAATTGGGCGGCGCT
This sequence comes from Polynucleobacter sp. TUM22923, assembly GCF_030295705.1. Lineage (NCBI taxonomy): Bacteria > Pseudomonadati > Pseudomonadota > Betaproteobacteria > Burkholderiales > Burkholderiaceae > Polynucleobacter > Polynucleobacter sp. TUM22923. The sequence goes on from NZ_AP027274.1 coordinate 808,268, forward strand.
ATTACCCATTCCACTGTATCGGGCGTTTGCGATTTAGCCTTTGATAATGATGTTGATGCCATCATGATGTTGCGTCGCTTCTTTAACTATTTGCCTTTATCGAATCGTGAAAAGCCACCGATGATTAAATGGGCAATGCGATCTGAAGAGCCTGATTTCTCTTTAGACACATTAGTTCCTAGTAATCCAAATCAGCCATACGACATGAAGGAATTAATCAAAAAAATAGTCGATGATGGCGAATTTTTTGAACTTCAGCCTGACTATGCAAAAAATATCCTGATCGGTTTTGCTCGTATTGAAGGGCGATCGATTGGTATTGTTGCCAATCAGCCTTTAGTGTTGGCTGGTTGTTTGGACATCAAAGCGTCTATCAAGGCTGCGCGTTTTGTCCGGTTTTGTGATGCTTTTAATATTCCAGTAGTTACCTTAGTGGATGTTCCTGGATTTATGCCCGGTACCGCACAAGAGTATGGCGGCATCATTAAGCATGGCGCTAAGTTACTGTATGCCTATGCTGACTGCACCGTACCAAAGGTAACCTTAATTACACGTAAGGCTTATGGAGGTGCTTATGATGTCATGGCCTCGAAGCATTTACGAGGTGATGTGAATTTTGCCTGGCCTTCTGCAGAAATTGCAGTGATGGGTTCAAAAGGCGCTGTAGAGATTATTTTCCGAGAAGAAAAGACGGATCCTGTAAAAATTGCTGCCCGCGAGGCGGAGTACAAAGCAAAATTTGCCAATCCATTTGTGGCAGGTCGTCGTGGCTATATTGATGACGTGATCTTGCCTCATGAGACCCGCAAACGTATTGCTCGTTCTTTGGTCATGCTCAAAGATAAAGAATTATTAAATCCTGTGCGTAAGCACGGCAACATCCCCCTGTAAGGCTAGAGTAAATTATGAAAACGAATATGTTTAAGAAAATACTCATAGCGAATCGTGGTGAAATTGCTTGCCGCGTGATTAAAACCGCTCAAAAAATGGGAATCAAAACGGTTGCTGTTTATTCAGAGGCGGATAAAGAAGCGCTACATGTGCAAATGGCAGATGAGGCTGTCTGTATTGGCCCAGCGCCTTCACGTGAATCTTATCTCGTAATGGATCGGATCATTCAAGCCTGTAAAGATACGGGTGCCCAAGCGGTACATCCTGGCTATGGATTTCTGTCTGAGAATGAAGAGTTTGCCCGCCGTTGTGAGGAAGAGGGCATTGTATTTATTGGACCCAAACATCAGTCGATTGCCGCAATGGGCGATAAGATTGCCTCCAAAAAATTAGCCCTTGCAGCTAAAGTCAATACGATTCCAGGTTTTAATGAAGCAATCGCCAGTACTGAAGAGGCGGTGAAGATCGCTCAGGATATTGGCTACCCTGTCATGATTAAAGCATCGGCGGGTGGTGGTGGTAAGGGGCTGCGAGTTGCTGCAAACGACAAGGAAGCAGCTGAAGGCTTTGTTGCTTGTAAAACAGAAGCAATGAATAGTTTTGGCGATGACCGAATTTTTATTGAAAAGTTTGTTGAGGGTCCACGCCATATTGAAATTCAGGTGCTGGGCGATGCCCATGGAAATGTGGTGTACCTAGGTGAGCGAGATTGTTCTATTCAACGTCGCCACCAAAAGGTGATTGAAGAAGCGCCTTCCCCTTTTATTGATCCAGCAACTCGCAAGGCAATGGGTGAGCAGGCCGTTGCTTTAGCTCAAGCGGTCAATTATCAATCAGCCGGCACAGTCGAATTTGTTGTCGGAAAGGACAAGTCTTTCTACTTTTTAGAGATGAATACTCGTCTGCAAGTGGAACACCCTGTTACTGAAAATATTACCGGACTCGATTTGGTAGAGCAAATGATTCGGGTGGCCGCTGGTGAAAAGTTAGCATTTAAACAGGAAGATATTAAGCTTAATGGCTGGTCCATGGAGTGTCGCATTAATGCGGATGATCCATTTCGAAACTTTTTGCCTTCCACCGGCCGCTTAGTCAAGTATCAACCGCCTAAAGAAGGCAATGGTGTGAGAGTGGATACCGGGGTCTACGAAGGCGGAGAAATTCCGATGTATTACGATTCCATGATTGCAAAGTTAATTGTGCATGGAAAAGATCGTACTGACGCCATTGAAAAAATGCGCGCGGCTCTCAATGATTTCGTGATTCGCGGAATTCATTCCAACATTCCTTTTCAGGCTGCACTGCTTCAGCATCCCCGTTTTGTATCAGGAGACTTCACGACAGGCTTCATTGCGGAAGAGTATCCCGATGGTTTTAAATTAGATTCAGTGCAACCAGCAGACCCTAAACGGCTTGCTGCTCTGGCTGCCTTTATGCGCTATCGTTATTTAGAGCATATTCAAATGATCGATGGCCAGCTGGCCGGTCATGAAATGCTGATTGCTAAAAAGTTTGTTGTTGTGACAGGTACTCGTGTTGGCTCAAATGAGTCGATGCAAGAGATAGTGATACGAGTAGAGCTTAAGGAGGGTATTTATTCGGTCTATATCGAAGAGGCAAATGATATTAGTCGTTATGACATTGTGAGTCATTGGCGTCCAGGCCAGCTTTGCCTGCGCGCGACAATTAATGGAACTCAGCAAATCACGGCCCAAGTTGAGCGGCTCGGCGTGAAGTATTACCTGGTGTTAGATGGTGCGCATTTTGAATGCATGGTGTTAAGTTCACTGGGTGCGGAGCTTCAACGCCGTATGCCAGTCAAACTTCCTCCAGATACCTCAAAGTTAATTATGTCGCCTATGCCAGGCTTGCTGACGAATATTTCCGTTCAAGTTGGTGAGGCAGTGATTGCTGGTCAAAAGTTAGCCGCTATTGAAGCGATGAAGATGGAGAATGTATTGGTAGCAGCCCAAGATGGTGTTGTTGCAGAAATCTGCGCTACTGTTGGTGAGAGTTTGGCCGTTGATCAATTGATTATTCGTTTGGAGTAGAGAATAAATGACTAAGCCATTTAAGATATTGGGTATTCAGCAGATCGCCATTGGCGGCGAACATAAAGATCGCTTACGCAAGTTATGGGTTGATTTATTGGGCTTTGAATATAAAAGTACTTTTGTATCAGAGCGTGAAAACGTAGATGAGGATATATGCGCTATTGGCCAAGGCATTTATGAGATTGAGGTAGATCTCATGCAGCCACTGGACATCGATAAAAAACCGGCAGTGCATCAAACTCCTTTAAACCATATTGGTCTTTGGGTTGATGACCTTCCCAAAGCGGTTGAGTGGTTAACGTCACAGGGTCTACGCTTTGCTCCTGGCGGTATCCGTAAGGGGGCAGCGGGGCATGATATTACCTTCGTACACCCTAAAGGGAATGCAGAGTTTCCCTTATGCGGGGAGGGCGTATTGATTGAGTTAGTGCAGGCAACACCCGATATCATTCAGGGATTGAGTTCGTAGCTTCACCCCTCCCTAAAAGCAATAAGCAATAAGAAAAAAGAGAAGAGCAGTTGACCCGAATTTTAGCGATTGATACTTCATCTGCCTGGTGTTCTGTGGCTTTATCTATTGATGACGCCCCGAGCCTTGTTCGTCATCAAAAAGTCTCGGCTGGCGCTAGCCAATTCCTATTACCGTGGATAGATGAGCTTCTGATCGAGGCCAACACCAAACTAGCATCTCTTGACGCAATTGCTATTGGAGTGGGTCCTGGCGCCTTTACGGGTGTTCGATTGGGCGTTGCTGCTGTCCAAGGCTTAGCAATTGCTGCTGGGCTCCCTGTAATTCCGGTCGCTAGTTTGGATGCGATTGCTGCTCAATTGCTTTTAAAGCCCGCATTTTTGCAAGTCGCCCCCTCTACCTTTCTGATTGCTGTGGATGCCAGAATGGGCGAAGCCTATTGGGCTAAATACCGCGTCTTACGGGACCGATCAGCAGCTTGGGCCGAGCGCATCGGAGAAATTCAGTTATCCGCTCCCGAGGCTGTTGATTTAGATGGTGTTGATTACGTGGCTGGAAGTGCTATCGGAGAATTCGGTGATCGCCTATTGGCTTCTCAAAGCACATCCTTGCAGAGACAAGCTTTATTGGACAGTCATTTAGATGCACAAATTGGTATTGAGTCTCTTGGTGTTTTAATTTGTGCCCAGAAGTTATGGGCCCAAGGCCTGCAGCAAGATGTGCGCTTATTAGAGCCGCTCTATGTGCGCAATAAGGTGGCGTATACAGCTGCAGAGCGAGCATTGCAATGAGTGCAGGCATTTCTGAGCTATCGTTTATGCCCATGGTTTCTGCCGATCTAGAGGCGGTTCTTGCGATCGAATCTGTGTCACATCTACACCCTTGGACTAAGGGGAATTTTTCGGACTCTCTTGCTGCTGGACATTGGGCTTATTGTGTTCGCCCCCAGATCGAAGATCCTGTGAAGGGTAGTTATTTAGACCCAAACATTCTCTGGGCGTACTGCATTCTGTTTCCCGCGGTTGATGAATTACATTTATTAAATATTACTGTGGCTCCGAAGCTTCGTAACTTGGGCATTGGCGTCAAAATGATGAGCGCTATCGAGGGGGTGGCATTACAGCAAAATATGCCCCGTATTATTTTGGAGGTCAGGCCAAGCAATGTATCTGCACTAAAGCTCTATGAGCGTTTAGCTTATGAGCAGATTGGCTTACGAAAAAATTACTATCCCGCTGATTCTTCAACAGGATCACGGGAAGATGCTCTGGTGATGGCTAAATCGATTAAGCTAGAGGAATGAATATGCATTCCAACACAGCTTTCTTAAAAGAAATGGGTATTACCGAATGGACTTCGCGTGATGCACAAGCTGTCATGTCATCTGAAGCTCCTGAGATCGTCGAAGCTACAGCTGTAGCCTCAGCCCCAGCCATAGCCACCGATCGGCCCCCAGCGGCTTTATGGTGGTTTTTTGGTAACCCACCGCAAGGTGATGCTGAGTTACTGTTTCAGGGCATTGTTCGTGCTTTGGGCTTATCTTCGCAAGAATGGCTTTGGAAAAACCCAAGTGATGCAATTGATGCAAGTGATGTTGAGGCATTAATGCAAACGGGTATTCCGATGGTTGCTTTGGCTTTTGGTGGCTCAGTGGCGCAAAAATTGTCTGGTGAACGAGATGCCTTGCCACAGTTGCGCGAGACTGTGCTGGCATTTATGGATGAGGGAGCCCAAGAGTTGCCCTTGATAGCGACTTTTGAATTAAATCACCTTGTTTCGAGACCAAAAGACAAGGCATTGTTTTGGCAAGATCTTTTACTTGCTAAATCAGTCCTACAAAATACTTAGTGTTTGTGTTCGCCAATTAGATGCATTGAGTCACGCTCAGCCTGATTCGCTTTGTGCCTTTTGATGACAAGCCACATGATGATGCTGACAAACACACCAAAACCAATAATGACGTACTGAATAGGAACATCAAGCCAGATTAGGCCTGAATACAGTAAGAGCATCATCAGAACAGAGATATTTTCATTGAAGTTCTGTACCGCAATCGAGTGGCCAGCAGACATCAGGACGTGTCCACGATGCTGTAGTAGGGCATTCATTGGCACTACAAAATAGCCGGCTAACCAGCCAACTAAAATAAGTAAAAAGTAGGCGGGCACTAGATTGAGAGAAACCTCAAGCTTGCCGATGCTGAACAGCGTGATATTAGGCAGCATATCTGAGTTGTAAATGGCCATGACGCAAACGACCAGACCCATTGCAATACCGTAAGGCAGCACCTTTAAAGAGCTGCGCAAGGGAATGCGCCATGCAGCCCAGACGGCCCCACCAGCAACCCCAAATGCTGAGATGGCCTGCAGAATTGCCCCTTGAGATAGTGTCATGTGCAGTGCGACTTGTGCCCACTTGATGACGATGAACTGGAGTGTTGCGCCGGCACCCCAGAATAATGTAGTGACTGCTAGTGAAATCTGACCAAGACGATCATCCCATAACGTTCTGAAGCAAACAGCAAAGTCTTTAATAAGCTCGATTGGATTTGTTTTTTGAGATACGTAGCGAGCACCCGTATCAGGAATGCGTAAGTTAATTAAGGCGGCTATGACATAAATCATCATGATGATGAGAATGGCTGATTCAGCGGCAGTGTCTATGCCTGTTTCTAGCGCAGGCACATCTAAACTTAGTAGACTTTGTGAGACTGAGGCGCTGATTAATACGCCTCCAAGGACAGTGCCCAAAATGATCGAACCTACCGTGAGACCCTCAATCCAGCCGTTGGCCGCTACCAACTTTTCTGGGGGCAATAATTCAGTCAAAATGCCATATTTAGCAGGGGAATAGGCCGCTGCACCTAAACCCACTATGGCATAAGCGAGCAAGGGATGACTGCCAAAGAGCATTACTACACAGCCAACAAACTTAATAGTATTAGTGATGAACATGACATTGCCCTTGGGGCGGGAGTCTGCAAAAGCCCCCACAAAAGCAGCCAGCACTACATACGAGAGAACAAAGAATAATTTGAGTAAAGGCGTCATCCAGGCCGGAGCTTCAAGCTGGACCAATAGGGCTATAGCTGCAATGAGTAATGCATTGTCGGCGAGCGACGAAAAAAATTGCGCCGCCATAATGGTGTAAAAACTACGGTTCATTCGTACAATCTAGTCATATGCGTTAATTAAAACATGAAAGGGAGGTTGAATATGGGTTCCATCGCCATCACACCAAATAGTAGACCAATTTCGGCAACTATTGATACTAAGGCCTTCCGCCATAATTTAAACCGCATTCGGGAGTTGGCGCCAGAATCTAAAGTCTGGTCTGTTATCAAAGCTAAAGGTTATGGGCATACCCTAGAGGCAGCCTTGCAGGGACTGGGGGCAACAGACGGCTTTGCATTGCTCGACATTGCTGATGCGCAATGGCTGAGAGACCATGATTGGAGTGGGCGTATTTTGCTTTTAGAAGGGCTGTTTCATCAAGCCGAGCTTGAGCGGGCGGTTGCCTTACGTTGCGATATGGTGGTTCATAGTGAAAAACAGGTGGCTTGGTTAGAGTCCTACGCCAACCATTCTGGGCATTCCATCAACGTCTTTTTGAAGCTTAATTCTGGAATGAATCGACTGGGTTTTAGGCCAGAGCAATATCGCCATGCTTTTCATGTACTGCATTCATCGGGATATCACCTGCATCACATGACCCATTTTGCGAATGCTGACCAAGTAGACCGTTATCCCAGTGTTGGCGAGCAAGTAGATTGTTTCGAGCAAACCATTCAGGGTTTAGAGGCAGCCACTTCTTTAGGCAATTCAGCAGCTATTTTGTGGCATCGAAATTATTTAGGTGACTGGGTCCGCCCTGGAATCATGTTGTACGGTGTCTCCCCAACCGGTGTCTTTGCGGATATCGTTCGATCCGATCTTCAGGCGGTAATGACGCTCAATAGTGAAATCATTGATATTCAGCATTTAAAAAAAGGTGAGCACGTAGGATACGGTGGTCGTTTTGAAGCGCCAGAAGATATGAAAATTGGCGTAATAGCCTGTGGTTATGCAGATGGCTATCCTAGGCAAGCCTCGGATGGAACGCCGGTTTGGGTGCAGAGCGACAGAGGTGATGGCGGAGTCATCTGCCCTATCGCTGGCCAAGTTTCAATGGATATGATTACCATCGACTTAAGAGGGGCTCCTCAGGCCAAGATTGGCAGCAAGGTAGAGCTATGGGGGAACGAGGTTCCGGTGGATGACGTGGCGCACATGAGCGGCACTATTGGTTATGAACTAATCTGCGCTCTTACTGCCAGGGTGCCAGTGGCTATCACCTAAATTTCGATAGCAAACACCAGCACTTATTTATTCCAGATCTGCCACCACTTGCGCTCTTTAATAACGCGTTGACCGGTCGTCATCATTTGACTATCAGGGAAATTAAGTTTGTAGACGCGTAAGGAATCATTGGCTAAATCTGTCATGCCTAATTTTTCATAAGACTTCACTAGGATGTACAGGGCCTCTTCTACTGCGGGGGCTCTGTCATAGTCACGAATAACCAGTTGCGCTCGGTTCGCCGAGGCAAGGTAGGCGCCACGCTGAAAGTAGAAGCGGGCAACAATGACGTCGGCCTCAGCCAAAGAGTTCACGATGTAGCGCATTCTGTCTAAAGAGTCAGGGGCATATTTACTATCAGGAAAACGTTCTACAACTACTTTGAATGATTCAAATGCTTCTTTTGCTGCCTTTGGATCGCGCTCACTTAAGTCTTGACCAGTAAATTTTCCAAGCCATCCCAAATCATCATTGAAACTAATAATTCCTTTGAGGTAGTAGCCATAATCTAAATTGGGGCTACCTTGGTGCAACTTGATAAAACGATCAATAGCAATCTGAGCTAGAGCAGTTTCTTGTGCTTTCCAGTAGCAGTAAGCAGCGTTAATTTGTGCCTGCTGAGAGTAGGGGCCAAAAGGGAAGCGACCTTCTAACTTATCAAAGTATTTTCCACACTTTGCAAAATCACCGTCATTCATTTTTTCATTTGCTTCGGAGTACAGTTTGGTTTCCGACCAAATGTCAGTGTCATCTTTTTGACCGTCACTACCAGCGCACCCACTAAGTAGGAGACATGCTGAGATTGCAGCAATAAAAAGAGTGGATAGTGAAGTTCTGCGAATCGACATTAATTTTCCAGTGGATGCTTCAATATTCCCAGCAAGCCTTAAACTGGTAGATGTATTTACTTCTGACATAACTAAAAGGCTCTCTAAGCGTGGCATTGCTGAAAACTCCTGATTCGAATCCCATTGATTATATCGATGAAGAGGATTTCATTACCTTAGAAATTCCCCATGAAGTGGATGGGGAGCGTTTAGACAAGTTTCTGGGGGGTGCTTTGCCTGATTACTCCCGTGCCCGCCTTAAAACATGGGTCGAAGAGGGTGCTGTGATGGTTGACGGCGTGGTGGTGACGAAATCCCGCCACTTGCTGCGTGGTGGCGAAAATATCAAGGTATTTCCTCAAGAAATGCCTGAGCAATACGCTTTTGCGCCGGAAAACATCCCTTTAGATATCGTTTATGAGGATGAGGCAATCATCGTAGTGAATAAGCCAGCGGGACTTGTGGTCCATCCAGCCGTAGGTAATTGGACTGGAACCTTGCTCAATGCGCTGTTATTTCACTTTCCTGAACTTAAACACTTGCCAAGGGCCGGAATTGTTCATCGCCTAGATAAGGATACTTCCGGATTAATGGTGGTTGCCCGCACGGATATTGCTCAGACTGCCCTGGTTCGGCAGTTACAGGAGCGAACGGTAGGTCGACGATATTTGGCTTGGGTTTGGGGTGAGGCCCCCACGCAAGGCAAGGTATTGGCCTCGGTTGGTCGAGACCAGCGTGATCGCCTAAAGATGGCTGCAGGCTCCGCACAGGGTAAACCGGCTGCTACATTATTTCGTCGTCTGGCTAAAGGCGAGTTTGCTGCTAGTCCGGTCACGCTTTTGGAGTGTAGACTTGAGACGGGAAGAACACACCAAATACGGGTGCATCTAGAGTCTTTGGGCCTGCCTTTATTGGGTGATCCGGTGTATCGCAAGAGAACCCCCGGCGTTGCTAAAACCCTCCCATTTGAGCGTCAAGCACTGCACGCTTATGCTTTAAGTTTGCAGCACCCTACGTCACTGGAAATCATGACCTGGTTTAGGTTGCCGCCAGAAGATTTAATTCAACTGCAATCACTTACTGGTATGAGTGAGGAAGATCTTCCCAAAGAGGCCGCTTTGATGGCTTCAATTAAAAATGATCAGCGTTAGCGACCTGCCAGAGTATTCTCTTTTGTCTGACTGGCACTCTCCAGTTACTGTTCACTCTTTTTGCACAACCCGCCTTGGTGGGGTCAGCAAACCCCCATTTGACCAAATGAACCTGGGGTTAAATGCCGGCGACGAGCCCCAAGCAGTTTTAAAAAACAGAGCCATTCTTACTCAGCAACTTCCGTCGCAACCCACTTGGTTAAGGCAAGTGCATGGCACAGAGGTAAGCACACCCATACTCAGAAACACTTTGCCTCTAGAGCCCATTGTGGCCGATGCTATTGTCAGTGACAGGCCCGGCGAGGTCTTGGCTATTTTGACGGCGGATTGTATGCCGGTGCTATTTACCAGTGTTGCAGGTGACGTTATTGGCGCTGCTCATGCTGGCTGGAAAGGTTTGAGTGGCGGCGTTTTAGAAAATACTGTGCAAGCAATGCTTTCTTTAAAACCTTCCTTAACCCCTCAAGAAATCTTAGTTTGGGTGGGGCCCGCCATTGGGCCAGCTGCATTTGAAGTTGGGGCGGATGTTTTGGATGCTTTTTCCGATCAATCAGAGACAGTTTTATCCAATGCTTTTATACCGATTCCAGGGCGACTCGGTAAATACTGGGCCAGCTTAGAGGTGTTGGCCGAGGATCGTCTTCGGTCTTTGGGTATTCTGTCCATTGCAAAAAGTGGCCTGTGTACCTACAGCGACCCACAACGCTTTTACTCCTATCGTCGTGATGGTGTGACAGGGCGCTTTGCCTCATTAATATGGATTGCCGCATAGATTTTGCAGCCTTACTAAGGGTTAGCTCTAGGGCTAGGGTTAGTGCGTATAACCCTCTACAGCATACAAGGGCAGAATAGGATGATTCAATTAATGAGATAACTATGTTTGCTGGCATGAATTCTGGAGTAGCTCCATCTTTAGCACCTCAACACATGGCATTAATTCCATCAGAGCGTTTAGCAGAAATTCAGAAAGAATATTTTACGGAGTGGGCGCACCTCGCTGCGAATCCTCAGGCTATTGAGCTGAAAGATCGGCGCTTTGCGGGTAATGCATGGCAAGCATCCTGGAGTAAGTTTATTGCCGCAAGTTATCTGTTGAATTCTAAGCATTTACTAGCCCTTGCTAAAGCAGTAGATACCGATGAAAAAACAAAGGTCAAAATTTTGTTCACCACAGAGCAAATGGTTGACGCATTATCGCCATCTAATTTCATCGCAACCAATCCCGAAGTTTTAGAAAATATTATTAGCTCGCAAGGGCAGTCTATTCAAAACGGGATCGTCAATTTATTAGGTGATTTGAAAAAAGGCAAAGTCTCTCAGACAGATGAAAGCGCCTTTGAGCTTGGTAAAAATATTGCGATGACAGAAGGCCAGGTGGTGTTTCGCAATGCTCTCTTTGAACTCATTCAATACAAGCCCTTGACCGAGACTGTCTTCGAGCGCCCTTATTTGATGGTTCCACCGTGTATCAACAAATATTACATCTTAGATTTACAGCCAGATAATTCAGTTGTACGGTACATGGTTGAGCAAGGCCACACGGTCTTTTTAGTCTCTTGGAAAAATCCTGATGAATCTATGGCTCAAGTGACATGGGACGATTATGTTGGCGAGGGCGTTATTAAGGCTATTGAAGTTGCCAAAGAAATTGGTGTCACAGGGCAAATTAATGTTCTAGGTTTTTGTGTAGGCGGCACACTAGTATCTACTGCCTTGGCCGTTCTCGCCGCACGCAAAAAAGACTGGGTTGCTAGCTTAACGTTGCTAACCACCTTATTGGACTTTAGCGACAGTGGCATCTTAGATGTATTCATTGATGACAGTATGGTGAAGTTGCGCGAAGAGAGCATTGGTGGCCAAGCTGGAAAATTCGGCATGATGTCAGGATTAGAGCTTGGTAATACTTTCTCCTTTTTGCGCCCTAATGATCTTGTTTGGAATTATGTTGTAGAAAATTATCTCAAAGGAAAGTCTCCGCCTCCCTTTGATCTCCTGTATTGGAATGGTGACTCTACTAATTTACCGGGCGCCATGTATTGCTGGTATTTACGTCACACTTACCTTCAGAACGAATTGATTAAACCGGGCAAGCTGACTGTTTGCGGTGAAAAAATTCATCTTGAGAAAATCACCGTACCCGCTTATATATATGCATCACACGATGATCATATTGTTCCGTGGAAATCAGCTTACGAGTCCACTCGGATTCTGAAGGGTAAAAACCGATTTGTTCTTGGTGCTTCTGGTCATATTGCTGGCGTGATTAACCCCCCAGCAAAAAATAAGCGACATTATTTTGAAAATAATGCATTACCCAAAACTGCCGATGCGTGGCTATCAGCCGCGAAAGATATTAAGGGAAGTTGGTGGCCTAACTATGCGGCTTGGTTAAAGCCGTTTGGGGGAAAAAAGGTTAAAGCGAGCAAACTCTTTGGCAATAAAAAATATAAGGCGCTGGAGGCTGCTCCCGGCATGTATGTAAAAGAAAAAATAACAACAGCGGTTTAATTTGATTTACAAGGGGATATAAATGACTCAAAAGATTGCATATGTAACTGGCGGTATGGGCGGCATTGGTACTGCTATCTGTCAGCGTTTAGCAAAAGATGGCTACAAAGTCATTGCAGGTTGCGGTCCCAACTCCCCAAGAAAAGATCGATGGATGGGTGAGCAAAAAGCCCTGGGCTACGACTTTATTGCTTCGGAGGGCAATGTCTCAGATTGGGATAGCACCGTTCTTGCATTTGATAAGGTGAAAGCAGAGGTAGGGCGTGTTGATATTTTGGTAAATAATGCCGGCATTACCCGAGATAGCGTGTTTCGCAAGATGACCCCAGAAGCCTGGAAGGCCGTTATTGATACCAATTTAAATTCCCTCTTTAATGTCACCAAACAAGTGGTCGATGCAATGGCTGATAACGGTTGGGGACGCATTATCAATATCTCTTCTGTAAACGGCCAAAAAGGGCAGTTTGGTCAATCGAACTACTCCACCGCAAAAGCGGGCTTACATGGATTTACGATGGCTTTGTCGCATGAATTAGCATCGAAGGGCGTGACTGTTAACACGGTTTCCCCGGGCTATATCGGTACAGATATGGTCCAGGCTATCCGTGAGGATGTTTTAGAAAAGATCGTTGCCGGCGTTCCTGTTAAGCGTTTAGGCACCCCAGAAGAGATCGCATCCATTATTTGCTGGATTGCGTCTGAGGACGGCGGATATGCCACTGGGGCTGATTTCTCCTTAAATGGCGGTCTACATACAGGTTAAAGCATCCATATTTTTTACAGCTTTAAGGTCGGCATATTTACTCTTAGTCAAAAACTAGGGATAAACTATGCCGATGTTGTTTTGCAGTGATGATCGCAAGGAAAAACCATGGCCACACGCGCTAAAAAATCCGGTGAAAGCCGTTTAATTAAGAAATACCCCAATCGCCGTTTATACGACACGCAAACCAGCACCTATGTGACATTAGCTGATATTAAAAATTTAGTGATGTCTAGCCATCCGTTTACGGTTGTCGATGCAAAAACAGATGATGATCTAACGCGAAATATCTTGCTGCAAATTATTCTTGAAGAAGAGGCTGCTGGATCACCTGTTTTTTCTTCGCAGATGCTGTCCCAGATTATTCGCTTCTACGGAAATTCAATGCAGGGGCTCATGGGCAATTATTTAGAAAAGACCATGCAATCTTTTGTAGATATTCACAGTAAGTTAGGCGATCAGACGCAAGGCCTAGGCACTGGAAGCACTCCTGAGGCATGGGCCAGTATGCTTAACCTCCAAAATCCAATGATGCAAGGACTGATGGGGAATTACATGGATCAAAGTAAAGACCTATTTGTTAAAATGCAGGAGCAAATGCAGGGTACACCCTCCATGTTTAGCGGTTTCCCATTTACGCCGCAAAAAAATAAAACAGAGAAAGAATAGTCGTGGTCGGAAAAGTTGGTTTTGTATCCTTGGGATGCCCCAAGGCATTAGTAGATTCTGAGCTCATATTGACGCAGTTAAGTGCTGAAGGTTATGAGACATCAAAAGATTATTCAGGCGCAGATTTAGTGGTAGTCAATACCTGCGGCTTTATCGATTCTGCGGTTGAGGAAAGTCTGAATGCCATTGGCGAGGCTTTGGCAGAAAACGGCAAAGTGATTGTGACTGGATGCTTAGGTGCGCGTAAGAACGCCGACGGTAGTGATCTTATACAGAGCATTCATCCTAAAGTACTTGCTGTGACAGGCCCTCATGCCACGGCAGAGGTGATGCAGGCAATTCATTTACATCTTCCTAAGCCACATGATCCTTTTATAGATCTGTTGCCACCCATTGGTGTAAAGCTTACGCCTAAGCATTACGCTTATCTGAAAATTTCTGAAGGCTGCAATCACCGTTGCACTTTCTGCATCATTCCGAGTATGCGGGGAGACCTGGTGTCTCGCCCTATCGGTGAGGTATTGCTCGAAGCAAAACGATTGTTTGAGTCTGGTGTTAAAGAGCTTTTGGTTGTTTCGCAAGATACCAGCGCCTATGGTGTAGACATTCAATACCGGACGGGATTTTGGGACGGTAAACCTGTCAAAACCAAGATGTATGACTTGGTCAATGCGCTCAATCAAATTGCTCGTGAGCATCAAGCTTGGGTACGCCTTCATTATGTTTATCCTTATCCCCACGTCGATGATGTTTTGCCTCTCATGGCTGAATTTTCCGATCATGGTTATGGCGTATTGCCCTATTTAGACATTCCTTTGCAGCATTCCCACCCAGACGTGCTTAAACGCATGAAACGTCCAGCGAGCGGGGAAAAGAATTTGGAGCGCATTCAGGCTTGGCGTGCTGCTTGCCCAGACCTGGTCATTCGCAGTACCTTTATTGCCGGCTTTCCGGGTGAAACAGAGGAAGAATTTGAGCACTTACTGCATTTTCTTGATGAAGCGCAGATCGATAGAGCGGGTTGCTTTGCCTACTCGCCAGTAGATGGCGCAACCGCTAATGCCCTTGATAATCCGGTACCTGAGTTGGTTCGTGAGGAACGTCGGGCTCGGTTTATGGCCAAAGCAGAGGAAATTTCAATTAGGCGCTTAAGCAAAAAAACAGGTAAGCGGATACAAGTTCTCATTGATCGGGTAGACGAGTCTGGTGGAATTGGCCGCACTATTGGTGACGCCCCTGAAATTGATGGTTTGGTTCGGGTTTTACCTGCGAATAAGCCTTCTAAGCGCTATCGTGCTGGTGAGATTATCAAGGCAACGGTTATTAGCACCCAAGGGCATGACCTAATAGCTGAAACTTGATTATTCGAATAAAAACGTAGTGAAGAGTAGCTTTCAAGATGAACGAATTTAGCCAGATATGGCTTTGCTAAGGGGATTAATATGAGTCGTGAAGTCGTTGTTTTAAGTGCTGTTCGCTCTGCCATTGGTAGCTTTGGAGGCGCCCTTAGTTCTATGGAGCCCTGTGAGCTTGGCGGTATTGTGATGAAAGAGGCAGTTTCTCGCTCTGGTGTCGATCCGGCATTAATTTACTATATTACTGTGGGCAATACGATTCCTACGGATAACCGCTATGCCTATGTTGCCCGCGTAGCTTCGATTCAGGCTGGGTTGCCGATGGAGTCGGTTGCCATGGGACTCAATCGTTTATGCAGCTCCGGCTTGCAGGCTATTGTCACTACAGCCCAAGCCATTATGTTGGGTGACTGTGATTACGGCATTGGTGGTGGCGTTGAGGTAATGTCCCGCGGTATGTATGGATCCCCAGCAATGCGCAGTGGTGCGCGTATGGGTGATACCAAAATGCTCGATTTGATGGTTTCTGTTTTGACGGATCCATTTGGCGTTGGCCATATGGGTGTCACTGCAGAAAATTTGGTTGAAAAATGGAAGTTGACCCGTGAAGAGCAAGATGCGTTTGCCATGGAATCACATCGTCGTGCAGCCCACGCCATTAAAGAAGGTCGCTTTAAATCCCAGATCGTTCCCATCACGATTAAATCCCGTAAAGGTGATGTGGTGTTCGATACTGATGAGCACTGCAAGCCTGATACCACGATGGAAACCTTAGGCAAGATGAAAGCAGTCTTTAAAAAGGAAGGCGGTAGCGTTACTGCAGGTAATGCTTCTGGTATTAATGATGGCGCTGCCTTTTTTGTATTAGCCGAAGCGCAAGCTGCACAGAAGGCTGGTTATAAGCCTATCGCTCGCCTCGTATCCTACGCAATTGCTGGTGTTCCAAACCACATCATGGGCGAAGGTCCAATTCCTGCGACTAAAATTGCGCTTGAGCGTGCCGGTTTAAAGTTAGAGCAAATTGATGTTATCGAATCTAACGAAGCGTTCGCTGCGCAAGCTTTGGCGGTGACTAAAGGCTTGGGATTAGACCCAGCTAAGACCAACGTGAATGGTGGCGCAATTGCATTGGGTCATCCGATTGGTTGCTCAGGTGCTGCGATTGCAACAAAGGCTATTCATGAATTACAGCGGGTACAGGGAAAATATGCGCTAGTAACCATGTGCATTGGTGGTGGTCAAGGTATTGCTACGATCTTTGAGCGCCTCTAATGCTATTCAATTTGCTACTGCTCAGAGTAATTTCAGTCTGTAGCTCAGTCTGACTTAGTCTATTAGCAGTAGCGTTGCATCTAAGCCGACTCGGTCAAAAGCCGCGTCGGCTTTTTCTTTGACAATTGCTTTTGCTTTATAGGCAATACTGATACCAGATCCGTGCATCATCAGTAAATCATTAGAGCCGTCACCCATGGTGATTGCATTGTATTTATGGCAATCCATTGCAACGCAGGCTTGATCAAGGTAGCTTGCTTTAGCAGCGCCATCTACTATGTCACCAAGCACTTTGCCAGTGAGCTTTCCATCAATGATCTCTAGTGTGTTGGCTTGGGCTTGCTTAAAACCAAGCTTGAGTTGTAACTTCTCGGTAAAAAACGTAAAACCGCCCGAAACCAACAGGGTATAAAGCCCGCGTTCATTAGCGCCAGCAAGTAATTCTGTAGCGCCTGGATTGGGTTGCAGGCGCTCTAAATAGACTGATTCAAGTACGCTAGCAGATACACCAGCAAGTAGTGCTACACGCCTACGCAAGCTCTCTTTAAAATCTTTGATCTCTCCGCGCATCGTGGCTTCCGTAATTTCAGAGATGGCTGCTTTCTTACCTGCGAAGTCTGCAATTTCATCGATACACTCAATATTAATCAAGGTCGAATCCATATCCATGGCTAAGACTTTAATATTGGAAGATTGAAAGTTGGGCGGTAAAAAAGCAAGATCAGTATTGTGACTGGCCGCCAACTCACGCATTGCCAAGCGCGTTTCAGAAAGCAATTGGTGACTAATAGACCAGCGGGCAGAAAAATAAGGACTTAATTCGCCTTTGATTTCTAGGGGCTGAATGTTAATCCCGAGTGCTTGTGCATGATGCTTAAGAGCCAGATTCAGATCCTGAGAGATGGGCTTATTTGATAAACCTACGAGCGTATTAAGGTTGGTCATATGGGTTATGAATTGACGTTTGCCGTATTGAGCATAGCCGATTCATTCAAACCTCGAAGGATGCGACGTATATGCTCCAAGCGTTGTTCTAATTTCTCAAAGTCCTGATCCTTTTGCGGTAGCACTTTAAGCTTATCTTGGCCATTAAGCTGGATGTACTTTGATGACTGAATCAATCGAATGATTTTCATTGGGTCAATGGGTGGGTTGGGGATGAACTGAATCTGAATAGAGCTTGGTGTGGCATCAATTTTTTTGATTCCAAAGCCGGTCATCTCTAGGCGTAAACGGTGGGTCTCGTAAAACGATTTGGCCTGATCAGGTAAATTCCCGAAGCGGTCGACTAGTTCTTCACGCAGACCCATGAGTTCAGAAAAATCACTTGTACTGGCAAAGCGTTTGTACATCGAAAGGCGTTCATGGACGTCTGGGCAATAGTCACTTGGTAGCAGGGCAGGCAATCCTAAATTGACATCGGTAGTAACCTGTAGCGGCGAGAGAAGATCTGGCTCTTTGCCGCTGCGCAATGATTTGACAGCGCGATTGAGCATTTCTGTATATAGCTGGAAACCAATTTCATGAATTTCACCAGACTGCTTATCGCCGAGCACCTCACCAGCCCCCCGAATTTCTAAATCATGCATAGCTAGGTAGAAGCCTGAACCCAATTCCTCCATCGCTTGAATGGCGTTTAGCCTTAATTGGGCTTGCTTGCTAAGGGCCTCAGGATCGGGGACCAATAAATAGGCATAGGCTTGATGGTGTGAGCGTCCCACACGACCTCGCAATTGATGCAGTTGAGCTAGACCAAATTTATCAGCCCTGTGCATGATGATCGTGTTGGCTGTTGGAACATCGATGCCTGTTTCGATGATGGTTGTGCAGAGCAAAATATTCGTGCGCTGGGTAACAAACTCTCGCATTACGGATTCTAATTCGCGTTCATGCATTTGGCCATGGGCGACACTGATACTCGCTTCAGGAATCAATTCCTGCAAAGCGTGTTTACGATTTTGAATCGTTTCTACTTCGTTATGCAGAAAGTAGACTTGCCCACCCCGTTTAATTTCGCGTAAAACGGCTTCCCGGATAATACTGTCCCCTTCGCGACGCACAAATGTTTTGATGGCTAAACGTTTTTGTGGGGCAGTAGCAATAATGGAAAGCTCTCTTAAGCCTTCCATTGCCATACCAAGCGTTCTAGGTATTGGTGTCGCAGTAAGAGTCAAAATATCGACCTCTGCTCTTAAAGCTTTTAACGCCTCTTTTTGACGAACACCAAAACGATGCTCTTCATCCACAATGACTAAGCCCAAATTAGCAAATTTGGTTTCTTTGGACAGTAATTTATGGGTACCGATAATAATGTCGGCATCACCCTTCGCAATAGCCTCTAAAGCGGCGTTAATTTCTTTAGTGGTTTTAAAGCGCGATAACTCTACAATTTTTACAGGCCAATCCGCAAAGCGATCTTTCCAGGTTGCAACATGCTGCTCTGCTAACAAGGTAGTCGGTGCAAGAATAGCCACTTGCTTACCACCCATTACAGAGACGAAGCTAGCTCGTAAAGCCACCTCCGTTTTACCAAAGCCAACGTCGCCGCATACCAGTCGATCCATCGGCGCACCGCTAGTCATATCTGCAATGACGGCGGCGATAGCGTTGGCCTGATCTGGCGTTTCTTCAAATCCAAAACTTTCAGCGAATGCAGCATAGTCATGGGCAGAGAATTCAAAAGCATGTCCTTTGCGTATTGCTCTTGCTGCATAGAGACTCAACAGCTCTGCTGCCGTATCTCGGATTTGTTGTGCTGCTTTTCGTTTAGCTTTATCCCACTGACCTGAGCCTAATTGATGTAGTGGAGCAGAATCGGGATCGGATCCAGCGTAGCGGGTCACCATCTGTAATTGCTGAACCGGAACATAAAGCGTTGCTTCTTTTGCGTACACTAAATGCAGAAACTCCTCAAAGAGAGGCTCTTCTTTTGCCTGCGCTAAATTTAAAAGCACTAGCCCCTGATAGCGGCCGATACCATGATCAGAATGCACTACGGGGTCGCCAATATTTAATTCAGAGAGATCCTTAAAGAGCATCTCAGGATCTGAACTCTCACTGACTTTCCCTTTGCGGCGTTGTCGCGCAGTAGCGGTAAATAGCTCTGCTTCGGTAACCACAATGAGATTTTCAGAGGGCCAAGTAAAACCGTTAA
Organism: Polynucleobacter sp. TUM22923; assembly: GCF_030295705.1. Classification (NCBI taxonomy): domain Bacteria; kingdom Pseudomonadati; phylum Pseudomonadota; class Betaproteobacteria; order Burkholderiales; family Burkholderiaceae; genus Polynucleobacter; species Polynucleobacter sp. TUM22923. The sequence goes on from NZ_AP027274.1 coordinate 827,718, forward strand.
ACAATGGCGCTGTTACAAGTCCAAATAGCAGATCACTTTTAATAAAGTCAGCAATTCCCTCAAATTCCTGTGGCTTGAGTGGAAAGAGAAATTGGCCATTCACCCCGGATACAGCATTACTTTGCTCAAATAGCTCTCGAATGGATTCTTTACGCCCAGCACTATCACTGCAAATGAGCACACGCGTTTTTTCTTTAGAAATCAGCGAGCGCAAGCGATTGATAGGATCGGTATCCCTGCGGTGCACTGAAAGATCCGGCACCGCTAAAAATTGGCTTGCACCCTTATCGTCTTTTTCGAGAACCAGACGGGCATTTGGTTTTGCTGAAGAAAAGAACTGATCAACATCAAGAAATAATTCTTTTGGCGGAAGTATTGGCCGATCTAAATCATGCTTTAAGAATTCATACCGAGCTAGCGTATCTTTCCAGAAGCTTTTAATGGATTCTTCAACATCACCAGCACTCACAATCCATACAGGATCTCCAGAGCGGGGGAAGTAATCAAATACGCTAGAGGACTCTTCAAAAAAGAGCGGTAAATAAGACTCAATTCCGGCACTCGGAATACCTAGATTGGCGTCTTTATAAATGGAGCATCGTGTAGGGTCGCCTTCAAATACCTCTCGCCAGCGCCCACGAAATGCGGTGCGCGACGCATCATCAAATGGAAATTCATGTCCTGGCAGTAGGCGTATTTCTTTGACGGGGTAGAGACTGCGTTGTGTGTCTGGATCGAATGCTCGAATCTGTTCAATTTCATCACCAAATAAATCTAGCCGATAAGGCAGAGGGGATCCCATTGGGAAGAGATCAATTAAGCCGCCTCGAATACTGTATTCACCAGGACGCATGACAGCGCTCACTGGGTCATAGCCTGCTTGCTGCAGTTGTAGCCTGAGCGCCGCATCATCGAGTTTGTCGCCTTGCCTGAAAAAGAAGGTATGTCCAGACAAAAAGTTTGGTGGACCCAGTTTTTGCAGGGCGGTAGTGACGGGTATTAGAACAATGTCACAGCTTCCATTCAAAAGCTCATACAGGGTAGCTAAGCGCTCAGACACCAAATCTTGATGTGGCGAAAAATGATCGTAAGGGAGTATTTCCCAATCCGGTAAAAGGCGGGTTTTGAGCTGAGGCGCGAAGGCGGGAATTTCTTCTAATAACCTTTGAGCTTCCTGGGCCTGAGCGCAGAACACAATCATGACTGAAAATTCAGAGCGGTAGCGTAGGGCGGATTGGGCAATTAATGCCGCATCTGCGGAGCCAATCAACCCGGAATAGGTAAAGCGCTGCCCAGCCCGTGGAGCCGGGATAGGGGATGAGGCGGCAATTGTGGGTGTTAATGCATCGGACATCTGCACTCATTATAGAATCAGTTATGCCTACCGGAATTCAATCCACGCCAGCTTCACCGCAATGCCATGCTTTGTTGCCAACAGCGGGCTCTGGCTCTCGGCTTGGTGGTGACTTGCCAAAGCAGTTTCAAGTGCTAGCGGGCAAGCCAATGCTTTCTTATGCCTTGGATGCCTTTAGTAGCACGCCTGAAATTGCTTCCATCTGGGTTGGGCTTAGCCCAGCTTTTATTGAGGATCCCATACTCAAGTCTTTCTCGAGCATGACAAAGCCAACCCATTTTTTGCCAACGGGAGGTCTGACTAGGCAAGAAACGGTAATGAATACCTTAGCAGCGATGCTGCAATCCGGAATTCCGCAGAATGACTGGGTACTTGTTCATGATGCTGCTCGGCCGGGCATAAGGCCTGCTTTGATTCAAAACCTCATTCACAGCGTTACTTTGGCAGGTGAGGGTGGTCTACTGGCAATGCCCCTAGCTGACACGTTGAAGATGGTGCAAGCCTATTCCCCTGAAGATGGAGGTCCTGCCCGCGTTCAAAAAACGATCTCTCGAGATCATCTCTGGCAAGCGCAAACCCCCCAAATGTTCGGTCTTCAGGATCTGCACGATGCTATTGAGGCGGCCATGCTTATTAATGCGGATATGACGGATGAGGCTAGCGCTATGGAGCTAGCGGGTACAAAACCTTTATTGATTCATGGAGAAACTCGCAACTTTAAGGTGACTCACCCAGCTGACTGGGAGTTAATCCAGGCTATTTTGAAAACTTCATAAACTAACGCGGCCTCTCTATGACCCAAAACACCAACTATTTACCGCCTTTCCGTATTGGCCAGGGCTATGACGTTCACGCTCTAGTTGTCGGTAGAAAATTGATTTTAGGCGGGGTCCACGTTCCCAGTGATAAGGGTCTATTGGGCCACTCCGATGCAGATGCCTTGCTTCATGCCTTGACCGATGCATTATTGGGCGCTGCAGGGTTAAATGACATTGGTCAGCTTTTCCCGGATACAGATCCTCAATTTAAAGACATGGATAGCCGAATTCTGCTCAGAACTGCATTACAAAAGGTGCAGTCGGCTGGATTTCAGGTGGGTAATGTAGATGCCACGATTATTTGTCAGGCCCCTAAATTGGCCTCTTTTTTGCCAGAAATGATCCAAAACATTGCGGCTGACCTGTTAGTCGCCCCAAGCTGTATAAACCTTAAAGCCAAAACAAATGAATCATTAGGGCATTTGGGTCGGGGTGAGGGCATTGCAGTTCATGTGGTGGCTTTGCTCTATAGACCGTAAAAGATCCTCTAAAACTACTAAGCATTGTAGAATTACGGTCTTTAGAGTGAAGCTGAAGCCCTAGAATTTTTGGGATGTTAGCGCGAGGATGGCGGAATTGGTAGACGCACCAGGTTTAGGTCCTGGCGCCAGAAATGGTGTGGGGGTTCGAGTCCCCCTTCTCGCACCACAAGTTTGATGTTTGGCTTGGGCTTCACATATCCCGATTTTAATTAAGAGACGAGAATGGCTGCGCAAATAGAAAATTTAGGTCTGTTGGACCGCAAAGTAACTTTAGAGTTTGCTCGTGCCGATTTGGTAAAAGCAAGAGATGAGCGTTTAGCTAAGCTTGGCAAGACCATGAAGGCTCCTGGCTTTCGTCCTGGTAAAGTGCCCAAGAATATGGTCGAAAAGCAATTCGGTATGCAGGTTGATTTCGAGCTGCAGTACGACAAAGCTACTGAACTCTTTTATGGCATCGCTCAAGAAGATAAAATTTTATTAGCTGGTCAACCTCGCCTTGATCCAAAGAGCGAACTAGATGCAGAGAAGATCGTTTTTGACGTGTACTTTGAAGTATTGCCAGAAGTCAAAATCGGTGACTTTACAAAAGCAGAAGTTACTCAATATACAACTGACATTTCTGATGCGGAAATTGATCGTGCCTTAGATGTACTTCGCAAGCAGCAGGTTCATTACCATCCGCGTGGCGAAGCTGGGCATCATGGAGATGGCGGTGCCAATACTGCCGCTCAAGCTGGTGACCAAGCGGTCATTGATTTCGTAGGCAAGATTGATGGCGTTGAGTTTGCAGGTGGTAAGGCAGAAAATTTTGAATACGTTCTTGGTGAAGGCCGTATGCTTCCTGAGTTTGAAGCAGCTACCTTAGGCCTCAAAGCCGGCGAGAGCAAGACTTTCCCATTAAGCTTTCCAGCGGACTACCATGGTAAAGATGTAGCTGGTAAGACAGCTGACTTTACAGTTATTGTGAAGTCTGTAAATTGGGCGCACCTTCCAGCAATTGATGATGCGTTTGCATTGTCTCTTGGTGTTACTGAAGGTGGCGTTGCGAAGATGCGCGCAGAAGTCAAAGAGAACCTTGATCGTGAAACTAAGCGTCGTATTACCTCTTTGTTAAAAGGCGAGGTAATGGATAAGCTCAATGGTTTATGCGAACTAGATGTGCCAAAAACTTTAGTCGCACAAGAGCAAGAGCGTCTAGTGGAGTCTGCACGTCAAGATCTCATCCAGCGCGGTATTCCAAACGCGAAAGATGCACCCATTCCTGCTGAGATGTTTGCTGAACAGGCGCTTAAACGCGTTCGTCTTGGCCTCATTTTGAGTGAGCTTGTGAAGCAGCAGAATTTAGCTGCTACTGCCGATCAAATTAAAGCGGAGATTGATGAGCAAGCGGCTACTTATGAAGATCCAAAAGAAGTGGTTCGCTGGTTCTATAGCAACCCTAGTCGCCTCAAAGATATGGAAAACTTAGTACTTGAAGATAATGTTATTAAGTACTTCACTTCGCAGGCAAAGGTTGTTGACAAAGCAGTGACCTTTGAAGAATTAAGTAAGCTTAATTAATACTTGTTGAGTTATCGTTAAATTGTCCCTCAGTCATTACCAATAAAGGCTTGTCCATATGAACCAGAATCAATTCCAATCTGAGTATTTAGAGCCCCAAGGTCTGGGTCTGGTTCCTATGGTGATCGAAACCTCTGGCAGAGGCGAGCGCGCTTACGATATTTACTCGCGACTCCTGCGAGAGCGCGTTGTGTTTTTGGTTGGTGAAGTAAACGATCAAACTGCCAACCTGGTTATCGCTCAGCTATTATTTTTAGAGAGTGAGAATCCTGATAAAGAGATTTCTCTGTACATCAATTCTCCCGGTGGCTCTGTTTCCGCTGGCCTAGCTATTTACGACACAATGCAATTCATCAAGCCTCATGTTAGTACCTTATGCATGGGTATGGCTGCCAGTATGGGTGCATTCTTGTTATGTGCTGGTGAAAAGGGTAAGCGCTACGCATTGCCGAATTCCCGCGTCATGATTCATCAGCCATTAGGTGGCGCTCGTGGTCAGGCCTCTGACATTGAAATTCAAGCACGAGAGATTTTGTACTTACGTGAGCGTTTGAATAAAATCCTGTCAGATCGTACCGGTCAATCCATTGAAACTATTGCCAAGGATACCGATCGTGATAATTTCATGTCTGCTGAGCAAGCTGAGTCATATGGTTTGATCGACAAAGTGATCGATAAGCGTCCTTAATTATTCCTTATCGCCCTTCATCGCATTATATTTTCTGTACTTCATTATTTAGGTTAACTTCTTGAGCGATACAAATACCACTAGCAGTGCGGATAAGATTCTGTATTGCTCTTTTTGCGGCAAAAGTCAGCATGAGGTTAAAAAACTGATCGCAGGCCCGTCTGTTTTTATTTGTGATGAGTGTATTGATCTGTGTACCGATATTATTCAAGAAGAGTTAGCGAATCTTCCTAAGGAAGATGGCGATGCGTCTTTGCCAACACCCCATCAAATTCGTGAGAACTTAGATCAGTATGTGATTGGACAAGATCACGCCAAGAAAACCCTTGCAGTCGCGGTTTATAACCACTACAAGCGTTTGCAGTATTTGCCTAAGCCCAAAAAAGAAAAGCTAGACAAAGACGGCAAGCCAACTGAAGCAGCTGACAAGAAGCAGTCTAAAGTTCCAGCCAAAGCAATGGTTGATGGTGTTGAATTGGCCAAGAGTAATATTTTATTGATCGGGCCAACAGGTTCTGGCAAAACATTATTAGCCCAGACTTTAGCTCGCATGCTCGATGTGCCTTTTGTAATGGCTGATGCAACCACCTTAACTGAGGCCGGTTATGTTGGCGAGGATGTTGAAAACATCATTCAAAAATTATTGCAAGCTTGTGATTACAACGTAGAAAAAGCCCAACGCGGCATCGTCTATATTGATGAAATCGATAAGATCTCTCGTAAATCAGATAACCCATCCATCACCCGCGATGTATCGGGTGAGGGTGTGCAGCAAGCCCTGCTTAAGCTGGTTGAGGGCACTATGGCGTCAGTTCCTCCCCAGGGCGGTCGCAAGCATCCTAACCAAGATTTCTTACAGGTAGATACCACCAACATTCTGTTTATTTGTGGTGGTGCATTTGATGGTCTTGAAAAGGTCATTCAGCAGCGCTCTGCAAAGACTGGCATCGGCTTTAATGCAACCGTACCCGGTAAAGATGATCGTGGCATCAGCGATCTGTTGGTTGAGGTTGAGCCGGAAGATTTAATTAAATTCGGCTTAATACCTGAGCTCATTGGTCGCTTGCCGGTTGTAGCGACTTTGGCTCAGCTAGACGAATCAGCTTTGATTCAGATTTTGACCGAGCCGAAAAATGCCTTAATAAAGCAATATCAAGCGCTTTTGACAATGGAGGGCTCAGAGCTTGAGGTGCGCACTGCCGCCTTATCTGCCATTGCTAAGAAGGCAATTGCTCGCAAGACGGGTGCCCGTGGTTTACGGTCCATTCTTGAGGGTTCTTTAATGGATGTCATGTACGACCTTCCTTCATTGAAGAATGTCCAGAAGGTAGTCATAGACGAATCTTCCATCCAGGACGGTGGAAAACCAATCCTGGTCTACAAACAAGATGCTGAAACTACTGAATTGGTTAAAAAGGCCTGATTTTTTGACTTTTTTGCTGATTTAGTACGTTTTTTACGCGTTTTTGCTGCATTTCCCCCTTGTTTTCCCATTCTGGATACCCATATAGATAGTATCCTGTTCACTAACAATGTCCGCATCTAGTGGTGCGGCATTTTTAGAGAATTTCATGGATTTACTATTTTTGGAGGAATTGCCTTATGCCTGGCCACTTATTACTACCCTCTGAACCTATTCAATTGCCATTACTTCCTTTAAGGGATGTGGTGGTCTTTCCCCATATGGTGATTCCCTTGTTTGTGGGTCGCCCAAAATCCATCAAAGCACTCGAAGCGGCTATGGAAACCGGCAAAAATGTTTTGTTGGTGGCCCAAAAGGCAGCTGCGAAAGATGAGCCTAGCGTTGATGATCTTTACGATGTTGGCTGTATTGCCAATATTCTTCAGATGCTAAAGCTGCCTGATGGCACTGTGAAAGTATTAGTCGAAGGTATTCAGCGCGCACAAGTAAGCCAGGTTGAAGACAGTTTGGGATACTTTGCATGCGAGGCCACGCCTACAATCGCTACTGCGATGGATGCACACGAGACCGAGGCCTTGCGCCGCGCCATCATGGCTCAGTTTGATCAGTACGTAAAACTCAACAAGAAAGTGCCGCAAGAGATTCTGGCTTCCCTTGGTGGCATTGATGATCCAAGCCGCTTGGCAGATACCATTTGTGCGCACCTGCCAGTCAAGCTAGAGCAGAAGCAGCGCTTGTTGGAAATGATTGATGTAGTAAAGCGTCTCGAGAGCCTTTTGGCTGATCTTGAGAGTGAAATCGACATCTTGCAAGTAGAGAAGCGTATTCGTGGTCGCGTAAAGCGCCAGATGGAGAAGAGTCAGCGCGAATACTACTTAAATGAGCAAGTCAAAGCCATACAGAAAGAATTGGGTGAGGGCGAAGAGGGTGCTGATTTAGAGGAGCTAGAGAAGCGCATTAAAGCAGCTCGCATGCCGAAGGAAGCGCTCAAAAAAGCAGAATCTGAGTTAAAAAAACTCAAACTCATGTCGCCCATGTCAGCAGAAGCAACGGTGATTCGTAATTTCATTGACACGTTGGTGAATCTGCCCTGGAAGAAAAAAACCAAAATTAATAACGACCTCACTAATGCTGAGAAAGTATTGGATGAAGATCACTACGGTCTTGACAAGGTCAAAGAGCGCATTTTGGAGTACCTCGCGGTTCAACAGCGAGTTGATCGGGTAAAGGCGCCTATTCTTTGTCTAGTTGGCCCTCCTGGCGTTGGTAAGACCTCTTTAGGTCAATCGATTGCTAGGGCCACTAATCGAAAATTTGTCCGTATGGCTTTAGGTGGTGTTCGTGACGAATCTGAGATTCGTGGTCATCGACGCACTTATATTGGATCAATGCCCGGAAAGATTTTGTCGAGCCTGACTAAGGTGGGCGTGCGCAATCCTTTATTTCTGCTCGATGAAGTAGATAAGATGGGGATGGATTTCCGTGGTGATCCAGCGAGTGCATTGCTTGAGGTCCTTGATCCAGAGCAAAATCACACCTTTCAGGATCACTATGTCGAAGTAGATTTTGATTTGTCGGACGTGATGTTTGTGGCAACCTCAAATTCCTTGAACATCCCAGGCCCATTACTGGATCGATTGGAAATTATTCGTCTTGCGGGTTATACAGAGGATGAAAAGACCAGTATCGCCACTAATTATTTGATTCCCAAGCAAATTAAAAATAATGGCCTGAAAAAAGGTGAGCTACATATCGAGGAAAGTGCTGTTCGCAGCATGATCCGCTACTACACTCGTGAGGCTGGCGTTCGATCTTTAGAGCGTGAAATCAACAAGATCTGCCGTAAGGTTGTGAAGCTTTTACTCTTGAAGAAAGAGGCTGCACCAATCACTGTAAATGCAGATAACCTCGAGAAATTCTTATCTGTGCGTATCTATGACTTTGGTTTAGCTGCCAAGGAAAATCAAATTGGTCAGGTTACGGGCTTAGCCTGGACTGAAGTAGGGGGCGATCTCCTTACTATTGAGGCGGCGGTAATGCCCGGTAAAGGCGTCATTACACGTACAGGCTCTATTGGTGATGTGATGAAGGAATCTGTTGAGGCTGCTCGCACCGTAGTTCGCTCTAGAGCGCGCAGTCTTGGTATCGCGGATGAGTCATTTGAGAAAAAAGATATTCACATCCACTTCCCTGATGGGGCCACTCCCAAAGATGGCCCTTCAGCAGGTATCGCCATCACAACAGCTCTGGTATCCGTCTTAGCAGGCATCCCGATTCGCTCTGATGTTGCGATGACGGGTGAGATTACCTTGCGTGGTGAAGTCTTGCCTATTGGCGGCTTAAAAGAGAAGCTCTTGGCAGCTCACCGCGGCGGCATCAAGCTAGCCTTGATCCCAGAAGAAAACGTTAAGGATTTAATTGATATTCCTGACAATGTTAAGAATGCAATTGAGATTGTTCCGGTACGCTGGATTGATAAGGTGCTTGAGCTAGCTTTAGAGCGAAAACCAGTCGCCTTGCCCGATCCAACGCCGGAGGAGCTGGCCAGAAAGGCTAGTGAAGCCAGCAAGGCCAATGAAAAAGTTGCCACCGGAGAGATCCTGAAGCATTAGGGCTTGAAGGTCTTTTGATCGGCATGGCTTCGGTTCTTATGAGGTCGCCGATCAAGAACCCTTCATTTGCTTTTCCACTAGGTTACAATATCGTTTGTATTAATTGGGGCGCTTAGCTCAGATGGTAGAGCGTCTGCCTTACACGCAGAATGTCGGCGGTTCGATCCCGTCAGCGCCCACCAGTTTCCCAATCGTTTTCTATTCGTACGTGAATCTCTTTCAGGCTTTCTAGCTCATCTAGACTCTTATGCCTAGTACAGTCATACTATTAACTTCATTACTTAGCGATTAATTTATGTTTGATACCGTACGTAAACACCGAAAAATTCTCCAGTTCATATTGATGCTCTTTATTGTTCCGTCATTTGCATTGTTTGGTATTTCTAGCTACTCGAGCTTTATGGACAAGGAAACAGACATTGTTAAGGTAAATGGGAAGCCTATAAGCGCTCAGGAAGTAGATAACGCCGCTAAGCGCCAAGCCGAGCGGGTAGGGGGTAGTGCCCAAATCGCTCAAAGCCTCCCTTTTCGTCAGGCGATCTTAAATGAGTTACTGCAGCAAAGAATTTTAGGTTTTGCAGTGGGCGACTTACGCCTTCAAGTTGGTAAGCAGGAGTTGGTCAGTAGCCTGCAAAAAATTCCTCAAATACGTGCCTTATATCGCCAAGATGGTAGCTTTGATGATGCGCGTTTTAAGCAGTTGTTAGCTAGCAACGGCATGAATGAAGAGCAATTTTATGCGGGTCAAAGTTTTGATTTAAAAATACAGCAATTAGTGAACTCGGTTGCACGTACAGAATTAGCCAGCCCGAAGCTAGCCGAGGTAATTTCCTCGCTCTATGAGACTGAGAGAGAAGTTCAGGCAATGCAATTTAATGTGCAAGACTATTTAGGCAAGGTTAATCCTAGCCCGGAAGAGCTAGAAGCTTTCTATCAAGCCAATGCAAAGCTTTTTGAGCGTCCAGAATATATAGATGTGGAATATCTTGTACTTAAAGCAGAGCCAAAAGAGGAGGCTAAGTCCTTTAATGAAAAAGCCGACCAGTTTGCCAACATCACTTACGATCAGGCTGATAGCTTAAAGCCAGCTGCCGACAAGCTAAAGCTGAGTATTCAATCCCAAAAAGGGGTCACGCGTGCTGGCGCTGCCGGAGTATCCAGGGACCATCCTCTTGCTAATGCTAAGGTGCTGCAATCCTTATTTGGCGATGAAGCACTAAAAAATAAACGCAACACTGAAGCTGTTCAAATATCCCCCGGAGTGTTTGTATCAGCTCGAGTGGTGATATTGCATCCAGCGCAAATCCTACCTTTGAGTGAGGTTTCTGCGGAAGTTAATCGTCAAGTTAGCCTGCGTATGGCTGAAAAGTTAGCCTTGGCCGCAGCCTCAGAAAAATTATCATCCCTAGAAAAAGATCCCAAGAGTTCCGCAGGATTCGCTTCGTCAGTATGGATCTCTCGGAATAAGCCCGGTAGCTTAGTAGGTCAAGCGATTGATGATGTGATGTCTGTTAATCCCGGCGCTTTACCAGCGGTAATTTCCGTTTCTAATCCGGGCGTTGGGGCAACTATTTATCGCATTGATGGAGTTCGTCAACCGGCCACTATTGATGCTAAAGCCCACAAAGCTCAGGCTCAACAAATCCAGGCGCTGGCAGCGCAATCTGAGTTTGCTGGTTTTATGGCCTACTGGCGTAACAGTGCTGGTGTCAAAGTCATTAATCCTCTGAAGCAGGCTAATGCCGGTGGTGCGGGTGGTTAATTTACCCCAGTTGATTTTTTGAGCAGATTTAAATATGGGGCCATTGCGCCCCATACGTTTTTATAGAGAACGGTCTGAGCTTCTACGTTCGGATGTAATCGATCCGCCTGAAAGAGGGCGGGATTAGTGGCAACGCCATTTAAAAAAAAGGGTAAAAGCTCAACCTTTTGCTCTTGTGCAAGTGTGGCGTAGAGGTCTTTAAATTGCTTTGTATAAGCTTGGCCATAGTTCGGCGGTATCTGCATTCCAAAGAGCAAAACCTTTGCGCCAGCTTGTTTGCTATCTAGAATCATCTTGCGTAGATTTTTTTCAGTTTCGGCAATAGGTAAGCCACGAAGGGCATCGTTTGCGCCCAACTCAATCATTACAATTCCTGGTTTTTTTTGAGCGAGGAGTGATGGCAGTCTCGATACGCCGCCCGAAGTCGTTTCGCCGCTGATGCTGGCGTTAAAAAGTGACCAATGGCTAGCATCCTGCTGCAGTTTTTTTTCTAGCTGATGAGTCCATCCTGTTCCACGCGGAATGCCGTACTCAGCAGAGAGGCTATCCCCTAGAACCAAAATAACCGAATTTGTTTGTGCCCAACAGTGAATACTCATAAACAGGCAAAATAGACCAACTAGCCATGTTGTAAAGTTTGAGGCTGGATTACGCATTTTTACTTGAAAATCTTCCTATGAATAAAGCACTTAAATCCATTATTGCCGACCATCTTTCAAAAACGGTGAAAACAAGTGATGGTGACCTCAGTATTTTGCACGACATTTGCTTTGAGATTTATTCCGGGGAAAGTGTCGCTATCGTAGGCGCATCTGGGTCTGGAAAAAGTACCTTATTAAGCCTTTTGGCGGGCTTAGACCTTCCTTCTTCAGGAGGCGTCAGCTTAATGGGCAACAGCTTAAACGGACTAGATGAGGATGGCCGCGCTCAGCTGCGGGGGCAGCATATCGGCTTTGTTTTCCAATCTTTTCAATTGCTACCGCACTTGAATGCCTTAGAAAACGTGATGCTGCCAATGGAATTGGCTGGAGTTAAGCTGTCCGAGGCTAAAGAGTCAGCTCAGATGTGGCTAGAAAAGGTGGGTTTAGGGGATCGGCTACATCACTTCCCAAGGACGCTTTCAGGAGGTGAGCAGCAGCGTGTGGCATTGGCTCGGGCTTTTATTAATAAGCCCGCAATTCTGTTTGCTGACGAGCCAACGGGCAGTTTGGACGAGTTCAGCGGTAAGCGGGTAATTGAGCTCCTTTTTGAGCTAAATCTTGTTAATTTATCAACTTTAGTTTTGGTAACGCACGACCAGTCTTTGGCTGCACGGTGCGAACGCCAATTACAACTTCAAGGTGGTCGCTTGATTTAATCAAAACCTTATAATCTAGGGATGTTTTCATACACTTGCTTGCCTGGGGCTAATGCCCTTTCCGCCTTCCGCCAACAGCGACTTATAGCGACGCTTGTGGCTCAGGGTATCGATCTTGAGTCTATTGAGGCGCAATATCTCCATTTCATTTGGACTGAGGAAGAGCTTAGTCCTCAAGATAAAACGGTACTCGAAAGCTTACTTACTTACGGCCAGCCCTTCAAGGCTGATGCAAAGTCTGGAACCCCGCTTTTTGGCAAGCCTAATGCGAGAAAGAATTCGATTTCGATTCCTCGCTTTGGAACTGTTTCATCGTGGGCTAGTAAAGCAACCGACATTGCTCGTCAATGTGGATTAAATATTTTGCGTATTGAGCGGGGCATTGAATACACCTGGCAGTCCAAAAAGAACATCAGCGCAGAACAAGAGCAGCAAGTATTTGCTGCGTTACACGATCGCATGACTGAAACGCTCATCACTCATGCAGATCAAGCTAGCGCCTTGTATCAAACGTTAGCTGATCGCCCGTTTAAGCGGATTTTGATATTGAGTGAAGGTAAGTCAGCCTTAGACAAAGCGAATCAAGAGTTAGGGCTAGCACTGTCAGATGATGAAATTATTTACCTGACTGAGAATTTCATTCGTCTCGAGCGTAATCCTACAGACGTTGAGCTCATCATGTTTGCGCAGGCCAATAGTGAGCATTGTCGTCACAAGATTTTTAATTCCACCTGGACAATTGATGGTGATGATCAAGAGAGGTCATTGTTTGCGATGATTCGCAATACCCATCAACTGCAGCCTGAGGGCACCATTGTTGCTTACTCTGATAACTCTGCCGTGATGGTTGGCTGTGAGTCAGAGACATGGTCCTCGAAAGGTGCAGACCATCATTATGAAAAAGATACGCGTCTTGTTCACACCCTGATGAAAGTGGAGACTCATAATCATCCTACGGCTATAGCGCCTTTTCCGGGTGCCTCTACTGGTGCCGGTGGTGAGATTCGCGATGAGGGCGCCACTGGTATTGGCGGTCGTCCCAAAGCAGGCCTAACGGGCTTCACGGTATCGAACTTAAATATTCCTGGTACCGATTTCCCATGGGAAACAGAGCGCTATGGAAAGCCAGATCGGATTGCAACACCACTGCAAATCATGATCGATGGCCCTTTAGGCGGAGCCGCTTTTAATAATGAATTTGGACGCCCAATATTGGGTGGCTACTTCCGTGTATTTGAGCAAACACTAGAGGGTGTTCGTCGTGGCTATCACAAGCCGATCATGATCGCGGGCGGTATTGGTAGTATTGATTCGATCCATACGGCTAAAAAAGAAATTAAAGCAGGGCACTTATTCATTCAGCTGGGCGGCCCTGGGATGCGTATTGGTATGGGCGGTGCAACAGGAAGCTCTGTTACTACCGGCACCAATACCGCAGACTTGGATTTTGATTCCGTTCAGCGTGGCAACCCTGAAATGGAGCGTCGAGCGCAAGAAGTGATTAACGCTTGCTGCGCAATGGGTGAAGGCAATCCCATAGTTTCTATTCATGATGTTGGAGCAGGCGGCTTATCCAATGCCTTTCCTGAATTGGCAGACGGCGCAGGTCTAGGTGCGCAATTTAAGTTACGCAATGTTCCTCTTGAAGAGAGTGGCATGAGCCCCGCTGAGATTTGGTGTAATGAATCTCAAGAGCGCTATGTCTTAGCTATTGACTCCAAAGACCTGAGTTTATTAACCGCTTTATGTGAACGGGAGCGTTGCCCATTTGCTGTTGTTGGTGAAGCCACAACTGAGCGTCAACTGCAGTTAAGTGATTGCAAAGAGGCTTCTGGAACTGATGCGGCGATGCCAATTGATATGCCAATGGAAGTGCTTCTTGGAAAGCCACCGCGAATGCATCGCGATGTTCAACGAGTAGAGCAGAACTTCGATGAGCTTAATGTAACTGATGCTGACTTGGATCAGTGTATTGCTTGGGTCTTGCAGCAGCCAACGGTCGCAAGTAAGTCTTTCTTAATCACGATCGGCGATCGTACAGTTGGCGGCTTAAATGCCCGCGACCCTTTTGTTGGCCCATGGCAAGTGCCGGTAGCTGATTGCGCCGTAACCCTGATGGATTACAAAGGTTATCGCGGCGAAGCGATGTCAATGGGTGAGCGTACTCCTTTGGCTGTTATTAATGCACCAGCAGCAGCAAAAATGGCGGTTGGTGAAGCTATTACTAATTTATTAGCTGCAGATATTCTTCGATTAGAAGATGTGAAGCTCTCCGCCAACTGGATGGCTGCATGCGGCAGTCCTGGTGAGGATGCTAAGTTGTATGACTCTGTTGCTGCTATTGGCATGGAATTGTGCCCCGCATTGGGCATTTCTATTCCAGTTGGCAAAGATTCCTTATCAATGGCAACGGCCTGGAAAGAGGGGGACCAATCTAAGGCCGTAGTGTCACCAGTCTCGCTGATTATTTCTGCATTTGCTCCTGTTCAGGATGTACGAAAAACATCCACTCCTTTATTGGTTCTGAAGGATGTTGCAGGACAGCCTATTGAAACGGAGTTGATCTTAATTGACCTAGGTCGAGGTCAGAATCGGATGGCTGGCAGCATCTTGGCTCAAGTACTCAACCAATCTGGTAAGTCTGCACCTAACGTCGATCAACCACAGGATCTCAAATCCTTGGCTGCGGCAATTATTGAATTACGTAAGCACCAAATGCTGTTGGCCTATCACGATCGTTCTGATGGCGGCTTACTAGCCTGTATTGCTGAAATGGCATTTGCTTCTCATTGCGGTATCTCCATCAATGTTGATATGATCGCGGTCGACCTCGGTCAAGAGCCAGACTGGGGAGATGCCAAGAACTGGGCTGATCAAGTTTCTGGTCGACGTCATGAACAAACAATACGCGCGCTGTTTAACGAAGAGTTAGGCGCTGTTATTCAGATACGCAAAGCAGATCGTGATGCCGTATTTGCGACGCTTCGAAAGTTGGGCTTAAGCGCCTGTAGCCACGTCGTTGCAAAACCAAATACGAATGGACGAATTGAAATCTGGCGTGATGCAAAAAATATTTTTGCCGAGCCCCGCGTAGTCTTGCAAAAGATGTGGGGTAATACCAGCTATCAAATTGCACGCTTGCGTGACAATCTAGATTGTGCAGATAGTGAGTTTGCCTTGCTAGACAATCTTGCTGACGCTGGTATGTCACCTAAGCTGACATTCGATCCTGCGGATGACATCGCTGCACCATTCATTAACAAGAACGTTAGACCTAAGCTAGCGATTTTGCGTGAGCAGGGTGTGAATTCTCATGTTGAAATGGCCTATGCCATGAGTTGGGCTGGTTTTGATAGCTATGATGTCCATATGTCTGACTTGCTTTCCGGAAAAGCCAACTTAGCTGATTTCCGTGGCTTGATTGCTTGCGGCGGCTTTAGTTATGGTGATGTATTGGGCGCTGGTGAAGGATGGGCTAAAACCATCCTATTTAATAATCAATTGCGTGATCAGTTTTCCACTTTCTTCAATCGCGAGGAAAGCTTTGCTTTGGGAGTCTGCAATGGTTGCCAAATGATGAGCAATCTTTCTGGAATCATTCCTGGCGCACAAGCGTGGCCTAAATTTACTCGCAATCAATCTGAGCAATATGAAGCGCGCTTCGTGATGGCAGAGGTGATGCCTTCACCTTCCATATTTACTCAGGGAATGGAAGGCAGTCATCTGCCGATTGCTATTGCCCATGGCGAGGGATTTGCTAACTTTAGCTTGCAAGGAAATTTAGATTCAATTAAGCAACAGGGATTAAGTACTTTACGTTTTGTGGATCATCAGGGCGTTCCGACTGAAACTTATCCCATGAATCCCAATGGGTCACCTGGTGGGTTGACTGGTGTGACAACGGCTGATGGCCGCTTTACTGTAATGATGCCGCACCCTGAACGTGTTTTCCGCGCAGCGCAAATGAGCTGGTGTCCACCAGCATGGCTTGATGTCTCGGATGGAGCGAGCCCTTGGATGCGCCTGTTCCGCAATGCGCGTAGTTGGGCGAGGTAAATCATTGTGCTAATGGAGCCAGTAACCTTCTCTGAAAGCGGGGGAATTCGTTACCTGCATTTTGGTAGCGAGTTAATTCAAGGGGCGATGCGCATTCGGGATCCGGATGAAATCTATCTTGAATATAACCAGCAGATGATGGCCTGGCTACTTTTTTTAGAGACAAGGCCAGGAATGCGAGTTGCTCAACTTGGCCTTGGTACCGGAGCATTAACCAAATTTACTCATCGATATTGTCCAGCAGTAAAAAATACGGTTGTCGAGATGAATCCTTCGGTGGTTATTGCGGCTAGGAGTATGTTCTCTACGCCAAGCGATGATCGCCGTCTGCAAACAATTCAGATGGATGCCAAGCAATTTGTTCGCCATGATGATTATCAGAATCACTTTGATGCAATACAAGTGGATCTATATGATGCGATTTGCGATGGACCTAGCGCAAGCTCATTGGAGTTTTACCAAGGCTGCTATAACGCCTTGAAGTCACCTGGCATTCTCACGGTGAATCTCTTTTCGCGTCATCCAAGCCTCGATTTAAATTTAAATCACATCAGTGATGCTTTTGATAACAGGGTACTCTTATTTCCAGAGTCACATGACTGCAATGTGGTGGCAATTGCCTTTAAAGGGCCTATGTTGGATGTCGAGTGGCAGGACGTATCTAGGCGTGCGAAGTTAATTATGGAAAAGACTGGCCTACCAACTAATACTTGGGTATCGGGTTTAAATCGTGAGAATGCTCACCAAGAAAATAAGCTGTACATCTGAATAATTTAAGCTTCTAGGCATAAAAAAGGCGATCATTTGATCGCCTTTTTATTTTCCCAGAAACAGGAAATCAATTCATTAAACGACGACAGTATCAGCAACGTCGCTGAACGTCTTGATCTTGTCAAAGTTCATGTACTGATAAACCTCAGCTGCTTTTGCGTTTAACGACTCTACTTGCTCGAAATATTCCTGTGGCGTTGGTAGGCGACCTAGCAGGGCGGCAACAGAAGCTAATTCTGCTGAAGCCAAATACACTTGGGTATCAATTCCTAAACGGTTTGGAAAGTTACGAGTTGAAGTAGAGACTGCAGTAGAGCCCTTTCGAATCTGCGCCTGATTACCCATACACAATGAACAGCCTGGACTTTCCATGCGTGCGCCGGTAGCCCCCAAAATGCCGTAGTAACCTTCTTCCATCAACATCATGGCATCCATTTTGGTTGGCGGTGCAATCCATAGGCGGGTAGGCATATCTTTCTTACCCTGAAGCACTTGGCCGGCAGCACGGAAGTGGCCGATATTAGTCATGCAGGAACCAATAAAGACCTCATCAATTTTTGCACCAGAAACTTCTGATAAAAATTTCACATCATCAGGATCGTTAGGGCAGGCCAAGATAGGCTCTTTGATATCGTTCATATCAATTTCAATAATCTCGGCGTAGTCAGCATTTGCATCCGCCCGAAGTAACTCTGGCTTAGCAATCCATGCTTCCATCGCTTTGATACGGCGCCCTAAAGTACGCTTATCTTCATATCCATTCGCAATCATCCACTTCATTAGGGTGATATTGGAGCGCATATATTCAATAATGGGTTCTTTATTGAGTTGAACTGCACAGCCGCCAGCAGAGCGCTCTGCAGAAGCATCTGACAGCTCAAAAGCTTGCTCAACTTTCAGCTCTGGTAAACCTTCGATTTCTAAGATGCGTCCTGAGAAAATATTCTTCTTGCCTTGCTTGGTAACCGTTAACAAGCCCTTCTTAATGGCATACAAAGGAATTGCATTAACCAGATCACGCAAGGTGATGCCGGGCTGCATCTTGCCCTTAAAGCGAATTAAGACTGACTCTGGCATATCTAGAGGCATAACACCGGTTGCCGCCGCAAAGGCTACTAAACCTGAGCCGGCCGGAAAGGAAATACCAATTGGAAAGCGGGTGTGGCTATCGCCGCCAGTGCCGCAAGTGTCTGGTAAGAGTAAGCGATTGAGCCAACTATGAATAACGCCATCACCCGGGCGCAGTGAAACACCACCACGATTGGTCATAAAAGCGGGTAGCTCATGTTGAGTGCGAATATCTACTGGCTTTGGATATGCGGATGTATGACAGAAAGATTGCATCACTAAATCAGAGGAGAAGCCTAAGCAAGCTAAATCTTTCAACTCATCACGCGTCATTGGGCCAGTAGTATCTTGAGAGCCGACAGTAGTCATATGGGGTTCGCAATAAGTCCCGGGGCGAATACCTTGACCCTCAGGTAGACCACATGCACGGCCGACCATTTTCTGCGCCAAGGTGAAGCCTTTTTTGTTGTCAGGCGGACTTACTGGTACACGGAATTCGGTTGAAGCAGGCAAGCCAAGCGCTGCTCGTGCTTTAGCCGTTAATCCACGTCCGATGATCAGTGGAATTCGTCCACCGGCACGCACTTCATCCAAAATTACAGGTGACTTGAGTGAAAATGCGGCAATTTCTTGGCCATTTTTAAATGCTTTACCGGCATAGGGTTGCAATTCAATTTCGTCGCCCATGTTCATTTGGGAAACATCGAGTTCGATTGGCAGGGCGCCAGAATCTTCCATGGTATTAAAGAAGATAGGGGCAATATTGCTACCAAGACAAACACCTCCAAAGCGTTTGTTAGGAACAAAGGGGATATCTTGACCCGTCCACCACAACACCGAGTTAGTCGCAGATTTGCGTGATGACCCGGTTCCAACCACATCACCTACATAGGCAATCTGGTTCCCTTTTTTCTGCAGGGCTTCAATTTGCTTCATTGGTCCACGCACACCAACTTCATCTGGATCAATACCTGGTCGTGGGTTTTTTAGCATGATGGTGGCATGCAGGGGAATATCTGGGCGACTCCAAGCATCCGGAGCGGGGGACAAATCATCGGTATTGGTTTCACCAGTCACTTTAAATACAGTGAGCTTCATACTTTCTGGTACAGGGGATCTGCTGGTAAACCACTCAGCATCTGCCCAGCTTTGCATAACACCCTTAGCGTAAGCATTGCCTTTTTCAGCAAGTTCTTGAACATCATGGAAGTAGTCAAACATCAGGAGCGTTTTCTTAAGGGCCGCTGCCGCTGTGGCTGAGCACTCTGAATCTGAGAGCAGCTCAACTAGCGGTTTGATGTTGTAGCCCCCAAGCATGGTGCCCAATAATTGGGTAGCTTGAATACGGGAAATTAGCGGTGATTTTTCAGTGCCTTTTGCAAGCGCGTCCAAAAATTCAGCTTTTACTTTAGCTGCCTCGTCTACTCCGGCAGGTACACGATTGGTAATGAGATCTATCAACTCATTTTCTTTGCCCGCTGGCGGGTTCTTCAACAGACCGATCAACTCCGCTGTTTGATCCTTTGTTAAAGGAAGTGCTGGTATACCAAGGGCCGTGCGTTCGGCAAGTTTAACGTTGTAGGCTTCTAGCATCGTGTTTCCTATTGGGTAAGAGTGATCAACAGTAAAAACAGGCGGTGAATTACGCCCGATTTGTCTATTGTAGATCTATTTTTCAGTCTTATATAAGACTTAATAAGGAAAATTGATGAATATTAATGAAAAAATGGAAAATATGGAATTAATAGCTTAAAAATTCACTAAAAATCGTCAAATCACACCCTATTTTGAAGCGAAATTATTCCTATTAATTCAAGAAAGCCTGCCTGCAGATAGAAAAAGGCAAGCTTTACGAAGCTGTCGTTATAATTACCATTTCTATCAGAGCATAAGCGATGACCAAATACGTTTTCGTCACTGGTGGTGTGGTTTCATCCCTAGGGAAAGGAATCGCAGCTGCCTCGCTTGCCGCGATTCTCGAATCCCGCGGCCTGAAAGTCACCCTCCTTAAGTTAGACCCCTACATTAACGTTGACCCAGGGACAATGAGCCCGCTTCAGCACGGTGAAGTTTTTGTGACAGAGGATGGGGCTGAGACCGATCTTGATCTGGGACACTACGAACGCTTTATTTCAGCAAAAATGCGTAAAAGCAATAACTTTACGACCGGCCAGATTTATGAGTCCGTTATTAGCAAAGAGCGTCGCGGTGAATATCTTGGAAAAACAGTACAAGTTATTCCCCACATCACGAATGAAATTCAGGCCTTTGTTGAGCGTGGTGCTCTAGCCAGTCATGATGGTCATGCCGATGTGGCTATTTGTGAAATTGGTGGAACTGTAGGCGACATTGAATCACTGCCATTTCTTGAGGCAGCGCGTCAGATGAGTATTCGGATGCCAAAGCATAGTTGCGCTTTTGTACATCTCACATTAGTTCCCTACATTGCTAGTGCAGGGGAGTTGAAAACGAAGCCTACGCAGCATTCAGTACAAAAGTTACGCGAAATTGGCATCATGCCAACCGCTTTACTATGTCGAGCGGACCGCCCAATTCCTGCGGATGAAAGAGCCAAAATTTCTTTGTTCTCAAATGTAAGAGAAGAGGCAGTGATTTCGGTTTGGGATGTAGACACCATTTATAAAATCCCTGAAATGCTGCAAGCACAGGGAATGGACGACCTCATTTGTCGAGAACTAGAAATCCAAGCCAAGCCTGCAGACTTATCCGTTTGGGCTAAGCTTGTTTATGAGCTTGCAAATCCACAGCATGAAGTCACCATTGGTATGGTTGGTAAGTACGTTGAACTCACCGAGTCTTATAAGTCTTTGATTGAAGCTTTGCGACATGCAGGTATTCATAATCACACCCGCGTCAACATTAACTATATTGATTCTGAGGTAATCGAAAAGGATGGAATTGATTGCCTTAAAGGCCTGGATGCCATATTGGTTCCCGGCGGATTTGGTAAGCGCGGTACAGAAGGAAAGATCGTAGCTATTCGATATGCGCGTGAAAACAATGTCCCTTACTTAGGCATTTGCCTGGGCATGCAATTGGCTGTTATTGAATTTGCTCGACACGTGGCCTCTATCGCAGACGCCAATAGTACTGAATTTGACCCCGAGACAGAGAGTCCCGTTGTTGCTCTCATCACAGAGTGGATTGACCGAGAAGGTCGTGTTGAGAGGCGTAATAATGATTCAGATCTTGGCGGCACGATGCGCCTAGGCTCTCAGCGTTGCCCCGTAAAAGATGGCACATTGGCCCATGATATTTATGGAGCGGAGGTTAATGAGCGTCACCGTCACCGCTATGAAGTGAACAATGCCTATGTACCTCGCTTAGAAAAATCGGGGCTTATTATTTCTGCAAGAACGCCTATTGAGTCTCTGCCAGAAATGATGGAATTGCCTAAAGCGATGCACCCCTGGTTCTTTGGTGTGCAGTTCCATCCTGAATTTACTTCGACACCACGTGATGGCCACCCATTGTTTTCTGCATTTATTCGTGCAGCATTGGCCCAGCACAATGCCACATCTAAACAGCCAGCCTAACCCGCCCAAGAAATAAGAAATAAGAAATAATAAATTTAGGAAATTTAAGAAATTTATGAGCTCATTTAAGTTATGCGGATTTGATGTTGGGTTAAACCAGCGATTTTTCTTGATTGCCGGTCCTTGTGTCATTGAGTCAGAGCAGTCTGCTATGGATATTGCTGGCCAACTCAAAGAGATCACCAGCTCTTTGGGTATTCCCTTTATTTATAAATCTTCATTTGATAAGGCTAATCGCTCTTCTGGGACATCCTTTCGCGGACTGGGAATGGAAAAGGGCCTTGAAATTTTGGCTAGAGTAAAGCGGGAAATTGGCGTTCCGGTACTGACGGATATTCATGACATCAGTGAAATTGAACCAGTATCAAAAGTAGTTGATGTTCTCCAAACGCCAGCTTTTCTTTGCCGTCAAACGGATTTCATTAGGGCTTGTGCTCAAAGTGGTAAGCCGGTGAATTTTAAGAAGGGTCAATTCCTATCCCCCCATGAAATGCTCAATGTGATTGATAAAGCGCGTGATGCTGCTATTGAAGCAAAGCTTGCCGATCAATTCATGGTTTGTGAGCGGGGCGCTTCTTTTGGCTATAACAACTTAGTATCTGACATGCGTAGTTTGGCAATTTTGCGCGATACAAAAGCTCCTGTCGTATTTGATGCAACCCATTCAGTTCAACTGCCAGGGGGTCAAGGTCAATCCAGTGGTGGTCAACGTGAATTCGTCCCCGTATTGGCTCGTGCTGCAGTAGCGGTTGGTATTAGTGGTCTTTTTATGGAGACCCATCCTGATCCATCAAAAGCATTATCAGACGGCCCCAACGCAGTGCCACTGAATCGAATGAAGGACTTGCTTGAATCATTGGTGGCGATTGATCTCATTGTAAAAAAACCAGGGGTATTTCTGGAAGACAGTTTTAAGTAGGGTTGCTTTAAAAGTTTGACCTGTTACGAACATATTTATTTAATTTAGGAGGCTGCATGAGCGCCATTGTTGACATCATCGGTAGAGAAATTTTAGATTCACGCGGTAACCCCACTGTAGAGTGCGACGTATTACTAGAGTCTGGCGTAATGGGTCGAGCCGCCGTTCCTTCTGGCGCTTCTACGGGTTCACGCGAAGCGATTGAGTTGCGAGACGGTAATCAAGAGCGTTACTTAGGTAAAGGCGTTCTTAAGGCAGTTCAAAACATCAACATAGAAATAGCGGAGTCCATTCTTGGTTTAGACGCTAGCGAGCAGGCTTTTCTTGACCATACTTTGATTGAGCTTGACGGCACACATAACAAGGCTCGCTTAGGCGCTAATGCCACATTAGCGGTCTCAATGGCAGTCGCCAGAGCAGCCGCTGAAGAAGCAGGATTGCCTCTGTATCGTTATTTCGGTGGATCAGGCGGAATGCAATTGCCTGTACCAATGATGAATATTGTGAATGGCGGCGCTCACGCCAACAATAGTTTAGATATTCAAGAGTTCATGATCATGCCCGTTGGTGCGCAGAATTTTCGTGAAGCGCTGCGCTGTGGAGCAGAGATTTTTCATGAGCTTAAAAAGATATTGGGTACGCAGGGCATGCCCACCACGGTTGGTGATGAGGGAGGCTTTGCTCCGAACTTTAAAAGTAACCAAGAGTGCCTGCAAACTATTATGAAGGCCATTGAAGGTGCTGGATATCAAGCCGGTGAAGATGTCTTGTTGGCGCTTGATTGTGCGGCTAGTGAATTTTATAAAGATGGCAAGTATCAATTGTCTGGCGAAGGCTTGCAACTGACTTCTAGTGAGTTTTCAGACTACCTAGGAAACCTTGCTGACCAATTTCCAATTGTCTCTATTGAGGACGGCATGCATGAGAGTGATTGGGATGGATGGGCTGACATTACACAAAAATTAGGGAAAAAAATTCAGCTTGTTGGGGATGATCTATTCGTAACCAATACACGCATTCTTAAAGAAGGGATTGAAAAAGGAATTGCGAATTCTATTTTGATTAAGATCAACCAAATCGGTACCCTGACGGAAACTTTTGCTGCGATTGAAATGGCTAAACGGGCTAACTACACTGCCGTGATTTCGCATCGCTCTGGTGAAACGGAAGATAGCACTATTGCCGATATTGCCGTTGGTACGAATGCCGGTCAAATCAAGACTGGTTCTTTATCGCGCTCTGACCGTATTGCAAAGTACAACCAACTTTTGCGTATTGAAGAGGGCCTGGGTGATGTAGCCACCTATCCTGGCAAATCTGTTTTTTATAATCTCAAGCGCTAATTCTTTAACTACTTAGTCTGCTAAGATTTCTTAGACTATGCGCATTATTATTTATTCTATGTTGTTGCTACTTCTGGCAATCCAATACCCACTATGGCTAGGTAAGGGTGGCTGGCTGAAGGTGTACGACATGGAAAAACAAGTCGAACTGCAGCAGGCTAAAAATAGCCTGCTCAGTTTGCGTAATGCGAAGTTAACGGGTGATGTTAAAGACTTAAAAGAAGGTACGCGCGCCATTGAGGAACGTGCCCGCGTAGAGCATGGCATGGTTAAAGAAGGTGAATTTTTTGTCCAAATTCTGCCAACTGACAAATCCTCTAAAAATACTACCAATGAGAAATCGGCCGTCACTAATTAGTAAACCGATAACCATTAATGGCCGCTAGATGGCGGCCTTGTTGCATCCTCTAGTAGATCCGTCTTAAAAACTTGTCGGCAATCTACCGCATCAAAGCGATACATTTTTGTGCAAAAATCACACTCCGTTTCTACAGCACCTTGCTCTGCAAGAATGCTTTCTACTTCTGCTTCTCCCAACATTCTCAATACATCTGCGACCTTCGTGCGCGAACAGCGGCATGAAAATGTAATTTGCCTAGAGGGAAAGCTTCGTACACCATTTTCTGCGGATTCCTCTAAAAAGAGTCTTCGCAATATGGTTTCGGGCGGTAGCGAGAGTAGTTCATCATCGGTAATAGTTTCCCCCAAGGTCTGGATGCGAGCCCAGCCCTCTGCGGCCACTTGAGGGTCCAGGTGTACATGACCTCCAGAGTTGGGGAGGCGCTGTAACAGAAGCCCGCCAACATGAGTTTCATTCGATGCTAGCCAAATGCGGGTATCCAACTGCTCAGAGTTTTGCATGTACAAAGCAATAGCTTCTGCTGCACTAGTAACCGGCTTGATGACAGTGCCACGATGTTCTTGAAGCGCAACAATCCCTTGATAAGGGGGTTGACCTGGCTTGCGGTCTGCCGGGTCGAGCGTAATGACAAGGCGGCCTGTATTGTCAGCGTCCAACAGTTCTCCCAAAGTAGCATTGGGACTGATTGAGTCTGCATCTACAGAAAGCTTCACCGTTGCCCTCATACTCAAATCAGACTTACATTCCACCACCAAGAGCTGAATAGGGCCCTTACTTTGGGCTTGAATAATCAAGGTTCCATCAAATTTGAGACTAGCGCTTAAAAGGGTCGCCGCACCCACAAAATCGCCCAATAAACGCCTAATGACAGGGGGGTCATTACGACGCTCGAGCACGGCCTGCCAGGCCGTACTAATGGACACAATTTCCCCGCGTACTGGGGCACCATCACACACAAAGACTAGTAGTTCGTTCATAGCGCAAAGTATCCACTTTTTTCCTGATTCAGAGAAGAAAATAGCGAAAATCGGTAATCAGGCTATGGTTGACCTGAGATAATATGGCTTATGCACATACGTACACGCTTTGCCCCCAGCCCCACGGGCTTTATTCACCTTGGAAACCTTCGCAGCGCACTTTACCCCTGGGCGTTTGCTCGACATAATCAGGGTGATTTTATTCTGCGCATTGAGGACACGGATCTTGAGCGCTCTAGTCAAGAGGCGGTCGATGTCATCATCGAAGGCATGGCTTGGCTAGGTCTAGACTTAGATGAGGGGCCCATTTACCAAATGCAACGCATCGATCGCTATCGTGCGGTAGTCAAGCAAATGTTAGATTCAGGCTTGGCTTATCCCTGCTACATGAGTGAGGAGGAGCTTAACCAAATTCGCGATCAGCAAATGCTGGATAAAGAAAAGCCCCGTTATAACGGACGTTGGCGTCCTGAACCTGGCAAAACGCTGCCAGCCATACCAACAGATGTAATGCCAGTGATTCGCTTTAAGAATCCAATTGGGGGCTCTGTAATTTGGGATGATGCTGTGAAGGGCAAAATTGAAATCAGTAATGATGAGCTTGATGATTTAGTCATTGCTCGACCTGACGGCACTCCAACCTACAACTTTTGTGTTGTGGTTGATGATCTTGATATGAAGATTACGCATGTGATCCGAGGTGATGATCATGTAAACAATACGCCACGACAAATTAACATCATGAAGGCGCTCGGTGGTGAACTGCCGGTCTATGCCCATCTACCCACAGTCTTGAACGACTCTGGCGAGAAAATGAGTAAGCGTAACGGCGCTATGAGTGTTCGTGATTACCAAAAGGCGGGGTACTTACCTGAAGCTATTCTGAACTATTTAGCGCGTTTAGGCTGGTCGCATGGTGATGCTGAGGTGTTTGCGAAAGAGCAATTTGTTCAATGGTTTGATTTAGCAAGCTTGGGTCGCTCACCAGCACAACACAACCCTGAAAAACTACTCTGGCTTAATCATCAGTACATACAAAATACTGATTCCAAGCAATTAGCTGAGCTCACAAAGCCATTTGCGCACGTACTTGGTATTGATACAGAAAATGGGCCAGACTTTGTTCAGGTCGTAGGCCTGCTTAAAGATCGCGCTAATACCTTGATTGAAATTGCGGAAGGGGCAAAGCTTTTTTATCTGCCAGCGCCAACTCACACCTCAGATCAGATTGCGGCCAATATTGCTAAGGATATTGTTCCAGCACTGCAGGATTTAATCAAAGCCATTGAAGTGATTGAACCAAGTAAAGAGGCGTATGGGGCAGTATTTAAGCAAGTTTTAGCCCAGCATCAGATAAAGATGCCAGCCTTGGCGATGCCGGTGCGCTTCGCACTATTTGCGACCACGCAGACTCCGGCTATTGATTCCGTCCTAGTTGTACTGGGCAAGCAAGAAGTGCTAAATAGGCTTTCCAAGGTTGTCTGATAGATAATTTGCGCAGCGGTACAAAAATAGGATAAAATCTTGAATTGTTTTGAGTGTCTTGTAGTTTTATCACGGGATTACGGGGGTATAGCTCAGCTGGGAGAGCGCTTGCATGGCATGCAAGAGGTCAGCGGTTCGATCCCGCTTATCTCCACCAAGCATTTGAAATTGCGGTATTAAGTTGTCATGTTGGTCCAGGTCCCCATCGTCTAGAGGCCTAGGACATCACCCTTTCACGGTGAGTACGGGGGTTCGAATCCCCCTGGGGACGCCAGATTTTTTGGCTGCAGTAACATGTAGTGTTTTAGTTTTTGCAGTCAGTAGTAAGTGATGTTTTACTCGATGTATTTGGAGCGGTAGTTCAGTTGGTTAGAATATCGGCCTGTCACGCCGAGGGTCGCGGGTTCGAGTCCCGTCCGCTCCGCCAAAGATAATAAAAAAGCCACCTCTGGGTGGCTTTTTTATTTCTTGAGATTCGTAATTGTCGGCGGCTTTGAGGCCGCCTTATACAGTGGCTCCACCATAGGCATCAGTGCAGTGAGCTGCTCAATTCGGGTTTCCCCAGAAGGGTGGGTAGATAAGAATTCAGGTGAGCTCTTGTCTTTCGAAGCTTTTAGCATTTTTTGCCAAACGCTAATTGCCCCTGCAGGGTTATAGCCTGCTCTTGCTGCTAACTCTAGCCCAATGGCATCAGCCTCTGTTTCATTTTCTCTGGAGTTTGGCAAAACAATTGCGTATTGAGCTGCTTGGTTAGCTAAGCTAACTGCTGATCCGTAGGGGCCCGCTACTGCCATAGCAATATTGACTAAGATACTTTGTGCCGCCGCTTGAGAAACACGTTCCCTGCCATGCTCACGGACTGCATGAGCGATTTCATGGCCCATGATTGCGGCTATCTCATCATCATTAAGATTAAGCTGCTCAATGATCCCCGTATAAAAAGTAATTTTTCCACCTGGTGCGCAGGTCGCATTGAGTGTTGGAGCATCAATTAAAGTAAGGCGCCAGTCCCACTGTTTGGTGTCATCACGAAAGGCCTCTGTTTGCGGAATCAGTCGATTAGCGATTACCTTGAGACGATCATAGGTAGGCCCTGAGGTCACTAATATATTTTTATCTTTAGCCTTTTGGTTTTGCTCGTTATAGCTTGAAGCAGAAAGACGGTTGACGTCATCAGATGAGGCCATCATAAACTGAGGGCGGGTAATGCCAACAGCACCGGGACGGGTAGTGTTAGCGCACGCCGTCAAGAGAAGGGTGCAGGCAAGGCCTAAACAAAAACGCATCTGTAATTTAGGCCATTGCCTTTATAGCAAATTACTTCTTTTTTGGTGCGGTAATTGATGCGGCCATTGCATCAAAATAAACCACCTTAACTTGCTCACCAACATTTACGTCCGCCAAAAGCTGAGCATTCTTCACAGTCACTACTGTGACCTTACCACTTGGCCCCTTAACAGAAACTAACTTCTTGGCGCGATCAACCCCAACAATGTCAGCAATGATGGTGGTAGTGTTCGAAATAGTACGGGTTGGTTTTTCTCCAGCCTTGGATATGGCTTCAGTAGATGTCTCCACTTTGCTGCGAATGCCATCACTTTTTGTTTTAATTAACTCAATAGCTACGGCTAATTCATAGGACACATTTAAGCGATCACCTTTTTTAATTTGATCCAGACTCTTGATTTCTGGGCCGGCAACAAACTTAGATTCACCTTCTGCATTTTTAAAGTAGATGGTGCGGTTTTTTTTATCAACCTTAGTAACTACACCTTCATATAGCTGAAAAATATTGTCGGTTACCGCGGCATCTATGACAACTGGCGCGGCGGCTGCCGGAGCTTGAGCCATCACTACGGCTGGACCTGTTAATACAGCGGTTGCAATTAGAGCGATTGAGGTGAGGTGAATTTTCATATTTATCCTTAGTATTTAGTGACTATCTATTGATATTATCGTATTTCTAGCCCGTTTTTCACTTTATTGTGCAGCCCAACAATATCTAGGAAATTTGGGCGTCTAATTTGATAGTATCGAAGTTCGAATATTGCCTATTACCGAAGGATTGCCATGCCCCGTTTTGCCGCTAACCTCACTATGCTGTTTTCCGAAGTACCGTTTATGGAGCGCTTTGCGCTAGCGAAGACGGGGGGCTTTACAGCCGTAGAATTCCTTTTCCCTTATGCATTTGACCCAAAAGAAATAAGAAGTGCGTTAGATAACAATGCGCTCAAGCTAGTGCTTCATAATTTACCAGCAGGCGACTGGGATGCTGGCGAGCGGGGGATTGCCTGTAATCCAGATCGGGTTGAAGAATTTCGTGCTGGCGTAGCCAAGGCGATTGAATACGCAGCCGTACTAGGTGTTCCACAGCTGAACTGCCTTGCTGGAAAAGCGCCCTTAGACGTTGATCCCAAAAAGCTGCGAGATACCTTCGTTGCTAATCTTCAATATGCTGCTTCAGAACTCAAGAAGGTAGGGCTTAAGCTGCTAATTGAACCCATTAACACCTTCGATATTCCAGGCTTCTATCTATCACGCACAGCACAGGGCATTGAAATACTAGATGCAGTAGGAGCTGATAATGCCTATCTTCAGTATGATATTTATCACGCACAGCGGATGGAAGGCGAACTGGCAAACACAATTCAAAAATACTTAGGCCGTATAGGACATATTCAACTTGCTGATAACCCAGGTCGCAATGAGCCTGGATCTGGCGAAATTCATTATGATTTTTTATTCGGATTGCTCGACAAACTAGGGTACGCCGGTTATATCGGCTGCGAATATAAGCCCCTCAAAACAACTGAAGCGGGACTTGGGTGGATGTCTAAATACGAATAATCGCCATTGATTAAGTCAGGTGATTTTTATAGCAAGCTATTAATGAATAATGCAAAAAGGAAATTCTCATGAGTAAATTGAAATTAGGTTTTGTGGGCTTAGGAATTATGGGAGCCCCTATGGCTGGCCATTTAGTGAATGCGGGACATGACGTGTTCATTCATACCCGCAGCAAGGTACCCGAAGAGCTTATCAAAAGTGCCGCGATTGTTTGTGAAAGTCCTGCGGATGTCGCATCAAAAGCAGACATCATTATTACGATGGTGCCTGATACCCCGGATGTAGAAAAAGTGCTTTTTGGCGACAATGGTATTGCATCAGGTTTATCTAAAGGAAAGATCGTCATTGACATGAGCTCGATCTCGCCTATCGTAACTAAAGAGATTGCTAAAAAAATTAACGCCTTAGGCTGCGAGTATTTGGATGCCCCAGTATCGGGTGGCCAGTTAGGGGCCAAGGGTGCAACGCTCACCATTATGGTGGGTGGTAATCAGGCTACTTTTGATCAGGTAAAGCCTATCTTCGAATTGATGGGTAAAAATATTACTTTGGTGGGTGATAACGGAGCCGGTCAAATTACTAAGGTGGCTAATCAAATTATCGTAGCGCTTAATATTGAGGCTGTTGCAGAGGCGCTTGTTTTTGCAGCAAAAGCAGGGGCTGATCCCGCTAAAGTGCGTGAAGCCTTAATGGGCGGATTCGCTAGCTCAAAGATCTTAGAAGTGCATGGCGAACGCATGATCAAAAGAACGTTTGATCCTGGATTTCGGATTGAATTACATCAGAAGGATCTGAGTCTGGCTTTGAGCAGCGCTAAGGCAATCGGTGTCTCACTTCCCAATACTGCGACAGCGCAGGAGCTATTTAATTCTTGTAGCGCTCATGGTGGAAAAGCTTGGGATCATTCGGCGATGGTGAGAGCCTTGGAGAAGATGGCTAATTTTGAGATTGGTCAAAAATCCTGATTTGGACGGTAATATGAAATCCACATTAC
The DNA here is from genome assembly GCF_030295705.1 of Polynucleobacter sp. TUM22923. NCBI lineage: Bacteria > Pseudomonadati > Pseudomonadota > Betaproteobacteria > Burkholderiales > Burkholderiaceae > Polynucleobacter > Polynucleobacter sp. TUM22923. The sequence continues at coordinate 858,152 of NZ_AP027274.1, forward strand.
TCGTTTATTTGCACGGCTTTCGCTCATCACCAAGATCAAGTAAGGCGGTAATGACGGGTGATGCCGTCAAGGCTATTGGTAATGCAGGGCTTACCAATCATGTTTATGAATGGTATTGTCCTCAATTGCCAGCTTCGCCACAAGAAAGTATGGCAATGGTTAGTGCTCATATCGAGCAATCCTCGGCGAGTAGGCTAGTGGTGGTGGGATCATCTCTTGGGGGGTTTTACACCAACTACCTTGCTGAAAAATACCACTGCAAGGGTGTTGTCTTAAATCCCGCTGTGTTTGCAGCAAGGGAGCTTGAGCCGCATGTAGGTATGATGACCGCTTACGATAGCGAAGAACCTTTTGACTTTAAGCAAGAGTACATCGGTGAATTGCAGGACTTGCAGATTACCAAAATTAGCGATCCCGAGCGCTACTTTTTAATAGCGGCCAAAGGAGATGAGTTGCTTGATTGGAAAGAAATGGTTCGCTTTTATGAGGGTGCGCAACAGTTGGTGCTCGAAGGAAGTGATCATGGTATTGCAGACTATTTAGATCATTTGCCTAAAGTGCTTACTTTTATCACCTCCGAATAGTTTCACCATCTATTTCATTGCGGATCTGTTGTCTGAACTAATGAATTTCATCTCAAGAAAATCTTTTTGGCTTTTGCTTGCAGCTGTTGCTATCTCCATATTAGGTCACCTCGTTTTCTTCTTTGGGATTCCTTTTTTTTCATTTAGTAGCGCTCCACCCATCCCTGAGGATCTCATCATTAAAACGGATCTACGGGTAGAGCCTCCAAAAAAGATTCAGATGAATAGCAGACCCAAGATCAGATCTGCCCCCAAACAAACAAACGCCGTCGCATCAGATACAGCCGCAACAGCAGGCGAAGCGGGGAAGGGTGCAGCAGGAAATCAATCTGGACAATCTTTTCAACTTCCTGAGTCAAGCACCTTATATTTTGATGCTTATCTTGATGGGCAACTTTTGCAAACTGCCAGCCTAGAGTGGGTCGTCAATGGTAGTCAATACCGTCTTTACATCAACATTCCTTATGCTGTAGTGGGACCATTTGTATTTGAATCTCGTGGAAGCGTAGATGCCTATGGAATTGCCCCCGCTATTTATTGGACTCAACGTGGAACAAAAGATCCAAGATACTCTCGCTTCGATCGAGATCAAAACGGAGCAGGGAAGATGTACTTTTCTGAGAAACCCGAATTTACACCGGATTTATTGCCCGGCACTCAAGATCGATTTAGCTTGATGTTTCAGTTAGCATCACTTCTGAACGGTAGCGACAAGATTGATGAAGCTGGAACCATTAGAGCCATTCCCGTGGTCGACTACAACACACTGCAGATGTGGCAATTTAAAAGTTATGGTGAGGCTTTATCAGGGGATATACCAAGCCTTGGACAGTCTATTAATCGCCATTACGCCTTGATGCAGCGAGAAAGCGACCCATTTAAACGCCAAGTCGATATTTGGTTAGCTAGAGATCTAGATTGGCTACCCGGAAGAATTAGATCGTTAGAGGCTAGCGGTCGTGTTTTAGAGCTAGTATTTAAGCAAAAAGGCCCAGCACCTAGCAATTAAATCTGGGCTGTGGATCGCTCTTTTTTACCGCCAATAAAGCTACCCATCATGGTGTACAAAGCGGCACCCGACATTGAAACAGCAAACACACCAGTAAAAGCGATCAATATTGGTAAGATTTTCCATTGGCTAGGCAGTGTCCAGGTTCCGTAACCAACGGTTGTGTACATTTCACCAGCAAAGTAGAAAGTTTGAGGGTTTGAAGGAAATACTTTTAAGCCAACGCAAATATAAGACCAAATCACAATCTCAATGAGATGAATCAAAATGATCAAGTTGATGGCGATAAAGTAGGAAACAAAGCTTGCGCCAAATATATTCCTATCGACCATAAACCCATTGATCTTATGAAATGCGGTTGCAACACCAAGAACGGCAATGGCATGAGTGGCCAGCATTAAACAAGATGCCACAACAACAATCCAAATTTGACTGTTTCCCATATCGGCGATGATCTGCACATAAAGGGAGTGTAGGCTAGGCAGTGTATTAAGAAGACTTAAATCCATATCAATTTCTTATTTGACATAATAATGATTATACGCAGTCATTAATACTATATTTCAAGAGGATGTTTTCTTGGGACCGCCTGGATATGGCTGTTTATAAAGCTTCTCCCAACGTGATGCCAAGCCGTCACGGATATCAGTTTTGCCGAATAGTTCAGCAACATCAATAGCTGAATAGCCCTCGTGATTGCGCAATCGAAGGTCTGCACCCTGATCAAGCAGGTATTTAATCAAGTTGTCATTACCGGAACCCACTGCCATCATCAATGGCGTTGTTTCACTTTGACTAAGGGCGTTAATTTTTGCGCCATTGCTGAGTAAAAACTGAGCAACATCGAGCTTCCCAGTTGTGCAGGCGTAATGCAGTGGCGTCCAACCCGTTTTATTAACATCAGCCTTGTTTTTGATCACCATGCTTTGCACAACTGTTAGCTCACCCTCAATTGAGGCGATCATGAGCGGGTTTTCCCCATTTTTATTGCTTAAGTTGATGTCAATGGATTTTTCACTCAACAATAGATCGACTACCTTGCTGGACTTATCCCTAATAGCCACAATCAGCATTGGGTTGCCCTTTGGGTCTAGGGTATTGGGGTTCACTCCAGATTTAATCAGTGTTTTGACCTCAGATACATCGTCAAACTTGGCTGCTTTTGTAAAGTCAGCTATTTGATCAGCCGTTTGACCAATAGCAAGCCCTGAAAGTAGCATCAAAGCGATGTTGGAGCTTAGAATTAACTTAAAAGAATGCTTCATTAATCATCTCTATTTATTTGAAAACATTGAAAAAAATTATTTGAAGTTTGCTCAGCCAAGACTTCTAGCGGCACTCCTTTTAAGTCAGCAACAAACTCGCCAACTTTACTAACCCAAGCAGGCTCATTGGTTTTTCCCCTATAAGGAATAGGTGCCAAATAAGGAGAATCCGTCTCAATCAGCATTCTATCTAGAGGGACTTGTTTACACGTCTCCTGCAGGTCTTTAGCGCTTTTAAAGGTCACGATGCCTGAAAACGAGATGTAAAACCCCATTTCGATTGCTTTTTTAGCTACTTCAGTACTTTCGGTAAAGCAATGCATGACGCCCCCAATTTGATCGGCGCCCTCTTCCTTCAAAATTCTAAGGGTATCCTCAGAAGAAGATCTCGTATGAATAATCAACGGCTTTTTAGAGGCAATTGCAGCTCTAATATGCGTTCTAAAGCGTTCGCGTTGCCATTCCATGGATTCATAACTACGCTCGCCCATACGGAAGTAATCTAAGCCCGTCTCTCCTATGGCAATAATCTTGGGATGCTGCGCCTCAGATACCAAGAAATCAAAGCTAGGTTCAGGCGTGTCTTCATAATCTGGATGAACCCCAACAGAGGCATATAGGTGACGATGATCTTCTGCTAGCTTGCGAACCTTTGGAAAGTCAGGAATATCAACGGATACACATAGGGCATGGGTAACCTTGCAAGCGGCCATATTGGCCAAAACCTCTGGGAGGCGGGCTTGAAATTCTGGGAAATCGAGGTGGCAATGCGAGTCTATAAACATAGCTCACATTTTAATCTTCAAAGATCTGTTGGTATTGAGAAAGCAACGCCTCTAGCTGAATTCGGGTTGCTAGGGGATGATTTTCATGTCGACGAGCGACAAGCAGCGACTTCCAAAAGCGAAGTAGCTTGGGTAACCTTGCCTGCTGGGCAAGCTTGTGAATATTGGCCTCATGTTTTGGGTAGTAGCGCGGATGACCGTTTTGAGCGCAGCTCTGCACATCTGCGATCCAACGCTGCATCGTAGCCAGCAAGACAGCGTAGCGGGCTTTCTGAATCTTTTCTGCCGTATCAAGCCAATGAATCCGCCCTCCTTGAGACAGGGCCTGTAATAAATTGCGGGAAGCCTGAATCGCAATAGTTAGCTCATCTTTTTCATCTTGATGGTGTCGAGCTAACAGGGAAGCTAAAACAGCATGGGGCGCCCCACCCTGTTCATCGTAAATTGACTGAACTTCATCACTACCCATCTTCAGCCCTGGCACTAGGCCTAGTTGCTGCTCAAGCCATGAAAGCCCAGTTGAGCGATCTGGTCTTGGGGCAGTAATTAAGCGACAGCGTGAGCGAATAGTGGGTAGTACTCTGTCCACCCGATCTGCCAGAAGAATAAAAATAGTATTTGAGGGGGGCTCTTCAAGGGACTTTAGTAATGTGTTGGCTGAGTCCGCTCTGAGCATTTCTAAGGGATAAATCAGAATTACACGATTACCACCACGATGTGTGCCAATGGACAGCCCTTCAATGGCGGAGCGCGTCTCCTCAATAGAAATATTTTTCTTTTCTTTCTTCTCTGAAGCCTCTCCGTCACTATCAGATAGCCCTGCTTTAGATTTTTTAGGGGAATCCATATCCGCATCAAAGTGGCCGCGTGGCAACAGTTTGCGATGGGTTTCAGGCACCAGGGGGATGAAGTCAGGATGATTTCCAGAATCAAACCAATGACATGCCTCGCAGGTATTGCAGGGCTTTGAGACGCCCAATGCACCTTCACACAACAGCGCTTTAGCTAACTTTACGGAGAACTCAAATTTTCCAATACCGGCCTGGCCATGAATAAGTAAAGCGCTAGGGAGTGCCTCTAAATTCAAGCTATCCCAAATGGGCTGCAGCCAGGGTGCAATTTTGCTAGGCACTAGGTCGGAATAAATGGGCTCCGTCATTTAGATCGGTATATCCAACTGCTGTAAACCACTCCAAATCACATCTGGTGTTTGTGTTGCATCAATTAAATGAAAGCGTAATGGATCTGCTTTTGCTCTTCGAAGGTACTCTTGGCGGACCTTTTCGAAAAAAACTAAGTCCATCTTTTCAAATTTATCGGGCGCCCTTACCTGCAGTCTTCTTGCCTGGGCTATTGATCCAGGCAAATCAAACAAAAAAGTAAGTTGAGGTTGCAACAGGCCTCCATCGGCACGAGTCTGCACCCATTGCTCCAAAGCGTTTAGCTTCTCAATACTCAGGCCACGACCACCGCCCTGATAGGCGAAGCTCGCATCTGTAAAGCGATCTGAAATCACAATCTTACCGGCTAACAATGCTGGCTCTATAACCTGAGCTATATGTTCACGCCTTGCCGCAAACATGAGTAAAGCCTCTGTCTCTAGATGCATCGGCGCATCTAACAGCAGTGAGCGCAATTGCTCTCCCAATACTGTTCCCCCCGGCTCCCGAGTTAAAACAACCTCTCGCTGCGGATGACGGCTTTGAATTAACTTGCCAAAGGATTCAATATGGGTGCTTTTACCGGCGCCATCGATACCTTCAAAACTAATAAAAAAACCAGGAAGTAGATTGCTCATCGTCTAGTGCTGTGAATTGGTTTGAGGGGAAGTTTTGCGCTTGCGCTGAAATTGATCGACCGCACTTTCATGATCTTTAAGATTCTTTGAAAATTGGCTTGAACCATCTCCCCGGGCTACAAAGTAAATGGCCTCACTGTTAGCCGGATTGGCAGCTGCCAGCAGGGATTCTTTGCTGGGCATCGCAATGGGAGTGGGCGGCAAACCTTTGTTCATGTAAGTATTGTAGGGACTGTATTTACGTAGGTCTGATTTTCGAAGATTTCCATCAAATTGGGGTCCAATGCCATAAATAACGGTTGGATCGGTTTGCAACGGCATCTTGAGATTTAGTCGATTGCTAAACACAGCAGAAATCGTAGTTCTATCACTAGAGCGCCCTGTTTCTTTCTCAATAATGGATGCCAGGGTGAGTAACTGATAAGGGCTTTGTAAAGGCGTTTTTGCCCCTCTTTGATCCCAAGCATTGCTAAGCTGTTTTTGCATTGCCTGAGCAGCGCGACGATAGATAGATAGGTCTGTGTCTTCAGGGTCAAATACGTAGGTATCCGGAAAGAAAAGGCCCTCAGCACTGACATGGTCTAAGTTTAGGGCTTGAAGTAGCTCCTTAGATCCCATCAATTGCGTCTGATGGGTTAATGCTGGGTTGGCATCAAGTAGCGCACGAACTTGCCAAATGGTCATACCTGGAATGATGGCTACACTAGCGCGAACACGATCACCCCGCGCAATTTGCAAAAGAATTTTTCCTAAGCTTGCATTTTGGGGCAATAAATAAGTTCCCGGCTTGAGTTGATAGCCTACCAAGATGGCTCTTGCAGAAAGCATGATGGCAAATGGATATGCCTGTACGCCCTGTTGTGCTAATTGCTGCGCTATCGAGGAGAGCCCAGATTGAGGCGATATTCTGATTTGAAAGGTATCGCCAACAGTAGTTTTATTAACGGCCTTGGCTACATTGGTCGCGGTATTTGGATTAGGCGTACCAGGCACCACAGGCCAAATAAAGATGGTGCCGTATAGGAGGGCAAGCATCACCACCAAGCCCATTCCATAGAATTTCCAGGGCACTTTTTTTGGGTAAGGACTAAATAACGCTCTTTTTTGAAATTTTCTACTCATCAAGCTATGATAAAAGCTCATGACTACTTCCTCCAAAATTACCTCTCCATCACCTCCCCATTTAACAGCTGGGTCAGCCTTGCTTTCTGATTGGGGCTTGATTTTGGTAGAGGGGCCCGATGCAGCCACCCTACTTCAAAGCCAGCTAAGTAACTCAGTGCTCAGTCTTCAACGCTGTTATCCGGGATCTATTGCCAGTGGATTTCAGGCTGTAAGGCTTGTTGGCTACTGCAATCCTAAGGGGCGCCTATTGGCCAGCGCTTGGGTCTACTTGTGCCCCAAAAACGATTCTGATGAAGATCGATTCGTGATGTTCATATCAAAAGACCTTGCCGCCAGCATTGCTAAAAGACTCTCGATGTACGTTTTGCGCTCTAAAGTAAGGGTGAGCAATGCATCGGATGAGTGGGATATAGATGGCGCGTATGTATTAACTCAAGATCACCCCGTCCACCCCATTGCCACTGACGCATTTGCATTAAGACTGCCTGATGTTGTTGATGGGCAGCAGACCTTTTCGAGGGTATTAACAGCAAAACCCAAGTTAGGCAATGCGCTTGTTCAAGAAAGCCGTTCCGATCTAGAAGAATGGAATAACTTAGAGGTACTGAGTGCTATTCCCCGAATTGTTTTAGCAACACAAGAGCAATTTGTACCCCAAATGATTAATTTTGAGTCTGTACTGGGTGTCGACTTTCAAAAAGGCTGCTATCCAGGACAAGAAATTGTCGCCCGCAGCCAATATCGTGGCGCCGTTAAACGTCGCTTACAACTAGCCCACTTCGATACAGATTCGGCAAGCGCCTATTTGAGTAAGCCTGGTGATGAACTCTTTCACTCTAGAGATGTGACGCAGCCTTGTGGCATGGTTGTATTAAGCTCCCCTAGCCCAAGTCAACCTGGCCGAGTAAACCTACAAGTAGAGTGCAAACTCGACGCTTTAGAAGCCGGAGAAATTCGCTTGGGGCTTGATGGGCCCGTATTAGCAATAGATCCCATTCCTTACCCCTTGCTAGAAATTTAGCCTTAGTTCTTAGTTCTTAGTTCTTAGTTTTTAGTTCTCAGCCCCATTTTTCTTATTATTCTATGTGCCTCATACTTTTTGCCTGGAAATCACACCCTGACTATCCGTTAGTAGTAGCGGCAAATCGAGATGAATTTTATGCTCGTGATACCGAGCCCATGGCTTGGTGGCCTGAGCATCCACAAATGCTGGCGGGGCGAGATAAGGCTGATGTGATTGGGAGCCCCGGTACTTGGTTGGGCTTTACTAAAACAGGTCGATTTGCTGCCTTAACCAATGTAAGAGCCCCCAGTGAAAAGAATCCAGATGCTAGAACCCGTGGCGAACTGCCTGTGTAGTATCTTGCCGGAAACAACAAACCACAAGACTACGTTCAAGAAAATGCCAAACGATTTCATCTCTACAACGGCTTTAACTTATTGATGGCAGATTTAAGCGATCCAGCAAATGCAGAAATGCATTGGGTTAGTAACCGACTGATGATGGGGGCAAGTATTCGGCCTAGAAAAGTATTTCCTGAGCAGGCCTTAGAGGCCGGAATATATGGCTTATCCAATGCAATGCTCGACACGCCCTGGCCAAAAGTAAACCACCGCGTGGCTGCTTTTGCTCAAGCCGTAGCGATGGATGATGGCAAACTTAAAAATGCAGAACGCTACTTACAATTACTTGCGGATACTCGCGAGGCAAATACGCAAGAGTTACCGAATACGGGTGTCAGTACAGACTGGGAGAAGGCGCTCTCAGCCGCTTTTATTCAGACGCCATCTTATGGAACGCGTGCAAGCACTATTTTGCGAGTTCGCAAAGATGGCCATTTTGAGATAGTAGAGCGCCGTTTTGACGCAAGCGGCACCATCGGTCATGAGGTGATTGCGGGAACGTTGGCAAAAGCTGAAGACCCTAACTTGTCTGTCTGATCGAGCTACTCCGCCCTTTAACCCCTGATAGGATTTACTGTTGACGTAAGTCGTCGTTTATAACTCTTTCACCATCTGCATTTTTACTCGCTAGGCGCTTTAAAAACTTAAATGTGCCTGTAGACATGCAGCAAATTTCACCTTGATCGTTATAGAGCTTTGCCTCACAAAATGCCATCGTAGCGGTAGTGCGAACGGTGTCTGCTTTGACTCTCAAAATGCCCGTTGCCGCCTGCATAAAGTTATTCTTCATCTCGATGGTGACCACACTGCGATCACCAGGATCGGCAGATCAGGCAGCCACTGCCATAGCAACATCCATCAAGGTTAATAAAACCCCGCCATGAGCCACATCCCAGGTATTGGTATGCTCTGGCTTTAATGCTAACAAGATCTCGCCTTTTCCCATTTCAGCACTGAGGCAGCGTACGCCCAGTAATTTTAAGAAAGGAACGTTGAGTTCCTCGCCTAGGTGGGCAAGCTGAGTAGCTGCATTATTTTGTACTTTATTAGTCATATCGCTATATTAAATGCTTCTGCGGCGATAGTAAATTCCTCATAAAATAGGTAATGTCCTTTATTTTGCGCGGCGGCGATGTCTGTCAGCCCACCATCCCTACTCCCATCCCCAATCCGCACTGGGTCGCGTTCTCTGAAGAGGCGGCTCAACTGTTAGGTCTATCCATTAACAATAGTGGTTTGCCAAGCGATCCGCAGTGGCTCGATGTCCTAGCAGGCAATTCTTTAAAAGCCAATGGCATTGAATTTATAGACCCCATTTCAACGGCTTATAGCGGTCATCAATTTGGTGTTTGGGCTGGGCAACTAGGTGATGGACGAGCTATCTTACTGGGCGACATTCAAGGGCTTGAACTGCAGCTCAAGGGTGCCGGAAAAACGCATTACTCGCGCATGGGAGATGGACGCGCCGTTCTTCGATCTTCTATACGAGAGTTTCTTTGTAGCGAAGCAATGCATGCGCTAGGTGTTCCAACGAGCCGTGCATTATCGATTGTGGGTTCAAAGCAAGCCGTGAGGCGAGAGACGATTGAGACTGCGGCAGTGTGTGCCAGAATTGCTCCTAGCTTCATTCGGGTTGGCCATTTTGAGCACTATGCTTCATTACAAGATACCGCACGACTAAAAGCATTGGCCGACTTACTCATAGACCGCTTTTACCCTGAATGTCTGGAGTCTAAGAATCCGTATCTACAATTATTTATCTCCATAGCATCTAAAAATGCAACGCTAGTTGCCCAGTGGCAATCCGTTGGTTTTTGCCATGGCGTTTTAAATACAGACAATATTAGTGTGCTTGGCTTAACGATTGACTATGGCCCATTTGGCTTTTTAGATCAATTTGAAATTGACCATGTTTGTAACCATAGCGATCACAGCGGTCGGTATGCTTACCATCGACAACCACAAGTGATGCACTGGAATATGGCATGCTTGGCTAGTGCAATGCTTCCCCTGCTAGAGTTAACCTACTCCGCAGAAGAATCTCAGGAACTTTTACGATCTGCTCTTGAGTCCTTCCCCAAGATTTATGCCCAAGAATGGCAGCATTTATTTAGGCGCAAACTTGGACTAACTCAAGAGTTACCTGAAGACATTGCTCTTATTGAGCGTTTGCTACAAGCGATGAATCAATCTAAAGTTGATTTTACGAACTTCTTTCGTAGCCTTGCCCAGGTCAATCAACGCAGTGATCTCATCGATATCACACAGCGAGATAGCTTTATCGACAGAGAGCAGATCGACCAATGGTTTAGTGAATATCTCGCTAGACTGCAAACTGAAAACATTGCCGATTCAGATCGGCATCAGGCAATGAACAGCATCAATCCAAAATTTATTCTTAGAAATTACTTGGCGCAAACTGCAATAGAAAAAGCGCAGCAAGATAACTTTACTGAGATTACAACCTTACTCAAGGTATTGAGTCATCCATATGATGAGCAAACTGAGTACGAGCGTTACGCAAACGCACCGCCTCTCGATTTACAAAAAATGGCTATAAGCTGCTCTTCTTAATATCCATCATTTTTTTGATACAACCCAAATCCAACCTAAATCTAACAACGCGATGACCAAAAAAACAGATCAAGAATATAAACAGCAATTAAGTGATATTGAATATCGAGTGACACGTGAAGCCGCAACTGAGCGTCCATTTACGGGAAAGTATTGGGATCACTGGATCGATGGTCGCTATAGCTGCGTCTGTTGTAACACCCCCCTTTTTCGATCAACTAGTAAGTTTGATGCAGGCTGCGGATGGCCAAGCTACAGCTCTCCAGAGGAAAGTTCCGCCATTACTGAAATTAAGGATATGACTCACGGCATGATTCGTACTGAAGTCAGGTGCACGGAGTGTGACGCACATTTAGGTCATGTTTTTGAGGATGGCCCTCACCCATCAGGGTTGCGCTATTGCATTAACTCGGCATCATTAAGTTTTGAGCCCTCAGACAATGCTGCCGACTCCAAAGCTGAATAGTTCCAAAATATCAGGATAATGAGCAAATGAAATTTTTATTCGATTTATTCCCCATTATTCTCTTCTTTATTGCCTTTAAATTTGGTGATATCTATACCGCCACAATCGTGGCAATGGTAGCGACTATTGGTCAAATTTTATGGGTCTACTATCGTCACCGCAAGATTGATGCTATGCAATGGGTCAGCTTGGTGATGATCTTGGTTTTTGGTAGCCTTACTATCTTTTTGCACGATAAAACTTTTATACAGCTTAAGCCAACGGCCCTTTATTGGCTATTTGCAGCTACCCTATTTATTAGTGCTCAGTTTTTCCAGAAAAACTGGATACAGGTGTTGATGGGCAAGCAAGTTACATTAAAAGCATCCTCATCCAAATCGGTATGGCAAAAAGTGAATCTAGCCTGGTCTGCATTTTTTCTTTTCATGGGCGCCCTTAATTTATATATTGCTTTTGAGTACACAGAAGAAACTTGGGTTAATTTCAAGCTTTTTGGTAGCACTGGCTTGCTAGTTATATTTGTCATTATTCAAGGTATTTGGTTAAGTCGGCATATGGAGCAACCTGCAGAATGAGCATCAATCAAGAACGTATCAAGCTTTTTGAAATAGATTTAAGGGGCGCCTTCCAGCTTTCGCAATTAGCGATTGAGGATGAAAGCCACCTACACGCAGGACATGCTGGTGCAGCTAGTGGCGGCGGTCACTTCAAAGTTCGGATTGTTGCACCAGAATTTGAGGGCCTTAACCAAGTCAAACGCCATCGCGCAGTCTATGCCGCTTTAAATCGGTACTTTCCTCATGAAATTCATGCGCTTTCCATCAATGCCTTAACCCCAAGCGAAGCCTAGTAGGATTATGACTACTACTGAGCTGCCTGTAGTTTTAACTTCAGATTTACCTTTATTCATTTTCGATTAACCTTTACTTTAATCATCACTTCTCTACTTATGTTCAATACACGCAAGTTATCCACTATCAGCACACTGTTTTTGTTTTTACTTTCTAGTAATGCGATAGCCCAAAATGCTGCCATCGTAAATGGCAAGTCCATCCCTAAATCTCAGCTAGACAAGTTGGTGCAAAAGTCGAGCCAGCCTGATAACCCGCAAGTACGTGATCAAGCAAGAGAGATGCTAGTAACCCGCGAACTCATTCTTCAAGAGGCGAGTAACCGGGGTGTTACGCAAAAAGAATCTGTTAGAGACCAGCTAGAGCAAGCCAAGATGGGCGTGCTAATTGCCGCTGTTTTCCAAGATTACGTCGAAAAAGAAGGTGTTGCAGACGCTGAATTGAAATCTGCTTATGAGCAGGTGAAAGGACAGTACGCTGGCAAGGAGTATCACGTAGAACATATCTTGGTTGAAAAAGAGGCGGATGCAAAAGCCATAACTGCCCAATTGAAGGCAGGCGGTAATTTCGCTCAAATAGCTAAAGAGAAGTCTAAAGACCCAGGATCGGCTCCAAATGGTGGTGACCTAGGATGGGTCAGTGAGAAGGCGTTAGTGCCAGAGTTTTCAAAAGCAATGGCCCAACTTAAAAAAGGTCAAATTACCGATAAGCCTGTCAAGACCCAGTATGGCTGGCATGTTATTAAGGTTGATGATGTTCGTGATGTTCAGGCTCCCAGCATGGAAGAAATTAAAGATCAGCTAAAACAGATGATCACCGCTGACCAGAATTGGCAAAAAGCGAAGTTTTCTGAGCTAATGCAAAAGCTACGCGCCAAGGCCAAAATACAATAAATCTTTAATAGTAGTAATTTAAATCGCCTTGGAAAACCCAGACCACAACTCTGGGTTTTTTCTTAACTGACAACAAATCGGGTTTAGCTTTATATTAAAAATATGATGATTCTTCACACAATGCTCCGAGTAAGCAATATCAATCGCTCAATCAACTTCTACACCGAAATACTGGGGATGAATTTACTCAGGACTACTGATCGCCCAGAGCAACACTACTCACTAGCCTTTGTGGGCTTTGGTAAAGGCAATATTGATGGCCAATCCGAGCTAGAGTTGACCTACAACTATGGCGTTGAATCTTATGACCTAGGCACTGCTTACGGTCATATCGCCATAAGCGTTCCTAATGCATACGATGCCTGTGAAAAGATCAAGGCCTCCGGTGGCAATGTAACGAGAGAGGCTGGTCCTGTGATGGGTGGCGATACTGTTATTGCGTTTGTGATGGATCCCGATGGCTACAAAATTGAATTAATTGAGCATAGATAGTACGTACCTCGATTGAACTTAGAAGCATTCAAACCTCGTATTGCCAACAGTCTTGCAGATGTTTCTGCTTTGCAATGGAATGGCTTGCTTGGAGAAGATTCTGGCCCATTTTTAAAGTATGAGTTTCTAAAGGCTCTTGAGAGTTGCGGGTGCGTTGGCGAGGATACCGGTTGGCAAGTTGCTCACATCTTAATTGAAGACAAGCAGTCTCGCTTAATAGCAGCGATGCCGCTCTACCTAAAGAGCCATTCCTACGGAGAGTTTGTATTTGATTGGGCCTGGGCTGAGGCCTATGCTCAACATGGTTTGAGCTACTACCCAAAAGCCCTGTGCGCTATTCCATTTACCCCGGTTCGAGGTACAAGATGTCTTGTTGGAAAAGAAAGTGAAAGCGGTCAATTACAGCAAGCTCTTCTTGAAACCCTCAAGACTTTAGTAACTCAAAATCAATTTTCTTCAGCACATATCCTCTTCCCCGATCTAAGTGAGTTACCGAAGATCCAAGAGCAAGGATTCATGCTACGGGACTCTGTTCAGTTTCACTGGCATAACGCCCAATACAAAAATTTTGAAGAATTTTTATCGCACCTGACCATGAAGCGACGTAAGAATATTCGTCGAGAGCGTGCTCAAGTTGGAGGTATGGGCATTGAGTATCGTCACATCCCAGGAGTAGAAAGTACATCCCATGATTGGGAATTTTTTTATCGCTGTTACGAAAATACGTATTTAGAACATCGCTCAAAACCCTATCTCAATCTAGCGTTTTTTCAGGCCTTGGCACTCAGCATGCCTGAAAATCTGCATCTTATTACTGCTATTCGTGACGGAGTTCCTATTGCAGCGTCTTTACTGATTGTGGATAAAGGGGCATCTAAAGCGTACGGCAGATATTGGGGTGCACTGGAGCACATTCCTTGCCTTCATTTTGAAGTGGCCTACTACCAAGCGATCGAATTCTGCATTGATCAGGGCATACAGACTTTCGAGGGAGGCGCTCAAGGTGAGCATAAGATGGCTAGAGGATTTATCCCGAGCACGATTCAATCGGCACACTGGTTAGCTGATCCTCAATTTTCTCTAGCGGTTCAGCGATTTTTAGAAAGAGAGCAACAAGGCATTGCTGCCTATGTAAATGAGCTTGAAGAGCACCATCCCCTGAAATCGACTAAAGTACTTCTATGAATTCAAATCAAAGTCCAAATTCCAGCCTAGATAGCGCTAATTCACTAGGCGTTGGCGACGATTCGTCTGACACTCCCTGCATAGGAGTGTGTACAACGCTTTATGATGAAATTTGCCAAGGTTGCGGACGTACACTTGCGGAAGTCAGCAACTGGGTATTCTTGAGTCAGGAAGACAAGGATGTGGTCTGGAAACGCATTCGTACGGAAGGTACTGCAATGCGATTCCAGCGACAGGCAAAGAATCAGCCTTAAGTAGGCCTTAATCAGCCTTAGCCAGCCAAGGCTTGGCTTCTGAGGTACTCTTCGTAAGTGCCAGAGTAATCAGCAATAGTGCCATCCATCTTTACTTCTAAAATTCGGTTAGCTAGAGCAGAAACAAATTCACGATCGTGAGAAACAAAAACCAAAGTACCTTCGTATTTTTCTAAGGCAATTTGTAAGCTCTCAATAGATTCCATATCCATATGGTTGGTTGGCTCATCCATTGCAAGCACGTTATGCTTTTGAAGCATGAGCTTGCCCCAGATCATGCGTCCCTTTTCTCCACCTGAGAGAACCTTGACGGACTTACTGATATCGTCCCCAGAAAACAATAATCGACCCAATGTACCGCGAATCACTTGATCATCATCGCCAGTGTTGCGCCACTCATTCATCCAGTCCATCAGAATTTCTTCTTTGGCAAACAGTTCGGTGTTGTCTTGCGGCATGACGCCTACATTAGCATTCTCAGCCCACTTTACATCTCCGCTATCGGCTGGAATACCGCTAAAGCGCTTACTTAAGATGGTCTTTAAAAGAGTGGTTTTACCAGCGCCGTTTTGGCCGATGATAGCTACCTTCTCACCCGCGCGAATAGCAATCTTAAAGTTCTTAAAAATAGAACGGTCGTAAGCCTTACTGAGGGCATTACATTCAACGGCCATATTGTGAAGCTTTTTCTCTGAGTCAAAGCGAATAAACGGATTCTGACGGGAGGATGGCTTAATCTCCGTAATCTCAATTTTCTCTAGTTGTTTTTGACGTGAAGTAGCTTGACGCGCTTTAGAGGCGTTGGCAGAGAATCGACTTACAAATGCCTGTAATTCAGCAATCTTTTCTTTGGCCTTGTCATTGGTGCTCAGCTGTTGCGCACGTGCCTGAACGGAAGCAAGCATGTAAGAGTCATAATTACCTGGGTAGACTTTTAAAGTTCCAAAGTCCATATCAGCCATATGTGTACAAACTTCATTTAAGAAGTGGCGATCATGGGAAATAATGACGATCGTACTTTTGATCTGATTGAGAATATCTTCAAGCCAATGAATGGAGTGAATGTCCAAGTTATTGGTTGGCTCATCAAGTAATAAGACATCTGGATCTGAAAATAGCGCTTGAGCCAATAAAACACGCAACTTCCAGCCGGGTGCTACGTTAGCCATCAGACCGTCGTGCTGTTCAATCGGAATGCCAATACCTAACAGCAGCTCACCCGCTTTAGCCTCAGCCGTATAACCACCATACTCCGCATAATTCCCCTCAAGTTCGGCGGCCTTCATATAGTCTTCGTCACTCGCGTCTGGATTTGCGTAAATAGCATCTCGTTCAGCTGCAGCTTTCCACATCTCCTCATGACCCATCATGACGACATCGAGTACTCGCTGATCTTCATAAGCAAATTGATCTTGACGCAACTTACCCAAACGAATTCCGGGATCCAAACTAACGTTGCCACTACTAGGCTCTAACTCACCACCGAGGATTTTCATAAAAGTAGACTTGCCGCAACCGTTTGCACCAATCAAACCATAACGATTGCCACCGCCAAATTTAACGGAAATGTTCTCAAACAGGGGTTTTGCCCCAAACTGCATAGTGATGTTGGATGCGGATAGCACGGCTGGGTCTTACTTTCTAATAATGGAATACATATGCGGATGCGGATTTTGCATCGAAGACCAATATTTTAACGGGTTCAGAAGCTAAATGTTGTAATTTGGCTAATTGTGACCTCCAAATCGCGATAGACATCAAAAATAGTCACTAAAACCTAAAATCCAAGCGATAAAAATCCAAGATATTCAAGGTCAGAATTATTTAAAGGAAAAAAGGATAATGTAGAGATCGATAGGTTAATTTACTAACTCTATTACCCATAGAAATGACCCTGCACCAAGGAACACAAGATGAGTAAAGCAAGTTTTAACTGGGCCGACCCCCTACTTCTGGATACCCAGTTAACCGAAGAAGAGCGCATGATTCGTGATGCTGCAGCGGAATATGCTCAAGGTCGCCTCATGCCCCGGATTCATGATGCCTTTCGTAATGAAACCACTGACCCCGCCATTTTTCGTGAAATGGGCGAACTTGGCCTCTTAGGCATCACTATTCCTGAGGAGTACGGTGGAGCCAATTTGAACTATGTCTCCTACGGCTTAATTGCCCGAGAAATTGAGCGAGTTGATTCAGGATATCGCTCCATGATGAGTGTGCAATCCTCTCTTGTAATGGTGCCCATTAATGAATTTGGCAGCAAAGCGCAAAAAGAAAAATATTTACCTAAATTAGCCACCGGTGAGTCGATTGGGTGTTTTGGACTTACCGAGCCAAACTATGGCTCAGACGCTGGCGGAATGATCACCAGGGCCAAGAAGGTTCCCGGTGGATTCTCTTTAACGGGATCGAAGATGTGGATCTCCAATTCACCCATTGCCGATATATTTGTGGTTTGGGCTAAAAACGATGAGGGCTTGATTAGAGGCTACATCTTGGAAAAAGGCATGAAGGGCCTGTCCGCTCCAAAAATCAGCGGAAAAATGGGTTTACGTGCCTCCATTACTGGCGAAATCGTAATGGACGAAGTCTTTGTTCCAGATGAAAACGAATTCCCTGAAATTACCGGTCTTAAAGGGCCCTTTACTTGCTTAAATTCAGCTCGCTATGGAATTGCCTGGGGGACGCTGGGTGCCGCCGAGTGGTGCTGGTATGCCGCGCGCCAATACACCATGGACCGCAAGCAATTTGGAAGGCCATTAGCAGCGAATCAGTTAATTCAAAAAAAGCTTGCGGATATGCAAACAGAGATTGCCCTTGGATTGCAAGGATGTCTGCGTCTTGGGCGTATGAAAGATGAAGGCATCGCCTCACCAGAAATTACCTCGATCATGAAGCGCAACTCTTGCGGTAAATCTTTGGATATTGCCCGGCTAGCCCGAGATATGCATGGTGGTAACGGTATCTCTGATGAGTACGGCGTGATACGTCATATGCTAAATCTTGAAGTCGTCAATACCTACGAGGGCACTCACGATATTCATGCGCTGATTTTAGGTAGAGCTCAAACCGGTATACAGGCGTTTAGTTAAATCGTAAGCTGAGCGATGATGTGCTTTGCTGCTTTGGCAAACGCTTCATCGCTATCATTTTCAAGCAATACAAAGTTATCCTCACGATAATTCGGAAAGTTACGCACGATTGAGGATTGGTATGAAGGGTCGTAATGTGCCACCAACAATTCTTGTACTAATTCCCTAAACTGGTCTTGATCAATTGCATCGTGCCATTGGTCAATTTTTAATTTTCCGTAACGTGATGTGAGTAAAGAAAGCTTTTGCTTAAAGCTCTCTGGGTTAGATACAAAATGATGGTACTCACGCAATAACCATGACACTCTAGTTGCAGTATCAGATCGTAGCTCGATACAGTTACCGGCACGAATGGTTTCCATTAAGGCATCGGGAACATGTAAGCCGCCCACCTTCTTGCTCTCGGACTCCACAAAAACTACTTGGGATGAGTCAAGTGAATTGAGTGCATTCCACAATAGCGTTTCAAACCCCTTTTGAGAAGGTTGGTCAACATCAGGCTCATTGCCAAGAACAGAGCCACGATGAATTGCTAAGCCCTCAAGATCTAAAATCTGAGCACCCTGCTCCTGTAAATCCTGTAGAACCCGAGTCTTACCACTGCCAGTCATGCCACAAATGACCTGAAAAGAAAAATCTTTTGCGGCTTGCTCTAACCCGGCAATGACTATTTTTCTAAAGCCTTGATAGCCGTCTTCTAACTGCATCGCTTTCCAACCGATACGATTCAAGATATGGGTAAAGGCTCCACTACGTTCGCCACCACGCCAGCAATAAATTAATGGACGCCATTCTCTGGGTAACTCAAGTAAAGATTCCTCTAAATGACGCGCAATATTTTTGGAAACTAATGCTGCACCTAATTTTTTAGCGGCAAAAGGCGAAACCTGTTTGTACAAGGTCCCAATCTGAATGCGCTCTTCGTTATTGAGTACTGGAAAGTTCACTGCACCAGGAATATGATCAAGCGCAAATTCTGCCGGTGAACGAACATCGATAATGGCATCAAACTGTTTAAGACTGCTTGACAGCTCATCCATACCAAGCTTGTGCGGATTACTAGGTTGCAAACATTGCCCTCTTAATAAACCAACACACTAGCGGACTTGTAAGGCCATGTGATATAGATTTGTAGAGCGTGCCCCAGACCGACAAAAAGCTAAGATAGGACCGGGCATTGTTTTCAGTAAACGCGCCATTTCAATAACTTGCTCAGGTGTAAAAGCACCAGGAATAACAGGCAAGAATGCGTAATGCAATCCTAGATTTTCAGCTTGTGCCTTGATAGATTCATTGGTGGGCTGACTAGGGCCAGCCTCAAAATCAGGTCGATTATTGATCACGCTTTTATAGCCCTGACTCACAATCTTCGCCAAGTGGCTTGGATCAATTTGACCAAGGGTAGAAAAATAATCACTGTGACAAGCAATAGGAAGACTCATCTAAAACCTCAAAATTTGGTGTGTGAAAGAACAATTAGTACTATTTTAAATCAGGCGCTTAAACGATGGCCCGTAAAGAAGCGATTGCAAATGGCCATACCGGCAAGCATTGCGACAACAAAAACCAGCGCTTTGATTTGACCGCTCCCAATGGCAACGATCGCAGGTCCTGGGCAAAAGCCTGCAATACCCCACCCCACCCCAAAAATGAGACTGCCAATCATTAGCGGTTTCGAGATGTCGCGCCTAGTTGGCACATGAAACTGACCGCCGAAGAAAGCTTCCTTTTTTATGGAAGCCACATAAAAGCCCCCAAGACCAACCAGTACTGCCCCGCCCATTACAAATAAAAGAGAGGGATCCCAGTTACCTGCAAGGTCTAAAAAATTCAAAATTTTTGCTGGATTACTCATACCGGATATCAATAATCCGAGGCCAAATAGAACGCCAATGAAATACTGACTATAAAAAGTAAAATGTTTTCTCATTTTTATAACCCCAATAGATGACGGATGATAAAGACGGTAGTAAAGCCAGCCAGCATAAATGTCGCTGTAGCTATTAATGAGCGTGGCGAGAGACGTGATATTCCACAGATACCATGACCGCTAGTACAGCCAGAGCCATACTGAGCACCAAAACCCACCAGCAATCCTGCTAGCAAAAGAGCAGCCCATCCCGCATCGATCTCTTGCGCGGCATGTACATTAAACAACAGCGCCCCCCAAAATGGAGCACTCAGAATGCCCGCCACCAACGTAAATCTCCACGCCCAGTCACCCGCTTTTGGAGAAAATAAACCAGAAACAATGCCGCTAATACCCAAAACTCGGCCATGTAAAAGCACATAAAGAATAGCGGCAAGCCCCAATAAGATCCCCCCAAAAAAGGATGGGCCTGGTGTAAATGCTAACCAATCAATTTGCATGATGAACTCCTAGAGAAGGTAGCGCTATAAAGATAACAGTTTGCTTAGGTGCAAGGGTTGGGCGCAAGTCGAATCTGCAAATAGCGCAAAGCCAAGTAGGCCCCGAAGATAAAACCAGGTAACGCCAAAAAAGATCCGAGCGCTAAGGTAGAGATTCCACTCAAACCCTGGCCAACCGTACAACCCAATGCTGTAATACCGCCAAAGCCCATCAATGTAGCGCCTACCAGATGATTGGCAGTGTCTTCTGCGTCACGAAAACTCTCCCACCGAAATGATTTGGTCATGAAGGCAATCAATGCCGAACCCGAAATCATTCCAAGCACAGCGGTAATTCCCACTGTTAGAACCTTGGAAGTATCGCTATACAACATTAATAAATCCAAAGAATAGGCATAAGGTGCAACAAAAGAAAGGCTTTCCATGCGACCAGAATTAGTTACTAAAAATACCTCTTCAAGCGTGTTGGGATCCTCAGCGACAAAGCCTAGATTTCCTGAAATCCACCACACAGCACAAATAGCTAAACCAACTAATGTGCCTGCAAGAATATTTTCAACCGTCCAAAAGACCTTATTGGCTAATGCATAGGCAACAAAAGCAAAGCCGACCATTAAGCCCAATAGCAAATGCAAATCTGGACGTGCAAAACCAGTAAAGGCACTCAGTATGCTGGGAAGATCCTGGGGCGTACTAAGGGCAATAAACACAGAGTCAAGGGTGTTAACGCGCAGTACACCTAAAAACCCACGCATAGTCGTGTAGGCGGTAAGCCCCAGTACTAAAAAGACGATGATGGACTTTAAGTTACCACCACCAATACGTACCAATGTTTTACTGCCGCAACCGGAAGCAAGAACCATTCCAAACCCAAATAAGGTGCTACCAACGATAGTTGAAAGCCATAAAAACTTACTACTGGTATAGATGCTTTTAAGTGGGTCAATCAGACCCAAAAAAGACATGAGGGTGAAGCCAATAATTGCAACCCCAATAGCCAGAAACCATTGCCTGAGACGACCCCAGCTGGACATAATGAATATGTCTGAAACGGCACCCATGCTACAAAATCCAGTTTTTTGCATCACCGCACCAAGCAAGAAGGTAACGGCAAAAGTTGCCAGCAAAACAGATTTGCTAATTGAAGAGATATCTACAGCGTCCATATGAAATTCTAAGAAATTAAGGTTTAAATTTATAAAACTGCTTATTAAGAAAGGCGACAACATCCGCCTCATCTTCAGGAAATAAATCGAGACGAAGCTCGGTATTGCACAATCCCACCATCGCTTTTAATTGAGCGATATTTTTAACCTTGCCGTCACTGCGGGTGTAAATCATGTCGCCGTTTCCAAAGCCCACCTTTTTGGCATGGCATGCATAGCATTTTTGTTGATCAATCAACTTGCCATTCGCAACATCAGGCGAAGCTACCACTAGCGTGCTAATTAGCCCGCAAAATATCAGCAAAATGAATGAACGAAATAAGGAAATAACCATTAAAAAGCAAGGATTGAGAAGTAATCCTCTATTTTAAGGTCTAAATAGCAAAAATACCCTATTCCGCCTGAATCGAGAGATAAACGTTGTAGGCGTTCATTCGGTTGGCGAACCTAAATAAGGGCATTCCATCATATTCTGACCAATCAGCTTGCAGATAGGCCTCTTCAAATGGGTCAAGATTGACAGCGGCATTTGTCATAACCGCACGTAAATACTTCAAGTAATTTCTAGTAAAAGCAATATCTGCTGCCGGATTGCTTGAATAGGCACCATGACCCGGGATAACAATGCTGGGATCAGACCGATCAATCTGATCTAAAGCAGCCAACCACCCCCGACTATCGGCATTTCCCACAAAGGGGATGCGTCCTCGGAATACTAAATCTCCGGCAAATAAGACCTTTTCCGATGGAACATAAACAATGAGATCCTCAGGAGCGTGGGCAGGCCCCACTCTACTGATTAAAAAATCGGCGCCACCGATGGTCAACTTCATTGTTTGATCAATCCAAGTATCTGCGGGAGTTAACCTTGTGCTGGCATTAACCCAGGGAGCAAAGTCAACTCTAGAGGCGATTAATCGTTGCTTGGCGGTCTCGGAGGAAAGGTAGCTTCTACCCTCACCTTGGGCGTATATTTTTGCCCCAATTTTTTTAAATTCCTGTAATCCATAAACATGATCTGCATGGTAGTGAGTGACGATCACTGCCACGATCTTTTGATGTGTTACCTTTTTAATTTCACCAATTAATTTGAGTGCTAGCGTTGGCGACCCCAAAGCATCAATCACCACTACCCCCTTAGGGGTAACGACAAAGCCGGCGTTAGAAATAAAGTTTTGGTTTTTACTGCTACCTAGCTCTGCAAAACCTTGAACAAAATAAGTATGTGGCGCTACTTGAATAGGCTTTAAATTAATTGCACTGGTTAGCAGATTTTCTTGCGCAATGGCAGGGGCAAAAAAAAGTATGCCCGCAATAAAAAAACTACAGACTTGAAGAAGTAGCATGAGGGTCTATGGCTTGATATAGGCGTAGTGATCTTTGTATTGCATGTCAGCAATACGCACCACGCCAGATGGAGTGAAATCCGCATCAAGTACAAATTGATCTTTTTTCAAATTGCGATTTTTTAAAGTAATTTCGCATACTTCAAAACGAACCCCACGGGATTTCAAGGCAGCGACTAACGGGGCATATTCCACATTATTTTTCTTATCCTTAGCACCGTCCATTAAAAGGTCGACACCATTTGCGTGTGTCACCACAATAATCGTAGTGGTAGGAGCGGTATCTAAATGATTGCGGACATTACGGAGCCCCTTTAATCCCTGAGACTCAGCATCATCTATGTGATACACCACTTTAGTAGTGCTACTAGCCTGAGCGAATACAGTAGCGCCCAATCCAAAAGTCAATGCAATCACCAGTAATAATCTTAAAAGAGTTTTCATAGTTAATGCCTTTATTAATATTTATAGAGAAACCATGCCTGGGTTATTGCGAATACCTTTGATAGTAGGCTCGTTTAATTTAACGGCCTTAACTACCTTGATATCGCGTAAGTGACGCTCCATCACATCCCAGATAGCTTCACCACCGGCATTTTTAGCTTCTTCACTTACTGGCGCCCAACCCGCAACTTTATACGTTTTGGATGGCTCTATATCTTTACCATTGAGTCGCATATCTGATATCCGCTTACCAGCAGTTTGATTGGGGTCGATTGTGTACTGCATGCCACCAACGCGGACCATATCACCTCCCTGCTGATAATAAGGATCCGGATTAAAGAGGTTATCCGCAACATCTTCTAAGATCGTCTTGATGGTTTCCCCGGTCATATTGGTGACCGTTGTATAGGGGTAAGTAATCGCAGTTTGATCTAATAAATTCTCACGAGTAATGGCTTGTCCTGGCAACAAACTTGTTCCCCAACGAAAGCCTGGTGAGAAGGCAATCTCTGCATTCTTTTGAGCCATCAGGCCATCCAAGATTAGCTGATCAAAACTACCGTTGAAGTTCCCACGGCGATACAACAAGCTATCGGTTGTTGCTAACTTTTCATTAAGCTTGGCCTCGTAAGGCGCTCTTATCTTTGTAATGAGCTGATTCATTGCAGGATCAGCGGGGATCAAATTAGAAAAGATGGGAAATAGTTTGTAGCGGAAGTCTACTGGCTTGCCACCTTTGACATCAAAATCGAGAACACCTAAGAACTTACTATTGGAGCCCGCATTGGTAACGAGCGTAACGCCATTAGCATTTTTTACTTTCACGGGAAGAGGCACTCCATCATGCGTATGCCCGCCCATAATTGCATCTAAACCTGTAACTCGTGATGCCATTTTAAGATCGACATCCATTCCATTGTGAGAAAGCAACACCACTACTTTGGCACCCTTTGCCTTTACTTCATTAATGGTTTTTTGCATGTTCTCTTCTTGGATGCCATAGGTCCAATCAGGTGTAAAGTAGCGCGGGTTTGCAATCGGCGTATACGGGAAAGCCTGACCAATGATGGCCACCTGAATCCCATTTTGAACTTTCATGACATAGGGGTTAAAAACAGAGTCCCCAAAATCAGCTGTTTTGATATTTTGCGCAATGAAAGAGACCTTACCCTTAAAGTCGCCATCCACAATTTCCATGACTCGCTTTTCGCCTAGAGTCATCTCCCAGTGGGCAGTCATGACGTCGACACCCATAGCTAAAGCCGCGTCAACCATATCCTGGCCATTAGTCCAAAGTGCGGTGCCAGAGCCCTGCCAGGTATCTCCCCCGTCTAGTAGCAGTGCGCCTGGACGACTAGCTTTAATTTGCTTAATCAGCGTGGTCATGTGAGCAAAGCCGCCCATCTTCCCGTAATTTTGTGATGCAGCTACATAGTCAAGATAGGTGAATGCATGAGCATCGCGCGTACCTGGAGCAATGCCATTGGCTTTTAGAAAATATTGCCCAACTAGGTGCGGCGTCTTCCCCTCTTGTGATGCGATACCAATATTGACATTAGGCTCGCGAAAGTAGATCGGAAGAAGTTGCGCATGACAATCCGTGAAATGCAGAAAATGGACATTACCAAATTTTGGTAAATCATAGAAATTTTTGGCCGTACTTTGCGCGATTGCGAAATTAGACTGCAAACTCATCCCACCAGCTGATGCAATTGCAAGAGCCTGTAAAAAT
The DNA here is from genome assembly GCF_030295705.1 of Polynucleobacter sp. TUM22923. Classification (NCBI taxonomy): domain Bacteria; kingdom Pseudomonadati; phylum Pseudomonadota; class Betaproteobacteria; order Burkholderiales; family Burkholderiaceae; genus Polynucleobacter; species Polynucleobacter sp. TUM22923. The sequence continues at coordinate 882,987 of NZ_AP027274.1, forward strand.
TCACGGCGATTGAGAGACATAGTAGTTTCCTTGTTAAAACAGGCCTTTCGGCCTGTTTTCTTGATGTTTACTGAGATTTATTGATTAACTGGAGAGGCTGGGTCAAGAAGTAAAGCCATGACATCTTGCATCTGTTGCTCATTTAAGAGTTTGAAGTGACCAAAACGCGGCATATTGCTACAAGCGTTATAGGCCTTAGAATTATTAATTCGATTCCATGTATACGTCACGATCTCTTGCGAGTAACCGCGTAATTTTCCATAGCCTGTGAGAGAGGGGCCAATATTTCCATAGGAAACTTCTTTAGGATCAATTTGGTGGCAGTTGTAGCATCCACCGCCAACAACAGTGTCAGCCTTATCAGACCAAGTTGCACCGCGACCACTTTGAGCAGTTGCTTCCCCTTTTTTCCAGTCACCAATATATTTTCCATCAGCAGGCTGCTTGATAGTTGCCATATTGATCTTCTGGATTTTTTCACGCATTGCTGCGCCTTGCTTGCTATTAGAAAAAACAGGGTCAGAGCAAAATTTTTGCGTTTCATCTTGCACAATGCGGTCAAGACCCGCAATACCTTCAGCCCTGAAACTATCCTGCATCAGTTTATTAAACTTGGGATCATTTTTTTGTTGCGCAAGAGCAGTAGTGTTTATTAAGCCAGAGAGCAAGATAAAGCCGGTAGCGGCTAAGATTTTTTTCATATGGGACATTTTCATAATCTTTATCAACTCTCTATTAACGCTTAAGACCAGGTGTCTCGACAGTTCCGCCATTCGCATTCTTGGCCATGTACATAGACAAAGCTACGGTAACGTCAGACCCATAGATAGGGAATGGGAAACGCTGTTGACGGAAGCAATCATTTAGACGCTGCTGCATTGTCCAGAATTGTCCACTCGAAACGCGGTAGGCAGGCCAATAACCCCAACCCAAAGCCGCTCCTTTTTGCTCGGTAATATTGGGAAGATCTTGAAGTCGAATGCGCTTCCCAGTTTCGGCATGACAAGAGGCGCAGGAGAAATCCATTGGACCGCCTTGATAGAAGAACGCACGCTTACCAAGGTCATACATTTCTTTTTCCTTAGGATGCGCGGTGCTCACTTTAATTTTGTCACCTTTAGACAAAGTAACTACGTAAGCAACAATGGCCTCCATGTCTTTTTTGGGGCCCTTCTGAAAAGGAGCATCAATCATTTCCTGCGGATCACGCCCCTGAATTACCTGCATACAGGTCATCAGACGAGATTCTAGATCTTGCACCTTATTAGTGTCTTTAAAATATCGTGGCAACTGGGCAGCAGCACCCTTAACCACGCCGGCACCCAATCCTAGATCACACTTTTCAAGCGTTGCATTTTTGGGTCCAGCTGGCTTCTTCCACAATTCTTCGCCAGCCGCCTCATACAACTCTGAAGGGTTGCCATCTGCAATCATCTCGCGATATTTTGCAATATCGTCTGTAGCACTTTTTTGCGCCCAAACTGAACTCGCCGTTAATAATAAAGCTGCAAGCAAGCAAGATGCTGGCACTAATGTCAATTTACGTTGCATGAGCAACCCTTTCAAAACAATTAAGAAGCAGTTGCTTCATCCGTGCGCTTATCGCCCTTACTATCAACCCAGTTAACAACAATCTTGTCGCCTTTTGCACCTTTGTACTTAAAGTTCAAAAATGGGTCTTTAGAAACGGCTGGGCCAAATTGGCCGCCAAATACATTCTTGCCATTTGCGGACACAGTGATAGTGCTAATAAACCATGCTGGAATGGTTTTACCAGAAGCATCTTTGCGCTGCCCCGACTCCATGTCGTGCTTCATCAAAATCTTTACATCAACAGTGCCACCGTTTTCTGCAGCTCTTACGCGCATTGGATCAGCCATTTGGTTCCTCTTTTACTCTAAATAAATTAATTGAATGATTAGCAACTTAGATGGTGTTAGCCACCGCAACCACCAAGCGTTACCTTGACTTCTTTAACAGCCATATTCCATTTGCCGTCAGCCTTGACTAAGGCATAGACGTTAGAAGTCTGACCCATCTTCATACGTGTAGTCACGAATGCGTCTGTTCCAGCAGGTATAAAAAACTGTGCAGCTAAAGCACTTGGATTTTTTTCAACCAGAATAGCCATTTGCTCTGCTTTTAAGGTGGTGTTAATACTCACGGGCACTACAGCACCATTCTCGGCAATATCAGGGGCCACCAAAGTAACCGCAGCAGATTTATCTGCACCAGATGCGCCTAAGATTTTAAAAACATCATCTAAGCTCTTGCCCTCAAAAGCCGCTTTATTCCACTCTTGAGCTTGGGCTAAGCTAATGAGGCCGGTTGAGGCCATCAGACCAAATACTGCTGAATACTTCATTAGACTGCGACGCTGCTGATTCATAAAAACTCCTTTAATGATTTTGATCCTGATCCTGATCCACAACTACATAAAGCCCATTTTGCACCAAAACAGCGTGCAATATTGGCGCACCAGCTACTTATTTACCCCCGGATAGCATCCAAGACACCAAGGCCTTGCGATCATCATCTGATAGTTGAGCATACGCAGGCATCGGAATGGCACCCCAAACGCCTGCCCCACCCATTTTGACCTTTGTCATAAGCTTCTCCTGGGCCCCGCTTTGGCCTTCATACTTTTTCGCTACTTCCGTGATGGAGGGGCCAACTAATTTGGAGCTCAAAGCATGACAGGCAGAGCAATTTTCGCTTTTAAATAGCGAAGACGGGCTTTTAGGTGCGGCTGGGCTGGCCTGAGCGGCAGAAATGATCGCTAGACCACTTGAGCTGGGTAAAGCGCTGATAGGTGGCTTAGTGGTATCTGCGCCTCGGTAAGGCCCATAAGTACGATTTTGGTCAGCGATGTTGCCATGAGCATCTCTAGCAAAACCAGGCAAGGTCGAGCCGATCTGTACAAAAGGAACGCAGTTCTGCATACATTTGCTGCCATTGACGTCTGGTTTTCCAGTAACAGTCCACATTCCGTGCTTTGTGGTCATGCCATTTCGGTTGGGCATTTTTACCCCAGCAATGTTGGCGTTACCCAACACAAAGTCATCAGGAACGATTTCCCCAAGACTGAGGATAAAGGCGACTAAGGCATAAGTATCATCTGGTGAGAGGGATCTTGGCGCGTTCCAAGGCATTGCACGATAGATGTAATCCCATAAGGTTGAAACCGTAGAAACCTTCATCAAAGTCGTTCTCTGTGGCTGCTTCATATCATTTAGAGACGCAACACGACCATTCTTAATGTCTTCTTTGCTTGTGCCGCCAGCAATGGGAGTGAAGATTTCATTAGACTCACCAAAGGTGCCGTGACAATTGGCACATTTAGCCTCCCAAATTACCTGGCCTTTTTCTACAGAGCCAGATCCTTTAGGCAAACCCTTAAAGTCGGGACGGACATCAATATCCCAAGCAGCCACTTCGGCGGGGGTAGCCACTCTTCCAATGCCGGAAAATTTGGTACTGTCCGACTGGGCAAAGCTCCAATGAGAATGCACTAAAAGGAGTGCTGCTAACCCTAGATGGGTTTTTAATTTAGCCAACTTGAACATTGCTAACCTCACCATTAGTATCTAATTTCCAGGACTGGATCGCATTGTTGTGATAGATGGATCGAGTACCACGAACATCACGCAAAGTCTTGATAGATGGCTGGATGTATCCAGTGTCATCTACCGCCCTGGATTGTAAGATCGCGGGTGAGCCATCCCAGACCCAGTCGATGTTAAATCGGGTAATTGATTTTGTGAGAATAGGCGTCTCTAGACGAGCTGTGCGCCAATTGTTACCTCCATCAAATGACACATCTACCCGCTTGACTTTGCCACGACCAGACCAGGCCATGCCACTGACATTATAAAAACCTTTGTCTAGCAATTGCTGGCCACCGGATGGCGTTGTAATAACAGATTTACATTCTTGAACAGAAGTAAATTGACGGTGCTCTCCATTAGGCATCAAGTCAATATAGTGAACAGCTTCATCTTTCGAATTCCATGGCATATCACCAACTTCTAGACGACGCAGCCATTTCACCCAACTAACGCCCTGAACACCAGGCACAACTAAGCGCAGTGGAAAGCCATTTTCTGGGCGCAACATTTCGCCATTCATGGCCCAAGCAACAATCGTGTCATTTAAGGCACTGTCTAAATTAATAGTACGAGTCATGCCCGACCCATCGCCACCCTCAGCTAAGAGGAACTTCCCTTTTTTCAAATCTGCGCCACATTCTTGCAGGAGGACAGATAGAGGTACGCCGGTAAATTCGCAGCAAGAAAGCATGCCATGGGTGTACTGAACCGTAGGTACAGCTACGTTGCCCCACTCCAACCCCGTGTTCGCGCCGCATTCAATAAAGTGCGTACGTGATACTGAAGGCAGGCGCATCAAATCATTCATCGTAAAAACACGTGGATTCTTCACTAGACCATTTACCATTAAACGATGGGTCTCAGGGTTCAAGTTATACCAACCCTGATGATGACGCTCAAAATGTAAACCATTCGGAGTAATCGTTCCAAACAGCCCTTGTAATGGGGTGAAAGCTACCGATGCGGCAGATACTCGAGTGAGGCCCGGTGACTCACGTCGAATGAGGTTCGCCTCGTAGATCGATGGAATCCCATAAGGCATAGTTGCTACATTTTTTCCTAATGTAGTTTGCCACTCCTGCTTCTCTAAAATTGCAGGATCACCCTCGCCAGAAGCAAAGGCAAACGGCGCAGCAAGACCGGCTGAGGTACCAGCTAAGGCAGACATAAAGCCCTTGCGCAGAAATCCACGACGATTTTCATCAAGGCCGTCCGAATTAATTTCAGCAATCAAGCTCTGCGGTACAAAATGCTCTGGAGCTTTTACTAAACGTGCGCGATGACTAGGCTTTTCCACAAGGTGAATATCTTGCTTACTAATTTCGAAGTGTTTTTTGGTCATTTGATTTTTATAAATTGAGTAATTACAACGCAACTAGTGCAAACTCTCAGCAATTTTTGCGCAAACTGTTTGACACATCTCTAGGGTTGCACTGTCCTGAATAGAGTAAAAAACAGTAACGCCCTCTTTTCGCCTAGATAAAATTCCTGCTTGATGCAAGGCGGCTAAATGGCGCGAGACATTTGCCTGACTGGTGCCACAGAGTTCCAGTACTTGCGATACTGATTTTTCTCCGCTACAGACGGCATACATAATGCGTAGGCGTGATGGCTCAGACAGTACTGAAAAGTACTCAGCAACCCTCGTAAAGATAATCTCCATTGCCTCTGGCGAGAGATCTTTTGTGGCTTTTTGAACTTTTGACTTTAGATTCATTAAAAATGATTATATGTACGTATGTGTATGTGCGTATTTATGCATATTAAACACCTTGACTTGCAATAGTTCTATAGTGGCAAACCCTAAAGCCAATACAATCCAAACTGATGGACATCCAAGCAATCCTCCTTTCTCTGAAGCTGTCTTTTTGGACCGTAGCGATCATGCTGCCCCTTGGGATCTGGGTCGCACACCGCCTAGTCAGAATGCAAACAGGTAGAGTTTGGATCGAAGCCGCCCTTGCCTTGCCCTTAGTTCTTCCCCCAACCGTACTTGGTTACTATTTTTTAGTTAGCTTTAGTAACCAAACACTATTTGGCGTACCAATGGTTTTTTCCTTTACAGGCATCTTGATTGCCTCCCTACTGGTAAACATCCCCTTCGCTATACAGCCAATCCAGCGGGCTTTTGAAGCGATCAACCCAGAAATTCGTGAGGCAGCACAGGTGAGCGGTTTAAGCGAATGGCAAATCTTTTACTTGATAGAGCTGCCTCTCTCTTGGAGGGGAATCACCAATGCAGCTGTCCTTACCTTTGCCCATACCCTAGGAGAATTCGGGGTGATCCTCATGGTTGGTGGCGCCATACCCGGGGAAACAAAAACAGCCTCTATTGCTATCTATGACCGAGTTCAGAGTTTTGACACATCCGGCGCGGGAGTATTAGCCCTCCTGCTGTTAAGCATCTCTTTAATTGCGATTGCCATATCGTATGGCGTTCTTGGACGAAGTCAGCCTCACCATCACGGAGCGAGGTAATGCTCAAAGTCAAAATTAATCAAACTGCGCCAGTTTTCCTACAAATTACTTTAGAGTGTGCGCCTGGAGAAGTGCATGCTCTTGTGGGGCCCTCCGGGAGTGGTAAAACGACCATCTTAAGAACGATCGCCGGACTGAATCAGGCGGCAACTGGAAATATTGAATGCAATGATCAAATTTGGTTGAGTACTGATCGTGCAGGCCGAGTTGACAGTTCACTTGCCGCTAAGGATCGCTGCTGTGGATTTCTGTTTCAGCAATACGCCCTCTTTCCACACTTATCTGCATTAAATAATGTCATCATCGCCCTGCAAAATATCGAGTTAACAGCTGCGAGACGCAAGCAGCTTGCTGCCCAATGGTTAGAGCGTATGGGTATTGGGCAGCTTTCTAAACGCATGCCCCACCAACTATCCGGCGGACAACAGCAACGAGTAGGTTTGGCTAGGGCATTAGCAAGAAAACCGTCAATCCTCTTGCTGGACGAACCTTTTTCCGCCATAGATACACCAACACGCTTGGGCTTATATAAGACGCTGGCTGACATACGCATCGATTTAAATATTCCCATGCTATTGGTGACTCATGATTTGCGAGAGGCTGATTTATTAGCTGATCGCATTACCGTGATCGATCAAGGTATTGGCTTACAAACTGCTGCGCCACAAACATTATTTACTAAACCCAGAAACTCTCGTGTTGCAGAGCTAGTCGGTATCAGCAATATATTTCAAGGAAAATTCAACTCGGGTGAACTGTCCTGGGATGGATGTAATCAATTATTTTCTGTTGTGGATAAAGGAAAGATCCCTCCTCATTCACAGGTTGCCTGGGTTATCCCCCAAAGTGGCTTAAGCCTGCACCGCGAATCTTCGAAGACCGGCATCGCTGCTATCGTTGAAGAAATAAGTAGCCTTGGGCAAATTGCTGTCATTCAATTGCGCATAGAAAATAGTGAAATCCGAATTACCTGGGAAGCGTCTACTGCCGAAATAAAGCGCCTAGACATGAGGGTAGATAGCCTCATGCAGATTGAAATGGATGCCAAGCAAATTCACATCATGCCGCTGCGCCCTATTAACGACCCGCGCCGCTTTCAAGAATCGACTTAGGAGCTAAATCTTTTTGGCTACCAAGCCTAGTAAGGCAGATATACCGCTATGTCTGGCGCCTTCTGAAAGTGATTTTTCATAACAACATAAATCTAGAATTTCAAAATCACTCGCAAGTTCACGAATCATCTCTTCGGTATAAAGGTGCTCCATTAAAGAGGGGCCGCCTGTTTTGTATTCCAACTGCTTGGGCGTATAACCTTGAAGAATAAAAATGCCACCTGGTTTTAGAGCTTGGTAAACCTGTTTGAAAATACGTGCACGCATTTCTGGATCGGCAAATTGTATAAAGATGCCCGCAACCGCATCATAGTTATCCTTAACCCAATCAAAACTATCGGTATCGCACAGACTGTACTGAACAGTGACTTTGCTTTCCAGCGCAAATTGCCTTGCTTTAGCCAAGGCAATATCTGAAACATCAAACCCAGTAACGCGCATTCCTTGCTTGGCGAGCCACACACCATTGCGCCCTTCACCATCAGAGATGCAGAGGATTTTCTGACCAGCTGTCAGATGGGCATTACTTTGCTGAACTAAATACTCATTGGGCTCAAGGCCGAAGATAAACTCTGGTTTATTAAACCGAGCATTCCAAAAATCAGTGGCATCTAAAAAACCCACTGATTTATTTCTTCAAGCCACCAACAAGATCATTCTTCAGGTCCACAATATTCTCAAGTCCCACAGCAATTCTGACCAGGCCATCGGTAATGCCTGCAGCTTTACGCGCTTCTGGACTCACCCTGCAATGCGTGGTGGTAGCTGGGTGCGTAATAGTGGTTCTCGTATCCCCTAAATTAGCAGTGATAGAGCACAACTTTGTTTGATTAATTAATTTGAAGGCCGCTTTTTTTCCGCCCTTCATAGTGAAAGACAAGATCGCCCCGCCCGCTTTCTGCTGGCGCTTGGCTAGGGCATATTGGGGATGCGATTTTAATCCGGGATGATAGACACGCTCAACACCAGGCTGCTTTTCTAGCCACTGCGCTATAGCTAGCGCATTTTGGCTTTGCTGCCTCATACGCAAGTCAAGAGTCTCTAAGCCCTTTAGAAAAACCCATGCATTAAATGCAGATAACGTAGGGCCAGCCGTTCTCACGTACGGAAACACTTTACCCATAATAAAGTCTTTGCTGCCCACAATCGCTCCACCAACAACACGCCCTTGTCCATCCAAATATTTTGTAGCGGAATGAATCACAATATCTGCACCTAGTGCCAGTGGTTTTTGTAACGCAGGTGTACAAAAACAATTGTCAACAGCAAATAACGCATTTGCTTTTTTAGCGATCTTAGAAATCGCTTTAATATCTGCGATCTCCGTTAAAGGATTGGATGGTGTTTCTAAATAAAATAATTTGGTATTTGCTTGGACAGCACTTTGCCATGCCTTAGTATCAGTGAGGTCGACATAAGTTGTGGTGATGCCAAAGCGACCCATGATGTTGGTGAATAACTGAATGGTGGCCCCAAATACAGAACGCGAACAAACCACGTGGTCACCAGATTGAAGATGAGCCATTGCCAAGGTCAAAATAGCAGCCATACCTGAAGAGGTGGCGATACAAGCCTCACCCCCCTCTAGTGCCGCTAAGCGATCTTGAAACATACTGACAGTTGGGTTGGTGAAACGGGAATAAATAAAACCCTGATCTGCATGAGCAAACCCATCCGCTGCAAGTTCAGCGCTATCAAAGCAGAAACTGGACGTTAAGAACATCGCCTCTGAATGCTCTTGGTATTCAGCGGTGCGACGGGTACCGGCACGAACCGCTAGGGTTTCTATTGCCAGTTTTGATAAATCAGGCTTTGCTCGGGTAGTTTTGCTTTTCATACCCTTATTTTGACACCGAATTGAAGAATTGCCCCAGATGGAAATATCGGGGGCAATTTAAGGCCTGCTTTTAGTCTTCCGTAGCCAAATGCAAGTGCAGCTGCGAACGTGCAAAGTCGCTAGAGTCGCGCTGACGGTCGGCTTTTGCCTCTGAGGTATTTCTAGCGGCCTCTAAAGCATCTAAATATGAATCATTGATATCACCAGTGACGTAGTGACCATCAAAACAGGAGGCTTCAAAATGCTGAATATTCGGATTGATGTCCATTACGGCTTGCTTCATGTCCTCGACGCTTTGATAGATCAATTGATCGGCGCCAATCATTTTGTTAATTTCTTCATCTGTACGTCCGTAGGCCACCAACTCACTCCGGGTTGGCATGTCGATACCGTATACATTCGGAAACCGCACTGGAGGTGCAGCAGAGGCAAAAATCACTTTTTTAGCCCCTGATTCACGTGCCATTTGCACAATTTCAAACGAAGTTGTTCCGCGAACAATAGAGTCATCTACGATTAATACTGTTTTATCTTTAAATTCAATGCGCATGGCATTGAGCTTTTGGCGCACTGACTTTTTGCGAACGGCTTGGCCTGGCATGATGAAAGTGCGGCCTATATAACGATTTTTAAAGAACCCTTCGCGATAATCTACACCCAAGCGCTTGGCGACTTGCATTGCAGCTGGACGACTAGAGTCAGGGATAGGCATCACTACATCAATTTCGTCGACATTGGTTTCTTTACGAATTTTCTCGGCAAGGTAGTCTCCCATGCGCATCCGAACGTTATAAACGGTCACCCCATCAATGGTGGAGTCTGGACGTGCCATATAGACATATTCAAAGATGCAAGGCGTGAGTACGGCGTTAGGTACGCATTGACGCGCAGAGAAATTACCATCCAGATCAATATAAATTGCTTCACCAGGATTAACGTCACGGACGAATGTAAAGCCAAGACCTTCAAGTGCCACAGACTCTGAGGCAACCATCCACTCTGGGCCCTTGCTAGTGTCAATACGACCAATACACAAAGGCCGTATTCCAAATGGATCCCGAAATGCCAATAAACCATAGCCGGCAATTAAAGAAACAACGGCATAGGAACCCTTAACCCGCTTCGTTAATTGAGTTACTGCATTGAACATTGCGCCCTCATCAAGCGCGGCACTATTGGTTTCTTTTTGAAGCTCATCAGCTAATACATTCAACAACACCTCAGTGTCAGAGTTCGTGTTGATATGCCGACGATCTCGATAGGCCATTTCAACACGCAGACTTGGAGCATTGGTGAGGTTGCCGTTATGCGCCAAAATAATGCCATAAGGCGCACTGACATAAAATGGTTGGGCTTCTTCTTCACTACTAGCCGAGCCAGCTGTTGGATAACGAACCTGACCAATACCAGCGCTCCCGACGAGACTGCGCATATTGCGCGTTCTAAAGACATCTCGCACTAAACCATTGGCCTTGTGCATCGTAAAAGAATTGCCATTCATGGTGGCCATACCGGCCGCATCTTGGCCACGATGTTGCAAAAGCAACAAGGCGTCATAAATGAGTTGATTAACAGGGGAGTGGGAAACAGTTCCGATAACGCCGCACATAAGCCTATATCCCTATTGTTAAAGAAGGTGTCAATGTTGGAATTACTTTGGGTACAGCATCACCCAGTTGCTTCGCCCAATCAGCAGGCAGCCATCCTTTGATCAAGCCAGTTGCCATTTCAATTGCAGGACGAGTTAACGCTTTTTGCCAAGCCATCGTTTGAGGAATGGGTGTAAGCGCCGCTAACGTAGCCGCTACCACTACGATCAAAGCACCGCGAACCAAGCCAAAGATAAGGCCTAAGAAACGATCAGTCAGACTTAGCCCCACTGACAAAATAATTTTCTGAATGACGCCGCCGATAATTCCACATAGCACCAAAGACAAAATAAATAAAATGATGAAACCAACGCCCAAACTAAGCAATTCTTCCATATGAAAAGTTGATAGCCACTCGGTTGCTAAATAGTTGGCGTAGTGATAGGCGACCCATGCAGCAACAAACCAAGATGCGAGAGCCAAAACCTCTTTGAAAAGACCGCGGGAAATACCCACCAGCGCAGAAAGCAGCAGAACAACTAAGGTGAAATAATCCACCGTAGTTAAATGCAAGGTGGAGATTATTTCCATTAAGGTGCGCCAACCTCAACAAGTCTCGGTGAAAGCCCCATCTCTTTTACTTTTTTCTCTGCAGCTTCAGCCGCATCTTTATCTGCAAAAGGGCCAGCCCTTAAAACATATAATTTGACGCCATCGGCACCTGTTTTATTGAGCACGTAATTTGGGATGTTCTGAGCTTTCATTTTTGCAATCCAACCTTTTGCGCGCTCTTCTGATGCGAAGACACCAATCTGGATAACAAACTTACCAGTAGCGGAGGACTTTTTAACAGGCTCTTCACTTTTTGCCTTCAAATTTGATGCTGGAACCACCTCTTCGCCAGCAATTAGCCCTATTGAGCTAGATTTACTTTGTGCTGGAGCAGGCTTTGTTTCTGGTGAAGGCATGAAAGCCCCCGGCTCTTTTGATGCTGACGATTGCTTGCCCTTGACAGCAGAATCTAGCAAAGCTGGATTTAACGTGTCTTCAGGCGCCGCACTGATGACGGGAAGGCTAGTGACAATATTTACGGCGATATCGTTACTGTTTAACTTGGGCTTACTGTCTAAGATACGAGGAAGTGCAATGACCGCAATGAGTACTAGTACTGCTGCACCGATCAAACGATGACGAGCACGCTGGCGCTCTGGATCCTCAGTAAATGCTAAGGCTTCATTTTCTTGAGCGCGCTGGAAACTACGTGGAGCGATTCTTTTCGAAGAGCGTCGGCCAAGCTCTGAGGCTTTGTCGAACTCCTCAGTCTCTGGGTTTCGCTTAAAAAATCTCGATAAACGAATCATGGGTCAATGGGCCTGGTTATTTCGGTAAGCCATTACACCGGCTACTGTATAGAAAGATCCGAAGACTACTATTCTATCACCTTCACCCGCATTCGAGAGGGCTTTTTGATACGCGGCAGCAGGGTTTGGGAAGCACTCAATACCTCCATCAGTTCCGTTTTGAGCTAAAACGCCGAGGCCTTGAAGTTTCTCGGCTAAAACTACAGCACTCGCAGCTCTGGCTGTGGGTAGATCAGTGCAAAACCAAAAATCAATGCTGCCTAACAACGGTTTAATCACGCCGCCAATATCTTTGTCGGCCATGGCCCCAAAAATAGCGTAGGTATAAGGATGAAAGCCCATCTTATCCAAGCCCTGCCCTAACGTTGCAGCAGCATGTGGGTTGTGAGCTACGTCTAATACTATGGTTGGCTGGCCTGGTAAAACCTGAAACCGACCTGGTAATTCAACAAGAGCGAAGCCATTCCGAATATCTTGGGCGCTAACCGGTAGACGCTGATGCAGAGCCATTAATGCAGCTATCACAGCAGAGGCGTTCAGAATCTGATTCGCGCCCCGTAAAGCTGGATAGCCCAATCCACTAAAGCGCTTTTCACGCCCTGCCCAGCCCCACTGCTGCTTATCGCCTTGAAAGTTATAGTCCCTTCCCTGTAACCATAAATCACAGCCTAACTTATCTGCATAGTGAATCAACGACTCAGGTGGCATGGGATCTCCACAAACAACGATTTGACCTGAGCGAAAAATACCAGCCTTCTCAAGTCCAATTGCTTCTCTAGTTGACCCTAAAAAATCTGCATGATCAATATCAATGCTGGTCACGATGGCACAGTCAGCATCCACAATATTGACAGCATCTAAACGTCCGCCCATACCCACTTCGAGGATGACTATATCGAGATTGGCCTTTGCAAACAAGTGCATGATGGCTAAAGTTGTAAATTCAAAATACGTTAATGTGGGGGCATCTACCAAGCTCACTCGCGCTTTTTCAACTGCAGCAAAGTGCTCAAGCAAAAGAGCATCCTTTACAACTTCACCATTAAGACGAGCACGTTCATTAAAGACCAATAAATGGGGTGAGGTATGGCAACCCACCCTGTAACCAGAGCACAGAAGGATGCTTTCCAAAAATGCGCAGGTAGAGCCCTTGCCATTTGTACCGGCAACAGTGATTACTGAGCAGCTAAAAACAAGCCCAAGTGCACTTTTGACCCGATTAATACGATCAAGTCCCATGTCAATACCCATGGGGTGGGCAGTTTCAAGATGGCTGAGCCAAGCCTCTAAGCTAGAGAACAATAATGGGGCTTGGTGTGCGGTACTCAAGTACTTTAAACGGCTGCACTGACAGAGGCGACCGGCTCAGGTAAGCGCTGTAATAGCGCTAGCAAGCGCGCGATTTCTCCGCGCATTTGGCGTCGATCGACGATCATATCGATGCCTCCTTTTTGCATTAAAAACTCAGACCGTTGAAATCCTTCAGGCAATTTTTCACGTACAGTTTGCTCGATTACGCGAGGCCCAGCAAAACCAATTAATGCTTTTGGCTCTGCCATCACAACATCACCCATAAAGGCAAAGCTAGCAGAGATTCCACCCATAGTGGGATCGGTCAAGACACTGATATAGGGTAAGCCTTTTTTAGATAAGAGCGTCAACATTGAATTGGTTTTAGCCATCTGAAAAAGAGAAAGTAAACTTTCTTGCATACGTGCACCACCGGTAGCGGCAATACATATAAAGGCACATTTCTTTGCGATTGCTTCTTGAGCACCTCTCGCAAAACGCTCACCAACAACGGAGCCCATTGAGCCACCCATAAATTGAAATTCAAAACAGGCAACAACAACGGGGATTTCCTCAATTTTTCCACCAAGCACAATCAGTGCCTCAGATTCGCCGGAGGCATCACTTGCCTCTTTCAGACGATCAGTATATTTTTTTGAATCTTTGAACTTCAAGGGATCCATGGGATAAATATCTGCCCCAATTTCGTATCGGCCCTTAGGGTCAAGTAGGCCATCCAGTCGTTGACGCGCACCAATGCGCATGTGATGACTACATTTAGGGCAAACCGATAGGTTGGCCTCAATGTCAGTACTGTAAAGAACAGTTTCACAACTAGGGCATTTGACCCATAAACCTTCGGGAACTGATTTGCGATTAGCGGGATCAGTATGCTGAATTTGAGGGGGTAATAATTTATCGATCCAGCTCATACATTCTTCACTATCCAGTACGTTAACTATCTAAGGCAACGCGAATTTCGCGTATAAAAGCTTCAAGCGATTGTACTGCCTGACCTGGGGGTGAATCCTCTAAAAGTCGAATAATTCGACTGCCAATAACCACTGCATCTGCTGTTTTAGACACTATTCGCGCGCTTTCTGGATCGCTGATACCAAACCCGACCGCAATCGGTATGGAAGTAGCCTCTCGGATTTTGGGGATATTACTGGCAACATCGGCAGTGTTTAGGTTCGACGATCCAGTAACACCGCGCATGGACACGTAATAAATATAGCCAGAAGCTATTTTTGCAGCATCCTTAATGCGCTCAAGCGATGAAGTCGGTGCCAGTAAAAAAATAGGGTCTACACCGGCAACACGCATTCGTGACGCAAAATCAACGCACTCTTCAGGCGGATAATCCACAATCAACACGCCGTCTACACCGGCAGCCTTAGCTTCATTAGCAAAACGCTCTGCACCCATTTGCTCTACTGGGTTTGCGTAGCCCATCAAAACAACCGGCGTTTCTGAATCGAGCTTACGAAACTCTTTGACCATTTCAAGGCAGCTATGCAATGTGACGCCCTGAGAAAGTGCCCGCTCAGAAGATCTCTGGATAACTGGCCCATCAGCCATAGGATCAGAAAAAGGAACGCCCAATTCAATGACGTTAGCCCCGCCTCTGACTAATGCATGCATTAACTCTACTGTTAAGCCAGGCTGGGGATCGCCAGCAGTAATAAAAGGAATGAGCCCTTTTTTACCATCGATTTTTAACTGATTTAATACGGCACTAATTTTTGACATGGGAATACGCAGTTCGTTTGTATAGAGAAAAAGGCTTAGCCTTCAGAGCCTGTTGCTTGAGCAACGGTATGCATGTCTTTATCACCGCGACCAGATAAATTGACCAAGATTGTTTTATCTTTGGAAAGTGTCGGGGCTAATTTACAAGCGTAAGCAATCGCATGTGCGGACTCTAAGGCAGGAATAATGCCCTCAATTTGACAGCAGTCATGAAATGCTTTCAAAGCCTCTTCGTCGGTCACTGCTACATAACCTGCACGACCTGAATCCTTTAGCCATGCATGCTCGGGACCAACACCTGGATAGTCCATACCAGCTGACACTGAATGGGTCTCTGATATCTGACCATTTTCATCTTGCAATAAGTAGGTGCGATTACCATGCAACACGCCTGGCTTTCCAACACATAGTGCGGCAGAATGCAGGCCGGTATTTAAGCCATGACCAGCAGCCTCAACACCAATTAATTGAACTTGTGGAAAGTCAATGTAGGGATAAAAAATACCCATCGCATTGGATCCACCGCCAACACAAGCCATGACGTAGTCAGGCTGACGTCCTGTGAGTTCGGGCATTTGCACCTTACATTCCTCACCGATCACACTCTGAAAATCTCTCACCATCATGGGATAGGGATGCGGGCCAGCAACGGTACCAATAATGTAAAAGGTATCGTCAACGTTAGTAACCCAATCACGCATTGCTTCATTCAGAGCATCTTTAAGTGTTTTAGTCCCAGACTCTACTGAAACTACATTTGCTCCCAATAGCTTCATCCGAAAGACATTTTGCGCCTGACGGGCAACATCCACAGAGCCTTGATATACAGTGCAATCTAAACCAAAGCGCGCACAGATTGTTGCCGTGGCTACGCCATGTTGGCCCGCCCCTGTCTCGGCAATAATGCGCGGCTTGCCCATGCGCTTAGCTAACATCGCTTGGCCGATCACATTATTAATTTTGTGAGCGCCAGTATGATTTAAATCTTCACGCTTTAAGTAAATCTGTGCACCACCAAGCATTTCACTCCAGCGCTTAGCGTGATAGACCGGCGATGGACGACCCACAAAGTGCTTCAGCTCGTAGTGAAACTCCTCCAAAAACTCAGGGTCATATTGATATTTGGCATAGACCGCTTTGAGCTCATCTAAAGCAAACATGAGAGTTTCAGAAACAAATACGCCACCATAAGGACCAAAGTGTCCTCTTGCGTCTGGCTTATCGTACATAAATACCTCGTTATTAATTACAACAAATTTAGGATGATGAGCTAGCGTCTGCTGCTCGTACTGCTTGGATAAACTCTCTCATCAAGTTGTGATCTTTAATACCCTTGCTGATTTCTACGCCACTAGAGACATCAACAGCACAAGGTTTGAGCCGAGCAATGGCTTCGCCCACGTTGTGCACGTTCAATCCACCACTCAAAACGACCCGAGGCGCGTTTGCGCTTATCCATGCTTGTGGTATTCCTTGCCAATCAAAGGGAATGCCCCCACCACCATAACCCTCAACTAGGGCATCGAGCAAAAGGGCATTTGCTTGCCTATATTGTAGGGAAAAATCATCAAATGCGAACTGGGGACCCACGCGAGCAGCTTTCATCCAAGGCTGACCCTCAGAAAGGCGCTCACAATCCGCGGCTGACTCATCCCCGTGAAACTGCCATAAAGTAATCGTGGTAGCCGCCCGAATGGCATCGATCTCAGCTTTAGAGGCATTAACGACCAATCCCACTGCATCTACCCCCGCTGGAAGCCTTGAAATCAAGGAGGCAGCAATATTTGGGCTAACAGCCCTTGGGCTGGGTGGATAAAAAACAAATCCAATGGCATCAACCCCGGCAGCAACGGCTGCATCAATGTCTGATGGTGACCGAATGCCGCAAATTTTGACCCGTGTACGGCCTGGAGAGTTATTTAATAAGCCCATAGTTAGAAATGATATCGCTTTAAAGCTGCCAATGGGGCCCTTAAATCAAAGTAAGCCCCTTGGAAGCCAAGAATTCTTCAGCCAGGGTTCAGGTATCTGAAATTGCTCTGGATAGCTAATTTGAGCTAAATATAAGCCAGCGGGCGAGAAAGTTGGGGCTGCGACACTGCGATCTTTCGCCTGAAGCACCTCAGCCATCCAAGATGAACCTTGTTTACCAAGCCCAATTTGCAAAAAACTCCCCACCAAATTCCGAACCATGTGATGCAAAAAGGCATTTCCTTTAATGCGGAAATAGAGCCATGGTTCACTTGAAACTATCTCAATGGAATACATCGTCTTGATTGGGGTCTTGCTTTGACACTCTGAGGATCTGAATGAGGTGAAATCATGCTCACCAATCAAGCACTCTGAGGCCTGTTTCATCGCATCAATATCAAACCAACGATTAGCGGGAAGTATCAGAAAACCTGCACGAGATGCAGTCATCGGAGAGCGGCAAGAGCTTGCATGTAATGCATAAATATAAGTGCGCTCATACGCAGAAAACCGAGCGCTAAATTCTGGCGGAACAGGCTTAGCCCAATTCACCACAATAGATTCGGGCAAGAAAGCATTAACCCCCCTCACCCATGACCAATCTTCACGCACAACATCTACATCAAAATGCACAACCTGACCCAAGGCATGCACCCCCGTATCCGTTCTACCCGCAGTAATTACACGAATAGGCGGCGCACCCTCAGTACCCTCAACCCCAACAAATGCAGTAATAGCTTTTTCTAGCCGGTCCTGAACTGTATCTTGATTGAGTTGTGACTGCCACCCTGAGTAAGGAGCGCCATCGTATTGAAGACCTAAGGCGATACGCATTTTTTACTTGAAATCTAAGTCTAAGTCTAACTTTGGCGATGAGATAGCTGAGCCAAAAGACCTTGCGCCTCGATCACAATTACAGGATCAATCGTAGCGCCCATAGACACAATCTCATGTAACGATTTTTTAGCGGCGTTAAAGTCTTCGATCGTTATATAGGCACGAGCTAGATTTAACTTCACACGCAAAGCATCTGCTAGCGGATTTGAATCGGGGTCAATGGTCTGAATGGGTTTACTGGATAGATCTAAATCAATCCCTGCAAATAGGGCTTTAGCACGCTCTGGCATTAAGCCATGCGTACCAGATGCTTCATTGACTAGATTATTTGATGATTGAGTATTTGATGATTGAGTATTAGGCCCAGAGAAATCACGCGCCTCTTGGCGACGGGCATTTTTAGCCAAGAACCAAAGCAACAAAGCGGTAACTATCATTAACGATAAGGTCAATAAAGCTGGCGCTAAACCCATATCACTAGATGTGTCATTGGCTCCAGATTGATTTTTTAATTTCTCTTTAGATTGGTTTAGCAGTAACTGTAAATCCGCAATATTTTTTTCTAGCTCAGCAACTCTGGCGCGAGTTTGCTCTAAAACCTTTTCCTGCGCAACCAGGTCCTCAGTAAATCGTTGCTCATCAGAATTGCTCTGAGCATTTGAACCAATTCTTAGTCTATCTTTTACTGGCTCATCACCAGCATTTTTTGGAGCAACAGTAGAAGGTAATGCATTGCTCCTCGAGTCACGCTCAGCTAGCCATCGGGCATTAGATTCAGCGGCGAACTGATTGGCCTCAGCAGGGCTAATAGAACGTAATAACGCTTGACTTGGCACTACTAACTCGGCACCCGCCTCTAAGCGGTTGATGCTTCCACTTGCAAATGCGTCTGGGTTGGCTCTAAAAAGAGCCAGCATCGTTTGATCAATACTAGTCCCGCCCAATTGAGGCGCTAACTGGGACGCTATTTCTGACGCAGTTTGACCGGGTTTAACAGTAATTTTCTGGGCATCACCTAAAAGCAGAGTGTAGGTTTTAGTGATGCTTCCTGACGACCAACTTAAAGTTACCAACAAGTCTAGAAATGGATCATCGGCATTGGGGACGGGGCTCACTGTTTCAACTAAAACCATGAGCTGCTCTTGCTTATTACGATAAATCATCGCTTGCGGATTCAACTCAAGTATTTTTTGTGAAATACCCAAGCGATCATAGGATGACTTGCTAGAGATCAAAACGCTCAAAGATGCTAATGCAGCCTGCTCTTCGCTTCCCACTTTAATCGGAAATTCAACTCTAAGAGGCTCTCCAGCCTTAGAGAAAAGCTTGGGCGCACCCAATGAAATTGCCCCAGCAGTACATGACCAACTGAGCCAAATGAGAGCCAGTAGATTGATAAGACGTAAAGAGCTCAATTGGGGCATTTCAGAATTAACGCTCTAAAAGAATGCGTAGCATGCGACGCAATGGCTCAGCAGCACCCCACAGCAACTGATCACCAACGGTAAATGCAGCAAGGTATTCTGGGCCCATTGCCATTTTATGTAAGCGCCCAATGGGTACAGTCAAGGTTCCGCTAACGGCCGCAGGAGAAAGTTCACGCTCTGTTGTTTCTCGATCATTCGGTACTACCTTGACCCAAGGATTATCGTTTGCAAGAATTGCTTCAATTTCTTTTAGAGGAATATCTTTTTTAAGCTTAATAGTTAAGCCCTGAGAATGACAGCGCATTGCACCCACACGGACACACAAACCATCTACAGGAATGCTGCCTTCAGATCTAAATGCAGGGCGACCCAAGATCTTATTAAATTCGGCTCCGCCCTTCCACTCTTCTTTTGTTTGACCATTTTCAACAGGAACATCGATCCAGGGAATTAGGCTCCCCGCTAAAGCGGTATTGCGAAAATTGTGTTTCGGAAAATCCGTGGAGCGCAATGTTTTCGTTACCTTGCGATCAATGTCCAAAATCCAAGATGAGGGATCGGCCAGCTCCGTTGCTACGCTGTCACGCAAGGCGCCCATTTGCAACAATAGTTCACGCATATTTTGAGCGCCAGCTCCTGAAGCGGCCTGATATGTCATGGCGCTAATCCACTCCACCATATCAGCCTTCACAAGACCGCCCATGGCGATCATCATCAAGCTAACGGTGCAGTTACTTCCAATCCAATTTTTTCCACCAGATGCTAAGGCTTTATCAATGACAGTACGATTAACTGGATCCAAAATTAACACTGCATCGTCCCTCATGCGCAAAGCGCTAGCGGCATCAATCCAGTGACCCTGCCATCCAGCTGCGCGTAATTTAGGGAAAATATCGTTGGTGTAATCGCCGCCTTGGCAGGTCAAAATAATATCGCAACGGGCTAGAGCAGCAATATCATTTGCACTTTGGAGAGCATTCTCAGTTTTAGTTACTTTTATACCGTTTAACAGCGGAACATCACCCCCTGCCTGGCTAGTACTAAAAAAGATCGGCTCGATCAAATCAAAATCTTTCTCGGCCAACATTCTCTCCATGAGAACACTGCCGACCATACCGCGCCAGCCTACTAAACCTACCAATGGTGCATTTGACATGATGATTAACGATCTAATGAAATTGTATTATTTGGAAAGTGCTGCTACTACCGCATCACCCATCTGAATGGTAGATACCTTTTGCGTGCCAGCAGTATGAATATCTGCAGTACGCAAGCCCTGAGTAAGAACACTCTGCACAGCTGCTTCAATGCGGTCAGCCTCTGAAGGCATTCCTAATGAATAACGTAACATCATTGCAGCCGATAAGATCGTAGCCAGTGGATTTGCAATCCCTTGGCCAGCAATATCAGGGGCCGAGCCATGACTTGGCTCATACAGGCCTTTGTTTTTTTTATCCAATGAAGCGGAAGGCAGCATTCCTATTGAGCCCGTTAACATTGCAGCCTCATCAGACAAAATATCTCCGAACAGATTACCTGTTACCACCACATCAAAAGCCTTGGGTGCTTTAACCAGTTGCATGGCTGCGTTATCGACATACATGTGTGACAGTTCTACATCCGGATAGTCTTTGCCAACCCGAATCATCACTTCACGCCATAGCTGGGAAGTTTCAAGGACGTTGGCCTTATCAACACTACACACTTTTTTACTGCGAAGTCGGGCAGCTTCAAAAGCCACTCGACCGATACGCTCTACCTCAGGCTCGCTGTAATGCATCATGTCAAAACCTTCACGAGCGCCTTTAAATAACGGCAACTCAGATGTACGAATACCCCTTGGTTGACCGAAATAAATATCACCGTTCAATTCGCGAATGATCAAGATATCGAGGCCACCAACAATCTCGGGTTTTAAGCTAGAGGCAGCGGTTAATTCGTCATAACAAATTGCAGGCCTGAAATTAGCGAATAATTCCAAATGTTTTCTTAAGCCAAGAATCGCCTGCTCTGGACGCAATTCGCGTGCTAGCGTGTCGTATTTCCAGTCTCCAACCGCTCCGAACAAGATGGCGTCAGCGCTTTTTGCCAAATCCAATGTAGCAGGCGGCAGTGGATGACCAGAAATATCATAAGCAGCGCCGCCTACAGGCGCCGTTTCTAAGTCAAACTTGGAGCCAAGTGCACTGAGCACTCTAACGGCTTGAGCAACGATTTCCGGACCGATACCATCGCCCGGGAGAACTGCAATTTTCATGGGAGAACCTTAACTCAATAAAACTAGGGCAGTTGTGTTGTTAGCCAGGGCATCTTAAGAATGCGCTCAGCTTCGTAAGCCTTGATTTTATCTGCATGTTGCAGAGTTAAGCCAATATCGTCCAAGCCATTGATAAGGCAGTGTTTTCTGAAGGGGGCGACGTCAAAGCTATAGGCAGTTCCATCGGGGGTGACGACACTCTGGTTCTGCAGATCAACTGTGAGCTGGTAGTCAGTAAATGCCAATGTCTCATTAAATAAATGATCGACCTGTAACTCAGACAGCACTATGGGTAAAAGACCATTTTTAAAGCAATTATTGTAGAAAATGTCAGCGAAGCTGGGTGCAATGATCGCTCTAAAGCCAAACTGATCCAGGGCCCACGGAGCATGCTCACGAGAACTTCCACAACCAAAATTTTTCCGAGCCAATAGAATGCCTGCCCCTTTGTAGCGAGGTTGATTGAGAACAAAGTCTGGATTAATAGGTCGATTGGTGCAATCTTGACCTGGCTCACCGTGATCTAAGTAACGCCACTCGTCAAATAGATTTTGCCCAAAACCAGTCTTCTTAATCGACTTTAAGAACTGCTTTGGGATGATTGCATCCGTATCCACATTCTCACGATTGAGTGGGGCAACCAATCCTTTGTATATCGTAAATTTTTCCATACTCTTTACTTAATTTCTAGCTATCAATCAGATGCTTACTTAACGGGCGTAACAACAACATCCTTACCCTTTGTTTGGGATTGGTTGTTATTTGGCTGAGTATTTCCACCCATAGATGTACCCATCGTTTGAAGGTCCTTTCCAACCCCCTCCATCGTATTTGCGCAGGCAGACAAGATGATTCCTGCGGTAGCGGTGATCATTAATTTTTGGATCATCGTCAGAGATAGTGATTTCGACATAGTTATTCCTTAAGAAATTTTTCGTATATCTACAAAGTGACCTTCAATAGCGGCAGCTGCTGCCATTGCCGGGCTTACTAAGTGGGTTCGACCACCATTACCCTGACGGCCCTCAAAGTTTCTATTTGAAGTGGAGGCACAGCGCTCACCAGGTTCAAGCCGGTCTGCATTCATCGCTAGACACATCGAGCAACCAGGCTCACGCCATTCAAAACCAGCAGCTTTGAACACCCGATCCAAGCCCTCACGCTCAGCCTGCGCCTTTACAAGACCAGAGCCTGGAACAACCATTGCCAGCTTTACATTCGCGGCTACTTTTTTACCCAAACGATCGACAACCTTGGCAGCTGCTCGGATGTCTTCAATGCGACTATTGGTGCAAGAGCCGATGAATACCTTATCAACAGCAATATTACTTAAGGGAGTATTAGGCTTGAGGCCCATGTATTCAAGCGCTCTTTCCATTGCTGAGCGTTTATTAGGATCGCGCTCTTTCTCCGGATCAGGTACACGGCCACTAATGGAGAGCACCATTTCAGGGGAAGTACCCCAGGTAACTTGAGGATCAATTTCTTCGGCGCGCAGCTCAACAACTGCATCAAACTGGGCATCCACGTCAGAGTGCAAGGTGCGCCAATACTGCAATGCATGACGCAAAGACTCTCCTTGTGGCGAGTAAGGGCGACCCTGAATATATTCGATCGTCACTTCATCTACTGCAATCAAGCCTGCGCGGGCTCCGGCTTCAATAGCCATATTGCAGATGGTCATACGACCTTCCATTGATAGATTCCGAATAGCCTCACCAGCAAATTCAATGGTGTAACCCGTGCCGCCAGCCGTACCAATCTTGCCAATGACAGCAAGAACAATATCTTTAGCAGTAGAGCCCGGCTGCAATCTGCCATCTATTCTGACCAGCATATTTTTACTTTTTTTCATTAGTAAAGTTTGCGTCGCCAAAACATGCTCAACCTCAGAGGTGCCAATACCAAAGGCCAGAGCACCAAAAGCACCGTGAGTGCTGGTATGAGAATCACCACAAACCACCGTCATTCCAGGAAGGGTTGCGCCCTGCTCTGGTCCAATGACGTGAACGATCCCTTGGCGGGCATCGTTCATTTTGTATTGTGTGATCCCAAAGGCATCACAATTTTTGTCTAAGGTATCGACTTGTAACTTGGAAATAGGATCTGCAATTCCCTCGGAACGATCTGTCGTAGGAACGTTATGATCTGAGACCGCAAGATTTGCAGAGATCCGCCAAATAGGACGACCCGCGATTGTTAAACCCTCAAAGGCTTGGGGGCTCGTAACTTCATGCAGAAGTTGACGATCAATGTAGATTGTTGCAGTGCCATCACCCTCGGAATAAACAACGTGGTCATCCCATAACTTATCGTAAAGCGTGCGCGACATGAAAATCCTTTATGACGACTATTTACGAGCAGTAATGGCGGGCACTTTTCGTGAAGTTTCCCCAACATACAGCTGGCGCGGACGACCAATCTTGTACTCTGAATCTGTAATCATTTCTTCCCACTGCGCAATCCAGCCAACCGTTCTTGCCAAAGCAAAGATGCAAGTAAACATTTCAGTAGGAACGCCTAGCGCACGCTGAACAATGCCAGAATAGAAATCAACGTTCGGATAGAGTTTGCGGCTTACGAAATACTCATCTTCTAAAGCAATTTTCTCAAGAGTCATCGCTAACTTGAATAATGGATCATTCTCAAGACCCATTTCTTTGAGTACTTCGTAACAAGTTTCCCGCATTAACTTCGCGCGAGGATCAAAGTTTTTATAAACACGATGACCAAAACCCATCAAACGAACACTTGAATTTTTATCCTTGACCTGGGCAATAAAATCACCAATCTTGTCAACGCCACCATTAGCCTGAATTTCATTCAACATTTCTAAGCAAGCTTCATTGGCGCCGCCGTGTGCTGGACCCCATAAACAAGCAATACCTGCAGAGATGGCTGCAAATGGATTTGTACCGGAAGAGCCGCATAAACGCACTGTCGATGTGGAGGCATTCTGCTCATGATCTGCATGCAATGTGAAGATGCGATCTAAAGCACGCACTAATACAGGGTTAATTTTGTAATCTTCGCAAGGCGTAGCAAACATCATACGCATGAAGTTAGCAGTGTAAGACAGGGAATTATCTGGATAAATAAATGGCTGTCCGACAGAATACTTATAGGCCATCGCGACCAAAGTTGGCATCTTAGCAATCAAGCGAATCTGCGCAATCTCACGTGCTTTTGGCTGACTGTAGTCAATCGCATCATGATAAAAGGCTGCCATAGCACCAACCAATCCCGTTAAAACCGACATTGGATGTGCATCTCTACGGAATCCACGCAAGAAGAATTGCATCTGCTCATGAACCATTGTGTGGTGCATGACCATATCTTCAAAATCTTTTTTCTGTTTTGCGTTTGGCAAATCACCATTAATGAGCAAAAAGCAGACTTCTAAAAAGTCACAGTTGTGGGCTAAATCTTCAATGGGGTAACCGCGGTAGAGCAACTCGCCCTTGTCCCCATCAATGTAAGTAATCTTACTATTGCATGAAGCGGTCGACAGAAAACCAGAATCGTAAGTGAACTTACCAGTTTGACCGTAGAGCTTACGAATATCAATGACGTCTGGGCCGACCGTGCCTTTATAAATTGGCAACTCAATGTCAGGGGTACCATCTGAGAACGATAATTTTGCCTTGATATCCGATTCAATCATTTCTAATCCTTGGTCATTCAAATTAACAATTAATAATTAATACACTTTTTGACGCAGTTACTTCTCACGCAGTTGCTGCAATACCGCCTTGAAAATGTCTGTTTGGGACTCCGTAGCAAGTGACTCTACGGAATCTTTACGGCCAATCAATAGATCCATTAGATCGTTATCTTCAAGAGCGAATAGCTTAGTTAAAACAGCGCCAGTTTCCACATCTATTGAATCAGTATATCGAGTAAAAAAACGCTGCAAGATTAAATCGTTCTCAAGCAATCCCCGGCGGGCATCACTTTTTAAGCGATATAACGCTGCAGTGGTCAGGTTCATACCGCTCTTCGTACCATCAGTTCTTTGATTTTTCCAATGGCTTTAGTTGGATTCAGGTGCTTAGGACAGACATCCACGCAATTCATGATCGTATGGCAGCGGAATAAACGATATGGATCTTCTAGGTTGTCTAGACGCTGCGCAGTATCCTCATCGCGACTATCCGCAATGAAGCGATAAGCCTGGAGCAAGCCAGCTGGGCCTACAAACTTGTCTGGATTCCACCAAAATGAAGGGCAAGCAGTAGAGCAAGAAGCGCACAAAATGCACTCATACAAACCGTTCAGCTCTTCACGCTCTTCAGGGCTCTGGAGACGCTCTTTTTCTGGTGCAGGATTATCGTTCACCAAATAAGGCTTAATAGATAAATATTGTTTGAAAAACAAAGTCATGTCGACGATCAAATCACGCACTACTGGCAAGCCAGGTAAAGGACGTAAGGTGATGACTTTAGGCAAAGTCAACATATTGGTTAAGCAAGCTAGGCCATTCTTGCCGTTGATATTCATGGCATCAGAGCCGCAAACACCCTCACGGCATGAGCGGCGATAGGTAATTGATTCATCCTGTTTCTTTAGGGAAATCAAGGCATCCAATAGCATGCGCTCACCAGTTAGCTCTAACTCATAACGCACCATGCGTGGAGCTGCGTCGACGTCTGGATCGTAGCGGTAAATTTCAAATATACGAATATCACTCATTTTCTATTTCTCTTCGCTTAGAAAGTACGTTCTTTGGGTGGGAAGGACTCAACGGTCAATGGCTTAAGCACTACTGGCTTGTAGTCAAGGCGATTGCCTTGGCTATACCAAAGTGTATGCTTCATCCAATGTTCATCATCGCGCTCTTGATGATCGTCATGAGAATGGGCGCCACGACTCTCTTTGCGGGCAGCCGCAGAAATCATCGTTGCATTGGCAGTCTCTATCAAATTAGCAACCTCAAGCGCTTCAATACGTGCAGTGTTAAAGATAGCTGATTTGTCCTTTAACCATAGATGCTTAGCGCGCTCAGTTAGTTTTGCCATTTGGCGAACGCCTTCATCCATCAGCTCTTGATTACGGAAGACACCAGCATATTTCTGCATCGTCTTACGAATATCGTTAGCAACATCTTGTGCATATTCACCAGAGCTAGAGTTATCTAACTGCGCTACTCGCTCAAGCGTTTTCTCGCCAGCATTTTCAGGTAATGGCTTGAAGTCTTGATTCTTCAGATCTAGGGCAACGATATGCTTGCCTGCTGCACGACCAAACACGAGTAAGTCGAGCAGAGAATTGGTTCCAAGACGGTTTGCGCCATGAACAGAAACACAGGAACACTCGCCGATGGCATACAAACCATTCACGATTTCATTATGCTTACCGTTACCAGGCACAACTACCTGTCCATTGATGTTCGTTGGTATACCACCCATCTGATAGTGAATAGTTGGCACAACAGGAATAGGTTCTTTGGTTACATCGACGTTAGCAAAGTTGATACCAATCTCATACACAGATGGCAGTCGCTTCATGATGGTTTCTGCGCCAATATGAGTCAAATCCAATACAACGTAGTCCCCATTTGGGCCGCAACCGCGCCCTTCTTTAATCTCTTGGTCCATACAGCGTGAAATGAAATCACGAGGTGCTAGATCTTTATATGTTGGAGCGTATCGCTCCATAAAGCGCTCGCCGTCTTTATTACGCAAAATGGCGCCTTCACCACGACAGCCTTCAGTCAGCAGTACACCTGCACCAGCAACGCCCGTTGGGTGAAATTGCCAGAACTCCATATCTTCTAATGGAATATCTGCTCGTGCTGCCAAACCCATACCGTCACCAGTATTAATAAAGGCATTGGTTGAAGCATCCCAAATACGGCCGGCACCACCAGTAGCTAACATCACTACCTTTGCTTCTAAGATATAGATCTCGCCTGTTTCCATCTCTAGAGCAGTCACACCAACTACATCACCAGCATCATCACGAATCAGGTCAAGTGCTAGCCACTCAACAAAAAAGTTGGTTTTAGCGCGTACGTTACGTTGATAGAGGGTATGCAACATGGCATGACCTGTACGGTCAGCTGCAGCACAAGCGCGCTGCACAGCTTTTTCACCATAGTTTGCCGTGTGCCCACCAAATGGACGCTGATAAATTGTGCCGTCTGGATTGCGGTCAAAAGGCATTCCATAATGCTCAAGCTCGTAAACCACCTTAGGGGCTTCACGACACATGAACTCAATCACATCTTGGTCGCCCAGCCAGTCAGAACCCTTAATCGTGTCATAAAAATGATAGTGCCAATTATCTTCACTCATATTTCCTAAAGCGGCACCGATACCACCTTGAGCTGCCACCGTATGTGAACGCGTTGGAAATACTTTAGTCAAAACAGCGACATTCAGACCGGCTTCTGCTAATTGCAAGGAAGCGCGCATACCTGAACCACCTGCACCAATAATCACCGCGTCGAAACGACGGCGTGGCAATACTTTTTTAATCGCAGTCATCGAATTACACTTTCCACAAAATTTGAATGGCGTAGGCTGCACAAGCCAAGAGATACAACATTGTTAAGGCCTGAAGCGTTAATCGAACACTCAATGGCTTGATATAGTCCATCCAAATATCTCGAATACCAATCCAAGCGTGATAGAACAGACTAATAAAAGCCAGCAAGGTCAACAACTTCATAAATTGGTTGGCAAATAAACCAGCCCAACCCTCGTAGGTTGCACTACCAGTGATGCAATAGTCCACCAGTAAAACGATGGTGAAAACTACCATCACAACCGCAGTAATGCGCTGAATAATCCATTCTTTGAGACCGTAATGCGCTCCAACGACTAGGCGCTTTGGTCCGATTTGATAAATAGGCATTTATATTTCCTTAACGAAGCAGTGTTTAGTACAGGTCGAATAATTTAAGGCCGACCAATGCGGTCAATAAAAGGCCCAAACAAAATACGATAATGGCGGAACGATTAGCGTCCACTTTTTCAACGCCGATATCTAGATCTAGCAAGAGATAGCGAATTCCTGCACAAAAATGGTGCAGGAAGGCCCAAATCAAGCCAAGCGCAATCAACTTCACCAAAATATGACCTGTGAGCATCTGAAACTTTGCATAGCTCATCTCAGAAGCAAGGCTTTGATCAAAAAGATACAAGATAAATGGCAGCATCAAAAACAGAGCAGCACCACTTATCCGGTGGAGGATAGACACTTTTCCAGCCCAAGGGAGGCGATATTTAATTAGTTGGGCTAAGCCGATATTCCGATAAACGGGTTTGGCTTTCTTAACGTCTTGCTGTGCATCAACCATGGGCAATCTCGATATTTAGTAGGCAGTTTGAGGATAGTTTGTTGTGTTGCAATATATTCTATTGGAAATATTCTTTAAATAAAGGTAATTTGGCGATTCAAGGGGCTAAAGCGGGTTTTAAGCATGCTCATAGTGTAATCGTTAGTTTAATTTATTGCCGTAGTGCTGCTCAGAAGTGTCATAACGAGCCCTTCGAATTTCTACCGGCTTATCACCATAAGTAAAAGCGACCCGCTCCACGGACAATAAGGGGGATCCAACTGGAAGCTGCAGGTGGGTAGAAATCGCTACATCAGCCAAGACTGCCTTGATTTTTTCTTCGGCGCGGACCATGTGCGTGGAATATTTGGCCTCATAAAGAGCGTAAACAGGACCCGACCATGCATTAAGAGACTCAAGACTCAATCCGCGAAAGACCTCCTCCGGAAGCCAAATTTCCTCAAAAACAGTCGGCCTTCCAGAAATACATTGCACACGCTCAATTCGAATGATGAGATCACCAGCGCTAATTTCAAGTAAATCCGCGATATAAGCGTCCGAATGTAGGGTTTCACAAGCCAGGAATTGATTTTTAAGGTGAAAAGGTTGGCCAGAGTCAGGCTCTAGACTGAGGAAGCGATACTGACCCCCCTCCTCCTGATGGGTTGCAACAAAAGTACCCTTGCCCTGACGTCGTACCAAAAGATTCTGGGCAGAAAGCTCATCGATTGCCTTGCGCACGGTTCCCTGACTAACGGCGTATCGAGCTGCTAGCTCCATTTCACTGGGAATGGGCGTTCCTGGTAACCACTCAGAAGCCTGCAAGCTCGCCAACAGCAGAGCCTTAATCTGCTCGTAGAGCGGACTAAATGAGGCAACAGGTTCAGTGATAAGTGACAAATTAACTCCAGGACTGCTGATATTGGATAAAATTGCTTAATCTTATTTTATATCTTATATAAGACATGATTGACAGTGTAAATGGAAACTACCTACACTTGAATGGATAATAGAAAAAATTTTGAATCATTAACCTTAACTGGAGTTATCAGCAATGCCAAAAGCCCCAATGCGTGTCGCCGTTACCGGTGCAGCCGGTCAAATCGGATATTCCCTACTTTTTCGCATCGCTAATGGCGATTTGCTGGGCAAAGATCAGCCCGTAATCCTCCAGTTACTAGAAATACCAGATGAGAAGGCTCAAAAAGCCCTAGGCGGCGTCATGATGGAGCTAGAAGACTGTGCTTTTCCTCTGCTTGCAGGAATGACCGCACACTCAGATCCAATGACAGCGTTCAAAGACATTGATGTTGCACTTTTAGTGGGGGCACGTCCTCGTGGCCCGGGGATGGAACGCAAAGACCTACTCTCAGCCAATGCACAAATTTTCACAGCCCAAGGCAAGGCGCTCAACGCAGTAGCCAAGCGTACCGTTAAAGTTTTAGTAGTGGGCAATCCTGCCAATACCAATGCTTACATTGCTATGAAATCAGCCCCGGATATTCCTGCAAAGAATTTCACAGCAATGTTGCGACTTGACCACAATCGCGCACTTTCACAACTAGCTAACAAACTAAACAAGCCTGTCGCTGAAATTGAAAAGTTAATCGTATGGGGCAACCACAGCCCAACGATGTATCCCGATTACCGTTTTGCCACAATTAATGGGCAATCTGTAAAGGAATTGATTAATGATGCAGATTGGAATAAAGACACCTTTATTCCTACCGTAGGTAAGCGTGGCGCGGCTATTATTGATGCGCGTGGTCTTTCGTCAGCAGCCTCTGCAGCCAATGCTGCAATCGATCACATCCATGACTGGGTCTTGGGCACAAACGGTAAATGGGTCACTATGGGCATTCCATCAAAAGGCGAGTATGGCATCCCAGCAGAAGTGATTTATGGCTTCCCGGTAATTTGTGAGAATGGTGAATACAAGATGGTTGAAGGCTTGGAAATCGATGCTTTTTCTCGTGAACGCATGGACCATACACTGAATGAGTTACTTGAAGAGCAAGCCGGCGTCAAACACTTACTTTCTTAAGGCTCAATATGAAACAGTTTCTCGTAATCACCAGTCTAGCCTTAGCGACGCTTTCAAACCTGGCCTATGCCAGCGAGGAAGTTTCAGCTTGGACTTGTAGCGACAATAAGCAATTTAAAACTACAGGTACAACTGAACTAATTCGCTTGACTTGGGAATCCAAAACATTTGACCTGAAACGAGAAACTTCATTACCTGGAAGCTTGCGATATAAAAATGCCGCTACCGGACATGATTTAGTTGTTCTGGGAAATAAGGCAATGCTTTTCAATATCAAATCCGGAACTCGTATGGCTGATTTTTGTCAAACCGCTGAAATGAAAACAGGCAAACTGCCTCACTTGTTTGCCGGTGCGGAACCATTTGTACAGAACTAGTAGATAGGTTAAAGCTGTTGATTTAAGCTGTAGATTTAAGCTGTAAATACAATGTAAAAAAGCCGAGTAACCCTCGGCTTTTTTCTTTACCAGCAATCATTTAGTAGCTAAAGATTGCGTTGCTCTTTTTAGTGAAATAAGGGCTGCTGTGTTGGAGCATCATCTGGCAACTCAGCATGTACTGCTTCACCAGATCGATCTGGAAATAAAGGCGCACCGCAGTCGTCACAAAGCTCTGGATCAAAGAGCATGGCATGACGGAATACATCCTCTACCCCGGCATCGCGCAGCGCATCGGTAATGCGCTTCATGGGGCAATCATCATCTGACAAATCATTGAGTGCATCGTTGCTGACACTCTCACGATCATAAAGGGGCCAGATGACTCCATAAACCACTTCGGCAGAACCTTTCACACTAAAAGAAATTCGGTATTCATCTGCCTGCTCTTCGCCAAACGCACCCACAACACAAGATAAGCCTGCAGGTAAAACGCCAAGGGTGCTCTCTAAGAAATTAACCGCAGCCTTCATACTCAGCGGCCTGACTTGTTTGTCAGCTAAACGACAATTTGTAAAATACGCTTCTGGCAATAAGAGCTCAAACTCACACCCGGGCAAAAGCGCCGCAACTGGATCACGCATTGCGTTTTGCCACCCTGTCAAACTCACACCCCGCTCCTGTCGAATCGGAGGTTCTGCTTGCCAACGAAAAAGTGGGGTTCCCGATGGGGCGGCAATCGCCGCAATAATAAAACGAGGATCAGCCAATACCGCAATGGTCTCTGACATCTCTCGTAACTCTAATTTAATTTCACTTGCAGTAATGGCTGCGGTGGCTAGTGCCTCAGTCAACAAGCGAGTTTGGCAATGCGAATGGGGCATTTGGTCGATGCTATAAAGCCAAGGAATAATTGCGAGGCGGGTATCGGTCGAAGCAATGGCCTGATGCAATGCTGCCGCCGTTGATTCCACTGCACTAGCGGACAAAGCGCCCGAAGGAATTTGATAACGAGTGTGCGCAATAATAGGCAAAGCCAAAAGCAACACATCCCAGGGTTCACCTTCATGCTCCAGCACCAAAGACTCCGCTAGGGTTTCTGCGCAGTCTGCAAGGACCTCAAATGCCAGCGTATTAATTCTGAAGGTTTGATCTAAAGCCGCATCAATCACATTTTGATTTTGACTTTTTAGCAGTCGCATCAAACGGACATCTAAACGAGCCTCCCAAAAGCGATCCTCTATTTGACTGCCTGATGCGGCTAAAGAAATAGCATCAGCAACTAAGCGCTCTACATCTGGAGATGCGCGTTGAGAAGATTTAGTGCGGTGAACGGCCATAGGAATAAATTACTTTTTTTCAGGACGTCTAAAGAGGGGTTTATCAGGGCGAGACTCAGCTGCGAAATACCGGTAGCCATCTACGTTAAAGTGCTGCAAATCGGCAGGGTCATTAAGGCCATTTTCTACTACATAACGAGCCATCAAGCCTCGAGCACGCTTGGCATAAAAAGAAATAATCTTAAACTTACCATCCTTTTGGTCCTGAAAAACCGGTGAAATCACCGGGCAATTCAAGTTCTTGGGCTGGACTACTTTAAAGTATTCCTCAGAAGCTAAATTCAGAAGAACTGGGGTCTTTTGCGTTTCTAGGATTTTTTTCAGGGAATCGGTCACCCTATTCCCCCAGAAGGCATACAAATCCTTGCCTCTGATATTGTTAAATGAGGTGCCCATCTCTAAGCGATAAGCCTGCATCAGATCCAAGGGCCTCAAAACACCATATAAGCCTGACAAAATACGCAGGTGGCCTTGAGCGAAGTTAATAGCCTTAACACCTAAGCTGTTGACATCAAAACCATCATAAACATCCCCATTAAAGGCATAAATAGCTGGTTTACTGTTTTCTTCTGTGCTTTTTTTAGACCAGTCACGGTACCGACCTACATTAAGCGCCGCCAAGGCATCGGACAAATCCATCAATTGAGCGACTGCTTGGGGCGAAAGCTGCTTCAAATCAGCAATCAATTTGGCTGACTCCGAGGCAAACTCAGGCAAGGTTGGTGAGTTGACCTTAACGGGTGTTTTGTAATCTAGGGATTTAGCAGGCGAAAGCACTATCAGCATGGCACAATTTCAATATGTATTCCTTCCATTCTAGCGATTCCCAAACTTTACTGCCCTAAAGCGCTGATATGGATCAAAGCACCCTTCTGACACCCCCATTCCCAAGTCGCCTTCCAAAGGTAGGAACTACTGTTTTTACAGTCATGTCCGAATTAGCAGGCCAACACCAAGCGATCAACCTAGGCCAAGGATTTCCCGACTTCCCCTGCGATCGTGACCTGATCACAGAAGTTAATACGGCGATGCTGTTAGACCACAATCAATATCCCCCGATGATTGGCATATCTGAATTGCGCCATGGCATCTCGGACAAAATTTCCACGCTCTATGGTCATCACTATGACCCTGATTCAGAAATCACCGTCACTGCCGGGGGAACACAGGGCATCATTACTGCTATTTTGTCGTGCGTCAGTCCTGGCGATGAAGTCATCATCATTGAGCCAGCCTACGACAGCTATCGCCCGTCGATTGATTTGGCCGGAGGTGTAACAATAGCTGTTTCCTTGATTACCAATCGAGATCAACATAATCAAGTTGACTCTTATGCAATTCCCTGGGAAGCAATCGCTAGTGCCATCAGCACCAAGACTAGACTGATCATCATCAACACGCCACACAATCCTACCGGCATGGTGTGGCAAGCAGGCGACCTAGATCGTTTGGCTCAATTGTTACAAAATACCAATGTCTTAGTGTTGAGTGATGAGGTGTATGAACACATGGTTTACGACGGGCTTCGTCATCAATCAGTTGCCAGTCATCCAGCGCTTGCATCGCGCAGCTTTTTAATTTCTAGCTTTGGTAAAACATATCATGTGACAGGCTGGAAAGTAGGTTACGTTGCGGCGCCTGCCAATATGATGAAAGAGTTTCGTAAAGTTCATCAGTTTAATGTTTTTACAGTCAATACGCCCATGCAGTACGGAATATCAAACTACCTAAAAGAGGCAAGGCACTACTTGGAGCTCGCCGCTTTTTATCAAACCAAGCGGGCATATTTTCAGGCGGGCTTGAAAAGAACGAAATTTAAATTACTGCCTGTGCCTGGAACCTACTTTCAATGTGTTGATTACACGGGCCTTGAGATAGCGCAATCTACATTATCAGAATTCGATTTTTGCACTTGGTTGGCTAAAGAAGTAGGTGTAGCTGCTATTCCTGTCTCTGCTTTTTATGACAAGCCCATAGAATCAGGCGTAATCCGTTTTTGTTTTGCAAAACAAGAGCAAACGCTTAGCAGCGCCCTACAACGTCTTCAAACTCTGTAGCCACTTTATGGCTACTTAAAGGACTTTTCATCATGGCGATTACTAAACTTGAAAATGACATCATTGATGTTTATAGCTGGCCAACACCGAATGGCCACAAGGTACACATCATGCTTGAGGAATGTGGCTACAAGTTAGGCAAAGATTGGCTTGCCCATCCGATTGATATTGGCGCAGGCGACCAATTTAATTCTGAGTTTCTTAAGATCAGCCCTAATAATAAAATCCCCGCAATAAGCGACCCTGTTGGCCCTGATGGTAAGCCAATCCATATTTTTGAATCAGGCGCCATTTTGTTGTATTTGGCTTCTAAGACTGGAAAGTTTTTACCCAAAAGTACGCGTGCAAAATATGAAGTACTGCAATGGCTCATGTTTCAAATGGGGGGCTTAGGTCCAATGCTGGGTCAGAATCACCACTTTAGGCTGTATGCCCCTGAAAAAATAGAATACGCAATCAATCGCTACACTAACGAAGCCAAACGGCTTTATAGCGTCATTGATCACCAATTAAAAGATCACCCTTATATCGCCGGGAAATCCTACTCAATTGCGGATATTGCCATCTTTCCATGGACCCGTAATTAGAAGAACCAAGGCGTCGATATCAATGACTACCCACACTTCAAGCGTTGGTTTGAGATGATTAGCGCACGGCCCGCAGTAAAACGTGGGGTCGAAGTATTAACAGCTTTACGTAAACCTTTGCATGACGCTAAGGCTAGAGAGCAATTATTTGGATCAACCCAGTATCAAAAAAGGAAATAGCATGAAGATTCAATCCGTTGGTGTAGTTGGTGCTGGAACCATGGGCAATGGCATTGCACAAGTCTGCGCATTAGCCGGACTCAATGTGACGATGGTAGACATCAATGATGCTGCCCTAGAGCGCGGTATGGCGCAGATTCACAAAAGCCTTGATCGACTCGTTAAAAAAGAAACTTTATCAATTCAAGCCAAAGATCTAGCTCTAAAGCAGATAAAAACTAGCATCTCGTATAACGATCTCAAGGGTTTGCAACTGGTGATTGAAGCGGCGACTGAAAATCAGGCAATTAAAGAAAAAATATTGAAGCAGATAGATGCGCTTGTATCTACAGAAACCATTATCGCGACCAACACTTCCTCGCTATCCATTACCAAGCTTGCGGCCCTAGATTCTCATCCAGAGCGCTTTATCGGCATGCACTTTTTTAATCCACCTCCGATGATGGCCTTAGTAGAAGTGATTCGAGGCTTACAAACCAGTGATGCTACCCATGCAGCCATTATTGAGATGGCTAAACATATTGGCAAAGAGCCTATTACCGTCAAAAATTCGCCAGGCTTTGTAGTGAACCGTATTTTGCTGCCAATGATCAATGAAGCCTTTTTTGTTCTTCATGAAGGTCTGGCAAGCCCAGAAGATATTGATGCCGGTATGAAGTTGGGTTGCAATCAACCTATTGGCCCCTTAGCGCTGGCTGATTTGATTGGTTTAGACACCTGCCTAGCGGTGATGGAAGTGTATTTTGAAAACTTTAGCGACTCTAAATATCGTCCGTGCCCTCTACTACGCGAAATGGTTGACGCTGGTTACCTGGGTCGAAAGACTGGTCGTGGCGTATTCCAATATGAAACACACTAGGTCTAGCAGCATTTATTGTTTTTTACCGTCACGCCAATATTAAAAAGAAATTTTGTGAATCCGTTACCCCCTTTAGTTCGTCGCTTAGCCTATGCAGGCCTGATCCCTTTCGTAGCCCTAGCTCTGACAGTGCAACTTGGGCCAACCCCCCTCAATTATCTCGGCGCTGAATCGCTTGCCGGATATGGGGCTGTCATTACTGCATTTATGGGCGCTTTACATTGGGGTGCTAATTTACATAATTTAGGTAAGGCTCCTACTGGTGACCGATGGATAGATCGAAATGCCTGGATATGGGGCATAACACCGGCCCTCGTTGCCTGGTTGGCACTACATATTTATATACCGGTCGCCCTACTCATACTGGCCTCCACGCTGGTTATTCAACGCAACATTGACATAAATACCTATCGATATTACTTTGACAATGCTGAAGCTTTAGATGCTTTTATTACCTTACGAAACCGCTTAACCATCGTTGCCGCTGGTTGCTTGGCGTGGGCTTCAATCGTCATTCTATTTATTCAAAACTAACTTGATGCTTACGTCAATTCTTATGCTTATGCTTATGCTTATGCTTACGCTTATACCTACGTTAAAGCGATAACAAAATATATGGCGAATTTATTTGACCAAGTGCCCCCACCGCCATTAGCCGAAGTATTGCGCCCTAAGCGAATTGAAGAAGTCATCGGCCAAACACATTTGTTGGCTGCAGGAAAACCATTAAATCTTGCCTTCGCTTCTGGTAAACCCCATTCGATGATTTTATGGGGGCCCCCAGGAGTAGGTAAAACAACTTTAGCCAGACTATCAGCCCACGCATTTAATCGCGAGTTTATTGCTATTTCTGCAGTGCTTGCTGGCGTAAAAGAAATACGTGAATCGATTGAGCTGGCCCAGCAAAACTTTTCTCAGTATGGCAAACAAACAATCTTATTTGTTGATGAAATACATCGCTTTAATAAAAGTCAACAAGATGCCTTACTGCCCCATGTTGAATCAGGCCTTTTTACCTTTATTGGCGCCACAACAGAGAATCCTTCATTTGAGGTGAACTCAGCTCTGCTCTCGCGAGCTCAAGTGTATGTTCTGAAATCACTTAACACTGACGAACTAAAGCAATTATTTGATCGGGCACACCATTTTTTAATGCCCGATATGACATTTGAAAGTGCAGCCATTGATACCCTCATCCACCATGCGGATGGAGATGCGCGTCGCCTACTCAACTTAGTAGAGCAAGTCCGAAATGCCATAACAACACCAAGCTCTGAAATTCAGAAAATTGATCAATCGTTTATTGAGAATGCCTTGAGTACCCAAGCGCGACGGTTTGATAAAGGCGGCGATCAATTTTATGACCAAATTTCTGCGCTACATAAGTCTGTTCGCGGCTCCCATCCAGACGCAGCGTTATATTGGTTCTGCCGAATGCTTGATGGTGGCGCTGATCCACGCTACCTCGCCAGAAGAGTTATTCGAATGGCTTGGGAAGATATTGGTTTAGCAGATCCTAGAGCAATGCAACTAGCCAATGATGCAGCCCAAACTTTTGAACGCTTAGGCTCACCCGAGGGAGAATTAGCATTAGGGCAGGCAGTGGTTTACCTGGCTATTGCTGCAAAAAGTAATGCTAGTTATAAAGCTTTTAACGCAGCACGCGACTACGTAAGGAATGATCAAAGTAAGGCTGTACCCAATCACCTACGAAATGCACCCACTAAGCTGATGCAGGAATTGGGGCATGGCAAAGAGTATCGCTATGCCCATGATGAGCCGCAAGCCTATGCGGCGGGAGAGTCCTACCTGCCAGAGGGAATGCTAGAGCCTCGTTGGTACGAACCCGTTGATCGAGGCTTGGAAGCTCAAATTTCAGAGAAGATGGCACATTTACGTAAGTTAGATCTGGAGTCTCAAAAAAAATGATGCCTACTAAAGACGTAAATGAAATAATTAAAGCGGTCTTCTATTACGACATTATTTCTCCTTATACATACCTTTATATTCATCAGCGCCGTCGATTAGAAGAGCGACTAGCAATAGAGCCTATTCCTATTTTGCTGGGTGGCTTACTGAGAGCAACTGATAATAGGGGCCCCGGTGAAGTAGCCGCGAAACGTCCGCATACCTATCAACACTGTATTTGGCTCGCTGAGAAATTGGGTATACCACTCCAATTTCCTGAGCATCATCCATTTCAAACTGTTGCGGCACAAAGACTGTTGACCCAGCTAGGCGCAAACTGGTCAATGGTTGAAAAAGCGTTTGAGTATGTCTGGGTTTTGGGGAAAGATCCCAACCTTTCTTGGCCAGAGTTTTGCGAACATCTCGGAATCGATTTCGCTACCCCAAAACCAGATAGCCCCCAAATTAAAGCGCAGCTCATGGCGAATACAGAACAGGCAAGGTGCAATGGTGCATTTGGTGTCCCCGCACTAGTTTTCAATGGGCATTGTTTTTGGGGATTAGATACGATTGATTGGGCGCTAGAGTATTTAAATCGCCCAAATATGTTTCAAGAACCAGCCTACCAAAGTGTTTGCAACATCCCTAGCGGCCTTTGAGCAATACAATGCATTTATTCACACTTTATCGAACTATAAGGATCTTCAAAATGCGTAATTTAATTACCACCATACTTTTTCTCTCAAGCCTATTAGTTAGTACGGCAAGCTATGCAGGGCCTAAAGTAGAATTTAAAACAACTGCAGGTAATTTTGTTGTTGAGCTCGATTCAATTAAAGCGCCAAAGACCTCTGCCAATTTTCTAAATTATGTCAACAAGGGTTTTTATAACGGAACAATTTTTCATCGCGTTATCGATGGCTTTATGATTCAAGGCGGTGGATTTACGCCGGATTTGGTTCAAAAACCAACCGATGCACCAGTTGCTTCAGAGGCGCAAAATGGCTTAAAAAATCAAAGCTACACCATTGCCATGGCGCGCACTTCAGATCCCGACTCTGCAACGGCGCAATTTTTTATCAACGTCAAAGATAATGAAGCCCTCAATTATCCCAATGCGATGGGCAATGGCTACACCGTTTTTGGTAACGTCATTTCCGGCACTCAAACGATTGATGCTATTCGCAAAATACCCACAATGGTTGCATCATCTCCTAGGATGGGTCGTATGACTGATGTGCCCAGCAAAACGGTTTTAATTGAATCGGCGACAGTTCTGAAATAAGTTTAATACTCCAGCATCTTGACTCCCATGATGATCCTATTGGATGACGCCCAGAGTACTTCGGCAAATCCATCTAGCCGACTTTATCAAGAGGCAGATAGATGCTGGACCGTAGCATTAAGCTCAAATCATGAGGACAGCATCTTAGCGGTTAATCAGTGTCTTCAAGAAATACAGGAATCGCTCGATCAAGGTCAATACGTCGTAGCTGCTTTTGCCTATGAACTAGGCGTACTTCTTCAGAAAATACATACATCTCACTTAAGACAAGATCACTCTGAAAATCATCCGTTGATTCAGGCTTGGTCTTTTAGAAACTTTAAAACATTATCAAAACCAGCCGTGGATCAGCTTGTAAGTGATGAGCTAGCAAAACTGAGTGCTCAATCTCGTATATCGGGCATAGAAAATATCCGACTGTCCATCGATGAAAACCAATTTAATGCGGACATTGCGGCTATTCAAGAATACATTCGCAATGGTGATGTTTATCAAATTAATCATACTTATCGAATAACGGGCCAATGCTACGGTGATCCATTAGCGCTGTATGCAAGATTGCGTGATCGACAACCTGGAAGATTTGGCGCTTATATTGCCAATGGAAATCAATACCTCTTATCGCAATCACCTGAGTTATTTATTCAGCGCGAAGGTGATACATTTAAAGCGATGCCAATGAAAGGTACAGCAGATGCGCTGACTAATTCACCAAAAAAACTTGCCGAGGATGAAAAAAATCAAGCTGAAAATGTGATGATTGTGGATCTGCTTCGGAATGACTTGAGTCAAATCGCTTTGCCCGGCACTGTCGTCGTACCCCAATTATTTGAAGTAGCGAGATACGGTGACGTATTACAGATGACCTCAACCATTCAGGCGCAAGCAAGGCCCGGCCTCCATTTAAAGGATGTGCTATCTGCCGTATTTCCCTGTGGCTCGATTACTGGCGCCCCTAAAAAGCGCAGCATGGAGATCATTCAAGAGTTAGAAGCTGAAGATCGTGGCTACTATTGCGGCGCCTTGGGCTGGCTAGATCCTAGCGGAGACTTTGCATTTAGTGTCCCTATTCGCACAGTAGAGATAAATCATGATCAAAAAACGCATGTTGCATCATTGATTTTAGGCGTTGGTGCGGGCATCACCATTGACTCCAACGCAAAAGATGAATGGGAGGAGTGCCACATTAAATCTGCTTTTCTAAGCAAGCTTCCCAGCGAAGTGTCCTTATTCGAAACAATCTTGGTTAAAACCTTAACACCGCAATTTCTATTGGCTCACCTTGATCGCTTAAGCCACTCTGCATTTGCTCTAGGCATTCCATTTCGGCGGCAAGAAGCTGAAAAAGCAATCGCAGAAGCTTGCGTGAAATGTGATGCGCAATTGCAATATCGACTTAGATTGGATCTAGCAACGACTGGAATGATTCAATGTCGAACAGAAAAAGTACAAGTACTTGAAAATTCAGTCAAACTATTTTGGGCGGCGGACCTACTGAAGGATCCCACACAATCTGCTATGTTTTCAGGCAATCCTTTACTTAGACATAAAGTAGCGAATCGCCCTGCTTACGATGAGGCTTGGCGTGAGGCAGAGAGTCTAGGGGGTTTTGATGCCCTTTTCACCAATGAAAATGGCTTTGTTACCGAGGGTGGCCGCACAAATCTGTTTATCCAATCAAGCGATCGTAATCAATGGATTACCCCGCCTTTAAGCGCTGGTTTATTGCCAGGCGTAATGCGCTCCATCATCTTAAGTGACCCACAATGGCATGCCCATGAGGCCAACATTACTATTGAAGACGTAATGCAAGCTAAACGGATTATGCTTACTAATTCCTTGCGGGGTTGTATTCCCGCCCATTTTTAGAAAGCCTGCATGAAGTTTTGCTCCCAGTGTGCGGCCCCCATTACTGCAAAAATCCCAGCGGGTGACTCACGCGAGCGCCATGTTTGTGAATCCTGCGGAATAATCCATTATCAGAACCCACGTAATGTAGTGGGCACGATTCCTGTCTATGGCGATCAGATACTCTTATGCAGAAGAGCAATAGAGCCAAGGCATGGCTTTTGGACACTACCTGCTGGGTTTATGGAGCTAGGTGAAAGCACTGCAGCAGGGGCCGCAAGAGAAACTTTAGAAGAAGCCGGTGTGCGAGCTACGATTGGGCCGCTATATGCTCTTCTGAACGTACCTCATGCGGAGCAAGTACATCTCTTTTATTTGGCTAGTATGGCAACACCGGAATTTGAAGCTGGTGATGAAAGCCTAGAAGTGGCTCTTTTTCACGAACAGGAAATTCCATGGCAAGATCTGGCATTTCCAACGATCAAGCAAACTCTTGAATGGTTTTTTGCTGACCGTGCCGCCGGAATCTTCAATACACCACAAGAAATCAGTGTCCGCAGCCGAGATATTCTGTCAACAGAAAAAATTAAAGCGTAATTAGCTCAATGAGTAATGTCACCTGGTTAGGCGCGCAAGATCACTTCCCTAATCCACTTATTTGCCAAGATCCAGATCCAAGTGTTCCTGGCCTCATTGCTGTAAGCGAACGTATCTACCCAGGACAACTAGCGAAGGCATATCAACTAGGTATTTTTCCCTGGTATTCCGATAATCAACCGGTGTTGTGGTGGTCACCCAACCCACGCATGGTGCTTGAACCCAAAAATTTTAGATGTCATCATTCATTAAAAAAAACAATAAAGCAATTTATACAAGATCAAAATAAGTCTATTGTGGTTGACGATAATTTTGGTGCAGTACTTCGTTCATGCGCAATGACTAAGCGTAAGAATCAGGATGGCACTTGGATAACCCATGAAATTATGGATTCGTATACCCAACTCTATGAACAGGGTTGTGCCCACAGCATTTCGGTTATGGAACATGGCAGTCTTATTGGCGGCCTCTATTGCGTCTCTTTTGGCGGCATGGTTTTTGGAGAGTCTATGTTTAGCCATCATAGTGATGCATCCAAAATTGCGTTGGCAGCACTTTGTGCCTGGTGTGATCAGCATCAGGTAGAGTTGATTGATTGCCAGCAAGAGACCGCCCATCTGAGCTCATTAGGTGCTGCGCCGATTGCTCGAGAGCAATTTTTAGCCCATCTGCAAAAAGCCTTAAAGCAATCTAATATTGATATTCCTTGGGACTTTAATAAAGCAATTTTGCACCATTGGTTATGACTCGTATAAAAGAACTACCACTTACTGCTTTGCAATTTTATGCAACAGCGCCCTATCCCTGTAGTTACTTGCCTGGGAAAACGGCACGCTCACAGGTGGCAACGCCTTCGCACGTAATTCATGCGGATCTTTATGGTGAATTAGTAAATGCAGGCTTTCGTCGCAGTGGACTGTATACCTACAGACCATACTGTGATGAATGCAATGCATGCACAGCTACTCGTATTTTGGCTAAGCAATTTATACCTAATCGTAGCCAAAAAAGATCAAAGAAAAAACATGCTGGCTTAGTCGCCCGCATTCTTAATTTGGGTTACCAAGAGGAGCACTTTGCCCTCTACCACCAGTATCAAAAAGATCGTCATCCTAGCCAAGAAAGTAATCCAGATAACCAAGAGCAGTACCAGCAATTTTTATTACAAAGTCGCGTAAATTCTCGCATTGTTGAATTCCGTGACGGACCAAATGATGCTAACCCAGGTCAACTGCGCATGGTCAGCATGATTGATATTCTCGAGCAAGGAATTTCATCGGTTTATACCTTCTTCGATACCAGCGATTCTTCCACTAGTTATGGCAGCTACAGTATTTTGTGGCAAATTGAGCGGGCTATAGAGCTGACACTTCCCTACCTATACCTAGGCTACTACATTCAAGATAGTGAAAAAATGGCCTATAAAGCCAAGTTTCAGCCACTAGAGGGCTTAATTGATGATCAATGGCAGTCCATCATTGGGCCATAATATCGAATCATGATCGACAGTTACCCCCTCCTACGCCCTCTTCTATTTTCTTTGGATCCTGAGCTTGCCCACGACCTGTCGATGAGCGCCCTGGATCAGGCGCACCGTTGGGGTATGTTGAATTTATTTGCTCAGCAACCAGCACCTGACCCGCGCATAGTGTGTGGAATTTCCTTTCCTAACCCTGTTGGTTTAGCTGCTGGCCTAGATAAAGATGGTAAGCATATTGATGCACTCGGTGCACTGGGCTTTGGTTTTTTAGAAATCGGCACAGTCACACCTAAACCGCAGCCAGGTAATCCGAAGCCCCGTATGTTTAGATTGCCGCAAGCGCAAGCAATTATTAATCGCATGGGTTTTAACAATGATGGGGTTGATGCCTGTGTTGAGCGCGTCAGAAATTCTGCTTATTGGCAAAACGGCGGTATTGTGGGATTAAATATTGGCAAGAATGCCAGCACCCCTATTGAAAACGCAGCAGATGACTATGTCACAGCGATGCAATCGGTCTATAAAGTTGCTGCCTACATTACTGTCAATATTTCCTCTCCCAATACCCAAAATCTTCGAGCCTTACAAGGCGAGGAAATGTTGCGCACTTTGTTGAGCTCACTAGATATTGCCAGAGAAAAACTGTGTGACCAGCATGGGGTTCGCAAACCCTTGTTCCTCAAAATTGCACCCGATTTAGAGCCAAAAGATATCGACTTAATTGCCGACCTTTTATTGGAGTTTGGTATTGATGCCATCATTGCTACCAACACCACTATTGCCAGAGATGCTGTCAAAGGACTTCCTTACGCGCAAGAAACCGGGGGGCTCTCCGGTGCACCCGTTCGTCTACCCTCTACTAAAGTAATCGAGACAC
The DNA here is from genome assembly GCF_030295705.1 of Polynucleobacter sp. TUM22923. NCBI lineage: Bacteria > Pseudomonadati > Pseudomonadota > Betaproteobacteria > Burkholderiales > Burkholderiaceae > Polynucleobacter > Polynucleobacter sp. TUM22923. Next base: position 927,227 of record NZ_AP027274.1, read on the forward strand.
TGAAAACAAGGCTAGAGGGGAAAATTCCAATTATTGGGGTGGGTGGCATTTTGTCTGGAGTCGATGCCAAAGAAAAGATATCCGCAGGAGCAAGTTTGGTTCAAATCTACAGCGGCCTGATATACCGAGGTCCAAGACTCATTTCAGATTGCGCGAAGGCACTAAAAGCCCATTAATCACCCTCCTGACTCAGGCAATACAGCTTGATCATTTCATATTGTGCAATTTATAGAAAAATCGCTACAATTTAGTCTATGACTTTATCTAAAGTGGCAAAAGTACCAAAAACAACTGGAGAGGCCGGCAAAACAGCCATCCAGGTAATAGAGCGCATGATGAATTTGCTTGACGCCCTTGCTGTACACGAAGAATCCACTGGCCTTAAAAATCTTGCAGAAGAAACCCAGTTACACCCATCTACAGCGCACCGCATCTTAAATGACCTAGTGGCATGCAGATTAGTTGAGCGTGGCGATGGCGGTACCTATCGACTTGGCCTAAAGCTACTGGAGCTAGGAAACTTAGTTAAAGCAAGGCTCTCTGTGCGAGAGGCGGCTCAAGCACCAATGAGGGCGCTACATAAATTAACCGGCGAAACAATTAATCTATCGGTCCGTCAGGGAGATGAAATTGTTTATATCGATCGCGCCTATAGTGAACGTTCTGGCATGCAAGTGGTTCGTGCGATCGGTGGAAGAGCCCCACTCCACCTCACCTCAGTTGGTAAATTATTTTTAGCAAGTGATGATGTATCTCAGGTACGCGCCTATGTCACGCGTACTGGACTATCGGGACACACCAAAAACAGTATTACGGACTTATCAAAATTAGATATTGAGCTCAATCATGTCAAAAAAGATGGTCATGCACGCGATAATGAGGAGCTCGAACTGGGCGTTAGCTGTATAGCTGCTGAAATTTTTGACGATAGTGGTAAGTTAGTAGCAGGTCTCTCGCTGAGCTCGCCTACCGATCGCATTCAGTCCGAATGGCTGCGTCAGTTACAAGATACAGCAATACAAATCTCTAAAGGCATGGGCTATATACCCAAGCCCGCTATTGCCTAAGCCTACATTAATCTACGAATTGACTGTGGTTCACCGACGGGCATTCGCTCATACCACTCTTTAATTCGAACGGCATCTGCAAAGCGAGATTGCGTTCCAACCGAATCTAAGAAGACAAGTAATAGCGGCGTATTGTTTACTCTAGCCTGCATCACCAAACACCGGCCAGCTGCGTTAATAAATCCCGTCTTTTGGAGTCCGATATTCATATCGCCTGCACGTACTAAGCGATTCGTATTTAAAAATTTCTGCGGGCGATTAGAAATAATCATCGTTAGATCAGGCCAAGTTGAAAACTCGCGGATCATTTTATATTGATAGGAGGCGCCCAACATGCGGGTTAAGTCTTCCGCAGATGCTACGTTCTCACTCAATAAACCAGTAGGATCAGCGAAATGGGAGCGAGTCATCCCCAGCTCTTTAGCTTTGCGATTCATCGCATCAACAAATGCAGGAACACCTCCAGGGTAGTTTCTAGCAAGCGTATAGGCCGCACGATTCTCAGAGGACATCAATGCCAGTAACAGGGCCTCTTCTCTAGTCAGTACGGTACCGCCAGCAAGCCTAGAGCCACCATAGCTGTGTACGTCCTGAGCATTGATCACAATAGTTTCATCAAGCGGCATTTTAGAATCTAATACCACCATTGCTGTCATCAACTTGGTGATTGAGGCAATTGGCAAGCTGACAGAGGGGTTCTTCTCAAAATACACTTCTTTAGTGTCTTGATTAACTACCATGGCAACACTAGATTTCAGACTGAGATCGTCATGCTGTCCCCGTAAACCTAGAGCAGTGGCAAAGGACGGTCTGGCGGCAACAAGGGGTTCGGTAGTACGCGTAACCGTGACACGAACACGCTTTTGCTTCTTAGACGATTTTGCCGCTTGTTTAGAATCTACTTTACTAGCTGGTTTTGCAGCGGGCTTGCTTGATTTTGAATTTTGCGCCGTTGGATTAGCAGCCACTACTGAAATTGGAGTTAAGGCCAAAAGGGTGAGTACGGCAATAAAGCTAAAAGCCCAAAAACGATTCAAACTCATCCAAAATGCCTTCCCAAAATTTCAACACCCCTAATGATAGTGAACTTTTTCAATGCTAAGCACTTATTGGCAATGAAAATCGGAGGTAGCCCGAATTTAGTGACCCTACTACTCAGCAATAGTTGCCACGGTGCTTGATTGGCGGGCATTGACTAGCATCACGCCAAACATGGTGAGCGCTAGCCCAGCAACCATCAGTAAAGTAAAAGGCTCATCAAATAGCAACCATGCCATCACTGCCGTTGTTGGAGGCGTCAGATACAGCAGGCTTGTGACCTTGGTAGCCGCCCCCTTTCGGATCATCATGAACAACAGGCTGATCGATCCAATAGATAGGGGAAAGACAGCCCAAAGTAATGCGCCTACTACCGGCGCATTCCAGATCATGACGCCGGATTCGAAAAAATACATACAGAAAAAACACAGCACTGCAGAAATACTAAATTGAATAGATGAGCCTGCCCTAAGATCAAAAACAGGACAAAACTTCTTTTGATATAAGGTGCCAAAGGTAATGGAAAGTAATGCTGCAAAAGCAAGTACATAACTAGTTACAGGTATATGAGCAAAGCCAATTTTTTCCGCTACTACTAGTGCGACACCAGTAAACCCAAAGGCTAAGCCAATCCATTGCCTACTAGTGACCTTCTCAGAAATCCAGGCAGCAAACCAAGCCGTCAGAATTGGCTGAAGACCTACGATAATCGCTACCAGACCAGCAGTCATTCCAAGGCGAACTGCAAACCAAACACCCAGTAGATAGCCAAATTGAAGTAATGCCCCTGCTACGGCGATATGCCTGATTTGAGAGCGACTCGGCCAGCTAATGCGCCAAATGAGACTGAGGCAAGCCATTGCCATTAAGACCCCAATAAAACGCCAAAACAAAAAGGTTGCTGGCTCCACATAGGGCATTGCCAAGCGAGCGATGATAAAACCGGTACTCCAGATCAGGACAAAAAATGGGGCAATCAGGTTATCCAGCTTCAAATGCATAAGGTATTCATTAAATAGGGAGAAAATTAATCTTGCATTACCAATATTGGCGATGTTGGTAATTTTAGGCTTATTCAGTCGCATAGCTCAATATTTAGCCCAATTGTGACCTTTTATTGCTTAGCAGCAATACAGCGGTAGCGCAATATATAAATTTGTCGGTAGTATTAGGGGGAAGATTTATGAAGATATGCCGGGAATCCACCAGAAAGCGATTGAGATGAATCTAACACCAGAACAAATGGCTGCAGCTCAAAAGGCAAATTTAGAAACCTTGTCCAGCCTCACCAAGCAAGCACTGCAGAGCATCGAAAAGCTAGTAGAGCTCAATATGCAAATTGCCAAACAAAGCTTGGGTGAGAGCATGTCGAGCGCGAAGAAAGCATTGGAGGTAAAGGATATTCAGCAGTTACTCGCCCATCAAGCAGAAGCTGTTCAACCGATGGCTGAAAAAATCATGGCATACAGTCGACACCTATACGAGCTAGCGCATGACACTCAAGAAACCTTTACAAAATCTGCTGAAAAAGAATTGCAAGCTGGGCAACAAAAAATCAATTCCTTAGTTGAAGATTGGACTAAAAATGCACCAACAGGATCTGATGCTGCTGTCCAGGTGATGAAACAGGCGATTGCTTCTGCTAATACCGCTTTCGAAACTAGTCAGAAAGCGATTAAACAAGCCGTTCAACTAAGCAAAGGTAACCTGACCACTGCAACTGACTCCGCGATGAATATGGTGAAAACTGCTACAAAGGGTTCAAAGAAATAAAAAACTAGTCGCCCTAGTTGCCACTCAAAATAAAAGCCCAGATCACTGGGCTTTTATTTATTTCTGCTCAGCAGTGCAGCAGTTCCATCTCCGGCTTAATGCTTCTTCTTTACCGGTGGCAGGTCAGTGCAATGGCCACTAGCTGCTTCAGCAGCTAAGCCAACAGACTCACCTAAGGTCGGATGCGGATGGATGGTCTTACCCATATCAATGGCATCAGCACCCATCTCAATAGCCAGACAAACCTCACCAATCAAGTCGCCTGCATGGGTGCCAACAATGCCGCCCCCAATAATGCGTTTGCTTGTTGCGTCGAAAATTAACTTCGTAAAGCCTTCATCACGACCGTTGGCAATTGCTCTTCCACTAGCCGCCCAAGGGAACAATCCTTTTTCATAAGCAATACCTTGCGATTTACATTGCTCCTCGGTCAGGCCTGCCCAAGCTACCTCAGGATCGGTGTAAGCCACCGATGGAATTTGCTTTGCATCGAAATACGATTTCTGGCCAGCTGCAGCTTCTGCGGCAACATGACCTTCATGAACCGCTTTATGCGCCAACATCGGCTGCCCAACAATGTCACCAATAGCAAAAATATGCGGCGCATTAGTGCGCATTTGATTATCAACATGAATAAAACCGCGCTCATCAACCGCAACACCAGCAGCAACAGCATTAATCTTTTTGCCATTAGGCGTACGCCCTACTGCAACCAATACCAGATCATAAGTTTTTGGTTCCTTAGGAGCATTCTCACCCTCAAAACTCACTTGTATGCCGTCCGCTTTTACCTCTGCTTTTGAGGCACGGGTTTTTAACATAATGTTTTCGAAACGGCCGGCGTTAAATTTCTCCCACACCTTTTCCAAGTCTCGATCAGCGCCGGCCATCAAGCCGTCCATCATTTCTGCGATATCTATACTGGAGCCTAAGGTGCTGTAGACCGTAGCCATCTCTAAGCCAACAATGCCACCGCCAATGACTAGCATGCGCTTAGGAATGCTCTTGAGTAATAAAGCGCCGGTGCTATCTACAACCCGAGGATCTACAGGTAAAAATGGCAACTTCACAGGCTGGCTACCAGCTGCAATGATGGACTTCTGAAAATGAATGACTTCTTTCTGACCCGTGAGCTCTTGTCCATCACCAGAAGTTAATTGAACTTCAACATGATTCGCATCTAAAAAATGCCCGAGACCACGAACTACTTTTACTTTTCTTGCCTTGGCCATACCAGCCAAACCACCAGTAAGCTTACCAATGACAGAATCTTTGTAAGCACGCAACTGATCAAGCTCGATCTTTGGAGCTCCAAAAGTAATGCCATGCTTAGCCATTGTCTTGACTTCGTCCATCACTGCCGTAGTGTGCAGCAATGCCTTAGATGGAATGCAACCTACATTCAAGCAAACCCCGCCTAAGGTAGCGAAGCGCTCAATGATGATCGTATTCATACCTAAGTCAGCGCTACGAAAGGCTGCGCTGTAACCACCGGGGCCAGCACCTAATACAAGAACCTCGCATTCGTGATCAACCTTACCGCTGTATTGACCAGCAGTAGGAGCGCTCATCACTGGTGAATCTACTTTGGCAATTGGGGCTGCCTCTGCTACAGGAGTTGGGGCTGTCGCTGGAGCTGAGCTCGAAGAAACTGCTTCAATTTCACAAACGATGCTCCCTTTACCCACTTTATCGCCCGTCTTCACTGCAATACTGATGACTGTACCAGCGGCATCAGATGGAATCTCCATCGTCGCCTTGTCTGACTCTAGTACTAGCAGAGGCTGCTCTTTTGCTATGACGTCGCCTACTTTAATTAAAACTTCAATTACTGGGACATCTGCATTGTCACCAATATCTGGAACTAGGATGGATAGCTTAGCCATGATGTCTCCTTAAAGCGCTGCACGACGGAAGTCGGACATAAGCTGAGCGATATACACATTAAATCGAGTTGCAAGGGCGCCATCAATCACTCGGTGATCCGCACTCAAGGATAGGGGGCAGATCAAGCGTGGCACAAACTGCTTACCATCCCAAACGGGCTTCATAGCAGCCTTGCTGACACCTAAGATTGCCACTTCGGGTGCATTCACAATGGGAGAGAAATACGTCCCGCCAATACCGCCTAAAGAGGATATGGTGAAACTAGCCCCTTGCATTTGATCTGGCTTCAGTTTTCCGTCACGGGCTAGGGCGGCCAACTCCGAAGTCTCACGAGCAAGCTCAACAATCCCTTTTTTATCTGCATCACGAATAACCGGCACTACTAAACCATTGGGCGTATCGGCAGCAAAGGCAATGTTGAAATACTTCTTGAGAACCAGATCATCGCCATCAATAGAACTATTGAACTCAGGATACTTCTTGAGTGCCGCTACTGCAGCCTTCATAAGAAAGGCTAACATTGTGATTTTGACACCCTGCTTTTCATTCTCTTTGTTAGTCAGAACCCGAAATGCCTCTAGATCTGTGATGTCTGCATCCTCGTGATAAGTCACGGCAGGAATCATCACCCAGTTGCGCCCTAAGTTCGCAGCAGTGAGTTTCTTAATGCGATTGAGTGGCTGACGCTCTGTGTCACCGAATTTAGAGAAATCCACTTTAGGCCAAGGAATTAAGTTCAAACCACCCAAACTACCGCCCGATGCATTTGCGCTATTAGCTCCATTGCTAGCACCACCAAGCATCGCCGCTTTTACAAATGCTTGCACATCATCTTGAGTAATTCTGCCCTTAGGGCCGCTACCACTGACCAGATGAATAGTTACCCCCAATTCACGAGCAAATTTACGAACCGTCGGGCTAGCGTGGCTTGCAGTGGCATCAATCTCTACTGGGATATTAACTACTGGCAGCGGTACTGGCGCACGTTGTATTGGCGGCTCAACGGGTGGTGCTGAGCTGATCGATGCTGCAGGAGCCACCACAACGGGAGACACTACTGAGGGGGCAGCTGAAACAGCAGAAACAGTAGGAACAGCGGCTGCCCCACTCTCTTCTAATACGAGAACAATAGAGCCCTCGGAAATAGAGTCACCCATTTTGACTTTGACTTCTTTCACAATGCCGGCATGCGAAGAAGGGATATCCATTGTGGCTTTATCGGATTCCAGGACAACGATGGATTGCTCCACCTCAACCCGATCGCCGACTTTGACCAGCACTTCAATAACAGGAACATCTTGATAATCCCCAATATCGGGGACTTTGATATCAATTAATTGGCTCATAGTTTCTATCTCTTATCAAACCGTCATTGGGTTTGGTTTACTTGCATTGATCTCATATTTCTTAATGGCCTCAGCAAGCTTCTGACGATCCATCTGACCTGAATCTACAAGAGAGCGTAGTGCTGTTAAAACAATCCAGCGGCGATCGACCTCAAAGAAATCACGCAATTGCTCGCGCGTGTCTGAGCGTCCAAAGCCATCTGTACCAAGCACCTCAAATCGTCGACCTAGGTGCTGAATTGCTGGACGAATTTGTTCTGCAAATAAACGTACATAGTCAGTTGCAGCAATCACTGGACCTACGGTATCTTTCAGGCACTTTTCTACATGAGAAAGGACTGGGGCAGAAGCTGGGTTGAGCAAATTGTTGCGATGGGCAGCATTCCAATCGCGACCAAGCTCAGTAAAGCTTGGGCAACCCCATAAATCAGAAGAAACTCCCCAATCTTTATGGAGAATTTCTGCGGCTTCAATCACTTCACGGAAGATCGTTCCTGAACCTAGTAACTGAACTCGCAACTTCGCATTCGCTTCACCAACGGAGCTCAGTTTATACATACCCTTAATGATGTCCTGCTCAGCACCCTTCGGCATAGCTGGATGAGCATAGTTCTCATTCATTAGGGTAATGTAGTAATAAATATCTTCTTGGTCAGTAAGCATACGGCGCATACCATCTTGAATCACCACTGCAACCTCAAAAGAAAATGAAGGGTCGTAACTGATGCAGTTCGGAATAGCTGAACTCCAAACTTGACTATGTCCGTCCTCATGCTGAAGACCTTCGCCATTCAGCGTTGTCCTACCAGCGGTACCACCGAGCAAAAAGCCACGACTACGCATATCACCAGCAGCCCAAGCTAAGTCACCGATACGCTGGAAACCAAACATGGAATAAAAAATATAGAAAGGCAACATGGGCACACCATGTGTCGAGTAAGCAGTAGCGGCTGCAATCCAGTCGCACATGCCACCCGCCTCATTAATACCCTCTTGTAAGATTTGACCGGTCTTATCTTCTTTATAGAACATCAGCTGGTCATGATCTTCAGGCGTATACAGCTGGCCAGACTGACTCCAGATGCCCAGTTGGCGGAACATGCCTTCCATACCAAAGGTACGAGACTCATCAGGAACAATCGGCACTACGCGTTTACCAAGCACCTTGTCACGCACAATCGTATTCAGTATGCGAACAAAAACCATCGTGGTCGATATCTCTCGACCCTCAGTTGTTGCCTCCAATAAAGGCGCAAAGACATCCAATGCGGGCACTGGCAAACTCTCCGCCTTCATACGACGCTGAGGCAAATATCCGCCTAACTCTTGACGACGCGCTTTCATATAATTCAGCTCTGGACTGCCTTCAGCAAATTTCACTAAAGGCATTTCTTCCAACTGCTCATCTTTTACCGGAATCTCAAAGCGATCACGGAAGCGACGGACATCATCATCGTTCATCTTTTTCGCTTGGTGAGCAATATTCATCGCTTCACCAGAACCACCCATGCCGTAGCCTTTAATAGTGTGAGCCAAAATCACAGTAGGCTGGTTTTGATGGTTTACTGCAGATTGAAATGCCGCAAACACTTTGTGTGGATCATGTCCACCGCGATTAAGCTGCCAAATATCCTCATCACTCCAGTCACTCACTAGCGCCTTAAGTTCTGGGGTGTTGAAAACTATTTCACGAACGTATGCACCGTTTTTTGACTTCATCGTTTGGTACTGTCCATCGACAATTTCACCAAGACGCTGCATCAAAATTCCTTTTTTGTCGCGTGCAAACAGGGCATCCCAATTTCCACCCCACACAACTTTGATTACATTCCAGCCAGAGCCACGAAATTCGCCTTCAAGCTCCTGAATAATCTTGCCGTTACCACGTACCGGTCCATCAAGACGCTGCAAATTACAATTGACAACAAAAATAAGATTGTCTAACTTCTCGCGGCCAGCCATACCGATCGCACCCAAAGATTCAGGCTCATCTGTTTCACCATCGCCTAGGAACGCCCATACTTTACGACCTGCAGATTGGATAAATCCACGGTCTTGCATGTAACGCATAAAGCGAGCTTGATAAATGGCCATAATTGGGCCAAGACCCATCGACACCGTTGGAAACTGCCAGAAATCAGGCATTAACCAAGGATGCGGGTAGCTAGAAATTCCCTTGCCACTCACCTCTTGGCGGAAGTTATCTAACTGCTCATCACTTAAGCGCCCTAACATATAGGCACGAGCATAGATGCCCGGCGCAGAATGCCCCTGAACGAATATTAGATCGCCACCATGCTCTGGTGAAGGCGCATGCCAAAAATGGTTAAAGCCAACATCGTATAAAGTTGCCGCCGATTGAAACGAGGAAATATGACCACCAACGTTGGTATCTTTGTTGGCGCGCAAGACCATTGCCATCGCATTCCAACGTGTGTACGAACGAATACGATGCTCAATATTTTGATCGCCTGGAAGCCTAGCCTGCTGGTCCACCGGAATAGTATTGATGTAAGGCGTCTCAGCGTGAAACGGTTGGTTAACTCCGTTGACTCTGGCATGGGAGATTTGCTGATCAATAAGATAGGCTGCTCTTTCAGCGCCCTCATTTCGAATAACACCATCCAAAGCTTGTAACCACTCTTGGGTTTCCCCTGGGTCTGAATCTTGCTTGCCTGCACTACCCAAAATTTGATCTGGAACCGCTGCCATAAACTGCCTCCATTAAATACATTGGTGTTATTGAATTACTTTATAGCTCACATTTTAGGTAGGTCTTTTGGCGTAAACAAGCAATCTTTCACATAATGATAGTATTTCTCACTATATGGAATAATGCTGCGTTGCATATATAAAGCGGATACAACGCATCTAATCTAAAACCAGATGATGAGGCAAAATAAAGCACCATATGAGCGCACTAGCACCCCTATTTCAAAAACTAAGACCGAAACTTTTACTTCGCAAAATAAGGAGTCACAGGCTAGTCTTTACACCATTAATAGCGATCGTACTATTCACAATGGTGATGGGCTTAATCTTGGGAACGTTACAACTACAAGAAAAAAGTCAGCAAGAGGCGGGATTATTTAGAGAGCTCTCTATTGCAAAACAGCGCATTCAATTACGCTTCGCAAACAATACGGATTTAATGCAGGCGATGGGGCGGGAATATATTGGAAGCAGTAATTACGATAAAGCCAACAATAACTTTACGGCGGAAGCAGAAACGCTAGTCCATGCGAATCACGAAATCATCCAAATTCTATGGATTGATGAAAAAGAACAAAAACAGTTAAGCATTCCACCCAGCAATATCAAGTTAGATTGGCTGAGAGCACCAAATAATTCACCGATCGTTAATGAAGCACTTAAAAAATCAATGGATTTAAGCGCGGCTACAAACAGAGCTGCATTCAGCAAATTCCTCGCTATCACCATTCCGGGGGATGAGCTCGCTGGTAAAGAAATTCGCGATGTATTTTGGCAAACAGTTCCACAATTTTCCGGAAACGAAAACCGAGGCATGGTGGCTGTTCTGTACTCAACTCAAGGCATCCTGGATATCATTCCGGGTGAGCTTAAAGGGCAATATCGCTTTACTCTAGTCACAGATAGTGACAAGGTATTAGCAATCTCATCAGATAAAAATATTCCTAAACGGGCATTTAGCAATCAAACAAGCCTAGATTTAGGGGTTCTTAGTCCGAACCTCAGTTTACGAATTGATACGTACCCCCCGCCAACAAACTTAAGTTTTCGCATGCTGATCGGCGTGGTGCTTGGCTTAAGCGCCTTTGTTGTGTGGAGTTTGTGGTCAGTCTTAAAGCAAATGCAAGTAAGGCAAGAAGCAGAGGCGAATCTTCGTGCAGAAACGAATTTTCGTATTGCAATGGAAAACTCAACACCAGTGGGTATCCGCGCACATGGCATGGATAAAGCGATTACCTATGTTAATCCAGCGTTTTGCGATATGACAGGCCTGTCAGCCGATGAATTAATTGGCCAAAAACCGCCTTTTATCTTTTGGCCTGAGGAGGATAAAGATACCTTAAGTGAAAAAATAAATCGGGCATTAGAAGGAGCGATGGCGGAGGAAAAAAAGATCGGCATCGAAGGTTCCATCGCCCACCGCAACGGCACCATCATACAAACCCGCACCTTTATCTCGCCGCTAATTAATGAGAAAGGCAAGCAAACGGGTTGGGTCACTTCGTTAATTGATATTTCTGAGCCGAAGAAAATTCGTCAAGAATTAGCAGCCGCGCAAGATCGTTTCGTAACGGTGCTTGAAGGATTGGATGCCTCAGTATCGGTGGTATCCAATGAAACAGGAGAACTACTTTTTGCAAATCGCTTTTATCGAGAAACCTTTGGCGCAGATGCTCGGGGACACTTCGACTTAGTCGGCACTAATACTGCAGCCCCCCCTATCAATTCAGAATTAGAATCTGAAGAAATCCAACTCCTCAACGAATCTACTGGCATATCAAAATGGTATGAAGTGCGTCGTCGTTTTATTCCTTGGGTTGATGGTCACTTAGCGCAACTTTTAATTGCTACCGATATTACAGTTCGAATCGAAGCGGATGACTTAATGCGACAACATGAAGAGCGCATGCAATTTACTAGCCGCTTAACGACGATGGGGGAAATGGCTTCCTCTCTGGCTCATGAGCTAAATCAACCGTTAGCAGCTATTTCAAACTACTGCATGGGGGTAGCCAAACGCTTACAAGGTCATCTCGACCCTAGCGTGCAAAATGATATTCTTCCGGCGCTAGAAAAAGCGTCTAATCAGGCGCACAGAGCTGGCACTATCATTCAGCGCATCAAGGGCTTTGTAAAGCGCAGTGAACCCCAGCGATCTTCTTGCGATATTAGCGAAATCATCAATGATGCGACTGGGCTGGTTGAAATTGAAGCCAACCGCCATCGGCTGAGTATTCAGTCTCATGTCGATGAAAACTTGCCAAGAGTAGATGTAGACCCAGTCTTAATTTTGCAAGTTTTAGTCAACCTCCTGAAGAACTCGCTAGACAGTATGCGGGAGGTATACCCCCTTTCCTCTAGATGGTCGGCCCCTCCGGTGACTATTTCTGCGGACTTAGAAACCAGCACCTTTCCCGCCATGCTGCGCATTCAAGTAAGGGATACGGGGGCTGGGATCACTGAAAACGTCCTTAAACGTATGTTTGAGCCCTTTTTTAGCACTAAAAATGATGGTATGGGCATGGGCCTGAATATTTGCAGATCTATTATTGAATCCCATCATGGTCGTCTATGGGCAAAAAACCAGATGGATGAGGAACAAATAAAGCTCACGGGCTGCACCTTTACAATACTATTACCTCTAGAGATTGTTGGCTCTGGAGTCAGCGCCTAATTTTTACCCTTGGATTGACCTAAGAAAGTACACATGAACATCGCTACCGCTTTAAAACCTAATCAAGCCGAGGTGGTTTATGTTGTAGATGATGATGAGGCAGTTCGTGACTCCCTCACTTGGCTCCTAGAAAGTAATGGCTACTTGGTTCGCTGCCATGCGAGTGCTGAACGTTTTTTACAGTCGCTACAAAGTACTGATAAATCAACGATCTCATGCGCAATATTGGATGTGAGAATGCCTGGGATGTCGGGCCTTGAACTTCAAGAGCGCTTAATTAGCGAGAATCTGCCAATGCCGGTTGCATTTATCACCGGCCACGGAGATGTATCCATGGCCGTTTCAACTATGAAGCGTGGCGCTGTAGACTTTATTGAAAAGCCTTTTAAAGAAAATGATCTCTGCCTCTTAGTTGATCGGATGCTTGCAAAAGCGCGTATTGATTATGCTCAAGCAAATCAACGTAAAACAAATAACAGCTTATTAAGCAAACTTACTGGACGTGAACGCCAAGTTCTAGAGCGCATTGTTGCTGGCCGTTTAAACAAACAATGTGCAGATGATCTTGGAATCTCTATCAAAACAGTAGAAGCGCATCGCGCCAATATTATGGAGAAGTTAAATGTCAATACTGTTGCCGATCTCCTGCGCTTGGCTTTATCCGATCCACAGTCTAATTAATTTTTCTTATGCCCGCTCAGTTACTCGATGGAAATGCGCTATCCAAAAAAATTCGCTCTGAGATTGCTGCACGCACTGCTATTGTCACAGCAAGAGGGGTTAAACCGGGTTTAGCTGTCATTGTGGTTGGCGAAAACCCAGCAAGTCAAGTTTATGTCCGCAATAAAGTAAAGGCCTGTGAGGATGTAGGCTTTTATTCAATATTAGAGCGATACCCTGAAGCTTTTAGTCAGTCAGAACTACTAAATCGCATCGCTGTTTTAAACGCTGATCCCGATATTCATGGAATATTAGTTCAACTGCCTCTGCCAAACCATATTGCCTCCGAAAAAGTGCTCGAAGCCATCGCCCCAGAAAAAGATGTGGATGGTTTTCATGTGGCTAATGCTGGCGCCTTAATGGTTGGTCAGCCTGAATTCAAACCTTGTACGCCTTATGGCTGCATGAAGATTTTAGAAAGTATTGACTATCCCATTCGGGGTGCTCGTGCCGTTATCGTTGGCGCCTCCAATATTGTTGGCAAGCCCATGGCAATGTTGTTACTACAAGCAGGCGCCACGGTGACTATTTGTAATAGCAAGACTCGTGACCTAGCCCATCACACTAAAGATGCTGATATTTTGGTTGTTGCTACCGGTAAACCCAAGATGGTTACTGGTGATATGGTCAAAAATGGTGCCGTTGTCATTGACGTAGGTATCAACAGAATGCCTGATGGTAAGCTGTGTGGCGACGTTGACTTTGATGCTGCTCAGTATGTTGCAGGCTGGATTACCCCCGTCCCAGGCGGTGTTGGTCCAATGACCATCACAATGCTGCTGATGAACACATTAGAAGCCGCAGAAAAATACTAAAAAGCATAAAGTTTTAAGGGAAATTCCCTCCCTTTATTGGCAAATTTCGTAGCAGTCCATTAAGCTAGAGGGATGACTACAAACACCTCACATTTTCCTTCGCCTGAATTGCAGACAAATCCTTTGATTTCATTTGGTAAAGGAATTGCCAATTATTGTGATGTCAAGCCTGAGCATATTGCACCAAGCATTGACTTTCTTCTAGAAAAAGCACAACTGGCAGTTGACCACGCTATACAAGAATCAACGCCAGCCACATGGAATGCTCTGGTTGAGCCCTTAGAAGATGCAACTGAATCTCTTGGTCGTTCCTGGGGTGTCATATCCCATTTAAATAGTGTTGCTGATACCCCAGAGTTGAGAGAAGCTTACGGCGATATGCTTCCAAAGGTAACCGCTTTCTTTTCAAGCCTCGGTCAAAATTTAGCGCTTTATGAAAAATTTAAACTACTAAGCCAGACTCCTGAATTTACATCCCTAAGGCTAGACCAGAGAAAAGTTATTGATAACTCTTTAAGAGATTTTCGTCTGGGTGGTGCTGAACTTGCCGACAAAGATAAGCCTCGTTTTGCACAAATTCAAGATCAGCAAGCCATCCTAGGAAAAGCATTTTCAGATCATGTACTTGATGCAACCAATCACTTTACACATCATATTTTAAATAGAGAAGAATTAATCGGACTACCTGAGGATGCTATCGCAGCAGCAGCAGACCTTGCAAAACAAAAGGATCTACAAGGATGGGCCTTTTCCCTGCACTTTCCTTCCTACTACCCCGTGATGCAGTATTCAGAGAATCGTTCATTGAGACGGTTGATGTACGAGGCCTATGTCACTCGATCCTCAGAGTTGGCGCCCCAGTATGGCCAAGGAAAATTAGAATGGGATAACGCTGAGAATATGTTGATACAACTTAGCCTGCGCAATGAAGAAGCGCGGATGCTGGGTTTTGAGAACTATTCCTCGCTAAGCCTAGCCCCAAAGATGGCGCGAGATGTTGAAGAGGTAGACCACTTTCTAAGCGATATCGCAACGCGCTCAAAGCCATTCGCAGAAAAAGATTGGGCTGAGTTACAAGCGTTTAGCCAATTACAGCTTCAACTCGAGGATGGTTTGCAGCCATGGGATATAGCCTTTGCTTCAGAGCAACTAAAGCAAGAGCGCTATGCCTTTTCTGAAAATGAATTGAAGCAATACTTTCCACTACCTCAGGTTTTGAAGGGATTGTTTGGCGTCATTCAAACTCTATTTGGTGTTCGCATACAAGCGGCTGATTTACCGACCTGGCATGATGACGTGCAGTCCTTTTCAGTCAGCGATGCTGCTGGAAGTATTCTGGCCTACTTTTATTTGGACCCGTACTCAAGACCTGGTAAGCGTGGTGGCGCCTGGATGGACGACGCAAGGGGAAGACGGTTACTAGCTAATGGAGAAATCCAGATTCCGATTGCGTATTTAGTATGTAATTTCGCCGCCCCCATCAAAGTCGACGGTACGCTACAACAGCCAACAATTACTCATGATGATGTCATCACCCTATTTCATGAAAGCGGTCATGGCCTACACCATCTCCTCACTCAGGTAGGGGCATTGGGTGTATCTGGTATCAATGGCGTGGAGTGGGATGCTGTTGAGCTACCTAGCCAATTCATGGAAAACTTTTGCTGGGAATGGGAAGTTTTAGAAACGATGACTGCCCATGTTCAAACAGGAAAGCCCTTACCTAGAACTCTCTTTGATAAGATGCTGGCTGCTAAGAATTTTCAAAACGGCTTAAGCACCTTAAGACAAGTTGTATTTTCATTAACGGACTGGCGTTTACATTCTAACTTTCAGTCTGAGCAAGCTAAAAATTTAGCTGTATTAGAGTTTTCCAAAACTATCGCTGATGAATTTAATGTTATTCCACAAGCTGAGATATCTCGTTGGCCAAACACATTTAGCCATATTTTTGCTGGTGGATATGCAGCTGGATATTACAGCTACAAATGGGCTGAGGTACTCTCCGCTGATGTGTATGCTGCATTTGAAGAGGCCGCTAAATTGACTGGCAGTGTTTTAGATGTGCAAACAGGTATTCGTTATCGCACTGAGATCTTGGAGGTTGGTGGAAGTCGGTCTGCTGCAGAATCCTTTAAAGCTTTTCGAGGTCGCGACCCCAGTATTGATGCATTACTTCGGCATGGTGGACTAGCAGCATAAAAGCCATACTGCTTAGGCCTGAATTTCTGCAATGATGGGAGCATGATCTGATGGCTGCTCCCACTTGCGAGGCTCTTTATCAATGAGGCTGGCGCTGCATTTTGTTTTAAGGGCGTCACTTAATAAAATATGGTCAATACGCATGCCCGCATTTCTTCTAAAGCCCATCATCCGGTAGTCCCACCAGCTAAATGATTTTGGTGCTTGCTCAAACATTCGGTATGAATCTGATAAACCCAGGTCAATTAAGCGCTGAAACGCTGCTCGCTCATCCACAGAAACAAGATTCTGTCCGATCCATTTAGACGGATCATGCACATCGGCGTCAGTTGGCGCAATATTAAAATCACCTAGCAGGGCTAAACGGGAATTGTTGGCTAATTCACTTTTAAGCCAGTCCTCTAGTGCTTTTAACCAGCTCAACTTATAAACAAACTTATCGCTATCTGGAGATTGCCCATTAGGAAAGTATGCTGATACCAATCGCAATGGCTGCAATCCATTAAAGCAAACTGTGGCTGCCAAAATACGCTGTTGCTCATCGGCATTGCCGGGGATATTTCGGATGGGGTTGATGAAAGTCGTCTCTATATCTGAGCTCATGGATGCCAGTGCCGCGCGTCGAACAATAATAGCAACGCCGTTGTAGGTTTTTTGTCCGGCAACCAAATTAAGATACCCAGCAGCCTCAAGTTCGCGATGAGGATATTTATCATCTGTCATCTTCAGTTCTTGAAGGCAAAGAGCATCAATGGGCTTATCAGCTTTTTCTTGCTCAGCGAGCCAACGGAGTACTTGTGGCAATCGCACTTTTAGTGAATTGACATTCCAGGCGGCGATTCTTATAGGCTCAGTCATTAATACCAAGCTCCTGTAATTTTCGAGTAATCGTATTACGTCCGATACCAAGGCGCTGGGCAGCTTCAACGCGTCTACCACGGGTAACCTCTAAGGCTGCCTGAAGCACGACCTTTTCAAACTTAGACGACAGAGCATCGTATACAGATACAACGCCATCTTGAAGCATTTGGGATGCTACGCGACTGAGCCCGCTCTCCCAATCAGTAGAGAGCGATAAGGACGAGGCCATCTCACCGGGTCCTGTAAGAGGACGCTCATTAGCTTGGGCCACGATATCGGCCGGCAAATCACTCGTACCAATTAAATTGGATGGAGTCATTACTGTTAGCCAATGGCAGAGATTCTCTAATTGACGAACATTCCCAGGAAAGGGCATTGCAGTGATTTCTTTCAAAACTTCATCAGATAATTTTTTAGGGGCAACGCTCAAAGCTTTCGCACATGACAGCATAAAGTAATGGGCTAACACGGGTATATCCTCAGCCCGCTCACGCAATGGTGGCATACGCAAACGAATAATATTTAACCGGTGCAATAAATCTTCGCGAAAGGCACCTGCAGCAACCCGTGCTTCCAGATTCTGATGCGTTGAGGCAATAATCCGCACATTGGCCTTAATCGGATCTTGGCCCCCAACCCGATAAAAATGACCATCCGTTAGAGCGCGCAATAATCGCGTCTGCAAATCTAAGGGAATATCGCCGATCCCGTCCAAAAATAGCGTTCCGCCATCAGCCTGCTCGAAGCGCCCACGACGCAATGTCAATGCACCCGGAAAAGCGCCACGCTCGTGCCCAAATAATTCAGACTCCAATAAATCCTTGGGGACTGCGGCCGTACTAAAGGCCATAAAAGGGCCTTTAGCTCTTGGACTATGCCTATGTAAAGCTTGAGCAACCAGCTCTTTGCCAGTCCCTGACTCACCAGTGATGAGCACTGTGGAGTGCGACTGAGCAAGACGTCCAATGGCCCTAAAAACCTCCTGCATAGCGGGTGCTTGACCAATAATTTCCGTAGCGTCCTGTCTCCAGCCATTAGCTTCTTTGTTGCCCGACTGATTACGCTCGCCCTGCTCCATCCCACGACGAATTAATTCAATGGCTTTATCAATATCAAATGGCTTAGTCAAATAATCAAAGGCACCGCCCTGAAATGAAGAGACCGCTGAGTCTAGGTCTGAGTAGGCCGTCATGATGATCACAGGCAAGAGCGGATGTGTCTCTTTAATAGTCTGTAAAAGATCTAGGCCATTACCGCGAGGCATACGGATATCGGAAATAATTACTTGTGGCAGCTCTTTCTCTAGAGCGCTTAAGACATCATTAGGATTAGAAAAGCTCTTGTGCGCAATATTCTCACGGGTAAGCGCTTTCTCAAGCACCCAGCGAATAGATTGGTCATCATCGACGATCCAAACGGGTTTCATAACGGCTTCTCCTGCTTACGATATGGAATTTGAATATGAAAATCAGTCCGACCAGGACTGCTGTCACAAGCTATAAAACCTTGATGCTGCTGTACAAAAGTTTGAGCTAAAGTCAGACCAAGTCCACTACCGCCCTCTCGACCCGAAACTAAAGGAAAAAATATGCGCTCACGTATATCCTCAGGGATCCCTGGGCCGTTATCTATTACGTGCAAATCCATTGCCATCTTATAGCGGTGTTTAGAAATCGTAACGGAGCGAGCGACGCGAGTTTTAAATTCAATCTGGGCTACACCCGCACTGATTTCATCGGAGAGAGCTTGAGCAGCATTGTGGGCAATATTGAGAATTGCCTGAATTAACTGTTCACGATCTCCTAAAATTTCAGGAAGGCTAGTATCGTAACTACGAATAATCTTCAGACCCTTTGGAAACTCAGCCAAGACCAAACTACGAACCCTCTCTAAGGCCTCGTGTACGTTAAATAATTCCATAGCATGCGCTTTGCGATGCGGGGCAAGTAGACGATCAACCAAATCCTGTAAGCGATCGGACTCTTTAATAATCACTTGCGTATATTCGCGTAGGCCTTTATCGGGAAGCTCAAACTCTAAAAGTTGAGCTGCACCACGAATACCCCCTAAAGGATTTTTAATCTCGTGCGCTAAATTGCGCATGAGTTGTTTGTTTGCCTCAACCTGCTGAGTTACCCGTTCATCACGCTCGCTGCGCAATTGCTGGTCGATTGGAAACCACTCCATCATGATGAGCGATGGGTCTTCAAGACTGGCAACTACTACATGAGCAGGTATAGACTCCTGGTGAATACTTCCAGGTAATGAGTGCAGTACCATTTCTTGCCGCTCGGCGGAAAAATGCCCTGCTTTGATCTCTTCAATCATATTGCTAAGAGAGGGATTGCTGCCAAATAAATCCTGAATGGATTGGCCCTCTAGTGATTTACGTGATAAATCAAGAGCAGACTCAGCTGCTGCGTTTACGTAAACTAAATGTAGAGTATTTGCCTCGAATACCACGATGGCATTCGGCATTTGGTCGAGCAATGTCGGAAAAAAAGGAGCAGCCGAAGCTGCCCCTTTTAGCGAATTGCGCAAAAGACCTGCGCTCAACTGTTCTTCTCGCTTACAGGGAGTAGTACATGTCAAATTCAATCGGATGTGTCGTCATGCGGAAACGAGTAACATCTTCCATCTTCAATGCGATGTAAGCATCGATCATTGAGTCAGTAAATACGCCACCACGAGTCAAGAACTCACGATCTTTATCCAAGGCCGCTAAAGCCTCTTCTAAACTTGCACAAACGGTTGGAATCTTTGCATCTTCTTCCGGTGGCAAATCATATAGGTTCTTGTCAGCAGCTTCACCCGGATGAATCTTGTTCTGCACACCATCTAAACCAGCCATCATCAATGCAGCAAAACAGAGGTATGGATTGGCCAATGGATCAGGGAAGCGCGTTTCAATACGACGGCCCTTTGGACTTGAAACGTGTGGAATACGAATCGAGGCAGAACGGTTACGAGCAGAGTACGCCAACTTAACCGGAGCCTCAAAACCAGGAACCAAACGCTTGTAAGAGTTTGTGCCTGGATTAGTAATCGCATTTAAAGCCTTAGCGTGCTTGATGATGCCGCCGATGTAAAAGAGCGCAAATTCTGATAAACCGGCATAGCCGTTACCAGCAAACAAGTTCTCGCCATTTTTCCAGATGGATTGGTGCACGTGCATACCAGAACCATTGTCACCAACTACTGGCTTCGGCATAAACGTGGCCGTCTTGCCGTAAGCATGGGCAACGTTTTGAATGACGTACTTCTGCCAGATAGTCCAGTCAGCACGCTGTACTAATGTACTGAATCTAGTACCTAGTTCATTTTGACCTTGACCAGCAACTTCATGGTGGTGCACTTCAACAGGAATACCTAAAGACTCCAGAATTAAACACATTTCCGAACGCATGTCATGAAATGTATCAACTGGAGCAACTGGGAAATATCCGCCTTTTTTACCTGGACGATGTCCTGGATTGCCGCCTTCGATTTCTGCACCTGAAGACCATGGAGCCTCTTCAGAATCAATCTTTACAAAGCAACCCTGCATGTCAGCGCCCCAACGGACACCATCAAAAATAAAGAACTCTGGCTCAGGGCCAAAGTAAGCAGTGTCACCTAAACCAGTACTCTTCAAATAGGCCTCAGCACGCTTAGCAATAGAGCGTGGGTCACGATCGTAACCTTTGCCGTCGGATGGCTCGATCACATCACAAGTAATGACGAGTGTTGGCTCTTCATAGAATGGGTCGATGTAGCAAGCAGTAGGATCTGGCATGAGCAACATATCAGAAGCTTCAATACCCTTCCAACCTGCAATAGATGAGCCGTCAAACGCATGACCACTCTCAAATTTATCTTCGTCAAAATGGGAAATAGGCACCGTTGTATGCTGCTCTTTCCCCTTTGTATCTACAAAACGGAAATCTACGAAAGTACATTCTTTCTCTTTAACTAACTTCATCACATCGGCGACGGTCTTCGTCATGCAAATCTCCTCTATTAACTAAACGCGGAATTGAAAACTTGGGGATACACCCTTGTTTATTCCAGGCAACAAACATGCCCTTGGGGTGTATCTAATTTACTGAAGCAAACAAATGGGAATAATCATTATTGCACTGTTTAAGTGCTCAAATAACCCATTTTGGGCAAAAAATACTCAATATTGCACCGACATAGTGCATTTAAGATGGAGATATATCGTAAATTTCATAACCCAGCGCTTCTGTACCAGCACGAAGAGCAATCCAGGCATTTTCCAGTAGAACGGTGTTGCCTTTAATGCCCAGTTCAATATGGCGATCAGCGTATACCCCTCCCCTAGTGGCATCACCAACGGAAGGCAAACTAAAGACCTTTACCCCTGGAAAGCTTGCCTCTATGCGCTCCATTAGCGGGGTTAATGTTGACTCAATCCCCTTGGGAACAATAAAGCTCTGCTCAGATCGATTATCTAGATGGAAAAGTCCCTGGTAATGATGGTCTAAACACCAAGCCATCATTGGTGAAGCCATGACTGGGAAGCCAGGCAAAAAATGGTGGTCCTGAATACGAAATCCAGGGATTTGATTGTAGGGATTGGGAATAATCTCACTTCCAATAGGAAACTCGCCCATCTTGAATCGATGTTGATTCTCTGGTGTGTTGAGGTCTGCTTTAATCGGATCTCCTTCAGCCATCGACTGAATGCGTCCAGCGATAAGTTCTTTTGCGGTCTGATGTAGCTCCGTTTTTGTGCCAAGGGCTATCGCAGCACACTGCCTAGTATGGTCATCAGGAGTCGCGCCAATGCCACCCGTGCTAAAAACAATATCGTTACTAGCAAAAGAATCCTTCAGGGTCGCGATAATTTGCTCAGGATCATCAGCGACGTACTTAGCCCAAGATAAGCTCAGACCCCGCTCGCTTAATAACTCAATCAACTTGCTGAGATGTTTATCTTGACGACGCCCCGATAGGATCTCGTCGCCGATAACAATGAGACCAAAGCGTCTACTCGTAAGCTCGGAAACATCAGCCGATATATTTACCTCAGCATTAATCATGATCAATGAGCTCCATATTTATTACTTGTACATCAATATTCAACGCCCTCTCCCCTTCTTTGACTCGTAGATCCTTTAACGCTTGCAATAAAAAATGCGTAAACCATAACCCTGCAAACACAAAAATGATGGAATAGATCCATAAGGCAATAAAACTCACTAAAGGGGAAAGTACTAAAGCCAAAGCTGAAGTAGCCCAGAAAAAAGTAGGTACAGCGCCAAGCATCCCGGAGGCAATACCCATGCCAAATAACTGCCAGCGATACTGATCCAGCAAAATACCTCGCTCTTGCTCACTTGCATGCTGAGCTAAAACGTCATAAGACATTAAGCGCATGGTTAACCAACCCCAAATTAAGGGTGGTATTACTGCCACCATAGGAGGGATCCACCAAACAGGAAGCGTCAGCATAATCAAAGCTAAGCAAATCAGCGCAGACCAAACGGAGTAAATGATGCTCCCCAGGAGACCGCCGCCATTCTTTTTCTCAATACTCTTATAGCTAGGTTGTCGCGAAACAGCACGCACTATTGCAGGAACCGTCGTGAAAGCGATCACCACCAACAAGCTGATAGCGATCAGCGGGATAAGCAGCATGACAAAAAATAGTGGCGCTATCCATGCTCTAGCATTTTCAAAGCCGGCCCAAATTAATCCATCCTGAATCCAGCTTGTGAATATGGATGAAGTTAAAAAAAGACTGAGAATCTCAAGGGCCGGTGCCCAGCTTAACCAAATGACAGCTCCCCACAAAACCGAAACAATCAAAAATGGACGAAAGCTCAGCCATAGTATTCTGGGATGCATCGAACCTACCAATGCAAAGCCTAAGGATTTAAGTACCTGCTGCATGCTGTCTATGAACTTATTGAAAACTATGAGCGCTTCGGAAAGATCTCATGCACCGCATGCATAAAGACCTGCCATTGCTGCTTGAAAATATGATGTGATACAGACATATTTCTGACGCCCGTAGGATGGACTTCCGTTGAGAAAACTGCCGTATTAAAAATCATGTCCCACCAGGGAAACAGCACTCCAAAGTTGCAACCCCCCAAAACGCCTGGCTTACCCTTAGCCTCGTGCCCATAGCCAACAGCGTGATGCAGACGGTGGAATAGCGGTGAAACAAGCAAGTATTTAAATTGCCCCAAGTGGACTTTGATATTGGCATGTTGCCAACTTTGAATTAACTGACTGAGTACCACTAGCAAAATAAACTGACCAGGAGACACACCAATCAGCAGTGCGAAAAAAGAAAATACAACCGCGTGCATAACATCATCTAAAAAATGATTGCGATCATCTGACCAAGCGGTCATCACCGTTTGACTGTGATGCAAGGCGTGTAGCTGCCACCACCAATTAAACACATGCGAGGCTCGATGGTAGAGGTACTCAACAAAATCGAGCAGTACGAAGTAGATACAGAAACTGATCAGCGGAATGGCAGTCAGTGGTGGATACCATGACTCCACATTCAATCTACTAAAACGAAAATCATGTAACAAGGAATCAATCTCAAAGAAGAAGCCTGATAAGGCTATAAAAATGAGACCATGAAAGATGCCAGATCGATGCAGCAAGGTATAGGCAATATCTGCTTTTGATGATTTTGAAAGACGCTCTTGGGTTTCAGCAGGCGCAAAACGCTCCCATGTACGCAATACCACCACAATCAAAAAGATCTGAATGCAGCCAAACAAAAACCAATCGATGCCGTCAAAAACATCCTCAGCTAAAGCCATCAAGTCCAGTTGGTATAGCAATGGTCCTGCTACATAAGCAAATAACCATTCTTGAATATTTGCGTAAATAGCAGAAATGCCTATGAGGAAAGAATTGAACTCCATACCTTCAATTGTGACTCATTTGACCTGTTTTGGCAGCGTGGCGAAGCAAAAACCACGGTTCTTGAGGTTAATGATGAGTTGTTCTAAGGCAGCAGGTGCCCAAGGGTCCTTTCTAGACCAAATTCCCAGATGCGCCATCGTAATATCCCCATCCTGAATTTGAGCACTCGCCTTTGCCAGCAACATCTGGTTGGGGTGAGTTTGAGAGCTAAGCTCATCCCCTAAAAATCCTGACGGACTCCAACCCACATGCTGATATGAACACTGTTTGCCCATATTAATGAGGCGGGGAGATGTTTTACCACCCGGTGCCCGCCAAATCTTTTGAAGATCCATCCCAGTCAATACTTTGAATCGATCATCGACTCGCCGAATTTCACGGCAATAATTAGCCTCGTTATACAAGATAGTTATACCAGCTTTTGCGCCAAACTGAGGTTTTGCATAAACCTCACCCGCAGGGCCATCCTTAACAAAATAGACGTGATCATAGGCATGGCTTCCAAAGTGATGGCCTTCACGCACACGATCTCGCCAATAGTCACCCCAAGAATCATCTAGCGAAAAATCACCCCGATTGGTTTTTTCATTAGCTAGGAAAAAAGTGGCTTTAATGTGCTGCCTATTGAGTACATCGGCAACCAATTGGGCTACTGACATGTTGCCCGTATCAAAGGTGAGGTAAACAGTACTTTTGCATGAGCCCGCCTGCGCTAAGGACAGCGTTGAGAAGGACGTAGCCCACAGCAAGGCAGTCAGGCGCGCCAGAAGACTGAGGCGCCGCTTCACAAAACTACTCCCAACTTGCACGTGGCGTAAAGAAAACACCGTGCGGAGATTTCCCTACCGGAATGACGCTCACTAATTTCATCGTGGGTATATCAATCACTCCCGCCTTACGAGAGAAACGAAACGTAACCCACAACGATTTTCCATCAGGTGTTATTTCCATATCGTCAGGGCCAGCAGGCAATCCAAGGATATCGCCGGTCTTTTCAAGTGTTTGCATGTTGATCAGGCTGATGCTAGATGCAATGCGATTCGTAACAAACACGTGTTTTTTGTCGCCTAGTGGACGGAAATTATGCGCCCCCTTGCCTGTGATAATTCGCTTCACTTCCTTGCGATTCTTCCAATCGATTACTTGGACATAATCTTCACCAGTAATCCCCACTAGTAAATATTGGTCGCCTGGGGTCATCCACAAACCAGCAGGTACTTTTCCAGTGGGCATTTTCCAGCTCACTGTTTGGGTATCTAAATCAATTGCAGCTAATTCATTGGAATCTTGTAATGTAATAAATGCCGTTTTACTATCGGCAGTAAAAGCTATGTGACTAGGTGTTTTTCCTAGCTTTACTGATTTAGCTAATTTTAAGTCCGCCCCTTGTGAGCGATAGACATCCACTCTATCAAGTCGATTGCCATTCGCAACAAACCATTTATGGTCCGGCGAGTAACCAATTTGATATGGGTCAATGATGTTAGGAATCTTTCCGGTGAGTTCACCGTTTACTGGATTCATCAGATCAACATCATTACCAGCAGCATTTGCAATCAGCAAGGTTTTTTGGTCTGGGGTCAACATGAGATGATGCGGCTCTTTGCCTACCGGAACAGTCTTGATGACCTTACGCGTAGGCATGTCAATCAAGCTGACTGTGGCCTCTCCAGAATTTAAAACAATGGCAATCTTAGGCTCTGCTTTAGGCTCCGCCGCCCCAGGACTCTGTGCAAATACTCGACTTTGGAGCATTACAAGGACCGTAAGCGCTAAGACCGAAAAAATGCTTAATTTTGTTTTACTGACAAATGTGTTCATAACGATGATTGTAAGCATTTATAGGCAAAAAAAAGCTAGCGGAAACTGCCGAGGATCTTTTCCAGGCGTTTTAAAGACATTGGGGTGGGTGTTTTTAATTCCTGGGCATATAAAGCAACCCTTAATTCTTCTAGCTGCCACCGAAAATCAAGCAAAACCTGATCTTCACCCGCTCCATGCCCAGATGAACCGCGATTAGCCTGAATGAGTTTTTGCCAAGGTCTAGCCACTGACTCCCAATCCTTTTGACACTGTGCATCCCTGCTTGGGTTAGCCCGAAGCTTATCAATTCTCAATGCAATCGCTTTTAGGTATCTTGGTAGATGCACTAACTGCTCGTAGGGAATGTCGGCTACAAACTGCGGGAAGACCAAACCTTGCATCTGCGCTTGAATATCATTAAAAGCGCTCAGGGAAGCTGCTTTTGCTTGCGCTATCTTTTTTTGTAGATCAGCATGGGCCTGCAATGCAGCCAATGCATGCTTTGCCATCTCCTGAGCGATTAAAGCCAGCCTAGGTTTGCCCGCTTGAAGGCGCTCTGCAAATTGTTCTGCATTAGCTGGCAAAGGATCATTCATAAATGCCCGCTCTATTGCACAGTGGAGTATTTGTTCAACAAGGCGCTCTATTGAGCCAATATTAATAAATAACAAGCCCAGCTCTCGAGCGCCAGGAAGCTGTTTCTGCAATGCTTTTAAAGTGTCTTTATTTGCCAAAGTAAAAAGGCGACGCAGACCCTGCCAATGCTGCTTTCTGGCCTCCAGCAGATCATCAAATACCTCAAGATCACAAGATTCACCACAGTCGACCAGTGCAGGGTAACCAAATAAAGTGCGGTTACCTTTTTGAATTTCTAGAGTCTCGGGTAAGGGACCAAAATCCCAACTTTTATATCCGCCCTGCTCAATGGCTCTAACTGAAGCTAAAGCTGATGCTGAAGCTGCCGTTGATGCTACTACCGTTCTAGCGTCTGATACAGTGATACCAAACTCTTCCTGGACCGCCTGTTGAGCAATCGCCTGAAACGCAGTTCTCGCTGTCTGGCCATGCTCTGCACGCAAACGCGCTAAGTTACGCTCCAACTCAAGCTGGCGACCATGCTCATCTACTAAACGGAAGTTCATGGATAAATGCAATGGCAATGCCTCTGGCCTAAAATCTGTGCGCTTAATTTCTAAACCGCGCTCTTTACGAATATCCGTAATGAGGCTATCTAAAAAGTCACCTTCCCCAAATTTCTTTTCATCTAATAAACGCTCCAATGAAGACTTGGCAAACTCAGGGAGCGGAATGCAATGTCGACGTAATTTTTGCGGAAGTGATTTGAGGAGCAACAAAATCTTTTCTTCACACATACCCGGAACAAGCCATTCACAGCGGCGACTATCGACTTGATTTAACAGGGTCAGTGGCACCACCAGCGTGACACCATCCTTTGGGCTAGCTGGTTCAAAGTGATAAGTTAAAGCGAGCTCTCCACCGCCTACAAGCATTTTTTTGGGATAACGATCAACCGTAATGCCAGCCGCTTCATGACGCATCAAGTCGGCCTTAGATAAACGTAGATGGGCGTCAGTATTAGCAGTATTGGTAGCAGTTGCTTCAACATCAGCTTGGGTAATCCCATTTTTACTGGATGCCTTTAGCCATGCTTTCATACTCTCCCGACTCAGCACCTGTTTCGGTATTCTCGAATCATAAAAAGCAAACAAGAGGTCGTCATCAACCAAGACATCTGGTCGGCGTGAACGATGCTCTAGGGCCTCAATCTCTTTAATTAATCGTCGGTTATGCCAAAAGAACTCAAAGCTTCCGGGATATTTTTTCCTGGCATCAGCTTCCGTTTCTCTCATTAAGGCAGGAGTATCCATACGACCAAACATTTCCTCCTGAACTAAGGCTTGACTGATAAATAGCGCGCGCGCCTCTTGGGGGTCGTGAGATTCAAAACGCACACGGCGACCTTGATAAATCGGTAGTCCATACAGCGTTCCTCGCTCAAAAGCCATCACCTCACCTTGACGAGCATCCCAAAAAGGATCACTCAAGGATTTAATCAATCGATGGCCAGCGACGCGCTCTACCCACTGTGGCTCAATCTTGGCAATTGTGCGGGCATACATACGATTGGTTTCTTGAAGCTCACCAGCCAAAATCCAAGCGCCAGCCTTCTTACCAATAGTTGACCCAGGCCAAATGAATGGACGAATACCCCGCGCGCCAATGTAACCACCCGTTTTACTTCCGCGCTCTTGTGATTTTTCATCCTCTTCTTTTTTGGCAACATAGCCCAAGAGTCCAGTCAATAGGGATAAGTGAACTTGCTCATAAGTGGCTGGCAAAGGATTTTCTTTCCAGCCTTTTTCACCGAGCATCGTGTGCAACTGACCATGGACATCACGCCATTCACGCAATCGTCTAGGAGACAAAAACTTACTTCGGCATAAATTCTCTAACTGGCGATTACTCTGTTTATGTTGGAGTGCATCCTGATACCAATCCCATAGCTTTACAAAATTTAAGAATTCGGATCGCTCATCCGCAAACTGCAAATGGGCTTGATCAGCAGCGGCTGCCTGCTCTAAAGGACGCTCACGCGGATCCTGAGTCGCTAGGGCAGAAGCGATAATGGTCACTTCACGTAATGCCTGCTGCTCTTTAGCCGCTAGCAACATACGTCCAATGCGGGGATCTAGTGGAAGATCGGCTAATTGTTTGCCGATAGCAGTTAATTTAAAGTGATTATTAATATCGCTGTTATCACCGACGACGTTTTCGTCATACGCAATTGCACCCAGCTCATCTAGCAGCTGAACACCATCGGCAATGGCGCGACCTAGGGGTTTATCGATAAAGGGAAACTCTTGCACCCTAGGCAGACGCAAGGAACTCATGCGTAGAAGCACTGCTGCTAGAGAGCTACGCAAAATTTCAGGATCGGTAAACTTTGGACGACTTAGGTAATCTTGTTCGCTATAGAGCCGAATGCAAATACCATCCGATACACGACCACAACGACCAGCGCGTTGATTGGCAGCTGCTTGTGAAATGGATTCTATTTGCAGCTGCTCGACCTTATTACGATAAGAGTAGCGCTTGACTCGTGCTAGGCCGCTATCAACTACATAACGAATATTGGGAACTGTGAGCGACGTCTCTGCCACATTAGTGGTCAAAATAATGCGACGTCCATTTCCCGGGTTAAATACACGTTCCTGTTCTGCAACAGATTGACGCGCAAACAAACTCAGCACCTCAGGATGAAAACGTTGCTGGAGCACATGATCTTTTCTAATGGCCTCGGCACAATCCCGAATCTCCCGCTCTCCGGGTAAAAATACCAAGACATCCCCCGCTCCAGCGGCACCTTCTCTCCAAACCTGCGTAATAGCCTCTGTAACCGCTTCAGGAATTTCCTTAGCTTGCTTGGATACCTTCTTACCATCAGGCTTTACATCGGGCTCTACAGGCTCATAGCGCTGCTCTACGGGGAAAAGACGTCCACTGACCTCAATGACAGGGGCAGCCTTGCCAGCAATCGTAAAGTGCTCAGAAAAACGCTTTGCATCAATCGTTGCGGAAGTAATGATGAGCTTTAAATCAGGGCGCTTGGGAAGTAACTGCCTCAAATAACCCAACAAGAAGTCAATATTGAGACTGCGCTCATGGGCCTCATCAATGATGAGCGTGTCATAAGCACGTAGCTGGGGGTCTCGCTGGGTCTCAGCAAGCAAGATGCCATCCGTCATTAGCTTGATAGAGGCGCCTTGACTCGTTTTATCGGCAAAGCGTACCTGATAACCAACATCTTGACCGATGGGGCTTCCTAGCTCTTGGGCAATCCGTTTTGCAGTAGCGGTAGCTGCTATGCGGCGCGGCTGGGTATGCCCAATCAGGCGTCCACCGTTAATTGTGCCCCTGCCCAGGTCTAGGCAAATCTTTGGCAACTGAGTGGTTTTGCCTGATCCGGTCTCTCCACAGACAATCACTACCTGGGAATTAGTAAGGGCGTCTTTGATAATTTGACGCTGACCCGATACCGGCAACTCTTCCGGGAATCGAATTTCTAAGCTGCGCGTAGTGTTGGAAGCAGGCACAGCCACAGGCGATGATTTGGGTTTTTGTTGGTGATTAGGCTCTTGCACCCTATAATTTTCTCACTATGCCAACAAATGCACCTAACTCAGGCTTAAACACCGAAGAATCAAGCCCTAATTTTCCCTTTGTGGGGTGGCTGCGTGACGTTGCGCCCTATATTCATAGCTTTCGTGAAAAGACCTTTGTCATTGCCTTTGCCGGTGAATTAGCCCAAGAAATCGGTCTAGAAAATCTGATTGAAGATATTGCAATGCTTCATGCCATGGGTATGAGGATCGTCCTAGTACACGGAATACGCCCGCAAATTGAAGAGCAACTCTCACTGCGCAATATCAAGAGCCAATTTGGTAGTACCGCCATGTACAGCCACCGAATTACTGATGCGGCTGCTCTTGAGTGCGTAAAAGAAGCCGCTGGTGAGTTACGCCTAGATATCGAGGCTGCGTTTAGTCGCGGTCTACCAAATACCCCAATGGCGGGATCACGTATATCTGTTATATCTGGAAACTTTATTACTGCGATGCCGGTTGGCGTTGTAGAGGGTACCGACTACATTCATACCGGCCTTGTTCGTAAGGTTGACTCATCATCCATCAGACAGTCGCTAGATAGCAATAAGATCGTGCTGCTTTCACCGCTCGGCTTTTCTCCTACCGGCCAGGCTTTTAATTTGGCTTTTGAAGATGTTGCTGCCTCAACCGCAGCCGCACTCAAGGCAGATAAGCTGATTTTCTTGAGCCCTTATGCAGGCTTAAAAGATGATGAGGGTGACTACATCACCGAGTTATCTATGCGTCAGCTTCAAGACTACATTACGCATCATCAAGAACTCGATGTTGGTATGAAGGGTTTATTAAGCATTTCCGGTAAAGCGATTCGAGCGGGTGTAAGTCGGGTGCACTTTTTGCCTTGCAATCAAGACGGCGCCTTGCTTGAGGAACTATTCACCCATGATGGTATCGGCATGATGCTCGCTTCATCTGATATTGAAAATCTACGCGAAGCGAATCAGGATGACGTTGGTGGGATTCTCCAGCTCACTAGCCCACTTGAAGATGAGGGTATCTTAGCTGCTCGTGGTCAAGATGTCATTGAACGCGACATTCAGCGTTTTTCTGTCATTGAGCATGACCGCGTTCTGTTTGGTTGTGCAGCCCTCTTCCCCTTTCCTAACGGAGTTGGTGAACTTGCTTGCCTAGCAGTAGATCCGGATGTTCAGGGATCTGGTGATGGAGAGCGTTTACTTAAGCGGATTGAAATGAGAGCAAAGCTAGAGGGCATCAAAAAGCTTTTTGTTTTAACCACCAGAACAGAACATTGGTTCTTAAAGCGCGGATTTAAACGGGCATCTGTTGAAGATCTGCCTGAAGAAAGAAAGCAGATTTATAACTGGGATCGTAAGTCAATGGTACTTACTAAAGAACTTTAAAACTTTAGCGCTTGAGATCTAGAGCGCAACTGATTATTTATATTCGTAATGAATTAACTGTATTTGAAAGGCATCACAGATGGCACGCATGGTTCAATGTATCAAACTCAATAAAGAATCCGAAGGAATGGACTTTGCGCCACTTCCAGGAGATTTAGGAAAAAAGATTTGGAATCAGGTATCCAAAGAGGCTTGGGCAGCTTGGTTAAAACATCAAACGATGTTGATCAATGAGAACCGTCTCAATATGGCCGATCCTCGTGCTCGTCAATACCTCCTAAAACAAGTTGAAAAATACTTTTTTGAAGGTGGCGTAGATATGGTGCAAGGTTACGTTCCACCAACAGAATAGTTGTCCTAAAAAATAATGTAGAACCTCTTGACGATTGAAAATAAGAGGCATAGGATGAAAGGGTAGTTATTCAGCTGTTGTGACTAACTACATTGGCGAAAGCCAGTACCCATAAGCATATCTATATGCTTATTGGCAAAAGGAACTCAATCTCTTCCTTCTGCCTTAGCCATGATTAACATGGCAAACAAACCCGATGGGCGTCCTAGACTGCTCCGTCGGGTTTTTTATTTATAGCAAGAGCTTGCTCACACCAGAGGCATTACTGACCAACAGAATATGGGCCCTTTCTTTAGCAAATAACCCTACCGTAATGACGCCAGCAATTTGGTTGATCTGCGATTCCAGCGCTACAGGATCAGTAATTTTCAGGCCAGCTACATCTAAGATCCAAGCGCTGTTATCTGTCACAAAGGGCTCACTTGGTGTTTGCCCTAAATCAGCACGGGTGTTTTTAGCGTGACGCAAAGAAACCTGGCCGCCCAATCTTTCTAACTCACGAGTAACGACCCCCTGGGAAATAGGAATGATTTCAACTGGTAAGGCAAAGTGCCCCAGTATGGGCACCTGCTTTGATGAATCGCAGATGCAAATGAATTGCTTAGCCATTGAAGCAATGATTTTTTCTCGGGTCAATGCCCCGCCGCCGCCCTTGATCATGTAACCAGAGGGATCGATTTCATCCGCACCATCGACATATACAGGCAGGATTTCGACTGTATTGGGGTCTAGAACCTTAAATCCATGCTTGAGTAAACGTTCCGTTGTGGCATTGGAGCTCGATACCGCTCCCGCAAAGTGATCCCGATGAGGCGCAATAGCGTCGATAAAGCAATTCACAGTAGACCCTGTGCCAATGCCTAAAACTGCTCCGGCGGGCAAATGAAGTACCTCGTCTCGCGCAGCCTCACCGACTAACCGCTTTAGTTCATCTTGATTCATAGTCTCGCTAAATGCCTTTATTTATCTTGGATGATCGTAATACACACCTCTATCATATGATAATCAGATAAGCCCCCATCACTCATTTATCGCTTCAAAGACCCTTATGAATACCAGCGCCACCCAACCAAGACAATCAAGCCAATCTAGCCAGCTCAGCCAACTAAGCCAACTAAGAAAACTCACTACTGTAGTTGCCGATACAGGCGATTTTGAGCGCATGCAAGAATTTCAGCCCCAGGATGCCACGACCAACCCTTCACTCATTCTGAAAGCGGTTCAGCAGCCCAACTATCAGGCATTAGTTCAAGAAGTTAAAGCAGCCCATCCAGGATTGAAGCCCGTCGATTTGGCGGATTATATTTTGGTCGCCTTTGGCCTAGAAATTCTCAAAATTATTCCAGGGCGCGTATCAACTGAAGTAGATGCCCGCCTGTCCTTCGATACCAGCGCGACGATCCATAAAGCTAAACACCTGATTGCCCTGTACGAATCGCATGGAATTGATCGCAAGCGGGTTTTAATTAAACTTGCGGGAACATGGGAAGGTATTCAGGCGGCTAAGACGCTAGAGGCGGAGGGCATTCATTGCAATATGACGCTCTTATTCTCCTTGGTACAGGCAGCTGCTTGTGGCGCAGTTAATGCAAAACTGATTTCACCATTCGTTGGCCGCATTACCGATTGGTATAAAGCCAAGCTTGGATCTGGATGGAATGACATCGACCATGGCGGCGCTAATGATCCTGGCGTTACTTCGGTCAAACGCATCTTTTACTATTACAAACATTTTGGAATTCAAACCGAAATCATGGGTGCCAGTTTTAGAAGTGCGAATCAAATTTTAGAGCTTGCTGGCTGTGACTTACTGACCATCAGTCCCGAGCTGCTGGCTGAGCTTCAGGCAAATACGAATCCAGTTTCTAAAAAATTAGATATTGGGCATTCATCGGCCGCTTTGGCTGTAGAGCATATCGAACAATTAAAGGTGAATGAATCTCACTTTAGATTTCAACTTAATCAGGATGCAATGGCCACTGAAAAGTTAGCTGAGGGAATTCGTAATTTCTGCATCGACACTGATAAGCTTGAGGCACTATTAAGCACATCTGTATAAAAAGGAATCTAGATGATTATTTCTTGTCCGCATTGTTCTAAAGGCAACCGCGTTCCCGCAGAGAGGCTGAACCAAAGTCCTGTATGTGGGGCTTGTCAGCAAGATCTACTTGCATTGCCAATCAACGCAACAGCAGCGAATTTTTCCGAACTAACTACACAAACCGCAATACCCGTAATTGTTGATTTTTGGGCGCCTTGGTGTGGGCCATGCAAAATGTTTGGCCCCACCTTTCAGGCAAGTGCAATAGCCCATGCCAACAAGGTGCTTTTTATCAAAGTCAACACAGAAGCAGAGCAAGGGCTGGGGGCGCAGATGAATATTCGCTCCATACCAACCCTAGCAGGTTTTAAGGGTGGTAAAGAGGTGCACCGGGTGAGTGGCGCTTTACCGCCATCTCAACTGGAACAATTCATCAATCAACTACGGTAATTATGTTGCAGGTTTAGCTAAACGCTGCCTCAAAGCCTCGTACAAACAAACGCCACTTGCGACCGATACGTTCAAACTTTCCACCACGCCTTGCATCGGAATACGCACCAGCTCGTCGCAAGTTTCTTTAGTTAAGCGACGCATGCCCTCGCCCTCGGCTCCCATCACTATCCCTACAGGCCCGGTGAGATCAATATCGTAAATAGATTTTTCAGCCGTATCATCAGTGCCGATCAGCCACACTCCAGCCTCCTGCATTTCGCGCATACTGCGTACAAGGTTGGTTACTGTAATGACCGGCATGACTTCAGCAGCACCGCTAGCGACTTTGCTTACCGTAGCATTGATCGATGCCGATCGATCCTTAGGAATCACCACCGCATCAACACCAGCACCATCCGCAACTCGTAAGCAGGCTCCAAAGTTATGGGGATCTGTTACGCCGTCCAATACTAAGAACAGCGCCTTGGTCTTACTACTCTGTGCATCTTCAATCACTTCAGTAATCGTACGCGCTACTGTCATCTTATCGGCTAAGGCAACCACCCCTTGATGGCGATCATGGCCCGCTAACTTATGAAGACGCTCAGAATCGGCAGCGTGCAATCGCTCACCAAGCGCCTCTTCAGCCTGCTTTAAAAAGTCACCCATACGGCGATCGCGACGCCCCAGATCAAAGTACACAGATTTCAAACTATCTGGGTCCACCCTAAGGCGCGCTTGTACCGCATGAAAACCTACTAATATTTGCTTCATCTTTGCTTAATCTCGATTTCTTTTCTGTGATTCTGTTCTTTGGTTCTGTTCTTTTATGCTTTGGTTCTATTATTTGCGCCGTGCTTTAGTACTTCGAACAGGCGGTTTTGTACCAGCTGTTTTACCCACAGGCTTTGCAGACTTACTGGACTTCGCTACTGTCACAGCACTGCGGGTCGATTTACTCTTAGATTGATTGGCGCCTAAATTACCCGCAGACTTGGCGGCATTAACATTAACCCCACCAGGCTTTTGGGGCTCTTTATTACCCGCCCTTCCTTTTCTGGGTGCAGACTTTTTATTAGGACGGCCAGTATCCCGAACAAGAACCGTTTGACGACGGTCCGAGGTAGCTCCTGGCTCTTGGGCAGTTGATTTTACTAGGCTAAATTCAATCTTACGGGCATCTAGATCTACCCTACTCACTAGGACGTGTACACGCTCACCTAGTCGGTACCTAATGCCAGATCTTTCACCGCGGAGCTCCTGACGAGCCTCGTCATACTGGAAGTAGTCACCCCCAAGTTCAGTCACATGAATCATGCCCTCAACAAAGAGATTCTCCAGTTGCACAAATAAGCCAAATGAAGCCACTCCAGTAACAGTGCCGGCATACTCTTGACCCAAGTGATCGCGCATGTAATAGCACTTTAACCAAGCCTCCACATCACGGGAGGCCTCATCTGCGCGCCGCTCATTAGAAGAACAATGAACGCCTAATTGCCCCCAAATAGGTAGCGCTGCATTGGCACCCTTTGCTAACTTAGGTAATCGAGTCCCATTTTCACTAGCCTCTTTTGCCTCATGATGTGATTTTTTTGCATTGACTGCATTCTCACGCCCCTTACCCTTGCGAGGTAAAGTCAGGTTGAGCGGAATAGTTGGCGGCAATACGGGCACATAAGGCTTTTTTGCCAAAATAGATTTGATTACCCGATGCGTTAACAAATCAGGGTAGCGTCGAATAGGGCTTGTGAAATGCGAATATGCAGGGTACGCCAAGCCAAAGTGACCTTCATTATCAGGCTGGTACATCGCTTGTTGCATCGAGCGCAATACAACCGACTGCAACATATTGGCATCTGGACGCTCTTTAACTTCACGCATTAATTTGGCATAGTCTTTTGGCTTAGGCTTTTCACCGCCCCCTAGTGACAAACTCGAGGTACGCAGAACCTGACGCAAAGTGACAAGCTTCTCTTCGGAAGGCTCGGCATGAACACGGTATAGGCTAAGGTGCTTATTTTTATCAATAAAATCAGCAGCGCAAACGTTCGCGGTAAGCATGCATTCTTCGATAAGGCGATGCGCATCATTACGAAGGCGAGGCTCAATTCGTAAAATCTTACCTAGCTCATTGCTGATAATTTGGGTCTCTGTAGTCTCAAATTCAATTGCGCCACGCTTATGGCGTGCTTCCAAGAGGATCTTGTACAAAGAATAGAGATTGACCAGTAGAGGCCTAAGTTCAGCATAGCGTGTGGCCTCAGGGCCCTTACTATTAGAGAGCGTTTCCCAGACTGCATCATAAGTAAAGCGCTGAGCAGAATGCATTACTGCCGGATAAAACTGATAAGCCAGCACAACACCGTTGTTATCAACGACTGAGTCACACACCATACAAAGGCGGTCTACCCCTGGGTTAAGCGAACAGAGGCCGTTGGAAATTTTCTCTGGCAACATCGGGATCACCCGTCTTGGGAAATAGACTGAAGTTGCCCTTAATAAACCCTCATCGTCTAATGGCTGGCCTGGCTTAACGTAGTGGGATACATCAGCAATAGCCACGATTAAACGCCAAGCTTTTGTTTCGCCATACATCACGGATTCACAATAGACGGCATCGTCAAAGTCACGGGCATCGGCCCCATCAATCGTGACTAAGGGAACATCCCTTAAATCGACTCGACCCTCTAGGTCTGATTGCTGGACAGTATCCGGTAGTGCTGCAGCTTCTTTTTTGACGGCATTGGAAAACTCATGAGGAACGCCGTACTTACGCACCGCGATTTCAATTTCCATGCCTGGGTCATCGATCTCACCCAATACCTCAATTACCCGGCCGACAGCCTGACGGTAACTATCGGGATAATCAATAATCTCAACGCTCACGACCTGCCCTAATTTAGCATCGCCTTGACCCTTGGGTGGAATGAGAATGTCATGCCCAATACGCTTATCTTCCGGCGCAACAATCAGTACGCCACTTTCATTTAAGAGGCGTCCAATAACCACTTTATTGGCATGAACTAGAACATCTACAATTTGACCTTCAGGACGGCCACGGCGATCCGTACCCAATACCCTGACATTGACCTTGTCGCCATGCATGGCGCGGGACATCTCTTTTTCTGAAAGAAAAATATCCTCACCACCATCATCGGGGATCACAAATCCAAAACCATCTCGGTGCCCCTGAACTGTACCTTGACGGTCAGCCTCTCGTGGCAACAAATCTTTTGCTTTACGCATTTAATTCCTTTGGCAATCTCTGCCTTATATTTCAATCATTATTCTGAATTAGCCTACTCTATCAAACCACCAAGTCTGAGGGGGGAAAGGCAAATGGGGTTATAAATGGCACTTTAAGGCACATCCCTTATAATAACGGCATGCCCAGGTGGCGAAATTGGTAGACGCACCAGCTTCAGGTGCTGGCGATCGTAAGGTTGTGGGGGTTCGAGTCCCTTCCTGGGCACCATTTTAACCTGCAAACCGACGTTTTCAGGGTTTGTAGTGTGGATTCCTACTGACAACGCATCCATGTTGCACCCTAAATACTCATAGCAAAGCAACAATACAAACTGCTTAGTATTTAAAAGGGAGCTGCCAACAGATCATCTATTTTTTGCAACGAATTAGATGCTTCATAGGTTATATTTTGCTGAGATTGAAGCGCTGGCAATCACACTATTATGCTCTTCAAAACCATGTATCCAGCTGTAAGCAATAACAGGTTTTGTCAGAACAACGTTGGTCACAGCTACTTCCCAGCCATTTTTTTAGGGCACCTCTCTTTATATGCATCACCACGGTACGTTGAGATAATGGGGATGATTGCCCTCTGCTGCGGATCACCCCCTACGGTTGATCTTGCTTGATCACTATAGGTGTTCCATAAAATACCGCTTGATAAATCCCCAGCGCAATCTGTTTTGGCACATTTCCTATATCTCGATCACCCAGCCAGCCCGGCGTAAAGCTAGTATTAAAGACTCCAAATAAAGGCGTCTTTTGAAGTCTTGCACCAAAGTTAGAGACAGCACGAAGTTTGGTAAGATCATTTTCTTCAACTACGTTAAGTATGGCACTAGCAATAACCCCTGCTGTGGCTCCCACCATAGCTCTAGTACTGCCCCTTGAGCGTTATACCCAGCTTGAGCACTAAGCCCACCCACCGCTGAACTTACAGCTACCCCCGCGAAAACTGAAAATTCATATGTCATTTGGGCAATTACCATTGTATCTGGTGAAAAAACTAGCCGATACGCATTGCCTTAACAAATCCAATGTCTTCCCGAATATTGTTTGAGGGTACGGCTGGAAATTCTTCTTCAAGCACATCTCGCGAAACTTTATCCATTGAGATATATCCCTGCAGCCCCGAATCGGCTTTACTTAATGCTGAAAATCAGATGCCGACAGCCAAGACGAGTCGAAAATTAAATGGATTATGGCAAGATTATCAAAGTAAATATAACTAAAATGTTTTATAAAATCTCAGACCTATTCTTGAAACGCTGTTCACCAGAGCGTAGTTTAATGACACACCAACATCAAGGGCCTTTGTCGAAAAGATCTCTGCATCAAGAATGCTTTTAACACCAGCTCCGTCAGAAAACTTACTATAAAACTTATCATAATTTAGTCTATAAGCGAGGTTCCAAGGTAGATCACCATACAGCCTAGCTCTAAAGCCTAAAAACGGTGCCGCCTCATTTTGACTCTCTGTATCAATCTTTTTTAGACTAACTAATGGCAATACAGAAAAAAGTTGACCTTGAATCGCCTTTGTATATCCTTTTGCGAAAGTAATAGCAGTTTCCTGATTTTTTTGATTATAAAAACTTCCGTAGATTCAAACACGAAGTGCAACACGGTTTAAGGACTGCATAAACACTTCATTGGGGGTTTTAAATCCCAACCTCTTACGAGGTCGGTTATTAAGCTTGCTTTCAATCATTCTAAGCTCCTCATCAGTTACGGTGGATAAAGGCCTCTTTTTGGGGATGTATTGCCTTAGTAAGCCATTGAAGTTTTCATTAGAACCGCGTTGCCAACTGGCAAAAGGATCAGCAAAGTAGGTGGTGGATTGCAGTGCTGTATCAATCCGGGCGTGCTCGGCAAATTCCTTTCCGTTGTCATAAGTTAGTGTTTTGACCTTAGCTTGATAGGGGGCCAGTCCTTCAATAATGGCGTTACCTACCAGGGTCGAAGTTTTATTGGGTACTTTGGCTAGAACAGCATAACCACTCTTGCGCTCCACTAAGGTCACAATAGCTTGTTTGTGCGCTGCCCCAATCACGGTATCGCCTTCCCAGTGACCGACTTGAGATCTGGCTTCAATATGCTCTGGGCGCTCACTAATCGGCCTTCTGCCTACGATCTGGCCTCGTCGATCCCGGCCACTGGCATAGCGCTTTTTACGTTTCTTTTGACAGCGTAACTGCTGGTAAAGAGTGCCACCAGCGGCTTTATCAGCATAAACATGGCGATAGATGGTCTCATGGCTAATCCCTACAACATCTGCGATTTGCTCAGGGCTCCATTGGTCTTGTAGGTACTCTACCGTTTGATCCCAATCAGCTGGGGTGATTTGGGTAGCATTACGAGAGCCTAGGGAGCGTTCCTCTGCTAATAAACAGGCTTGTCTCGGTCGATATCCTCTGCCTCCGGTATTGCGAGATAGCTCTCGGCCAATGGTCGACTTATGTCGATTCATGAGCTGGGCGATCTGGCTTTGGGTTTTTCCGTCTTTCATGAGGATATAAATCTGATATCGTTCTTCTTGGCTAAGGTGTTGATAGGTCATGGCTACTTTGACTTGCAGGTCTAGAAACTATGGATACTAAAATATCCTTAGCCACTAGCTCTAATTGATCAAAGTTGCACTTCGTAGTTGAATTCACCTTCTAAAATTAGTAAAAGAAATATCAAATAATTGAGAGCCGGAATCGTAAAGAAATTCATCGGGTACATATGCCTCAGCCCTGAATAAGGTAAATTTTTCTAACTCAAGTCGTTTGGTATTTAGCAAAATGCTTAGACCAAGAAATTCTGTTGAGCTATTACGCAACCCATAAAAACTCTCATTCTCAAAGTCAAGGAAGCCTGGTCTAAATTTAAAGATTAAACCTTGATTAGAGAGCAATGCAGAATAAGTTGCTGAACCATCAATTTCAGCTGGGTCATAAAATTTCACTGCATTTTCATCTGAAAGGGGATGATTTTTTTTGATATTAAAAACATTGACGCGACTTGAAAAATTATCATCACGAGCCATCAGATAATCAGCTGATGCGGAAAGTGCTTTAGAAAAATTATCAGAACTAGGCGGATCTGTTATTGAAACGCCTGCAAATGCCTGCATTACCTTTGATTGATCCTCGCCATTAAGCTTATTAAAGTAGCCCAAAGCCTTAACCTGTGATGAAGGTATGAACAAAGGTGTGCCAATCATTTGCTTTTTATGCAACCATCTAATAGTAGAGTCTGGTGAAACGAAAAATATACTTTCCTGCTGATATTCTTGCCCACGTATTGATCTAATTTGCTCTATCAAATAGGATGCGCAATTTAGATTAAATACAGAGTAGTGGTATTCATTTGAGCTTAAGACGGCTATATTTTTCTTAAAAGTAGTAAGCTCATCATCGGTGAAGGCTACTTCATAAACCCAAGAGCTTCTATTTTCTAGATCATGATCTCTTTTTTTGTAATCCAGCAGGCTAAATTTATAAAAACCTTTAGTTGTTCCAAATAGCGTTCCTAAATAATCTCCGACACCATTAATACTTCCAGTAAACTCAAAAGTAATGGCATTTGGCTCGGGAACTCTTTCATCATGAAAAACTAAATACACGTGCCCAAACATGGAGATTGGTGATTTAATATTTTGACCAACATAAACTATGCTTAATCTTTTTTTGCCATCAACCTTATTCTGATAGTCGGATTCAACCCATTGTGCAAACGCGGAAGAATTGAAAAAGAAAATAATTGCGAGAATGAATCTCTTCGTGGGGCCTAATTTCAAATTACAAACTCTGACTAGTCATGCACGCAAAGTCTTCCATACTTGAGGATCTTTTAAGCAATGATCGTAACTCTATTATCCAAGCTGCGTACGTTAACGTTTTTTCGAAGTTAAAGTTTTTATATATAGCAAGCGATATTTTGCCCGTTCCTCGATGCAACTCCTCTATTAATTCCGAAGTATTTTGAAGTACTATCAGATTGATACGAGGAGTGCAAAGGTCACTTGCTAGGGTTACTTTTTTACTAAGTCAATTTGTATTGAGTTTGGTGAGTACTTATACATACTTCCAGTTGCAGCATCTGTAGTTGATCCAAAAAAGCCACCAGAAATAATGTTTCCCCAAAAAATTGGCTCGAACGTAGTGCCAAGAGTAACAGTCTTAGGAATAAATCCATCCTTACTTACCGTAACAGTTGTTGCGTCACCCCTAACTACTGGGCCCGTATATGGGGTTTTGCCAATATTCAAACCATTGACAGCAATATTTGCATCAATAATGTTCGAATTAATCGATACTTGTTCAGTTTTTCCATTAATGATCGTAGAGCATCCAGTTGTTACCAGAGCCAAAACTGTAAATAAAAGTGCTAAATATTTCATATGGTTTCCAATCGAGAGAATTTATGTAAATCAAACTAATTAATTTCCCCACCCTATCCTAATGCCAAGTAACAGGCTAAGCTGGGAATAGTTAAAAAGGGAAAAACACATTCTATTTTAAATATATGATTTTTATAATTAGCTTAAGGGCTAATAACGCCAGGGGCATCAACAAAGTTACCTGGATGGAAAATTATTAGAATTTACGCACTAATTTACGCCCCTATAACCATGTAACCCCCTGATCTAAGCGGCTTTAGACTTATTTACGTGGGGCTTGGGCACCAAACATGCTGCCTAAGATCTATATGGGGACTTTAGGGTCCTTTTTCAATAGATACTTAGGCTTCCATCGTTCGATGCAGAATCTTTGGCTTCATCTCAGTCCAGAGTGCCTCAAACTCCTCCGCTTGATCCTCCGAAAGCTGCAATGGCTTAAATAGGCCACCAAAGAAGATTGTTCTCTTGGGAGCTAAAGTCTTCTCAAACTCAGTCAGTCCAACCGGTCTATCCTCAAGATCTCGCATTAATTCAGCGGAGCACACGATCGCCTCTTCATCGTCGTGATCAATCACGGCAAATTCGATTAATTGCTGCGATTTTTCCAAAATAACGAGCGTACCCCTGGCATA
The DNA here is from genome assembly GCF_030295705.1 of Polynucleobacter sp. TUM22923. Lineage (NCBI taxonomy): Bacteria > Pseudomonadati > Pseudomonadota > Betaproteobacteria > Burkholderiales > Burkholderiaceae > Polynucleobacter > Polynucleobacter sp. TUM22923. The sequence goes on from NZ_AP027274.1 coordinate 969,660, forward strand.
ACAAACCGCTTCATGCTCTTGAACAATATAGGTTAAAAATTGGTTTTCCTTCTCAACTTCCATCTGTAAGTCGTCAACGAAGAAGAGGTATTGACCACCCTCGCTATTTACCAGAGTGAATACTTTTGGAATGACACCATGCCCTAAGGCAAGGTTTCGGTAATAGGAGGAAATTTCAACAGCGAGGTTTTCAGAGAAAAGGTGCATAAGATGAGTAAAAAAAATAGGATTGAAAGCGGCAATGACTAGTTACTTAAATTTTTCTTGAGGAAATCTATTGAGCGATCCCAAGCTAAATTGGCATCTTCAGAATTGTATTCAAGTGGGGGCAAATTTCTAGCGCTAGATTTTGGGTTGGCAAAAGCATGCTTTGCATCGTAACGCTGGAAATCGTAATCCACATGAGAAAGCTTCAGTTTTTCTTCAAGCTGATCCACGCCAGCTATATTAAAAAAATCATCGTGAAGCGCCCAGTGTGCCAACATCGGCTTTTTAATAGCGCTAGCATCCACGTACTCTAGTGGAGGATAGCCATACCAGACAACTGTTCCATCGCATTCTGGCACCAAACCAGCTGCTAATACTGTTAGGGCACCACCCATACAAAAACCAGTAACCGCTACCTTAGCGCTACCGCTGGCTTTGAGATATTGAACTGCACCGCGAATATCCTGACTGGCAGCATCACCAAAATTGAGGTCATTCATTAAGTGCTCAGCCTCATGTGTTTCGAGCGCTAACTTTCCGCGATATAAGTCAGGCACTAATGCTCTGTAACCAGCTTTTGCTAAACGATCTGCAATATCTTTGATCTCTTGATCTAAACCCCACCACTCCTGAATGACAACAACACCGGGGGCGTTAGTGCCATCACTAGGCTCGACTAAATACGCCTCGACAGTTTTACCATCAGGCCTTTCAAAAGTAATCATGATGTTTTCTTTTCTCTTTTATTATTTTTCAATTTATACGAATATAAATCAATTGGATTTAGAAGATTTGGCAGAGCTTCATTGGGGAGTTCCTTGGGGAGTTCCTTGGGGATTTTTATGGGGATCGCTGTGAATATATCCGACCAGCCAAAAAGTTAACAGGCCGCACAATGCAGCGCCATAACCCACTAAGTTGTAATGCTCCATCTTTCCATCTACCCCAATAGTCACAACTACGCCCGCGATGACAGAGGCAACACCCGAGGCGAACATCTGCACGGAGCCAACCAGACTCATAAAAGTGCCTCTCGTGCGCGGCTCAACAACTTGACTCACAATCGCCATCACAGGAATCATTCTGCCAGAGATCAAAATGAAAAATGCCGTCTGATTGATTAATACAATCCACAGTGGAACTTGGGGTAAGTTAGTCGTGATTAGTAAAGGTATCAAACTAATGATCGCTAAATACTTAAACACCGTTACCTTACCGAATTTATCGGCTAAGTGACCGATATATCGAGAGCTAATCAGGGTGGCAATGCCTCCACAGAGATATACCAAGGATATATAGGAATTATCGATGCCGACGTTTGCTGTTAAATACAAGGCGATGTAGGGAATAACCGAGAAGCCGGTGATCATAATTAATGCCATAAAGACAAAGGCACGTAGATGCTGATGCGCAAAAAATATATCCATAATTTGACGCAGTCTTGAACCCTCATAAACATGGCCCAGATGCCCTGATATTTTAGGAATATTGCGATAAGCCAAATACAAAATAAAACTCGAAATCAAACCAATAAAAAAGAATGGTGCCCGCCACCCAAGTGAAGGAATATGGTTGGCCAACATTAAACTGAGGGGAACCCCGGCAACTGTAGAGACTGAAAATGCCGCCATGACCGTACCCAGCGCTTTACCTCTTCGCTCAAACGGAATGGCATCAGCAACAATAGTCTGCACCAATGAGCCCAAAATGCCACCGAACGCACCGGCACATGCCCGGGCAATAAATAAGGAATGGTAGTCTGGTGCAATGCCGCAAATCAGTGTTGCAATAATGAAGCATGCGTACAAACTTAACAATAAGACTCTACGCTCAAAACGATCAATAAAGTAAGTGGCGAAAATGCCCGCTAAAGCTGCGGCGAAAGTGTAAGACGAAAGCAACAGGCCAAACTGATGCGTATTGATGTTGAGTTCCCGAATAAAGTCAGGACCCAAAGGCATCATGATCATAAAATCCAAAATGTGAGTAAATTGGATTCCAGCCAAAGAAAGTAAGAAAAAACGCTCTTTTTTCTTGGCTACTGCGCTCTGTTGCTCAATCAATAGGTTCTTTAGTGGAAATGATGGTTGCTCTATTATCAACCTTTAGCCCGTAAAAATCTTTGACTAAAAAATTGAGCTAAAACAACCTTATGAATCTGACAGACTTAAATTTTCCCATCCTAAACTTTCCATATTTGCACCTATTCAGGGACATTGGCTTTGGGCTTATAGGTCTCATCCTTATTTTATTTTTTCATGGATTATGTATTATTCGAGTGTCAATGCGGTTTGAGCGGCGCTCGCAGGCTAACTTGAAGCAAAACCAATATAACCGCGTGTTTCTGCACTTTTACATTGCATTTATTCTGATTGCCTTGATTCACATGAGTGAGATTTTTATTTGGACAATGCTCATTCAGCGTTTCAACCTCATTGCCGACCCTATTGATACCATTATTTTTGTAGGAAGCTGCTACACCACAGTAGGCTTTGCTTCTGACATCTTGCCCCAAGGATGGAAAAGCGTTGCCTTTTTCATCTCTTTTTCTGGCCTCTTTACCTTGGCCTGGACCACAGCAATGATGATTGGCATGATTGCCTGCTACAAAGAGGCTTGGACCAGAAAATACGCTGCTAGTAGCTAATCTAGGGTTTACCCTTGACATTGATGATTTTGGTGATATATTAGGGGTTAACCCTTAAGGAGCCCATCATGGCATCGAGTAACCCAGCGTTTTACCAGGCATCGACAGCTTCAAGCTTTATGCCAATATTTGCATTAAAAAATATTCTTACTATTTTGACCCAATCCTTTGCGGAAGCAAAAGTAATGGAGCAGAAAACCCGCAGAACTAGCGGCAACTGGTAACAGTAAATTGATGATGAGCATTAATTACCTTTTACATAACAAAAAAACTGTTTCTAGTAATTAATGCTTCAATTCAGCAATTTTCAATAGATTAGTAGATCCTGGTTTTCCAAAAGGAATGCCAGCGCTAATAGCAATCTTTTTCTTGGGCTTAAATCCCATCGCAAGACAAGTATCAATTGCAAGACTTTCCATCTCTACAATATTAGTAGACTCTGCACCAATCACTGAATGAACACCCCAAACCATACATAGCCTTCTGGCTGTACTGATGTTGGGCGTTATGCTTACAATGTTAATGTCGGGTCTCTGCCTTGCAGCTCTGAGTGTTGTATACCCACCGCTAGTATAAGTAACAATCGCAACAGCCTTGATAGCCTTTGAAACATCACGCAATGCGCCACATATTGCATCAGCCTCATTGGTAAAAGTCCCCCTTAAATTATAAGCATCACTAAGATTGGCCTTATCAAATGCAGGATCTTGCTCCACTTCAATAATAATTTTATCCATCATTGCCACTGCTTCAACTGGATATTTCCCACTTGCAGATTCAGCAGATAACATTACCGCATCAGCACCATCATAAATAGCATGCGCAACATCAGATGCTTCTGCTCGAGTAGGTATGGGAGTGGAAATCATAGATTCCAGCATTTGAGTTGCAACAACTACTGGACGACCATAAAGTTTAGAAATTGCAATAATATTTTTTTGAGCCTGAGGCACTTTCTCAGGAGGCAATTCAACCCCCAAATCTCCCCGTGCCACCATCACCCCATCAGATGCTTGAATGATCTCACTCAAGCTCTTCAAGGCTGCAGGCTTCTCTAACTTTGACATGATCCAAGCTCTACCTCGGATTAAATGTTGCGCCTCTAAAATGTCCTCAACCCGCTGAACAAATGAGAGAGCCACCCAGTCAACTCCTAAAGAAAGTGCAAACTCTAAATCTACCTTATCCTTAGCAGTAAGTGCTTTAATTGGCAAAATAGCATCGGGTACATTTACCCCCTTTCGGTTTGATATCACTCCACCAATCACTACTTCTGTTTTAATTTCAGTCTTGGTTGATCCTGTTACTTTTAGACGAATTTTTCCGTCATCAATGAGAAGATTTTGTCCTTTTTTAACCACTTTAAATAACTCTGGATGAGGAAGAAATACTCTTTGAGAGTTGCCCAGACTATTTTTAGAATCTAATATAAATGACTGACCTTCTTTTAGCGTGACAGAGCCCTGCGTAAAAGTACCCACCCTTAGTTTTGGACCCTGAAGATCCGCCAAGATTGCTAAGGGTTTCTTTAGCTTCTGTTCAACCTTACGAATTGTTTGATAACGTAATTGATGATCTTCATGCGTGCCATGGCTAAAATTCAGTCGAAATACATCGGCACCAGCAATTACCAGATTTTCAATTTCCTTGGCTGAACTGCTCGATGGGCCTAAGGTTGCTACTATTTTTGCTTTTCGCATACTTCACTTTCTAAAATTAATATTGCTCTAAAGTCGTTAACATTTGTTCTAGTCGGGCCAGTTTTGATAAGCGATTTGATATTTTCAAAGTAGCTATAAGCATCATTGCGTGCCATGAAATCTTTGATAGACATGCCCTTTTCAATACCTAAATCAATCGTTTCTGGGGTGGTAATAGCGCCGGCATTATCCTCGGAGCCATCAATACCATCAGTATCTGCTGCTAAGGCATAAATACCCTTACTTCCATTGAGGGTCTCGGTAAGACTTAAAAGGAACTCAGCATTGCGACCACCCCTGCCATTCCCCCTTACAGTGACTGTAGTCTCGCCTCCACTTAATAAAAGCAAGGGTTTAGTAAAGCCTCCCTGATCAATCTGAGAAAAACCTAGTGCAATGGCACCCAACACCTTCCCTACTTCACTAGCCTCTCCCTCCATACAATCTGAAAGAATGACCGTATTAAGCCCCCGCTCTTGAGCAAATGACTTAACTGCTTGTAGGGATTGCTGTGCCGTACCCATAACAATGGGTTTAGACACATCATTAAAAATAGGATTTGTTTTTTTAGGCGTCTCTAGATCACCTTTTTTAAGGCGCTCGAGTACTACTGCTGGTGCCTTAATTTGATACTTATTAATAATCTCCAAGGCATCATCGCAACTGGTTTCGTCTGGCAAGGTAGGCCCACTTGCAATAATGCTAGGATCATCGCCCGGTACATCAGAAACAACAAAAGTGATGACTTTTGCTGGGTAGCAAAACTGGGCTAAACGTCCACCTTTAATCTTAGATAAGTGCTTTCGAACGCAATTAATTTCAGAGATTGAGGCCCCAGATGAAAGTAACTGTTTATTCACTGCTTTTTTTTCAATGAGACTGATGCCATCAGCAGGAACTGCTAACAAGGCAGAGTCACCTCCAGAAATTAAACAAACCACCAAATCATCTGAAGTTAGTCCGGATACTTTTTGAATAATCAGATGAGCAGCATTCTCACCAGCCTCATCAGGAACTGGATGGGACGCCTCAATTACTTCGATTTTTTCACAATCTAAGCCATGACCGTAGCGAGTAATGACGAGCCCCGAAATTTTTTGATATTCACTATTAGGCCAAAACGATTTAGCAGCTCGCTCAAAAGACAGAGCCATCGATGCTGCCGCCTTTCCTGCGCCAACAACAACAATTCTTCCGCTTGGAGGAATAGGAAAAAAGTCCTTAAATTTTAAAAAATCTGGACTGGCCGCCTCAACAGCCACAGCAAAGAGCTCTTTTAAAATCTCCTCAGCTGAGCTTGCATTCATTTAGGCTGAATACTAACTAGCTATTTGATGATTAGACATTATCTCAATAGCCCTGCACAGTGCCGAATGATCCATCTTACTTAAGCCATTTGCCGAGCATGCACTCATTAATTGCTGAACAACAGCAGTGTTCGGCAAGGATATATTTAACTCCTTAGCCCCCTGGAGAGCTAAATTCAAATCTTTTTGATGAAGTTCAATCCTAAACCCGGGATCAAATGTTCTTTTAACAATACGATCTCCATGAACCTCTAAGATTTTAGAGGATGCAAACCCGCCCATCAGCGCCTCCCGAACTTTAGCAGGATTTGCGCCTGCCTTAGAGGCAAATAACAACGCTTCTGATACCGCTTGAATATTGAGAGCAACAATAATTTGGTTGGCCACTTTGGTAGTTTGACCATCTCCGTTACCGCCAACGAGAGTAATATTTTTTCCCATTAATTCAAATAATGGTTTGACGCGGTCAAAGTCAGATTGCGAGCCGCCGACCATAATTGTTAAGCTGGCCGCTTTAGCCCCAACCTCGCCACCAGATACAGGTGCATCTAAGTACGCTGAACCAATAGCGTTAATTTTTCTAGCAAATTCTTTAGTGGTCATGGGCGAAATAGAACTCATATCAACCACAATTTTTCCCTTAGATCCTGATGAAAGACCTTCAGCCACACCATTTACCCCAAATAAAACATCCTCTACGTTTGGAGTATCGGGCACCATCATAATAATAATATTAGATTTGATGGCCACTTCATTTGAGCTTGAACAAGAAATTGCTCCAGCGTCCAATAACGCTTTTGATGGTGACTTTGGAGTGTAAACATACAACTCGTGACCACCATTTAGTAGATTCAGAGCCATCGGTGTTCCCATAATGCCTAGACCGATAAATCCAATTTTCTCTTTCATAATTCTTCCATTTAATTTAGTGATTTAATCCGTGGGTATCAACCCAAACCAGACCAACAGTTGTTTCTTTTGCTGGCTTGTACTCACAACCTATCCAGCCCTGATAATTCAATTTGTTAAGCGCTTTGAAAATATTTTTATAGTTAATCTCACCCGTTCCTGGCTCATTACGGCCTGGGTTGTCAGCTAACTGGATATGCGCAATTCGATCAAAGTACTTATGAATATTGCCCAGCAATTCACCCTCCATGCGCTGTGCGTGGTAGATGTCATATTGAAGGTAGATATTGTCACTATCTACAGCATCCATAATTTCAATAGCTTTTTTAGTGGAATTTAAGATAAATCCAGGAATGTCGTAGTTATTAATTGGCTCAACTAGTAGTTTAATATTTGCGGCTTTTAATTTACCTGCTGCAAACTTCAAATTTTCAATTAAAGTTTTTTCAGCATCAGTATCACTCACATTGCTTGGCTTGATTCCTGACAAGCAATTGAGTTGAGTAACACCCAATGCCGATGCATATTCAACCGCCAGATCTACGCCTTTTTTAAACTCTTCAATGCGATCTGGATGGCAAGCAATACCTCTCTCACCCCCCTCCCAATTACCAGCTGGCAAATTATGCAAAACAATTTTTAAATTAAATTGTTTTAATTTTTCTTGAATTTCCTCAGTCTTATATTCATAAGGGAATAAAAATTCAACAGCTGCAAAACCATTATCAGCAGCGCGTTTGAAGCGCCGCAGAAATGCATCTTCCGTGAACAACATAGATAAGTTAGCTGACAATTTGATCATATCAATTCCTTAATCAAGTAAACCAGCTAACTCCAGGCCTTTAATACCATCTGGATGTCTACAGTCAACATCTTCAAACTCCATAATGTTGTCAATCTCTGTACCCATGGCGATGTTAGTTACTTTTTCTAAAATAACCTCTACTACTACGGGAACACTAAAGTGACGTGCCATTTTTTGGGCCTCTATCAAAGCCGCTTCGATCTTGTTCGGGTCTGTTATGCGCAATGTTTTACAGCCTAAGCCCTCAACGACTGCTTTATGATCAACTCCGTAGCCCTTCAATACAGGATCATCCACATTTTGATTTTCAAATGCTAGCTGAACACCATAGTCCATATCAAAGCCTCGTTGAGCCTGGCGAATCAAGCCAAGGTAGCTGTTATTGACCAGAACATGCACATAAGGCAGCATGAATTGAGCGCCCACTGCCAACTCTTCAATCAGAAACTGAAAGTCATAATCGCCAGAGAGCCCTACTACCGTGCGAGTGGGGTCTGCAGCAACAACACCTAATGCAGCAGGAATAGTCCAACCCAGTGGTCCAGCTTGGCCACAATTGATCCAATTTCTTGGGCCATAAACACGCAAGAACTGGCCTCCAGCAATCTGAGATAAACCGATTGTTGTGACATAAATTGTGTCTCTTGGAAAGGCCTTGTTCATTTCCTCATAGACTCTTTGTGGTTTGATAGGAATATTGTCAAAATGACTCTTGCGCAACATTAGTTCTTTTCTCTCCGCACAACGATCCGCCCATTCTTTAAAGTCTTTGAGCTTGTTTTTAGCTTTTCTTTCCTTGGCAATTTCAACCAACAGCTTTAATGCAGAACCAGCATCAGACACAATCCCCAAATCAGGATTAAATACTCGACCGATTTGAGTTGGCTCAATATCGATATGTACAAATGTGCGCCCTTTTGTGTAAACCTCAACGGATCCTGTATGACGGTTAGCCCAACGGTTACCAATCCCAAGAACGAAGTCGCTAGCGAGCATCGTTGCATTTCCATAACGGTGACTTGTTTGTAAGCCAACCATGCCTGCCATTAAATGATGGTCGTCTGGAATAGTTCCCCAACCCATTAAAGTCGGAATAACTGGGATACCAGTGATCTCTGCAAACTCCACCAACAACTTAGATGCATCTGCATTAATAATGCCACCGCCAGCTACGATCAATGGCTTGTCAGATGACATCAACATATCCATTGCTTTTTCAATTTGCTTGCGAGTCGCATGTGGCTTATAAACTGGCAATGGCTCATAAGTATCAATGTCAAATTCAATCTCGGCCATTTGGACATCAATCGGAAGATCAATTAACACTGGTCCAGGTCTTGCTGAGCGCATAAAGTGAAATGCCTGCTGGAAAGCGCGGGGAACCAGTCCAGGCTCGCGCACTGTAACAGCCCATTTAGTTACCGGCTTAGCAATCGACTCAATATCAACTGCTTGGAAATCTTCTTTGTACAATCTTGCCCTTGGGGCCTGACCGGTAATGCATAAGATTGGAATAGAATCCGCACCTGCAGAGTACAACCCGGTAATCATATCTGTTCCAGCAGGGCCAGATGTGCCAATACAAATGCCGATATTACCCGCTTTGGCACGTGTATAGCCCTCAGCCATATGTGAGGCACCCTCTACATGTCGAGCAAGGATATGGCTAATACCACCATGTTTTTTTAATGCGGAATATAAAGGATTAATGGCCGCTCCTGGAACGCCAAAAACTTGATCAACACCCTCTTTTTCCAATACCAATACCGCTGCATCAATTGCACGCATCTTTGCCATGTAGTTCTCCGTTAAGTGTTCTTTTTTCTAACTAGATCATAGGTATACTTTCTAAAAAGATCGAGACTACTTTAATCAACTCAATACATACATAAAGTATCGAATGGACAAGTTCAAAGAAGCTAAAGCGCTGCTTCTAGTAGCTGATTTTGGCAGTCTAGCCAAAGCAGCCATTCAGGAGAACGTAACACCAGCTGTAATAAGTAGGCGTTTAGACGCGCTCGAGCGAAGGTTGGGTGTAAAACTATTGCACCGCAGCACACGTTCGATTAAATTTACGGATGTAGGAATGCTGTTCTTAGAGGATTGCCGTAGACTCACCAATGAATGGGATCAGGTAGAAGAAAGTATTTCTTTTGGGCCCCGAGAGGTCACTGGATATCTAAATATAACTGCACCTGCCGCATTCGGACGACTTCATATTGCTCCACACGCCGCGCTATTCCTTAAGCAACATCCCAAAATTAAACTTTCCTTTAACTTTACAGACAAGGTATTAGGCTTTGTACAAGAAGGCTATGACCTATCCATCCGCATTGGTGGAAACGTCGATCCTAATTTAGTTTCCACTGAGCTTGCTGTCAATAAAAGGGTTGTTTGTGCAAGCCCGTCCTATCTCCAGAAGAACGGCATCCCTCAACATCCAAAGGATTTGCTAAGTCATGAATGCTTGGTACTGAATTACAGAGATACCTCACACAATGCGTGGCAATTTCAGGACAAAGGCATTCCTTTTCAGGTAAAAACTCATGGTTCAATTGACTGCAATGATGGCGAAATATTGAAAAATTGGGCTATCAATGGTCTAGGACTAGTTTGGCGTTCAACTTGGGAAGTGCAGGACGAACTTAAAAATGGAAAGCTGATAACTGTACTGGATGAATTCAGTATTGCGGGTTACAACATTATGGCGGTTTACCCACATCAAAGAATCGTACCAACCAAAGTGCAAGAATTTATCTCTCACCTTAAAAAAATATACGAAGTAGAGATTCCACCTCTTTAAGGCATGATACTTTTAACTGAACACTGTAAAGTTATATAAGCGTTGGTAAAAAAGAAAATCCTCAAGTAGCGCTTACATAACACTCAATATGTTTTAAATATTTTATATTCCTTGAAAGTATTTAAAAACAGACTCTAGCGCTTTAAATAATACCCGTAAACACAGCGCTGCCCAGCCCTTGAGGGGTTATGTGTATCCTGTATCACGCCATCTATAACGGCAGTGAGGTGCTTTGAAACCCTAACAATCAGTATTCCGAGCGGTAATTCATTTGCGCGTAAATGAACCTGACATCCCGAACCAATCTTCATCGTTGGTACCCACTCAAATCCATGTTCAAGAATGTAGTCATGAAATACATTTCGATGATTACCATTTCTAGGGGAGGATCCACCGGCATTAAGCCTACGGGCAAGTTTATCATTTCGTGATTGAGCGTAAGTTGCATTCGCATCTCTTAAATCCTCGTACACTGTCAGATACGGCAATTGCAACGCGATTGCAATAGACCGAACAACGCAGTCCCCTGCACTACCCTGAAAGCCCGCAGCCTCTCTACCTCCATCATTAAAGCAAAATCCAAGCGCCTTAGATTCTGCCGCCTTTGCTCTGGTGAATAGATTTAAGAAATCCAGCATTTTTCTATTAATTAACAATCACAATCGATACAGCGATCCAAAAGAAAAAATGGATTTGCCTCACGACAAATCCACTCATTCTGACTAACTAAAAAACTTAAGCAAGTGCTTTTTTAACTTCCAAGCGCCAAGCATGTAACAAAGGCTCCGTATAGCCATTAGGTTGCTCAAGCCCCTTAAAAATAAGATCGCGGGCAGCTTTAAAAGCAAAAGAATCATTATAATTAGGCATCATTGGCTTATACAAAGGATCACTCGAGTTTTGAGAGTCGACAATAGCAGCCATTCGTTGTAATGCCTCCTCCACCTCCGGTGCACTCACAATTTTATGCATCATCCAGTTAGCAATATGCTGACTTGAAATTCTCAAAGTAGCACGATCTTCCATTAGGCCGACATTATAAATATCAGGCACCTTAGAACAGCCAACGCCTTGATCAATCCAGCGTACTACATAACCCAAAATTCCCTGGCAATTATTATTGAGTGCATCCCGTATCTCCTCCTTAGACCAATCTGGATACAGTGCCACTGGTACAGTTAACAAATCATCGAGCAAAGATTCATACTCCGCTGCAATGTCTTGCTTCTCCATGTCCCCCTGAATTTTGGCAACATTCACATGGTGGTAGTGCATCGCATGCAAAGTAGCGGCTGTGGGTGAAGGCACCCAAGCAGTATTAGCGCCTGCCTGAGGGTGGGCAATTTTTTGCTCAACCATATCCTTCATGAGATCAGGCGCGGGCCACATACCTTTACCAATTTGCGCTCGGCCACGAAGACCACAATCGAGACCTGCCAGCACATTTCGACGCTCATAGGCTCCAAACCATTTTGCAACCTTCATCCTGCCTTTACGTACCATGGCACCAGCATACATACCCGTATGAATTTCGTCACCAGTACGATCTAGAAAGCCTGTATTGATAAAGGCAACCCGAGTATTAGCTGCTGCAATAGCAGCTTTGATGTTGACACTCAAACGACGCTCTTCATCCATGATGCCCAGCTTCACCGTATCAATAGGAAGACCAAGTAATTTTTCAACCCGGCCAAAAAGCTCACCAGCGAAAGCTACTTCTTCGGCACTATGCATTTTAGGCTTTACGATATAAACAGAACCCTTACGAGTGTTACCAATTGTCTGAGATGCTGGACGATTAATGTCATACATCGCAATTAATACTGTTACAACAGCATCCAAAATTCCTTCGTAAATTTCTTTGCCATCAGCCGTAATAATTGCTGGGTTCGTCATCAAGTGACCAACGTTACGTAAAAATAGCAAAGAGCGGCCGTGTAACGTTACTACTCCATCTTTAGCGTCAACTGCACCAATAGCAGCAGTGTAGTTTCGATCAGCATTTAATGTACGAGTAAAACTTTTCCCGCCTTTGCTGACCTCTTCTACCAGAGTGCTTTTGAGAATACCAAGCCAGTTTTCATAAGCCAAAATTTTATCGTCAGCATCTACTGCTGCAATTGAATCTTCCAGATCTAAAATGGTTGATAAAGCAGCTTCTAATACGACATCATTTACGCCAGCAGCATCGGTCAAGCCGATAGTCTTAGTCTTATCAATTTGAATATCAATGTGGATACCATTATTACGCAATAACAAGGCATTAGGTGCCAAAGCTTGACCTTGATAACCAATAAATTGCTTTGGATCTTTTAAGCCAGTACTCGCTCCGTCTTTTAATGTCACTACCAGTTCATTTTGGTTAACAATATACGAAACAACATCTTGATGTAAGCCTTGAGCAAGCGGAATCGCCTGATCCAAAAAATGGCGAACATAAGCAACAACTTTTGCTCCTCTCACAGGGTTATAGGGACCAGATTTTGATGCTCCGTCTTCCTCTGAAAGAACATCCGAACCATAAAGAGCATCATACAAAGAGCCCCAACGGGCATTTGCTGCATTCAACGCATAACGAGCATTGAGCAAAGGAACCACCAGTTGTGGTCCAGCTTGAAGCGCTAATTCATCATCTACATTTTGAGTGCTTACTGAAACTTTAGCAGGCACCTCTTCTATGTAGCCTATTGCTTTAAGGTGCTGATGATATGCAGTCATATCCTTAATGGGACCGGGATTAGCTTGATGCCACTGATCCATCTGAACTTGCAAACGATCTCGCTTGGCCAACAAAGCTTCATTTTTAGGGGTCAAATCTTTTACAATTTGAGCAAAGCCCTGCCAGAAATCAGAACTTGGAATGCCAGTACCGGGCAGCACTTTGTCCTCTAGAAAACGATACAGCGATGATGCAACTTGAAGACCATTGCAGTTAGTACGAAGAGTCATTTTGAAACCTTAAGAGCGGATAGAAGTATTTAAAATAAAACTGATGTGCCAATATTTTACGTGTTTTTGTTAACTACTTACCTCTCAAAAGGATGCTGCAGCAAAATTGTTTCATCACGCTCTGGGCCCGTTGAGACCATCGCAATTGGCTTACCTGCTACCTCTTCAATGCGACGCAAGAAATGCTGTGCCTCAGCTGGCAACTTATCCCATTCGCGAATCCCAAAAGTAGTACCCTTCCATCCTGCGAAGTCCTCATAAATAGGCTCACAGCGAGCAACAGCTTCAGCGCCACGGGGCAATACATCTAATCTTTGACCATCTAGCATATAGCCAATGCACAGTCGAATAGTCTCGAATCCATCCAAAACATCCAACTTGGTGATGCATAGTCCCGATAGACCATTGATCTGAATAGAGCGCTTCAGGGCAGCGGCATCAAGCCAGCCAGTACGACGTGGACGACCTGTTACAGAACCAAATTCTTTACCAACCTCGGCCAAACGGATGCCCACAGGATCTTGTTTAGCTGGGTTATCAAAATCATACAACTCACTCGGAAAAGGACCAGCGCCAACGCGAGTGCAATAAGCCTTAGTAATGCCCAAAATATATTGCAATGAATCTGGGCCAACACCAGATCCAGCGGCTGCATTACCTGCTACGCAATTACTAGAGGTGACATAGGGATAGGTTCCGTGATCAATATCTAATAAGGTACCTTGCGCACCCTCAAACAATAAATTCTGCCCTGCTTGCTCTGCCGCGTAGAGCGCGCTAGAAACATCAACCACCATAGGCTTGATACGCTCAGCAAAGGACATCGCTTCTTCTAACGTCTTTTGAAAATCTACTGGCTCTGCGCCATAGTAGTTAGTCAACATGAAGTTGTGATATTCCAAATTCTCACGAAGCTGTGCAGCAAACTTCTCTGGATAAAATAAATCTTGAACACGCAGTGCACGACGCGCCACCTTATCTTCATAGGCGGGCCCAATTCCGCGTCCGGTAGTACCAATTTTGGCATCGCCACGTTTTTTCTCACGGGCATGATCAATTGCTACGTGGTAAGGCAGAATTAATGTAGTTGCCTCAGAAATCTTTAAGCGCGACTGCACATCTAAGCCTGCCGCCTCTAGCTCACCAATCTCTTTAAAAAGGGCTTCGGGGGAAAGTACGACACCGTTGCCGATATAGCAAATGACATTCTTATGCATAATTCCTGAAGGGATTAAGCGCAGAATCGTTTTCTTGTCACCAACGATTAGTGTATGACCTGCATTGTGCCCACCCTGAAAACGTACCACTGCTTGAGCATGATCAGTTAACCAATCAACGACTTTACCTTTGCCTTCATCGCCCCATTGGGTTCCAATGACAACGACATTACGACCACGAGTTTGTTGCTTCAAAGACATAATAAAATCCAAAAGGTTGTTACAGAATTAATGAATAAAAAGGGTGTAGTAATAAATATGAGTTGAGTATCGAAATATTGAGTGTCAGAGAGTCGTTTTATTTAAGCTGCTTGTGTGTGTTATTTCTTTTTGACTTCCCAGGAGGAGCCCTGTCTCACTAACTCACGATCACACAAATATTCAGCCGTCTCCAGCGCATCGCCAGACATTGCCTGAATAACTACCTCACCTGCATTACGTAAATCCGAAATTTTCATCAGCAATTCAACATCATCAATCCAAGGAGCCACAATTGCGGATTTGCGTCCAATCGCTGGAGATAAACCAGCTAGGGTCAATAAATCTATCGAAAAGCCAGTTGCTGGGCGGGAGCGTCCAAACGCCTGACCTACATAATCGTAACGGCCACCACGGGCAATAGGCTGGGGCAATCTATCAACATAAGCGGCGAACATAACACCGCTGTGGTACTGATAGCCGCGTAAATCAGCCAAATCAATACTTAACTCCAACTCTTCAGAAAGCAAGGATGCTGCAGACAATATCTTCGTTAACTGACTTAAGGCTTCATCAATCAATTTATTTTTTGGCAATACTTGCTTGGCTTGGGCCAGGACATCAGAACAAGAGCCATTTAGCTCGGTGAGCGCCATCAGGGCGTCAGCTGACTCAGTCGGCAAACATTTAGCCCAAAGCGCCAAGCGTGGGCGATCTTTGCTTTGCAGCAAAGAGTAAATGGCAGCCATATCTTCTTTGGGAATATCTTGTCCATCCAATATACCGACAAGAACACCAGCATGGGAGAGATCTAGGTGTACCTTATTTAATCCAGCCAAACTCAGTGTTTTAAGAAGCAAGGAAATTGCTTCAACATCCGCCTCCCAAGTAGCGCAGCCATAAATTTCAGCCCCTAGTTGCAACTCTTCACGCGCAGAGCTACCAACTGGCGTGCGCGCATGTGCAACGGAACCTGCATAGCAAAGACGAGTGACCCCTTCACGGTTTAATAAATGCGCATCAATCCGTGCAACTTGTGGAGTCATATCCGCACGTAAACCTAAGGTACGGCCTGAAAGTTGATCGACCAACTTAAAAGTTTGTAAATTCAGATCAGAACCAGTACCCGTAAGTAAAGAATCTAAAAACTCCAAAAGCGGAGGGGCGACTAGTTCATAACCGTATGACTGGTATAGATCTAACATCGCACGGCGCAAAGTCTCTACCTTACGAGCCTCTGCCGGCAAAACATCAGCGATATCCTCAGGAAGTAACCAACGATTCATCATCTAAAAACGCTATCCTCAGTTTTTCTTATTCAAAAACTTAAAGAACTCGTTATTAGGCTCTATGACCATAACATCCTTCTTGTCTTTGAAAGAACTACGGTAGGCCTGAAGGCTCTGGTAGAACTGAGCAAACTGAGCATCACGCCCAAATGCTTCGGCATACAAAGCGGTGGCCTTAGCATCACCAGCTCCTTTAATCTTTTGGGCATCTCGATAAGCTTCAGCCAGAATAGTATCGCGTTGACGTTCAGCATTAGCGCGCGTTTTATCGGATTCAGCAGCGCCAGTAGAACGCAGTTCATTAGCTACCTGCTTACGCTCTGCTTCCATACGACGATAAACAGAGTCACTAATTTCAGCAAGCAGATCGATTCTTTTTAAGCGAACGTCAACAATCTCTACGCCGATATCTGCAGCATCGCTAGCCACTTTTTTACGAATACCCTGCATCACCTCTTCGCGCTGCTCTGAAATGATCTCCCGAACAGTACGCTTGGTAAATTCCTCATTTAAGGCGGAGCGAATAAGCTGACTAAGGCGATCTTGTGCCAAACGCTCGTCACCCTTAAAGCTAACGAAGAACTTGCGTGGATCAACAATTCGCCATTTCACATAAGAGTCCACCAAAAGATTCTTTTTTTCAGCAGTGATGTAACGCTCTGCCTCTGGTGTATCGATGGTCAAAATTCGACGATCAAAGAAACGAATGTTTTCAAATGGCGCTGGTAACTTCACCTGCAGACCTGGCTGCTCAATGACTCGGACAATTTGTCCAAAAGCAAACACCACTGCAAACTTACGTTGGTCAAGAATAAAAATACTCGACGACAAAACGTAAACTAAAACAATCGCACCGGCAATAGCCGCTAAAAGACGATTTGGATTCATTATCTTGACTCCCTATCACGGCTACGTAAGCCTGAGTTACTAGGACCAGGCGCAGGGGCAACTACGCTGGGTAGAGAATTAGCAGCCGGGGCAGCTGGGGCACCAGGATTACCCGTCATACCACCAACAGTCACTGAACCTGTAGGCGTAATCGTAGGAGTTTGACCGGTTGAGGCTTGAGCGCTTTCTGCGGTTACTTGTGCCACGAGCTTATCGAGCGGCAAGTACAACAGGCTATTACTCTTGGTTGTATCTACTAAGATCTTGGTAACGTTGTTGTACATCTCGCGCATGGTGTCGATATACATTCGGTCACGAGTAACACCAGGTGCCTTGGAATATTCAGCCAGCACTTGTTTAAAGCGCCCTGCATCACCATCGGCAGTTGCAATTACGCGCGCCTTATAACCTTCAGCCTCTTGCATTAATCGGGCTGCCGTTCCCTTGGCTCGCGGAATGATGTCATTCGCATAAGCCAGTCCCTCACTCTTTAAGCGCTCTTGATCCTGCCCGGCTTTGACAGCATCATCAAAAGCTGCCTGAACTTGCTCTGGGGGTTGGACATTTTGAACCGTAACGCTAGTCACAAAAATACCAGTCTTGTAACTATCCAGGATTTTCTGAATCGAGTTGGCTAAATCGATACCAATTTTTTCGCGCCCCTCGTACAGAACCGTATCCATCTTGCTACGTGCAACGATTTCACGTACGGCCGTTTCTGCTGCCTGAACTACTGCAGTATCTGGATCGCGATTATTGAAAAGATAATCCGTTGGGTCCTTTAAGCGGTACTGCACTGCGAAACGAACATCGATGATATTTTCATCTTCAGTAAGCATAGAAGAATCTTTTTGGTTTGTCGCCTTAATCAGAACAGAACGACCCACCTCAACCGACCTGACTCCAGATAAATTAACTGTTTCGTCAGACTGAATAGGCCAAGGCATGCGCCAATTGATGCCAGGGGTGGAAGTGTAGTCATACTTACCAAAGGTAGTGATGACTCCAGCCTGACCCTCTTGGATCATATAGATGCCGGTAGCCATCCATAACAAGAAAACGCCAGCTACTGCACCAAGGACGGTAGACTTTGCCGAGAATGGATTGATGAAATTAAATTCAGGTGTTCTCATGCCACCGCCACTGCCACCACCATTGCCGCCACCATTACCGCGCTCAGATGGCGGGGGAATATCAGTGCCGCTAGGTTTATTGGCAGGCTTACGCGCACTAGGGTTTGGATTCTTCTTACCACCGAAAAGACCGCTCAAACGATCATTGAAATCGCGCCACAACTCATCTAAATCTGGTGGGCCATCTGGTTTGGCAGGTTTTTGTCCTGGCTGTGGATTTCTAGGCTGGGCCTCTGTTGGCTGATCAGCATTTGGGCTTGGCTCAACTTGAGGGGCTTGATCACCAGCATTGGACTGCCCATCTTTGGCATCCTTAGATCCGCTACCCGAGTGGCTGTTACCCCAACCGGGGTCGTTGATCGAGAATAATTCAAGAAATTTACGCGTCATGAGATAAGTATTTTCGTATAGGAATTGGATTAAATTCGGCAGTTTCTGGTCGTTCTGGCAATGGCGCTACTAATTCATCTGGGGCTAATTGTGTCTTGGCGCGATTTTGCTCAACCTTTATTCTATCAGTCATTTGAGAGCATTCCGCTAGAGCTGAGCGCAATAAATCCATACCAAGGCCTGACTTGGCAGATAAGAAAACCTTGCTCGGAATCCCGTCAGAGTCGCGCTCAAGTACTGCCCCTCGGGTAAAGGTCTGGGGCATTTGGTCAATTTTGTTCATTACCTCAATGCGCGGTATGTCGTCAGCACCAATTTCTCGTAAAACAGCCTCTACTTCAGCCTTTTGCTCTCTCGCGACAGGGCTACAAGCATCAATCACATGCAGAATCAGATCCGCATGAATAGTCTCATCCAAAGTGGCCCTGAAAGCCTCAACCAATTGATGCGGCAGCTCTCGAATAAATCCAACAGTGTCGGAAACCACAATTGAGCCAGCCTCCTCTAAGTGTACTTTTCGGGAGGTGGTATCCAAGGTAGCAAATAGCTGATCTGCAGCATATGCGCCCGCTTTTGTGAGTGCATTAAATAGGGTTGATTTGCCAGCATTGGTATAGCCCACCAATGACACTGAGAAAACTTCTTTACGGTTTCTAGCCCTTCTCTGGGTCCTTTGCTGACGCTGGAGCTTTTCCAGCTCATTCTCTAGGCGCTTAGCTTTAGTGGCCAGCATCCGTCGGTCTAACTCCATCTGGGTTTCGCCGGGACCGCCACGCACCCCGATGCCCCCTCTTTGGCGTTCAAGATGACTCCAGGCCCGAACTAAACGAGACATCCGATAACGCACTTGAGCGAGCTCAACCTGGGTCTTACCAATATGGCTTTGGGCTCTTTGGCTAAAGATATCCAAAATCAAGCCCGTGCGATCCATCACATGAAAGCCAATTTGACGCTCTAGATTGCGTTGCTGCGAAGGCGACAGTGGATTATTGAAGATAGCCAGCTCAGCACCCTGCTCCTCCATGAGTTTTTGCAGCTCATTAGCCTTGCCTGTACCGATATACAAGGCGGGATCGATTCTGCCTTTACGCGCGATCAGGCTAGCAGTGGGAATCGAGCCAGCGCTATCAGCCAACAAGCTCAATTCAGCCATGCTGTCTGCGAAATCTTCGCGGCCAGTATCTACTCCAACAAGAACTGCTCGGGCTGCATCAACCCCAGTTTTAATCAGGATTAATCTCTTCGGTGCGAAATTCCACAGCGCGGGCAGGAACAATCGTTGAGATCGCATGCTTATAAACCATCTGCGTCACCGTGTTCCGTAAAAGCACCACATATTGGTCGAATGATTCAATATTGCCTTGGAGCTTAATACCGTTCACCAAATAAATAGAGACTGGCACATGCTCCTTACGTAAGGCATTCAGGAAAGGGTCCTGGAGTAATTGGATTTTGCTGTTATTCATACTGCTCCTTATTGGATTTTTTATTGGGAGTCTTGCTTTTGTTATTCAATACTTACCGCTCACCTCTAGTAAAGAGGGGTCTGATTTCAGGAAATCAAGACCCTTAATTAAGATGAATATTAAAACTGTAGCTTGTTTTAGCGATTCTTATTTCTTTTTGCCTTTTTTGCCTTTGTCATCATCGACGTAAGGGTTTTTAGCGGTGTTCATCTGAATTCTTAATGGAGTACCGCGCAATTTAAAGACTTCCCTAAAGCGCCCCTCTAAATAGCGCTTATAACTGTCAGTAACGCCACTTAAAGATGTTCCATGAATGACCACAATTGGGGGATTCATGCCACCCTGGTGGGCATAACGTAGTTTTGGACGCCCCATACCAACGCGCTTAGGCTGCTGGTGTTCAATGGCCTCTTGCAAAATACGCGTTAATTTAGGTGTTGGCAATTTAGCCATTGCCGCCGCATAGGCCAAGTCAACATCTTTGAAGAGCTCTTTCAAGCCCGTACCTTTTTTAGCCGAGATGGGATGTACGTTGGCAAAATCTAAAAAGCGTAGCTTTTGAGCAATCTCCAAACGAGCGCGTTCTTTTACGTAAGTATCCAGACCGTCCCACTTATTGACAGCAACCACTAAAGCACGGCCCGCCTCAACAATAAAGCCCGCAATGTGGGCATCTTGCTCTGAAATATCTTGCTGTGCATCCAACATTAAAATGACCACGTTACAGTCAGCAATAGCCTGCAGCGTTTTCACCACTGAGAACTTTTCGATCGCTTCAAATACTTTCCCGCGGCGACGCAGACCCGCTGTATCGATCAATATGTAGGGCTTACCGTTCCGCTCAAATGGCACTTCAATCGCATCGCGAGTAGTACCAGGCATATCAAAAGCAATTACCCGCTCTTCACCAATTAACTTATTAATCAGCGTTGACTTACCAACGTTGGGACGACCCACAACTGCGATCTTCATCGGACGGTTTGGATCGAGTTCAGTGTCTTGAGCCTCTGGCTCAGGAATACCCAGAGAATCCAGAGCATCATCAATTAAGCCGCGCACACCATCGCCATGGGCAGATGAGATCGGAAAGGGCTCGCCTAGACCCATCTCATGAAAGTCCGCGGTAACAATACCAGCCTGCATACCTTCGGTTTTGTTCACAGCCAAGATCACCGGCCTACCGGTCTTGCGTAGAAAGTCAGCAATGACGCGATCCTGCGGAGCCATTCCGAGGCGGCCATCAACCAAAAAGATAATGATGTCTGATTCTGCAACCGCTTGCTTGGTTTGCTTGGCCATCTCAGCAACAATGCCTGTTTTGGCTACAGGCTCAAAACCACCGGTGTCGACACAAATAAAGGCACGCTCACCAATGCGCCCCTTACCGTAGTGGCGATCTCGAGTTAGGCCTGAGAAGTCTGCAACTAAGGCATCGCGTGAGCGCGTTAAGCGGTTAAAAAGTGTTGATTTACCAACATTGGGACGACCGACAATAGTAATTACTGGATTCATTTTGGACTGTACGCCGCTAGTTTTCCACCTTGAGATTGAATCAAGATGAGGCCGTTCACCGCAATCGGTGCAGCCGTAATGGGACTACTATCATGGCGAATGCGTGCCAGCATTTCGCCCTTCGCTTGCGACAGTGCATGCACATAGCCTTGTGCATCACCCATCAGTAACACTTTTCCTACAGCCATCGGTTCACCAACATCCCTGAACGTTAACTGCGTATTTTCCCAAGCTTGGGCTCCATCCTTCACAGCAAATGCGGTGACATGAGATTTTTCATTCGATGAAAATACCAGGTCCGGGCTTTGTGCCGTACCTGTATAGCTTGAATAATCTTTAAACCAAATTAAATTACCGGTACGGGCTTGGCCACAACCGACTCTGCCTTGATAAGAGACGGCACAAATAACATCGCCTTCCATACTAGGCTTGGCGGTGACGTCATTTAGGCGCTCAATTTCAGAGAAGCCCTTTGGAAACGAAATTGGCGTTTCCCAAACAAGTCCGCCATTCGCAATCGCAATCATGCCAAAACGCCCGCCAGAAAAGCCTGTCACAATCACCTCGTTACCAATGGCCAACATGCCATATCCGACTCGTAACGATAAGGCGGCTTGCTGGCGCTGATAAGACCATTTACGCACACCCGTTTGCGCATCTAAACCAATAAAGCGATTATCTAAGGCGCGAATCACAACCACCCCACCAGCAACGACAGGCTCCGTTAATACTTCGCTTCCTACGCTCACATTCCAGATTGGCTTACCAGCATCATCATAGGCATATACAGTACCTTTAGTAGTGACTACTGCAGTAGTGCGGCCATCAGAACCAGGGCCGATAGATAGGCGATCCGGCACAGAAACTTCCCAGATTTTTTTTCCAGTCAGTAAATCAATTTTTGCTAGATTACCGCGGTGGGATGCCGCATAAACAGCGTCACCAGCAACTGCCGGATGGAAGTTAAATGATTCAGATGAGCCTACACTGGTTGACCAAACGGGAGCTAAGTCAAATTGATTGGTAACGGCAACTAACTCAGCGGGCTTACGCACTCTGGATCCACCAGAACAAGCAAGCAAGACAACCGTTGTGGAGCCCAGCACTAAGGATAAGGTCAACAGCTTTAGTGCGCGTTTTACAAACCTAGTGTTATTGATCATCACTGAGCCGCTCCCCCTACTGCATCTAACTTCACCTTCAAGAGACGGCGCGCCTCTTCAGGAAATTCCTTAGCATCGTTGAGCTGCTTCCAGGCGGCTTCATAGCTTGTTTTTGCTTGGCTTATTTTCTTCTGCGCTAAGTACCAATCGCCACGACGCTCTGACCAGAGGGCCTCAAATCCCGTAATGGGTTTTTCGTTCAAAATAGCATCCGCTTCGGCCAAATCTTTTTCGGAGCCTCCTTCAATTAACTGTGCTGCCAAGCGTAACTTAGCCAAGGCTAAATAAGCTTTATCGGAAGCATTCTTAGCGGCCCATCGCAGATAATCCATCGACTTAGCAGAATCACCAGCATCAGCAGCAATTCTGGCTGCAACAAGACTGGAGATCGCAGCATAAGGAGTACCACCATACTGCTTCTGCAAATCATCAGCCGCGCGTAAGGTGAGGTCTTTATCGCCTTTACCAATAGCAGCTACCATCGTTTCATATAATTGAGAAGCAGCGGAGGCTTGGCTGGTTTTCCACCACTGATAGCCGCTATAGCCAGCATAGGCAAATAAAGCTACCGTAACAACACCAGTAATGACATTGCGGTATTTTTGCCAAAACGCTTTTAATTGATCTACTTGCTCTTGCTCTTCTAGGTCTAATGGCATATCTATCCAGGCTAAATACAGTTAATAAGGGGTAATCCTATGCTCAGGCGCCCACAATAGCGTCAATTATTGCATCTACAACGCTATCTAGGGGAACGGCCTTTTGCTCACCACTAGTGCGCAGATTCTTGATCTGAACTTCATTTGCCGCTAATTCATCAGGTCCGATGATGATGGCATAGGTTGCCCCACTCGCATCAGCCTTTTTCATTTGTGACTTAAAGCTCGCGGTTTGTCCATCTGGCGGGCAGAACAAAATCACATCAATTCCAGCGCTACGTAGGCGCTCCGCAACAATTAAGGCAGCCGTTAGGGTTTCTCCGCCCTGGTGCAAGACAAACGCATCGCATTGCGCTAGCGGCTCTGGTAACGAACCGGATACCTTCATTAGCTCCAATACCCGCTCCATCCCCATCGCCCAGCCACAAGCAGGAGCAGCCTTCCCGCCCATACGCTCGATCAGGGGGTCGTATCGTCCGCCCCCAGCAATCGTTCCTTGCGCACCCAACTCTTCAGTAATCCACTCAAATACGGTCAGGTTGTAATAGTCCAAACCTCGCACTAAACGCGGATTAATTTTGCAGGGGATATTGTTTGCTTTAAGTAGGGCCTGCACTGCTTCAAAATGCTGGAGAGACTCGGCACCTAAAAAATCAAGTAACTTTGGAGCTCCTTCGATTAATTCTTGCATCGCTGGATTTTTAGAATCCAGAATTCGCAAAGGATTACTCAGTAAGCGACGTTGGGAATCTTCATCTAGTTGCGCATGATTTTTTTCGAAGTAAGCAAGCAAAGCGGTGCGATGTTCGGCGCGCTCATTTGCCTGACCCAGAGAATTAATCTCTAAGCGCACACCGATTAATCCTAGCTCATCCCAAAGTCTTTGACCCATGAGGATGATTTCAGCATCAATATCAGGGCCAGCAAATCCCAAGGCCTCAATACCAAATTGATGAAACTGGCGATATCGCCCACGTTGTGGACGCTCGTGGCGAAACATCGGCCCGGCGTACCAAATGCGCTTAGGGCCCTCGTAAAGCAAATTATTTTCTACGACCGAACGAACAACTGCAGCCGTTCCTTCGGGACGTAAGGTTAGCTGCTCCCCATTCAATCGATCTTCAAAGGAATACATCTCCTTTTCAACAATATCGGTTACCTCACCAATACCCCGTTGAAATACAGCGGTGGCCTCAACAATCGGTGTGCGCAAAAACTCATAACCATATGCGCGCGTTAAGTCACGCAACACATGCTCTAGGTGTGCCCATGCCGCAGCATCTGCCGGTAATAAGTCATTCATGCCGCGAACGCCATTGATCTTTTGAATCTTCTGGGCTTTTTCAGATTGGCGTGTATTTTCGGCTGCAGGAGTTACTGATTTTTTTTCTAGGTCCGTCATGATGTGCGCTTCAGGTGTTGTTCTTGTTGTTCTTGTTATTTTTGTTATTGTTTTACTGTTATCTTGGCGCGTAATGCAAGTTGACGTATTCATCTACGATCGCCTGAAAATCATGCGCAATGTTATCGCCCCTCAAGGTCTTCACTTTAACGCCATCTACGAACACGGGGGCGGCTGGAGTTTCGCCAGTGCCGGGCAAAGAAATGCCGATATTGGCATGTTTGCTTTCACCAGGGCCGTTAACAATACAGCCCATCACCGCCACATTCATCGCCTCAACTCCTGGATGCGTCTTTTTCCATAACGGCATTTGTTGACGTAGGTAAGACTGAATATTGGCAGCAAGTTCTTGGAAAGTAGTGCTAGTGGTTCTGCCGCAACCAGGGCAGGCAATCACCATTGGCGTGAAATTACGCAAGCCCATCGTTTGCAAAATCTCTTGAGCCACAATGACTTCATTCTCGCGGGGTGCCCCGGGGTCTGGCGTCAATGAAACACGAATCGTGTCACCAATGCCCTCTTGAAGCAAAATGCCCATCGCTGCCGTTGAAGAAACAATCCCTTTGCTGCCCATGCCGGCTTCTGTTAAACCCAAATGTAATGGGTAATCAGAGCGACGGGAGAGATCTCGATACACTGCAACTAAATCCTGCACATTACTAACTTTGCAGGACAACATAATTTGATTGGGATTCATGCCGTATTCAACAGCTTTTTCGGCTGACTGTAGTGCGGACTGAATCAAAGACTCAATCATCACCTCTTGCGCTGTCTTCGGGTTAGCCAAGGCAGCATTGCTATCCATAATGCTCGCCAACAAATCTTGATCCAAACTACCCCAGTTCACGCCAATCCGAATCGGCTTGTCATATTTGCAGGCCGCCTCGATCATTTGGGCAAATTGGGGATCACGCTTAGCGCCCTTGCCCACATTTCCTGGGTTAATGCGGTACTTAGATAAGGCCATAGCGCACTCCGGAAAGTCCATGAGTAAGGTGTGGCCGTTGTAATGAAAATCACCAATCAATGGCACCAAAACATCCATCTTGTCTAACTGCTCGCGGATATACGGCACGGCAGCGGCAGCGGCAGGTGTGTCTACCGTAATGCGCACCATTTCAGAGCCAGCACGCGCCAACTCCTTTACCTGTATGGCAGTCCCAACGGCATCTGCTGTATCGGTATTTGTCATTGACTGAACCCGAACGGGTGCATCGCCACCAACCGTAATCACATTTGTTTTCCACGCAATCGTTGATTGGCGAGTTAAGCGCTTAGGGGACGGACCTAGAGGTAGAGGTGCTAACTTAGTCATCTCACTTAGTCATTTCATTTAGTCATCTAATTTATTGAGCCAATGGATAGGCTGCTCTGACTGAATAATTTCAGAGTCATGCACAGCGCGCTCACGCACTCTCGTACGATCAACTACATCACCTGCCAATTGACCGCAGGCAGCAGCGATATCATCACCGCGCGTTTTACGAACCGTAGCCACCATTCCAGCCTCAAGCAAGATGTTGACAAAAGCATGAATCCGCTGGGCTGTTGAGCGTTTCAAGCCAGACTCTGGGAATGGATTGAAGGGAATGAGATTGATCTTGCACTTAATATCTTTAAGCAAGCGTACTAATTCTTTTGCCTGAATATCTGAGTCATTGATACCATCGAGCATGCAGTATTCAAAGGTTAAAAAATCTCTAGGTGCGAATGGAAGATAGCGCTCACAGGCAGCCAGCAATTCTTTAAGGGGATATTTTTGATTGAGCGGAACAAGCTGATCCCGTAACGCGTCATTAGGGGCATGTAAAGAGACCGCTAAGGCAACTGGGCAATCTTGCGCTAAGCGATCAATCATCGGTACAACACCAGAGGTGGATACGGTAACACGACGTCGTGATAATCCATAGGCACGATCGTCCAGCATTAACTTTAATGCAGTAACGACATTATCGTAATTGAGTAGAGGCTCGCCCATGCCCATCATTACAACGTTAGAAATCACGCGGCCCGTATGCTCCCAACCCGGTGTTGGAAACTCCTCTATACGGCGAACTGCATTGGGATCGTTACGCAGCAGATGTTCAGCGAACCACAGCTGGCCAATAATTTCACCGGCTGTAAGGTTGCGCGAGAACCCTTGATGGCCCGTTGAGCAAAAGCGGCAATTAACAGCGCATCCCGCTTGCGAAGATATGCACAAAGTGCCTCGACCATCTTCTGGAATAAATACTGACTCAACGGCATTACCAGCCCCAACATCAAGCAACCACTTGCGAGTGCCATCTGTTGCATGCTCATCTTTTAAAACAGGAAGCGAAGTAATCTCTGCTTTATCAAGCAAGGTTGTTCTAAAGGTTTTTGCCAGATCACTCATGTCATTAATATTGGATACACCGCGTTGGTGTATCCACTGCATGAGTTGCTTCGCCCGAAAGGGCTTTTCATTCAACCCCGCGACATATGCCGCCATTTGGTCGGCATCAAAATCTAGGAGATTTACGCGCGGGGAGGTCAATACGTCTACTTATCAATCAATCGCTAATCAGTGTCGATTAGCGATTAAACACATTCATGCCAGGGAAAAAGAAGGCGATTTCCACAGCAGCCGTTTCTGGAGCATCTGAACCATGCACTGCGTTGGCATCAATACTATCAGCGAAATCAGCACGGATCGTACCCTTTTCGGCCTTTTTTGGATCGGTAGCGCCCATCAGGTCACGGTTTTTAGCAATTGCGCCTTCTCCCTCTAATGCCTGAATCATGACAGGACCAGAAATCATGAAGCTCACTAAGTCCTTGAAGAAAGGACGATCTTTATGCACACCATAGAACTGCTCAGCTTCGTTTTGTGACAAGTGCGCCATTCTGGAAGCAACGATCTTCAAACCAGCGGATTCAAAACGATCGTAGATCTTACCAATAACGTTCTTTGCGACAGCATCAGGTTTGATGATAGATAGGGTGCGTTCAATAGCCATGCATAACTCCAGTAGTAATTTCAAAGATTTAAGCTCAATTCGCGGACAGTAGGCTCCAGCTTTAATTATTTCCAGACATCCTACTACGCGCTAGGAATCCAGCGACCCCCAAATTATACATTGCCTGACCGTATTTACCCTTATCCAGGCAGGGCTAAGCTATTGAATTTACAGGGCATAACCCTTCAATTTGTAGTTCTATTTAAATAGGGCTTGAAATTCCCCCATTTTGTCTATACTTAGTTTCATTAGCCCTTAGTGGGCTTCAGTCTTTACAACAAAGAAGGAGTCAATATGAGCGATCTAAACTCTTACGGCTTCGGGCAAACCGGCTCGATTAGCACCCCCCAGATACGTAACCGCGTACTGCGTAATACCTACGCTCTTTTAGCGCTATCAATGGTTCCTACTGTCATTGGGGCCTGGCTTGGCGTTGCTTTGGGCCTAAACTTCATGAAAAGTAGCCCTTTTATGGGTTTCATCGTATTTATGGCGATTGCTTTTGGCTTTTTCTGGGCAATCGAGAAGAATAAAGAAACCGGTCTAGGCGTTCTCTTGCTACTGGGCTTCACCTTCTTTATGGGCATCATGATGTCCGGCTTAGTGGGCTACACCCTTAATAGCTACAGTAATGGTGCGACATTGATTATGCTGGCCTTTGGTGGTACGGCAGCCATTTTTGCAGTAATGGCAACCATTGCCACGGTCAGTAAAAGCGATTTTTCTGGCATGGGCAAATGGCTCATGGTTGGTGTTCTACTCTTGATCGTAGCTTCCCTAGCGAATATCTGGCTACAGTTACCAGCCCTGATGTTGACAGTAATGGTACTGGCTATCGGTATCTTCTCTGCCTTCATTTTGGTGGACGTCCAGCGCATTATCAATGGCGGTGAAACCAATTACATCATGGCCACCTTAGCTATCTACCTAGATGTGTACAACATCTTCACTAACTTACTCGCATTATTGGGTATCGTTGGAGGCGACCGAGACTAAACAGTCTTTGTTACCAGCTTTCATTACCAGTTACACGCAACTCTGTTCTAACAAAAAGGCACCTCGGTGCCTTTTTGTTTAACTAAATTAACTAGCTAGACTAACTTAGTTGACTAACTTAGGCCCTACCAAATACTGCCATTGATTCTACGTGCGAAGTATGGGGAAACATGTTGACGATGCCCGCACTTTTGAGAACATAGCCAGCGTGATGGCACAGAATCTCGGTATCCCTGGCCAGGGTTTTTGGGTTACAAGACACATACACAATGCGCTGAGGAACAAGATCGCTCCTTTGCTGATGCAGGCTAGCCAATGCTTGGCAAATTTCCATAGCCCCTTCACGCGGGGGATCCATGAGCCAGCGATCCGCCCTACCCCATGAAGCGATTGTCTCTGCGGTCACTTCAAATAAATCACTTTGCCTAAAACTAGCTTTATCAGCTAAGTCGTTATGTATGGCATTTTCTTGCGCTCTAGTTGTTAAACTCGCCAATCCCTCGATGCCCAATACACTCTGTGAGCGTCTTGCTAGGGGGAGTGTAAAGTTACCAATGCCACAAAATAAATCCAGTACACGGTCAGTGGATTTAATTTCTAGCAATCGGATAGCCCTACTGACTAAGGCTCGATTCATTAGATGATTGACCTGAGTAAAGTCCGCCGGCTTAAAAGGCATCTCAATCTCAAACTCGGGTAAGCGATAGCAAAGCTTGCCCGTTGCAGGATAGAACGGGGTAACCGTTTCAATTCCTTTGGTTTGTAACCAGATCCAGACCTGGTACTGATCTGCAAAATCTCTCAGCAATTGCTCATCCGCCGCAGTCAATGGATTCAGAATACGAAATACCAGCGCTGTCACTGGTTTAGATTTTTGTAAGTCGCTGGAATCAGGTTCCGCAGCCTCACCTACCGCTAATTCAATTTGAGGCATACGGTCGACGATCGACAAACCCATTACTAATTTACGTAAGTCGGGCAGTAAGTCGGAGACATGCTTAGGCAAAATCTCGCAAGCTAACATATCGGCAACGTAACCACTCTTGCCCTCATGAAAGCCCACCAACACAGTGCCTTTTTTAATCGAGCGATTGACCACACTTAATCGCGCGCGATGACGATATTCCCAAGCGGGGCCACCCATAGGGCGCAAAATTTCCTCCGGGGAAACTTTAGCAATATGCTTTAAATCATCCTCAAGCACACGCTGCTTCATTGCAATCTGAGCCCGAATATCTAAATGCTGCATAGTGCAGCCACCACAGACTCCAAATGCCTTACATTTTGGTGCCGCTCTAAACACTGCCGGTTTAAGTATGTTGAGAACCCTGGCCTTACTAAAGCGGGCTTTTTCACGGGTAACTACATAGGTAACTAATTCAGTTGGCAAGGCCCCTTGAATAAAAATGACCTTACCACTTTGACCTTCTGCAAGCTCTACCTCATTGGGTGCTAGCCTAGCAATGCCTTGCGCATCAAGATCCAGAGATTCAATACAAATGGGTTCAGTGACTTCAATGTGCACTGGCTTTTCACCTCTACGCATCCAATGCAAATCCTAAGAGATATTCTTGCCACTGAACTCCGTTAGGCTCTTTGGAGAGACCCTCTAAATAGGTCTTAACGAAAATAATTTCATTCTCATACTCCGCTAATGAAAAACCCCCTCGCAGAAGTTGAAAGCGACAGTACATTAAATAAGTATTGACCACATCTGTTTCACAGTACTGGCGAATCTCTTTAATCCTGCCATCTTGGTATGCAGGCCAAACTTGACTACCATCCATTCCCATCTTTCCAGGAAATCCACAGAGCTTAGCCAAACCATCTAATGGAGCATTAGCGCGTCCATTAAATTTTGCCAATAAATCCATTAGGTCTAAGTGGCGCATGTGGTAGCGGCTAATGTAGTTGTTCCACTTAAACTCGCGACTATCGTTTTCCTGACTCTCACCCATTTCCCAATAGCGTGGCGCTTGAATGTGATTTGCTAATGCGCGGTAATGGAGTACTGGCAAATCAAAGCCACTGCCATTCCAAGAGACTAATTGTGGCGTGTACTTTTCAACAAGCTCAAAGAAAGTTTGAATCAACACCTTCTCATCATCGTCAGGGTTGCCCAAAGTGCCAACTTTAATTTGGGGGCTACCCTCTTTAGTAGTTCGACGAATAACACAAGAGATAGCGCAGATGCGCTGTAAATATAGAGGCAGAAAATCACTGCCTGTTTTCTCAAGGCGTTCTGACATAGCTTTATTAGCCACCTCAGCATCTGATAAGGAATCTGGGTAATCATTGAGTCGACGAAGGCCGGCCACATCCGGAATAGTCTCAATATCAAATACGAGAACAGTTGCCATTACCATTGCTTCATCAAGTTGATGCGTCGTTACGTATTAGTGAGCTAATGAGCTGAATAAGTATCAACTACTGCAGGTAAGGCGCGGGATTTACTGGCTTACCATTCACACGCAATTCAAAATGAAGCTTTACTGCATTCGTATCGGTATCACCCATCTCGGCAATTTTTTGCCCTTTTTTAACAGCATCGCCTTCCTTCACCAGAAGTGCGCGGTTGTGGGCATAAGCAGTTAAATAGGTATTGTCATGTTTGATGATGACTAGATTGCCATAACCACGCAAACTATTGCCAGCGTAAACGACCTTGCCCTCAGAGGCAGCACTTACAGGATCACCCAATTTACCGGCAATATCAATGCCTTTTGTCTTATCGTTAAAGTCGTCTATGACTTTACCTTTTGCGGGCCATGACAAACGAATGCCGGGCTCAGCCACAATATCTTTTGTAGGATCAGACTTGGCAAGATCAGCCTTAGCAGAATCTGCCTTGGGACTATCGCCAGACGCAGTCGGCTTAACTGCTGGGGTAACTGGAGTCATTGGTGCATTCGATCCACTCGCCCTCATTGCAGATTTAGAGCCTGCTGGGGGCTTCACCAAAATCAAATCGCCTACTTCAATCTGATTGGGATTGGCCATATTGTTCCATTGAGCTACATCGCGTGGTGCCTGCCCATTATCCAAGGCGATACGGGCTAAGGTGTCCCCTTTTTTGACGCGGTAATAGCCTGGTGGGGTAGGCTCACTGGAGGCGCTGGAGCGCTCAACTACTGATGCAGGTTTAGCACGTGGAGTGGTGCAGCCTGCATTTAGCAGCATAGCTACTATGGCAAATGGAATCAGAAGTAATTTAGTCATGGACTTCAATGGGTTGTTCATACTGTCCCCGATTGTAAGGGGACAAAAAAGACCTCGTCCAAAACAGTTCTTTGATAACGTTGCGAGCTCATGCGCTCAACCATGATTAATTGCTGCTCTTTTTCATTTTTAGCCACTGGAGCCACTAAACGACCCCCAATGGCCAATTGATCTAAAAGTGCATCGGGAATACCTAAACCAGCTGCGGCAAGGATGATTCCGTCAAAAGGAGCCGCTTGCGGCAACCCCAAAATACCATCACCGTAAATTAAGCGCAGGTTATTGATTCGAAAAGGTCTTAATTTAGCTCTGGCCATGTCGTGCAATGCACGAATGCGCTCAATCGAATAAACCTCTTCAGACAGAAGACTCAATACAGCCGCTTGATATCCACAACCGGTACCAATCTCTAAAACCTTTCCCAATTTTTGTCTTGGCTTGTGGAGCAACTCAATCATGCGAGCCACGACAGAGGGTTTTGAAATCGTTTGAGAGTGCCCAATTGGCAGTGCGGTATCTTCATACGCTTGAGGGTGCATTCCTGCATCCATAAAAGCATGACGAGGAACAGTAGCAATGGCCTCTAGTGTTTTAGGGTGCTTTACTCCGGCCGCCAATACTTTCGCGGCCAAGGCTTGGCGATGTCCGGCTAAACGCTCTGCTGCAGGCTTCAACCGCGATCCCATCCATTGGCACGCAATGCGGCTAAACGGGCATGGTGCGTCAAGTCTAATTGCATCGGTGTTATCGAGATGCATCCCTCGTTGATGGCATGAAAATCAGTACCCTCCGAGCGATCTTTAGCATCACCTGCAGCCCCGATCCAGTAAATTTCATCACCTCGGGGACTCTTTTGCACCACCACTGGCTGTGAATGATGGCGATTACCTAAACGCGTCACGCGCCAACGACCAAGATCGGCGTAGGGCCGATTCGGAATATTGACGTTGAGCAAAGTAGCGGCCCCCTCAGTGTGAGCGAGCTTAGACGCCAGCATTTGCGCAACAATATCGTGTGCAGCTTTAGCGGCATCATCAACTAAATTCCAGCCCCTGTCGATTTGTGAAAAAGCCACTCCGGGAACACCAAACATAACACCTTCGACAGCAGCTGCGACAGTGCCTGAATACAGAGTATCTTCGCCCATATTCTCGCCTTGGTTGATGCCTGAAACAACTAAATCGGGCTTCTCATCCAAAAAACCAGTCATGGCAATATGAACACAATCCGTTGGCGTGCCATTGATGAACATAAATCCATCGCGCTCTCCACCAGCCACGCGATGTATCGATAAAGGCCTTGATAAGGTCAATGAATTAGAAGCGCCGCTATGGTTTTGCTCAGGAGCAATAACGGTTACTCGTCCTAGTGGACGAATCGCATTAACTAAAGCAAGTAGACCAGGCGCAAGATAGCCGTCATCATTTGAAATTAAAATATGCGGTTGCTTCAAAGATTTATCCATATCGTATTAATAGTCACATTCATTAAAATTATGCCTTGACCGGCAGGGGTAAGGAGCGCCCTCTAAACCAGCCATATATAACAGGCAACACTAAGAGAGTCAGAATCGTTGTGGTTACCATACCACCAACAATCACTAAGGCCAATGGACGTTGAGCTTCAGAGCCAATGGAGTGAGATAGCGCTGCTGGCAAGAGCCCAAACCCGGAAAGCATGGCAGTCATCAGGACAGGGCGAACCCGAAGTGCGGCACCCTCAACCATGGCATCTTTCATTTGGCTATGCTCTGTTGCAAAAGTCTTATTAATAAAGGAAATGAGGATCACACCATCCTGAATAGCAATACCAAACAATGACAAAAATCCAAAGAAAGCTGAAATACTTAAAGTCTCACCGGCAAGATGCAGGGCAATTACACCGCCAATAGCGGCAAATGGCACATTAATCATCACAATCACTGCATCTCTAAAATTACCAAAAGCACTCACTAATAACAAAAAGATGCCAAGCAATGCAAGGGGCACAATCAGCATTAGTTTTTTCTGAGCCTGCTTCATTTGGTTAAATTGACCATCCCAACTAATGGAGTAGTTTGGTGGCAAGGTAATGTTTTTCTCAACTAAGAACTGAGCGTCCTCCACTGCACTGCCTAAATCTCGATTGCGAACGCTAAACTTAATAGCGATGTAACGCTTTCCTGCCTCACGATAGATAAAAAATGGCCCATCGGATAACTGCACTGTAGCTACCATCGATAAAGGAATTGCGGCGCCATTAGGCGCATCTACTAAAAGATGGCCAATGTCTGCCACATCATTTCGGCTTCCTTCATTTAGTCGAATAGCAACACCAAAAGTCTTTTCATCTTCCAGTAAATTAGTAACTGCAGCGCCACCAATAGCATTGGCAACTACCGTCTGAATATCGTTTACGTTGATGCCATAACGCGCAGCACGCTCACGATCAATCTGAATATTTAAAGTTGGCTGACCCAATTCTTTTAGGATGCCCTCATCAGCAACGCCGCGAACTTTTTTGAGCTGATTGATCACTTCATGGGCTTTTTGATCTAAAACCTCAAGATCAGTGCCGTAAATTTTGACCGAGTTCTCACCCTTGACCCCAGAAAGGGCCTCGTTCACGTTATCTTGAATGTACTGAGAAAAGCTATACGTGATCCCCGGAATCTTATTCAACTCCGTCTCAAGATTAGCAATCAACTGCTTCTTGCTTGTGCCGCTTGGCATCTTTTCAGGGCTCTTAAGATACAGGCCGTACTCTTGATTAAATACGCCTGTTGAATCCGTTCCATCGTCTGGACGACCAATTTGACCTGCAACCTTATCAATTTCTGGCTGCTTCATGAAAGTTTCGCGCAGTTGGTTAGCCACCTTGACTGAATAGTCTAGATCAACCGTATTGGGCAAAGTCACGCGCAACCAAATATTGTTTTCTTCTAAGGTGGGTAAAAAAGCAGTTCCCAAGCGCATGACGCTGAGCAAAGTAAGACCCAATACAAATACAGCAACAGACACTACGGTTAAAGGGCGATCCATCCACTTTCTTAGTAGCGGTTTATAGCCGTTCAACAGTTTAGTAATGAAACCTGGTGGCTTGTGATGCAAATTATCACCAAATACTAACGAGATCATTGCAGGCAAGAAGGTCAGACTCAAGACCATTGCCGCAATTAATGCAAAGCCCATAGTAAAAGCCATCGGCTTAAAAATAATCCCCTCTACTCCACCCATAAAAAACAATGGCGAATAGGCAATAATAATGATGCCGGTGGAATAAATCATGGCGCGCTGCACTTCACTAGTCGCCAAAATGATGCTTTGTTTGAGGCGCTTTCCACCCTCCTCTAGATGGCGCATGACATTTTCAGTCAAGATTACCGCCGAATCAACAATAACCCCAAAGTCAATAGCTCCTAATGAGATTAAATTGGCGGGCACACTCCAAAGATGCATCTGAATAAATGAAACACACAGAGCCAACGGAATAACCGCAGCTACGACTGCTGCTGCACGCAAGTTACCCAGAAAGAAAAAAAGCACCGCCATCACTAACGTGATGCCAAAAAATAGGGTGTGCTTAACGGTACCTATCGTGATGTCTAGTAAGACTTGACGATCATAAAATGGAACCACTTCAATACCAGGAGGCAACACTTGTTTATTAATATTTTCAACCGTACTACGCACACGCGCCAACACTTCAGTTGCGTTTTCACCGCGACGTAGATAAACAATGCCCTCCACCGAATCTGGATTGTCATTAAATTGAAACATTCCTAGCCGAGGTGCGTTACCGATTTCAACTTGCGCGACATCGCCAATGCGGATAGGAACTCCATTGACATTGGATATCACCACCTTTTTAATATCTTCAATATTCTTTAGGAGACCTACGCCACGCACAACAAATTGCTGTTCACCAGCAGGCAACAGGCCGCCGCCAGTATTGCTATTCGCATTGGTGAGCGCAGTGATGAGATCACTAACAGTTACCCCTTTTGCCTGAAGACTCTGAGGGCTAACAATGACCTGATACTGGCGAACTTTACCGCCAAAAGAGGAAACATCTGCTACGCCTGGCGTTTGTTTCAGTTCTTTGTAAATCTCATAATTCTGTAAGGTTTTTAATGTAGTAGACGAAGCGTAATCTGACTTCACTTCATACCGCATAATCTCGCCAGTTGCATCGGAGTCAGGACTAACGCTAGAACTCACCCCCGGTGGAAAGGTCACGTTGGCAAGACTGGATATAAATGTTTGGCGCGCCTTAAATGGATCTGTTGTGTCATTAAATTTTAAGGTAACGACAGACAGCCCAAATAATGAAACAGAGCGGAAGGCTTGTAATCCAGGAATACCTGCCAATGCATTCTCAACAGGAATCGTTACTTGCTGCTCAACCTCGGTGGTACTTCTGCCTGGCCATTGAGAAATTGCCTGAATAGTGAGCGGCGCAACCCCAGGATAAGGCTGAATGGGTAACTTGCTCAAGCTGAACATGCCCAAACCCAGTAGCGCAATCGAGGCAACAATGACAAGCACGCGCTTCTCGATTACCTCACGAATAAAGGAGGTAAAGATACTCATTTAATCTTCCTGCTTTGCAAAACGATCATTCAATAACACAGCGCCCTGAGCCAATATTTTTGAGCCAGGTTCAACCCCCTCAGTGATCGCAAAAGTTTTGCTATTTAAATCGTAGCCCTTTACTAGCAATCTACGATACGACTCCTCGCCGGACTTGACGATGACATAGCGCATTTCTCGTATGCGAATGACCGCCGTTTGCGGCACTACGATGGCATCAGCCATCCCAGTAGTAAGTTTTGCTGAGGCATACATATCCGGGCGCAGCAAATCATCGTGATTATCGATATCTGCACGAACTAGCAAAGCACGAGTTTGTGGGTCAACTGCTGGAGAAATATAATTAGCATAGGCCACAAATTGCTTGTCAGGATAGGCCTCAACTTGCAAAATCATTTTTTGACCAGGCTTTAAAAACCGAAAGTCTTGCTCAAATACGTTTCCTAAGAACCACAACTGCTTAGGGTCGGCTAAGGTAGCAAGTACATCCCCAGAATTAACGGCGGCGCCAGGCTCAACATTGCGCTTGACAACCACTCCTTTGAGTGGTGAACGCATCACCAAATTACCCTGAGTCTTACCGGTAGATTCAATCGCTTTAATATCGCCATCACTAGCGCCTAGATTTCTAATGCGATTTGCAGCTGCTTGCTGTGTGATGCGGGCATCACCGAGCAGGTCACTCATTGTCTGTGTTGACTCTAGCACCTTGGCTGTTTTTGAAGAAAGCAAATACTCTTGCTGTGCAGAGATAAATTCAGGACTATAAAGCTCAACTACAGGAGATCCAATATTCACTTCAGCGCCATCAAAAGCAAATATGCGCTCCACTCTACCTGGCGCACGCGCAGATAATATTTTTGATTTTTCCGCATTAAAACCCAAACGACCTACAACTTTAATATCAACCGGAACCTGAACTTTCACGGCATCCTGAAATACATAAATATCCGTATTGAGAGTCACGCCTTGTAGCTTTAGCTCCAGAATGCCACTCTTCTCCACTTTGAGCGCTTTATCAGAGGCTTCTATTTTGACGTTACGATTGACATTGGTGATGCGACCTAAAACGATGCCTACAGACAAAATGGCAAACGCAACAGCAGCTAAGCGCACACGACTTCGATTTTGTGGAGTCAGATTCCAATACAGGCCAGCCGTGCTGCTAAAGAGTGCTTGTGATCGGCGCCCAATAAAGTGAGAGGCTTTATCTAGCGCAGGCTTTGCTTTATCAGCGAGCTGCTGAATGTAAGCCAGAATTTTATCTTTCAACACTGCTCCTAAAAAGGTTCTTTACCAGCTGTAGCCAGTAATACTGTTTGGGCCTGCAATAAATTACTTTGTGCAAAGGCTAATTGAACTTCAAGAGTACGCAATTGCGTTTGCGCTGTTAATAGATCATTAAAACCTTGCCCATTATTTGAGTATTGAGTTAAGGCGACTTTGTATGCAGCATCCGCCTGAGGAACTTGGCGATCTTTTAAGAATTGATTTTGATTTTTCGCTTGGTCAAATGCAGCATAAGCACTGTTGACTGCCAGCACAATCTGCTGACGATTGGATATATTACCCGCCTCAGCTGCCGCTTGATTGCGCTGCGCCTGCTCAACACCATACTTTTCTTTGGTAAAGAAATAGAGCGGAATAACCAGATCAAGCTCAAGCTGATAAAACATCGTTCCATTGTTAGCCGCAAAAGGACCTCGTGGCGTGAAGGATGAACCAATCACCTGAAAGTCTGGCAAATAGGCTTTTTTAGCAAGATCCACACCCTTACGTGCAGCCTCTAGTTGTAGGGCGGAACTCTTGAGTGAAGGATGACTAGATTCGGCGTAGTCCTCCAATTCGAGTAAGGTA
This sequence comes from Polynucleobacter sp. TUM22923, assembly GCF_030295705.1. NCBI lineage: Bacteria > Pseudomonadati > Pseudomonadota > Betaproteobacteria > Burkholderiales > Burkholderiaceae > Polynucleobacter > Polynucleobacter sp. TUM22923. The sequence goes on from NZ_AP027274.1 coordinate 1,007,928, forward strand.
GGTACGCTATTAATTGCACGAGGTACATCGCCCCGCAAAACAAGACGCTCTCTTGAATGACGACCGACTAAGGTATTAATGTTGCTGAGTGAGACTTGCAGCTGACGCTCAACATTAAACTGATCAGCTTGTGCAGCACTTTGCGATACCTGGGCATTAAGGTACTCTACATATGCAGCAGCATTATTAGAGTAACGTGCTCTAGCCACATTCTTAATCATCTCCAAGCGCATCACGGATTCTTTTAAGACTTGCAACTGCTTCTGTGAAGCGAGGGCGTTGTAATACAACGTAGATAACTGGGCACCCAACTGCAAATAAGCTGATTCACTTTGCGCCAGCAATGCTTCGGCATTGGTATTGGCGATATCGGACGCGAGACTTTTCTTACCGGGAAACTGAAACGGCTGGGCAATAGAAATAGAATTATTACTACTAATACCACCAGGATTCTGTGATGAGGGTGTATTTGCCCCGCCTAATGCAAATGGTGATCCCGGTGGCATACCAGACCAAACCAGTCCAACTTGTGGATTGGCTGGTGCATTAATTTGCGGTACGGTTGCCTTGGCAGAGAGATAGGATTCACGCAAAGAAGATAGCTGCGGATTGTTCAACTTCAGCTCTAACCAGAGTTGCCGTAAATCCATGTCTGCAGGGCCGGATGGCGTCCCCTTGGTATAAATCTTCGGCGCATCTTTTGAACTCACCGGGGCAAAGAGCGATACTGCCTTGGTAGGGTTTGAGTCAGGACTTGACTCGTTACTAATCGCTGGTGGAACTGCTAGCAAATCCTTGGGATCACCCGTCTGTACAGTCACACTAGCAGGCGTATTTTGACTAAAGCTAGGATTCGTCAGCAATATGCCAGCTGTAGCGGCAACAATGTAAGCCACCCGCACCGGCAAGCGCTTATTAAAGATGGTCAAAATAGCTGTGTTAGTTTTGTAATGGCTAAGAATCAAATCGACTGCCTCTGAAAATCTGTATGAATGCTATTTTATGATCCCAAACGCAGATTTCTCTACGTTTATTGCGGGTTGCAGTGATTATAGGCGAGATAGGCCAAAAGTCTATAGATTGAGTATTTGTAACTTATTGATTCTAAACACAATAATTATATTCACTAGCGTCTAAGCAACCAGACGACTAGAACTCAGCGTGTATTCGAAAAGACAGAATGTTGACTGGGCCGCGGGCAGAGTTATAGGCAGGATTAATCACATGTTGAAAGTTCAACCCCGCTAGAACATTATGAACAACCATCGCGTTGTAATACATCTCGCTGATTCGCTCTGGCGTGTAGGTAATAGTTTGATTGCGATTGGCGTAATCACCAATGAAATAGGAAACACCTCCGGCTTGAAGATAACTACGGCGGTAGCTTGATAAACCGTTTTGCATCATTGAAATACCGACGCTATCTTTTGGGCGCTGCCAGCTTGACCCATTCATTCCCAGGCCAACTGAAATGGAGTTATCTGCCTCAGTAAATGACATCGTCTCTGTATGTCCATCTGATGTGAAGGCGCGTGCATAAATACCTAAATCCTTGGTTAATGCTTGCTCCCCATGAATACCAACACCTGTTTTAATCTGGGCACTAGAGCGAACGTTATTGATAGCCTGCGTTCCCTGAGCGTTGTTCTGAATGACGTAATTTGTTGCATCCTGAAAACGCGCTAAGGTCATTTTGTTGCGATAAGCTAATACACTCACCTTACCCGGTAATTTATCAATATGGTGTTGACGCTCTACCTCGACTTGATCCCCATAGCTATTAAAGATTTGCCAATTGAGATCACGACCATTGGGTGATTTGGGTGCCAACATTCGGGAGGCGCGCATGACCCAGTTATTCAGATACCACTCCCCTGCTAAGCCCCAGCTGTAACCGCGAGCATCAGCAGCATAGTCATACGCTAAATAGGTCATGTTGCCCCAGTTCATAAACTGTACGCGGGGATCTTTAGCGTAACGACTATCATCAAAAATATCTAAAGTGGAAAACTGACCGCCAGTAATTACCACGCGGTTGCTGCTCACTGTTTGCGTGATTTGATTGGCTTCGTTTTCCAGAACGACTTTATCGCCTTCCTGATTAAGGGTTTGGCGAACAAATGCACGTGCGGAGTAAAACTTCGCAGCCGCCCCATTAGCTTTAGTTGCCTCTCCGTTAGTAAATCCCCCTAAACCAGTCAAGCCAGAAAATGCCACGCCAGAAACTACCTCAGGATTAAAGTACACATCGGTATTAGGTGCGATACGTGCACCTAAGTACAAGGTGCCTGACCAGGTGTAGCTCATGGCCTTATCTGCATTTAGACTATTCATCCCTGAATAAGCGGACGTAAAGTTGTTATATCGTTGATTTATATAAGTGGTTTGACCGTGTATGTTTACCGGCAATCCAAAAAGAGTGCCTTCGGTGGGCAAATCTTGAATCGGTGCCGCAAAACTGGCTACCTGATCAGCGCCTGATCCTGCCTTTTGAGCAAATGCAGTTGTACTAAGACACACGCTTGATGTGACACTCAATACACCTAGTAAAAGCAGAAAATCAGGCTTGCGGGTCATTCACGATTTCACAATAATTAGTAGTAGTAGCCCTCAAGAGGGCTAAAACAAAAATACAAAGATAGGCGCTTAGGGTTGAGGCTCAACACATGCACAAGGCAAATTATCACTAAAAAGTGTTAATTTACCTAGAATTTATGTCGTTTTAGTGACCGATACAGCTGCTAAGAAGCTTTGTTGAATGCTTAGCTAACAGAGCGGCGGTCCATTAGCGCTCTAGCCAAAGTCCCGGCGTCGACATATTCAAGCTCACCTCCTACCGGAATGCCTCTGGCTATTCTGGTAACTTTGATGCCTTTAGATTTCAAGACTTCGCCAATGTAGTGCGCCGTAGCCTCACCCTCACTAGTGAAATTCGTTGCCAGGACAACCTCTTTCACCGCTATACCAGCAGCGGGGGCTTCGATGCGATTGAGCAATCGATCAAAATGAATCTCATTAGGTCCCATGCCATCAAGCGGTGAAATGCGACCCATCAGTACAAAGTAATTTCCTTTGAAACTTAAAGTCTGCTCGACCATGACTTGGTCCGCTGGCGTCTCCACAATACACAGTAAGGACGGATCACGGCGATCGTCACTGCAGGTAATGCAAACTGGGGTTTCTGAAAAGGTATTGCAGCAAGCACAGTGACCCACCGTTTCTACCGCTTCTCCTAATGACTGTGCCAGTAAGGCTGCACCATTCCGGTCGTGCTGAAGCAAATAGAAAGCCATGCGCTGCGCTGACTTGGGCCCAACGCCTGGCAACACTCTAAGCGCTTCAATTAAGCGGCCAAGCGCATCTTGTGGCGCTTCTTGACGTGCCATTTAAAATTTCGCGATCAAAATGGGAGCTTAAAACCAGGAGGCATTGGCATGCCAGCAGTAGCGCCAGACATCACTTGAGTATTGGCAGCCTCTACTTGTTTGAATGCTTCAGCGTAGGCAGTCAAGATTAAATCTTCCAACATCTCACGGTCATCCATGGCGGCTGGATCAATCTGTACACGCTTCATCTCATGCTTACCAGAAATCGTTACTTTGACTAAGCCACTAGCGGCTTGGCCAGTAACTTCTAGCGCAGCCAATTGCTCTTGCGCGACTTTCATCTTTTCTTGCATCTGCTGGGCCTGTTTCATCAAGCCAGCAAGGCCACCTTTCATCATCGCTTCTATTCCTTTGTATACAAATGGGTTGTTATTGGTTTGCTGATAATAATAAGAGTGAATGCAAATGCAAGGGTCAAGATAAAGGCGAGAGTAAAGCCGGCCTTATAGCGGCTTCACAGAACCACCAACGACCGTTGCCCCAAACTCTCTTTCCAACTGCTGAATGAATGGATCTTGAGCGATCATTTGCTCAGCATTTTGTCTTTTCTCTTGGTGTATCTGGGCATCTACCTTGGCAACCGTCTTCACTTCGACTGCACCCTTCTCGATGATGACCTTCACCGGCTTACCAAAGTGTGCACTCAAGACATCTGCCAGGCGACCAACTGAAGCATCTGAAGCAAGCTGTGGCATGGGAGTCACAATCGTTGCACGCACACCCGCAGCAGAATCATGCCACTCTTGAAGCTCAGTTTGAAACGCTAGTTGCTGAACCATTCCTTTGAACGGTAACTGACGCATTAAGGCATGCCAGTCTGGGCGATCAGCGCTGGAAGGAGTCGGGGCTGGTGGCGTTGTCATGGCCGGAACTGGGGCAGCCGATGCTGAGGTGGAGGCAGGCACAGATCTTAAGGAAGCAGATGCGGCTAGCGCTGTCGGAGCTGTTGGTTTGGGGGTATTTCCGACGGAAGGTGAACCGCCCGATCTAGGCGCATTGGGCCCATTAGGCACATCATTTCCAGGACGAAAGGCAAGCATACGCAAGAGCGTCATGGCAAATCCAGTTTGCTCATCAGGCGCTAGTGATAAATCAGGACGACTGGTGATGCTAATTTGATAGAAGAGTTGAGCCTCTTCCTTGCTTAATACAGTGGCCAAACGACGAATTTCTGCTGCTTCTGGCCAATCCTCTAAAACGGATTCAGGAACGATTTGAGCAGCAGCTATTTTCTGAATCAAACTTGATAAATCGGCTAATGCCAAAGAGAAAGACATACTTCGCTCACCCATCTCGTTAGCAATTGCTAAAAGCGTTGCACCATCTTTGCTAATTAAAGAGTCAAGAATGCGAATGAGGTAGGCGTCATCAAGAGTACCAAGCATGCCACGTACAGCCTCTTCAGAAACTTTGCCAGCAGCATAGGCAATGGCTTGGTCCGTCAATGAGAGCGCGTCCCGCATCGAGCCTTGTGCCGCCTTGGCCAATACCCTTAATGCATTGGTTTCATAAGCCACATTTTCTGCAGCGAGTACCTTTTCTAAGTGCTCAACAATTAAAGGCACTGGCATTTGTTTTAGATTGAACTGCAGACACCGCGACAAAATGGTAACTGGAATCTTTTGAGGGTCAGTGGTTGCTAGAATAAATTTGACGTGCTCTGGTGGCTCTTCTAAAGTCTTGAGCATGGCATTAAAGGCATGATTGGTGAGCATATGCACCTCATCAATCATGTAAACCTTGTAACGCGCATTACTGGGTGCGTAAGCGGACTTTTCCAATAGCTGGGCCATCTCATCGACACCCCGATTACTTGCGGCATCCATTTCAATGTAGTCAACAAACCGACCTGCATCGATTTCCAAGCAAGCCGGGCATTTTCCACAAGGCTCTGAAGTCATGCGACCTTGGCCATCTTCCCCGGTGCAATTGAGGGCTTTTGCCATAATTCGGGCAATAGTAGTCTTACCTACCCCGCGAGTGCCTGTAAAGAGCCAGGCATGGTGAAGGCGGCCCTGGTCTAGAGCATGGGTCAAGGCCTTAACTACATGGTCTTGTCCCACCAATTGGGAGAATGTTTTAGGGCGCCACGAACGGGCTAAAGCTAAAGCTGTCATATATTACATTCTAACAAGCTAAAATGGAATTGGACGGGCCTCCTCGCATGGTGGGCTGGATAACCTGGTCAGGTCGGGAACGAAGCAGCCAAACCCATTCTCTGCCAGTGCCGGGGGTCAGGCTCGTCCACCCTATTCTGTAAGTCGTTGTTTGTTAATGGATTAAGATTTTATGAGGTCCTAAGACAGCGATTTGTGTCACTTTTTGACTGACGCAGTCCAATACCAAGCCCTGCTTAGTGCGCTTTCAAGTCACTTAAAGATGATCACTTTGCTCACGCAGTATCGATATTTAGCCTAAGTTGTAGGCTCACATAAAACACCCAATAGCCGTTTCATAGCTATTGGATGCGAAAAAGCATGGCCGTGAAATTAAGGGTTGCCTAAGTAGTCTCTTTTACCGATCTCCACTCCATTGGTACGCAGAATAGAAAATGCAATGGACGCATGAAAGTACACGTTAGGAATGGCATGCCCTAATAAGAATTGCATTCCCTTGTAGTGGGTTTCTTTGTCGCCCCGCTTGGTCAAGATATCTTTATCTTCAGTACCATCAATTTGCTCCGGCTTAAAACCTTCAATAAAAGTAATTGTTTTTGTAATGCGTGCTTTAAGCTCTTCGATGCTTACTTCAGAATCCTCGTAAGCCGGAATCTCGACCCCTGCCAGACGAGCAACTACGCCCTTTGCTGTATCGCTTGTAATCTGTACTTGCCTTGTAAAATTAAGCATGTCTGGAAATAATCGATATTGCAAAAATACATTGGCATCTAGCTTTTTCGCATCGATATGAGCCTGAGCTTTATCAAGCACATTAGATAAGTTACGAAGCGCATTCGCAAGACGTGGCACGCTGGCCTGGTACATAGAAATTGTCATTAATAAGATTCCGTTTAGGTGGCTGGCTAGTGAAATAATGCTGTCATTAAATAACCTTAATTTAGTCACATCAAGTTCATTTAATTTAATACATTAAATAGAATACTCGCCTTAAAATAGATTTTTATCTAATTTGAGCTAAAAGCCCATGGAATCAACTGAACTTCTGCCCTGTATTGAAATTCAAACTTCGGATCATCCGACCGTTGCCATTATTTGGTTACATGGTCTTGGGGCAGACGGTAGCGACTTTGCTTCACTAGCACCGCAATTAGATCTATCGGGTTGTCCTGGTATTCGGTTTATTTTTCCCAGCGCTCCCAGCATGCCGGTAACCGTCAACGGCGGTTATGTAATGCCTGCTTGGTACGACATTATCAGCAGAAGCGATAACGCTGTAGAAGATCGCATCGGAATTGAACGTTCCGCCAAAGCCATTAACGCGCTGATTGAAAAAGAAGCCTCTCGTGGCATTGCCTATGACCAGATTGTATTGGCGGGCTTCTCTCAAGGCTGTGCGATGGTGCTCCATGCTGGCCTACGCTTTCCTCATCGCCTAGCTGGAATTATGGCTTTATCAGGCTACTTACCTCTTGCGACATCCTTGGGGGCCGAACGTAGTTCCGCCAATATCGATACTCCAATTTTTATGGCTCATGGTGATTGGGATGCCGTGATTATTCCGCAGCGTAGCGAGCAATCGAGAGATCTACTGACTGCTAGTGGCTATAACGTGCATTGGAAAAGCTATGCGATGGAGCATTCCGTTCATCCGATTGAGGTGATGGATATGGGTCATTTTTTACGACGCATATTAACTGTCTCTACTTAAATAAAAATAGAGCAATTTATTTACTAATCTTTTACTTTTGCAACTTATAAAGAAATCTTCATGTCCCAAGCCATTATTTTTGATGTTGAAGCAACCGATAAAAACAATGCGGTCATTATTGAAGCGGCATCCCTAGATGTCGTATCGATTCAGCCGCTGGAAGTCTCCAATCCTTGGGTGCAGCGCTTTAACCCAGGCAAACCTATTAGCTTAGGTGCTTTAGCGACCCACCACATCCTGGATGAAGAGCTAGTCAACTGCCCCTCTAGTAGCTCATTTAGATTGCCTACTGATACGAAATATATTATTGGCCACAGCATTGATTTTGACTGGGAGGCTATTGGCAGTCCTGAGGTCAAACGGATTTGTACTTTGGCGCTAGCCCGTAGTCTTTGGCCAGAACTCGATAGTCATACGCAAAGTGCCCTACTATATTTCTTTGAAAGAGCTACTGCGCGAGAGCAACTACGTGATGCACACAGTGCATTAGCAGACGTCGGTATTTGCTCGAAGATTCTAGGGCACATTTTGGATAAGCTTAAGCCATCCTCTTTAGATGCTTTATGGGAGATGTCTGAGAAGGCTCGCGTACCAACCATCATGCCTTTTGGTAAACACAAAGGTGAGCCCATTAGCCAAGTTCCTAAAGACTATAAACAATGGATGCTTCGGCAGGATAATGTGAACGCTTTTTTACGCAAGGCCTTAGAAGCCTAATTGACATTGACCCCTACTCGGGGAGTAAGGAATCCGTGATTTCCTCATTCCCCTTTTCTGAGCTACTGCTTACTGCCTGCTTGCTGCCTTCTTGCTGCCTACTTACCCGTCTACCGCTTACTAGTGCCGCTTAATGCTTACCGATATTTGCTGCTAAACACCTGTTGCTTTGTTTGCTCGTAACGCTTCGTACTTTTTAGTACTGCACAGTAAGATAAAACGATGATGATTGCTAAAGAGATGCCGTTAAAGTTATTTAATAGTTCCATGTAATTCTCCTTGTTTAATGTTTGTCATTAGTCAGTTATTGCACTACTGGTAATTCATTCCACTGAGTGGTGTAATTTGGGGATCGATTGGCTGAGCGCATCTGCCAATCTTGTTGAGTGCCAGATGCGGCCGTTCTAAGCACTGCGTTACCAAAGCGGCTGTTAATGGAGTCCAGTGCCTTCATTAGATGAGCAGATCTTCCCTTGACTTCCATATCATCAAATAAGGATTGTTGTACTGTTGGCTTATCTGCTAGACAGCTGAGCATCACTCCAGCCTTTTTATATTTAAAGCCTGTCTTATAAATTTGCTTTAAGCCTTTGAGAGCTGCCGTCGTTAATGTGAGCGTGTTATCACTGGGGTCAGCCAAGGCAATCGTGATGCTTTGATGATGCTGTGGCTCGTATTGTTTGTGGGGATTTGTTTGCACAAAGATCGTGAGTGAGCCCGTGACTGATTTTTGACTACGGAGTTTTTCTGCGCCCCTAGCAACGTGGGTAGCAACAGATTCAGCTAACTGCTCCATTGCCTCAACAGACTTACCAAAACTACGTGAAGAAACAATCTGCTGCTTGGCTGGCACTACTTCGTCTAGCTGCAAGCAAGAGACACCTCGTAACTCGTAACAAATTCGTTCGATCACTACGCCAAACTGTTGACGCATAGATTGTGGCGACACCTGAAAGAGATCAAATACAGTATTAATATGCAGCACTCTCAGCTTCTTGGTCAGCTGCTTGCCGATACCCCATACCTCACCTACTGGTGTTTCTGTCATCCACTGATAGAGCATTTCATTAGGCATCGAGCTGACATCACACACGCCTGCAAACTGCGGGTGTTTTTTTGCTAAATGATTGGCTAACTTTGCTAGTGTTTTACTAGCACCAATACCAACGCAAACTGGTAAGCCCGTAGTATCTTTAACTTGTTGCTTAATGACTTGGCCCAAATGACTTGGATCGGTATATTGCTTGAGTACTGCCTCAATTGCCAAAAAACTCTCGTCAATACTGTAAACCTCAAGATTGGGGGTAAAGGTTTTTAAGACCTCTACTACCCTGTCACTCATATCGCCATATAAAGTGTAGTTTGATGAATACGCTTGAATACCATGCTTTTTAGCTAGCTCTTGCATCTGAAACCAAGGGGTGCCCATTTTGACGCCAAGCGCTTTAACTTCCGCGCTACGGGCTACTGCGCAACCATCATTATTCGATAGCACCACCATGGGCACAGCCTCTAACTTTGGAGCGAATACCCGCTCGCACGATACATAGAAATTGTTGACATCGACTAGGGCAAAAAGTTGACCTGCTGGCATCTTGCTATTCATAGCGACTTACCATTTCGACTGCTGGCATGGCTATATTTACGAACTACGCCTACCACTACACCCCAAATTTGGAGCTCACTGTTCTCATTGAAGGTAATAGGCTCGTAGTGTGGATTTTCTGGCTGGAGCTCGATACGACCTCGTGACTGATAGAGGCGTTTGATGGTGTATTCACTATCAACGACGGCAACCACGATATCTTTGTGTTTTGGCTTGAGGGCTTTATCGACCACCACTTTGTCCCCATCACAAATACCCGCGCCCATCATTGAATCCCCTTGTACGGTAAACATGAATGTGGCTGGCTTGTTCTGGACTAAGTAGCTATTTAAATCGAGGCTTTTTTCAGCATAATCAGCGGCTGGACTCGGAAATCCTGCTGAAATACGGTGACTGAGCAGCGTCAATTCAAAAGTAGAATAGGCTTCTATGCCCTGTGGGGCCTGAGTTAGTGTCACTTTTGGAGGGATTGCTTGGGTCGTCATAGTCATTAATATACTGTATGTTTATACAGTATATGTAAAAACATTAAAAATGACCTAGTTTTTGTTGTTTTGACCTCTGGTAACCCGACGCTCTACCCATAAACCCTAAGATCTTTAGCTAGCAAGCGCCCTCATAATGAAATTACTGCATTCCTTCATTCAAAGAAAATAGCTCCAGGAGACCCATGAAGACTTACCAAATCGCCTCAATTCCAGGTGATGGCATCGGCAAAGAAGTCGTTCCAGAGTGCGAGAAGGTATTAAATGCCTTAAGCAAACAACATCCTGAAGTCGCCTTTGCATTCGAACGTTTTGATTGGGGTGGTGACTACTACCGCAAACATGGCGTCATGATGCCAGCTGATGGTCTTGAGCCTTTGCGCACCAAAGATGCCATTTTATTTGGCTCAGCTGGTGATCCCGATATTCCAGATCACATCACACTATGGGGTCTACGCCTTAAGATCTGCCAAGGATTTGATCAATACGCCAATGTCAGACCTACTCGCATATTGCCTGGTATTGAAAGCCCTCTACGCAATTGCAAACCCAATCAACTCGACTGGGTCATCGTACGTGAGAACTCAGAAGGTGAATACTCTGGTGTGGGTGGCAGAGCGCACCAAGGGCATCCGATTGAAGTCGCCTCTGATATGAGCATCATGACGCGCGTTGGTGTAGAGCGCATACAACGCTTTGCATTTCAGTTAGCGCAGTCTCGCCCTCGCAAACATTTAACAGTAATCACCAAATCAAATGCCCAGCGCCATGGCATGGTGATGTGGGATGAAATTGCTCGCCTGGTTGCCAAAGACTTTCCGGATGTCACCTGGGACAAGGAATTGGTTGATGCAGCTACTGCACGTATGGTCAACCACCCAGAATCCCTTGATACGATTGTTGCAACCAACTTGCATGCTGATGTGCTCAGTGACTTGGCGGCTGCACTGGCTGGTAGTCTGGGTATTGCGCCCACTGCTAACCTAGATCCGGAGCGCCGCTATCCATCTATGTTCGAACCGATTCATGGGTCTGCATTTGACATCATGGGTAAAGGACTTGCCAATCCCATTGGTACCTTTTGGTCGGCTGTCATGATGCTCGATTTCTTAGGTGAAAAAGAGCTCGCTAAAAAACTGATGAAGGCCATCGAAGCCGTCACCATAAATCCTAAATTACATACTCTTGACTTAGGGGGTACTGCCATGATGAGTGATGTTACTAATGCAGTTATTAAGGAGATTTCTAAATGAAGCTATATACATTAATTAAGGCTGTCGCACTCTCACTTAGCATCATCTCAGCGGTGAGTGCCCAGCCGTTCCCAGACAAAACCATTCAATACATCATTCCTTTTCCTCCCGCAGGTGAATCTGATTTAGTCGCACGCTATCAAGCAGATATTTCTGCAAAGAAATTTAAACAGCCTATGGTGGTCATGAATCGTGCCGGCGCTGGTGGTGCACTCGTATGGAGCGCGCTCAACACTTATCCCGCTGATGGCACCACAGTAGTAGGCGTTAATATTCCCCACATCATCTTACAACCACTGCAAGAAGGCATTCAGTACAAGACTGATGATATTAGTGCGATCTACTATTATCACTTCACACCTGATGCGCTGATGGTCTCAGCGGATAGCCCATACAAAACCTATCAAGAATTTATTGCTGCCGCTAAAAAAGAGCCTGGAAAACTCAATCTTGCTGGGTCAGCACAATACTCAGCTAACCATATGGCAGTAGAACGTTTAAATAAATTAGCTGGCGTCAAAATTAATTACGTCCCTTTTAAAGGAACGGGCGATTTAATTACCGCCTTGATCGGAATGCATGTGGACGGAGCAATGGGTTACTTACCATTGGCCATTCAACAAAAAAGCAAAGTGCGCACCCTCGCTATTGCTACTGAAAAGCGTAACCCAGCTTTACCAGATGTCCCTACCTTTAAAGAGTTGGGTTTAAATTGGGTGGATGGCGCCTATCGTGGTGTTGCAGTACCAAAGTCCACTCCGTTGATCTTGCAGCAAAGAATGTCAGACTACTTTGCACAGCTCAATGCTGACCCAGAGACGAAGAAAAAACTGGAAGATTCAGGATTTGTGATTGTGGATGTTCCCTTAGCGAAAATGCCCGCTTTTATGAAAGAGAAAATTCCTCAGGCAATGGACGATGCCAAAAATGCAGGAATGATCAAGTAGCATCGCCCTTGCATTGCTCATTCTCTTGAGCGCCCAGCTACATCATAAAAAATAAGCCCTCTAATTTGAGGGCTTATTTTTTGAAGGGGCCGAGCAGATTTTTTGCTGGCTTGGCTTTCAGCAAAAAGCAAAAGCAAGAATAGCCGGATCATCTAAAAATACATTAGAGGAGTAAATGCTTGCTCGATACAACCAAGCTTGCCCTACTTCAATCATTTCGGGCCAATGGCGCAGCAATTCAGCCATCCTTAGACATCGCTCATAAAATCGCCACCACCACTATCGTCCCATGAACTTGCGCCACCATCATCCCAGGAACTGGTATCGCGAACTCCAAAATTAGGGTCTATAGATGCTGGGCCGCTCACTTGATTCATATTTGAGTTACCAGCATGATCGGCCCCAGAATTAGTATTTCCATGCCCACCAAATAAATTGCTAGCCAAAGCTTGACCTGCATACATACCAGCACCTAATGCAGCACCAGTTGCTAGACTGCCCATTAAGCCACCACCCATACCCCCTGCTGCTGGGGTGCCAGCCACACCGGGAGAGCCGGGAGCCCCAGGGTAAGGGGTAGGTCCGCCTGATGTACCAGGATAACCAGCGCTTGGGGCGTTATAAACTTGAACGGCATCCTTGGCGCGACGCTTCATCACAATGGTGATGCCTATTGCCAAAATAGCAATCAAACCCCAAAAGAGTGGGCTACTAAAGATTGATGCTGGGTTAGAGGTGCTTGCAATGGATGGGGCACCGCTAAGTAATTGCGTCTGCAGTTTTTGCACAGACTCTGCTTTAGCGAACGGTAAACCAGGAGCCAAATTTTCCGCTTTAACGAAATAGTTTCGCGCTAATTCCAGCTTACCTTCTTTTAAATAAAGCTCAGCAGCCACGTAGTTTGCTTTTGCGCTATTGGGATGGTTTTGCAAAACCTCTTTCATCATAGCGTCGGCCTTAGCCATCTGCCCAGACTGAATGGCTTGATAAACTTCAGGCAGTGTTGCTTCAGCAAACGCGGCATTGCTAGTTAGCAATACGGTTGCGGCGAATATGCCAACTAGTACATTAATGAGCTTACGCATTTTCATCATGATTCCTTGTGAGATGTTGCCTGCAGGTTTTGATTATCCCCAGTTTGAGAATTTTGGCTAATCCATACCTATATAAGGGCTTTTGGGACAATTTCAAGAGGCTGAATGCCTAATTCACCTCTTTAATACTGCCTGTTGAGGAGATTAAATAGGCCTTATTGGGTTTATCTTTTCTAATGCGTGATAACTCCTTTTGATAGCCCTGTAATTGTTTGCGGTATTTTTCATACTGCTCGCTACCCGCTTCTGGAATAGTGAGTTTGTAATCTAGGATAGCCAAGTGATCTTTAAACTCTACAAGCCGATCTATCCGATAGCTCTTGCCATCTTCAGAGGCGATATCAATCTCGTTCCAAGCCTGAATCCATTCGCCTGATGTGAGGAAATGTTGTAACTCTGGCGCCTGTAACACCTGTTGAACACGCTCGAGTAGTTTTTGGGCGCCGACATGAGTGATACCCAGCCAATCTATCAGCTCTTGCTCTTTTGGTTGCTGCTGACCCTGCATATGCGCGATGGGCACATCTCCAGACTGGGGGGTGAGGAACTGCAACAGCTTATGAAAATGAATCCCCTCCTCTAGAATCTCTGGATCAGGCGCTAGTAGGCCCTGCTCCTGCGTTTGCATTTTTTCTAGCGCCAAAGAGCCGCTCTCGATTTTGCTCAGATGGGCTAGATGGCTTTGCTGGGCAAGGTCCCACTCAATCTGAAAATGATCCATCTTAAAAGGCATGCTTCCTAACGTTGCTTTAGTTTCAAAAAATGCATCAGAGGGGACTGCCTGATTAAAGTCCAAAGGATTCATCATCTGCATGCCAGCAGTAAGCGCCCTGCTGTACCAAGAGCGTTCATTCATGCCCGTTTTAGCTCTGCTCTTCACACCGCTGAACCATAACCCTTGCTTAGCCCTTGTCATGGCGACGTAGAGTAAATTCCAGTTTTCATTTTGGCTGACTTCATTTTCTTTTTGAAAGATAGCCTTGCGCATACCAGTCAGCGACTTAGAGGTGTAGAGAGAAAGATGGCTTGGGCTACCCTCTTCTGGAGACCAATCGAGTAGCACGCCTCGATGAGGCGCCTTCCACTCAGTGTTATTAGCGTCAAGCAAAATAACAAAGGGGGCCTCTAGACCCTTAGCACCATGAATGGTCATCACCCTTACGCGCTTATGCTGATCCTCTTCCGACATTTCGCTTTCCACATCAACCTCACCAATGTCTTCATTGGACTCTGCTTCCGCTTCAAGCTCTACATCCCCCTCATCGGGAGTTTCGTCAACATCGCCACGACGCATCGTATTGATCTCGTCAATAAAGCGACTTAAGCTTGGATAGCGACCGCCATCTTGATTTAAAGCAAGCTCTAAAAAGGCATCTAAATTTGCCAGCACCTGAGCACGCGCTAGATTTTGAGCGGCAATGGCATAGTGAACACGCAAATTACTTTCGCTATAAATTAAGTCCAACAAATCATGAACCGGCAAAGCTTCACCCAAATTACGCCAATGCTCCAAATAACGTGCCGCTTTTTGAGTTGCTGGGTGTTGGCTGGCTTGCAACGCATCCCACCATGAAGAGAATGGGGTATCTGGATCACCCATATTCATACTAAGCGCCTGCATCTGGGTTTCCGTAAAACTAAAAATAGGACTTCTCAGCACTTGGGCTAGAGGCAAATCATGCCTTGGAGAAACCAAGACTGTCAGCAATGCAATCAGATCATCAATCTCTAAGGTGTTTAAAAGGCCCCCCAGGCGTGAGCTGTCATACGCCAAGCCTGCCTCACGTAGTGCCCTCTCAAACTGCGGTAGATACTGACGGCGCTTTACCAATAAGATGAAATCACTACCTCTAGCTGGGCGCCAATATTCTTTGCCATCCTTTTTATCCACTACTGAGCGTGTCGCCATAATGCGATGAATAAGGCGGCCTACCTGCTGACCCTCTTCATAACGCTGTCTTACGCTCAGCGTTTGACCAGAGTCCTCTATTGCATTGTCAAATGCCGAACCGACGCGTTCGGGTTGCTCCTGCTCTACTCGCTCGATTAAGGGCAGCAGCTGGGCTTCGCCTTGACTTAAATAACTAGTATCGGGAGTTAATAGTGGCGGCGCTACCCACGTGGTAGTTTGTTGCGCATACTCATAGCTAGGTGGTAGTGCCCCAGCTAAAAAAAGATCATTTACTGCATTGTTAATGGCCGGTGCGTTTCTGCGCGTCTTATTTTGATACAAAGGCTTAGCATTAAGCTTGGTAATGAGAAAGGCTCTGGCACTACTAAATAATCGAGGATCAGCACGGCGAAAGCGATAAATAGATTGTTTGGGATCGCCCACAATAAATACGCTTGGCATCGAACCATCATCACCATAGCCATCTAACCAGGAGCGCAAGATCTGCCACTGCAAGGGATTAGTATCCTGAAATTCATCAATTAAAATATGACTGTACTTGGCATCTAAACGCGCCTGAAGATACGCGGCATGCGCTGGATCCGCCATTAATTGACTAACGCCAATCTCTAGATCGTCAAAGTCACGCACTCGCATGGACTCTTTTGTTTTTGCCGTATGGGTCAGCATCGCTTGACTCATCGCTAACCAAGCATCATTTAGCCGCCAAATCAGTTGCTCGCCTTGCCAAGCAAAAAGCGCTTCAAATGCCTGAACCCAATCATTACGAATGGCTGTAATAATTGCCGGATCACCGCCAGACTTAGCGAGGTACTTGAGCATCGGCGCAGAAGTACTGGCAATATCGGCTAATGGCGTTTTTTTTTGTGTCAGAAAAAGAGTCTGCCACTCATCGAGTATTTCCATCACTGATTTTCCAGTGCACTGCAACTCTATTGCTCGCTCAATAATAGGTACACGGCTTATTTGGGTGGCAGTACCATTGCTAAAGCATATTAAAAGAAGCGCTAAATTCTCTTTAGTTTGTGTTTGATGCCAAAAGCGCTCTAATGGATTAGGCTTATGTAGATCAGGAAGGCATTTCTCCAAATGCGTAATCGCAGTCATTCCCTGGGCATGGCAGCTATCCTGAAAAAATGTCCACGCACCCCGTTGTTTAAATAGGCTGTAATTACCCATTAAGAATTTTTGAGTTTCACTAGCCCCGAACTCTGCTAACAAAACGTCATAGTGGCTCTTAAGATGGGAAGGTAAATCCCCCCACCAATCTTCCATACATTCCTCTTGAAGACGTTTGGCATCTTCCCGTAAGCTAAATCCTGGCTGAACATCAGCAGAAACAGGCGCCGCTCCTAGCAATCGACCAAACCAACCATGAAAGGTATCGATCACAATCGCTTGCGGACTGGCCAAGACTTTTAAATAAAGCATCCTTGCTTCTGGCAGTAACTTGAGAGCTTGTTGCTCGCTCAGACCTCGACTAGTCAACTCCTTCATTAGGGTTACATCATCACTTGCTGAGAATTCCTCAAGCAAACCATAAAGACGATCGCGCATCTCTTGAGCGGCTTTACGCGTAAAAGTCAATGCCAAGATCTCTTGAGGTTTTGCACCAGCCAATAAGAGTCGAATCATTCTCGCGACTAATAGCCAAGTTTTACCGCTACCTGCACAAGCAGAAACGATGACAGAGTTTTGTGGGTTACAAGCTATGGCGCAATCAAATTCTTCGTTCACCACATCCCCTTCCTGCAGATACCTCTGGCTTCGCAGTGCTTACAAACACTATCCGGTGCAAAAGCTTTCATGGGTTTACGGGCCCAAAGCGTATTTAAATCTCGGGTAATTTGATCAGAAAACTGCTGCATCATGTCAGGCATATCCTGAACTGGATGCGCTCGAATAATTTTATCTTCACCTTTATCTAAGGTTGATTTAAGACTAACCCACTCAGCCTGTTTTACCTCTCGTCCAGGTAGGTGTGCAACAGTGGCATTCTCATTGACACCACGCGCATAAATTAGTAACTGAGGATCATCCAAAATATGGTCAGCACGGTCAGAAATCTTCTTGATGCCTTGATTTTTATAATCAATTACAGCGGCGGTAGTCACATCCGATTCGTTAATATCAAAACGGTCGGCACGGCCTGCAATTCGGATTGCTTGCTCCACTCCATTCTGGTCAATCAAGGTTAATGTAAAGCCAACTGGTAGTTCAGCATCGTGATAAACCCAGCCATCATGCTCACGCTTGAGTTGCCAATCAATAAAGCTTGGAATTTGTTTTTGCCAATCCCGTAAGGTACCCAGTACTCTCGCATCTCCAGAAATTAGACGCTCAAATTCCTTTTCAGAATATTGCGTGAGCTGCTCTTGCATCCATTGACGACGAGCCTCTTGTCCATTATGTATCGTTGAGTGCGCCTTATTGCCTTCAGTTTTAAGTGCTTGAAAAAAGTTTTTCAGTAATGCGTGCAAAGTTTGACCAACCAAAGAAGCATCAAAACCTTCTTCAAATTCTTTTGCTTTACGAAGGCCTAAAAGGCTACTAACGTAATATCGATAAGGACAGCTACGCAAAGCCTTATAAGCGCTTGGAGAAACGCTAAGTGGAATAGCTAAATTTTGCCCTGGAATGCTGACGGCCATTTCAATTGGCTGTGATTGCGCTTCATACGGCTTGAACCTGACCTCAACCACCTTCCAATCTTTGAGCTGGGCTTGCAGACGCTGAATCCAAGCTGATGGGCGTAAGGGTTCCCCACTTTTGCTTTTACTCTGCCAAAGAAGATCCACCTGCTGGCAAGAGATCAATAACTGAGAAAGATCTCTAGCCTGCTGGATATATTGCGCGGCAATGGTCGATGACTTGAGATAGCGATTAAGCGTATCCGAGAAAAATAAAGGGGGCTCTGCAAATGCCGGCAATTGCTGTTCGTCACAGCCTACTAAAATCACTGCATCAAATTGACGAAGGCGCGTAGAGCTTAGCGGCAAAATACTGAGTGTCGCTGCGGCTTGCGTACCCACCTCTTCGTAAGAAGCTTCTTCAATCACCGTTTTTAATAGGCTCAGCCATTCTGGCAAGCGCATTTTCACCTCTTGATATGCGCTTGCATTTAGATCAAAACTCTCAATAACTTTTAGTAACTGCTCCCCAGCAGAGTCGCTTTGAAGACGCGCTGCCATGCCGGTTTCTTGTAGATTTTTTTGCAAGTGCTTATATGCACTTAAGCAATCGACGCTCGTGTACTGCCAGGCGCGGTGTCGATTCTGGACAAAATCAATCAGCGCTAATAAATGGGCGTTAGGTGCACCCCCGTTACTGGCTGCATAAGCATTTGCTCGTTCAATAGCGGCCCTAAAGGTCTCCCATCCGGACTTTGCTTGGCTAGCAATCAAGATATCTTCTAGCTGAGCAATAAGTCCTATGCAGACTTGAGGTGATTTATCGAGACTCAGAGCAAGATCAAAAAAAGGATTCTGTAAAAACTCTAGCAATACGTTTGCACTAGGACCTTCTTTAGGTGCACGAATTAATTGCAACCAAGAATCAAGGGCTGCAGCTGCACGCGTAGTAGATAACTTCCAGCCGGTCTCATCTCGAATGCGCAATGAACTACCTAGGCGACTGAGTAAGGCTCGCGCCCTACGTGCAGCTAAGCGATCTTGGGCGACTAAAGCAATATTCTTTTTACCCGACATGAGATGCGCTTCAATCGCTTTGGTTGCAGCCCAGGCTAGCTCTTCAAAACGTCGTGCTGCTAGTAGATTCCAGCCTTTATGGTTACTAGACTGAATATTGCTTTCTATTTGCTCTATTGCCTGAAGATCGGCAGTGACTATCTGCCCCTCTGCATCTTGACCGCACAGCGCCTCACTCCATAGAGCTACGGATTGCCAATCTAGATTTACCCGCAGGACGGGCGCCCATTGCGCATAACTCTGCAGGTATTGTTCAATTAATTCATGGTCAACCGGCTTTGCGTCGGCTGTCTGCACCCATATAAATGGCCTGGCTACTAATGTGCTAGCCTTGCTTGCCTGTAAATGCGCCGCCATGGCTAAGTGTTTTCGAATAACTGGGTCACCAATGCTTGTGAGATGACGCCAGAAAGCCAGCAGTACCGCAGACTCTTCATCGACCACCTTACGAGAAAGCCCCACATAGGCCTTAGCAACCGCTTGGTCTAAGGCAAATGCCACTTTTTTAAGCCAAGCATCTGCATCCAGCGTATGCGATTCCAATAAGGCATATAGCTCAGGCTGCAGTTGCGGCATCACGATTTCCGATAAGGCATCACATGCGTCTATCACCGCTTGCGCGAGCCCCCAAGCGCCGGCCTCACTCTCAGCTTTAAACCAGCTTTGCAATACTCGGTGTTTTCGTAAATTGACAAAGACTGATAGCCAACGCTCGAGGTCTGTTTGCTTTTTGGGAAACTTCCAAGCGCCAGGTGCCACCCCTAACCAATCATTAAAGCTTAATACCTGGGGTAAGAACGCAATGTGGGGATCGAGCCCCTTGGGGCGATATTTCTCTAAAGCTACTCGTACTCCCATTAAAGGGCCCGCAGTGCTCAACACCACTAATGGACGTTGCCGGGTTTGGATCGCGCAATCCCAGATACCCTGAGCCAGCACTTTTAAAGCATCTGCATTAGGCGTGACACTCCAGTTCTGCGGCTGCTGTTCACGAAGGAGGACTGGAAAGGGCTGGGACATCAAAAACGGATAGGAGGTCTAATTTTTAGTCTATTTTGAAAATTTAGGCGTAAAGTCTGGCTTATTGCTAATATAAGCCTTGTAATGCTTTAACCACATAAGATTAAATAAGGAATTTTCATGAGTGCCGGTATTAAATATGTAACTGACGCTTCTTTCGAGCAAGATGTCCTCAAATCCGATAAACCTGTCCTGCTAGACTTTTGGGCTGAGTGGTGCGGTCCTTGCAAGATGATTGGCCCTATTCTAGAAGAGTTATCTGCTGAGTACGGCGACAAAATACAGATCGCCAAGATGAATGTGGATGAGAATACCGGCGTACCTGCCCAGTTCAATATTCGCGGCATCCCCACGCTAATTTTATTTAAGAACGGCACTGTTGCTGCTCAAAAAGTAGGCGCTTTGGCTAAATCCCAGTTGACGGCGTTTATTGATAGTCATTTATAGGATGTTCCTTAATCACGGGTTCACTGAGTGAGCCTGTGACTTTAAAGGCGAATTTAACCCGACTAAGCCCTCTTTTCGTATCTTTTGATACTGGTAGCACTCAGTTTTTAGTGTAGTATCTAGTTCATTAGTACTTCAATGCGCTCAATAGCGCCCCCAACCTCTAGTTACCTACCCCCTCTTCTTTAGTACCCCCCAAACTCTTGTTTTCACCCTTGTCTACTATTTATTTAGACTGAATTAATCCAAGACCCATTTTCATACCCCTCTTTATCTACATCCTAAAACCACATGCAACTATCCGAACTTAAAGTACTACACGTATCCGCCCTACTTGAAATGGCAGCTAGCCTGGAAATTGAAAATACCCAGCGCATGCGCAAACAAGAGTTAATGTTTGCCATCCTCAAAAAGCGCGCTAAGGAAGGTGAGTCTGTTTTTGGTGACGGGACTTTAGAAGTCCTACCAGATGGTTTTGGTTTCTTGCGATCACCTGATGCTTCGTATATGGCCTCCCCGGACGATATTTATATCTCCCCAGCCCAAATTCGTCGCTTTAACCTGCACACGGGTGACAGCGTAGAGGGTGAAGTTCGAACACCTAAAGATGGTGAGCGCTATTTCGCACTGGTAAAAGTCGATAAGATCAACGGCTTACCGCCAGAGGCCTTAAAGAACCGCATCATGTTCGAAAACCTCACACCACTTCATCCAAATCGCACGATCCATCTAGAGCGTGATATCAAGGCCGAAGAAAACCTCACCGGTCGCATCATCGACATGATTTCCCCGATCGGCTATGGCCAGCGTGGCTTGATCGTGTCCTCCCCAAAATCCGGCAAGACAGTGATGATGCAGCATATTGCTCACGCGATTGCCGCAAATAATCCCGATGCGATTTTGATCGTATTGTTAGTTGACGAGCGTCCTGAAGAGGTTACTGAAATGCAGCGCTCCGTGCGCGGAGAAGTAGTTGCCTCGACGTTTGATGAGCCTGCAGTGCGCCACGTACAAGTTGCTGAGATGGTGATTGAAAAGGCGAAGCGCTTAGTTGAGATGAAAAAAGATGTCATCATCTTGCTTGACTCGATTACCCGCCTTGCTCGTGCATACAACACCGTCATTCCTTCATCAGGCAAAGTATTGTCTGGTGGTGTCGATGCCAATGCATTGCAACGTCCAAAGCGCTTTTTTGGTGCGGCACGCAATGTAGAAGAAGGTGGTTCACTTACCATCATCGCCACTGCACTGATTGAAACAGGTAGCCGCATGGACGACCTAATCTATGAGGAATTCAAAGGTACCGGCAACATGGAAGTACACCTTGAGCGTCGCTTGGCTGAGCGCCGCGTTTACCCATCCATTAACCTGAACAAATCAGGCACCCGCCGTGAAGAACTGCTGGTAAAAGCGGAAAATCTCCAGAAAATCTGGGTTTTACGTAAATTATTGGCAGATATGGATGATATTGAGGCGATGAACTTCATCGTGGATAAGCTCAAATCAACCAAAAACAATAGTGAATTCTTTGATTTGATGCGTAAAGGCAGCTAATCTCATTCGAGAAAGCCAGTAAAACTGCGCTTTCCCATTGATTTCATGGCATAATTTCTTTTTTACCGCTGTAACAACGGCATTTAACTGGGTAAGTATTTAGGTCTTTTGATCTAAACGGCTACCTGCTAATAGGACTAACAATGAAACCTGGCATTCACCCCGAATATCGCGAAATCGTCTTTGTAGACGTTTCCAACAACTTTAGCTTCAAGACTCGCTCTACTATGTCTACGAGAGAGAAAATTAAGTGGGAAGATGGCAATGAGTATCCATTAGCCAAAATCGAGACTTCATCCGAGTCGCACCCTTTCTACACTGGCACCCAGAAAATTATGGATACCGCTGGTCGTGTTGAGAAATTCCGTCAGAAATTCGGTACCAAAGCAGTTGCTAAGGCTGCTGGTGATGGCGCTGCAAAAACTGCTGAGAAAAAAGCAGCCGCCGCAGAAGCTAAGGCTGCTGAAAAGCCAGCTAAAAAGAAGGCTTAATAACAGTAGGGTTTGGTTGAGTAGACCATCCCTGCGAGATAACCAAGGCAGCATTTGCTGCCTTTTTTATTGCCAGCTTCACCCGTTTTAATTGAGTATGTTTGTTGTCTAGTACCACCCGATCTATGGTTAAACTCACCGCCGCCGCCACCACCTCCATTCCACGCATTATTATTTTTGCGCTGACCTTGGTTTATGGTCTCGCTGGACTTTTTGCGCGGGATCCTTGGAAGAATGAGGATGCTATTGGTTTTGGCGGAATGTGGATCTTGCAACAGGGTAAGGCCCTAGACTGGGTTGTTCCCCACCTTGCTGGACGTGATGTTTCCTTAGGGGCACCTTTTCCGTATTGGCTAGGCGCCGTCTTGATGGATCTTTTTGGTCCTCTAATTGGCATGGCCAATGCCGCTCGTCTTTATTCCGCAATATGCTTCTTTGCCGCTGCCCTAGCCATTTGGTATACCACCTACTTACTAGGCCGTAGACCTGAAGTACAACCAATGGCATTGGCCGTAGGTGGTCAACCCGGCCTTAAAAATTATGGAATGACTTTGGCGGATGGCGCCCTACTAATATTTCTTGCATGCGTGGGACTCGCCCAACGGGCACATGAAACAACACCCATGATGGCGCAGTTGATGGCAATCAGTATTGTGCTGTATGGAACTGTGCGTGGACTGGATAAGCCCTGGCAAGGAGGCCTGTGGACCGGCCTTGGCATTGCCATTATTGCCCTATCAAGTAATCTTACGCTGAGCTTAATCGTTGTTTGCTCCACAATTATTGCGGTGCTTGCGAGTAATGTAAAACTTCGTTTTCGCTGGACATTAACCAGCACCGTTTTGGGTTTAATCGGTTTCGCCATTTGGCCCATCCTGTGGCATCTTGGCAACCTCTCCCCTGAATGGCGGCATATCGCCCAAGAAGGTTGGCGCAATATGCCTGAGATGCAAGGTCGACCCTCTATTGCGTCACTCAGCTTTATGAGCGTGAACTTTTGGGCCTACGCTTGGCCTGTTTGGCCCTTGGCAATAATCTCACTTGCCCATTGGAGTCGCGCACAAAAGACGGGGCAATGGCGCGCACCTCACCTCTGCATTCCCCTGAGTTTTTTTGTGGGCTGCTGCATTTATCTTCTGTTTAGATCCGAAGCAAATGAGCACGATCTCATCATCTTAATCCCCAGTCTTGCCATCATCGCCGCATTTAGTCTGCCCATATTAAAACGTGGCCTGATTAGCTTTATTGATTGGTTTGCAATGTTTAGTTTTACGATCATTGCCTTAGCCATTTGGATTATCTGGTTAGCAAAAATCACTGGCTTTCCCCAATCTACCGCCGCTAATTTACAGAGACTATTGCCTGGATTTCAAGCGCAACTTGACTACCTCACCTTTGTGATCGCTTTGATCATTACCGGCATATGGTTAGCTATCGTACGATGGAGAACTTCACGTGCCCCAAAAGAAATTTGGCGCTGTTTAATCATCTCCGCCTCTGGCACTACCCTTATGTGGGTGCTGCTGATGACATTGTGGCTCCCAACCATTGACTACGCTAAAACATATCGCCATGTATCTGAACGTCTTGAGAAAATTATTGCTAACACTCCAGGATGCATCGACACTAGCAACCTAGGTTCAGCGCAGCTAGCCTCCTTTAGCTACTTTTCAAAACTACAACTACGCGATGACCCAAGCTGCAATTTAATGCTTACCCACAGCTCTCTTGAAGCAAAGGCTTATGCAAGCTTAAATAAAAAGAAAATTGAATTGCTCTGGGAAGATCGCCGCGCCGCTGATCGCGATGAGCGCCTTCGCCTTTATCAAGTGACGCCTGCAAATTAAGGGCCTATAGTGCTGCACTTCAAATTATCACGTCTTCGCGAGGACGTACCGGCCCTATTAAAACTAGCGGGCCCTATTCTGATTGGCCAGCTGGCGGTGATTGCATTTGGGGTTCTCGATACCGCCATGACAGCGCGCTATTCTGCAGACGATCTTGCAGCTCTGGCAATGGCATCCGCTATTTTTATTAGTGTTTATGTCGGTCTAACAGGCGTCATTTCTGCACTTGCACCAATCGCTGGACAGCTATTCGGTGCGAAACGCTTTGACGAAATCGGCGAAGAAGTGCGCCAAGCAACTTGGCTAGCACTGGGACTAACCGTCTTAGGTAGTTTTATCTTATTAAATGCTGATCATCTATTAGCAATCTCTCAAGTGAATTTTGATATTGAGGGCAAAGCCCGTCTTTATCTCAGCATCTTAGCAATCGGACTTCCGGCAAGTATGGCAATGCGGGTGTTGATGGCCCTACACAATGCAGTCTCACGCCCTACCGTCATTACTGTAGTGCAAATTATCGGCCTGTGCTTAAAGCTACCACTCAATCTTTTATTTATTTATGGTGGATTTGGTATTGAAGCGATGGGCGGGCCAGGCTGCGCCGTAGCTACCATCATTATTAATTGGTTTTGGCTAATCATTACTTTAAGCTTTGTTCTGTTTGATGGTTTTTATAAGTCCTTCAAAATATTTTCTCGTTTTAGCTGGCCGGATTGGCATCGTATCTGGACGCTGTTAAAGCTAGGGGCCCCCATTGGCTTTAGTTATTTAATTGAAGTAACCTCGTTTACTTTTATGTCCTTGTTTATCGCCCGTCTAGGGACAACCGCTTTGGCGGGACATCAAATTGTCGCTAATTTGGGAACCGTCATGTATATGGTTCCGCTTTCACTTTCGATAGCCACGATGACTTTAGTCTCTCAAGCCATCGGCGCCAATCGACAGGCTCGTGCGGAAGAAATTGGCTGGTCCTCGGTATTTTTCACCACAAGCCTATGCATGACCATGGGGATCATTGTCTGGGTCTATAGAGTGCAATTATTGGAACTTTATGATCCGCCAGATGAAGTAAAGGTGTTTGCTATTCCACTCTTTTTGTTCATTGCTTTTTATCAAGTTTTTGATGCTCTACAAATTACTGCTGCCTTTATTCTGCGTGCCTATCGCATTGCCTTTTGGCCGATGTTAATTCATGCCGGCTCCCTTTGGGGTGTTGGGCTTGGTGGTGGCTATTTAATGGGCTTTAACGTTTTTGGCAATACCCCAGAATTTTTACAAGGTGCCAACGGCTTTTGGGCTGGCAACAGTATCAGTCTGGGACTAGCGGCATTTTTACTACTGTATTTGTTTAGAAGAACGGCGGACCGTTTTGAAAAAACGCGACCACCACTCCTGGTTTAGATAAGGACCAACCCCTTACTGGATTGGCTTAAATCCACTAGGAGGCGCATAGTTTCGGTTACCGCCTTGCGTTGGGTAACTAGGCACTTGATTGCCTTTGGAGTACATGCACTGTTGATAGGCAATGTTGTACTGGTTTTGAGATTGATTCTGCTTGCCAGCCGAACCCATAGCGCCCATAGCAGCACCGCCGAGCAAACCCACACCTGCGCCAGTACCAATATTCTGACTACTACCACCTTGAATTACTGCGCCTGCTGCTGCACCCAAGGCGGCGCCAATTAATGCGCTAGTGGCACCCTCCTTCAAAGCGGCATTACTTCCCTCTTTGATAGCATTAGCCGCAAACTCACGACAAACGATGTCTTCCTGTTGAAAGACTTCAAAGGGCTTACCTTCGCGGGGCATGATTGCAATGGTTGGTCCTGTAGGAGCAGAAACACAAGCAGCCAATGAGCCGAGTAAAACAATAGAAAGTACGGTGCGTTTCATATGAAGTCCTAAGTAATTAAACTAATCAAACTAATTAAACTAATTCCGAATCCCTTGATTCGGTAAAGAATTACTAGAGGGAGGCATTACTGCTTGTGCTTGCCACCCAGAAGAACAGCTTTGGGCATAGGGAAAGTATTGCTGGCTGGCCTCACAGTAGTACCAAACCGGTGCTTGAGGCTGAGCTGCCAGTACCATGGGTTGCTGTGGAGGCGTGTAGGTTACCACTGGAGGGGCCGCATAAACCACTTGCGGTGCATAGAATGCACCCCCGTATGGATAGCCGTAGCCGCCGCCATAATAGCCACCTCTCCAGCCAGGACCCCAACCACCATAGCCTGGGCCCGGGCCGTACGCTGCAGGCCGCCAACCCCCACCGTAAGAACCCCCTACCGCTACAGCCCAAGCTGCTTGTGCAGAAATCGGAATCACAGTACAAATAAGGGCCACAGTTAAAGTCGAGAGCACTGCAAAGTGGTGGATTTTAGAATGTCGTTTTTTTGTATTCATAGTGGACCCCGTAGGTTGGTCATCATCTACTACTAATAACGCTTTATTTCAAGCTAAGCTGACACAAAATACTTTTTATTGCTAATTTAATCTAATGTGGCGCCAGACTGATGAACCACTCTACCCCATTTATTACTTTCCGATTGAATCAGTTTAGTCAACTCCTGGGGGCTTCCAGGGGCGGGATCTAAGCCACCAGCCAATAGCCTGCTCCTCACATCGGGATGATTAAGCGCCTGACGCGTGAGGGAATTTAGCTTCTTTTGCAAAGGGGCTGGAAGATTAGCTGGAGCCATCAATGAGAACCAAGAGATCGCCTCAAAGCCCGCCAAGCCCTGCTCAGCCATCGTTGGAATCTCTGGTGCAGCAGGTGAACGTTTGAGGCTAGTCACCGCAAGGGCCTGGATTTCTCCTGCTTTAATGAGGGGCAATGAAGAAGAAAGGTTATCAAACAACATCGAGATCCGGCCACTAATTAAATCTGGTAACGACTGAGCGCGACCTTTATAGGGAATATGGCGCATCTGAATGCCCGTCATCTCTTTTAGTAATTCTCCGGACATATGCAAAGAGGTACCCACGCCCGATGAGCCGAAAGTGAGCTCATTCGGCTTGGCTCTAGCAAGTTCAATGAGTTCAGGTAGGCTGCGCACTCCAAGGCGCTTGTTCACTACTAAAACATTCGGAGTGCTCGCCAAAAAACTAATTGGTGTGAAATCATTTATCGGATGAAAAGACATCTTCTCGTACAGCGCCCCATTAATTGCATGTATGCCGACGGTACCAATAAGCAAGGTATAGCCATCAGGATTACTTTTAGCAACAATATCTGCGCCGATGTTTCCGCCGTAGCCCGGACGATTTTCAACTAACACTGGGACACCTAAGTTTTTCTGCCAATTTTCGGCAAGAACGCGCGCCAAAATATCAGGAGCTCCGCCAGGCGTAAAAGTCACAATGATTCGAATAGCCTGCGAAGGCCATGCTGAAGAATGGATCTTAGATTGAGAGGCTTGGGCTTGAGCGGTCATACTGGCAGCAAAAAGAGCTAGCAAACACACCCATTGTTTTACTACTTTTGAAAGCTTGCTCATGAAAAGATCATTGATAGATCAAAAACCGAAACGAGCCCGCAACCAGAGCCACCCATCATATTTCACGGGATCATCGACACAAGGACCGATGCCACACTCCATTAGCGTTGAAATGAGATTGCCGACTACCAATAGAATAAAAATAATAATCAGTGCATTAGCCAGCATAGAACGTGAACGCACGTCTCGGTTGGGTAGCATTAATAAAATAGCGATGCCAGCAATTAGGCCTAAATAGCCTACAAAAGCCCAAGTATAAAAATGAATTTCTAAAAAAGTTTTACCAAATCCCTGATCGCCCGGAGCAATATGTAGCAGTATTTGGCGCAATGAAACCGTCATACCAAGTAAACCACCAATGATGCCCCAACCATAATGAGATGAATGCGCACCAAAGCGGATGTTGAGCACCAATGCAACACCAATAATGACAAATGCCATGCGCTGCATTAGGCATAGTGGGCAAGGCAATTCACCAAAAACGAATTGATCGACAAAAGCATACGACAGCATGCCAATGATGGCCGCCAAGGCCAGTTGATTGCCTAGGCTAGCTAAGGAGGGAAAGGCCTGCTTACTCATAGACTGATACTAAGATGGTCTGTGGCATGAATACGGAACCAATACATCAGAATAAAGACTGTTATTGCCAAAAATACCAATCCCACCAGACGCTTCTCAAACCATACAAAAATGAGGCCGATAAGAGCTGTGAGAAAGGGAAGAAACATATACATAGTTAAATTCTATCGCAGTGCAAGTTCTATTCTTCAACAAAGCTTAAAAAAGGGGCTTTACACAGCATTTAACAAAAAACACCATACCCCTATCAACTATATTATTACTATACCGAGCGACCTCATGGTCTACCCCATCTATATTCCAGTTTTTTATGCAGGCTGAATCGATTAACTTAAATAATGTTGATTTTCAAGGGAGTGAGTCCCTCAACATTCCCCTCAAGCACATCACCCCTCTTTACTGGGCCAACTCCTGCAGGCGTACCTGAAAAAATCAAGTCGCCTGGTTCAAGGGTAAACAAGGTCGATAAATAAGCAATCGTGTCTGGAATATTCCAGATGAGCTGGTTTAAATTTCCCTCTTGGCGAACTTCACCATTTACTGATAACTGCACAGTTCCGGAACTAAGATGTCCACACTGCACAGCGGGCGTAATTGCGGCACAAGGGGCTGACTGATCAAATGCTTTGCCCGTATCCCACGGACGACCCATTTTTTTTGCTTCGCCCTGTAGATCACGACGCGTCATATCTAAACCAACGCCATAACCATAGACATGCTCAAGGGCTTTATCAGCAGTAATGTTGTTCCCACCTTTGCCGATAGCCACAACCATTTCAATTTCATGATGAACATCATTCGAAAGCGCTGGGTATTGCATATCCATGCCATCTGTCACGATCGAATTAGCGGGCTTCATAAAAAAGAATGGCGGCTCTCGATCTGGATCGTGACCCATCTCACGCGCGTGATCAGCGTAGTTGCGCCCCACACAATAAATGCGGTTAACAGCAAAACGGCGGGTATCACCAACCACCGGAAGTGAGGGCATGAGTGGTGGATCAATTACGTAAAAAGTGCTCATGTATTGCCTTTCGAATAAGTAGCTTATTGGAGGATCTTATTGCTCATTAAAATGATATGAGTTAATTATGGCATTTCTACTAATAGTATTGATACAAGAATCAAAGTGTTTGCCAATAATGAATCATGCTTAAATGTCATAACGAGAGATTTAAATTATTACTAGCTCTATCCTAAGCCAAAAAACAAGCTCAGCTGATACGTAATAAAAGCTGCAAGATAGGCCAAACTAAAAAGATAGCTCAGCATCACAATCGGAATTTTCCAACTACCAGTCTCTCGCCTTACGGCAGCGATCGTAGATAAGCATTGGGGGGCAAAGACGAACCAGGCCAGCAGCGATAATGCGGTTGCCAAACTCCAGCTATTGGAAATCAGTGGCACCAAAGCATCAGCCGCCTCTGCTCCAGCACTAGAAAGGGCGTATACCGTAGCTAATGAACTAACCACGACTTCGCGAGCAGCCATACCTGGCACCAAAGCAATACTAATTTGCCAATTAAAACCAATAGGCTCAAAAACTACCGCTAAAGCATTTCCGATCATGCCGGCAACACTGTATTGAATTGATGCTCCAGAAGCATTCTCAGGGGGCAACGGAAAGCTAGCCAAAAACCATAGGCCAATAGTCATGATCAAAATGATGCCGCCAACACGTCTGAGAAAAATCTCTGCGCGCTGCCAAAGACCAATCGCTAAATTACTCAATCTAGGAAGGTGATAGCTAGGCAACTCCATCATCAAGGCATTAAGCCTTAATTTTTCACTAGTAAAACGCTTTAGCACCCATGCCACTGCCATGGCCCCCAGAATACCTGCGATATATAAAATAAATAAAACAAATCCCTGTAGATCCAATCCATAGCCAAGCGTTTTATTGGGAATAAATGCAGAGATTAACAAGGCATAGACCGGAAGGCGTGCGGAACAAGTCATCATCGGGGCAATCAAGATGGTAACCAAGCGATCTCGTGAATTAGAAATACTGCGTGTTGCCATAATTCCTGGAATGGCACAAGCGAAGCTCGATAGCAGGGGGATAAAGGAGCGCCCTGATAAGCCAACCCTACCCATCAAACGATCTAAAAGATAAGCTGCCCTAGGTAAATAGCCCGACTCTTCCAGGAGAAGAATGAAGAAAAATAAAATCAGAATCTGAGGTAAAAAAATCAGAACTCCACCTACGCCCGCCAAAATGCCATCGATTAATAAACTACGTAGCCAGTGATTCGGTAGCAGGTCACCAATAATGAGCCCAAGCCACTCCACTCCCGCCTTGATCATCTCCATAGGCCACGTTGCCCAACTAAATACGGCCTGGAAAATAAAAAATAACAGTACGCACAAAATAATCGGACCCAATACTGGATGCAGCAGAACAGCATCCAATCGATCACTTACCTCATCGGGAATGATTTGATCCAAGTTCAGTGACTGCAAAATGCGATGTACTTCAATGTTGTCAGATTCGGTATGAGCAGAGTGATCCATTGTTGACTCCACACCCTCATCTACATTGCTTACTTGCAAAGCTGATAGATTTTTCCAATCCAGATGGGCAAGATAATGCTTAAGCGCATCCGCCCCATCCGCCTCAATTCCAACACTTTGAATAATTGGCAAGCCCAACAGACCTGAGAGTGCCTCAGTATTTATTTCAAGGCCTTGGCGCTTAGCTATGTCAACCATGTTTAATACAACCACGCAAGGAAGGCCCAATCGCTTTGCCGATAACACTAGACGCAGATTACGCCTAAGGTTCATCGCGCTCAAGATGCACAGCACCAGATCTGGGCGCTTCTCACCGACAGCATTGCCATGCAGGACATTGCAAGTCACACGCTCATCCAATGATCGGGGATAAAGACTATAGGCGCCAGGTAGGTCGAGCACACGAATCGCTTTTCCAGAATCGAAGTTAAGGCGCCCCTCTTTTCTCTCAACAGTAACACCGGAATAATTGGCGACTTTCTGACGACTGCCTGTCAATAAATTAAATAGGGCCGTCTTACCGCAATTAGGATTGCCCAATAAAGCAACTAGTGGCTCGCTAGGAAAGAAATGAACCTTCGCTTCAGACATCGTTATAGAGGCTCCACCTCAATCAACTGCGCTTCGGACTCTCGTAGGGCAAAGGTAGAAGATCCCACGCGAACCATAATGGGGCCCTGACCTAAGAAACCCTTACGAAGTACCTCAAGCTGCTCGCCCGGCAGAAAGCCAATATCTTCAAGCTGACCACGAATATCCCCATCCACCCCAATTGCTAGAGCGATGCTCTTTACAAAAACCTTCATTCCGGGGCGTACCTCTTTCAGGTTCATTGTCAGTAGTGTTTTAAAAAAGAAGTCTGGATGTCATATACGGATTATAGGGCCAGATGAGAATGAATATCATTTGTACGAATTAAATCATTTTTTAATACCTTTGCCATCGTCATGGCACAGACCCCTAAAGCAGAAAGGCCCGCAATGCGGGCCTTTCTTTTACTGTAAAAGCACGGTAGCCTGCCTTAATAGCTTATTTCTTTGGTGTTACAAAGCCAATCGCGGTATCGTCAACAAACTCAACCATCACATCGTCGCCTGCCTTAAATTTCTCAAGCCCAAGAACACTAGGGTCTACCTTAACTTTTTGTTTCTCACCGGATGGTAATGTGAAGGTCACAATACGTGTCTTTGCATCAATTGTGCTGATTTTGACGGTAGCGTAAACGGTGTCCGTTGTTTCTTCAAATGGCTTTGCAGATCCCTTGCCAGAAATCACAACAGAACGCACACCAGAAACGCCTGGTTTGACATCCTTGGCAACAGCAACCAAACCTACTGCAATCGCTTGAGCATGCTCAACAACAAATAGATCGCCCTTTTTAACCTTATCCAAATCATTGACTGATTTAGCAACATTCATCTGAGCAAAATTGCCGTTAGCGTCTTTCAGCACCACAATGCGTTTTTTAACATCAACTGAGTCGACGGTAGCAGTCAAAACAACAGCCTCAGCAGCCAATGGCAACATTTTTGCGGGAGCCTGAGCGTAAACTGAACTAGCAGCAAGTAAGCCCAATGATGCGATTAGCGTGGTTAGTAATGTGTTCTTCAAAATAACTCCTCAGTGAAGGTTTATAAAGGATTCAGGTTTTGAGCCTTAAATTCATTGTAACCATTAAATAAGGCAGCCTTAAGGACAATAAACCTGAATTTAAATCAAGACAACGCTATTAGTAACATCAGTAGCTCACCATTACCCTGAAGACGCTTATGAATGCATTTTGTATATCAATTCAATCCTGGCAAGAAGCTCAAAATAAGGCATTTTTGATTCGTAAAGCTGTTTTTATTCAAGAGCAAGGTGTACCAGAAGCTATGGAGATAGACGAATTTGATCCAATTGCCCAGCATGCCTTGATTCATATTGATCATCAATGCGTTGCCACTGCAAGACTGGTAGTTTTGCCGGGGGAAATAAAAAGAATAGGAAGAATAGGAAGAATAGGAAGAATTGGTCGAATGGCTGTTTTAGCCAACTACCGACAACAAGGTATTGGCACGCAACTCATGAATTTGCTAATAAATGCAGGAAAAAGCCAGGGGCTGAAATCATTTGAACTGCATGCTCAGCTCTCGGCAATCCCTTTTTATATGCAATTTGGCTTTATTTCCCAGGGGGATGTCTATGATGAGGCGGGCATCCCACATCGCGATATGATTCTGACCATATAAGCCACATAATTAAATATGCCCAATTCTACGAATACCACTCAAGCCAATAGCCTACCCTTCCTATTTCGCGTCTGCTATTCCGATACGGACGCTGCTGGGTTTGTTTACCACGCACGTTATCTGGAGATTTTTGAACGAAGTCGAGCGGAGTGGTTATACCAACGAGATTTAAGTCCCACTAAATTGGTTAATGAGTTTGGCATACTTTTGCCAGTTCGAGAAATCACAATGCACTTTCATCGACCAGGGCGTCTAGACGATCTATTAAGCATTGATCAAACAATAGAACACCGGGGTCGTACCCAAATTGCTGTGAAACAAACAGCCACTCGCGTAAATGCTAATAGCGAACCAGAGCTGATTGCAAGCGCCCTTCTTCATATTGTGTGTGTTGATACAGTCTCACTCAGACCTAAAGGTATTCCTGACTGGCTCTTTACTGCTGATTAATACATGATTACTCCGGAGAATGCCTTGAAACAAGAAAGCCGACTACTGACCTTTGTCCAAAACCTCACCTTGTTGTTAGAGGATGGGCCCAGCGAGAAAATCATTTTCTCTGAAGGAAAAAAGCTTTTGGAGGAATTAATCTCGGTAGATGATTGGCTGCCTGAGCCATTTACAAAACCACATCCTGAATACTATCAACAGTACCTACTCTATGCCGATCCTTTAAATCGGTTTTCAGTAGTAAGCTTTGTATGGGGTCCGAATCAAAAAACACCCGTTCACAACCATACTGTTTGGGGAATGATTGGTCAGTTGCGTGGCCAAGAGCGTGGCACAAATTACTATTTACAAAAAGATGGTAGCTATCAGGCTGGAGAATCCAGCATTTGTTTACCGGGCCAAGTAGAGACGGTATCTCCTGACACGCATGATATTCATGTGGTGGAGAATCACTCTAGCGATCAAACCTCAATCAGCATCCATGTATATGGCGGTAATATTGGCCGAATTGAGCGTTCGGTGTTTGACCCCCGTTCGGGCCTCCAGAAATTATTTATATCGGGGTATGCCAATGCTTTTACCCCCAATCTGTGGCATACCGCAAGCTAGAGCGCTTGATAGCTTAAAATAGATCCTCTTACTGCAAACACTACAAGTGTGGCAGCTCACCCCATTGGCCGGGATAGTCGTTTAATTGAATACGGGCCAATTTTATTTGGCCCCTATGTTATTTACAGATCTCGGTTTATCAGAATCCATTCTTCGCGCTATTAACGAAGAGGGTTACACCAGCCCTACCCCTATTCAAGAGAAGTCTATTCCTGCCGTCTTAAAGGGGGGAGACTTACTAGCAGCAGCCCAAACAGGCACAGGCAAAACTGCCGGCTTTACTTTGCCTATTTTGCAACGCCTTAGTGATAGCGCTAAACCTAGCAGTGGCAAACGTCAGTTACGCGTCCTGATACTGACGCCTACCCGTGAATTAGCCGCTCAGGTTCAAGAGTCTGTTGTCACCTATGGAAAATATACTGGCTTAAAGTCAACAGTCATTTTTGGGGGCGTCGGCGCCAATCCGCAAATTAAAGCAATAGCAGCCGGCCTAGATATTTTGGTTGCCACTCCTGGTCGCCTCTTGGATTTAATGTCACAAAACTGCGTGTCTCTTTCTGCAATTGAAATCCTGGTGTTAGATGAAGCTGATCGCATGCTCGATATGGGATTCTTACGTGACATCAAAAAGATTCTTGCCGTACTACCCAAGCAACGTCAGAACCTGCTTTTTTCTGCGACCTTCTCATCGGAAATTAAGGCATTAGCCGATAGCTTATTAAATTCACCAGCACTCATTGAGGTCGCTCGGAGTAATAGTGCGAATGAAGCCATTGCACAGCTAATTCATCCAGTTGATAGAAGCCAAAAACACCCATTACTAGCTCACTTAATCAAGAGCAATCAATGGAAACAGGTTTTAGTCTTTACTCGCACTAAACATGGGGCTAACAAATTAGTCCTCCAGCTAGAAAAAGACAATATCACCGCAATGGCCATTCATGGTAATAAAAGCCAAGGTGCACGCACTAAAGCCTTAGCTGACTTTAAAGATAGCAAAATCACTGTATTGGTAGCCACCGATATTGCCGCCCGTGGCATTGATATTGATCAACTGCCCCATGTTGTCAATTATGATTTACCTAATGTCTCTGAAGACTACGTTCATCGCATTGGTCGTACCGGTAGAGCAGGCTCTAATGGAGTTGCGGTATCGCTAGTTTGTGTTGACGAACATGAAATGCTCAGAGATATTGAGAAGCTCATCAAGCAAAAATTACCGCAAGAGGTCATCCCCGGATTTGAGCCCGATCCAAATGCCGTTGCACAACCCATTCAACTAAGAAGCCAACAGCACCAACAAAACCGAAAGCCTCGCCCTAGCAATGGTGGCGGCGGAAGTGGTGCAAGTAAGCCTGCCGCAAAGCGCAGCAGTCAACCCAAGAGAAACTTTAGTCGATAGTTATAGTTCTCCATCTAAAACTAGGATGCCGTTGAAAAGCGTTTCATATTTAACGGCATCACTTTAATTTTCTTGAAGATTAAAGATACTAGAAAAATCTAGTTGCCCATTACCGGCCGAGCTATGCATTGCATAAAGCTCTTTAGCCAATGATCCTAGCCGCACACTGACCTCTAATTCTTGAGCATTTTCAACGGCTAAGCTTAAATCCTTCAGCATGAGGTCGACACCAAAACCGCCAGCATAATTCTTAGAGGATGGCACATTTTCCATCACGCCAGGACAGGGGTTATATAGCTCTAGCACCCAATTACGGCCTGAGCTTTGCATCATAATTTCTGAAAGAGCTTGCGGGTTGACGCCATTGCTAATGCCTAACTTTAGTGCCTCACTAGTCCCAAGCATCTGAATGCCCAAAAGCATGTTGTTGCAGACTTTGACTGTTTGACCAGACCCACTCGCTCCTGCATGAAAAATATTTTTGCCCATCTTCTCCAATAGAGGTCGAGCTTTTTCAACATCATTGACTGCGCCGCCCACCATAAAAGTTAAGCTACCCGCCTGTGCACCAGCGGTACCACCGGAAACAGGTGCATCAATCATGGACAGCCCCCTTACTCTAGCAAGCGCCTCAATTTTTCTCGAGACCTCGGGAGAAATAGTCGAGCAATCAATCAATAGCGTTTGAGGCTGCACAATCATCAATAGCCCTGACTCTCCAAGATAGAGATCCTCAACATGTCGTGAGGCCGGAAGCATGGTGATAACTACTTGCGCTTCGCTGACTGCCTCTACAGCACTGTTGACTGGAAAACCACCTGCGGCTTTGAGTGCATCCATCTGACTTTTTACTAAATCAAATCCAGAGACAGCATACCCTGCCTTGATTAAATTGAGCGCCATTGGTAGCCCCATGTTGCCAAGACCTAAAAAAGCGATTTTCATATGCACCCTATCTGTATTTATTGAATATCGAATGAAGCAATCTAAAGAAACGATGTTTTACTCAGTAATGCCTTATTTAGAATTCAATATAGACTATTACCTTTAGTTTTAGCTTTAGCTTGATGAATAATAAGGACTTAGCGATGACCGTCAAAGTAATTGGCCTAATGAATCTAGCCGACCATAGTGCTTTTGATCAATACCGTAGCCAAGTAGGCCGAACAGTGGAGCTTTATCAAGGCAAGATTACCTCAAGAGGATCAATCGAATCTATTCTGTGGAATGAGTTAGGATCTCAACCCTTCAACGCAATAGTGGAATTGGAGTTTCCAAATAGCGAATGTGTGCAGTCATGGGCTAATAGCGAAGACTATCTAAACCTCATCCCAATTCGCAACAAAGCTATGCAACTAACCTTATTTACGGTCACCTAAAAATAAAGCCCGGCCCCTTGTGAGGGCCAGGCTTGATAAATCAGTGAGAAAGCTAGAAATTACTTCTTAGCTTCCATTGCCTCTTTGGCGGCAGTGATTTCTTTACGACGCTCTTTGCATGCGCCGGCAATTTCTTGCAGTGCCTTACGTGCGCGAGCAGCTGCTGCTTTTACGCCTTTATCAATAAACTTTTCGTTTTCTGCTTTATAAGCTTCAAATGCAGCCAACAAAGTATCGTGCTGTGACATGTATGCTCCCTTTACTTAAGATCGTTATGTGAGTTCTAGGCTCCAAATGAGTATATCCCTAGACAAAGACAAGGAAATCAAGCTCTGTATTAGGGATAACCCATAGATCCTTGAAATCATCCAAAATAGTCAAAACACTATAAAAACGTTGGAGACCCTATGAAAATCAAAAATATCCTTATTTTATTGGCTGCCAGCCTGATCAGCATTCAGGCCCTGGCCCAATCTACAAGCTGGCCTACGCCCAATAAGCCCATCACCTTTATCAACCCATTCCCGCCTGGAGGTGCTGTAGATGCATTTGGTCGCCCCTTAGCAAAGCAACTATCGGCTCAGCTGGGAACCTCCATTATTGTGGACAACAAAGGTGGGGCTGGAGGCACACTTGGGGCTGCTGTGGCAGCAAAAATGGCTCCGGATGGCTACACCTGGTTGTTGGGAGCCGTCCATCATTCGATTGCGCCTAGCATGTACACCAATTTATCTTATGACATCACTAAAGACTTTGAGCCAGTTGCCATCATCGGCAGCGTACCGCATGTCATTGTTGTAAACCCTAGTAAATTTCCAAAAAATGATTTGAAGTCCATCATCGAAGAAATCCGCAAGAATCCTGGAAAATATAACTATGCCTCTACCGGGAACGGTACCTCACAGCATCTCACGGGTGAGTTATTTAAGATGCAAAACAAATTGTTTATTACGCATATTCCCTATCGCGGCACTGGCCCAGCTCTACAGGACTTAGTGGCAGGTCAGGTGGATATGATGTTTGATACCTTAGCGGGTGCAGCACAGTTTATTAAGAATGGGCAGCTGATAGCAGTCGCAGTGACCACGCAAAAGCGAGTTGATGCATTTCCGAATGTCCCAACCGCACAAGAACTGGGAATCAGTAACTTTGTTGTCTACAGTTGGTATGCA
This sequence comes from Polynucleobacter sp. TUM22923, assembly GCF_030295705.1. Taxonomy (NCBI): domain Bacteria; kingdom Pseudomonadati; phylum Pseudomonadota; class Betaproteobacteria; order Burkholderiales; family Burkholderiaceae; genus Polynucleobacter; species Polynucleobacter sp. TUM22923. The sequence goes on from NZ_AP027274.1 coordinate 1,046,058, forward strand.
ATGTGGGCAATCAAAGGGACGCCTAAAGATATTGTCGATAAGATGAGCAATGAAGTCCAAATTGCATTAGCTACGCCTGAAATTAAAGAACGCTGGGCTGGGATGGGTGCTACAGCACCCAAAATGAGCCGACCTGAATTGGCAAACTATATCAATCAAGAAATTGTGCGATGGGCCGAAGTGGTGGAAAAATCAAACGCTAAATTAGATTAATCGGTTATCGATTTAATCATAGCAATATTAAAGAGCCTAGAAACTGATGAGCATTCAATATCAAGATTACGCCTTCGTACGCAATAAGCTGCTGGAAAAAGAAGAGATTGCATTTTTAGATGTGCGTGAGGAAGATCCACATGCACAGGAACATCCTTTGTTTGCGGCTAACTTTCCACTCTCTCGCTTAGAAGTAGATGCATTGGCTAAGCTACCCAGAAAAAATGTGCCAATTGTCACTCTAGACGACGGTGAGGGCTCGGCTATGCTGGCAGCTCAAAGGCTATCCTCATTGGGCTACTCTAATGTCTCTACGCTTGCAGGCGGAGTCGCAGCATGGAAATCTGAAGGTGGAGAAGTATTTAAGGATGTGAATGTTCCCAGCAAATCATTTGGTGAATTTGTTGAATCGAAACGACACACTCCCTCTCTTTCCGCTCAAGAAGTAAAGCAATTGATTGATGACAAAGCGGATATCGTAGTTGTAGATGTGCGCCGCTTTGATGAGTACCACACAATGAGCATTCCTACAGGTGTGAGCGTTCCCGGCGCTGAGTTAGTTTTACGACTTCCAGAGCTAGCCCCAAATCCCAATACCCAAATTATCGTGAACTGTGCTGGTCGCACCCGAAGCATTATCGGCACTCAGTCCTTAATCAATGCTGGCATTCCGAACAAAGTGAGTGCCTTGCGTAATGGCACGATTGGTTGGACTTTGGCTGGTCAAACGCTGGATCAAGGGCAAAGCCGACAATTTTCAGCAGTAAACGCCGATACAAAAAAAGAGGCTGCCCTGCGCTCGCGAAATGTTGCCGATCAAGCTGGAGTAAAACGCGCTAGCATGGCAGATCTTCAGTCTTGGCAATCTCAAGTCGAACGCACTACCTACTTCTTTGATACTCGTACCCCAGAAGAATATGAAGCGGGTCATTTACCCGGGTTTCGCTCAGTGCCAGGCGGGCAACTGGTTCAAGAGACAGAGATGGTCTCTCCCGTGCGGGGAGCGCGCATTGTATTGGCGGATCCCGATAGTGTCAGAGCCAATATGCCAGCCTCTTGGCTTGCACAGATGGCTTGGGATGTATATGTATTGGACGATATTCAAGCATCCGACCTCACTGAAAAAGGGGTCTGGAGTTCCCCTATTCCAACAATGCCGACCACTCAAACAGTGGATGCTCTAACCGCCTCTGGCTGGCTTAAGAATGATAGTGGCACCGTTGCTATTGATCTCAGTACACATGCAAATTACGTTAAAGGCCATATCCCTGGGAGCTGGTTCGCCCTACGTTCGGAATTTATGGAGGCGCTAAGCAAATTACCCAAAGCAGATCGCTACCTCATTACCAGCACTACTGGTGAGCTTGCCATGTTCGCTGCCCATGAAATACAAGCCTTAACGTCATCTGAAGTGGTGGTTTTAATTGGCGGTAATCAGGCCTGGGTAGATGCAGGCCTTGTATTAGAGAAGGGAGCAACACATTTAGCCTCGCCTCCTCGTGATCGCTACAAACGACCATATGAAGGTACCAGTGTGAATCCTGCTGCTATGCAAGCCTATCTTGATTGGGAATATGGTCTAGTTGAGCAATTAGGCAAGGATGGCACCCATCACTTCTGGGTTCTTTAGGGCGCCTGATGATTCATAGAACTAAAAGGCTTGGTACGGCACTAGTAATACTGCTATCAACACTTAGCCTAGGCGCCTGTGATCGCGACACCTATACCAGCTGGAATTGCACCAATGCCCAAGGGGAGAAAATCTCTATGGTTCTTAAAAAAGCAAAGATGCAATTTCAGAATCAACAGTTTGATTATTGCGGAAGCCTGGGGCCGTTAAGTTACTTTGACTCACAGTGCCCAGCTCAAATTCAGGACTCGAGCAAGATCTTTAATACAACGAGTGGCCAGCTCTTTAGCAATGGAAGCGAGCTGACTTGTAATGCCCTTTAAAAAGCAAAATCCCTTAAGCCCAAAGAAGCTACTACTCACAAAGTGGACTGCGGCCCACCCTACCCACAAACGCAAACATTTCTTAGTCAGTAAAGTAATGCTTCCAGAACTACCCGAACAAGCGATTGAATATGTAGAGCTTGAGGCTGTATTTGATCAACAGACTCAAATCATTCGCTGGAGAGAGCTTGGGAATACGGAGATTTGGTTACAGGGGTGGGTATAAAAAAATCGCCAATGAAGATAGTCCATCGGCGATTCAGATCTAACTAGGTTTAATCAGCAGCTATTTACTTTTCTTACCTGAATCCGAAGATTTTCTGAGGTGCTCCTCAATATTTTTTTCGGCAGAATCTGCAACCTGATTCACGATCTTTCGACCCTCTTTGAACATCTTCTGCCCAGCATTTGACATTTCGTGTACTACCTTGGATAGCTTGTCTGCATGCCCTGGCATTTTGCTCTCAGCATTTTCCAACCAAGTTACTAAAGAATGACGAACTTTCTCTAAATGCTTTTCCGTTCCGTCTGCAGCATCCTCGCTAATATCCTTTAGTACAGCCTTCATTTTTTTCTGATAAGCAGACGCACGTTTACTGGCCTCTTTACTTGCCTCCTGCTGCAGATCTTTTAACTTTTCTAAATCATGCTTAGCCGCTGATTTTGCCGTATCCATCGCATTTTTCATGCCCCACTGAACTTCAGCAAGATGATGCTCGCTCAACTCTTTTGCCGCATCTAATAATTTATGAGAATATGAAAATAGTTCTTTTGCTTTTTCTTGTTGCCAAGCCTGAATGTCTTTTTGATTCATTGCTTCCCCCTTAGTGAAATAAACGATGCCAATTAACTAGAGCTAAGCGCCCAAATATCAATGCAAGCTCCACCCTTAAACTCTATACCTAAATGTAGCGAATGCCAATCCGCTCCGATTAAAAGCTTTAAAATCCAGCAATGAGTCAAGAAAAAAGCCTTTACGAACAGGTTGGTGGATCAGCAAAAGTTGATGCACTAGTGGATCGCTTCTACGACCTGATGGATCTTGAGGAGTCGTTGGCCCATCTACGTGCGATGCACTCCCAAAATCTATCTGAATCACGAGAAAAGCTAAAGTGCTTTCTATCTGGGTGGTTAGGCGGCCCTGATATCTACTCCCCCAAACATGGCCATCCAATGTTGAGAGCAAGGCATCTACCCTTTCAGATTGGATTGCAAGAGCGTAATCAATGGCTAGCCTGCATGTACCAGGCGATGAAAGACTGCGGCATTGAGGGTGCGCTTGCAGCGCGCCTAGAGGAGTCTTTTTTTAAGACTGCCGATTGGATGAGAAACCAAGCAAATTAGTGTTCACCATCTGCCTGTAGATCATTAATCCAGCTTCGCACCGGCCTGCTTTACGGCTTTTGCCCAACGCGGCATTTCTCCTGCTAAAAACTGAGTAAATTGGCTGGCATTGAGGTAGGCTGGATCGGCGCCTTGCTCAATCATTCGCTTTTGAACCTCGGGCGATTCAAGAGTCTCCTTAAATGCTTGGCTTAATTTATTGACAACCTCGGGAGGGGTCCCTTTAGGGGCTAAAACCCCATAAAAGCCCACAATTTCTAAATTAGCGATTCCAGTCTCTATTACTGTAGGCGTATTTGGCAAGGCAGGATTACGCTTTGCGCTAGTGACAGCCAGTGCCCTCACCTTACCTTGCTTTGCATGGTTGGCAGCCTGAGGCACGGACTCAGCCATAAACTGAACATGGCCAGCAATCAAGTCCGTGAAGGCTGGCGCGCTTCCTTTAAAGGGAATATGAACCATAAATATTCCAGTCTCATTTTTTAACATCTCGGGGACTAAATGAGAAATGCCACCATTACCAGCGGAGCCATAATTTAACTTACCTGGGCTCGCCTTTGCATAAGCAATAAACTCTTTAAGGGTTTGCGCTGGCACATCGCGATTCACTATCAAAGCCAAGGGCTGTTGCGCTGTTCGGGCTATTGGCTGAAATTCTTTTAGAGTGTCGTATGCGGTCTTGGTATACACGGCGGGATTAATGACCATAGTGCCAGTATTGGCCAGCAATAAGGTGTAGCCATCTGCCGGTGATTGCGCCACAAACTGTGCCCCTACAGTTCCGCCTGCACCAGCCTTGTAATCCACGATAACCGTTTGACCTAGGGAGGTTTGCAGCTTGTCGACTAAAAGTCGCATATGGGCATCTAAAGGCCCACCGGCAGGAAAACCGATAATTACCTTAATAGGCTTATCCGGATAAGCAGCATGGGCGCTATTGAGACCTAAAAATAAAATGAGGGCTTTTAATAGTTTGCGTAAGTTGATGAGTTTTGACATTGATAGGCTGTGGCTAATTAAGTACACTTTACTTTAACCTTATTAATGCGAGACCTCTATGTTTGAAAGTTTTTTACAGCTCCTTAGCGACCCTAATGCCTGGATCGCCTTCCTCACACTATCAGCCCTAGAAATCATTCTTGGCATAGATAACATTATCTTTATCAGCGTTATTGCCAATAGATTGCCCTTAGAGATTCGAGAAAAAGTACGTCGTTTTGGCTTATTGTTTGCGCTGGTAACACGCATACTTTTATTGCTAAGTCTGTCTTGGGTTATGACCCTGACTGAACCTATCATATCCATTGCAAATCATGCTGTTAGTGGGCGAGACCTAATTTTATTGTTGGGTGGCTTCTTTTTGCTATGGAAAGCATCAAAAGAAATTTATATTGAAGTAGAGCTTGGTGAGTCCGCCAGTCAAAGTATGAGTGATGGAAGCGTAGTTAGTAAAAAATCTATGGCCTCGCTATTTTTAGCATCTGTAATTCAAATCGGCATTTTGGACATCATTTTTTCACTAGATAGTGTAATTACTGCGGTCGGTATGGTTGATGACATCGGCGTCATGATTGCAGCCGTATTGGTCTCTGTGATGATTATGCTGTTTGCCGCCAAATCTATTGGCGACTTTGTGCACCACCACCCTTCAATCAAGGTACTAGCACTTTCTTTCTTAACTGTTGTTGGTGTAGTGCTGATTGCCGAAGGTATGGGAGTTCACATACCCAAAGGATATGTCTATGTAGCGATGGGCTTCTCGTTAGCTGTTGAACTGCTCAATATTCGATCTAGAGGAAAAAAGAAGGGGTAAATCACTAGGGTCAATATGACCTAGTGACAAAGAGCGCCCTAGAGAGCGTTTGCGCAGGCAAACCCACTAGACCAAGCCCATTGAAAGTTATGGCCACCTAGATGGCCTGTAACATCGACGCACTCTCCAATAAAATACAAACCGGGGTGCTTACGCGCCATCATGGTTTGACCATCTAGCGCCTTAGTATCGACACCACCAAGCATCACCTCTGCTTTTTTCCAGCCCAGCGTTCCAGCAGGTTTGACTGACCAGTTACTTATCAGCTCTTTGAGGGCTTGACGATCTTTTTTAGAGACTTCCGCCCACTTTCTTCCCAAGAGATTTTTTTGCTCGGAAAATGCTTTGGCCAGTCGCATGGGCATCACTGATGCCAAAATATTCTCAGTGAGCTTTAAGCGATTGTCTTCATCGTCAAATAAGTCATCACAATCAAATCGACCATTAGCCTCAACAGCCCCCAGCCAGTCGATATGAATTTGCTCGCCCTCGGCCCAATAACTACTGGCCTGCAGTACTGCGGGCCCAGACAAACCTTTGTGAGTCAGGAGTAAATCCTCGTTGAAGCGACATGTGCCATAACGGCTTCCCTTTGATCCGGAAGCAATGCGTACAGGCAGACTTAAACCCGCTAACTCAATCAAGTTTTCGAACTCACCTGAAGTAAAAGAGAGTGGAACTAGTGCGGGACGTGGCTCAATCACCTGCAAACCAAATTGCTTAGCAACATCCAAGGAATAGGCTGTAGCCCCAATAGCGGGAACAGGTAGTCCTCCAGTGGCCATAACCAATGACTTGGTCCGCTCTATACCAACATTAGTCTTGACTATCCATTCATCCGCTTCCTTTGCAATGGTCTGAACAGTTTCTGGATAGCGAATGTTTACATTACCCTTAGCGCACTCACTAAAGAGCATTTCAATAATTTGCTTAGCTGAATCATCGCAGAATAATTGCCCTTGATGTTTCTCATGATAAGCAATGCGGTAAGACTGAACTAGCTTAATGAATTCAGAGGATGGGTAGCGAGCCAATGCGCTTTTGACAAAATGGGCATTGAGGGATAAAAAATGACTTGGATTGCTGTGGATGTTAGTGAAGTTGCATCTACCGCCACCACTAATACGTATTTTTTCACCTAGTACATCAGCATGATCCAGTACTAGCACTCTCTTTCCAAGTTGACCGGCAACACCGGCACAAAAAAGTCCAGCTGCACCCCCGCCAATGACGATGGCATCCCATGTTTTATGCCTCATTTATTTAAAGCGCTCCATCACTTCTGCTGGTAACTTTAGCTTAAGCATATGCAAATGGGTATAGGCCTGACGAAAATTTCGTGTCATTGAAATCATCACGGATGCAGTCCATGCAAAAGCAAACATGCCTGAAAATGCGATGATGATAGCCAGCATTTTCCAACCATTCGGCAGTAGATCATCCATAAATCCCATAGCCGTATAAGTACTACCGCTAAATAAAATACTCTGACCTAAATCTGGCAATAGATTAAATAACCAAAGTGAAATACCCCAGAGAATAATTTCAAAAATATGCACTAGAAATAAGCACATGACGCTGACATAAAAAACCAACGCTACCGAGGAATATCGGTGCTCTGATAGATGAAGGAAGGACTTTACTTCGTAGCGTTTTGCAATTTGCAGTAAGGCAATACCGTGAATAAGCATTACCAGCATCAACATGGCAAAGCCCAGAAGATATGCAGGCAAATCCAATTCGGTAGTAAGTGAAATAGTATTAGTAATGGTCATATTGGGTCATGAGTAGTCTCTCTCATCATTTTACAGACCCCTGGGAACTCCATGCTCAAGCTAATTGATACCAGTCACGAATGACCTCCCAAGCAGCTTGTGCAGTCTCCACAAAGTAAATTAACTCAAGATCCACAGGATCAATGACACCTATCTCCATCATTTTCTCAAAATGAATGATGTCATTCCAAAAAGCGCGGCCTACTAAAATAATGGGAAAGCGCTCTACTTTTTTAGTCTGCATTAAGGTTAGGACCTCAAAAAGCTCATCCAAAGAACCAAATCCTCCTGGATAAGCCACAATCGCCCGCGCTCTAAGCATAAAATGCATCTTGCGAATTGCAAAATAATGAAAGCGAAAACTTAAGCCTGGCGTGATGTACTCATTGGGATGCTGCTCTCTCGGCAAGCTAATATTGAACCCAATCGTTTCATCTCCTGTCTCGAAGGCACCTCGGTTAGCGGCCTCCATAATTCCGGGCCCTCCACCAGTAGCTATATGCAATTTATTACTACTGTCAGATTGAGTATGGTTATAGTTCGCGACGATTGCTCCAAATTCTTTAGCGGAATCGTAGTATTGAGAATGTAATAGCGCCTTATTTGCGCATGCAATAGCCGCTGGTGTTTTAGCGCTCATCTCCATTGCTTTTGCTATTTCGGAGCTAACAAAACGAGTAGAGCCAAAAACAGTGATGGTGTGATCAATCCCCCGCTCGTGTAGCAAGATTTCCGGCTTTAGCAATTCCAATTGAAACCGTAAACCAAGTGTTTCTCTACGCAGTAAAAAAGCCTCATCCTCAAAAGCGAACTGATAGGAATCTTCGGACTGTTCTTCCTGAATACGACTTTTTTGGATTTTTAAAAACTCTGTAATCGTTTGGGAGTTATGAACGGGCAGTTTTGAGCTCATGGATGACCTTTAAAAATCAGTATTACTACCTATAATTTTGCATTATTTCGACATCTGATGCTGTTTCAGATTTACTGAATGCCTCCCAAGCGTTACTATTAGGCAATATTAACTAAACCCAAGGAAAAGCAATGAGTAACCGTTCAATCATCATCATGGTACTAGTATTAATCGGTGCCACAGCCTATTTACTCATTAAAGGTGATGGCGACATTGATATGGGTGGTGAAAAACATGGCGCCGAAGCAGCGCATATGGAAGAGGCTAAAAAAGATATGCCAGCCGCTCCTGTAGCACCTGTAGCAGACCCAAAGAAGTAATCCTGTAATTCTGTAATCCTGCATTCTTGCATATCGATAAATCAACCGCGGTGTACCGCGGTTTTTTTATTGCCCTCATATTCTTACTGCTGCATCCCTTCCATTCTGTAAGCAGGTATTTGCACAGGCCGTAGTCCTAACGAACTCCATATTAGCTATAAAAAAATTGCCTTTGTAAATAGCAACTAGAGCGATACTAAGAACATGATTACGCCCATTGCCCCACTAGATTCACTAGGACTAGTAACCCACTTAAGGCGCATGCCCTCAGAGCACAAAGGAATGGCTGGAAAGGTTCTGCTTATTGGTGGCGCGCCCGGCATGGCTGGAGCACTTCTGCTTGCTGGTAACGCCGCACTCCATCTTGGTTCTGGCTGGACTATTTTGGAGATGTTCGACCCCGCTTCCGCTCATGCCTATTCTGAACAAGCGGAGCTAATGGTGCGATTAGCCAGCTTTGAAGCGACTGATCAGCTTGCTGCTACAAAGCCTGATCTGATTGCGATTGGCCCTGGCTTGGGATTCTCTGATCTCGGAAAAGTATGGCTCAGTGCAGTTCTTCGTTACCCTAAAGTTCCCCTAGTGATTGATGCTGATGCACTCAATTTAATTGCAGATACACCGGAATTTTTAACGCTACTAAAAGAGCGCAATAAAACATTTCCCAATCTAACTGTATTGACTCCGCATCCTGGTGAGGCAGCCCATCTACTGGGAAATAGCGCTCAAGCAATTCAGGCAGATCGTCCTGGGTCCTTGGCTAAACTAATTGAGCTCACTGACTCAATCGTAGTGTTAAAAGGTCAGCACACCCTACTCGCCTCACCAACGAACCATGCATTGTTATGCCAACAGGGTAATCCAGGCATGGCAATCGGTGGAATGGGTGACGTCTTAACGGGAAGCATTGCGGCTATCGCAGCACAAGGGCTTCGTCATCACATCAACTTATGGCAAGCAAGCTGCATTGCTGTTCAGCTCCATGCGACTGCGGCAGATAACCTAGTAAAGCAAAAGGTAGGGCCAATTGGACTCACTCCTTCCGAGGTCATTCTGGAGATGCGGGATCAGATCAATAAGCTGTTATAAATTGTCATGCATTCCATAAGTAAAAAATTTCAACGTCGCAGCTACCTTTACGGCATCAGCATGGCTGGTTTGGGATCCATTCTTTTTTCCGGAAAAGCAATATTAGTCAAGCTAGCATTTACTCAGGGAGCTAATGCTGAAACGCTTATTGCATTGCGGATGCTCATGGCGCTGCCACTCTTCTGGGCTATTTTTTGGTGGAGCACCCGCAAAAAAATACTATCGACCCTAAGCTTGCGTGACCAACTCAAAATTTTCGCCCTAGGCTTTATGGGCTATTTTTTATCAAGCTACTTAGATTTTCTTGGGCTCCAATACATTTCCGTTGGATTGGAGCGAATTGTGCTGTATCTGACCCCAACACTTGTCTTATTAATTTCTTATTTTGTTTTAAACAAATCCATCAGTCGTCTTCAGTGGTATGCCTTAATTGTGGGCTATCTTGGCGTCATTGTGGTGTTCATACAAGATGCCAGCTCGACTGGATCGATGGCCTTACTTGGAATGCTACTTGTATTTGCTAGCGCCTGCGCATACGCAATGTACATGATCGGCTCCGGAGAAATGGTGAAGCGAGTTGGTAGCGTAAGACTTGTGGTGTATGCCAGCTCAGCTTCTGCGCTTCTAAGCGTGATTCAAATTCTAATTTATGACCCCGTGGCCGTGTTTATACAAAGCCCACAAATCTATTGGATTAGCTTGCTAAACGCGAGTTTATGTACCGTCATCCCAATGCTACTAATCATGATGGCAATCAATCGCATTGGCTCACCTCTGGTAGCGCAGGCTGGGATTTTGGGGCCCGTTTCCACCCTATTTATGGGTTGGGCAATTCTTTCTGAGTCAATCACTTGGACTCAGATTAGTGGCATGGGATTAGTGATGGGAGCCGTCTGGTTACTAGTGCGCAATGATTCCACTAAAAGCGTGGCGAATCATCTGGCGCCAGATCCCATCCGAGAATTAAATTGAATTACTGAGCGGCGGCGGACTCTAAAGCAGGCTGCGTCTTTTTCTTGGCGTTTTTCTTTGTATTTTTCTTAGCTTGCTTATCAGCCTTCTTTTGCGCCTTCTTTTGCGCCTTCTTGGCAGCCTGTTTCTGCGCCTTAATATCTTTTTTTGCTTTTTTCTTAGCAGTCTGGTCAGGCTGGACTGCCGGAGTCGGCTCCGGTGCTGCCGAGGGAGCTACTGGAGAATTTACCGGGGCTGAATCTGCTGCTACTGCCATTAAAGGTGTCAACCCAATCGAGGTAGAAATTAGTACCGCCAAACTCAGTTTGCTTAGGCTGGATTTCATTCTTAACTCCTAAAAAAAATAATTATATTTTGATGATACCGAATTATTTTCTTCAAATGTCTGATTTCAAAGATAAAGTGTATCGATGCATAACTAGTCTAGCCCAATCTGCTGATCTAACCCAGCCTAAGTACCTCACTTAATCCCCCTTTCATGCAAATAAAAAGCCGTCCTAAGACGGCCTTTTAGCGAAAGAAATACAGCGCCAAATTTATGCAGGCTGCACTTCCATTTCCACAATCTGCTCCAGGGCTGTTTCGAGGTGACCAACAGTGCGGTCTACATGCGCCAACTTCTCAAGACCAAACAAACCGATACGGAAAGTGCGGAAATCAGGACGCTCATCACATTGCAGCGGAACGCCGGCTGCTGTTTGCATACCTAATGCAATAAACTTTTTGCCAGACTGAATTTCAGGATCAGTGGTGTAGCTAACCACTACGCCTGGCGCCTGAAAGCCTTGGGCAGCAACAGAGTCAAAGCCCTTTGAGACCAATAAAGCTCGCACCTTATTACCCAACTCCTGTTGCTTTTGTTTGAGATCAGCAAAGCCCAAAGCCTGCGTTTCCTTCATTACATTACGGAATATTTTGAGCGCATCTGTTGGCATTGTTGTGTGGTACACATGGCCGCCTTTTTCATAGGCCTCCATAATTTGTAGCCATCTTTTCAAATCCATTGAAAAGCTGCTACTTTGTGTTTTCTCAATATGCTCTCTTGCTTTAGCGCTCATCGCAATCAGAGCGCAACAAGGTGAACTACTCCAGCCTTTTTGCGGAGCAGTAATCAGCAGGTCAACATTGCAGGCTTTCATATCTACCCACATTGCACCTGAAGCAATGCAATCAAGAACAAATAAACCATTTACCGAATGAACAGCCTCACCTACTGCTTTAAGGTATTCATCGGGCAGGATGATTCCAGCTGAGGTTTCTACATGGGGCGCAAAAACAACTGCTGGCTTTTCTTTCTTAATGAAAGCAATGACCTCTTCGAGCGGGGCTGGAGCAAATACACCCTTAGTACTATTCTCTAATTGCTTGCCTTTAATAACAGTGACATCTTGGGTAATGTTGGCAAGATCAAATATTTGAGTCCAGCGATAGCTAAAGTAGCCATTACGCAATACCAGGCATTTTTCATTATTTGCAAACTGCCGAGCCACTGCTTCCATGCCAAAAGTTCCGCTACCAGGAACAATGACCGCTGAGCTTGCGTTGTAAGCATCTTTGAGAACACTTGAAATATCCACCATGACTTTTTTGAACTCTTCAGACATGTGATTAAGGGATCGATCGGTGTACACAACCGAAAACTCCATAAGTCCATCTGGATCAACATTGGGAAGTAAGCCTGGCATAGTAATTTCCTAGTAATGCGTAAATTGAGCTTCAATAATACCGATTTAAGGCATTTTATGCATTAAACCCCCTGAAATCGGCCTGTAAATGCCTTTTTAAGAGGGTTAGTAGTTAATGTTTCGACCGCCCGGTGGAGGAGACCAAAATACCCACAAGAATGAGTGCAAAAGCGAGGCCATGAAAAAGCTGGGGTGGATCACCCAGAATTGCCGCAGAAAGCAATGCGGTAAATAAGGGAATGAAATTAGCGAAAAAAGCGGCAACCGTTGGGCCCGCTCCGTTCACCCCGAGCCCCCAGCATCGATAAGCAACTAGTGATGGACCAATCGCCACAAAAAGGATCAAGGAACCAGTCCAGTAGTTAAGATCGATAAATGCATGCCCAGAAGCAATTTCTACCCCATCAAATAGCAGGGTCCAGAGAAAGCCAATCATCACTTGCGCCATTAAAAACTCAGCCCAGGGCCATTGACGCTCAGAGCTCTTGCCTGGACGGCCAATCATCCAACTATAAAACGCCCACAAAATAGTTGCCAACATAATGAAGAGATCGCCCATCACCAGCTCCATACTCAATAAGCTTGTGGGCTCTCCGCGGCTTAACACCACCGCAACGCCTAACAATGAAACAATTGCCCCAATCAATTGAAGCAGGCTTGGCTTCACTTGATAGCAGACTGCACCAATAAAAAGCATCCAAATGGGCATACTTGCCCCGATTAAGGTCACATTGATGGCAGTGGAAGTCTGCAGAGCAAGATACAGCAGCACGTTGTAGCTGCCCACACCGAGCAAGCCGAGCCATAAGAACCGCTTCTTGTTCAGCCATAAAGCGCTGCCAGGCCTAAATATGCGCCACCCCAGGGGTAGCAACATTAACGCAGCTAAACCCCAGCGAACAGCGCTTAGGGTTACAGGCGAGACACTTCCAACTAGCGCCCGACCAGCAATTGCATTACCAGCCCACAAAAAGGTGGCTAATAATAAATAGAAGACGGTTGAGACTGTTAGCTGGGGCATTTTGGGGTGTAGTTGTCAAAAAGTAAGGGTTTAGGAGCCCAAGAGCGCTTTACCTTAACATTGTAGAAACAAATGCTCGGCAACACTAAGGTTGCTAATATAGATGCAATTAACACATGGCCGTTTAACATCAAAGGTTAGCGGTATAACAAAGGATTATGAGTGGCAATCATCACCAATATTGAAGACTTACGGGTATTGCACCAAAAGCGCACGCCTAAGATGTTTTATGACTACGCAGACTCTGGCTCTTGGACAGAGTCTACCTATCGAGCAAATGAGTCTGATTTTCAAAAAATCAAACTGCGACAGCGTGTGGCAGTCAACATGGTTAATAGAACCACCCAGACAACCATGGTGGGGCAAGAGGTGGCTATGCCAGTTGCTTTGGCTCCAACCGGCCTTACTGGCATGCAGTGTGCTGATGGTGAAATCTTAGCGGCTCGAGCAGCAGAAAAATTTGGAGTGCCCTTTTGCCTATCCACCATGAGTATTTGCTCTATTGAAGATGTGGCAGAGCACACAACAAAACCATTTTGGTTTCAGCTGTATGTCATGAAAGATCGTGGCTTTATTGAGCGCTTAGTGGAGCGTGCCAAGGCTGCCAAATGTTCCGCCTTAGTCCTCACCTTAGACCTGCAAATTTTGGGGCAACGCCATAAAGACCTTAAAAATGGTTTATCTGCACCCCCTAAACTGACTGTAGCCAATATGTTCAATATGGCTACTAAACCACGGTGGTGCATGGGTATGGCAATGACACCGCGCCGAACATTCCGAAATATTGTTGGGCACGCAACGGGTGTTGGCAACATGTCCTCACTTTCTTCCTGGACTGCAGAACAATTTGATCCAGGACTTAACTGGGGTGATGTGGAGTGGATCAAAAAACTTTGGGGTGGAAAGCTCATCATCAAAGGCATTCTGGATGAGGGTGATGCCCGATTGGCCGCTGACTCGGGTGCCGACGCCTTGATAGTCTCGAATCATGGCGGCCGTCAACTCGATGGTGCAGTTTCAACTATCAGAGCACTTCCTGGAATCGTAGATGCAGTAGGCAAAGATATTGAGGTGTGGATGGATGGAGGCATTCGCTCTGGCCAGGATGTTCTTAAAGCCTGGGCACTAGGTGCACGTGGCACTATGATTGGCCGCCCATTTTTATATGGCTTAGGCGCTATGGGCGAAGCTGGTGTTACCAAATGCTTGGAAATTATTCACAATGAGTTAGACATCACAATGGCATTTACTGGTCACCGTGATATTCAAAACGTCACTAAAGATATTTTGTATCCAGGGACTTTTTAATATTTTTCATCTTGTCAATTCCCCTCTGCTGGTATTTGGCATATCTTTGGCGGCACTATCCGGATCGGTGTGGTTTGGTAGTGCTGTACTTAGCAAATATCGTACAAAAGATACGGAGACCTCCGCTGACTTGGGCGTCATTCAAGCAGCAACCCTAACGCTACTGGCGCTCATTATTGGTTTTACCTTTTCGATGGCCATTGCCCGATACGATTTGAGGCAGACCTTAGAGGAAGCAGAGGCCAATGCCATTGGTACCGAATTTTTGCGGGCTGATTTACTGCCAGATAAGAGTGCGGAAACAGTAAAGTCACTATTGATTAGCTACTTAGATCAACGGATCTTGTTTTATTCCAAACAAGATTCTGAAACAGTCAAGCAAATTAATCGACGCACACAGGCACTGGAAAACGCGCTCTGGAAAGAAATTTTGCCTATAGCGCGAGCACAAGCAACGCCAACGATCGCGCTTACCGTTTCCGGCATGAATGATGTCATTAACTCTCAAGGCTACACACAGGCGGCCTGGTGGAATCGCATTCCCACTGCAGCCTGGTGGCTGATGGCCGCTATGGCAGTTGGCGCCAATGCTTTAGTTGGCTTTGGTGCTCGAAACTTTAATAGCAATATTATGCTTTTTATGATTTTCCCCATCATGATTGCAGTGGCATTCTTTTTAATTGCCGATATTGACAGCCCTAGAGGGGGAGTGATCCGCATTGATCCCCGAAACTTAATCGACCTACAGCAGAATCTACAAAGTATTAATCATGACACTGCATCCTCAATAGAACTCAAAAAATGAAAAGAGTAGTAGACGTTTACAAAAATAGGGGTCGTGAGCTTATCTGGACTTACGTCATTCATTTAAACAACGATATTGAATTTCATCCGGCGCAGATAGACTTTGAAGTAGAAGCGCTGCGCCTATCTCAGCTAGATAAAAGGGGTCCTGCTAACGAGCTCAGTGCTAAGGCCCGATTATCTGTAAGATAATTTAAGATTCACATTAACTCTTTTAAATTTTATGAAGCCTCTAACAAAAAAAGCCAAAATAGCGATCACATGGACCATCTTAATGACCGTGATTGGAACCGCCGTCTTACATCAATGGCAGTTTTTTGCCATGGGCTTAGCATCCATTGCCCTACTCTTAATTGCAAATCACTACGATCTACTTAAAGATCCTGAAGATAAAAAATAAGGCCCCCATCTTTCGATGGAGACCTGATTTATTCTTGCAAAATAACTAGCTACTCAATACTTACAAAGCGGGATAGTCGGTATATCCTACCTCAGCACCGCCGTAGAAAGTGGCTCGATCATATGCGTTGAGAGCTGCACCTGACTGAAAACGCTCTGCTAAATCTGGATTAGAGATATACAAACGACCGTATGCTACTGCGTCAGCTAAACCAGCTTCTAAAGCAGCCTCCCCCATCGCTTGATCATAGCCACCTGCGCTAATTAATTTTCCTTGATAGGCAGCACGAAAAATTTCTGAGGTAATCGGCGCAGCTGCATTGGAATCATCATTGCCTCCTGCGGAAGTCGATCTTGGCTCAATCATATGCAAATAGGCCAACTGATAACCATTCATTTTTTCAATAACGGCATTAAACAATGTCATAGGATCACTATCACTGATATCGTTAAAGCTACCATAAGGCGAAAAGCGCACACCAATACGATTGCTTGCAAAAACAGTGGCGACTGATTCAATAACCTCGCAAAGTAAGCGTAAGCGGTTCTCTACTGAACCGCCATATTGATCGGTACGGTGATTCGTCTTATCCTGCAAAAATTGATCGAGCAAGTAACCGTTAGCCGAATGAATTTCAACGCCATCAAAGCCCGCGGTCATCGCATTTTGGGCCGCTAGTGCAAACTCTTTTACCAGTCGAGAAATGTCTGCTACCGTCATTGCAACTGGAGTTTCATAATCATGTAGCTTCCAGTCAGCGCCATAGGTTTGGCCAGTAGGTGCCAATGCGGATGGGGCCTCTGGTAAACCTTGCTCAGCATGCAAAGAGGAATGAGAAATACGGCCTACGTGCCATAACTGCGCCACAATCTTGCCGCCCTTGGCATGTACCGCCTCTACTATTTCTTTCCAAGCAGTGGTTTGCTCGGTAGAGTAGATCCCTGGAGTAGCGGGATAGCCTTTACCTAAAATAGAGATTTGCGTTGCCTCAGTAATGATGAGTCCAGCACCCGCTCTTTGGCTGTAATAGGTCTTAGCCAATGGATTTGGTACATCGCCTTCGACAGCACGCATTCTGGTCAATGGCGCCATGACGATGCGATTGGACAATGCAATAGCTCCTAAATTGGTAGGAGTAAACATAATTTCTTTTCCGGACATGGTGCTCTTTCTGATTACGCTAATTAAAAATGATTGGGTTTGTAGCCGTAGAACTAGTTTCCTCTAGCTCAGCCACAAAAACTACTTAACTGGGTTCTTCGCTCCCGTGCGCGTCTTTTTCAAAATACTACTGAAAAGATCTTGAATGCGCTCGGAAAATACCTGGAACTCGGCTGCATGTGCCGTTGAAGCGCGGGCAACGAGTGCAATTACCCGCTTTGGTGCAGGCGATGCTAGTGGTCGCGCTACCAGACTACTACCGTTTAATAAGCCTCCTTTTACCGCCATCTCTGGCAGTAAAGCAATTCCCATGCCTGACTCCACCATTTGTAAGAGTGTCAGCAAGCTGGTCGCTTCCATCCCATCAGCATTACGAATATCTGAACGTTTACAGGCTTGCAACGTATGCTCTCTTAAGCAGTGGCCTTCCTCTAGGAGCAATAAGCGCTCTGCCATTTTGGCTGGCAGTTGAATTTCTTTGCCTTTGAGTGCGGGATCGTTTTCTCTGGCAACTAAGTAAAACTCATCATCAAAGAGTTCTTTTACTAATAACCCGGAAGTATCGTAAGGAAGTGCAATGAGAGCAAAGTCTAATTGATGCTCGGCCAGCCTTGCCAATAAATTAGACGTTAGATCCTCACGCAAGGCAATCTTTAATTCTGGGAAACGCAAGCGAATATCAGGCAACACATTAGGCAGTAAAAATGGTGCAATGGTTGGAATAACGCCTAGCCGGATTGTTCCAGCCATTGGCTTACCTGCAGCAGCTGAATACTCCACCAAATCCTTTGATGCAGCCAAGATCGTCTTTGCCCTTAGTAGGATTTCACGGCCAATCGGCGTAATCGCCACATTCTGTCGATCCCTCTCTACCAAACGAATACCCAAGCCCTCTTCCAACTCCTTTAATCCCGCGCTCAGAGTTGATTGGCCTACGAAACAGGCTTCCGCAGCACGTGTGAAGTTCAACTCCTTAGCAATGGCTACAAAATAGCGCAATTGACGTAATGAGGGTAAGTTAACCATGGTTTACAACACTCTCTATAATCAATCTATTAGTCAAATAATATCACCGTTATTGATCGGTATTATCGCTAAAGCTAATTTAACGCTTTTTTAGGGAGCTTCGCCTTGGATTCAGTTCATCAAAATACATCCCCTGCCATCGTCATTATTGGTAGCGGTTTGGCCGGCTACACCGTGATTCGCGAAATTCGCAAACTGGATAAGAGTACGCCAATTACCCTTGTGACTCGTGAACCAGGCTACTCTTATTCAAAGCCGATGCTCTCTACTGCGATTGCTGGCAACAAGCTAGCTGATCAGCTGATATCTGGAAGCGCTGAAAGTATGGCGGCTCAACTTGAAATCACTATTCTTAGCGCAACTGAAGTTACCTCCATTGACACAGGCAAACAAATAATTGAAACCACCAAAGGCGCATTATCTTATGGGAAATTAGTACTGAGTTTAGGCTCGGATCAGATTCGCTTGCCCCTAGAAGGTAATGCAGCCCATGAAGTGATTACCGTAAATGATCTTGGTGAATATGCCCACTTTCGCCAAGCGATCGCTGGAAAAAAGAAGGTGGCTATATTGGGCGCAGGACTGATCGGGTGTGAGTTCGCAAACGACCTTGTTTTGGGATCTTTTGAGGTTGATGTTATTGATCAAGCTCCACAGGCTTTAGGCCGACTACTGCCAGAGGAAGCTGCACATGCACTCCAAAATAAATTAAGTGAAGCGGGTGTCCGCTGGCATTTTGAAACCACGGTTCAATCAATCGATCGTGAATTAGAAAATCTACGTATTACTCTAGCCAACGGCAGCACTATTCATTGCGATACCTTTTTATCTGCCGTAGGACTGAAACCACGTTTAGAACTAGCCAAAGCAGCAGGGATTGATACTGGACTAGGTATTAAAGTAAATCGACATTTAGAAACCAGCGCTAAAAATGTATTCTCCATTGGTGACTGCGCAGAAATAGATGGCTTAGTACTGCCTTACGTCATGCCAATCATGCAGGCTGCACGTGTACTTGCACCCAACCTACTGGGACAAGAAGCCATTCTGAGTTATCCAGCAATGCCCGTTATGGTGAAAACACCTGTATTACCCACGATTGTTTCCCCTC
Organism: Polynucleobacter sp. TUM22923; assembly: GCF_030295705.1. NCBI lineage: Bacteria > Pseudomonadati > Pseudomonadota > Betaproteobacteria > Burkholderiales > Burkholderiaceae > Polynucleobacter > Polynucleobacter sp. TUM22923. Next base: position 1,064,966 of record NZ_AP027274.1, read on the forward strand.
CAGCAAAAGAAGCAAGCGGTAACTGGAAAATGAAAACTATAGAGGGTGGCATCGAAGCACGCTTTGAATCAACCGATGGCCAGTTACTGGGCTTTGCCCTATTAGGCTCTGCTACTACTCAACGCGCAGTGCTTACTAAAGAACTGCCGCCTATATTGCAGTAATTTTTGTGGCCAAGTTAATTAATGGTCAAGCAACGATCAAGTAAGAATCAAGCAATGATCAAGCAATGATTAAGTAATAATCAAAAAATATAAAGCAGCATAAAGAAAAGGCCCGCATGTAAATTGCGGGCCTTTGTCATATCAGCAATAAATCAGTACAGCGGTTGCTTATGAAGAAACTACAAACCAAGTAGTGTTGTGCGACTGAACAATCATCAAAAACAGCATTGGAATTGAAAGTAAAGTGTTTAAACGAGATGTCAGCATAGCAACGCGTGCAGATTTCGCTTTGATCTCTGGCTCAACTACCACCATACCTAGAGCCCGCTTTTGATTAGGCCAAATGATGAACCACACATTAAAAGCCATTACTAAAGCGATCCACATACCTAAACCAATTGCCCGAAATGGCGCCTGCAAAGTAAACGCTTGATGCGCATAGCCATTCAATACCGCCAAAATCAAACCACTGACTACGGTAAATAACGCAGCCCAACGGAACCAAAATAATGCTGTTGGCGCAATAACTTTAGTGATCGCAGGTTTTTGTTCATCCGGAATTTTAGACATGGAAGGAATCTGCACAAAATTAAAGTACCAGAGGAGTCCCACCCACATCATGGCAACCATGACATGAATCCAGCGGAACAAAAAAGGCAATTCAATTGAGCTTACATTCCCACCCAAAGCAAAAATAATGAGCACCAGCAATACAAAGCCAGCAAAAACAGTGCGTCCCAACGAAGTCAATATTGATGACATAGCTACCCTAAAGACTTTAAGTTGAACGCGCTACTTTAGGCAAAATTTTGACTAGCAAAATCCCAATTAGCAACATTCCAAAAGTTTTCTACATATTTTGGGCGTGCATTGCGAGTATCAACATAATAAGCATGCTCCCAAACGTCACAAGTCAGGAGTGGCTTTGAGTCAGTCGTGAATGGTGTAGCGGCATTACTAGTAGAGGCTAAATCCAAAGTACCGTCTGCTTTTTTAACGAGCCAAGCCCAACCAGAACCAAATGTTCCAACAGCGCATTTCGTGAACTCTTCCTTGAATTTATCAAATGAGCCCCACTTTGCATTGATCGCATCAGCCAAAGGACCGGTAGGTGTTCCGCCACCATTTGGCTTCATACTATTCCAATAAAACGTGTGATTCCAAACTTGAGCAGCATTATTAAAAACGCCGCCAGCTGCCTTTTTAACGATCTCATCTAAAGGCGCATTTTCAAACTCAGTGCCTTTGATTAGATTATTTAAGTTTGTTGCATAAGCTTGGTGATGCTTACCGTAGTGAAACTCAAGTGTTTCTTTTGAAATGAATGGTGCTAGTGCATCCATTGCATATGGCAGTGGAGGTAATGTATGTTCCATTATTTTTTTCCTTTTAATTGAATTTGATGGCTGGCCGTAGTGCCCAGCCTTGTCGTTACTATAGTCGATTATGGTGTTTTTGTTCAGGCTACTGGGCAGTCCAGCCCCCATCCATATTCCATGCCACACCACGCACCTCAGAGGCATCTGGGCTGCATAGAAATACCGCTAGAGCTGCCAACTGCTCCGGAGATACAAATTCACCTGAAGGCTGCTTTTCGGACACCAGAGCGTTTTTTGCCTCTTCATCTGAAATACCTTCACGCTGTGCACGTGCATCTACTTGTTTTTGGACTAAGGGGGTCAATACCCAGCCTGGACAAATCGCGTTGCAGGTAACTCCTGTTTTAGCGTTTTCCAGTGCTATCACTTTGGTTAAACCAATAATGCCGTGCTTGGCAGCAACATACGCCGCTTTTTGAGTTGAGGCTACTAGGCCATGCACAGAGGCGATATTAATAATACGACCCCAGTTTCGTTTTTTCATACCCGGGAGTGCGTAATGACTTGTATGGAATGCAGAGCTTAAATTGATAGCAATAATGGCATCCCATTGATCAGCTGGAAAATCTTCTACATTGGCAGTGTATTGAATGCCGGCATTATTAACCAAAATATCAAGTGCCCCAAAGCGCTTTTCAGTTTGCTTAATTAAATCCTCAATTTGATCGGGCTTACTCATATCAGCGCCGTGATAATCCACCTCAACTCCACAGGACTTAATCAAGGCAATGGCGGCATCTTTCTCGCCAAAACCGTTGGCCATAATGTTCGCTCCCTGCTTAGCTAATGCAACAGCCATAGCCAAACCAATACCGCTGGTCGACCCCGTAACAAGTGCTGTTTTACCTTTTAATGAAGACATAATTTTTTCGCTATTTGAATAAATATAATGCTTAATCGAAGTACAACTTTTTGTATCAACTAAGGTCTAATATTACAGGATCGTGTTATCAGATTTTTCCAAGTGCCTTTAGAATCTTTTCGCAAGTAATAGGCTGATCGAACACAGCCACATTAAATGGCGCTAAAGCATCATTAATCGCATTTTGGACTGCCCCTGGCGCTCCAGCAGTGCCTGCCTCACCAGCACCTTTAGCCCCAAGCTTAGATGACTGTGTAGGAGTCTGTACGTGCGCAACTTCAATATCCGGCATTTCATTGGCCATCGGCACAAGATAATCAGCCATACTGCCATTACGCAAAAGCCCACTCTCATCATATAAACACTCTTCAAAGAGAACGCCACCGATGCCTTGAACAATGGCACCGCGTACTTGCTCATCGACTAACATGGGGTTTAATACACGTCCACAATCCTCCACTGCCCAATGTTTTAATAGCTTCACAAACCCGGTATCCGGATCAACCTCAACATAAGAGGCCTGCACGCCATTGGTAAAGATAAAAGGATATTCTTTTTGAGTGTAGTGACGGGTCACCATTAAGTCTGCAGAAAAACCAATAGGCAATGTATCGGTTCGGAAATATCCAATACGCCCAATCTCACCAAAAGGTAAAAGGGTCTCCCCAGAAGCTTTGTCTAAAACATTGCCGCGATAGACCGACAGTGACTCTGGGGGTTTATTCAAAATAGCGCCAGCGAGCTTTAAGATGTTCTGCTGAAGGGCTTGGCAAGCCAACAAGACTGCCTCACCGCCAACACCAGCGCCCCGTGAGGCCCATGTACCACCACCATACGGGGTGACGTCAGTATCCCCGGTAATAATGCGTACATCCTTAATGGAGATACCTACTGCATCGGCAGCGATTTGCGCATATATGCCTTCTGTACCCTGACCCTGCTCACCTACTCCAATTAATACAGAAACCACACCGCTGGGATCCAGTCTTGCAGTGGCTCCGTCCTGGGAGGCAATACGCGCACCGCCTACACCATAAAAAGCTGGGCTAGGATTCGTTAACTCGATCAGAGTTGCAAAACCAATGCCGCGATAAATTCCTTTTTTACGTAACTCAGTCTGCTCTTTGCGCAAGGCCGGATAGTCAATCATTTTTTCAATCGTACGCAAACATTGCTCATGCGACAACACTTCTAGTTTAATTCCAGAAATTCCGGAGCAAGGGTAGGCATCATCTGGAATGACATTGCGCTTGCGAAACTCTAGCGGATCCATCTTGAGTTTTTGCGCTGCCAAATCAACCAACCCTTCCGTTACGGCACAAGCAATTGGATGGCCTACGCCGCGATACTGGCAAGTAGGTGTTTTATTTTGAAACACAACATTGAGCTTGGCACGGTAATGCTGGTGCTTATATGGGCCGCCCACAAGATTCACAACTTGATTGCCCTCAATAGCGCTCGTTCTTGGAAACATCGAATATGGACCGATAGCCGTGAGATCATCGATCTCAAAGGCCAAAATATCACCATCCTTGTTGGCGGCAATACGCCCTTTTATCCGATGCTCGCGTGCATGAATATCGCTTGTAAAAGACTCCAAACGATCTGCTACAAATTTTACTGGGCGGCCTAACATCATAGCCAAGCCTACTGTTGCAAAATCATCCGGATAGGCGTGGACTTTTATACCAAATGATCCACCCACATCTTTACAAATTACCTGCACGTCTGACTCAGATAATCCAAACTGGCGACAATACAAATCTTGCATCATATGGGGTGCTTGCTGAGAGTGATATACAACCAGGCGGCGGTCACCCGGATTGTAGTCGGCGATTTGACAACGTGGCTCTAGCGTCACTCCAGTGTGTCGACCAAACCCAAAAGTAGCCTCAGCAACAATATCTGCACTAGCAAACACCTCATCAACACTGCCGACATCTAAAGTACGGGTAAAGCATAAATTGTCCCCAAGCTCTGGGTGAATTAATGGTGTGTCTGCATCTAGCGCTGTTTCCATAGAAACAACTGCAGGAAGCTCTTCCCACTCCACCTCAATATGCTGTAAAGCATCTTCTGCTTGAGCGCGCGTTTCAGCAACTACCGCAACTACCGGCTCTCCCTGCCAACAAGCTCGGTCAATCGCAAGGGCATATTGTGGGGCAGACTTCATCCCAACTAAGTGTTCTAAAGTGGCAACCCATGGCTTGCATATTGTCGCCATTTGTACTCCATCAACTACAGCCAGAACGCCCGGCATTCCCAGGGCGTGCTCGGTATGAATTTTTCCAATCTTCATATGTGCTACTGGAGAGCGCCAATACACGACGTGACCCATTCTAGGCAACTGGATGTCGTCAACATAAGTGCCTTGACCCTCAAGTAGACGACGAGCTCGATGTCTAGGCTCGCTATTACCAATGTAGCGCTGATCATTTGTAACAGGATCAAGTATCAACCCCTTGAGATCTGCTGGCTTATTCATAATCTATCTCCCAATCACTTTAGGCGTGAGCAACAACGGGTTTAATTTTTTCACCCTTCAGTCGCGCTTCTAAAACATCCATAATCGCACTCACAATAGAGTGATACCCAGTACATCTGCAATAGTTTCCGGAAATCCACTCGCGCACCTCTTCACGCGTAGAGGTAGGTTGTTTTTCAATCAACTCAGCAGCTGCAAGCAGCATGCCCGAAGAGCAGAATCCACATTGCATAGCGTTATGGCGCATAAATGACTCTTGTAAATCTGCTAAGGCACCGCTTTTAGTCAATCCCTCAATGGTCTCTACGACACTCCCATCAGCTTGCACCGCTAAAAATAAGCAGCCGCGGATGATCTGCCCATCGACCTTTACGGTACAGGCGCCGCAAGCGCCGTGTTCACAGCCTAAATGAGGGCCCTTTAAAAAAAGGTCTTCCCTTAGGAAGTCAACTAAATGCTGACGTGGTTCAACTTCAGCTGTAATAGAGGCTCCATTAACAGTCAGCGTAATTTTTTTCTTGATAGTCATATCAATCTCCGAACTTAATTTATAGCTTGAGCAGCGAGGTGCTTCAAGCCGCGCTCTAATAAAACGCCTATTAGGTGCTGTTTTGTTTCAACACTATTAGTGATGTCCGCAATAGCATCAATCTCAGCTCTCGCAGCCGCAACAGCACTGGCGATTACTTCCGGCGTGAGCACTTTATCGTTAACCAATGCCTGAGTCTTCATTGCCATTAGCGGAGTAGACGCAACCGAAAAGAAAGTTAACGCGTAATCACTTAATACATTTCCTTGCTTTTGAGCAACAGCGGCAAGGCCGGCAATAGCATAGTCGCCATGGCGCCTTGCTAGCTCATGAAAATAAAATACTTGATTGTTATCGGCAACCGGAATCTCTGTCGCCACTAAAATTTCATCCGGCTCTAGGGAGGTTGTGTAAAGGTCGATAAAAAAATCTTGCGCTGAAATACGACGCTCACCACCAGGGCCCACAATAATCATCGTGGCATTCAATGTCAAACTACAAGCAGGCCATTCGGCTGCTGGATCACCGTAAGCTAAAGAGCCACCCCAGGTTCCTAAATTACGAATTGCCCTATGCGCAATGTGTGGCGCCGCAGCCTTTAACAATGGAGCATGTTTAGCCACCAGCTCAGAATCTTCTATTTCAGTATGAGTGACAAGCGCACCAATGCGAAGCTGATTACCAACCAAAGAAATGCCTTTAAGCTCATTAATATCAGTGATGTCAATCAAGATAGCCGGCTCAGAGAGACGCATATTTAGCGTTGCTAACAAAGTCTGACCCCCAGCTATTAATTGCCCATCATCGCCCGCCTCGGCCAGCAAAGACAGGGCCTCTGCCAAAACTGTTGGTTTTATATAATCAAATGCTGCTGCCTTCATTGGATTTCCCCTGCGACTTTTTATTGATGTGATCTATTTTAAATTTTGGTATCGGACTCGAGAGTTAGCACTTCACCACCGACTTCTTTTGCAAATTTCTGAAAAAAGTCATCCGCAATCTTTTTCGCAGATGCGCTGATTAGTCGGCCGCCGATCTGACCCAGTTTGCCTCCAATAGAGGCCTCTGTTGTATAGGAAACTAAGGTGCCTCCATCAACCTGCGATAACTCCACTCGTGAACGGCCCTTAGCAAAACCTGCTGCTCCACCAGACCCCTCAAAAGTCATGGAGCAGGACTTATCAGGAATGACGTCGCTCAAAAACAGTTTTCCTGAAAAACGGGCTCTCACAGGCCCGATTTTGAACATAACTCTGGCGTGGATCTCTTCAGGCAATATACGATTAATTTCTTCGCAACCTGGAATTGACTTAGCCAAGACGTCAATATCGTTCAAACCCCTCCAGACATCAGGGATTGGAGCAGCAATCAGTTGTTCGCCATTTAGTTCCATCACTTCTCCTTGGGGTTTGTACGAATAGAGTCTTATCTACCAATTGTTCAACAATGTACCATTATTTAACTTTTGGTCAATAAGACCAAATTCGGATAAACCCTGACAAATATGAATTTGACTTACCTACCCAGGTCTCTTGGCTTATGAGCTTGAATTTAGATGACGTGCCTCTGAATACAGGAGCTGATGATTCAGCTGCTGTATCAACGCCTGCTCGGCGCAGGATGAGCACCACCGATCGAAAACGCCAATTGTTAGATGGCGCAATTAAGTACTTCGCACGATACGGAATTGAGGGTCAATTAAGAAATTTAACCAAAGATCTTGGGGTTACTCATACACTGCTCTACCATTATTTTCCGACCAAAGATGCTTTAATCAAAGCGGTTTACCAGGATGTATTTGAATCACGCTGGAAGCCCGAGTGGGAAAAACTGCTTGATAATCAGAAACAATCGCCGGAAGAAAAATTCAATGCTTTTTATGTGGATTACTCCAATACAGTTTTAACTTACGAATTTGTACGGATTTTGATCTTTTCAGGGTTGAGTGACCACTCTATCAGCGACCCGTTCTTTGAGCTCCTACGATCTCGCCTACTACCGCGCCTCATCCGTGAAACGCGCAAGTACTACGGATATGAATCTCGAACTAAGCCTACGCAGCGTGAACTAGAGCTTTTGATGGGGCTTCATGGCGGCATTTTTTATATTGGCATGCGTCGCTGGGTATATGGTCAAACGATTTATGACTCAAGCAATACCGCTACCGATGAGGAAATTATTCAAGATCGCGTGCGCTCTTATCTTATTTCGGCACAAAATTTATTCTCTACTAAACAAGGTTAACCATGTCTAACTTAAGCCTAAATCATTTTTCAATACGCAGCCTAGAAATAGAAAAGACAACTGCGTTTTATAGCGAGCTACTGGGCCTCACTATAGGCCCTCGCCCTGAATTTCCATTTCCTGGAGTTTGGCTATATAACGGAGATGAAAATGATTGGGCTAATGCGGTACTTCATTTAATTGCTATTGATAAGAATGATCCAAATGGATTAAAGCAGTACTTAGGTGAACGGGACCCCGCCACTCTATTTGGTTCGGGAGCTGTTGACCATATTGCTTTTTTTGCTACTGGCTTGAAAGATAAGCTTACCCTGCTGAAAAAAATGGGGACGCCGTTTAAAGAGCGCTCTGTCCCCGTTTTGAAGTTACACCAGATTTTTCTAAACGACCCAAATGGCATTGTGATTGAACTCAATTATCCAGCGGAAGAAAAGCTTGCCCTTGATGCCTAAGGCGCATAAAAAAGTTCATGGCTAAAATTCTGATCGTCGGAGGCTCACTGGGTGGCTTGTTCGCAGCAAATATTCTGCTGCGTGCCGGGCATGACGTCACCCTTCTTGAAAAAGCCACTGGCTCCTTGGACGGTCGTGGCGCCGGAATTGTGACTCATGATGCTTTGGCAGATGCATTACGGGAAGCTGGAATCTCCGTCGATGAAAGTCTGGGTATCGCTGTAAATAAGCGGGTTACGCTAGGCGCTGATGGGAGTAGTCTCGGGGAAATCCATTTGCCTCAAATTGTGACCTCGTGGAGTAGGCTGTATCACCTACTGAGGGAAAACTTTCCAAGTGAGCGCTACCTGCAAGGAAAAAATGTCACCTTTATTAGTCAGAATCAACAACAGGTTCAAGTGAAATGTGAGGATGGGTCAAGATATGAGGCTGAACTTCTAATCGCCTCTGACGGCATTCGATCAGCGACGCGTAATTTTGTGGCTCCTAGTATTCAACCTCAATATGCAGGTTATATTGCATGGCGGGGAGTATGTGATGAAAGTCATCTTTCAAATTACACGCTAGACACCCTATTTAATTATTTTGGATTCTGTCTTCCTGATGGCGAGCAAATGCTGGGTTATCCCGTTGCGGGCCAAGAGAATGACACCAGACCTGGAAAAAGACGCTACAACTTTGTATGGTATCGGCCAGTAGGTGAAAATAAGGAATTAGCAGATCTACTGACTGATGCAGATGGTAAATATTTTCCTACCGGCATTCCTCCATTGAAGGTCTCTTGGAAACATATTGCAGCCATGCGCGAGCAGGCTCAAAACCTACTGGCACCTCAATATGTCGAGATTATTGAAAAGACGGCCTCCCCTTTTTTGCAGCCTATTTATGACGTGCGTTCCGAACAGATTGTCTTTGGCAGAATTGCTCTCATGGGTGATGCTGCTTTTATAGCACGCCCTCATGTTGGTATGGGCGTCACCAAGGCAGGAGATGAGGCAATGTCAATTGCAAAGCACATTGCTTTATTAGGGGCAACCCCTGCTGCATTAGATGCTTACAGCAATGAGCGGCTATCGATGGGGCAGCAGGTGGTTGCTCGAGCCCAATATCTTGGTCGCTATATGCAGGCCCAAAATAGCAAGCTAATGTCAGATGATGGCGGCTTAAAAAGAAATGCATCTACAGTGATGGCGGAGACAGCCATCGATATCAGTGCATTACTGGCAGCAGGTAATGCAGTTCCAGAGCCCCAGTATTAAATTCGAAGTAGATTTATTTTATCGAGCAGTCGTTCAGTTAGTATTTATGCAATAAAAAGTATTTTTATTAATCAACTGTTTTAAATGGAGGAGACAACCATGAAACAAAAAGTAATGAATCAAACCAGAAGAAAAATGATAATCGGTGGAGCTACTGCAGCAAGTACTCCGCTTTGGATTAATTTAGCCACTGCACAATCTGACACCATCAAAATTGGATTTCCAACACCTTTGACTGGCCCCTTTTCTGCTGAAGCTCAGGATCAAGTAAAAGCAGCGGAACTTGCGATCAAAGAATTTAATGACGCCGGTGGTTTTAATGGTCGAAAAGCAGAATTGCTAGTAAGAGATACGAAGCTCAATCCAGGCGAAGCTGCCACTAGAACGCTCGAGCTTATTGAAAAAGACAAGGTGAATTTTGTAGTCGGCTCATTATCGGCTGCGACTCAACTTTCAATTAATGCCGTCTGCAAGGAACGTAAGGTACTCTTTAATTCTATCAGCCAATCAGACGCTATCAATGAAGCAAAGGATTGGAGTCCTTACACCTTTCATGAGGCACTAAATCCAACGATGACAGCCGGGGCAGTTGCGCGCTACTCAATACCGCGTTTTGGTAAAAAAATTGTCTTCCTGACTGCTGACTATGCTTACGGCCATGAAATGGTGCGCGCGTTTGAGCGGGCAGGCAAAGAGATGGGGGCAACTACATTGGCAGACATTCGTCATCCATTGGGCACCTCTGATTACTCCGCTTTTTTACCCCGCATTAAGGCTTTAAATCCTGATATCTTGGTGCTGTGTAATTTCGGACGTGACTTATTAAATGCAGCTAAACAATGTACTGACTTCGGCCTGAAGTCCAGCATGAAAATTGTCGCTCCAGTATTGCTCTACACATCTCGCCTTGCTGGCGGACCGGAAGCATTTGAAGGCATCATCGGTGGAACTTCTTATTACTGGGGACTGGAAGATCGCATCCCAACAGCGAAGGCATTTAATGATGCATTCCGTAAGATGTATAACGGGTCTGTGCCATCTGATTACGGCGCACTGGGCTATGCTGGGGTCAAGAGTGTTTTGGCATCCGTCAAGATCGCCAAATCCACTGAGGCATTAAAAGTAGTCAGTGCGATGGAAAATCTAAAATACGATTGGTACAAGGGTCCCGAGTACTACCGTAAATGCGATCATCAAGCGGTTCAAACAGTGATCATCGTGGAATCAAAGTCTAAGAATATGAAAGACAAATATGACGTCTTCAATATCCTAACTATTGAGCCCACAACAGAGAAAAATATGCGTAGTTGTGCAGAATTGGGCCATAAGGCTTAAAGCAGAAATCTCAGGGTAGATCATTTGATCTACCCTGAACCCTCCCCTGCAGCCTCATAGGCCAATGGGAGTCTTTTTGAGTACATATATGACTGGTCTTACATTTGAACTTCTTTGCATGCAATTGCTTACCGGAATCGCTCTGGGTAGTATTTATGCGCTACTAGCTCTTGGCTTATGCCTTATTTTCGGCATGCTTAATGTAGTTAACTTTGCCCATGGGGCCTTTTTCATGGTCGGCGCATTTATGGGCGTCTATTTTTTAGGCGTTACTGGTAATTTTTGGTTTAGCTTGGTTCTCACGCCCCTAGTAACCGGTGGGCTTGGATTGCTTACTGAGCGATTTTTAGTGCGGCCACTATATGGACGCGGTTTGGACTACCCTCTATTGCTCACCTTTGGCCTCTCTTACGTGCTCATTGAAGCCATGCGCGTCATATTTGGTATTGAAGGCTTACCTTCAGTAACTCCAGATGGATTAAAAGGTACCGTAGATGTAGGTTTTGGGTTCTTTCCTAAATACCGTCTCTTCTTAATTGCTGCAACCGCTCTAATTATTTTTGGCGTTTGGTTTTTAATACAAAAAACTCGCTACGGCTTGATCATCAAGGCGGGTGCCGCTGATCAGGAAATTGTGAAGGTGCTTGGCGTTGATATTGCTAAAGTGTGGCTTTTAGTTTTTGGTCTAGGCTGTGCGATTGCTGGTCTCTCTGGAATATTAGCCTCACCTACTCGCTCTGTAAATCCTGAAATGGGCATCCCTATTCTTGCAGAATCCTTTGTTGTCACTGTGGTGGGTGGTTTAGGCTCCCCCCTAGGTGCAGTGGTTGCTGGACTACTCGTTGGTGTTGTTTACAGCATGACCTCACTATTTTTTCCCGACCTCTCTGAGCTGTCCATTTTTGTATTAATGGCAGTAGTGCTTCTAATCAGACCGCAGGGCTTATTTGGCAAAGCAGGGGCAATGGGTTAAACCCCGAGAACATATGAATCCACTATTTCAATTGATTGCACGTCACCGCGTACTAGCAAGCAGCCTTTTCTTGATGGTCTTTCCTTTCATCATGCCGTACGAGGCACTCGCTATTAATATTTTGATCTTTGGTCTATTTGCCATGGGATTCAATCTACTTTTTGGCTATATGGGCATGCTCTCGTTTGGGCATGCGGCGTTCCTTGGAATTGGCAGCTACCTTACGGGTATTGCAATCGTGCACTACTCCATGCCATGGGGGGCGGCTATTTTGATTGGCGTTATTGGCGCAGCAATAGGCGGTCTAATGATGGGCTTTCTAGCTATTCGCACTCGAGGAATTTATTTTTCGATGGTTACGCTTGCTTTAGGCCAGATTGTTTTTTATATTTTTTATAAAGCAGAAAGCTTAACTGGGGGAGAAAATGGATTAAGAGGTGTTCGCGTAGATACTTTCAATATCCTGGGCTTTCCAGTAGATTTTTTAAATCCTTTAATTAAGTACTACATCATTCTCTTCTTTGTCATTCTGGCAATTTGGTTAATTTCTCGTATCTTAAATTCACCTCTTGGCGCAGTGATGGAGGCGATTCGAGAAAATGAAAAGCGGGCTGCTGCCTGTGGATTTGATATCACCCGGACAAAACTTTTAGTATTCATCCTATCAGCCGCCATTTGCGGCCTAGCCGGCTCCTTAAGGGCTCTGCATCTCTCAATTGTGCCTATCGACTCACTGAATTATCTTCAATCAGGTCAAGCCGTGATGATGAGTATCTTGGGTGGAATGGGCACCTTCTTCGGACCATTTGTTGGTGCTGCAGTGATGCTTTACCTTGAGGATGTGGTAACCACTTTTACTAGGCATTGGATGGCAGTGATTGGATTAGTCTTTATGTTCTTTGTTTTATTCTTTCCAAAAGGTATCTGGGGAACAATACTGAATAAGTTTAATCAAAATCAGGGTTCCAAATAATGGATAAATTGAATCAGACCCCTATTCTAGAAGCACGGAACATTGGCAAGGACTTTGGGAAATTCAAGGCCCTGCAGCATGTTTCGACCAGCTTTATGCCCGGAACCCTAACCGCCATCATTGGTCCCAATGGTGCGGGTAAAAGTACTTTTTTTAATGTATTAAGCGGAGCGTTTCCACCATCAAGCGGCGCAATATTATTCAACGGTAAAGATATAACGGGCCTACAGCAGCATGAATTTGCTCGTATCGGTATTTCTAAAAGTTTTCAGATTACTAATGTATTCAAGCAGCTGACGGTTCATGAGAATGTTAGGGTTGCAGCTCAAATGGAGACTTCGCGCTATAACTTTTTGCGTAATGCGCAAAGCTATCCCAAGCCTATTGAACTAGCTGACCAATTACTACGCCGAGTCAATCTGGAACACTTAAGCAATAAAAAGACGGGCGACCTTGCTCATGGACAACAACGCGCACTTGAAATTGCCATGGCGCTGGCCTGTGACCCTAGTCTTTTACTTTTAGACGAGCCAACTGCTGGCATGTCACCAGAAGAGACGCTGGTTATGATGGATTTAATTCGCACCCTTTCTAACGAAAGAACCGTCATTTTAGTAGAGCACAAAATGAAGCTCATCATGGGGTTATGTAAGCGCATCATCGTCTTGCATCATGGTGAATTTTTAGCGGAGGGCTCTCCAGAAGAAATTCAAAATAATGCTAAGGTACGTCGCGTGTACCTAGGCCAAGGTTAAGAGGCTTACTTATGTTGCGTGTTGAAAATTTAAATGCCTGGTACGACCGCAGTCATATTCTTCAGGGCATCTCCTTAGAGGTGAATAAAGGAGAAATTGTTACCTTAATGGGTAGAAATGGCGCTGGTAAAACTACTACCCTGCGCTCCCTGATGGGCCTTCTTTCAAAAAGGGAAGGTAAGGCCTCTATTGATGGAATATCCTTCTTGGATCTACCCGCACATGATCGCTATCATCTAGGTTTAGCGTACGTACCAGAGGATCGCCGCATTGTTCCTGGGCTTACTGTTAAAGAGAATCTTGAGCTTGGCGTCATTGCTAAAAAAAATCATGGTGATATGAGCGCTTTAGTAGATGAAATCGCAGAGACTTTCCCGCGCCTTAAAGAGCGATTGGGTCAAGACGGCACTTCTATGTCTGGTGGAGAGCAGCAAATGTTGGCCATTGCAAGAGCCATGATAGGCAAGCCCAAGGTCATCCTTCTGGATGAGCCATCCGAAGGGATCATGCCAGTATTGGTTGATGAAATGTTCGAATTATTCGCCAAACTAAAGCAACAAGGTCTGACTATTCTATTAGTGGAACAGAATGTGCAGCAGGCACTAAAAATATCTGACCGTGCTTATATTTTGGATCAAGGCGAAATTGTTTTTCATGACACTGCCCAGAATTTACTCAACAATGACGAAATTCAGCAAAAATATTGCGCCGTCTAAGTCCCCCGCTTTAGTTAATCCCAACCCAGCGCCCAAGCTCATGCCAAAAACTCATCGGCAGGAGCGTTAAAAGCCAGGTAATGGTCACGTATCGAAGAAATTTCCCGATAGTCATATAAATCAAGCAAGGCATCCAAGCCAATCGCAGCCAACCGGCCGCCAAGCAAAGTGGGTCACCCAATCCAGGCAGCCAAGAGAGTAAGAGCATTTTCGGCCCCCTAGCCTCTAACCAACGCTGCACACGCCCATTTGTAGGCCCCTTCAGCGATTCAAAACTATTTCGACTAAGAAGCCCCAGCCACCAATCAAACATGCCTCCTAGCGTGTTGCCGGCCGTTGCCACGAAAATAGCAATCCAATAAAAATGAGGATTGATGGTGATGTAGGTAAACAGGAGAGGCTCAGACCCAATTGGTATTAGGGTAGCTGAAATAAAGGCACTAATAAATACCGCCGGCATGCCAATCGAGGGCATGCCAAAGAAATCAAAAAAATGAGCAAGTATTTGGTCCATGGGGGTCCATTTTGACCTAGTTTAGGTATTTCACTTTATTTTTAATTCTTGCTTAAACTAGACAGTCTGATTAAACATTATTCCCTTACAGCCCCGAAAATCTGATGACTCATCCCATTCCTAAGCCAGACCAATACCAAGATATGCGAGAAGCATTGCGCGACCAATGCGGCAGTTTTGATTCAGCCTATTGGCAAAAAGTCGACCATGAACGCGCTTACCCAGAAGCATTCGTGGATGCAATGACGACTGCCGGTTGGTTGGCCGCCCTCATCCCTGAGGAATATGGGGGATCAGGCCTAGGACTTGCTGAGGCCTCCGTCATCATGGAAGAGATCAATTTTTCCGGAGGGAACGCAGGTTCCTGCCATGGTCAGATGTACAACATGGGCACTCTCCTGCGCCATGGCTCAGACTTACAAAAGCAACTCTACCTTCCACAAATTGCTAGTGGCAAATTACGTCTTCAGTCAATGGCGGTAACCGAGCCCAGTACGGGTACGGATACCACCAAGCTGAAAACTACGGCTGTAAAAAAGGGTGATAAGTACATTGTTAATGGTCAGAAAGTTTGGATCTCTCGTATCCAGCATTCTGACTTGATGATTCTTTTGGCGCGTACTACCCCCCTTGCTGAAGTAAAGAAAAAGTCTGAGGGAATGTCGATTTTTATCGTCAACCTTAAAGAGGCTATTGGCAACGGAATGGCAATCCAACCTATCGCTAATATGGTTAATCACGAGACGAATGAGGTCTTCTTTGATAACTTAGAAATCCCTGCCGAAAACTTAATCGGCGTAGAGGGGCAAGGATTTAAATACATACTGGACGGCTTAAACGCCGAGCGTGTGCTGATTGCTGCAGAGTGTATTGGTGATGCTTATTGGTTTGTGGATAAGGCACGGCGCTATGCAAACGAACGTGTTGTCTTTGATCGTCCGATTGGTAAAAATCAGGGTATTCAGTTTCCTATTGCCGATAGCTTTATCGAAACCGAAGCAGCCAACCTAATGCGCTTTAAAGCTTGCGAACTATTTGACAACAATCAGCCTTGCGGGGCTGAGTCGAACATGGCGAAATATCTTGCAGCGAAAGCCTCTTGGGAAGCGGCAAATGTTTGCCTGCAAACCCATGGTGGCTTTGGTTTTGCGAATGAATATGACGTTGAACGCAAATTCCGAGAAACGCGTCTTTATCAAGTGGCGCCCATTTCCACCAACTTGATTTACTCCTATGTTGCAGAGCACATCCTTGGTCTACCCCGCTCTTTTTAAGCGGTCTATATTTTTTTAACTAGGCACACCAGCGTATGAGCACCAGCATATGAACACCCGCCCCTTAGATGGTATTACCGTCATTTCTCTTGAGCATGCAATTGCCGCCCCTTTTTGCACCCGTCAACTAGCTGATCTTGGTGCCCGCGTCATTAAAGTTGAGCGTCCTGGTGCCGGTGACTTTGCTCGTGCCTATGATGAGCGTGTCAATGGAATGTCCTCGCACTTCACTTGGGTGAATCGCTCTAAAGAAAGTTTGACCCTGGATCTAAAGCAAGCATCAGCATTAGAGGCACTTAAGACCCTACTCAAAACAGCGGATGTCTTAGTTCAAAATCTAGCTCCAGGGGCAGCTGCCCGCATGGGGCTGACTGCAGAGCAGCTACACAAACATAATCCTAAATTAATTTTGTGTGACATCTCGGGCTATGGTAACGATGGTCCTTATCGAGATAAAAAAGCTTACGACCTGTTGATTCAAAGTGAGGCAGGCTTTCTATCAGTTACAGGTACCCCTGAAACACCTAGTAAAGCAGGCAATTCAATTGCGGATATTGCCGCCGGCATGTATGCCTACACGAATATCTTGGCGGCACTTTTGCAAAGAGGAAAAACAGGCAAAGGATCCACCATTGATGTATCCATGCTCGAGTCTTTAGGTGAGTGGATGAGCTATCCGCTCTACTATGCCTATGAGGGCGCAACGCCTCCTCCTCGTAATGGTGCTTCTCATGCCACGATTTATCCTTATGGCCCCTTTCAGGCGGGTGACGGTGGCACAGTCATGCTCGGCTTACAAAATGATCGTGAATGGGTGCAGTTTTGCGAAGTGGTTTTAGAAGATGCTGCGCTTGCCAAGGATGAGCGCTTTGATCAAAACTTTAAACGCAATGAAAAACGAGAGGCTTTATTAGTGATTATTGACGCGTGTTTTAGTCAACTCACTACAGCTCAGGTGATTGCTAAATTAGATCAAGCTCAAATTGCCAACGCCCGTTTAAATGATATGAACGGCCTTTGGAAACACGAACAACTTCAAGCGAGAGGCCGTTGGATTGAGGTGGGATCACCGGTAGGCCCAATATCTGCCATGTTGCCCCCGGGAAAAAACAACAGTTATGACTATCGGATGGATGACATTCCCTCAGTGGGTCAGCATACCCAGAGCATCCTGTCAGAGATTGGCATTCCTACAAACGAGATTGAAATAATGCGAGCTCAGGGCGCTATTTAACTTCAAAGTTAAAGTAATGGTGATGTTAAATGGGCTGCATTTTCTAACAGCACGCGCCAACGCGGCCGCTTACCCCAAGCCGCTGGATCAACTCTGTCGGACAAGGCTAAATAGGACTCAATTAATTTTTCAAGAGTAGCGCAGAACGCCTCGTTGTAGACGATTAAGCTAATTTCAAAATTCAAGCGTAAGCTGCGCTGGTCAAAATTAACAGATCCAAAAATAGCAATACGTCGATCAATTAATAAGCTCTTCGTATGCAACAGCCCCCCATGAAATTCAGCGATTCGTACGCCAGCTTGCATGAGATCCGCGTACAAACTACGGCTACTCCAGGCAACTAATTTAGAGTCATTCAATTTGGGCACAATCAAAGTAACGATCACACCTCGTCCAGCGGCAGCCATCAGTGCCTGCATCAATCCATCATCAGGGCCAAAATAAGGCGTAGTGATAGTAAGCTCCTCTCGTGCATCCATAATTGCAGAGAGTAAGACCTGATACAAAACATCATCACGATAAACTGGGCCCGATGAAAACTCTTGGGCTAATACCTTACCTTCTAATGGCATTGGGGCTGGAGCCAGCGCATTAAAGTGATTAATCTTTGGGTTATCGACACTCCAGTCAAAAGCGAACGTCAACTCAAATTGTGACGCCACTGGACCTTCTATTCTGACCATTGCATCAACCCATTCGCCTACTCCCGAATCTTGTTTAAAAGTGCGTGGGTCAACCATATTCATGCTGCCAGTCCACACAATGGCGTTATCAACTACAAATATTTTGCGATGAAGTCTCAGATCAGCGCGGCGAAACTGAAAACGACCAATCTGAATCGGCAAGGCTTCCGTTACCTCTATGCCGGCGCTGGTAAATCGTCCTGGCCACGAAGATTTAAACCACAGCTTACTACCCAAAGAGTCCAGCAATATTTTGCAGGCCACACCTCGTTTAGCAGCAGCAATCAAGGCCTCACATACACGATCTACATCACCGCCTAAAGCCCAAATGTAAAACTCTAGATGTAGTGTGCGCTTGGCCTGGTTGATCTCGTCAATAAAATGTTGCAAGATTTCAAGTGAATTGGTGTGCAACTCAATCTTATTCCCTGCAATAACGGGAGATCCATTGTTAGACTCCGCCAAAAGACTGAGCGCCCTTCCCTCTGAAGGTAGCTGATCTCTATCTTGGAGATATCGCTGACGCATAGTCTCGGTAATTAACGAATACTCTCGCTCCATACGGATGATCTTGCGTGTGAGCTTACGACCTACAGGGCGCTCGCCTATTAATATATATAGGGCAATACCAACCAAGGGAAATAACACCACAATCAGAAACCAGGCAATAGCCACACCGACTGGCCGCCGTACTGAGATCAGACGAAATCCAAAAATGATCACGATAGCTGCATGCAACGCAGGCACCCAGAGTAAAGAAAATCCAAAAATAGAGCTTAAAAGATAATTTAAAATACTCATGAAATCTCCAGCTCTGCAGCAATACCCAGATGGTCAGAAAGTTTTAACCACTCATGCAAAATTTCTGCTGAATGAATTTGTAAGCCCCGTACATAAATGCGATCCATTGGTAACAAGGGCTTCACACTAGGAAACGTTTTTGCTGGCGATCCGGTGAGAGTCTCAAAGACCTCACTAAAGCCAGCCTCTCGCATCGGGACACTAAGACGATTACGCCAGTCATTAAAATCACCTGCCACAATAGTAGGGCCACCTTGCGCAAGAGAATCTATGTAGCGAATAATCTCTACTAATTGTCGCTCTCGACCACGCTCAAATAATGCAAGGTGCACACAAAAACAATGGATTGGGGTTGATACCCCCTCGAGATAAGTGATGCTATGTAACAAGCCTCGCCGCTCAAATCGATAAGCAGAAATATCGTAGTTTTCACCCTTATGTAATGGTCTCTTGGACAAAATGGCATTGCCATGATGCCCATCTAGGTACTCTGCGTTTTTTCCGTAATGCCAGTCATGCCAAAAATCTTCACATAAAAAATGGGTAAGCTCTGTTGACGGCCACTGCCCAAATCGTTTAATCCGTCCTCGATGCTCTTGCTGAAGCTCCTGCAAAAAAAGTAAATCCGGGTGGTGATCCCTCATCTTTTGGCGTAACTCATAGATAGTTGACTTTCGATGCAAGGGAGATACGCCCTTGTGCACATTCATGGTCATGACACTAAAGCGGACAGCTAAGTTTTGCGTCATGAGGGATGCCCCGCTGCAATCTGCCGCCGCATTCGGGCTAGATAGATCTCACCCTCAACCAACTCCTGGCATTGCATGCATTTATTACAAATCGACGCTTGTTCGCGCAAATCCTCAATCGAACCGATAGGATGCGCATCCAAGTACAAGCGTAGATCTTCATCAAGGACCTCATTGCAGAGGCAGATCACCTCAGCCATGAAGGCAATTAATAGTAATTATTTGCATATATCCTATTTTGCCATCCCCTTGATAGAATCAGGTCCATGTTTACAACCTTTCAAGATGCCTTTGGACTGCTAGCGCAACTCGATGCCGCTGTAATTGGTATAGTCCTCGTCTCTCTGCAAGTGAGCCTGACCGCCCTAGTCTTTGGGGTCCTGATTGGCTTACCTGTTGGGGCACTGCTTGCTACCGAAGAATTTAGGGGCAAAAAAAGCATTACCGTGATACTCAATACGCTAATGGGGGTGCCCACTGTGATTGTAGGGGTGGTGGTTTACCTTCTACTGACGCGTTCTGGCCCCCTAGGATCGTGGGGGTGGTTATTTACTCCTAAGGGTATGATTCTGGCGCAAACTCTGCTCACAGCACCCTTAATTGCGGCCCTAAGTCGTCAAATACTAGAAGATTCCTGGAGAATTCACCGAGATTCATTTAGAGCCCTGCGCTTACCCAGAATGGCCTCTCTCAAGTGGCTTATTTGGGATTGTCGCTTTTCACTCACGATCGCAGTTTTAGCTGGACTAGCCAGAGCAATATCCGAAGTGGGCGCAGTCATGATTGTCGGTGGCAATATTGATCGCTCCACGCGCACGATGACCACCGCCATTGCCCTTGAGACTAGTAAGGGAGATCTCCCTTTAGCTTTAGCCCTTGGCATCGTCCTTTTAGGAATTGTTTTGTTAGCGAATATCTTCACCTTTATTGTTCGACAAATTGCGGAGCGACGATATGGCTAATACAGTGGAAGCATTTGATCGCTTCGTTGAACTCAAAAATATCATCGTTAAAAGTGATGGGCGCATCATCTTGAATATCCCCCATGCCATCATTCCTACAGATCGAATTTGCGCTTGTATTGGCCCCAATGGCGCAGGCAAGACAACACTTTTAAAACTCATCGATGGGCTCATTAAGCCGGACTCTGGAAGCATTGTGCACTCATCAGGCAAAGTCAGATCTGCTTTGGTATTGCACCACACGCCCATGATTAAAGCATCAGCTAGAGCCAATATGGCGATGGCTCAAGATGTTGACCCAGCAATTGATGCTGCGGCTATTGATGCGGTCATGATCAAAGTGGGGCTGAATCAGTTAGCCCACAGCCCAGCACACAAGCTGTCAGCCGGCGAAAGGCAAAAGCTCTGTCTTGGTCGAGTCATATTACAAAAACCTGACCTAGTCTTATTAGATGAACCAACAGCCAATCTGGATCCAATGACCACTGAACAGGTCGAAGAAATTGTTCGTCAGTTTAAGCAGCAAAAATCAGATGTCATTTTCACTTCACACCAGCTTGCACAAGTACAAAGACTAGCGGAGTACATTATCTTCATTGATGGCGGTGAGATCAAAGAAAAAGGACCCGTAGGTCCTTTCTTCTCCAGCCCTCAAACACAAGCAGCTAAGCGCTACTTGCATCAGGAGTTGTTAGCTTAGCAGTTGCTTAGCAGTTACTTTGCAGTTACTTAGCTGCCGCAACCGGCGCCACAAAAGGTGGTGGGGCCACACAAGCAGCAGGAGCTGGCGTACCAGGCATTTTATATTGGTCAGCTACCTTATTTTGGGAAAGGCACAACTGATACCCCCCCACTCTATTGCCATAGTCAGCCTTAGCCTTGGCTAATGTAGCCGCCTCTTGAGCTTCAGGTGTTAGCGGAGGCAAAGTAGCAAAAACAGATGCTGAAGCTAAAGTGCAGAGAGTGAGCGCAATGATTTTTTTCATGGCTTTTCCTTATTTATTAACCTTGTTGTACCAGAGCTCATGATGCTCTTTAGCCCAAGTTGCATCTACAGAGCCCGTTCTCATGCCATCTAATGAGCCTTGCATACCAATAGATCCAATGTAGATGTGACCCATAGCCATAGTGGTCATCAGAATCGATGCGCTGCTGTGAACGATATTAGCAATTTGCATCGTTCCACGGATGTACTGCACTTCCATGAACGGCACAATCATGTCGAGCACAAAACCAGAGGATGAGATTACCAAACCTAGGAATGTCATACCAAACCAAAACCAGATCTTCTCACCGAAGTTAAAGAATCCTGCAGGCACATGCTTGCCACTCAGAATTCCACCAAAGGACATCAACCAAGCCATATCACCCTCACCAGGGATATTTTTTCTTACTAGCAACAAGAAGAAAATGATGATACTAAGCGTGAATAGAGGGCCTGAAAAGTTATGAATATTCTTGCAAACCATCAAGAATGATCCGTAAGCGACGCCGCCCATTAGTGGTATTGCAAAGTACTTGCCGTAGAGGATCAATAAACCAGTTAATGCCAGACCGATAAAACTATAAGCCATTACCCAGTGTGTAAGGCGCTCAAGAAAACTGAAGCGCTTGATCAAATTGCCAGACATCGGCTCATGCAACTTAATTGGGCCTTTGACGACATACATTGCCACGATACCAAAGAACGCTAATGCCAATAACCATCCGCCGTAGACGGTGATGATCCCATTGCGAATCACTCTCCACTGCTCGCCTGAACGTTGAATCAAGACACTAGCTTCTTTATCCGGAATGCTGACAAAGTTGTAAGGGTCGCTGTTCGCTGTTGTGAAAATAGAGGGATTAGCTGGCTGGGATTGCGCCTGAGTTCCATTGGCCAAACTGTTTGGATTGGCCGGGACGGATGGCGGGAAATCTACTCCGCTAGGTGATGGCAATGGTGCCATCGGTGGTCGCTCTGCAAAACTGGAGCCGCTCATTATGGCCAGGGACAACCCTGCTGCCATCACTAATGAGCTTAGGGCTTTAGAAAATGATTGATTCATACTAGTATCCTTAAACGTTTTCGCTTTATTTATTGTTATTTAAAAGATCACTTAACGCGACTGTATTCATTTTGTTTCTGAGTACGTTTTTCAATCGACTCTGTCCAGCTTGCATTATTTCCAGGCTTCCAGTTCTTCGTCATGTAGCCGTTATCTGCGCCCATGTAAGGAGCAACGTCAGGACGCTTAGCGGCTTTAGCTGCTAGTTCAGGAGGCTCTGTGCAAGCAGTCAACAGAAAAGCTGCTGCGAGGCCAAGACCTAGGGTTTTTAAATGAAATTGCATTATTTGGCTCCTGGAATCTTAGCGGCTGCAGTTGGTTTTGGATCCGGGGTACCTGGACCACCGTAAGCTGTTGACCATCCAAATAGGTTGGAACCAGTAAATCGACCGTTAGCCTCACGAGCGGCTACACGACTATTAAAGATACCGCTAATTACTTCGCTATCGCCACCAATCAAAGCTTTGGTTGAGCACATCTCAGCGCAAAGAGGTAACTTACCCTCTGCCAAGCGATTGCGTCCATATTTCTCAAATTCAGCAACGCTGCCGTTTGCTTCTGGGCCACCGCTACAGAATGTGCATTTGTCCATCTTGCTACGAACACCAAAGGCGCCTGAACTCAAGAACTGTGGCGCACCAAATGGGCAAGCAAAAGAACAGTATCCGCAGCCGATGCAGATGTCTTTGTCATGCAAGACAACGCCTTCATCTGTGCGGTAGAAACAGTCTACTGGGCAAACAGCCATACATGGCGCGTCGGTACAGTGCATACAAGCCACTGATATTGATTTCTCTTTACCGATAATGCCGTCATTGACTGTAACTACTCGGCGACGATTAACGCCCCAAGGTACTTCGTTATCGTTCTTACAAGCTGTAACACAGCCGTTGCACTCAATACAACGCTCGGTATCACAAATAAATTTCATTCTTGCCATGATGTTCTCCTGACTTTAATTTTTAACTTAGGCAAATTTTTCGATTTGGCACATGGTGGTTTTGGTTTCCTGCATCATGGTTACTTGATCGTAACCATAAGTAGTTGCAGTATTCACAGACTCACCTAAAACGATTGGTGCAGCACCTTCTGGGTAATACTTTCTCAGATCAGCACCCTGCCACCAGCCAGAGAAGTGGAATGGCACAAATGCCGTTTCCGCATCAACCCGCTCGGTAACCATCGCACGCACCTTGATTTTGGCGCCTGTTGGTGACTTAACCCACACATAATCCCAGTTCTTGATACCGCGATCTGCAGCAGCTTTGGGGTTAATCTCCACAAAGTTCTCTTGCTGCAACTCTGCTAACCAAGGATTTGAACGCGTCTCCTCGCCTCCACCCTCGTACTCGACTAATCGACCTGAGGTGAGGATGATTGGGAACTTCTCATATAACTTCTCTTTCAAGTTCTGATCTTGCACAGTCTTGTAAAGCGTTGGTAAGCGCCAGAAGTTCTTCTTATCTCCAGAAGTTGGATACTTACGCATCATTGGCTCGTTGGTACTGTAAAGCGCCTCACGATGGACTGGAATAGCATCTGGGAAGTTCCAAACTACCGCACGTGCTTTAGCGTTTCCGAATGGATGACATCCGTTTTTCATGACTACGCGCTGAATACCACCGGATAAGTCCGTCTTCCAATTCTTACCTTCAGCAAGCTTTTGCTCTTCTTCAGTAAGCTGGTTCCACCAGCCAAGCTTCTTGACCAACACGTGATCAAACTCTGGATAACCCGTTTTGATTGCAGAACCCTTGGAGTAAGAACCATCTTCTGCCAATAGGTTAACGCCGTCTTTCTCAACACCAAAGTTAGCGCGGAAATTACCGCCGCCTTCCATGACGCTCTTACTGGTGTCATATAAGTTTGGTGAACCTGGATGCTTAATTGATGCAGTACCGTAACAAGGCCAAGGCAAGCCATAGTAATCACCAGTCGTATCGTAACCAGATACAGGATCAACACCACCGCGAGACTTCAAAGTAAGTGGGTCGAAATTGCCCGCCATACGCATGTGCGCCTTAATACGCTCAGGTGTTTGACCCGTGTAACCAATAGTCCAGCATGAACGATTAATTTCGCGCAAGATATCTTCGATCTGAGGCTCTCTCCATTGCTTACCTGCGTACTTAGAGCTCAGCATCTTATAGTTCTTTGAGAGTTCTTCACCAAAACCAAGGCGATCAGCAAAAGCCTGCATGATGACGTGGTCAGGTGCGGACTCAAATAACGGATCTATCACCTTCTCACGCCATTGGATTGAACGGTTAGAGGCTGTTACTGAGCCCTGTGTTTCAAACTGAGTGGTCGCTGGCAGCAAATAGACATTTCTATTTTTGTTAACCGTATTACCTTCAGCTGGTGGCATCGCCGCCATTGCTGCAGCTGCAGTTGGATAGGGATCAACAACAACTAACAGATCCAGCTTATCCATAGCGCGCTTCATATCCAAGCCGCGAGTTTGTGAGTTAGGTGCATGACCCCAGAAAAACAAGCCTTTGACATTGGTCTGCTGATCAACCATGTCATTATTTTCTAGTACAGCATCGACCCAACGTGAAACTGTTGTGCCTGACTTCTCCATCATGTCTGGCGCATAACGACCTTTGATCCACTCGTAGTCAACACCCCATACAGAGGCAAAGTGCTTCCAAGACCCTGCAGCAAGTCCGTAGTAGCCAGGCAATGAGTCTGGATTAGGCCCTACATCGGTAGCGCCTTGAACGTTACAGTGACCACGGAAAATGTTTGTGCCTCCACCGGATTTTCCGACGTTACCCAAGGCCAACTGGAGGATGCAAGAAGCACGAACTACAGCGTTACCAGTGGTGTGCTGAGTTTGACCCATACACCAAACAATCGTACTTGGACGATTTTTTGCCATCGTTTCAGCAACTTTGTAAACTTGTGCTTCAGGAACACCACAAGCTTCTTCTACGTTCTTAGGCGTCCATTTTTCCATCACTTCTTTACGGATCTGGTCCATACCGTATACACGGTCATTGATGTACTTCTTATCTTCCCAGCCATTGTTAAAGATGTGGTACAAAACGCCGAACACAAACGGAATGTCTGTTCCGGAACGAATACGAACATATTGATCTGACTTTGCAGCTGTACGGGTGTAGCGTGGGTCTACAACCATGACCTTGCAACCCTTTTCCTTGGCATGCATCAAACTCAACATCGACACTGGATGAGCTTCGGCCGCATTTGAACCAATGTACAAAGCTGCCTTGGAGTTCATCATGTCGTTGTAACTATTAGTCATGGCGCCATAGCCCCAGGTGTTTGCTACACCGGCAACCGTAGTTGAGTGACAAATACGCGCCTGATGGTCTGTGTTGTTAGTTCCAAAGAAAGAAACCCACTTACGCAACAAATAAGCCTGCTCGTTACTCTGCTTAGATGAGCCTACGAAGAACATCGCATCTGGGGAATACTTGGTGCGGATGTCTTTCATCTGAGCAGAAATCTCTGTCAGCGCTTGGTCCCATGAAATTTTCTGGTACTTTCCATCAACCAGCTTCATTGGGTAGCGTAGACGGAATTCGCCATGGCCATGTTCGCGAAGGGCCGCGCCCTTAGCGCAATAGGAACCCATATTAATCGGGGAATCGAAGTTGGAGTCTTGACGTATCCAAACACCATTCTCTACTGTAGCGTCTGTGGAACAGCCAACGGAGCAATGGGAGCAAACGGTTCGCTTGACTTCAATCTTACCTTTGCCGTCCAACATTTTTCTGTCGACGGGATCAGCAACCGCTTTTTGGACAAAACTCAGTTGACTTGCCGCTATTCCAGCACCAACTCCAACACCCGATCGCTTAAGAAAGGTTCGGCGATCCATCGTCGGTACGGCAGCTTTTAAACCACGCGAGAGACTGCCAATCAGATGAGAGGTTGAGCGGCTACTTTGTGGTGTATTGGATTTACGAGTCAGACTCATATTTTGTCCCTGAAAAAATTATTATTAGATAAGTATGTAACAGTTAAAACTTAAATCCCAATTCACATCTTGGTGGTTTCGTAGTACTTACGAATGTGGGCAGACAACTGATAACCATCATCTTTAGGCTTAACAGTGCTACCAATTTCTTGGATCACAGCCTTACCGATTGACGTTTGGGAAGCAACCGCAACAGCACCAACAGTAGCGCCCGCTCCAATGAAAAACTTCCTGCGTGAGGGCTTGTTTGTTTCGGTAACTGCGGTAGTAGATTTAGTGCCCATCGTATGCTCCCAATTAGTGCAAATTTGTTTGTGCGATTCTATAGTGAAATTGCGTTTTTGACATATTTGTTACATTAAATTTAAATGACGAATAGAGCCACTAGGGTATTCCCTAAAAAGAGACCGATTTAAATCATGTCAAAACTTTGCGCTTCTATCGCCAAAAATTCTCTCGTCAAGGCGGAGACTGAGTGGTAGAGGGGCATGTCAGGAACATCCTCGATGGCGTCACATAATTGGTCGTACCAAGGAAGGATATGCTCGGTAAAAAAGACCCTTTGCTTTGTAAGGTTTGATATAGCAACATCATCGCCTGCAATTAAGTACCGCATCACTTCACATAGCGCAGCAATGTGGTCTTCAGTTTCCGTAATCTCTTCTGCAGCCTCTAAACCAAGCTCCATGAGAGCACTGCGAATACTCACCAAAGGCCTCTCATTTAAATAGCCGGCCATATAGAAGGAGCCATTCAGAATGACATTGGGACGCCCTACACTGATGAAGTTTGAATCAAACTCTTTACGCCATACTCCAGCGGAGTTGCTCTTGGCCGCTTCGACCAAGTTATTCCAAACTCTGGATAAGGATGCGCCCTCAGCGTACTCATCCTGACCCTCAGGCACGGAGGCAACAATCTGGTCCAAAAGCGCTTGATCTGGCGGAAGATGGAAAAGTCTGGCGATCAAGCCATACAAATCGGCGCGCGCCAGATCTTCTGGCAGCCCAACATCACCAACCTCCGTTGAAGCGTGCTCTGCTGTAGCCATCTCTTTTAATTGTTCGCTCATTATTATTTGTTCTTTATTCTTTATTCTTTATTCACCATATCAACTACCCGACAATCACTACACATTTTCAGACGCTCTAACGCTTCACCCGAGAATGCGCTGTGCGCTCCTAGCTTAATTAACATCAGGTCAATCATCTTCGAAGTACCAAAGACCTTGCCGCAACTAATGCAATGAAAAGGCTTGGTCTCGTTGATTTCAACTTTCTGCTTACGTTGCTCTACCGTTAATAGGCGTGGCGCCAACACCAAAGCTTGCTCAGGGCAAGTTTGAACGCAAATGCCGCATTGAACGCACTGCTTTTCAATAAAGGATAGTTTAGGCTCGTCTAAATTGTCCAGCAGAGCCCCTTCAGGACAACTGCCGACACAAGACATGCACAAGGTACAGGTATCTTGGTTGATCTTCAGGCCACCCAGAAAGGAGGACTTTGGCAAAGCTACTCCCTCTGCAGGTAAAGGCGTCTTAGCCTGTTTTTGCAAGTGCTCCAGAACAGCCTCAATCGTTTCGCGTTTTTGATCACCCAAGCCAAAGCTGGCTGGGGAACAAATGGCTGGCAATGGGCCACGCTGACGTAACTTGGCCATGGCTGAAGAGGCACGCTGCAGATCCCCAGTTGAGTCAAGCTGAATCAAGGCAATTCTGCCGTCAAATCCATAGGCAGCCAAAATTGCATTACCAAGAGCGCATTGCTCTTCTAGGGCAGCGCTATATGACGGGTCCTCATCACCAGTTAGCAACAAAATGACTTCACCAAAACCATAGGCTAGTGCGCCCAGCCAAAGATCCAATCCTGTTGAGGCAATATGCTCTATGCCATAAGGCAATACAAAGGATGGCAGGCCATCAAACTGTTTTGGGCGAAGATGCGCTGAGCGCCCCAAAGAGTCGATTAGCTGCGTGCCTGCCGTAAGTGTATGCAGTAATAAAGAAGGGGTTACAGCTTGCTTGAGCTTGGCACTCTCAGCCCCATAGACATTGGCCAGTAATTTTATTTCTTTCCCTTGGTGCGCCACACTAGGGTAGTTATATCGCATAGCACCAGATGGGCAAACCGTCGCGCAAGCTCCGCAACCCATACACAGATTTGGGTTTACTTCTACGGTACCTTGGCCATTCTTAAACAGCGAACTGATAGCACCGGTAGAGCAGGCATCAATACAAGCGTTGCACCCTACTTTGCCATTACGCCCATGAGCGCAAACTTTTTGATCGTACGCAAAATATTTCGGCTTTTCAAACTCACCCACTAAACCCAATAACTCATTGGCAACCATTGCCTGCTCTAGTGGATCTTGACCGGGCGCAAAATATCCTTGCGGTGTTTGACTCATACGCATCTGGGGTTTGACGCGCAAATCCATAATCACATCAAATTCAGAGCTACGTTTGCGATCTACGCGATCAAATGCGATTGCGCCGATGCCAGCGCAGGCAGTTACGCAAGCGCGATGAGACTTGCATTTATCCAAATCAATCTGGAAAGCGTCATCAATCGCGCCCTCCGGACAGACTTCAACGCAAGCTCCACAGCGAGTACACATTTCTGGATCGATGGGGTTTTGTAAATCCCAGTCCACCGTAAAGTGGCCAAGATAACCATCTAATTTCGTCACGGCGCCCGTATAAATCGGAAAATTTCTGGCAATAGGTAATGCACCAGGTTCTGTGCACAGAACCGATACGTCCAATGAGCTGCTCAATTTTTCGGCCCAGGGCAAGGCCTGGCCTCCAGGTCCAATTACTAGTAAGCGCCCCTGGCTTTCATAATTCACTACCGGAACTGGCTCTGCCTCTGGCATATCAGCCAAAGCCAATAAAGCAGCAATCTTTGGCCCAGAAGTTTTGGCCTCTTGTGTCCAGCCCGCAATTTCGCGAATATTAACAAACCGTAACGGTGCCACTAAGGCCTTTTCAGATTGCTCTGCCAGTTCAGCAAATAAAGCGCTCTCTTGAGTGCAGGCAATGATCAACGCTTCATCGCCATTCATCGCTTTCATGGCTAAACCCACTTCTTGTCTACATAAAGAAGTGTGAATCGGCATACCTAAAGCCTTGGAATCCAAGGGCATAGTTCCGTTACAGTTACAAACTAATTTTTGACTCATCAATATTCTTCTTAACTAATCTTCTTATCCGTAGGGATTAAATCGGGGCTGTCTACCCCGCTGTTGGCAAGGGAATGTGTGGATGTTATATCAGTCTGCTCGGGCGTAGGCAAGATAAGCGCATTTGACTCGGGTGCCGGTACAGAAGCCGCTATCTTAGAGCCATCTGCCGTATTAGATTCCTTGATATCTTTAGCGTCCTTGGGATCTTTGCGAAAGATGTTAAGCATGTCTGATTGCACCATCCGCTTGAGCATTTCCAGTGGAATGGGATCTGGCTTGGAATAGTCATCAATGTAGATATCTAAGCCGTCCATCACATTAAAGTGTGGGTCGGAGAACATTTTCTTCATGGCGGCCTGCTGAACGGCTGGATCGACGCCTGGGTCCATAAATGCTGAAAAATCAGGAGCAAAACGGTCTATTTTGTCCGCATCCTCTAAGGTCATTGGAGCTGGCGTTTCCTGCGGCTCAGCCAAATCCGCCTCCACTGGGGGGGCGCTAACTGGCTTCACCTCAGGTACGGCGCTCTTTTCAGGCTCGAGCTGCTCCCCCGATTTACGGCGCGACCACCGACTTAAAAAGCCATCCGCCATTAATCTTCCGCCGAACGATCGGCGCCCCTGAATGAGGCTGGACGATGGCGCTTTTTGGGCTCTGGTCGGTAATGCTCGCTGACGTATTCCTCTAACCAGGAGGCATGTTCTGCACTAAGCGGTACGTTATCGACTGATTCTCCGCCGTCTAGTAAACGCCCTGCTTCGTTATAACTGACACAAATACGGTGAGGAACAGCAAAGGTTGGCTCTGATTTAGCAAGTTCAATTGATTGCGCATCAACGTAGCGTTCAATATCCTCTTCCAGACGCCACATGACAAACCAGCATGGTTTCTCTGACGAAAGATTTAAGTAATAACCTTCTGCCTCATCCGGAAAGAGGTTCAGCTCATAACCCGTGAAGAGCCAAGATTCCCCTTGCTCATCTCGCCCTAAAAACTGCCCAGAAATCTTAGCGGACGGAATACCTTCAGGCGTATATTGCCCAAAGTCAGGCAGGACCTCCTGCGGCTCCCAACGAAAAGAAATCCAAGGATTATCAATAAACTGCTTTCGCATCAGCACTGCAAATCGCATATAGCCTTAGGTATTCTGAATAACGATGCTCGGAAATTTACTGCTCATGTCTTTTGAAAGGCTAGCTACCTTGATGGCAACGCGTCTTGCAACCGCTTTGTAGATGTCACTAATGGCCCCGTCAGGATCAGCCACTACGGTAGGCCGACCCGCATCTGCATGCTCTCGTATGGACAGGTTCAAAGGCAAAGCACCCAAGAAATCAGCGCCATACTCTTGGCACATCTTCTCGCCGCCACCAGAACCAAATATATGCTCCTCATGCCCGCAACTTGGACACACATAGGTACTCATATTTTCAATAATGCCAATAATTGGAACTCCCACTTTATCGAACATCTTTAGACCCTTGCGTGCATCCAATAAAGCGATATCTTGTGGAGTGGTCACGATTACCGCACCCGTCACTGGCACCTTTTGAGCTAGGGTTAACTGAATATCGCCGGTACCTGGTGGCATGTCCACAATTAAGTAATCCAAGTCGCGCCAGCGTGTTTGACGCAATAGTTGCTCTAATGCAGAAGTAACCATCGGACCACGCCACACCATTGGCGCATCATCATCAATCAGAAATCCAATAGAGCTTGCTTGAAGACCATGACCTTGCATAGGCTCAATCGTGTTTTCTTCAATAGACTCTGGTCTACCGGTGATGCCCAGCATCATTGGCTGACTGGGGCCATAGATATCGGCATCCAGCATTCCTACTTGCGCCCCCTCAGCTGCCAAGGCTAAGGCGAGGTTAACTGCAGTAGTCGATTTACCAACCCCACCCTTACCGCTGGCTACCGCAATAATATTTTTTACGCCTGGCAGTAACTTAACGCCGCGTTGAACTGCATGAGCCACAATTTGACTGCTGACATTGACGCTGACATTTTTAACATCCGGTAAATCACGCAACACACCAATCACCGATTTGCGGATGGAATCAAACTGACTTTTAGCGGGATAGGCTAGGACGATATCAAGAGTGACATCACTCCCCTCTACGCGTACATTTTTTACGCTCTTTGCCGTCACAAAATCTAATTGAGTGTTTGGATCAATCAGACCCTTTAATGCTGCTTGAATAATTTCTACAGTAACCGCCACTGATGTCTCCTATGACAAACATTCCCCGAAGGGGTTCTCAAGATACTTTATTGAGATTAAATATAAATAACAAAATTGCGCATAGCTTAACCGCAACCAGATAAAGATGCCCGAAGTCGCAGCAATCAAATACGTCGAACCTTATTGAACTACCGGAAACCCAGCTTCTGTGATGATCTGGGTTAGCAATTGCGCTGTCAATACAGACTGAATGCTGACTAACTGGGTAGCAAGTTCAACCTCTACTACAGCCTGAGGGTCTTGCGCTTGAATAGCTCGAGTAACCGCGTTTACACAACCGCCACAAGTCATTCCAGATGCCTTAAGTTTGATCATTTCGCCCTTTTAAATAGCTGGTAAGTGCTAAAAATGCATTATTTGAGTCTATACTGGAGATTATCTTCTATATGAAACAAGCAGAGCACACAAATTCAGAATTCTTCACCCTTGATATTGGAGGCATGACCTGTGCTTCCTGCGTCAGTCGGGTTGAGAAGGCTTTATTGAAAATTTCAGGGGTGGAGGCTGCTAGCGTCAATCTAGCGACTGAACAGGCCAGAATACGCATTCAGAGGGGCTCAATGAAGCTGCCAGAAATCATCAGCCTGGTTCAAAAGACTGGCTATGAGGCTAAAGAGAGCTCGCCGACTGGCAATTTAGGCCAAGGGGCAGCAAAGACTACAAAATCACTTTGGGCTCCAGATGGCTTAGGCAGGGTCTTACTAGGCTTTTTACTCTCAGCACCGCTAGTCTTACCAATGCTAATAATGCCCCTAGGTATTCATTGGTCATTATCCGGTTGGTGGCAACTTGCCCTAGCTACCCCAGTGCAATTTGTACTGGGTTGGCGTTTTTATAAGGCTGGCTATCAATCTCTAATGGCTGGTGCCGGCAATATGGATTTATTGGTAGCACTAGGAACAAGTGCAGCCTATGGACTGAGTCTTTATTTACTCATGACATCTAGCCATACGCATGAACTGTACTTTGAGGGCTCTGCCATCATCATTTGCATGGTGTTATTAGGTAAATGGCTAGAGTCAAGGGCCAAACAACAAACTAGTGAAGCAATTCGGGCACTTCAAAAACTATGCCCCGAGCACGCAAAAGTACTTCGTCAAGAGTTTGAGCTGCCAAGTGGTAGTGCCAGTGCCGGTGTCAGTGTCAGCGCCAGCATCAAGTCAGATCAATATCGTGACCTACCCTTGAGTCAAGTACTTCCAGGTGACCGAGTATTTATTCTTCCCGGTGAGCGCATTCCGGTAGATGGCAGCATTATTTCTGGCGCCAGTCATGTTGACGAGGCCCTACTCACAGGTGAAAGTGAGCCAGTTAAAAAGCTGATTGGTAACCAAGTAATTGGCGGCGCCCTGAATGGGGAAGGCGCTCTCATCGTGGTCGCACAAGCAGTCGGAATCGAAAGTGTGCTGTCACAAATCATTCGCTTAGTTGAAGAGGCGCAAACGCAAAAAGCCCCAATTCAAAAACTCGTTGATCAAGTCAGCGCTATTTTCGTACCTACCGTCATTCTTTTGGCAATACTAACGGGGATTGGAAACTGGCTTTACTTAGATTCAGTATCAATTGCCCTATTACGAGCTGTCTCTGTATTAGTAATTGCCTGTCCCTGCGCTCTGGGCTTGGCAACGCCAGCTGCCATCATGGCCGGGACGGGTATCGCAGCGAAGTTTGGCATCCTAATTAAAGACCCGCAGGTCCTCGAGCTTGCCCATCGCTTAGACATCGTCGCATTTGATAAAACAGGCACACTTACTATTGGTAAGCCTAGGCTGATTGATTTCTTGCCATTTGATTTAGCGCTTAATAATCAAGAGGATATTTTAGCGAGCGCAGCGAGCCTGCAGTTAGGCAGCGAACATCCCTTAGCTAAAGCACTAATTGATTATGCAAAAGATCAGCAGGTGCCTCTCGTTTCTGTCGCCAGCAATATTGCACTACCGGGCATCGGGGTAGAGGGCATACCCGTTTCAGGATTTTTTGCAGACCGACTCCTACGCTTACAAAGTATTAGCTCCTTAGAGGGCGCTCCTGAATTTCAGAGAATTCTTGAAAAGGCACAACCCTGCTTCAATCAGGGCCAAACAGTTTCAGTGCTCATGGACCTAGGCTCTCATGCTGATGTTGTTGCCGCTGATGTTGTTGCTACCAATGTTGTTGCTACTGCTGTTGCTTTATTTGCCTTTGGCGATGAACTCAAGACCGGATCAATGCAAGCAGTGACTGCATTAAAAGCCTTAGGTATTCGTACGGTCATGATCTCTGGTGACAATATAGCGGCTGCAACTCGAGTAGGTAAAGAGATCGGAGTCGATGAAGTATTTGCGCAAATTATGCCCAGCAAGAAAGCAGAGATTATTCAACAACTACAGATCAACATTGCGGGTAACAAACATTACGTCGCAATGATCGGTGACGGCGTTAATGATGCCCCCGCATTAGCCATTGCTGATGTGGGTATGGCTATGTCGACGGGCACTGATGTAGCGATGCAGGCAGCAGGCATTACCTTAATGCGAGGGGATCCCGGCCTGGTTGCAGATGCTATTGAGATTTCTAAGAAGACCTGGAATAAGATTCGTCAAAATTTATTTTGGGCATTTTCCTTCAACACAATCGGTATTCCGATGGCGGCACTGGGATATCTATCGCCGATGCTCGCTGGCAGTGCGATGGCCCTCTCCAGCTTTTGCGTTTTAAGTAACGCACTACTTTTAAAGCGCTGGCACCCTAGACATTATTTTTGAATCTTACGGATCAACTCAATATCGCCGTACAGTGCACGTGTTTCTGATTTGGTATTGTCTGTATCGGTCAGCAAAGCAATTCCAATCACATTGCCTGGCGTTTCTCCATAAGCTTGCTTGTAATCAGCGGCCAAGTCCCGATCATGTTTACGCCACTCCCCTAAATTCTTCCAGCCGGAGTCAACCACGATCATTTTGACGCGTGAGGTGTGCGCATTATCAAGTACGGCATTCGTTGGGTTTTTACCAGACCATATATACATCAGCGTGGCATAAGGCATTTCTTGTCCACTAATTAAATTAGCCATCTCAAAGTTCAGTTTTTCTTTTAATGAGAGTGCAGATTTATTGCCGTCAAAGGCTACTAATATTCTCAGTGGTGCATCGTCTTGCTGACTCTGCGCATTATCAGCTTGAGTAATTTCTTCCACTGCTTTCCACTCCCACTGCAACCAAAGGTTTTGTGCCGAACGTGGGCGCAACTTAACAACAAGACCAGAGGCGGATGTTTTGGAGCTCGCCGAAAGGACGGTTCTGCCTTGATAGTTCTCTAAGCGATAGACGGTATTTTTCTTGTAGGGAGCAATACGATAGAAATTCCATCCACCGGGCAGTCCCTCGCGAGGCTTCTGGGCAGAAAATTTCGGTAAATCCTCTTGCGCAGGTAACTGGTCCACATGAAGTGCTTGGCCTGACTCGTTTTCGATGGCATTACCCGTAAAACCAGCACAGCCCACCAGCCAGAGCGTGACAGTAATACTGAGGGCGAGGGAGCACTTTCTTAACATATTCGTCATTGTCCCAAAGAATGGAGCGTAGTGAGTCTAAAATTAGCCGATGCGTAATCGATCTCCTTCAAGTTGGGCCGCAATTGCCATTTGCATCGCCGCAGTAGTGCACTTTGCCCTAGGCTTTGCTATTGAATTTTCAGTTGATGAAGCGCATTACGCACTGTACGCCCAGCATTTAGCCTGGAGCTACTTTGACCATCCACCACTGGTCGGCTGGATACAGTGGCCTCTGGTCTCCTTGACTTCTTCCGAGGGCATCATCCGACTGATCCCCGAATTTCTTTGGGTCATCTCCGCCTATTTGGTGTACCAAGTCACCCTAGAGATTCATCATGTGATTCAGAATCGAAATACTGGCTACTTAACCACCGCGCTACCATCAGCAAATGCATGCGGCCTCATGGCTGTGCTATCCATCATTGCAGCACCATTGCCACATGTGCTGGCCATTGGCCTGCTACCTGACACACTACTGACGCCGCTCAGTTTAGGCCTCCTCATGATGGCCCTTCGCTGGATCAGAAAAGATTCCTTTACGACTGCCGATTGGATGTTGATCGGCCTGCTCTTAGGCCTAGCAGGAATGAGCAAATATACCGCTGCGTTCACGGCCTTTGCTTTGCTTTCGGTGTTTTTAGCAACCCCCAAAAAACCTTGGATTAACAAATTCGGCTTCTGGTTTGCAGCTGGCATCGCTTTAATTGTCATCAGTCCCGTGCTGTACTGGAATTGGCTCAATGATTGGATCTCATTTAAGTATCAAATTGCCCACGGCGGAGGCAGTACTTGGGCTTGGCGAAGAGTCGGGGCTTTTATCGGGCTGCAGATTGCATGCTTTGGCCCGCTATTGCTCATGGGCTCGTTTATTTTTATCCGAGATTGTCTTCGCTCCCAGCGAGCAGTCTTACTTGCCCTACTCAGTTTCTTTTTTATCCCATTTAGCATTTTCGCTGCTCTATCCGGTGGAGGCAGCCTTCCACATTGGACAACGCCAGCCTGGTTTTGCTTAGCTCCCTTTGCAGGAATCGGCCTAGCTAAAGCCTGGGCGACACAGCAGCGACTAGCCATTCGACTGCTGCTCATTACGCAATTGATGCTTTGCCTCCTCGGCTTTGCTTTTGTTCTTGCTGGAGGCATCAGTTCGGCCGCCATTAAATCCAACCCCATTGCTGATCTCTATGGATGGAAACTGGCTGGCCAAAAAGCGGCTCAACTTGCACAAGCCACCAAAGCAGAGGGAATTGCAGTGCAAAACTGGACTTTGGGCAGTAGAGCTGCCTGGTATGCCAGCCCACTGCCGGTTTTTGTTTTGGATCAACGAAAAGATCAGTTTGATCTATGGTTTGGTCAATTACCATTGGGGGCTAGTGCCCTACTAATAGGATGGTCAGGAATGGCCTTTAGTCCGCCAGTGGGGGGAAATTGGGCCTTTGAGCACTGCGAATCCTTAGATACACTTGAAATCTTGCGCTTTGGGCAGGTTTTATCGACATTTGAATTTAGCCTCTGCCGTAACTGGCGGGATGGTAGCCAAGCCCCTTGATGCACCCAATTGGAGACCTCAGGCTCACAAGGCATTATTCTTAGGCTATGAGCACATTACCCCAATCCACCCCTAAAGTAACATCTGGGTGGAAAGCAGCCCTAAAAAAAGCCTGGCCCACGATTCGCGTTCTTCTCTCTATTGCACTTCTATGGAAAGCAACGAGCGGGATCGATTGGTATGCCCTATTCCATACTGAAATTCAGATGCAAGCTTGGTGGTTTTTAGCTGCCGGCCTGACGATGTTCAGCGCCTTTATTTGTGGCGGATTACGCTGGGGATTTCTGATGCGAGCGGTGGGATTTGACGCTAGCTTGAAAAATTATGTTGCCTTATATTTGGCTGGTGGCTTAATTAACCAAGGCTTACCTAGTACTCTAGGTGGGGATAGTTATCGCGCCATCACAGCAGCCCACCTTAATAGCAGTGGCAAGTTAGTACAAGAAAAGGAGCTCAACGAAGAGCTTCATCACTCGGTTGACCTGGAGCACGCTAACCCTAAATTACGCTTGAGCTTTTCAATGGTTTTGGTGGATCGCCTACTGGGCCTGGCGGGAAATAATTTATTGGGTGGTATCGGCCTCATACTTGGCGGCGCTACTTTAGCGGTTTGGGGAGAAAAGCTAGGCTACGTGGTCACTGGCGTGATGATATTTGCAGGTGTAGCAGTTTCAATCGCGCTCGCTTGGAGCCCCACACGCCATTTGTTGCAGTCACTACTGAACAAGCTACAAATGAACCAAGCAATGCCAGGTATTAAACTGGCCTTTTCATGGCCAATGAATATTGCACAGGCTGTTTTTGCTATTGGCATCCATGCACTTACGATCTTGACACTTTTATTCTGCCTCAAGGCTTATGGTATTGATGCCCCCATCGAGGGACTGATGATCGGCCTACCAGCACTGAGCTTATTGCTGATGCTCCCCATCAGCATCTCCGGCTGGGGTCTTCGAGAAGCGACCCTCTCCTCAGTTTTGGCTTTATGGGGCGTTAACTCATCGATTACTGTATTGGCTTCTATTAGCTATGGCGCCATCACTGTATTGGCGGTTTTGCCTGGCGCCTATCTCTTACTAAAACGGAAGTAACTCTTTAGAGTCTGACTATGAGTATTAGCGTAAACACAATGCGTGCCATTGATCACTGGGTTGGAGTGCCGTTGTGCGCAGCGGTCAGTCCAATAGTTGCCCTGATTGATGGCATCAAAAATATCGTCTTCCGCCCATCTGGGCAACCTAAAAAACTATTGTTCATAGAGTTATCAGAGATGGGTAGCGCGATCTTGGTTGACCCTGCTATGCGCAACGCCCAAGCGCGTGGTGCAGAACTTTTTTTTCTTATCTTTAAAAGTAATCGTGCAAGCCTAACCCTATTAAATACCGTTAAACCTGAAAATATTTTTACGATTGACTCTTCCAGCCTGGGGGGTTTAATAAAAGATACGGTGCGTTTCTTAATGGTGGCTCGCAAGCACCGTATCGACACGGTGATTGATTTGGAGTTGTTCTCTCGCTTTACCGCCCTGCTAACCGGGCTTTGCGGAGCCCGTCGTCGTGTGGGCTATCACATCTTTCATGGCGAAGGCTTGTGGCGTGGCTTTATGCTGACTAGAAAAGTACACTACAACCCGCATATTCACATTACCAAGAATTTTCTCTCTTTAATTCATGCTGCATTTGCTACAGAAATTGAAGTCCCATTTAGCAAGATTCATATTGCTGATTCTGAAGTACGCCTGGCTCAGGCCATCATTGAGCCCACTGTGCTACAAAAAGTCCGTGAGCGCATCGAGAAACTGAGTCTTGAGGCTGGGCTTACCTTTACCCAAGGCAAGCAACGCATTATTTTAGTCAATCCCAATGCAAGCGATCTATTAGTCCAAAGACGTTGGGCGCAACAACGTTTTTCAGAATTAATCATAGAACTAAGTCAGCGCTACCCTAGTGATTTAATCTTAATTACTGGATCGCCCGCTGAATTTGACTATGTCGAAAAAGTGCGCTGCGTTGCGAATGTCAACAACGCGTTGAACTTTGCAGGTCAAGTTAGCTTTGCAGAATTACCACCGCTATATACCCTGTCAGATGTAATGGTGACGAATGACTCTGGCCCAGGCCACTTCTCCGCTGTTACCCCACTGAGAACGGTGGTGTTATTTGGACCAGAAACACCAGCGTTGTATGGTTCGGTTGGCAAATCCATTGCTATCACCGCTAATTTAGCGTGCTCCCCTTGCGTCAGTGCAGCTAATCATCGCAAAACACCGTGTCATGACAATATTTGCATGCAAGCAATCAGCGTCACGCAGGTACTTGAAAAAATGGTGCAGCAACTCAATGAAGCGGATCAAGAAAAGGCCCGAACAGTTTCGTGACTGAGCAGAAAAAACCAGCAGTAGCAATAGTGAAATCTTGGGCATGGCTCATACCTGTATTGCCTTTAGGTTTAGCGATTGCCATCTATTTTGGCGGGCTTCAAACAAGCACCTTTTTGTTTGTCAATCACTACACCCAACTTCTACCTGATGTAGTTTGGACTTGGCTTACCTTTCTGGGTAATGGCTGGGGCATTTTTGCATTGTGCTTTCCACTACTACTGCTAGCCCCCAGGCTACTTATTGCAAGCCTTTTTGGTGCAACCATCGGTGGTTTAATCAGTCAATTACTCAAAACACTTTTAAATTTACCGCGACCAAGTGGTGTCTTGCCACTAGCGGATTTCTATCGGGTTGGTGAACCGCTACTTTATAGAGCGATGCCTTCAGGTCATACGCTGACTGCTTTCGCAGTTGCATCAGGCATTTACTTTGCCACTGACAAAAATAAGCGATCTAACCTGTGGTGGATCTTTGTCATAGCGTCATGTGTGGGCTTATCCCGTAATGCACTTGGGGCTCACTGGTTCACTGATGTATTGGCTGGTTGCGCGCTTGGTTTATGGTCGGGCATGATTGGCGCCCTACTTTCTAGCTACATTCCAAATGCGCAGTTGGCTCCTAATAAAATGGGGCCTCGCCTGTTGTCACTTGCGGGCATTGGAATGACTTATGTATTACTAACCCAAGTGTTAGATTCCCCCCTAAATGCCTCTTTACAATACGCATGTGTTGCTTTAATTGGCATCACTCTTATTCTGTTGATTCAAGCTCAGAAAAACAAAGGTATTTAAGAATGATGGGGATATTGAATTATGTTCAGCTATAGACATGCGTTTCATGCGGGTAGTCATGCTGACATCCTCAAGCATTATGTGTTGATCCAATTAGTGAAATACCTGCAAGAAAAACCGGGCGCATTAACGCTGGTAGATACCCATGCAGGCGCTGGAATATATAGCCTCATAGATGGCTTTGCAAAAGTGAGTAACGAGGCTGATGGCGGTATTTATCGCCTTATTCAGTT
Organism: Polynucleobacter sp. TUM22923; assembly: GCF_030295705.1. Lineage (NCBI taxonomy): Bacteria > Pseudomonadati > Pseudomonadota > Betaproteobacteria > Burkholderiales > Burkholderiaceae > Polynucleobacter > Polynucleobacter sp. TUM22923. The sequence goes on from NZ_AP027274.1 coordinate 1,105,219, forward strand.
TATCGAGAGACAAATCAGCTTAGGCCATTCTTTAAACGAGGACATTACTAATTATCTAGACTTGATTCGCAATGAAAATGCGCAAGGCAATATCGAACTGTATCCCGGCTCACCTTTCATATTAGCGCGGATGCTAAGACCACAGGATCGCCTTAAATTATTTGAGCTACACCCCAAAGAAATTGATATCTTGCGCCAAAATATTGCTCAACTGCCCCAAGCAAAGCAAATCGATATTTATGCAGCGGATAGTTTTTCAAGATTAAAGGGGCTGCTTCCCCCTCCTAGTAGGCGGGGGCTGGTCTTAATTGATCCCTCTTATGAAGATAAACAAGACTATCGCCATTTAGAAGAGGCTATGGGAGAAGCGCTACAGCGTTTTGCAACGGGTTGTTATGCCGTTTGGTATCCCGCGCTATCTAGAAGAGAGGCCGCTGAACTACCAGACCGCATGAAAAAAGTGGCTGCAAACCATACACGCTCTTGGCTTCATGTTGAATTACGGGTTGAACATGCGCCTAAAGAAAGACGCCTGCAAGCCAGCTGTATGTTCATCATTAATCCGCCATGGACATTAGAGAAGAATCTAGCGGATAGTTTGCCTATCTTGACTCAGGCTCTAGGCCAAGATAGTGGTGCTGAGTTTTTATTGAAAAGCTTTGAGGCTTAGTGGGCCTATAAATCTTAGTCACGCACTTGAATCAAGATTTCATTACGACGCAGAAAAGGTAGTGTCCAGGGAGGGTTGTAGCGGGCGAACTGAGGCTCACCCGTGATTTGCAATCCTTTTGACTTAATCCAAGCCTCTAAGGCCTGAGTTTTTTCAACTACCTTATCTTCACTATAAAGCCCTGAAAAAATCAGCACTGCTTTCTTTTCTGCGGGCAACTCTCGTATTTTGACCTGTGGATTAATGGGTTTAGGCAAGCTAGTGAAGGTATATGCCGCGGGCATTACAAACGATACCGTCCACTGCTGTGCTCCAGCCTGACTTTCTTTATCCGCCTGAATTCCTACAGGTGCAGTCATTGCAATTTTTGCACTCTGAGCTTGGTTATTCATTTCTATACCAACAGGAGCCGTCATAGAAATCGTTTGGCTGACTTGATTTTGACCAAAAATATACGCTGCAATCAGCCGAAATCCTTGGCTTGAGGCGGTATCCATATCTCCAGTGACCTTAACCTGCGCGATGATTTGCGGTGCATAGCTGCGTAACTCAAACGATTCAGACTTTTCTAAAAGGGTATATTTTGGTTCTTCAGTGGCCATGACATTACTCATAATGAAAAGACTGGTAAGAAAAAATAATGCTCTCATCAAGTGCTCCCTCTCAAAAACCATTACCACTTCGACTGAATATTAAAACCAGTTTGATCAAACTCAATATGGGCATGAGCACCTACGGGTAATGTCAGCTTTTCAGATTGATGCCCAAAAGGCAGGTCCGTCAAAATCGGAATATGGCTTGGAAGACGACTACGAATGAGGTCAATAGCGGCATCTAAGTCATAACCACGATCATGATCATAAAGGCGGTATGCAGAAAATCCACCCAATAAAACTGCGCCTTGATTACCCAATATACCGGCATCTAAGAGTTGCATTAACATTCGCTCAATACGATACGGATGTTCATTGACATCTTCCAAAAACAAAATGCCGCCCTTAGTCTTTTCCAGATCAGGCAGATAAGGCGTACCTACTAAACCCGTGAGCACTGTAAGGTTTCCGCCCCACAACATTCCAGACAGATTCTCTTTTAGTGGCCGAGCTAAGTAAGCTTGCACAGCTTTGATCGTAAAATCCACGCCTCGCTCCGTAATCGCGGTCTTTAATTGCTTCCACATCAACGCATTGGGAGTAGCCTCTTTACCCTGATCATCTTGACAAGCAAAATCAAAGTTCAGCATCGGACCTGCCAAAGTTACGGCACTAGTCTTTGCTAGCATTGCTAATTCAAAAGCAGTGAAGTCACTGTGGCCACAAATTTGTAGACCATTTTGGATATTTTTTGCAATCGCATCCCAATGAATCTCTGGGAGTAAGCGATGCAGGCCATAGCCCCCACGCATTGCCATGACAGTAATATCTGGAGGGAGTGTTGCAAGCGCATTGATCTCTGATAAACGCTCAGCATCACTTCCAGCAAAGCGCTGGTGAACTCGACTGATGCAGGCCGCATTAAGCACCTCTACACCTTGTGAGATCAGCCACTGCATTCCCGCTAAGGGGGTACTGGTATCTAAGCTAGCCCCTGATGGAGCAATCAAATGAATCTGTTTCAACGTCGCTCCCGAAAGAAATCACGCAGTATCTGACCGCACTCTTCACCCATAATGCCACCTTCGACTTGAGTTTGATGATTAAGCTGCTTTTCTGAAAATAGATTGAGCACGCTCCCAGCAACCCCAGTCTTAGGATCGGCCGCTCCAAACACTACCCGATCTAGCCTGGCATGCAACATTGCACCAGCACACATGGTGCAGGGCTCTAAAGTCACATAGAGCGTAGTACCTGGCAATCGATAGTTCTGTTCCGCTAGAGCCGCTGCTCTGAGCGCCATCATCTCTGCATGAGCGCTTGGGTCATTATTAGTAATCGGTTGATTAAAGCCACTTGAAATGACTTGGCCATCGCGAACTAAGACTGCACCAACTGGCACTTCGCCTGCTAACGCGGCAAGCTTTGCTTGATCGAGCGCAAGCTGCATAAATTGATGATCGATTTGAGCTTGCATAGCGCGCTTTATGAATGGGTAACGTCAGCCCAGCAATTCGGCGTCTCATAAAGACGAACCGCAGAAAGAATAAGGCGCCCGCTAAACGCTTGTTCGAAAACAGGGCGTAATATCTTGAACGCCGTACTGGCTAGATTTTCAACCGTAGGCACACATTCCATAATGACCGTCTTATGATTGGGGATGGAATTGAGATAGTCCACTAGACCCGCATCTTCTTTAGCTACTAAGAATGCATGATCCCAAGGCTCGACAATATACTGAGTCGCAAGTCGCTTGATATCACCAAAATCCAGGACCATACCATCGTCCGCTTTACCAGGATGATCTGCCACAGCTCCCGTTAAGGTAATTTCAATTGCATAACGATGGCCATGCAAATGACGGCATTGCCCATCATGATTCGGAATGCGATGACCCGCATCAAACTCAAGACGTCGGGTAATGGAAATAGCTTCTGGTACTGTAATCATATTTTTATTCTCTTTAAACGCAGATTATTTACTACCGAATACCAATGACCTTATGTGTCTGCACACTCAATCGCCATAGAGGGCGCTTCTGACAAAGGCTTACTGCTAAAGCCATATTTTCTTTGAGTTGAGGGCCGTCCATTGCCTGCAAAAAACGATTGCGATAGTCCATTCCTTCAAAACGGGCTAATAAACGCTCAATCGAATCATGCCCCAATTGCGGAATCACTAATTTTATTTCATCGGCCTGCAAAACAATTAAGTTTGATCCCGCCTTAGGGCTGACGCAGACCCAATCGACACCCTTGGGAACTTTGATCGTGCCGTTAGTTTCGATTGCGATTGAAAACTGTTTAGCGTGTAAAGCCTCAATTAACAAACTATCTAACTGCAATAATGGTTCACCACCGGTAAACACCACATAGCGTTGCTGAGGTCCCGCCGAAGTGCTTACCCAGGATGCTTCAATCGCATCCGCCAACAGGGCGGCATTGTCAAACTTCCCGCCCCCCACACCATCGCTGCCTACAAAATCCGTGTCACAAAATTGGCAAATTGCTGAGGCGCGATCTTCCTCGCGGCCACTCCAGAGATTGCACCCAGCAAAGCGACAAAAGACAGCGGCACGGCCGGCATGAGCGCCCTCACCTTGGAGGGTTGGGAAAAGTTCTTTTACGGTATACATCAGTGTTTTTCTATGGCTAAAGTACTGGAGTTTTAGTACTCCAGCAGAACTCTATTATCAGCCAATAAGGGCTGTTTCGATGTGGCTTACGCAGATCACCTCCAGGAAACTAGCTCCCACTGCAGATAATCTTCCCAAAGGGCGTTATTCCAGCGCATTCCACCCCATAAATAGCGTCCAAAGCTACGCCGAATGACCCAGCGACCAATTTCAGGAGAGAGCCAGACATCCTCGTATCGCGTGTTAGCTACTCTTGAGAAATCATTACTCGTAAAAAAAGGCATCTCATTACGGTAAAGCAGCACATTAAAGTCTCCCGCAGGCACACTAATACGCTGCCATTCAACGGCATTGATATTGAGCCCCCAGTAATAGTCATTATCGGGATAGCCCAGCACCTGATAACGACTACGATAAAAGCCTGACCATCCACCCACCAATTGCTCTGGCCATAATGGGGTAGTTTGCAAAAATCGTTGGGGTGGACTCCAATGCGGATCTTGCAAGATGAACCCCCAGGGCTCTTGAATTTCTTCTGGAAGCACTCCAGTCCTCAAACTAGTTCGCGCAATTCTGACCTGCGGACCAACAGCAACCACAGTTTCTGTAACGACATCGACTAATTCTTGATTAAACACGTTACGAACGTTATAAACCCACTGCTGCCCTACCTGGGGCGGCCGTACTTGAGTAACGCTCATTGGCTGAGTTATCGGAACGCCTTCAGGGTAAGGTTGAGAGGAAATGCATGCCGCTAAAAAGACTGGCAGCAGCAAAATCCAAAGTCTACTGAGGATTTTCATTTACTGGTACGCAGAAAGTTCCCATCGATAACTCCCCTCCAAAATAACAGCACCAATCTGCCCCTGTATTTGATAAGAGCCAGATGCCTCACGAGCTACCCAACGGCCAATCTGCGGGACAAACCAAACTGTTTCCTTGCGAATGCAATCCACCTTATTGGCGTCATCACTCTCATAATTAATTAATGTCTGAAAGCGTAAGGCAACAAATTCACCGGCAGGAACGGTAATTTTTTCCCAGCCATGCACACTCATATATTCCTGCCAATGTAATCTGGACTCGGGGTAACCTGCGACGCTATATTTGGTCGTGATTTGCTTTGCCCATGCAGTAGACAGCTGCTCTGGCCATAAGGGTAAAGAGGGGCTGAAATTGAGCAGTCGTGACCATTGTGTATCAGTTGCAACCATGCCCCATGAGGTCTGAATTTCACTCGGCAGACGATTACCGCTAGCCGTTACTCTATCAACCGTAATCGTTGGGGATAGTTTTGTGAGCTGCTCAGTAATGACGTCCAATGTTTTCCCGCTAAACATATCTTTCTTGATGTAAGTCCACGATTGCCCCAACTGAGGTGGGCGAATAACAGGAAGCGGCTTAGGCTGACTAATGGGTATACCGCGCTCATAAGAAAGGCTTGTGCAAGCAACGGGTAATAAAGCCGCAGAGGCTAATAGCGTTCGACGTGTCAGATTCATATAAACCTCTTAGTAGGATTCATGGGCACACTTTATGAATGAATGATATTCATTCATTCTATTTACAAATACCCTAACAATCGAGCTATTTTGCTCTTGCTGATGGTTGTTTTTGGTATGCCAGCCAAATCAAACCAGGTATGAACATCTTCATCAAATCCAATGCCATGCATGAAGTTATAGATGGCTTTTTTTAAGCCTAAACCTAAAAGATCGTGATCTACTCCACTAGGGTCGATGAATGAAACGTCATTTTTGGCGAAGCTAATGGGGGGTTGTGGCACAAGTGTGATCCCATATTCTTGCGGATCCTTTCCCACGGGGGAATGTACGGTGCAGGTAAAGCGATGAAAGAAGCCACTCTGAATACAACCATTTTCAAAGAATTGACGCACATACTCCAAAGCATCGACCGTTTCTTGAACGGTTTGCGTAGGAAAGCCATACATCAGATAAGCATGAACCAAAATACCCGCATCCGAAAATGCTTTAGTAACTAGCGCAACCTGATCTACTGACACTCCTTTTTTCATTAGATCAAGCAATCTATCAGATGCCACCTCTAGTCCGCCAGACATCGCAATACACCCACTCTGCGCTAGTAACTCGCATAATTGTGGTGTAAAGGTTTTCTCAAAACGAATATTTCCCCACCAAGAAATAACTACCCTTCGTCGAATTAATTCTTCAGCTAGGGCTTTTAGTATTTTTGGCGGTGCTGCCTCGTCAACAAAATGAAACCCTGTCTGCCCTGTCTCAGCAACAATTGCCTCAATGCGATCTACTAACAAACTTGCTGAGGCGGTTTCATAGCGGGCAATATAGTCCAAGCTCACATCGCAAAAACTGCACTTCTTCCAATAGCAACCATGGGCCACGGTGAGCTTATTCCAACGACCATCACTCCAGAGGCGATGCATCGGATTAAGCATATCTAATAGCGATAAATAAGAATTTAGTGGCAAACCATCCCATGTTGCCGTTCCCACTTCCTCAAAAGGAACATCAGATTCTTGCCAATGCACATACTTCACCTGACCCTGAGCATCACGGATATAGGTACGCACCAATCTCTGGGCTGAGCGCTTTCCATTTAAATGCTCTAACAGGGCAAGTAAAGGACGCTCTCCCGAATCGAGCGTAATAAAGTCTACAAAATCAAAGATCCGTGGGTCAGTGAGTTCACGCAATTCCGTATTGACATACCCACCCCCCAGTCCAATATGAATACTGGGGAAGTGCAATTTAATGGTTTGCGCAATACGAAGCGCAGCGTACATGGCACCAGGAAACGGAACTGATAACAACACTAAAGTAGGTTGATGTTTCTCAATGACACCCATTGTTAGCATGCGAAGGTGATCATCCATCAATGTTGGACTTGCAGCCAAGGCATCTGCCAGAGGCGTAAAGGTAGGCTGACTACCTGCTAGCGATTCGGCATAGCGCACAAATTCAAAGCGATCGTCGACTGCATCGCGAAGAACGTCTGATAAGTCATTAAGGTAAAGCGTTGCCAAATGACGCGCCCTATCCTGTGATCCCAGAGCACCAAATGCCCAGGCTAATGAATCGCCAGGGTTTTCTTCTGCATCATCATGAGTACCATCATCGTAGGCATCTAAGGATGAGAAACGGGGACCCTCAGGCAGTAAAGTGCGACTGTTAATGCGATGGGCTAAGGTACTATCGCGCCCCTGCAAAAAAGAAATGACTAAAGCAATCGTACTTTGATATTGCTCGACATAATCTAAGAATAAGTTGACGCTGGCACTACGCTGCTCTTCTGCTAGCCTTAGTGCAGCTGATTTAATCTGCGCTAAACCATCGACAGTAAAAAACCCCAGCACCAATGCCAGCGCAAGATCTTCCTGAACGGCATCAACATTACGCGATCTTAAAAAACCAGTGAGATACGCCGTGGACGGATACGGCGTATTAAGCTGCGTCATCGGAGGTATGAGACTTAATACTTTCATGCAGGGACTGCTTCTTTGAGAATGTCCAATTCTTCAGCGGTAAATCCAGCCCGCTCTCTAGCCTCGAAATTAAATGGACCCCTTAGAACAGGGGCGCAGTACTTTCTGGCCAACTCCCGATAAGTTGTTATAGGGGATAGCTTATCTTTGGAGCATAAATAATTGAACCATTGATTGCCAATCAGAACATGCCCCACTTCATCTCTCAAAATAATATCTAAGATATCCACAACTGCATGATCTTTAATTTGAATAAAGCGATCACGTATCGCTGGAACCGCATCTAAACCGCGAGCCTCCATCGTTCTGGGAACGAGTGCCATTCTGGCGATCACTTGATCAGAGGTCCTCTCAACCATTTCCCATAAACTATTGTGGGCAGTCAAGGCCCCGTAGCTAGAACCTAATGAGTGCAGATGCTTTTCAATCAGACTAAAGTGGTACGCCTCTTCTTTGGCAACCTTTAACCAGTCTTCATAATATTGCTGAGGCATCTTAGAAAAACGTGCCAGCGCATCCAAAGCAAGGTTGAGTGCATTAAATTCTATGTGTGCGAGTGAGTGCAGTAATCTAACCCTACCCTCGGGCGTACTCATCGATCTTTTGGGGGCTTTCTGAGGGGGGACTAATTCTGGCTTCTCTGGTCGACCTGGAAGCACAAGCCCATCAAAATGAATCAATGCAGCAGGGTTTAACTCAACCCTCTGCTGGTGATAGTCGTCAAACAATTGCTTAATCTGACAGACTTTCTCAGCGGGATCAGTCAGCAATAAAACTTGAAGAGCGGAGTGTCGTAATTCAGGCATCTCTATCAGCGGGCTGAAATTCAGTTATTCCCACTCAATAGTTGCCGGCGGTTTTCCACTAATGTCATAGACAACACGGTTAATTCCACGTACTTCATTAATGATGCGATTAGATACCTTACCCAGTAATTCATAAGGTAGGTGCGCCCATTGAGCAGTCATAAAGTCTTGTGTTTGTACTGCCCTAAGAGCCACTACATATTCATAGGTTCTGCCATCACCCATGACGCCAACAGATTTGACGGGTAAAAATACAGCAAAAGCTTGACTAGTCAGGTCATACCAAGATTTTTGGCTTGCTTCATCGATGGTGTTACGTAACTCTTCAATGAAGATCGCATCAGCACGTTGCAATAGATGCGCAAATTCCGCCTTTACTTCCCCCAGAATACGAACACCAAGACCTGGGCCTGGGAACGGATGGCGATAGACCATCTCACGCGGTAGACCTAAGGCTACGCCCAACTCACGCACCTCATCCTTGAACAGCTCTCGCAGAGGCTCCAGCAGCTTCAAATGCATATCATCAGGTAAGCCACCTACGTTATGGTGACTCTTAATGGTGTGTGCACCCTTTTTACCCTTGCCAGCAGATTCAATCACATCCGGATAAATCGTGCCTTGAGCAAGCCACTTGGCATTTTCAATCTTGCCAGATTCAGCTTGGAAAATCTCTACAAACTCTTTGCCGATAATTTTTCGTTTTGCCTCTGGATCAGAAACCCCAGCTAATTCAGACATGAACTTCTCAAGCGCATTGACACGAATGACTTTGACGCCCAGATTGCGTGCAAACATCTCCATCACCATGTCGCCTTCGTTTAAACGAAGTAAGCCATGATCAACAAAAACACAAGTCAGTTGATCACCAATAGCACGGTGAATCAGCGCTGCTGCCACACTGGAATCGACTCCACCTGAGAGCCCTAAAATTACCTCATCACTACCCACCTGCTTACGAATATGTTCAACGGCTTCGCTAATGTAATCGCCCATTACCCAATCTGGTTTACAAGCGCAGATCTCATGGACAAAACGCTCAATGATCGCGGTACCTTGTAATGTATGGGTAACTTCTGGATGAAACTGAAAAGCATAAAAGCGACGTGCTTCATCAGCCATGCCCGCAATCGGACAGGACTGCGTAGAAGCCATCAATTGAAAAGCAGGAGGCAGAGTCGTAACGGAATCGCCATGACTCATCCATACTTTCAGAATGCCGTGGCCTTCAGTAGTCGAAAAGTCTTGAATGCCTTTGAGTAAATTCGTATGGCCATGCGCTCTAACCTCAGCGTACCCAAACTCACGCGCCTTACCTAAGGATTCTGCAGAAGCAACAGCACCACCCAATTGGGTTGCCATCGTTTGCATGCCATAGCAAATCCCCAAAACAGGAACATTGAGCTCAAACACAATTTGAGGTGCACGAGGGCTGTCTGCCTCAGTTACTGAGCTTGGACCCCCAGACAAAATAATGCCTTTGCCGCCCTGCTCTTGAATAAATTGGCGAATGAATTCAGGATCGCAATCGTAGGGATGAATTTCAGAATAGACTCGGGCGTCGCGAACGCGCCGAGCAATCAGTTGGGTGACTTGTGAACCAAAGTCGAGAATCAGTATTTTGTCATGCACGGCAGCAACAGCCTTAATCAATATGGTAGTTCGGGGCTTCCTTGGTGATCTTCACATCATGCACATGCGATTCACGCACGCCAGCTGAGGTGATTTCCACAAAATTCGCTTTTTCATGTAACTCGTCGATCGTCTTACAGCCAAGGTAACCCATTGAAGAACGAATACCGCCAGTCAACTGATGCAAGATAGCCAGAACGCTACCTTTATAAGGCACTTGACCTTCAATACCCTCTGGCACCAGCTTCTCAGCATTGGCAGCGCTGATATCGCTCTGAAAATATCGATCGGCAGAACCGTCAGCCATTGCGCCTAGTGAACCCATGCCGCGATAACTTTTATATGAACGACCTTGATAAAGAAATACTTCCCCAGGCGCCTCTTCAGTACCGGCGAACATGCCGCCCATCATGACCGAGCTAGCGCCTGCAGCCAATGCTTTTGCCACATCGCCTGAATAGCGAACACCACCGTCCGCAATCAATGGAATGCCGGTGCCCTTCAGTGCCGCAGCTACATTCACAATCGCTGAGATTTGGGGAACACCAACACCAGCAACAATTCGGGTGGTGCAAATAGAGCCGGGGCCAATACCCACCTTCACACCATCGGCGCCATGGTCGGCTAACGCTCTAGCAGCTTCGCCAGTAGCAATATTTCCACCAATCACCTGAATATGAGGATAGTTTTTCTTAATCCATTTGACGCGATCTAAGACACCTTGACTATGGCCGTGAGCAGTATCAACCACCAATACATCAACCCCAGCACGAACAAGGAGTTCGATACGCTCATCATTATCAGGACCCACACCAACTGCAGCGCCTACGCGCAATTTGCCTTCGCTGTCTTTGCAAGCGTTGGGGTGCTCAGTAGCCTTCAGAATATCTTTTACAGTGATCAGACCACGAAGCTCAGATCGATCATTGACAACCAACACTCGCTCTAGGCGGTGTTGACTCATCAAGCGTTTAGCTTCCTCTAGGGAGCAACCCTCTTTCACAGTAATCAAACGATCACGTGGTGTCATCTTGGTTTTTACCGGCGCATCTAAATCTTCTTCAAAGCGTAAGTCACGGTTGGTGATGATGCCCACCACTTCCTTGCCAGTTAAAACAGGGAAACCAGAAAAGCCATGCTCACGAGAAAGCTGAATCACTTGACGCAGAGTAGCGTCGGGGCCAATCGTAATAGGATCACGCAAGACACCAGATTCATAACGCTTTACTTTAGCCACTTCACGCGCCTGTTCGGCTGGCTTTAAGTTCTTATGAACAATGCCAATACCACCTTCACTAGCCATGGCGATAGCCAAGCGGCCTTCAGTAACAGTGTCCATGGCAGCAGACACCAACGGTGTATTGAGTGAAATATCTCGAGTTAATTTACTTGCCAAGCTGGCATCTCGAGGAAGTACCGACGAGTAAGCCGGTACGAGGAGCACATCATCAAATGTGAGTGCTTTTTGAATGATTCGCATGCAAAACCCCTAATCGCAAAAACAGATTATAGCCTTCTAGCCTTCCTTTTGGCCGCGGCCGCTTGGAATTTAGCATCTTGGTTCTGATTGGCTTTCTTGCGACGAACAGTCTTGGGGTCAATCAGCAATGCTGAATAGAGCTCTAACCGGTCTCCAGCGTAGATCGGGCTGTCCCACTCCTTACGCTTACCAAAAACACCAAAACAACCTTTTCTAGCCAATACAGGGTCTGTGGGGCTCTTAGCAATACCCGCCCTCAGTAAGGCCAGACCAACAGTTGGGATCTCATCTGAGGTCAGATGGAATACAAATGGGGTCGGTATTGGAGCCCCCAATCGGGCATCACAAATCAGGATTTCCAATGACTTATTGCCCATCAAGGTCTTCAGCGCGCTTTACGAAACAATCCACAAAAGTACCAGCAATATGACCGAACACGGGGCCAATAATCTTATCCAATATGACGCTCTTGAACTCCCAGTGGAGCTTGAACTCTACCTTGCAGGCATTTTCTTTCAGGGGAATAAAATTCCATTGCCCTGAAAAATGCTTAAAAGGCCCATCCACAAAGACCATATCAATGGTTTCGGGGCGGTGATTAATGTTCCGAGTATGAAAGTACTGTGTAATACCCTTAAATTGGATGTTGATTTTGGCGTCCAAAATGGTCTCCGATTGCTCGAAAATTTCCACTCCGCCGCACCAGGGCAGGAACTCTGGGTAACGAGCAACATCCGTTACCAAGCCATACATGCGGTCGGCTGACTGGCCAATTAATACGGTCTTGTATACGTCTGCCATAATCGATCTTGAGAAGCTAAATAAATATGAGTATCGTCGATAACAAAAAAGCCTTCTTCGATTATTTTGTCGAGGAACGGTTCGAGGCAGGTCTAGTGCTGGAAGGCTGGGAAGTTAAAGCCATCCGCGCTGGTCGCGTGCACGTCAAAGAAGCGTATGTTGTCATTCGTCAGGCGGAGCTATTCCTGATTGGCTGCCACATTACCCCCCTACTCTCGGCTTCAAGCCATATTGTTCCGGACAGCACTCGTACTCGCAAACTCTTGCTCAATGCCATTGAAATTAAGAAGCTCATTGGCAAAGTAGAGCAAAAGGGCTACACCCTGGTTCCGCTTAATTTGCATTTCTCCAAAGGAAATGTGAAGTGCGAAATTGGTTTAGCAAGGGGTAAAAAGCAGCATGACAAGCGGGCTGCTACCAAGGAACGGGAATGGGAAGTACAGAAAGGTCGTATCGCTAGAGGTGATTTGAACGCTTAACGAAGGAACTATGCACCAATAAAGTGCATAAAGGCACCATGTCTGCACAAATGATCCTCGAGTACCGACTTGGATCGGTTACCTTAAATGCATGAATGCCCCTTATGATGAAATGCTCGATTCCGGCGGTAAAGCACGCCCTCATTACCAGGCATTTCAACAGTGGCTTTTGAAGCAGAGCGATTCCCTTATGGGTCTCAAGCGGGCAGAAGCCGATCTCATTTTTAGACGTGTTGGAATTACATTTGCCGTGTACGGTGATGATCTCGGTTCAGAACGCACGATCCCCTTTGATCAAGTGCCCCGAATTTTCACGGCCAAAGAATGGGAATTACTCGAGGCCGGATTGCGTCAAAGAGTCAGAGCCCTCAACCACTTTATTTACGACGTTTATCACGAAGAAAATATTATTAAAGCAGGCATTATTCCCGCCGAACAAATTTATAACAACGCGCAATATCGACCTGAGATGCGTAACGTCAAGATACCTAAAGATATTTACGCGCAAATTGCCGGAATTGATATTGTGCGAGCTGGTGAGGGTGAATTCTTCGTTTTAGAAGACAACTTGCGTGTGCCTTCGGGTGTTTCATACATGGTTGAGGATCGCAAGATGATGATGCGTCTATTCCCCGATCTTTTTCAGCAATATCGCGTTGCCCCTGTCGAACACTATCCAGACTTTCTTTTGGAATGTCTCAAGTCTGTGAAGCCGGATGATGTTAGAAAACCAAACGTAGTTGTTCTTACCCCGGGCATGTATAACTCCGCTTATTTTGAGCATAGCTACCTTGCACAACAAATGGGTGTTGAATTAGTTGAAGGTAAGGATCTCTTTGTTAAAAATGAACAAGTATTTATGCGAACAACTCAAGGGCCTGAGCGGGTAGACGTTATTTACCGCCGAGTAGACGATGATTTTTTAGACCCACTCTCGTTTCGCTCTGACTCCACCCTGGGTGTTGCTGGATTGTTAACTGCTTATCGTGCGGGCAATGTTACTTTAGCAAACGCAATTGGCACCGGTATTGCTGATGACAAATCTATTTATCCTTATGTCCCTGACATGATCGAGTTTTATTTGGGTGAAAAACCACTTCTCAATAATGTACCTACTTTTCAATGTAGAAAACCAGGCGATCTTGCGTATACCTTAGCTAACCTAAATAAGCTGGTTGTCAAACTCACTCATGGTGCTGGTGGTTACGGCATGTTGGTGGGCCCAGCATCCACCAAAGCAGAAATTGAAGAATTCAGAGGCCACCTAGTAGCCAACCCTAATCAATATATAGCGCAACCCACACTGGCTTTATCGACCTGCCCCACCTTTGTAGAGTCTGGCATAGCCCCTCGCCATATTGACCTAAGGCCATTCGTGCTGTCAGGAAAAACCATCAAGATGGTACCAGGGGGATTAACTCGAGTTGCCCTGAAGGAGGGTTCTTTAGTAGTGAACTCCTCTCAAGGTGGTGGTACCAAAGATACTTGGGTGCTAGAGGAATGAAAGGGAGTCAAACATGCTGAGCCGGACCGCGGATTGTCTTTACTGGATGGCACGCTACACAGAGCGAGCAGAAAATACAGCTCGCATGCTCGATGTCAATCACCAAACGTCCCTACTTCCACAGCCTGCAGAATTTTTAGAGCAAAGCTGGAAGAAGCTCCTAACAATTTCCAAGCTTGAAGGTGCTTTCTACAAACAATATGCGGTAATTAATCGTGAGAATGTACTGGATTTCATGATCTATGAAACCAGTAACCCCTCTAGCATTGTCTCCTGCTTATTTGGTGCCAGAGAAAATGCCCGCGTCATTCGCGGCAGAATCACCTCTGAAGTATGGGAAACCCAAAATACAACCTGGCTTGAATTGCAACGCATCCTTGAGGCTAGCCTTGTCCAATGAGGTATGAGCCTGAACGGCGCACGTATTTCCAACCAGAAATGAGCCTGAAGGGGTAGGTTTCAGGCCCAACTGCCATTGGCTTGATCATCCAAGGATGGTGATCAACATGGACGAGACAAAGCTGCGCACGATTGCGCAACTGCAGGAATTTCTGGATGCAACCCCAGAAGTCAAATTCACGCTCGCCGCAGGCGTTGGTGACGCCCAGCGCTACGAACACATCAGCCGCGTTCTCAAGCGCTTTGAGTACCGCCAGTGCGGCAAACATGATCGCGGCGTGGTACTGGCCTACCTGCGCCACACCAGCGGCTACAGTCGCCCTCAGATCACCCGCCTGGTAGCGCGCTGGCAGGAGAACCGCCTGGCACCTGTGCCCCTGGCCAAACGCTACCGCGCCCCTGCTGCCCCCTTCACCCGCAAGTACACAGCTGTCGATGTCGCACTGCTCGTGGAGGTAGATCGCGCCAATGAAGATGTCTGTGGCCCGGCCATCGCCCACCTATTGCGCCGGGCCTACACGGTATACGGCGACAAGGACTACGAGCGCCTGGCCGGTCTGTCGGTCGCGCACCTGTACAACCTGCGCAAAAGTGCTGGCTACCAAAAACTTCGCGTCAGCTTCACCAAGACCCGATCGGTGTGCAACTCCATTGGCGTGCGCAAGGCACCCAGGCCCAATGGACGTGCGGGCTGGGTACGCATTGACAGCGTCCACCAAGGTGATTTGGATGGCCTCAAAGGGGTCTACCACATCACCTGCGTGGACAGCGTCAGCCAGTGGCAAGTAGAGGCTTGTGTAGAGGGCATCAGTGAGGCATATTTACTGCCGATTCTGCAGGCGGTGATTGCGCAGTTCCCGTTTGAGATTGAAGGGTTCCACTCTGACAACGGCTCGGAGTACATCAACCACAAGGTGGCCAAAATGCTAGAAAAGTTGCGTATCGAGCAGACCAAATCACGTGCCCGTCAAAGTAACGACAACGCCTTGGCAGAGAGCAAGAATGCCAGTGTGGTCAGGAAGCATATGGGCTACAGCCACATTCCAAAGAAGTACGCAAAACCCATCAATGCGTTCTATGAAGGTGTGTTCAATTCGTGGCTCAATTTGCACCGTCCTTGCTTGTTTGCCACCGAGGTGGTGTGTGACAAAGGGAAGGTTAAAAAGGTCTACAAGAACAAAGATGCGAAGACGCCGCTGGAGCGATTGGTGCAACTAAACGACAGGGGTTTGGTCAAGTTCAAAGCGGGCATCACGCTTGAAGATTTGCTGGCTCGGGCCAAAGAAAGAACCGATCTGCAAGCGGCCCATGAGATGCAAAAGGCCAAGGCCGATTTGTTTGAGTTATTCAACAAGCCAAAGCGCAAACTGCAGACTTGAATCGACGCCGAGTCGACACAGATTCGACGCAAAGAAAAACAAGAACGAGTGTGAAAAAACATGCGCGGGGGGGGCCTCCGGCGGCCTGGCAGGGGCCTGCATGAATGCAAATTAGAAGACAAAACCAAGTCCCTTAAACTTCCAGTTTTAACCCGGTCAGGTCAAGAAGCAAAGGTCACCAACTCAAACCCGCTTCAGGCTCATACCTGGATTGGAAAATACTGGCTCGCCATCAGGCTGATCCTAGCCGCCTACTCGAGTGGGTTAAGCATCGCTGCCATCTATTCAGAGGGGTAATGCACGGTACGATGCTCAAGAATGAAGCCTTCTACTTTATTAATATCGGCACCCTACTAGAGCGCGCCGATAATACAGCCCGTATTTTACAAACTAAGTATGAAGACCAGGCCATTCTAAAAGCATTGCACATCGATAAAAAAATAACATCAAATCAAACGGGAATATTAGAGCCAAAAGAGGAAGATAACAACAATTTCTTTGACTTCTACCATTGGGCCGCCCTACTTCGCTCAGTATCCGCCTTTGAAATTTATCGCCAAATTTATTCAGACCAAGTGACCCCTAAAAAAGTAGCACAACTCCTAATTTTTAATAAGCAGATGCCCCGTTCCCTAGTCTGCTGCATCAACGAATTAATTCAGCTAGTCTCTGAAATTAAAAATCAGCAATCAAAAGAAATTGAAAGACTGCTAGGCAAACTCAAGGCTAGCCTTGATTACTCCGACATTGACGAAGTCTTCACTCAAGGACTTGAGGAATTTATTGAGGAGTTCCTAGAGCGAATTAATCATATTGCTGATGAATTTAGTAATGCCTACCTCATACCGCTAGCGGTAGCTTAAAAGGTTATCAGATCAATATGCACCTTAAAATTCGCCATCGTACGGAATATCGATATGACACTCCGGTACACTACTCCATCCAAGAGTTACGGCTGACTCCACCCCAAGTCACTGGTCAGACTATTGATAGATGGAAAATCAGCACGCCCATGAAAGCCAGCAATTCAAGCGACGCATTCGGGAATCAATGCAGTATTTTTACCCAAGAGAGTCCCTATACCTCAATGATGATTGAGGCAGAAGGAGAGGTGCATACGCAAGATAATTATGAATTTATTGACGAACCCAAAGCGGTCTCTCCATATTACCTACTTCAACAAACGCACTTAACTGAACCCACTCCAGAGATGTTGAAGTTTTTCGCAGAAACACTTCCCACAACGAATTCAGTTACAGCAGTTTTAACTTTAGCTGCTGCGGTACAGGCTGCTATTTTATATTTTCCAGGGCAAACTAATTTTGCCACTACTGCAGCGCAATCATTTGCTATTAGATCAGGTGTCTGCCAAGATCACGCTCATATCATGCTCGGGCTATGTCGTGCCTCTGGTATACCAGCACGCTACGTCAGCGGCTATTTCTTTGCGGAAGAATCTCCTAATTTAGCTAGTCATGCTTGGATTGATTTTTGCACCGACATCAATCAAGGTGTCTGGACAAGCATAGATATTACAAATTCTTGCTTGGTTGACTCACGGCATATTCGCCTAGCGATAGGCAGAGACTACTATTCTGCAGCCCCTGTAAAAGGTGTCCGTTCAGGCGGCGAAGGCGAAGAGCTTAGCGCTAGTATCTCCATTAATCAAGTTTCCTGAAAAGACTTTTAAGTCCGCTATTCTGATGCTTAAGAAGGTTGCTTAAGCACAAAATAAGAGATAATTTCGAGTTGTAGATCACAATAAGAATAAAAGGGAGTTGTGGCATGACGTATTGCGTTGGGCTTTGCCTAAAAGACGGACTTGTTTTTTTATCGGATACGCGCACCAATGCGGGCGTAGATCAAATTGGTACATTTCGTAAAATGTCCTTATTTCAAAAAGATAATGACCGATTTTTTACTCTGATGAGTGCAGGCAATCTTGCCATTACCCAAGCAGTCAAAGAAATTCTACGTCAAGGACAACTACTCAACGGCAAGAATCTATGGAACGTTGAAAATGCACATGATGCTGCGGTCGTTGTTGGCAATGCCATTAAGCAAGTTTATGATCGCGATCACGAATCTTTAGAAAAATCTGGCATTGAGTTCAATTGCAGTCTTATCTTTGGTGGCCAGGTAAAAAATGAGCGCACAAGGTTATTCAATCTGTATTCTGCCGGAAATTTTATAGAAGCCACTCCAGAGAATTGCTATTTTCAAATCGGTGAATCCAAATATGGAAAGCCTATTTTAGATAGAGTAATTACATTTGAAACCCCTCTCAATTTAGCAACTAAGTGTGCCCTCATCTCAATGGATTCCACGCTGAAAAGCAACATCTCAGTGGGTCTCCCTTTGGACCTATTGGTCTACGAAAGGAATGCGTTTCAAGCAACAAAATTAGTCACCCTAGATGAGACTAACCCCTACTACCAGATGATCCATCAGTCATGGGGTGAAAAGTTACGCGCCGCTTTTAACTCGATTGCAGAGCCTAGCTGGTCAGGTGTGAACCTATCTAGATCGATTTCTTCGCCAGCCAAAAGAATGGGTGCGGTGCCTATTTATAAAGCTGTCAAGATCCCCTCAACGAAAGTAGTAAAAAAAGTTAGCGCCGTACCAAATAAACTGAGCCCTAAGCAGTCAATTCCAGCAAGGGGTAAAGCAAAGACTGTATCGAAAACAGTAGCTAAAGCAAAAACAAATTCTAAAATATAGTTCCTCAATACCAGCTATCTACTAAAGAAAAAGCCTAGATTTTTTGTCTAGGCTTTTTTGTTGGATCGATTGGTAATTGGTATATCGATCTCAAGAAGAGGCGTATTACACCTCAGTATTACGCCCCAGCATTACGCCTCAGTCTTGCCCAGCATTACGCCTCAGTCTTGCCCAGCATTTCCCAAGTAGCAACTACGCTATCCGGATTGAGTGAGATGGAGGTAATGCCCTTAGCAACTAACCAACGAGCAAAGTCAGGATGATCAGAAGGACCTTGACCACAAATACCGACATATTTGTTTTGCTTGAGGCAGGCCTCAATCGAGCGAGCAATCATGAACTCAACTGCAGGGTCACGCTCATCAAAGTCAATGGCCAATAACTCCATTCCAGAGTCACGATCTAAACCAAGCGTTAATTGAGTCATGTCGTTAGAGCCAATAGAGAAGCCATCAAAGTGCTCTAAGAACTGATCCGCCAAGATGGCATTGGATGGAATCTCACACATCATGATGAGGCGTAAGCCCTTCTCGCCACGTTTGAGGCCCAATTTAGCCATCATATCGATGACCCGTTCCGCTTGCTTAATGGTGCGTACAAAAGGAATCATGATCTCTACGTTGTCCAAGCCCATATCTTCGCGAACACGCTTCATTGCCGCACACTCCATAGCAAAAGCCTCGCCAAAGTCTGCAGAGACATAGCGGGAGGCGCCACGGAAACCCAGCATTGGGTTCTCTTCATCTGGTTCGTAGCGTGAGCCACCAATCAGCTTCTTGTACTCATTGGATTTGAAGTCTGACAGACGGACAATCACGGGTTTTGGATAGAAGGCGGCAGCAATCGTAGCTACACCTTCAACCAATTTGTCTTCATAAAACTGACGAGGACTTGCATAACCGCGTGCAACACTCTCAACAGCACGCTTTAAGTCCGGCTCAATATTGGGGTACTCTAAAACTGCACGGGGATGAACGCCGATGTAGTTGTTAATAATGAACTCAAGGCGAGCTAAGCCAACCCCAGCATTCGGAATTTGGCAGAAATCGAAAGCCAGTTGAGGATTACCAATGTTCATGGTGATCTTCACTGGAATCTCTGGCAATACACCGCGAGAAATCTCAGTAACTTCCGTATCAATCAAGCCATCATAGATGTGGCCCTCATCACCCTCTGCACAAGACACAGTCACCATCATGCCGTCTTGCAAGTGCTCTGTGGCATCACCACAACCTACTACCGCAGGAACACCTAGCTCACGCGCAATAATGGCGGCGTGGCAAGTACGCCCACCACGATTAGTCACAATCGCTGCCGCCCGCTTCATCACTGGCTCCCAATTTGGATCAGTCATGTCAGCCACTAGGACATCGCCTGGCTGCACTCGATCCATTTCGCTAGGATCACGAATGATCCGCACCGGTCCGGCGCCGATCTTCTGACCAATCGCACGACCTTTGGCTAATACTTTAGAGCTGCCTTTTAACTTGTAGCGCATTTCTACTTGGCCAGCAGCTTGACTCTTCACGGTCTCAGGGCGCGCTTGCAAAATATACATACGGCCATCTTGACCATCTTTACCCCACTCGATATCCATTGGGCGACCGTAATGCTTTTCAATAATCACAGCGTATTTTGCTAACTCTGTGATGTCTGCATCTTCCAAAGAAAAACGATTGCGCATTTCTGGAGAAACATCTACCGTCATTACTTTTTCTGCCGAACCTGCAGGCGCAAATTGCATCTGAATAAGCTTTGAACCCAAAGATCGACGAATAATCGCCTTCTTATCTAAAGCTAAGGTCGTTTTGAAAACATAAAACTCATCTGGGTTCACTGCGCCTTGCACAACAGTTTCGCCAAGACCATAGCTTGAAGTAATAAATACGACATCTTCAAAACCAGACTCAGTATCTAAAGTGAACATTACGCCGGCCGCACCCAAGTCAGAGCGCACCATTCGCTGAATACCCGCTGATAGCGCTACTTCAGCATGAGCAAAACCCTTGTGAACACGATAAGAGATCGCACGATCGTTATAAAGAGAGGCAAATACTTCACGAATCTTTTTAAGAATATCGTCGATCCCTTCCACATTCAAGAAGGTTTCTTGTTGGCCAGCGAAAGAGGCATCAGGCAAATCTTCTGCGGTGGCAGAAGATCGCACAGCAAAGGATCCTTTGCCCGAGTCATCTAATTGCTTAAATGCTGCACGAACCTCTTCATCAAGGCGAGTTTGAAAAGGGGCAGCCTCAATCCATCCACGAATTTCTTTACCGGCCTCAGCTAAAGCGCGTACATCATCAATGTTGAGATTCTCTAAACGCTTCTGAATCCGCTCGGTTAGATTGTTATGCTCCAAGAAATCTCGAAAAGCCAAAGACGTTGTAGCAAAACCTGTTGGTACTCTCACGCCAGTGGAAGATAACTGGGAAATCATCTCCCCTAGTGACGCATTTTTACCGCCGACAGACTCAACATCGGTCATACGGAGTTGCTCAAAAGGCAAAACATAGGCATTTGCTACATTGCTATTTTGTTGCTGTTGGTTGGACATAAAATACTCTCTTAAGGTAGGAAAACTGGTCGAGCGGCGGCATAAAATGCGGCATACTTCAATAACTTCATATTGTAGTGCTGACCACCTCCGATAGGCCAAACTGATGTCCACCCAAACCCGCATTGTTTTTATTGTTTCTGACGGCACTGGAATTACTGCTGAAAACTTCAGTCAGTCTATTTTGGCGCAATTTGAGGCCACTTTTAAGCACATTCGGGTTCCTTTTGTGGATAGCACCGAAAAGGCCCATGACGCCGTCTCTAGCATCAACCAAGCCGCCTCAAAATACGATGTCCCGCCGATTGTGTTCACCACCTTAGTGAACCCGCAACTAAATCAGATTGTTGGGAAAGCCAATGGCTTGATTTTGGACATGTTCCAAACTTTTGTGGCGCCCCTAGAGCAGGCTTTAGGCATTAAATCGACTCATGCCATGAATCGCCTGCACCATAATGCCGATACCGAGGCCTACAAAAACCGTATTGAAGCCATTAATTACTCCCTGGCACATGACGATGGTCAATCCAATAAAAATCTGGCAGAGGCAGATGTCATTCTGGTGGGGATATCCAGAGTGGGAAAAACCCCAACCAGTCTCTATTTAGCAATGCAGTATGGAATGAAGGCGGCCAACTACCCCCTGATTCCAGAAGATTTTGAACGTGGACAGTTACCAAAAGACCTGGTTCCCTACCGAAGCAAAATCTTTGGCCTCATGATTGATGCTGAACGGTTATCTGAAATTCGGAATGAGCGCCGCCCGGGAAGTAATTACGCCAAATTAGAAAACTGCCGCTACGAAATTAATGAGGCGACTGCCATGATGAAAAAAGAATCGATACCCTGGGTAGTAACTACCAGCAAATCGATTGAAGAGATCGCAACGACAGTACTGCAATCGATTAAGTCCGATAGAACAATCTTAGGTTAGCTGCGACGTACCCGGACCGTTTCAAATAAACAAATCGCCGCTGCAGAGGAAACATTGAGAGACTCTATACGAGGATCCATCGGGATTGAAACGCCTTTTGCTTGTGCCAATAAGTCTTCTGATACCCCGTGGCCTTCACTTCCCATCACCCAAGCTACTGGATGAATGAGCACTTGAGGCATATTAAATAATTCTAAAGAGGCATCTGCTGTAGCGGCTAAGAGTGGCGCAGTCACTGCGCTGAGTACCTGCTGGCTTGACCAGCCCTCATGGATATCTAATAATCGATGGGCTCCCATAGCAGCACGCATTACTTTGCTAGACCATAAATGCGCACAGCCAGAGATTGCGACAACTTGTGTAAAGCCTGCTGCTGCTGCGGTGCGAAGCATTGAGCCAACATTGCCAGCATCTTGTATTCGATCCAAAATCAGAAGGTCGCCCGATAAGGTCGCTACCGGCTGTCGTGATGCAAAACTAGATTTAGGCAAATCTAAAAATCCAGCAACGTGCGGCGCGTTGACCAAGTCACTCACTAGATCCCACAAACCCTTATCTAATTGGTACACCCGCGTTTCCGGGCAAATCTCTACATGGTCATAAACGGCCTGAGAAATTTCTGGGTTTTGCAGACCCAGATCAGAGGTAATCAATGTCTTTAGCGCAGGATCACCAACCCAGGTTTGCACCAAATGAATGCCTTCCAGCAAAGTATGTCCTGAGGTCAGTCTAGCCTTTTGACCTTTGGGACCGGCAGTCTGTAAAAGGCGGATTTCCCTGAGCAAGGGATTATCTTTGGAGCTGATAAATTCTATTTTCATAGCTATATTATCGACTATGCAGCGCCAATACCTTACGTACTGGCGAGAAACTGCGTCGATGCTCCTGGCATGCGCCAAACTTTTGCAAAGCTGCAAAATGGGCTACGGTCGGATAACCCATGTGCTGAGCAAAACCATACTCAGGATGACGTTCATGCAGCGCCATCATTTGACGATCACGAGTCACCTTGGCCAAAATAGATGCGGCTGATATAGCTGGCTCTTTGGTATCACCTTTGACTATGGCCTCCGCTTCAATGGGTAGGTTTGGGCAGCGGTTACCATCAATCAAAGCCTTATCTGGCCAAGCACCTAAACGCGTTGTAAGATCTTCAATGGCGCGACGCATCGCCAACATCGTTGCCTGCAAAATATTGATTTCATCTATCTCTACAGCGCTCGCCTCACCAATACCCCAGGCCTTTGCCTTGAGCTGGATTTGCTCAAACAGAAATTCCCGGCGCGAGGCTGATAAAGTCTTTGAATCTTTTAATCCTTCGATTGGATGATCAGGGTCAAGCACCACGGCACCCGCAACTACTGACCCAGCGAGAGGCCCACGGCCAGCCTCATCTACTCCACACACCCAAATCAAGCCCATTAAAGTATGCTCACGCCGTAACTGAATGCTTGCCAGCAGCAATTGTTTGCGCAACCGCCTGAGCAACTAGTAAGCCGGTAGGTCGCCGTAAGGTCTCATGAATCTCAGAAAATCGAGTTACTAATGCGCTTACCTTTGCTGGATGATTAAGCCAGTCAAGCAAAGCACTCGCTAATTTTTGAGGGGTAGCTGCCTCTTGCAGTAACTCGGGAACTAGAAATTCTCCAGCCAGGATATTTGGCAGACCTACATAAGGTAGATATCCTTGGCGTTTCATAATTTGCGCCGTAAGCCAAGGTACTTTATAAGAAATCACCATAGGCTTTTTCCATAGCGCTGCTTGTAGGGTCGCTGTTCCACTCGCAATCAGCACCACATCAGATGCTTCAAGGATGGCGTCGGCCTCACCATCAATTAAATAAATATGCAGATCTGGATTGGTGTTGAGGGCTTGCTTAAGCAAAGCCTCGAGTGGCTGACGTAAACGGGGCGTGGCCACCGGAATACAAAAGTGAAGCTGTTGCCCCGGCATCCGCTGAGCAAGCTCGATCATGGTTTCAAAGAAAATAGGGGCAATTAATTCGATCTCGGAACTGCGACTACCCGGGAGAACGGCAATGATGGTTCCATCTAGTTGATTTATAGAGCAACCCAGTAAATCGCTTATTTTTTGCTTGGCTGACACGGGGTTTGGCACCAGGGGAATTTCACTAGCTAAGGGATGACCAACGTAAGTAGCACTGATTCCTGCCCGCTCATAAATATCAAGTTCGAATGGAAAGATACAAAGCATTCGCTCAACAGCCTGCTCGATTTTTTTTATTCGCCCCGCACGCCATGCCCAAATAGAAGGAGACACAAAGTGTAGCGTTGGAATACCTGCTTTACGCAAATTGAGCTCAATCCCTAAATTGAAATCAGGTGCATCAACGCCTAAATACACATCTGGACGACCCTCGCCAAGGAGGTAGGCGATCAACTCTCGTCGCAACTGCAGAATCGCTGGCAGTTGCTTGATTGCCTCAACGTAGCCGCGCACACTCAAGGTCTCCATCGGCCAATCCGAGCGCAAACCTTCAGCCTGCATACGAGGCCCGCCAATACCAAAAACGTCTAAATTCGATGTATCCGGAATCTGCCTAAGCGCACTTAATACTGGCGCTGCCAGTAAATCACCCGAGGGCTCTCCAGCAACACACGCTAACCTCAGCCTTAACCCAGAAACCATCTTAGGTACTAGGCCAATCTCTATCGCACAATGCCGCGCGTAGATGCGGCAATAAAATCGTGGAACTCAGCTAGTTTTTCAGCGGTGGCAAGATCGGCAGCATTAGCAACAACCATTTTCTGAATCTCTACCTTAGCCTCTTCAAAACTCAGACCATCTTTATAAAGAACCTTATAGGCCTGCCGCAGTGCGGAGATAGTGTCACTTGAAAACCCACGACGCTTTAATCCTTCCACGTTAATGCCATGTGGAGAAGCTTTGTCCCCAGCCGCAATGACAAAAGGGGGAATGTCTTGCACTAAGGCAGAGGCACCACCTAACATGGCATGCTGACCAATCCGCACAAACTGATGTACGCCTGACATACCACCCATGATGGCCCAATCACTCACTTGCACATGCCCTGCAATTTGGGCGTTACTCGAGAAAATGGTGTTGTTACCAATCTGACAATCGTGCGCAATATGCACATAGGCCATGATCCAGTTATCGTTTCCAATACGGGTAATGCCTTCATCTTGGGCTGTGCCGGTATGAATCGTAGTGAACTCTCGGATTGTATTGCGATCACCAATAATCAATTGAGTGGGTTCACCGCGGTACTTCATATCTTGTGGCGGTCCGCCAATGGCTGCAAAATGAGCGAAAGTATTCTCCTTACCAATAGTGGTGTAACCCTCTATTACGGTATGTGAGCCCACCTTACTTCCGGCTCCGATTTTGACGTTTGGACCAATCACTGAATAAGGGCCAATCTCAACATCACTAGCAATTTCAGCTTGGGGGTCAACTATGGCAGAAGTATGAATCCGAGTCATCACACGCCCTTCGTACGAACTGCACAAGTAATATTCGCCTCAGCAGCAAGCTCTCCGTCTACGGTGGCTTTTACCTGAAACTTATAAATTCCAGCGCGCTCACGCTCTAAGGTGGCAGTCATAATTAACTGATCGCCTGGCAGCACCGGCTTTTTAAAACGAGCGCCATCAATACCAGCAAAATAATAAACCGCATCCTCAGCACGCTCTTCCGAAAAAGTGAGCAGCGCTGCAGTTTGGGCCAATGCCTCAATGATCAACACGCCAGGCATCACCGGAAAATCCGGAAAGTGCCCCTGAAAAAATGGCTCATTCATTGTGACATTTTTAAGAGCAGTGATACTTTTACGCGGTTCAATTTCCAGCACCCGATCAACTAGCAAAAAGGGATAGCGATGCGGCAATAATTTTAGGATCTGATGAATATCGATTGCGATAGCTTTGCTCATTTTTTTACCTGCATATTAAAGTTTGTTAATTGTTGTCGGTCTGGACAGACAACGCGGTTATTAGATTCCGTTATTAGATTCTGCTGCACTACTCTGCACTATTACGCTTATCTAGAAGACGCAAACGCTGACGTATTTTATCGAGCCCACGAAGAATGGCCGCATTCTTTTCCCAGGCGCTATGCAGCATCGAGGGATAGACACCCGTAAAGTGCTGACCTGGTTCAGTAATCGAGCGAATAATCGAGGTGTTACCAGAGACTGTTGTTCTATCTGCAATCGTTAAATGTCCAGCAAAATTGGCAGCGCCGCCAATAATGCAGAAGTGCCCAATTTTGGTACTTCCTGATATAGCCGCACATCCAGCAATCACACAGCAGCTACCAATAATTACGTTATGTGCAATCTGAACTTGATTATCAATTTTTGTGCCACTTCCAATAATCGTATTACTCATTGCGCCTCGATCAATAGTAGTGGATGCCCCCACCTCTACATCGTCGCCAATGACTACCGTACCAGTCTGTGGAATTTTGACCCATTCGCCACCAGTAGCGGAAAAGTCGGGAGCAAAACCAAAACCATCAGCGCCGATCACGGCCCCACTATGAATGATGCAACGCTTACCAATAGTGATATCGGAATAAATCGATACGTTTGGATAAATCAAAGTATCGTCTGCGATTTTGGCATTGCGGGCGATGGTGCTATTACCCAGTAAAACCACGCGCTCCCCTAAGATCACGCCCGCTCCAATGTGAACAAAGGGTCCAATATGACAAGATGCAGGAACCATCGCTTGTGGATCGATTACAGCGCTCCCGTGAACGCCTGGCTTATAAACAGGCGCGCGTAACTGAGCAAATGATTGGGCAAACCGGGCAAACGTTGCATAAGGGTTCTTAGCAACAAAATACACCCTAGACTGAAGCTGAGATCCAGGCTCTTGCTGGAGGAAGTCTAAATCCGCTTGACTGACAATCAGAGCGCCCGCTGAACTATCAGCTGCGGTCTTACGATAAAGCGGATTTGAGAGAAAAGATATTTGGTTTGGTTGCGCCTTCTCAAGGGGCGCAAGGCCCTCTAAAAGAAGGGAGCCGTCCCCCACTAAGCTTACTTGAAACTGTTCGGCCAGGTCGAGGGCGGTAGACATACGAATTACTTAAGGTTATTTAAGGCCTTGATGACATCATCAGTGACATCAACCTTAGGATTGGCATACGCAGGATCCTGAATAATCACATCAATTTTTCTCTGATCAGCAATGATCTTGAGAGCTTGATTTGCTTTTTCAGCAATCTTTGCACGCTCTTCAAAATTACGCTGATTGAGATCCTCGGTGTACTCACGTTGCTTACGCTGGAGTTCGCGATCTTGATCAGCTAATTCTCGCTGGCGACGCACACGATCTGCTTCGGACATAACCGCTGAATCGCGATCTAACTTTTCTGCTGCAGATTTAATTTTTTGTGCGCTGTCACGAATTTCATTCTGACGCTTCATGAATTCATTTTGGAGCTTAGTTTGGCTAGCTTTTGCCAAATTGGACTCGTTAAATACTTTCTCAACGTTCACAGCTGCGACTCGAGTCCCTGCATCTTGTGCGAATGCCTGTGGCAGCGCGAGTGAGGATAAGGCTGCTAACAAGCCCACTTGAATCCATTTTGTAGATTGATTAAATTTCATAACACTTTCCTTGAACAATTAAAACGCCGTACCCACCTGGAACTGCAAACGCTGAATATTATCCGTTGGTAACGATTTGATCGGAATACCGTAACTGAACTTCAGCGGACCCAATGGTGATATCCATGATAAACCTAAGCCATAAGAATAGCGTAAGACCAAGTTAATATTCTCACCAAATACATTACCGCCGTCTAGGAAAGTAAATACCCGTAAAGTCTTGTCGATGCCAGATCCCGGAACAGGAACCGTATATTCAATATTAGAAACAATCTTGGACTGTCCGCCGGTTGGCTGATTTAATCCTGTAAGGTCATTTTTGAAAGTGGGCCCAAGCGAGCCAGGAGCATATCCACGAACTGAGCCGATACCACCGACGTAGTAGTTCTTAGTAATCGGGAAAGGCTTGTTTCCGTAAGCTTCGCCGTAACCTACCTCACCGTTAAAGGACAGAATATTACCCTTTGAAAACGAGTGGTACTTTTGATACTGCCCGAAGATTCGGTAGAAAGTTAAGTCCCCGACTGGGGTTCCCACTTCCGCGTTTAGCTGCTGGAGTGATCCAGTTGATGGAATTAATGCACTATCACGTCCGTCACGAGACCAGCCCACTGTCAGTGGAACGTTATAGGTCTGCAAGCGGCCAGGGACAGTTCCACCATAACTTTTGACATAATTTTGATATGGAATTGGCGTATTTTGCGTTGCATAAATACTAAATACCTCAATACCCGTTCCAAAAAAGACCCGATCGACTTCGGTATACGGTACGCCAAATTTAATGTTCGAACCAACAGTCTTAATTTGGTAGTCAGGGTCGCCTACGTAATACAAAGGCTTGGATGATCGGTAGTACAGATCGGTGTAACGGCTAATGCC
Source organism: Polynucleobacter sp. TUM22923 (assembly GCF_030295705.1). NCBI lineage: Bacteria > Pseudomonadati > Pseudomonadota > Betaproteobacteria > Burkholderiales > Burkholderiaceae > Polynucleobacter > Polynucleobacter sp. TUM22923. The sequence goes on from NZ_AP027274.1 coordinate 1,133,772, forward strand.
GTCTTCCGTAAAGTAAGGGTCGTAGTTTGATAAGGCCAAACTTTGGTTGATCTTACCCAAAGAGGCGTTCAAACCTACGGCAGTTCCCGTACCAAAGGCGTTATCTTGATTGATACCGGCAGATAGGATTAGCTTTTCCGTTGAGGAAAATCCAGCGCCGATCGTTACAGCGCCCGTAGGCTTCTCACTAACTTTCACATTGACGTCAACTTGATCAGGCGAACCTGGTACATCCTGAGTGGCAACATCTGCCTCGGTAAAGTAGCCAAGTCGACCTAAGCGCTTTTTAGATAAATCAATTTTCTCACTATCAAACCATGAGCTTTCAAACTGTCGCATCTCACGACGAATCACCATATCACGTGTTTTAGCGTTACCAGTGACATTGACTTGGCGTACGTATACGCGACGCCCTGGATCAACCACTAAAGTAAGGTCTACCTCACTTTGATCGCGACGGATATCTGGCTGGGGGTTGATCGTAGCAAAGGCATAACCATAAGAACCCAGTAGATCAGCGATAGCCTTAGTGCTTTGAGTCAACTTAGCGGAAGAAAAAGTATCACCAGGTTTAAGCGTGACCAACTGCATGAACTCCGCCTCTTTACCCAGCAACTCACCAGCTAAGCGGACATTCTTCACCGTGAACTTATTGCCCTCACGAATACTAATGGTGAGATAAATGCCTTTTTTGTCTGGGGTAATTGAGACCTGAGTCGATTCAATCACAAACTCAAGATAACCACGGTTGAGATAGTAAGAGCGAATATTCTCTAAGTCTGCCGTCAGCTTCTGCTTTGAGTACAGATTATCTTTACTGTACCAAGATAGCCATCCGCCGGTTTTTAGCTGCATCTCGCTTTTGAGAGTGCCTTCACTAAAGACGCTGTTGCCAATAAAGTTAATTTCTTGAATTTTGGCTACTGGGCCTTCATCAATATTGAAATACACCGCCACTTGATTGCGCTCGACTGGGGTCACTGTAGCAACTACCTCAGCGGCATACATGCCTTTGCCAACATAGGCACGCTTAAGCTCTTGCTCTGCCTTGTCAATGAGGGCTTTGTCGTAAAAGCGGGCTTCTGCAACGCCTACTGCTCTTAAGGACTTTCGAATGTTTTCCTGCTCAAATTCTTTCATGCCCGTAAATTCAATACGGGAGATTGTGGGACGCTCTTCAACGATCACAATTAAGACGTTACCCTGAGCCTGAATTTGAACGTCACGGAAAAAGCCGGTGCTGTAAAGCGCCTTAATTGCTTCGGCGCCCTTTTCTTCAGTAAAGGTGTCGCCAACTTGAACAGGCAAATAGCTAAAGACCGTTCCGGGCTCAACCCGTTGCAAACCCTCGATACGAATATCTTTGACTACAAAAGAATCTGCTGCATGAGCGTACGTAGACAAACCCGCCAGAACAATTAATGCAATTTGGGCCAGCAAATGGGTTAACGCACGAAATGGAGTGTTATGAAAATTCAAGGTGAAAGGTAGCGTTGCAAATCGTTAAACAATGCCAGCAAAGAAAGGGAAACTAACAGCAAAAAACCCACTTTTTGGAGCTTTTCCTGCATTGGTACTGAAATGCGCTTTCCAGCCAGCAACTCCCATGCATCATACAGGAGCTGACCCCCATCTAGCATTGGAAGTGGCAGCAGATTGAGAAGACCAATACTGATGCTCATGAGCGCCAAAAAGGCAACAAATGGTTGCCACCCTACCTGTGCTGACTTTCCAGCCATATCAGCGATACTCAAGGGCCCCCCAAGCTGATTTAGAGCAGTAGTGCCAGTAAACAAGCCCATCATGAGCCGCAAGGAAACCTTGGTAATTAAATAAACCCGCTCGCCAGCAAAAGCAATGGCGTCTAAAGGCCCTAATTTGAGCTCGATCAAATCAGGCGGAGTAGATACTTTAGGCAAAATACCCAGCGCCTTAAAGGGGTCTGTTTCAGGACTAATCCGAGGCAAATCTTCGCTTTTAAATACCTTGTTTACTCGCGATCCCCCCGGGGTCTGTATCTCTAAAGCAAAGCCCTGCTCCCCTGTCATTGCATCCATGAGCAACCAACGTAGTGCATTCCAACTAGGCACTACATCAAACTGCTCAATAGTGCCGCCACTCACTTGACCTGAGGAAAGATACTTCCAACCAATAACCTGGTCACCTTCAATGAGCCCTATTTTTGCCGCAACCGACTGTTCTGCAGGTGCCTGCAGGCGAGCAGGTAATTGAGGGACGCCACTCAAGTAAATCACTGAAAATAAAATGACCGCCAACAGAAAATTGGCAAGTGGCCCGGCCGCCACGATGAATGACCGCTGCCATAAGCGCTTACTGTCAAATGCCTTAGCTCGATCTTGCGACGAGATCGACTGCTCACTATCGCGACCATCTAATAATTTAACGTATCCGCCTAGGGGAATCGAAGCAAGAACCCACTCCGTACCGCTCTTAGCGCGATAGGTATAGATTGGCTTTCCAAACCCCACGGCAAAGCGCAGCACTTTGACGCCACACAAACGTGCCGCCAAAAAATGGCCATACTCGTGGAAACTGACCAACACACCCAGTGTTACTAAAAATGAGGCCAGGGTAATTAAAGCTTGCATGGATAACTCACTCCAGGGTTTGAATCAATTGACTCGCCATTTGGCGTGCTTGTGCATCTACTGCCAAAATCACCTCCAGGGAGTCCGCTGGGACAGAAGCGAGGCAATCGAGCGTTCGATTGACCACTTCGGATATCTGGAGATAGGGGAGACCCCTATCTAAAAAAGCTGCGACGGCAATCTCATTAGCTGCATTGAGAATCGTAGGCGCAGTACCCCCTGCTTTAGCAGCAAAAAATGCTAGATTCAAACAGGGAAATTGGCTTAGGTCCGGCTCTGAAAAACTAAGACCCGCTAATTGCGTCAGGCTAAGCGGAGCAACACCGGCATCAATCCGCTCTGGCCATGCCAATCCATAGGCGATGGGTGTGCGCATATCTGGCTGCCCCATTTGTGCAAGCACCGAACCATCACGATAACGCACCATCGAATGTACGACGCTCTGCGGATGAATCAATACTTTAATTTTTTCTATAGGTAAGCCAAACAGCCAAAATGCCTCAATGACCTCTAAACCTTTATTCATCATCGTTGCTGAATCTACTGAAATCTTTTTTCCCATGACCCAGTTTGGATGCGCACAAGCCTCCTCTGGAGAGACCATCGCTAAATCGGCAACTGACCGATCTCTAAATGGTCCACCTGAGGCTGTTAACCAAAGTTCTTCTACGCCCAAATGTTCAGCAGGTGTCTTGGTAAATTCAAATGGCAGACATTGAAAAATCGCATTGTGCTCACTATCAATCGGCAATAGCTCTCCACCACCATCCTGCATTGCTTGCATAAACAAATGACCGGACATCACTAAGGCTTCTTTATTCGCAAGCAACACTCTCTTGCCCGCTTTTGCAGCAGCCAAGGTCGGGACTAGGCCAGCAGCACCTACGATCGCCGCCATAACGGTATCGCAGCCCGACTCTGTTACCGCAGTCACCAGCGATTGCGGGCCATACAAAATTTGAACACTACTGTGCTGATTTTGCAATAAGGAGCGCAAACGAGAAGCACCTTCAGCGGTTCCCACTACGGCAATAGCAGGTTTAAATTCGATGCACTGCTCGGCAAGGCGCTCGATTTGTTTTTCAGCAGTCAGTGCTACAACCTTAAAGCGCTCTGGATGAGCGCGAATCACTGCTAAGGTATTCGCGCCGATCGATCCGGTAGATCCTAAGATAGCAACCTGTCGACAACCCATTAAATCAACCCGGCAAGTAATGCGGCAATTGGCATTGTAGGAAGCAAAGCATCAACTCGATCTAAGACTCCACCATGTCCAGGCAATAGAAAGCTGCTGTCTTTGACGCCAGCTAAGCGCTTTAGTTGAGATTCAAAAAGATCGCCAAAGATGCTAAAGGCAGCCAGCACGGTTACCATTAAAAACATCGGCACCCAGCCAAATCGAATGGCCCACGCCCCAAACAAACTATCACCAAGCGGTAAGTAAGCTACGCATAAGAAAGCATAGAGATAGCACAGTAAAAGCCCACCGACTGCACCTTCAACAGACTTACCAGGGCTAATCTGAATAGCTAACTTATGTTTACCAAATGCCTTTCCAATGAAGTAAGCGCCAATATCAGCAACCCAAACCAAGGCAATACTCGTCAATAGAAAAACGAGGCCTAGCTCGCGCAAGAAAACCAAGGCAAACCAAGTGGCTGGCAGAATAATGAGGCCAACGATGCTGTAGAAAGGCTTGAATCTCTGAAAGGAAAGATCCATTCCTTTAGCCAGGATGAATGGTGCGATAAAAAACCAGAACAGAACCGCTATCATTAAAAGAGAAAACTGCCAGGCTGCTGCTTGCATCCCAAGTAAAAAAAGAATGACTACCAAGCAGAACAAGGCATAAAGCACTGCAGCCCATTTAGCCTGAGGGGCAATCATACGACTCCACTCCCATGCTGCAGCTGTGAATGCAATCAAAAAAAACGCGCCCAAATAAAATGCCGGCAACAAAAACAAAATAGGTAAAAGTACGGCCAGCAAAACAGCGGCAGTGATGATTCGGGTTTTTAGCATGGCAGAATTAGGTTTTGTTTATTTAAACGGCATCGCTCATTGGCTGAGAAGCCAACTGTGCACTTGTACGACCAAAACGACGTTCGCGCTGACTAAACCATTTAAACGCCTGATGCAGTTGTGTCTCATCAAAATCAGGCCATAAGGTATCTGTGAAATATAACTCGGTATAGGCAAGTTGCCACAACAGAAAGTTACTGACCCGTTGCTCGCCACCGGTACGAATGAATAAATCTGGCTCAGGAGCATACGCCATCGATAAATGGGGTTGCAGTAATTCTTCTGTAATTTGATCGGGCTGCAAATCAGGGTTACTCTCCAAGCATTTACGCATCGCCTGCAAAATATCCCAACGGCCACCATAGTTTGCTGCAATGGTGAGCGTCAAACCCTTACAAGCAGCCGTTTTTTGCTCAGAAAATTGCACCATTTCTTGAATGCTGTCATCAAAGCGGCTTAAATCACCGATGAGCCTGAGAGCGATATCGTTATCAGCTAAGCGTGATACTTCGCTTTTTAAAGACCTCAAAAAAAGCTTCATCAAAAAACCCACCTCTTCGGGTGGTCTACGCCAATTCTCAGAGCTAAAAGCAAAAATGGTGAGGTACTCGACCCCTAATTTTCTACACTCTTGAACCACCTTACGCACTGCACCAAGGCCTTCAGAATGGCCTGCCACACGCGGCATAAATCGTTGACTAGCCCAACGCCCATTACCATCCATGATGATGGCAACATGTCGAGGAATGGCATTTACCTCAGGGACAACTTGAGTTGAGCTTGTGTGCCGGGTCATCGAGATGGATTAAAAAGATCTCATTGACGACTAAACCGTCATGATCTCTTTTTCTTTTTCCGAAACAATCTTGTCAATGTCGATCACCGCACGATCCGTCATCTTCTGAATCTCGTCGGTTGCACGGCGCTCGTCATCTTCGGAAATTTCTTTATCCTTGGTGAGGCGCTTAAGGTGCTCATTGGCGTCACGACGCAGATTACGCACTGCAATCTTCGTATCTTCGCCTTCGTTTTTAACCACTTTAGTTAAATCACGACGACGCTCTTCAGTTAATGCAGGCATTGGAACGCGAATAATTGTTCCTTGTGATGCCGGATTTAAACCTAAGTCAGAATCCCGAATCGCTTTTTCGATCGCGCCAACCATGGTCTTTTCAAATGGCTGAACATTAATCGTCCTTGCATCTGCCAAGCCTAAACTGGCCACTTGACTCAGGGGCGTTGGATTACCGTAGTAGTCAACTTGAATGTGTTCGAGGATCCCCGGGTTAGCACGGCCAGAACGAATTTTTGCCAAATTAGACTTCAAAGCCTCGAGAGACTTCTGCATCTTTTGATCGGTGTTTGTTTTAATTTCTACTGCGGACATCAAGCCTCCTATTAAACGTGAACTAATGTGCCTTCTGGCTCACCTCGCACCACGCGCATCAAAGCGCCTGGCTTAAGAATCGAAAATACTTTAATTGGTAATTTACGGTCACGACACAATGCAAAGGCAGTAGCATCCATGACTTGTAGATTTTTGATGATCGCCTCATCAAAAGTAATTGTTTTATATAGAGTGGCGGTAGGATCCTTCATCGGATCTGCGCTATAGATGCCGTCCACTTTAGTTGCTTTAAGCATAATCTCCACGCCCATCTCTGCACCACGTAGTGCCGCTGCTGTATCGGTAGTAAAGAAAGGGTTGCCTGTACCGGCAGCAAAGATCACCACTTTGCCTTCGCTCAACGCACGAATTGCCCGGGGACGAATGTATGGCTCTACGACTTGATCCATTCTGAGGGCGGATTGAACGCGCGCCTCAATCCCTTTTTGACGCAAAGCATCTTGCAACGCAAGGGAGTTCATCATCGTAGCAAGCATTCCCATGTAATCAGCGGTAGCGCGATCCATGCCTGCAGCTCCACCGGCTACACCGCGGAAGATGTTGCCTCCACCAATCACGATTGCCAATTCAACACCGCTCCCGACCACTTCAGCAATTTCCTTCACCATCGAATCAATAGTGACTGGATTGATACCAAAAGCATCATCGCCCATGAGGGCCTCACCAGAAAGCTTTAAGAGAACACGTTTGTAGGCTGGCATCGTTTTATTTTCCGTAATTTGCCAAGCAACATACTTGCTCAGCTTATTGATCTTTAAGTAGTTTTTAATACTCTGCCCGAATTATAAAGGGCTTGGTGCAGATCAAACAAAAGGGCATGGAAACCGGAGATTCCATGCCCTTTTGAGCAAAACAGACTTTACTGAGTGCAACCCAGCAAAAAAGGCCCTAAATTAAGCGCCTTTAGCGGCAGCTACTTGCGCAGCCACTTCAGCAGCAAAGTCATCTTGACGCTTCTCAATGCCCTCACCCACAACATACATCGTGAAGCCTTTAATCGTTGTATTTGCAGCTTTAAGCATTTGCTCAACAGTTTGCTTATCGTTCTTAACAAACGTTTGATTCAATAAAGAAACCTCTTTGAGGTATTTCTGAATAGAACCTTCAACCATTTTCTCAACGATCTCAGCAGGCTTACCAGATTCAGCAGCCTTTTGAACAGCAACACTGCGCTCGACAGCAATTGCTTGCGCTGGCACATCAGCAATCGACAAAGCCACTGGCTTCATCGCAGCAATATGCATTGCTACATCTTTCGCAGCAGTCTCATCGCCTTCATACTCAACCATCACACCAATACGCGTGCCATGAAGGTAGGAAACCAATTTACTACTACCAGAGAAACGCTTAAAACGGCGCGGCATGATGTTTTCACCGATCTTACCGATCAATGCACTACGAATGACGTCTACAGTAGAGTCGTTCAATGGCAAAGCAAGTAAGGCAGTAACATCAGCTGGATTCTTCTCAGCGATCAACTTAGTACATGCGCTAGTAAACGCTAAGAAATCATCGTTCTTGGAAACGAAGTCAGTCTCACAGTTCACTTCAAGCAAAGCACCAGTAGTGCCGTCAATGTAAGAAGTCACAATGCCTTCAGCGGTAACACGAGAAGCGGCCTTACCAGCCTTACTTCCCAACTTCACACGCAGAATTTCTTCAGCTCTAGCCAAATCGCCATCAGCCTCAGTTAAGGCCTTCTTGCACTCCATCATCGGGGCATCAGTTTTGGCGCGTAACTCGCCAACCATTGCAGCGGTAATAGCGGCCATTATTCAGCTTTCCCTTCTTCAACAAGCTCTTCTTCGCCTTCTTTAATAGCGGTCAATACAGCTTGAGTTGAGGCGGCCTTACCTTCAAGAATCGCATCAGCGATACCGCGAGCGTAGAGCAGCACTGCTTTACTGGAGTCATCATTACCTGGAATGATGTAATCAATACCTTCGGGTGAGTGGTTGGTATCCACTACAGCGATCACTGGAATACCAAGCTTGATGGCTTCAGTAATTGCAATCTTGTGATAGCCAACGTCCACGACGAAAATAGCATCTGGAACACCATTCAAATCTTGAATACCGCCGAGTGCTTTTTGTAATTTGTCGAGGTCGCGATCATTGGTCAAAGCTTCTTTCTTGGAAAGCTTTTCCCAATCGCCTGCTTCTTTAGCAACAGCCATATCTTTTAAACGCTTTAAGGAGCCTTTAACAGTTTTGAAATTAGTGAGCGTACCGCCTAACCAACGGCTATCGATATAAGGCATACCAGCACGAGTCGCTTCTTCAGCAATGATCTCGCGTGACTGACGCTTAGTACCAACGAATAAGATAGTCCCACGATTAGCAGCAATTTGTTTCGCAAATTTCAGGGCATCCTGAAACATTGGCAATGTTTTTTCCAAATTGATAATGTGAATTTTGTTGCGATGGCCGAAAATATAAGGGGCCATTCTTGGGGACCAGAAACGGGTTTGGTGACCAAAATGGCAACCGGCTTCAATCATTTGGCGCATTGTTACTGACATAACATCTCCTAAGGGTTTTTTCTAAGATTAAGCCATAGCTGCGCTAAAAAACGCCACCCTGGAAGACTTAACCCGCGATTTCAGTCCAAAAATTGTCCTGATGAGTAAATTATAGCTTAAAGATCAAGAACCTAGCCAACGCACTCCAGCAAAAGCCGTGACAAACAGCGCTCTAATTTTATGAAAAGTACCTACTTGCCTATTAATTAAGCATTGAAGATCCACTAAAAACCACCAAGTCGTTGATAATATTGCCATGAATAGTGTATTTACTGCCGAGAAAGACATCCAAGGGATGCGCGAGGCTGGCCGCTTAGCCAGTGAAGTGCTTGATCATGTTGCGCCTCATGTCAAAGTGGGCGTCAGCACTGCCGAGCTAGATCGAATTTGCCACGCTTATATGCGGGATGTACAAAAAACCATTCCAGCACCGTTGAACTACCAACCCCCTGGCTACCCTCCTTTTCCAGCTGCTATTTGCACCTCAGTTAACGATGTCATTTGTCATGGTATCCCCGGAGAAAAAATTCTTAAAGCAGGAGATGTAGTCAATCTAGATATCACCGTGATCACCCCCGATGGCTACTATGGCGATACCAGTCGCATGTTCATGGTTGGTGAAGCATCTGTACTAGCTAAGCGACTCACCCAAATTACCTTTGAATGCATGTGGCTGGGTATTGCCCAAGTAAAACCGGGTGCATCACTAGGTGACATTGGTCATGTTATTCAAACCCACGCTGAGAATGCCGGCTATTCGGTAGTACGTGAGTACTGTGGCCACGGTATCGGCCAAGTCTTTCATCAAGACCCACAGATTCTTCACTACGGCCGACCTGGCACCGGTGAGAAATTAGAGATGGGCATGACTTTTACTATTGAACCCATGATCAACGCAGGTCGACGCGAGATTCGCACAATGCCAGATCAATGGACTGTGAAAACAAAAGATCGCAGCCTGTCTGCCCAATGGGAGCACACGCTACTAGTGACTGCAACCGGAGTTGAAGTGCTCACTTGGTCTGAGGGAAGTAATCCTCCTCCCGATTGCGTTAAAGGATTGGTCTTTAGGCCTAGCCTAGCTAGCGCTTAGAGCCTGTGGCCCTGAGGCCCTAAATGATCATCGATACCACCAGTTTGAAAGCTGCGCGTGAATGCGCATACGCCGATTTTAGAGAGCGCCAGACTGTTGGTAGGCTCACAAAAAAATTATGCAAATTAAGCGATGAATTACTGATTCATCTTTGGAATGCCTGCGACCTCAAATCCAACGCAGCCTTAATTGCAGTCGGCGGCTTTGGAAGGGGATCTCTTTTCCCCTACTCTGATATTGATATCTTAATTCTGCTGCCTGCAGATCAAAAATACTTCGAAGAAGTACTGGCCCCTAAGATTGAAAAATTTGTAGCGCAATGCTGGGATACCGGTTTAGAAATCGGATCCTCGGTGAGAACGGTGGCCCAGTGTATTTCTGAGGCAGAGAACGACATTACGGTACGCACCTCACTGCTAGAGTCACGCCTCATCTGTGGCAAGAAAGCACTCTTTAATGAATTTGAATCAGCCTATGAAAAAACCTTAGACCCAAAATCATTTTTTCAGGCGAAATTAGCAGAGCAAATTCAGCGACATTACAAATATCAAGACACTCCCTATTCGTTGGAGCCTAACTGCAAAGAAAGTCCAGGGGGCTTACGTGACTTACAGGTACTCTCCTGGGTTAGTAAAGCAGCTCATCTGGGTAATACGTTTAAAGATCTTCATATCGCCGGGCTCATCACTCAGCGAGAGCTAACAGAGCTCAATCGCAATCAACGTTTTCTTGAAACACTGCGGGCAAATTTACATTTACTAGCTGGTCGTAGGCAGGATGTTCTCGCCTTTGACTTGCAGGCTCCGTTAGCAGCGATGATGGGGCTTGAAGAAGAATCCTCAAGACTCGCAAGTGAAGCCATCATGCGTCGCTATTACTGGGCAGCAAAGGCCGTCACGCAGTTAAATGATGTCTTGCTCCAAAACATCGAAGCACTCCTTTTTCCTCAAGAATCTAAAACTACGCACACTATCGCTGGCGAGGGTAATGCTGGTTTTATTGAGCGTCAAGGTGTCCTGGATATCACTGACCTGCAACTCTTTGATAAACACCCAGAGCAGATTCTTCGCACCTTTTTGGTATTTGCACAAACTGCCAACGTGAAGAGTCTGTCAGCCAATATCTTTAGAGCGCTGTATAACGCCCGCCAAAAGATGGATAGCGCGTGGCGCAAAGATCCCGTGAATCGGGCACTCTTTATGCAAATTCTCAAGGAGCCTGATGGTGTAAGTCGGGCCTTTCAGCTCATGAATCGCACGAGCGTATTGGGGCGTTACTTACCCGCGTTCAGAAGAATTGTTGGGCAAATGCAGCATGATCTATTTCATATATATACAGTTGATCAACATATCCTAATGGTCTTACGGAATGTTCGGCGCTTCATGGTGGTCGAACACACTCATGAATTTCCATTTTGTAGCGGTCTCATAGCCAACTTCCAAAAACCATGGCTGTTGATTGTGGCGGCACTCTTTCACGACATTGCAAAGGGACGAGGAGGCGATCACTCCGCCCTGGGTAAAGCTGATGTACGCCAATTTGCCAAAGACCATGGCATAGATAAAACAGATACCGAACTGCTGGTTTGGTTGGTGGCTGAGCATTTAAATATGAGTCAATTTGCCCAGAAGCAAGACATCACCGATCCAGATGTTGTGCAAGCTTTTGCCAAAAAAATGGGGGACGAACGCCACCTCACTGCGCTCTACCTACTCACAGTTGCAGATGTGCGCGGCACTAGCCCTAAGGTTTGGAATGCGTGGAAAGCGAAGTTACTGGAAGACCTCTACCGCGTAACGCTGCGAGTATTGGGCGGAGCAAAACCAAACGCCTCATCAGATCTCGCGCTGCATCAAGAAGATTCTAGAGCGCAGCTGCGACTGAACGGCATCGAAGATGCTAGCTACGAAGATCTCTGGAAAAAATTGGATGTCGCTTTCTTTTTACGCCAAGAGGCAACTGATATTGCCTGGCTTACGCGCCATCTATTCGATAAAGTCGATAGCGCTACTCCTGTAGTACGTGCCAAACTCTCCCTACATGGCGAAGGTCTCCAGGTCGCGGTCTATGTTAAAGATCGCGAAGATCTGTTTGCCCGAATTTGTGCTTACTTTGAACGCCATGGTTTCTCCATTTGGGATGCCCGCGTTCATACAACGCGACATGGCTATGCTTTGGATACCTTCCAAATCTCTGGCAGTAATTTAGTGGGTGAAGGCGTTAGTTATCGCGATTTAATTGCCTTAGTAGAGTACGAACTTACCGAGGCTTTACAAAGTGATGATCCCCTGCCCTTGCCAAGTATGGGGCGCCTCTCAAGACAGTCTCGCACCTTCCCAATACAGCCTCGAGTGCATGTGACTCCTGATGAACGTGGCCACTATTACGCACTTTCCCTATCAGCCAGTGATCGAACAGGCCTGCTTTATGTCATCTCTAGAGTGCTTGCAAAGCATCAAGTATCACTACATACCGCTCGCATCAATACTTTAGGTGAGCGTGTGGAAGATATCTTTTTATTGGATGCAGCAAATCTCAGTAAAAACCCAAAACTCCAGATCTTGCTAGAAACCGAACTCTTAGAAGCGCTAAGTACGTAATCTTTTAAGCTAGCAAGTCCAACATAGCAGTCTCATCAATGACGACTACCCCTAGCTCCTCAGCCTTAGTAAGTTTGCTCCCAGCATCTGTTCCAGCTACAACGTAATCAGTCTTCTTGGAGACCGAACCTGCTACCTTGGCCCCTGCTTTTTCCAGTAAGTCTTTTGCCTTGTCACGTGTCAACGTTGGAAATGTACCAGTCAATACAAAAGTCTTACCAGCAACCGCTGCGCTAATCATTTTTTCTTCCACAGAAAGCATCATGCCAGAGGCGAGTAATTGCTCAATCACCTCACGGTTATGGGGCTCTTCCATGAAGCTAGTGATGGAGTTCGCCACTACTGGGCCAACATCTTTTACGCATAGCAGCTCATCAAACTTCGCATCCATCAAAGCGTGCATCGATTGATAGTGATTAGCCAAGTCTTTTGCAGTAGTCTCGCCCACATGACGAATACCCAATGCAAAAATAAAGCGGGCTAAGGTAGTTTTGCGAGACTGATCTATGGCGCTAATTAGATTATCAGCTGACTTTTCTCCCATCCGCTCTAAGTTAGCCAGCGCCGCAAAGCCTAGGCGATATAGGTCCGCTGGAGTTCGGACTAAATTGTGATCAACCAACTGATCAACAATCTTCTCACCCAAACCTTCAATATCCAAAGCGCGTCGATGAGCAAAATGGATTAAAGCTTGTTTACGTTGAGCCTGACAAAATAAGCCACCACTACAGCGTGCAATTGCCTCATCGACCAATCGCTCAATATGTGATTCGCAAACAGGGCACCGCGTAGGCATGACAAATTGCTGCGCATCAGGAGGTCTACGCTCTAGTATCACAGACACGACCTCAGGAATTACATCACCGGCACGGCGAACGGAGACCGTATCTCCGATGCGTACATCTTTACGCTTCACTTCATCTTCATTGTGTAAGGTGGCATTCGTTACCGTCACACCACCAACCTCAACTGGAGCCAACCTTGCAACCGGAGTAATAGCGCCAGTACGCCCTACCTGCACATCAATCCCCAGAACTATTGTCAAAGCCTCTTGGGCAGGAAACTTATGGGCCAAAGCAAATCGAGGCGCCCTAGAAACGAAGCCTAACTGAGTCTGCTCGGCAAAAGAATTCACTTTGTAAACTACGCCATCAATGTCATAAGGTAACGACCCTCTTTTGGCGCCAATTTCGTTATAGAAATTCAGAATCTCTTGAACTGATTTAAGTACTCGGCGTTCCGAACATACGGGCAAACCAAATGTTACGTAGGCATTGAGCAATGCTTCATGGGTTTTTGGCAGCCATACTGCGGGCTCTAGGGCACCAAGACCATAAGCAAAGAAAGACAGTGGGCGCTTAGCAGTAATTTTAGAATCAAGCTGTCGCAGACTTCCAGCAGCAGCATTACGTGGGTTAGCGAATTCTTTTTCACCAAGCGCAGCAGCTTGTTCGTTCATTTTCTGAAAGTCTTGAAGATAAATAAAAACTTCTCCACGCACCTCTAACACTGCAGGAATATTTTCGCCAGTCAGCTTTAACGGGATCGTATGAATGGTTTTAATATTGGCGGTTACATCTTCACCGCTAGCCCCATCACCTCGAGTAGCCGCTCTTACGAGAGTGCCATTCTCATAACGAAGAGAAATCGCTAACCCGTCAAATTTCAACTCTCCAGCGTAATTTACTTGATCTAAGTGAAGACCCTCACGGCAGCGCCGATCAAAGGCAATCAGCTCAGTCTCCTCAAAGGCATTATTTAAAGACAACATCGGCACAACATGGGTAACGGAGTTAAATTCTTTTAAAGCGCTACCTCCTACCCGCTGAGAAAGGGATGCGGGCGTAATCCATTGCGGGTGCGCCAGCTCAATATCTAACAATTCTCGAAATAAGCGGTCATATTCGCTATCGGGAACGATGGGGGCATCCAAAACATAGTAAGCATGCTCTAAGCGCGCTAGTTCAGACTGTAAAAAAGTATAGCGATCCGCTAAAGATGTCGGACTGGAGGAAGCCAAGGTTATTACCTAGCTAAAAAGTCTGCTGGCGGTGGAAGATCCCGCCAAAACTCCGCCCTTTTCAAGATTGGCATATAAACCATCGAGATGCTGACGAATACTCACTACAGCCGCAGCTGTCAAATTAATGCCATTGTCATCCACTACACGACCGTGTGCCACCTGGGCAATCTCAACACCTTCATTGAGCATACGCTCAAATGCCTTCTCATCTGCATCAAACAAAGGAACTTCAAGTAATAGAGTCACCTGCTTTACCGCAATATTTGGATCTAGTTCAGCGCTGCTAAAAATAAGCCTATTACCACTAAAAAATTCATAACTTCGGCCGCTTCTTGCTAACTTAAAACCACGCTGGCGCATTAATGAATCAAAATTAGTCCAAGGATAAGCATCATCAAACAGCACATTAATACCGAGTTGTATATCACTCTCTGCCGCCAATGCATCTAATTCTTTAGCGCTCTCAAGCATTGTTGTCACGCTGGGCATATCGATTTGAGAGTCCAGCATTTCTGCCAAAGCCTGCGCTCTTGAGCAAAAGTTGGATAGCTCCAAGACGCCGATGGGACCACGGCGGCTTGCCAATTGAATTGCTAACTGCAGCTCCGTGTAAGAAGCCTCTGCATTTAATATTTCCCAATTTGCAGCCGCATCGATGTCGGAGTGCAGGCCTTCGCACATCCAACGTGCACTAGACTTGGCCGTATCAAGGCGCCAGGCGTCAATTTCCGCAAGGATTTCAGCGCCACTAATGGCTTGATCGAATCGTAGTGAAATAACGCAGTCGATTCTGGGGTCAATAAAAAACGTCTCTGGGTCAAGACCGCCTGATAGCATTGAGATCGCCGTATTGGATCCCAATACATCTTCTACATCGCCATCAGCAAGGCTATGCCCAAAAGAAGGCTCACGAGCAAAACGATCACCAGCAGAAAGCTCATCAAAACTAGCAGCCTTACGACGTGCTCGGGCATGCTTTACGTTAAATCCTACTGTCGCCACCAAAAGCAATAGGCCAATAGCAGCCAAAGCGAACTGCAAGTCAGACAAACCAAGCATTGTCATGATTTGCTCTATGTTCACTTAAGCTGCCTCCACCATCGAGACAGCAGAGGAAATATCCACGGCAACAATACGAGATACACCCTGCTCTTGCATGGTCACTCCGATAAGCTGGTGGGCTATTTCCATCGTAATTTTATTATGAGAAATAAACACAAACTGGGTCTTATTTGACATTTTGGCAACCATCTTGGCATAACGCAAAGTGTTGGCATCATCTAATGGAGCATCAACCTCATCGAGCAAACAGAAAGGTGCTGGATTGAGCAAAAAGAGTGAGAACACTAAGGCAATTGCCGTGAGGGCTTTTTCACCACCAGATAGCAGGTAGATTGAACTATTTTTCTTACCTGGAGGCTGAGCCATTACTTGAACACCAGAGTCTAAAATTTCATCGCCAGTCATGACTAGCTCCGCATGACCACCACCAAACAGCTCAGGGAATAATTTACCAAAATGCAAATTCACCTGATCAAAGGTGCCCTGCAAAAGATCGCGGGTTTCTGCATCAATCTTCGCAATCGCATCAGTCAAAGTCTGCATCGCCTCGTTTAAGTCAGCAGTTTGCGCATCCAAGAACTGCTTACGTTCACGCGAACTCGAAAGCTCATCTAGGGCAGCCATATTTACTGGTCCCAAAGCCTGAATCTCAGCACTTAAACGGGTAACATCACTTTGTAATACACCCACCTTCAGATCTGAATTGAAGCTTGACTCTAAGGCAAGTAAGTCAGCCTCAGCATCTAGGAGTAAGGTTGCAAATTGCTCAAAGTTCAAGCGCGCTGCCTGCTCTCGTAACTGCAAATCCACTACCCTGTCACGCATCGGCTGGAGACTGCGCTCCGTTTGCATGCGAGCCTCATCAGCCTGGCGCAGTTGATGCAACACTGCATCTTGCTCCGTACGTGCATTAGACAATAATGCTTCACGCTCACTGCGAGTCAGCAATAAACCTTGTAATTTTTCTTGCGCTTGCTCATCACTCAACATTTCAAGCTCTTGCTCTGAGCTTGCTTGTTTGTCCTGAATCTCCATGATCTGCACGCGAGCAGTGCTTTGATCACGCTGAAGATCAACAATGCGCTGTTGTAATGAGCGGGTTGCAAATGCTGCCTCTTGAGCAGACATTTCTGAGCTACGCAAAGACTCTCGTAAATGATCGCGCTCTTGAGTTGCTAACGCTAATTTTTCTTGGGCCATCGCAAGATCATCTTGCAAGCCCTGCTTAGCCTCTTCCGACTGAATCAATTGGGCAGCAGCTTCCTCTTGCGTCAGTGCGAGTTGCTCTATCTGTTGATGTAACTCCGTCAACTCACCCTGAATTTGCTCTGCACGTTGACTGTATTTTTCTTCCGCCTGAGTCAGCTGCATTCTTTCTACTTCAAAACCATGCACCTCTTGCACCGCTTGCTCAGCATAGATACGGGTTTGCTCAGCAGATTGGTGTGCGGCTTGATAATTAGATACGCATTGATCCAATTCACCTTGTAACTCACTTTGGATGAGTTGTTGTGCCCGTAATTGCTTCTCAAGACCTTCCATTTCTTGAGCGCGCGCCAACATACCAGCCTGCTCAGAGTCGGCAGCATATAGCTGAACACCTACACGACTAACTAGATGGCCCTGTTGAGTGACAAGTGCGCCACCAGCAGGTAATTTCTCACGGCGATTGAGCGCATCTTCCAGAGAATCGGCAATATAAATCTTATCTAACCACTCTTGTAATACTGCAGCAACTCTGGGAGCTCCTGCACTTTGCACTCGTGTGAGCAATGGAACAAAGTCAGATGGAGCAGCCGTATGTGCTGGAGCAATCTCATCCACCAACAAAATGGCTAAGCGACTAGGTGGTGCGTCGTTAGCTAATGCCAGTGTTTCTTGAACGCTTTTAGCAGTTACGGCAGCCAAGCGCTCGCGCAAAACAGATTCAAGAGCTGCTTCCCAGCCAGTTTGGACTTTTAATTCTTGCCACAGGCGCTTACTTTCTTTTAAGCCCTTACTCTCTAGCCATGGACCAATCTTGCCTTGAGCTTGAACGCTTGCCTGCAATGCTGTTAAGGCTGTCAGTCTAGCCTCAGTTTGTGCCAATTCTTGATTGGCCAGCTGAATTTGTTGTTGCGCTGTGTTGCGTGCTTCGTCTGCAGCGGGAACACGTTGTTGTGCCTCCCCTGCTTTTTGCTTTGCTTCATCTACCTTGCGCTGAGCCATTGCATGACGATCTATTGCCATCGTCAATGCTTCTGCATCCGGTCTACGCATACCTGACAGCTCTGACTCAAGACGGGCATCGCGCCCTTTGAGCTCTTCCAGCTGAGTGGCAATTGCTTTAACGCGCTCACCTAAGCTAGCTAAACGCTGATCAATAGTTGCCAACTGTTCACGAGCATCATTGAGGTCACGCGCATTGAGCTGGTAGGTCTCTTCACGACTCGGCATCTGTTCTTGTAGGCCGGCTAAGTTAATCAATAGTGATTGCTCAGTCTCTGCAGCTAAAGCAAGCTCTTGCTCAGCAGAGCGCTGCGCTTGCGCAGCATCTGTTTCTTGTACGGTCCAACGCTGCAATTGCGCTTGTAGTTCTTGGGTTTGTTGCTGCAAACGCTGACGTGCTTCTTGCACATACCGAATCTGAGACTCCACCTGGCTTACATCGGAGTTGGTTTGGTACAACTCACCTTGCGCTAGAGACACCCGATCTTGCAGTGCGTACTGCTCTGTACGCATAGTCTCAAGCTCAGTTTCTGCATGGCGCAACTTTGCAGTCTGCTCTTCTAGGCTTACCTGGGTTTCACGAATACCGTTTGCATGACGCTCCTGCTCTTTACCAGACTCTGTTTGACGTACAAACCACAAAAGCTGTTGCTGTGACTTCATTTCCGTAGAGAGGGCAGCATGACGCTCGGCTACAGTGGCCTGCTTTTCTAAGCGGTTTAGCTGTTGATCAAGCTCACGAACAATATCTTCAACGCGCACTAAATTCTCTTTGGTGTCCTCTAGGCGCGAAGCAGTTTCTTTACGACGTTCTTTGTATTTAGAAACGCCAGCAGCCTCTTCCAAGAACACGCGCAACTCTTCTGGCTTTGATTCCAAAATACGGTTGATAGTGCCCTGTCCGATAATGGCGTAGCCTCTTGGGCCCATGCCTGTACCCAAGAAAATATCTTGAATATCTTTACGGCGAACAACCTGGTTATTGACGTAATAACTAGAGTTACCATCTCGCGTTAGTACTCGCTTGACACCTAACTCGGTAAAAGCACTCCACTGCCCTTGAGCACGTCCATCTGAGTTATCAAAAATAAGTTCAACACTGGCGCGCCCTGAAGGCTTGCGCAAACCAGAGCCGTTAAAAATAACGTCTTGCATCGACTCGCCGCGCAATTCACTGGCACGTGACTCACCTAATACCCAGCGAACAGCATCAATAATGTTTGATTTTCCACAGCCATTCGGACCCACAACACCAATCAACTGACCTGGCAGCTCAAAATGGGTCGGATCGACAAATGACTTAAAACCAGAAAGTTTGATAGATTTGAGTTGCACGGCGTACTTTGCAGGGTAAAAAGAGGGTGAAATAAGGGGTAGCTAATTTATTACTAAGACTAAGAAGATGATAGCAAGCTTAAGTATCTCAGCACGGGTTTTTACCTCACCGATATAATGATTCATGTACATTTAGGGGTAAAACCCCTTAACAATCTGATAGTTAACCGAAAAGTATGAGCCAAACACCACAAAGCATCATCGAACAAGCCTGGGAAAACCGCGCCAACCTATCCCCAGAGGCCGTTTCTGGAGAAATCCGCAACGCCGTAAATGCCGTTCTTGAGGGCCTCAATACCGGCAGTATTCGGGTAGCTGAGCGTCAAAGCGTAGGTAAATGGGAAGTAAATCAATGGGTCAAAAAGGCTGTTTTGCTCTCTTTCCGCCTAGAAGATAACAAAGTCATGGGTGCTGGTGGTTATACCCAGTTCTACGACAAGGTACCCAGCAAATTCGAACATTACACCGCAGAAGACTTTGCGAATGGCGGTTTTCGTGTGGTGCCCCCAGCGATTGCTCGTCGAGGCTCGTTTATTGGTAAGAATGCTATTTTGATGCCCTCCTACGTCAATATTGGCGCCTATGTTGGAGAGGGCACCATGGTTGATACCTGGGCTACGGTTGGTTCCTGTGCTCAGATTGGTAAGAACGTGCACCTTTCTGGTGGCGTTGGCATTGGCGGTGTTTTGGAGCCAATCCAGGCTGGCCCAGTCATTATTGAAGATAACTGCTTTATTGGCGCCCGCTCAGAAGTGGTTGAGGGCGTAGTGATTGAAGAGAACGCCGTTCTTTCAATGGGCGTCTATATTGGCCAGAGTACAAAAATATATGACCGCGAAACGGGTGAGGTCCATTACGGCCGTGTTCCAGCTGGCTCTGTAGTGGTTCCCGGTTCTTTGCCTTCCGCTTGCGGAAAGTACAGTCTATATGCTGCCATCATTGTGAAGAAGGTCGATGCTCAAACTAGAGCTAAAACGGCAATTAATGATCTCTTACGCGACTAATCTGAGCTTAACCTAATGAGTGCCACCCTCGAACTAACAGAAGCCCTAATCGCTTGCCGCTCGGTTACCCCAGCAGACGGTGGCTGTCAGGATCTCATTGCCAGCCGACTACAGGCGATTGGCTTTCATACTGAGAGCGTGGTCAGCGGTCCCGAGAATTTTCAGGTGACTAACCTTTGGGCTATTAAAAAAGGAACTACCGGAGACCAAGGTGTAGTGCTAATGTTTGCCGGTCACACCGATGTTGTTCCTACCGGGCCGCTAGAGAAATGGACCAGCGATCCCTTTACCCCCACTATTCGCGATGGCATGCTATACGGACGTGGTGCAGCGGATATGAAAACCTCTCTGGCAGGGTTTGTCGTAGCTACAGAAGAATTTGTACTGATGCACCCCAATCATCAGGGCACGATTGCATTTTTGATTACCAGCGATGAGGAAGGCCCAGCTAATGATGGTACGGTCATCATGTGTGAGCGCCTGCAAAAACAGGGGCAACGCGTGGATTACTGCGTTATTGGTGAACCCACCTCAGTTGATCAACTAGGTGACATGATTAAAAATGGGCGCCGTGGCTCCCTCTCTGGCAAGCTGCGCATCAAAGGGATTCAAGCACATATTGCCTATCCGCATTTAGGTAAAAATCCCATTCACTTATCTGCGCCAGCAATTCAGTCTTTGGTTGAAACAGAGTGGGATCAAGGCAATCAATATTTTCAGCCAACCAGCTTTCAGATCTCTAATATCCATGCTGGTACAGGTGCCAATAATATTATTCCTGGTGAGCTGGCGATGGATTTTAATTTCCGCTTCTCAACAGAGAGTAAGCCTGAAGAGTTACGCAGTCGCCTAGAAAATATTCTCAGTACTGCTGGTCTTGACTTTAATATTGACTGGACTCTTGGCGGCAGCCCCTTTATTACTGGCGATGGCGCTCTAGCTGGTGCGCTGCGCAAAGCCATTAAATCCGAAGTGCATATTGATACTGAGCTATCTACTACTGGCGGGACTAGTGACGGACGCTTTATCGCAAAAATCTGCAAAGAAGTAGTAGAGTTTGGACCACTGAATGCCACTAGCCACAAAATAGATGAATGCGTCATTGTTGATGATGTAGTGCCACTCAAAAACATTTTCCGCAACACGCTTGAACAGCTAGTCGCTTAACTCAATCTTCCCTTCTGATCATGGACCCTGAGCCTTCTCAACTTCCGACACTGGATCAATGCATTAACCAAGTAGCAACACTACTAGAGGCGACTGATCTGCACTATGGCCATGGCGCCATAGATGCCCAAAGTGAAGCCTTATGGATTGTCAGCAAGCAGCTCAATTTAAGCCCAACTGTTGCACTGGATCATTTAGAGCAAGTGCTGAGCGCCGAACAACTTTCTCAAGCACTGGAAGTTACTCAAACCCGTATTCAGACTCGCAAGCCACTAGCTTACATTTTAGGTGAGGCGTGGTTAATGGGTGTGCCTTTTTACGCTAGCGAACAGAGTATTGTTCCACGCTCATGGATTGCTGAATTGATTGTGGATGGCTCATTGGAGCCTTGGCTACCAGCCGATGGCAAGGCATTGGATCTATGCACTGGTAATGGCTCCTTGGCAATATTACTAGCCTTAGCCTGCCCTGATATTCACGTCAGTGCATGTGATGTTAGCCTGCCCGCATTAGCGATAGCCGCTCGAAATCTAGATCGTCATAAGCTTAACTCACAAATAGAGT
This sequence comes from Polynucleobacter sp. TUM22923, assembly GCF_030295705.1. Classification (NCBI taxonomy): domain Bacteria; kingdom Pseudomonadati; phylum Pseudomonadota; class Betaproteobacteria; order Burkholderiales; family Burkholderiaceae; genus Polynucleobacter; species Polynucleobacter sp. TUM22923. The sequence goes on from NZ_AP027274.1 coordinate 1,155,388, forward strand.
TGTTTAGCGGGGATCTCTGGGATGCATTACCTGAACCCTTCGATGACAATCGCTTTGATCTTATCATCTGTAATCCGCCTTACGTCAACACCCACTCGATGAATACTCTTCCTGCCGAATATCATGCAGAACCTGCACTGGCATTGGCTGGTGGTGAAGATGGGATGGACCTCATACGGCGAATTATTGCTAATGCCCCAGACTATCTTTCAGAGCGCGGCGCCATTCTGATAGAGATCGGCAATGAGTACGAGTACTTTAAGAAGGCCTTCCCCCAGATTCCTGCTATCTGGATGGAGGTATCTGCTGGAGATCAGCAGGTGCTGTTAATTCAGGCGGAAGATCTACACTAAAAACCAATAGCTTTACTAGGTGAGCTCTGCCGCCGCAGAAATCGCCTGATCGATGCGCTCAACTGGAATGACTGTTAAGCCAGCGATTTTTGCCTTAGGCATATTGGCCTTCGGAATAATGGCAATTGTGAAGCCTAGTTTTGCGGCCTCTTTTAAGCGCTCTTGACCCCTAGGACATGGACGAATCTCGCCGGCTAAGCCTACTTCGCCAAACACAATCAGCTCTTTCGGAAGTGCCTTATTGCGAATCGATGATTGAATGGCAAGCAGCACCGCTAAGTCAGCCGCAGGCTCTGAGATCTTAACCCCACCTACCGCGTTTAAGAATACATCCTGATCAAAACAAGCAACACCAGCGTGGCGATGTAGTACCGCCAAGAGCATTGCTAAGCGCGCTTGATCCAAACCAACTGCCAACCTTCTAGGGTTCGGTATATGCGCAGTATCTACCAGCGCCTGAATCTCCACCAACAGCGGACGACTACCCTCTTGTGTCACTAATACGCAGGCACCAGGCACCATCTCAGTATGCTGCGACAAGAAAATAGCTGATGGATTAGCAACCCCGCGTAAGCCCTTCTCAGTCATCGCAAAAACACCTAACTCATTGACCGCGCCGAAACGATTTTTAATCGAACGTACCAACCTAAAAGAGGAATGGGTATCACCTTCAAAATACAACACTGTATCAACAATATGCTCGAGCACTCTAGGGCCCGCAAGATGACCATCTTTAGTAACGTGCCCCACCATCAATACGCAAATACCACTAGATTTAGCGGCTCTCGTTAATTGTGCGGCACACTCACGAACTTGCGCTACGGAACCTGGTGCGGAACTCAAGGCATCAGAATATAAAGTCTGTATGGAATCGACTACCAATACCTGCGGCTTCACGGTATCCATAATAGATAACAGTTTCTCCAGCTGAATCTCTGCCAACACTTCTAAATGCGGTGCATTTAAAGCGATACGCTTTGCCCGCAAAGCAATTTGGGCGGCGGATTCTTCGCCACTGCTGTAAAGAACATTCATGCCCATAGCACTCATCTCGGCTAGGGCTTGCAATAACAATGTTGACTTACCAATGCCAGGGTCACCACCGATGAGAACAACACCGCCGGGCACTAACCCTCCACCAAGTACTCGGTCAAACTCTTCGACACCGGTGCTAAAACGCGGCAGATCCTCAGCATTAATAGCCGACAGTTTTTGACGGGGCAAAGATTGCGCCAAGCCCTGAAACCGAGAATTTGAACTTACTTCAGGCACGCCCTCTTCGAGGGTGTTCCACTCCTGACAAGCTGGACACTGTCCTTGCCACTTTGCAGAAGTACCGCCACAAGACTGACAGATATAAACGGTTTTAATTTTGGCCAAGGTATTAGTCGAGCTGAGTGCCCGCTTTGTTTTCTTGAGCGCGCTTAGGGGCATCCTGGCGCCGCTTCTCTAAATCCGCCGCACGAGCTGCGGCTGCTTTTTGTTTTTCATCAAATTCTTGTTGATTGGCTTTACGCTCAGCTGCTTTTTCAGCAGAAGCCCGCTCAGCAATCTTTGCGGCATCTCGCTGGTCTTTAATGCTGGTTCGTAATGCTCGCTGAACTGTATGCAACTCTACTTCTTGCGCGCTGATAGGGTCAATTTCTTTACGATATTGCGCCCGAGAATCCCTCAAGCAACTATTGACCCAATACTTTTGATAACACTCAGAATTGGTTTTATCCCAGCGGTACTTCGCCCAGTCGCGCTGCAATTCCAGCTCACCCTCAATTTTATTGAGTTGTTCTAACTGAGCCTCCTCTGCAGGCGTAGCAAACACTGAGCCACAGAAAGCGCAAGAAAAGATCAGCGCCTGAAAGGACAAGATCAAGCGAAGCACGATGAATCTTCTCAAATTTCCACCTTAGCGCCAAGCTCAACCAAACGGTTTGCAGGGATCTTAAAGAAATCAGATTGACGACCCGCATTCTGATACATCCAGCAGAACAAGCGCTCACGCCATAGGGCCATTCCTGGAATAGGAGATGGAACAATCGTATCGCGCGATAAAAAGAAGGAGGTGTCCATCATGTCAAACTTCATCTCAAAGCCCTTCTCAATTAATCCAATAATGGAGCCCATATCTGGCGTTTCTTTGAATCCATAAACGGCCCGCACAACAAAAATATTACCACCCAAATCTTTCATCGTAATGCGCTCAACATCATTTACATAAGGCACATCCCAAATACTGACCTTCAGGAAAAAAACCCGCTCATGCAAGACATGGTTATGTTTTAAATTGTGTAAAAAAGAAATTGGCAAGTAGTCAACGTGGGCAGTTAAAAAGACTGCGGTTCCTTCAACACGATGTGGCGGGTGCTTAAGCAAGGATTGGATAAAGCTTCCCAACTCAATACCCTCTTCCACAGCACGCTTGCGTAAAATTTGTCGACCGCGATACCAGGTAATAAGACAAATAAAGCAAAGCAAGCCTAGGGCTAAGGGATACCAACCACCATCTTTAATCTTGATCAAATTCGCTGTCCAGAAGGCAAGATCAACGACAAAAAAGGATATCGTAATAAAGCTCACTAAGAAAACATTCATTTTCCATTCACGGAACATGACGACTGCCAGCAAAATAGTCGTGATCAGCATCGTCGAAGTGACTGAAATACCGTAAGCTGCGGCTAAATTAACGGACTCTCTAAATTCAATGATAGTGACAACAACCATAAATAGAAGCGCCCAATTAACCATTGGAATGTAAATCTGACCCTGCTCAGAATCAGAGGTGTGGCGAATAGTCATGCGTGGCATGAAGCCCAGCAAAATTGCCTGACTCACCAGAGAATAAGCGCCAGAAATCACAGCCTGGGAAGCAATGACGGTAGCCGCAGTTGCAAGGCCAACTACAGGCCATAACGCCCAGTCAGGCACCATTAAATAGAATGGGTTTTGAATTGCCTCTGGGTTGGAAAGCACCAAAGCGCCCTGGCCTAAATAATTAATGAGCAAACTAGGAAGCACTACTAACAACCAGGCGTAGCGAACCGGACTTCGACCGAAGTGCCCCATGTCTAAATATAAAGCCTCAACTCCAGTAACAACGAGCACCACCGCTCCCGCAACGATGTAAGCGGTGGTTGGATGATCGACAATAAAGTTAACTGCGTATAGAGGACTAAATGCTGCAATAATTTCTGGAGCATTTCCGATATTGATGGCACCTAAGACAGCTAGAGTCAAAAACCAAGCCAAGGTAATGGGGCCAAATAACTTTCCCACTGCAGCAGTTCCATACTTCTGAATCAGGAACAAGGCGACCAAAATAATCAATGAAATCGGAATGATAAATTTACGCAATCCTGGTGCCGCAATCTCAATTCCTTCAACCGCAGATAAAACAGAGATTGCAGGTGTAATCACCGACTCACCGAGCAACATACAGGCACCAAGCATACCCATAATCATGAGGAAAAAATAACTCTTTGACTTACTGTCAAATGATCGTAACGCTAATGCCATTAGGGAAAGTACACCTCCCTCACCCTTATTATCTGCACGCATCACAAATAAGACGTACTTCACTGTCACCACCAAAATCAGTGCCCAAATCATCATGGAAATAACACCAAAGAGCGCCTCAGGGGAGTAAGCGATGCCGTGTTTAGCGTCGAAACATTCTTTTAGGGCATACAAAGGGCTTGTACCAATATCGCCGAAGACAACACCGATGGCAGCAAGCATCATGACGCCAAGACTCTTCTTGTGCTCCCCCTCGGGCCCGTGAACGTCTACAGGTGTTAGGAGAGAAGAGCTAGAAAATTCTGGATTACTAATGGACATCTAAAGACCTCAGTGTTGTGTAGCACGACAATATGTTACTCCTTATGCAGTATGACTTTGAGATCAAATGAGCCCAATAAAGTGCTTCATTTAAGTGTTAATCGCAATAATTCCTCGACAGACGCTATCAAAAAATGCTAGAATGATGCTTCAGACGCGGGGTGGAGCAGTCTGGCAGCTCGTCGGGCTCATAACCCGAAGGTCGTAGGTTCAAATCCTGCCCCCGCAACCAGTATATAAGGGTCTGACGTCGATTAGACCCTCGAAACCATCAAACTGAAAAGTTTGATGGTTTTTTTACGCCCCCCCCCCTAGTGCATGCTAGTTTGTCACCTGCACAATAACTTTTGGCGCATATACTGATTAAAAGAGTGATTATTTTTATTACAGGCTGATCAAAATGCTTCTATACGCTGGTGATGAATTAAGGGTGAGCTTGACGGCAGAACTCGCTGACTTTGAAATTCTCGACTTTTTGAACGGGCTTCGCACCCTTAATGACGAGATTCAACGATCCGGTACTGTCCGGCTTCCCCTGAGCTTCCATGATGGATCCAATATCAACGCCCACCATGATGTAATCAGGCGCTGCCTTAGCGACTTGGAGGCATTTTCTGAAGAGAACGAAATACAACAAAAAGATATGGCAGATTTAGACAGCCTGCTTGGTCTCTCTACTAAATATTACGAATACAAAACCTCGATTAAAGACTGGATGTTATTTGCTTACCTAAAAGAGCAGGCTGAGATAGAAACAAGGGAAAATGACGTTCAAGAAGATGATTGGCATCCACCTGATAATTGGGAATACGGAACCGATGATGAAAAAGAGGCGCACCGAAGCTTTTGGGAGAATAAAAAATAAATTGCTCTAAGACCCATGCGAATCAGATTGGAAAAAGTCACCTGAAATGCTATCCACAATAAATATTTGATGGATTTTTTTTAGACAACCGACCCAATACTTATCAGGTTTTAAGCTAAAAATGAGCCCTCCAAGGCAACTCAAAATCTTCAATAAATTGAGACATAACGATATGTGGGGGTCGTGGATAAAGGGTTCCAAGCCTCTTCGTCAGTAACTCAACCATTTTTTCAGCTTCAACCCTTCTTGGTACTGTAAAAGCGTCCTTCTCATCCCTCTCAAGATTCTGATTTTCGTTTTGTATATGAATACGGTTTCGAAGAGTCACCAGCTTTCCGAGATGGTCATAAACATTGGGGTCACTTGTTTGTAAAAGATTAAGCTCTTCGATCAATTTAATCTTTTTATCCATCTGGTAGGACTTTCTATTTCTCAACTTCTCTAAATCCTCACTTGATAATCCATCAATACCCTCTCGAGTAAAAAGTTTTGATCTACCAATAAAGTCATAAATTATGGCTTCACAAATAGAAACAAGAATTACGGTTATCGGCTTTTCAAGAAAGTATTTTTGATAAGCGGGAAGACCCGCTCTCGAAATATAAAGAGCTTTCAATACATCAAGGTTGTAATGAATGTTGTCACCGATCTAAAAGTTACCGATAAAAGAGCTTGAGACCTTGAACATATTCAGATGGATTGTTGGTTATTCTTCGATCATAATAACTTTATTACTAAAAATTAAACCTAATTTATCCATGAAAAAGATCTTCTTATATCTAGCTTTAACCAGCCTCCTTTTCATAGTAGGTGGATGTAATCGTCCCGTTGACCTATTGGAGTTAATTTAGTAAGTTATTAAATTAAGGTAAATACATCTTAACGCTAATTTTTTACGTCTTGACGTCCCCCACATCACTCTAAATCAGTTGGACGATGCCATAAGCGCTTTGACTGATTACGCCAAAACTCTAGTCCACCTTGCTTATGGTGGAGCCCTCTAGATGTCCAAATTTGAGCACCAGTAGCGGGCGTTTGATAAAAAGGAATATTAAGCTCTTGGTATCGCGCACTCACCGTGGGGTGTGGATGACCATATCGATTGCGATAGCCATTTTGGGCAAAAGCATAGTCAGGGCCAAGCTTCGTAAGTAACTCAATTGATGATGAAGTCTTGCTTCCATGGTGAGGAGCCATCAATATCAGCTCTTTGTTTTTTAACATCAAAAGTGCTCGATCGTCTAAGCGCTCCGTAATATCTGCCTCACCCTGATTTTCCACATCCCCCGTTAGCCAAAAAGAGGTATTTTGATTGCGCACTTCCAATACACAACTCATTTCATTAGGTTTTCTGACCTGCTCTTCTTGAAAAAGACTTTGCTCATGTGGATGCCAAATGTAAAACTCCACACCATCCCATATCCAACTCTGACCAAAACGACAGGGCATGCTTTGAATCTTGCGGTCTTTTAGGTTCTTTAATAAAGAATTGCTGCTGGGCAAAGACCCCATCATCGAATCGAAGTTAATCTCTTTTAAGATAGTTGCCGCACCGCCAATGTGATCACTATCACTATGACTAATAACCATTCGATCGATGTGATGAATACCCCTTCCTTTAAGAAAAGGCAGAATAATTCGATTGCCCGCGTTATCTTTCCCCTGAATAGGGCCGGTGTCATATAAAAGCCTCTTTGTTCTAGTCTCAATCAGTACAGCAGTGCCTTGCCCGATATCTAGAACGGTTGCCCGAAAGATCCCCTCACCTAAGCGATCATTTATAAGGGGGCCAACGAACAAGCATGAGGATAAAGCCAGACCCATCAGCCTAGAAACGTAAGTGCCCTGTATGTCTCCTGGTCGAATGGCAATAATGATGCCTAGTGTTGATATCAATAATGCCCACCATGCCGGCTGATGAGCCCAGGCAACTGCCCATGTCCAATTAGCCATCCAACTTAATACCAGCGCTAAATATTCCATAGTCAGATGCGCCAGAATTAAAAGCCACTTGCCAATAAAGTCTGGCAGCAATGCGCCCGCAATTGCTAATGGTGTAACGAGATAACTCACCACTGGGATCGCAAAAGTGTTTGCAAATGGCGAAGCTAATGACACCTGATAAAACCAATAGAGAGTTAATGGCAATAATGCAATCGTAACGACTGCTTGCACGCGACATGCTTCACGCAATGCCTCGACTAATCTTGATGACCAATGTACCTCTAGCTCTTTTCCGGTCGGCACCCCAAGCAATCCGTCAGAGCCTTGCATTGCAAAAAGGATAGCAGCCACCGCCCCAAACGATAGCCAAAATCCCGGTGTGTAAGGTGCCATAGGATCAATCAATAGAACAAAAACCAAAGCCCACCACCAGATATCAAATGACCGGGGATTTCTGCCTGTCCAAAGAGCAAATGCAACAACTCCAACCATATACATGGTTCGTTGCGCCGGAATCTGAAACCCAGCTAACCAGGCATAAACAAATGCAGTTAAAAATCCAACAGCAGCAGCTACCTTTCCCACAGGAATGAGTAAGGGTAGCGTTCGACGACGCCATATGAAAGAAGCGACCATCGCTCCAAATCCAGCTAACATCGTTACATGAAGTCCCGAAATAGAAATTAGGTGTCCGATTCCGGTAGCATTAAATACCCGCCAGTCTTCTTGATCAATGGCATTTTGATCGCCCATTACCAATGCTGCAATCACACCGCCGTAACGGGCGTCTGCTGGTAATAGACGTTTAATTTTCTGCCTTAGCCTCCAGCGTTGATACTCCATCGCTAGAGAGAATTCGGTGAACCCAATATCTCGAGCTGTGATCAACTCGCCAGAGCGGATAGAGCCGCTCGCACCAAAGTCTTGATGAAAAGCCCAGCGTTCAAAGTCAAAGGTATGGGGATTTAAGCTGCCATAAGGCCGCTTAATCTTGACTTTAAAACTCCAGCGCTGCCCAGGAATTATTTCAGGAACATCTTGAGGATTACGCCAAACAGGCTGCCAACTCAAATACACCTGCCTTGGAAAGGATGTTATTAATTCACGGCCTAAAGATGCCTCATCAACCTCAAAAGAAAATTTAGCGCCAAGCGCGCTGCTTTGGGGAAGAGCATTAACTCGCCCCTCTAAATTGAGATCTTTACCTTCAAGCTCAATGGGTAAAACATTGCTTAAACGATTCTGCGCATAGTGAGCATTCCAAGCAAAGCCCAGAGTTATCAAAAGAATGGCGCCAATCAGTCCCTTGACTAAGCTGAACCTAATAAAGAACAGCATAGCCAAACAAATTAAAGTAATACAAACACACAACGAAACCCAGCCATCAGGCACTGCAGGTAAAAACAGCAGTAGCGATCCCCCGGCGATGAACGCCGTAATGTAGATACGCAAGTACTTAAGAGGCTATTGGAAGATTGGGATTGGGGGCGCTAGTGCTAGTGCTGCTACCAGTGCTGCTACTAATGCCGCTACTTATGCTATTACCTGATTGATTAGTCATCAGCAAAGACCAACGCGGTAACGCCTGCATAGCATTTTGCCAAACTGCTAGTGAAAATACTTGCGCGCTTATTCCACGAATATCTGCTAATTGTTGGGCAATTCTTGGTAGCAAGGCGGGCTCATTAAAGCTACCACCCTCTCCCCTTAACCATGCTGGGGGAATATCTGGTGAATCTGTTTCAGTCACGATGCTATCTAGTGGCAGCTCTACTAATAACCTGCGAATTTGCAAAGCCCGCTCATAGGTTGCAGCGCCACCAAACCCAAGCTTAAATCCAAGCTCGATAAATTGTTCCGCCTGTTGATGGCTGCCATTAAATGCATGTGCTATTCCGCCGGGTACTTTTCTTTTACGTAACGCTTTTAAAATAGCATCTTGTGAACGACGCACATGTAAAACCACTGGCAACTGAAATGCTTCCGCTAAATCTAGTTGCGCATGAAAAAATACTCTTGCCGAAGAGGATCAAGGCCTTCCACGAAATAATCAAGCCCAATCTCTCCGATACCCACAAACTGAGGGTCATCTATGGATTGTTCAATTTGTGATTTAAGCAAGGGAATGTCGCTCTCTTGAGCCCGCCCAATATATAAGGGGTGAATACCTAAAGTAAAAACCAAACCCGGAATTTGATTGCGATATTGCTTAGCCAATTGCCGAGTGTGATCGCAGTCAGACACTTGAACTGTCGGCACTAAAAGCGCCTGCACCCCCTTTGCTGCTGCACTAGCAACAATCTGAGGCAGTATTTGTTTGAACTCAGATGCATCTAAGTGGCAATGGGTATCCACCCAAGAAAGCGCATCGCTCATTGCGAGAATGGCTTGAGTACTCCACGCTCAAGATGCAAAATACGATCGCACCGTTTAGCGCGCACTGGATCATGCGTCACTATCACAAAGGCAGTGCCCTGTTCTCTTGCAATATCTAACATTAAATCAAATACACCATCCGCAGTTTCGGCATCTAGATTGCCAGTAGGTTCATCTGCTAATACGCAAGAGGGATTGCCTACTAAAGCCCTAGCAACTGCTACCCGTTGACGCTCTCCACCTGAAAGCTCACCGGGAGTATGCTGCACTCGTTTTGCCAAGCCAACGGCTAAGAGCATCTGGTTTGCACGCTCCATCGACTCGTCGTTGCTTAGTCCGCGTATTCGTAAAGGCAGCGCAACATTCTCTACCGCACTAAATTCATCCAAGAGATGATGAAATTGATAAATAAATCCTAAGCTTCGGTTTCGTAACTGATCTAATTTTTTAATAGGTAAGTTGTGAAGATTTTCTCCCGCTAAAAAAACTGATCCAGCACTAGGCGTATCTAAGCCACCCAATAAATGCAATAAGGTACTCTTACCAGAGCCAGATGAACCCACAATGGCTACTTTCTCAGAGGCACTTATTTCCAAGTCAATATCTTTCAGTACCTCTACTGCAGTAGCGCCTTTGCCATAGGTCTTTGCCAAATCTTGGGCATGGAGGACCAATTTACCAATCGGATTGGAATTGCTTGTTTGGCTCGTTTGACTTATTTGGCTCATTTTATTTATGGGGCTATTCATAACGCAGCGCTTCCGCAGGCTGTACCTGAGCAGCTCTTCGACTGGGGTAAAGCGTCGCCAACACCGAAAGACCAAATGCCATTAAGCCAACTGTCACTACGTCGGATAGACGGACATCAGAGGGTAGCTCGCTAATAAAATACACATCGCGCGGCAAAAAGCGAACTCTAAAGATCGCCTCGATTGCAGGCACGATGACATCAATATTGAGGGCAATCAATAGACCTAAGCCTACGCCTGCTAAAGAGCCCAGAAGACCAATAGCTAAACCCTGCACTAAGAAAATACGCTGAATCAGTCCTGGGCTCGCACCCATTGTTCTCAGAATAGCGATATCCGCCTGTTTTTCATTCACCGTCATCACTAGAGTCGACACTAGGTTAAAGGCAGCAACGGCAATAATTAAAGTCAGAATGATGAACATCATTTTTCGCTCTGTTTGAACTGCTGCAAACCAATTGCGATTTGATCTAGACCAATCTGTTACCCATAACGCCTGAGGAACTACTTGCGCTAACTCAGAGGCTACCTGCGGGGCTAGCTGCATATCGTCAATCTTTACCCGCAAACCAGAAGGATCTTGCAATCGCAATAAAGCCGCAGCATCTTTCCAATGCAAGATAGCTAATGAACTATCGTATTCATAATGACCGCTATCTACAATGCCCACTACCTGCAACGTTCTCATTCTGGGCATGGCACCAGCAGGCGTTAAATCACTTTCAGGAACAATCAGGTTAATACGGTCACCGATATGCGCGCCCACCATATTGGCTAGCTGTGCGCCCAGCGCGACACCAAAGGTTCCTGGCTTGAGATCATCGATACTGCCCGCGACAAATTGCTTAGGCAAATCAGATACTTTGCCCTCTTCACTCGGAAGTACTCCCCGAATGGATACGCCACGCATGACGCTCTCACGACTTAATAAACCTTGAGAGCTCACCATCGGGGCTACCCCAATCACGTGCGGCTGTGATGCAACTTTTAGCGCCAAAGGCTCCCAGTTGTGCAGGCCATCAGGCGCAGAAATTTCTACATGAGAAAGTACAGACAACATACGATCCCGAACCTCTTTTTGAAAACCGTTCATCACAGAGAGCACCACAATCAAAGCGGCAACGCCCAGAGCGATGCCAGCAGTCGATATTCCGGAGATGAAGGATAAGAAACCATCGCGCCTACCCACGGTCTTACGACGCTTAGATCGGGTGTAGCGCAGGCCTATTTCTAGCTCAATGGGAAGTCTTAACATGCCTACAGTTTAGACAATCGGATGGTTAAACGGATGGATTCTGTAAATGCCACCTAAAATCAGGGGAATGACTGCAAATATCCCTCCAAATCCCATCCCCTTGAAGCAGGCAAAACGTCGCTTTACCCTCATGATTTCCGGAGAGGATGCCCCTGATTTGGGTATTGACCCCACACAGCATCAGGACAGCCCGCCTGCCGGACTTCCCCAAGAGCGCTTTTTGTTAGGAGATAAGCTGGCGATTGCCCCCGTTTTACTCTTAGGGCAAAGCGACTTAACCCTAGATCCCAATCAGATCATCGCTTGTTTACAGCCAGTACACCTTCATGCCACGCGCGATCATTTGATCTTGATGGCCCAAAGTCAGATAGATCTGACGCCAGATGAATCTGCTGCACTCCTGAAAGAAGCTCTGCCCTTAATTGAAGAAGATTTTCAGGCGGCAGTCTTATATCAAGGACAGCATGCATGGTTCATTCCAGCGGGTCCATTCGCCAGCTTGGCCACCCACTCGATTGATCAGGCCCATGGTCGAAATATCGACTGGTGGATGCCGCGAGATACCCATGAATTAGGCATTGCTAAACGTTGGCGCAAACTTCAAAATGAAATTCAGATGCTGTGGCACATAGGCCCAGTGAATGAAGAACGAACACAAAAGGGCTTACCCAGCATTAACTCGCTTTGGATCAGTGGCATTGGGAAATTACAAGATGTCACCGTACCCGAATGTTTACAGCATACCTCATCACTTTATGGCGATCACCCACTCCTGGCTGGTCTAGCTAAATACCTGAACATTACTCATGAATCGAATGTGGATTTTTCTAAGTTAGTCAATTTAGAGGGCGCCGGAAATATATTTGCATGGGTTAATAAACCGCAAGCGCTTTGGCATGACTTGAGCAATGCGTTATTAAATGAAAATCTATCCGAATTAGAGATCATTGACTTTTCTACCGGCAAGCCTCGATATCGGATCTTCACAGCGCGAGATCTTCATCAAAAGACTTGGGCCTTCTGGAAGAAACGTACCTTATTGAGTTGGCAGGCAATTATTTCAGGACAAACATCATGAGTATATTTTCCCAGCGCCCTTTTTCAGATCGTACGTCGACTTGGTTGTCGCAAAGCGGCTTACATCCCTTAATTTCACGCTTGTTTGCAGCCCGTGGCGTAGAAAAACCCGAGGAGTTATCCCTTGATCTCAAGCAATTACTTTCTCCAGTTGAACTCAAAAACTGTATCAGCACTGCCTCACTACTAGCAGACATTCTGGAGCGAAAAGAGCCTATGCTAGTAGTAGCGGATTACGACTGTGACGGCGCTACTGCGTGCGCTGTTGCCGTACGAGGCTTAACGATGCTGGGGGGCAGTAGTACTGCCATTCAGTTTTTAGTACCCAACCGTTTTACGATGGGCTATGGCTTGACTCCTGAAGTTGTTGACTTAGCAGCTACACAAAACCCGAAGCCCAAATACCTCATTACCGTTGATAACGGAATTGCCAGCGAGGCCGGGGTAGATCGAGCCCGCGAACTGGGTATGGAGGTCATTGTGACTGACCATCATCTACCCGGTGATCGCCTGCCCAATGCCATTGCAATCGTCAACCCTAATCAACCAGCTTGTACATTCCCCAGTAAAGCACTAGCCGGTGTAGGCGTAATGTTTTATTTACTCGTGGCATTACGAGCGGAATTACGAAAACGGGGACAATTTACGCTGGAAACTCAGCCCAAGATTGAGGGCTTACTAGACCTAGTTGCATTAGGCACAGTCGCCGATGTAGCCCAACTAGATCGCAACAATCGTATTTTAGTTTCCAATGGATTAAAGCGGATTCGTGCGGGTACATCACAGCCTGGTATTGCCGCACTCTTTCAGGCGGCAGTGCGCGATCCTCGAAAGGCTGGTGCATTTGATCTTGGATTTGCAATTGGCCCCAGACTGAATGCCGCAGGACGACTAGCGGATATGACCTTAGGTATCCGCTTATTACTGAGTGACAGCCCAGATGAAGCCATTGGTCTTGCCCAAGAATTAGATCGGATTAACCGCGAGCGTCGCGTCATTGAATCGGGTATGCAAGAAGCTGCTTTAGCGCACTTAGCAGAAGATCATATTGCTGGAACGATGGCTGATCGCAATAGCATCTGCCTTTGGAACGCGCAGTGGCATCAAGGCGTTGTCGGCATTGTGGCCTCGCGCCTAAAAGAGCGATTTAATCGCCCTGCCCTTGTGTTTGCCCCAGCCGATGGCGCTGCAGGCGAAGAATTGCGGGGCTCTTGCAGATCGATTAACGGCTTTCATCTGCGAGATGCGCTAGACATTGTTTCAAAGCGTGAACCAGGACTCATACTGAAGTTTGGCGGTCATGCGATGGCGGCGGGCCTTAGTATTCGTAAGGCTGATTTTGACCGGTTCGACGCTGCATTTCAGCAGGTTGCACTCGAGCTACTCAATGATGAATTACTAGAGCGCCGCTATATTCATGACGGAGCCCTAGATCCATCGGAATTTACTACCGAAATAGGAGATCTTCTCGCCGAAGAAATTTGGGGTCAAGGCTTCCCTCAGCCTATTTTTTATGGTGAATTTAAGATCATCCAGCAAAGCCTGATGAAAGAAAAGCATCTGCGCCTTCAGTTGCGGCCAATCGGTGACGGACCATCAGTTATTAAGCCCTTTACTGGCGTCTGGTTCAATCACACGGCACCCCTACCAGCTAAAGCAAAGCTAGCCTACCGCCTAGTCACCGACCGCTTTCAAGGTCAAGCTCGGGTACAGCTCATGGTTGAGGCCCACGACGAGAGCTAGGTAGCAGTAAGCCCTTATAATTGGGGGATGGAAGCCGAACAACTCAATAGTATTTCAAATGCCCTCTCCGATCTGCTCACACGTGAGCAAGCACTCCGGGGGTATCTTTGACTTCGAAGTAAAGTCACGCCGCCTTACTGAAGTCAATTCCATCCTAGAGGATCCCACTATCTGGGATGATCAAAAAAAAGCGCAAGCCCTCGGTAAGGAAAAAAAATTACTAGATGGGGTAGTTGCCACACTCACTGCCTTAAATAGCAATATCACTGGTGCCATTGAATTATTCGACATGGCTAAAGAAGAAAGTGATTTCGATACCATTGGCGCAATCGAAACCGATGTTCAGAGCTACAGCAAAATTGTTGGTGACCTGGAGTTTCGCCGGATGTTTCATAATGAGATGGATCCCTGTAGTTGCTTTATTGATATTCAAGCCGGTGCGGGTGGTACCGAAGCCTGTGATTGGGCTAGCATGTTGTTTCGCCAATACTTAAAATATTGTGAGCGCAAGGGCTACAAAACTGAAATCCTGGAAGAGTCAGATGGTGATGTTGCCGGCATCAAAAGCGCCACGATCAAAGTCGACGGTGAGTATGCTTATGGACACCTGCGTTCAGAGACTGGTGTACATCGCTTAGTTCGTAAATCGCCCTTTGACTCATCCAACGGTCGTCATACCTCCTTCGCTAGTATTTACGTATACCCAGAAGTAGATGATTCGATTGAGATTGATGTCAACCCGGCCGATATCCGTACCGACACCTACCGCGCCTCTGGTGCTGGTGGTCAGCATATTAATAAAACCGATTCCGCCGTTCGTCTAACCCACCTCCCATCGGGAATTGTGGTGCAGTGCCAAAACGACCGTAGTCAGCATCGCAATAGAGCGGAAGCGATGACGATGCTCAAGTCACGACTTTACGAGCATGAAATGCAAAAGCGCCGCGTTGAGCAAGACAAACTTGAAGCCAATAAAACAGATGTTGGCTGGGGTCATCAGATCCGCTCTTATGTTCTAGACCAAAGCCGTATTAAAGACTTACGCACCAATGTTGAAATCTCGAATACCCAAAAAGTATTGGATGGCGATCTTGATGCTTTTATTGAAGCCAGCCTGAAACAAGGCGTTTAATCTATTTCCCGTTACTGATAACTAATATGAACGATCAAGCCACCCCCTCTATCTCGCCAGAACCAGCGGATGAAAACCACATCATTGCGGAGCGCCGTGAAAAACTGGCAAAGCTTCGCGAGGGTGGCATCGCTTTTCCAAATGATTTTGTGCCGACCCATTTGGCTACAGACCTGCATACCCAATATGACTGCTTTACCAAAGAAGAGTTAGCCGAAAAGAAAATACATGTCAAAGTTGCTGGTCGTATGGTTCTCAAGCGTGTCATGGGAAAAGCTAGCTTTGCGACGATTCAGGATCGTAGTGGGCAAATTCAGTTTTATATTAATGATGAAATCAGCGGCGCTGATGTCCACGGCGCTTTTAAGCATTGGGATATGGGTGACTTTATTTCAGCCGAAGGAAATCTTTTTAAGACTAATAAAGGTGAGCTTTCGGTTGAGTGCAGCAATCTACGCCTGCTCAGTAAATCTTTACGCCCATTGCCAGATAAGTTTCATGGCCTATCGGATTTGGAGACCAAGTACCGTCAGCGCTATGTAGATCTGATTGTGAACCCAGATAGTCGCAATACGTTCAGAGCTCGAAGTAATACCATTGCCTCGCTACGCCGCCATATGCTCGATGCAGATTTCATGGAAGTGGAAACACCCATGCTGCACCCCATTCCTGGCGGGGCAACAGCCAAGCCATTTATTACCCACCACAATGCTTTAGATATGCAAATGTTCTTGCGCATTGCGCCCGAACTCTATCTCAAGCGTTTAGTGGTCGGTGGTTTTGAGCGCGTCTTCGAAATTAATCGCAACTTCCGCAATGAAGGGGTAAGCCCGCGCCACAATCCTGAGTTCACTATGATGGAATTTTATGCGGCTTATACCGATTACCGCTGGCTCATGGATTTTACGGAGAACTTGATTCGCGCTGCAGCAATAGATGCGCGAGGCACTGCCGTGTTGACCCATCAAGGTCGAGAACTCGATCTGAGTAAACCATTCCAACGCCTCACTATTACCGAAGCTATTCTCAAATATTGCCCACTTTCCAATAAGTCCTATGAAGCTGGACAGTTAGAAGATATCGTCTTTATTCGTACTGAATTAAAAAAGGGGGGTGAGAATCCCGATAGTCCAACACTCAAAAATGCTGGCATTGGTGCACTCCAATTAGCCCTTTTTGAATTAGTTGCTGAATCTCATCTCTGGGAACCTACTTACATTATTGATTACCCAATCGAAGTGAGTCCACTAGCGCGTGAGTCAGATACTCGCCCTGGAGTTACCGAGCGTTTTGAGTTATTTATTACCGGCCGTGAAATTGCCAATGGCTTCTCCGAATTAAATGATGCCGAAGATCAAGCCAACCGCTTTCGAAAACAGGTGGCTCAAAAAGAAGCTGGTGACGAAGAGGCAATGTACTTCGACCATGACTTTATTCGCGCATTAGAATACGGCATGCCTCCAACTGGTGGTTGCGGTATTGGCATTGATCGCCTGGTAATGTTGTTGGCGGATGTACCTAATATTCGTGATGTGATCTTATTCCCGCATTTACGTCGCGAGGAAGAATAGTGGCAGTAGCGCCTTTGTAATCCAGAGCACAAAAAAGCCGCAGAACATTGCGGCTTTTTTGTTTACTTCCTTGATCGACAATCTACGTTACTGGATACAGTGTTCGATCATCGCTATCAATGACGGTCACATTGACTGGAATTCCAAGACTCACACTAGACGAGACGGTACAAAAGTCCTGAAACTGCGCTAACACGCGATCAAGGTTTTCTAGTGTTGAACCTGGTACACCAATCTGAATCTCTACATGAATAGCCAAAATACGTAAGCGATTTTGGTCATTTCGTCCAATATTGCAATGGGCTTTTGTTTGTATAGGCTCAGGATTTTGTTTAAATTTACGCAGGGCAAATAACAAGGAATCGGACAAGCAATTAGCCACACCAGCTAATAGGAATTGAGATGGCGTTGCACCCTGTGATTTTCCTAAAGGAGGTGGCTCATCCCCAAATATAGGGTCCTGCTCTTCATTAAAATAGATGGCAAACTGATAATCACTTTGCTGAACTAGCCGTACTGATGGCACATCACTCATTGAAACTCCTGTCGCTAGAAATTATTTTAATAAAGGTAAGGGATTAATTTTTTAGTGCACGATTGATAGTCACCGTAGGCTGGGAAGCGCTCTACCAGCCAAAGCTCTTCTCGCCTCGCCTTCACATCGAATAAACCTACCAATCCGATAGCATATGCCAAGATGCAGAGATTCGGAAATAAGCAAAGCCAAGCGATAGCAGCTAAGATCACCCCAAAATACATCGGATGCCGAACAAAGCGATACAAACCAAACTGAATAAATTGAGCATCGTCCTTAGGGCGAGGAAATGGAGTGAAGTTCTTACCTAAATTGATGAATGAAACCAACATAAGTACTAGTGAGAGCAGTCCGACTGCTATACCGATGGAATAAAGGGATAACAAGGCGGTTGGGTTTTCGACTAACTCAGACCCACGGGGGCCAAAAAGTATCAAGCCAATCAACACGGCCTGAATGATCACATACCAGGCGCCTCGCTCAAATATGGATTTAGAACCCATTGCACTCATCTACGCCACTCCGAAAGAGAAGGCCCCAGTCTAGCTTGTTTTAATAAAGCAGCGCACTATCGAAGCTTTCGCCAAAGTTCGAACCACCTTGCGACAAGACGTGCTGAGCAATCAAGAAGATCCCAGAGAAGAAGCTTAAGCATACCAACAGGCCAAAAGCATGATATTCGTTCAGGCCGCCTGCATTAAGCGCGGCTAAGTACCTTTCACCGTCTAAAGCCAGATGAGTAGACAGGCTAATCAGCGCTAAACCCAGAAATAGTTGGGCTATAGTCAAAAAGAGGTGTTTTTGGGGAGAAGGCTTGGTGGTCATCAAAATTCCTTAAATAAGCTTGTACACCTATCATAGGGAACGAAAGCCTCCCTGTAAAAGACTCCTTTTTTATAAGCTCAATCCTTTTATGTCTATAGAAATCTACCAAGAATGAGGATAATTAGATTTTTGACATTACCGATCATTACCTATGGCAGCCTATCACTCAGAAACCGTTCTTACTGTAAATCATTGGAACGACACCCTTTTTAGCTTCACTACCACCAGAAATAAGGGCTTACGCTTTCGTAGTGGGCATTTTCTGATGATTGGTCTTGAAGTAGAAGGCAAACCCCTGGTTCGCGCTTACAGCGTAGCCAGCCCAAATTATGAAGAACATTTAGAGTTTTTGAGCATCAAGGTTCAGAATGGCCCCCTCACCTCGCGCCTCCAAAAGATTCAAGTGGGTGATCCTATTTTGGTCAGTGAAAAATCGGTTGGCACTCTCGTGATCGATGATTTAAATCCCGGAAAACATCTTTATCTCTTCAGCACGGGCACTGGCTTAGCGCCATTTATGAGCATCATTCGTGATCCCGATACCTATGAAAAGTTTGATAAGGTAGTACTGATTCATGGGGTACGTTTAGTCAGCGAGTTGGCCTATGCTGATTACATCAAAAATGAACTCTCGCAAGACGAGTATCTTGGCGAACTCATCCGTGAAAAGCTCATCTACTATCCAACAGTAACTCGAGAGGCATTTACGCATACGGGCCGCTTAACTACAGCCATCGAATCTGGTCAACTGTTTAAGGATATTGGCTTACCTCCCCTAGATCCAGCAGTAGATCGTGCCATGATTTGCGGCAGTCCCTCCATGCTCAAAGAAACGGCTGAGATGTTAGACGCAAAGGGCTTCAAAGTTTCGCCGAGCTTAGGGCAACTGGGTGATTACGTCTTCGAACGCGCTTTTGTAGAAAAATAGCATCCCTTGTCCTCACGCGCCTTACCTAATATAGCTAAAAGTAATTAAGTTATATCTTTATAGTCCTTGCAGATATAAGCGGTACTTGATGAATTGTTATCAATGCCACCTTCCAAAAAAGATGCGCCATAAGCTACCTCTGCTTTTGCTTCAGCTAAGAGCTTCCCTTGCTCTAGCGTCATGATCAGAGCCAAGTCATCAGAGGCATCCACAATTAAGTCAAACCAACGGAGCAAGAGAATGGAGCGCTCTTTTGCGGTTAAGGATCGCTAAGCAGGCAACGCCCGATCAGCTGCCGCAATCGCCGCTTCGGCTTCAAGACTACCTAAATTAGCTACGTGGGCAAGCGCTTCACCTGTGGCTGGATTATTTACCGGAACGCAGCTGGCACCACCAACCCACTTCCCATCAATCAAGGCTTCGCCATGAAGAAGGGTGGGTGGTCTTAACGCGCGAAAAAAGCAGAAGTAGCCATAGTTTCTTTGATGTGTGAAATAAAATTTAACTATAGTTAATGAATTATTTTCAGATTGAAGAAAAAAGAAATTCTTAATCGCCATTACTGCTTAAGGGATTCACTATAGATTTCATCATTGAGCTAGTAACAATGAGCACCCAAGTGGATCTTAGGTGCTCTCGTTTTTTTGCTCCATATTCGGATGGGAAATTCCAGCTATACGCCAAAATACAATAACAAAGCCTGCCGTGCGTAGATCTGATATTTCTTAAGGGGAATCAATTCATTGGCATCAGTCGCATTAACCAGTATTTCGCAATCCAGTAGCAATGCCATTAATAGAGATATGAATAGCCCGTTGTACACGCTCATCATGCTTACCTGCGCGATAACGTCGTACCAGCTCAATTTGTAAATGATGCAGTGGATCAATATAAGGGAAGCGATTTCTAATAGATCTAGCTAAATCTGGATTATTTGCTAATCGTACCTTCTCACCGGTAACCAAGTTAAGAGCATCTACCGTCTTCATCCACTCCGCCTTAATTGCGCTAAATATTTTTTTACGCAACACCAGATCAGGAACAAGCTCGCTATAGCGAGATGCTAGGGCTAAATCACTTTTAGCCAAGGCCATATCCATATTTGAGAGCAGAGTTCTAAAAAACGGCCACTCCTGATACATTTTTTTCAAAAGATGTAGGGCTACTTTTTGCTCTGCAGGTTTGCCCTGACTTAAAAAGTCCTGAATAGCCGAGCCAAAGCCATACCAACCCGGCAGCGTTAATCGACACTGCCCCCAACTAAATCCCCACGGGATTGCGCGCAGATCTTCAAGCTTTTGACCAGCCTTACGACTAGAAGGGCGGGAACCAATATTCAGCTTTGCAATCTCTCGAATCGGTGTCGCATCAAAAAAATACTCTGCAAATCCAGGGGTGCCGTAAACCAGTTTGCGATAAGCGCTCATACTATCTTGAGATAACCGGGCTGCAGCACCTAAGAACGCATCGCTTGCTGGTTTAGCAGGCTTTAACAAAGTAGCCTCTAAAGTTGCTGCCACTAAAGTCTCTAAGTTACGCCTACCAATCTCAGGATTAGCGTACTTTGATCCAATTACTTCACCCTGCTCAGTCAAGCGAATTTGACCCCGCACTGTACCCGGCGGCTGTGCCAGAATAGCCTCATAGCTTGGACCACCACCGCGACCAACTGTGCCACCTCTGCCATGAAATAATCGTAATTGCACCCCATGCTGATGTTCTAAGGGCTCCATTACGCTAACAAGTGCGAGCTCGGCACAATAGAGCTCCCAGTTACTGGCAACAATACCGCCATCCTTATTGGAATCTGAGTACCCCAACATAATGTCTTGCTCAGCGCCAGATCGCTTGACCAAATCCAGGATGCCAGGCAAAGCATAAAACGCCTGCATGATAGGGGCCGCATTACGTAAGTCTTCTATTGTTTCAAACAAGGGAACCACAATCAAATCAGCCGATGCTTTTTTACCTAAAGTATTGTGCATTAGCCCCACTTCTTTTTGAAGCAACAACACCTCCAATAGATCGCTAACCGTTTCTGTATGGCTAATGATGTAATGTCGAATAGTCTCATTGCCAAATAGCTCTCGCGTTTTTTTAGCCATTTCGAAAATCGCAATCTCTGAAATTGTAAAGTCAGAATATTGATTACCCATCACGCGCAATGGCCGCGGATCTTTTAATAAAGACAGTAAAAGCTCACGTTTTTCTTCTTCAGTAAGACCAGAGTAATTTTTTTCAATCGCCCCTACATTTAATAGCTCGGCAAGTACAGCCTCATGCCTATCTGAGCTTTGTCGTAAATCAATCGTAGCAAGGTGAAATCCAAAAACCTCAACAGATCTAATCAAGCCCCGCAGACGTCTATCCGATAACACCTTGGCGCCTTGAGAAACCAGAGAGGCCTCTATTGTCTTCAGGTCTGAAAGGAATTCTTGTGCGGAGGTGTAAGGACTCCGAGGGGTCACTGCTTGATAAGCGGGATCCAATCCAGTAAGCGCTGTCAGCGTCGCGGCAAGTCTTGAATAAATACCGGTGAGCGCTCTACGATAGGGCTCATCTTGATGGTGCTCATTAGTATCTTGGGAAACTGCAGCCAGCTCTTGCATTTTTTTTGGGAACTTTAAAAGCAAGGCCGAGACTGATAATTCCCTCCCCAAGTGATGCACTTCTGTTAAATAATGCTGCAATACCATTTCAGCCTGCCTCGAAACAGCGTATTCGAGCGTCTTTGCACTTACGTTGGGGTTACCGTCACGATCACCCCCAATCCATTGGCCCATTTTTAGAAAGCTAGCAACGGGGTTTCCCGCAAGGCAATCTTCTAACTGCGCATAAATTTTCGGAATTTCTTTTAAAAAGGTAGTTTTATAGTACGTCAGTGCGTTTTCAATTTCATCAGCAACAGTGAGCTTAGTAACCCGCAATAGACGGGTATACCAAAGTTGTAATACGCGAGCACGTATTTGCTCTTCGTTCGCCTTAAGCTCCGTATTCAGTAGCGCATCTTTCTCTGGCTTATTCGCTCTGGATGATTCTCTGATTTGATCGCGCTTTGTCAGTAAATTGGCAATATCACGCTCAGCTTCCAAGATACTAGTTCTTTGCACTTCTGTTGGATGTGCAGTAAGTACTGGCGAGATCAAACTCCGTTCTAAGGTCTTTGAGATCACCTTGTTCGTCACGCCCGCAGCATGCAGCTTCTTCATGGCAACAGGAATACTGCCATCCTGATGATTGCCTGACCGTTCATTGGCTACACGGCAACGAATGTGATGTCTATCCTCAGCCAAGTTTGCTAAATGACTGAAGTAAGTAAAAGCTCTGAGCACCTTCATAGCGCTGTCACTATCGAGCCCTTTGAGTAATTTAGTGAGCTCTTGATTGGCCTTTTGATTGGCATCGCGATGAAAAGAGATAGATAATTTCCTCACCCGCTCTACCAGTCCGTAGCAAGTATCACCCTCTAGCTCACGCACTATATCGCCTAGAATTTTACCCAGCAGACGAATGTCTTCCACTAAAGGTAATTCTGTATTTTTCGATTTAATCATCTAATATATTTCGTAGATTCAAACACGAAGTGCAACACGGTTTAAGGACTGCATAAACACTTCATTGGGGGTTTTAAATCCCAACCTCTTACGAGGTCGGTTATTAAGCTTGCTTTCAATCATTCTAAGCTCCTCATCAGTTACGGTGGATAAAGGCCTCTTTTTTGGGGATGTATTGCCTTAGTAAGCCATTGAAGTTTTCATTAGAACCGCGTTGCCAACTGGCAAAAGGATCAGCAAAGTAGGTGGTGGATTGCAGTGCTGTATCAATCCGGGCGTGCTCGGCAAATTCCTTTCCGTTGTCATAAGTTAGTGTTTTGACCTTAGCTTGATAGGGGGCCAGTCCTTCAATAATGGCGTTACCTACCAGGGTCGAAGTTTTATTGGGTACTTTGGCTAGAACAGCATAACCACTCTTGCGCTCCACTAAGGTCACAATAGCTTGTTTGTGCGCTGCCCCAATCACGGTATCGCCTTCCCAGTGACCGACTTGAGATCTGGCTTCAATATGCTCTGGGCGCTCACTAATCGGCCTTCTGCCTACGATCTGGCCTCGTCGATCCCGGCCACTGGCATAGCGCTTTTTACGTTTCTTTTGACAGCGTAACTGCTGGTAAAGAGTGCCACCAGCGGCTTTATCAGCATAAACATGGCGATAGATGGTCTCATGGCTAATCCCTACAACATCTGCGATTTGCTCAGGGCTCCATTGGTCTTGTAGGTACTCTACCGTTTGATCCCAATCAGCTGGGGTGATTTGGGTAGCATTACGAGAGCCTAGGGAGCGTTCCTCTGCTAATAAACAGGCTTGTCTCGGTCGATATCCTCTGCCTCCGGTATTGCGAGATAGCTCTCGGCCAATGGTCGACTTATGTCGATTCATGAGCTGGGCGATCTGGCTTTGGGTTTTTCCGTCTTTCATGAGGATATAAATCTGATATCGTTCTTCTTGGCTAAGGTGTTGATAGGTCATGGCTACTTTGACTTGCAGGTCTAGAAACTATGGATACTAAAATATCCTTAGCCACTAGCTCTAATTGATCAAAGTTGCACTTCGTAGTTGAATTCACCTTTAGTAAATGCGAATTGTTAAGTGATATCACGTCTTCGCTAGTATTACTCTAGATCTTGATAAGCCCAACATCACAATTGATTATGCAATAGTGACTACGCAATAATCATGATGAAGATCAAGCCAATGCTAGCAATGAAGAGGGTCTCCACCACTAGCATGACAACGGGCTGCCAGCCAAGCTTAGCCAGCTCCTGAAAATTACTCTTTAAGCCCACTGCTGCAATGGCAATGACTAACATCCAGCGAGATAAGTCCCCGATAGAATGCGTTACAGAGGATGGCAAGATTTGCATAGAGGCCACAATAGATAAAGCCACAAATCCGATCAGGAAAGTGGGTATCAGTCGTAAGCTACTCCATCCTATGCGTGCAGAGGATTTTTCCGCGCCAAAGAATATAGAGATAAAAAGTACAACTGGCAGCAATAAGGCAACCCGGAATAGCTTTACTACCGTAGCAACGTCACCCGCCTCTGGGCCAAATAACATGCCAGCTGCAACGACTTGCGCCACATCATGAATAGTGGCACCAAGAAAAATGCCTGCCAACAAGGGGCTTACATTTAACATTTGCAAAACAAAGGGATAGATCACCATCGCAATGGTCGATAGTACAGTCACCCCAACCACTACTAATAAAGTAAAGCGCTCGTTTTCTTTTGTTTTAGGTAGTACGGATGCTACAGCCAAAGCCGCTGATGCCCCGCAAATTCCGACAGATCCGCCCGCGATCAAACCACAGTCCGGCGAAAGCTTCAACAGTTTAGCCAATAAAAAACCCAGAGTGACCGTAGCAACAACTGCAAAGATCACCATCAATCCGGTATTTAATCCAATCGCCCCAATATCAGCAAAAGTAATCCGAATGCCCAAAAAAGCAACACCTAAGCGTAAGATGGTTTTGGCACAAAAATCAATTCCTGGTTTTACTTTGTCATTCAGATAGAGAAAATGCAAAGATAGGCCAATTAATAAGGCGTACAACAATTGCGGTCCACCATAATTCTCAGATAGAAAACTGGTAGACATCGCGATGACTAAACAGACTAGTAGCCCAGGAATATTTTTCTGGGCCTCTTTGATCAAGTGCATCTAAGCTACTATCTCGTTGAAATATTCATGGCTGGAAGTATCGAGAGTAGATACCCGCCACTCTAATGGCTCATCCTGAATACCTAGGGCTACTCGACGAATAACCAATACTGGGGCGTCTGAATCTAATCCAAGCCACTCAGCATGCTGTTTACCAGCAAGCCCGGCTCGTAAACGCTCACTACTGCGCACAACAGACTGGCCAAACTCCATTTGGTACATCTGGTAGATGCTGCCCTTGCGATTGATAAAATCAGTCCGATTGAGGCCTTCAAACCTCTTCTTATCCAGAGTAATTTGATCAATCATGACGCATTGCCCCTCCAATGAAAGGCGATTAGTCACCCTCCAAACTGGAGAGCCTTCTTTAATCTGCAATTTACTAGCCTCTTCCTTATTAGCAATAGCGCTATTCAGGGATATTAGCTCTACCTTTGGGTAGACTTTTTTTTCTGCATCATTTTTCACCACATGAAAAAAGTAATACAACAACCTTTTTAGATCATGCTCAACAACATAGGTGCCCCTACCTTGGCGGCGGACAACAATATTTTCTGCTACCAGCTCATCCACTGCTTTACGCAGGGTACCTATTGATACATCCAATTCTTTCGACAAATCCTTTTCAGCAGGCAAAGCCTGCCCCATGGGATATCGACCCCTGACCAAATCCTCAGTAATTTTTTGCTTTACCTCTTGATAGGCGGTCAGGGTTTTCATACTAAACCTTATGCTGATTCGTACAAACGGGTTAATACAAATTCACGATGACCCAGAATCTCAGAAGCAGTCAGTTCACCATCAGCGGTTCGCTTGAGGCAATCCAACAACTTATCGCCTGCTTGATCCATATTTTCTTCGCGACGCAAAATACCAGATACGTCAACGTCAATGTGCTCACCCATAGTGCGAACTGTTTTTGGATTTGCGCAAATCTTAATTACTGGAAGAATCGCATTGCCAATGACGTTGCCCTGTCCCGTTGGGAAAAAGTGTGCTGTAAAACCAGCAGCGGCACACAAAGTAACCATTTCAGCAGCAGCTGAAGAAGAGTCCATAAAGTGCAGACCTGGAATTTTTGGCTCTTCGCCTTTATCCAAAACGCTGTCAACAATACATTTCTTGCCAATTTTTTGGATATTACCAAGCGCTTTTTCTTCAATCGTTGTCAAGCCACCAGCAATATTTCCCTTAGTTGGCTGTGAATCCGAAAGATCGCTTGTCTTATGACGCTCAATCACATCTTGGTAGCGATCAAACATTTCGCGAAACTTCTTCTTAACCTCTGGAGTACGGCAACGGGCTTCAACTAAATGCTCGCCACCAGTTAATTCAGTAGTCTCACCAAACACTAATGTAGAACCAATTTCGTACAACTTATCAAACGCATCGCCAACTGTTGGGTTTGCACCGCAACCTGAAGTAGTGTCTGATTCTCCGCACTTAGTGGATACCCACAACTCAGATAATGGGGCAGATACACGCTTCTGCTTGGAAGCATGTTTCACCATACTGTAAGCGGCTTTACTGGCTGCTGCGATGGTTGCTGTATCTCCATTGCCTTCAATCCAGAAACCTTCAACAGGTTTACCAGATGCTTTGATACCGTCTACAACGATTTTTGTCCACTGTGGCTCAATACCAATTACCACTACTGCGGCAACGTTAGGATTAGAACCTGTACCAATCAAAGTACGGAAGTGTAGATCCAAGTCTGCTCCAAACTGCAAGCGTCCATAGGAGTGAGGAATTGCCATGCCGCCCTTGATGTTATTTGCAACAGCTTCACAAGCAGCATTCGATAAGTCATCTAAAGGCAAAATCAATACGTGGTTGCGAATGCCCATGCGGCCATTTTCGCGGCGGTAACCTAAAAAGGTTGCGTCTTTCAAATTAGTCATTTTTTATCTTTCTGAATGAATGGGGTGTAAGAGACTGGATTACCAGCGCTTCGTTTTTACGTTTTGGACATGAAGGTGCTCGCCTTTTTTAATTGGAGCTACTACCTTGCCAATATCAACACCGTATTTCATGACTGTGTCACCGGTCTTGAGGTCATTCAATGAAATTTTATGACCAATTGGAATGTCGCTTTCCGATTTAATATTTAAAGTCAGGTCACCATCCATTACCCAACCAGTTAAATCAGTGCCGGCTTTTACGCCCTCAACTACGATAACGCCTACGCCATCTCCTGGCTCATGCACGACAAAATGGATCATTACCTTCTCCTTATTGATCTTGTTTTTAAACTACTAAGTCCATAGCTGACGAATGCCAGCCTGAATTTCCTCTACAACTACATCTGAAACCATCACACCATTTTTCAAGCCTTTTTCACGCTGCTGAAAACGGCGCTGCCCCGGAAGACGGATGCCAGAATCTACCGCCATCTCCTCTAGAAAGGACTGCATCCGACCAGCAAATACTTGGGGGCCCGCTAAACCTGGATCGACTGTGACTAAAAGCTGGCCAATACGAGGACGATTTCCTTTGGCATCAAAGAAAGAATCTGCCTCATAAGAAAATCGACTTCCAGATAAACCCACCACCAGTAATTCAACAATCAAAGCGAGCAAAGCACCCTTATCACCACCTAATGGCAACATTAAGCCTTTGAGGCCTTCCTGTGGATCCGTCGTTGGCTTGCCATCTATAGTCAATGCCCAACCCTCAGGTATACGTTCGTCATTTTTAGCGGCAACCAATAATTTTCCACGGGCTACCGCTGATAAAGACATATCAATCACTAAGGGATTGGTATCGCCATTCGGAAAGGCAGCTGCAATCGGATTAGTCCCAAATATCGCCTTAGTACCACCAACCATTGGCATGGCAGCTGGTGTATTGCCAAACAACAAAGAGATATAGCCTGCACGAGCAGCGGCCTCAACATAATGACCCGCCACCCCAAAGTGATGGCTATTTTTTACTGCTACCAATCCAATACCCGTTTTAGACGCAAGATTCACCGACAGGTCAGTAGCTAAACGAAGTGATGGGAACGCCAAACCATCCGCCGCATCGACCAAGGCTGCAGATAATTTGAATGCCGTTACCTTAGTTTTGGGTGCCAACTCAATACGGCCATTTTTTGCATGTGCAGCATATTGAGAGACTCTGGCCATGCCGTGTGAAGCCAAGCCATCCAACTCGGCCAAAGCAAGAAATTTAGCTGTTTGATGCGCTGCCCGAGCTTCGATACCCGCAGCCTTGAGGCCAGACTTGGCTAAGGACACCATCTCAGAATACGAAAGATTCACGCACAAACCCCTAGTAAAAAACTACGGGTTTTAATGACTTGACGAAGGGCGCTTTCAGAGTGCAAAATTATTGACATGTGTAAATCATATAGATGATTTAGATATCATGCAAGACCCAATTAATTGTGCAGCGCAATGAAAATAAAGTGGCGCTATTCAAGAGTTGGAGGAGACAGTAGTCAGTAACAAAATAATATAAATACTCAGTAGCAAAGAAGCATAGTTTTGAATGTACAGACAAAAAAATAACAAATCAAATCACCACTGGAGGTCAACCGATGTTTACGATGAAAAAAGATAAGTTCAGCAGACGTTTATTTTTAATAGCTAGCGCACTCACATTGGCTATGCCCCAATTAGCCAATGCCCAATCATGGCCTACAAAGCCTATTAAACTGGTCATCCCATTCGCAGCTGGCGGCACTACTGACATTTTAGGAAGACTGTTAGCGCAGCAACTGACAAAAGATTTAGGTCAAAATGTCATCGTAGAAAATAAAGGTGGAGCTGGCGGCAATATTGCTGCTGAGTTTGTAGCGCAATCAGCTGCAGACGGTTACACCATCATGCTTGCATCCGGCAGCATGCTGACAGTAAATCCCTACCTCTATAAAAAATTACCGGTAAATTACAGCAAGGACTTTGTCAACATCACCAACGTTGCTAGTGGTCCGATGCTGCTATCTGTGAGCACAAAAATACCGGTCAAAACTCTGAATGAATTTGTTACCTATGCAAAGATCAAGGATTTGAATTTCGGTTCCGCAGGAATTGGTAGCCAAGTACACATGGCGGGTGAGAATCTAATCTATTCAACAAATATTCCTGCGACTCATGTTCCTTATAAAGGAGAATCCGCAGCCATCAATGATTTAGTAGCCGGTCAAATTGATTTTATGGTTGGTAACTTAACAGCCGCAACTGGATTTGCAAAAGCGGGCCAGATTAAGCCTATCGCCGTTACTAGTGCCAAGCGCGTTAAACAACTACCTGATGTGCCAACTGTTGCAGAAAGTGGCGTACCTGGATTTGAAAGCACCGGTTGGTTTGGTTTGTTAGCACCCGCGAATACACCCACAGTAATTACTAATAAGATCTATGAGGCAACGGTAAAGGCTGTGAATTCTGAAGCAATGAAAAAGAGTTTGGACCTAAATGGTCTCACTCCAATAGTGAACTCACAAAAAGACTTTGATGCGCAAATCAAAGCTGAGTCAGCTAACTGGGAAAAGGTCATTAAAGGTCGTAACATCAGCGCTCAATAAGAGTCTGTTTCATCAATAAAAAAGCGAGGATTTATCCTCGCTTTTTTATTGATCCGATAGCAGATGATTATGTAATTTGCCTTATTAGTAAGATCACCCCAGCAAAAACCAAGATACTTCCATACGCAATACGCATTGAGGCATTAGTTAGTTTTGTATGCACATGGGTGCCGATCCAAATCCCCAAAAAAGTAATTGGCATTAAACATAAAGCAAGGCCAAGCACAGGCCAGCTCAGTATCAGTCCCGTAGCCAACATCAAAGATAAACGTAAAAAAGTCAGGATAAAGAGAGTAAATGCCATCGTTGCACGCAAAGCTCTGGGATCGCTAATGCGCAAAGCGAAATAAGAGACATAAATAGGACCCCCAGTGGCAAATATTGCCGTAAAGACTCCTCCAAAGAATCCAAAAGGTGCGGCCCACCACCTATTAATAGGCTCCCGAAGTTCAGTATGGCGCTGAAGCAATACCCTGAGGCCATTCATTGCAGCGAATACCCCCAAGATCAACAGTAGCGGCTCACTAGGAGCGCTCACTAAAAGAAAAATACCCAGCACCATTCCGATTAAGCTAAATGGAAATAGCCATTTCAGCTCCGGCATATTGACATCACTGGAAGACTTGCGGCCAACATACAGCGAAGCGCAAATATCCACCAGCACCATCACAGGAACCACCACCTTGAGGGGGTACATTAGTACCAGCAAAGGCACCGCTACGATAGATGATCCAAATCCTGAAACACCAAAGATAAAAAAGGCGCAAAACATCACTAATACGGTCAATGCAAATGAGACTGGCTCGATTAAGTCAAAAATAATCAGCTCTCAACTAAGATAATTTGACCTGGCTTAATCATCGTAAATAGCACTGGCCTATTTTCAATATGTAATCCCGCCTGATCCAAATGTACCGCAGTAAAGTAGGACTCCTCAAGCGATCCTGGATCTGGGAAGTCATCGCGATAATGTGCTCCCCTGGAATTTTCACGAGAGATAGCCGCATCGGTTACCGCCTGACTAACCAAAATCAAATTCTGTAAGTTCATCCAATCTTGCCACGTAACGCTGTATTGACGTTGAATATTCCCTACCCCCATTTGTTCCAGCTGCTTGCCCAAATCCGCTAATTCATCGCGTGCTCGCAGCAAACTTTCTTTTGTGCGTGAGATGCCCACATCACTCCACATGCATTCTGCCAAGGCATCGCGTATTTTCTCAATATCTCCAGCAGGCTTTTGTAAGGGAGCTTCATGCGCTTGGATACTGTCATTTACCTCATGCATATTGCAGGGCTGCAACTTCTGAGACGTGACCCACTGCGCCATTACCTCGCCAGCAATACCGCCAAATACTGTTGAGTTAGCAACGCCATTACCGCCAAGACGGTTTGCACCATGAACACCGCCGGTATCTTCGCCAGCAGCAAATAATCCCGGTAAATCGGTACTGCAGTCTTTTCTAAATACCAAGCCACCCATCATGTAATGGGCGGTCGGTACGACCTCAACCAAATCTTCAGCCAAATCAAAGCCACTGTCAGCGCAACGCTCAACCATGCCTTTAAATTGCTTACGGACGTTATCCGGGCCAAGGTGGCTCATTTGAATATAGACGCCCCCATTCGGTGTGGCTCTGCCTGCTCGTATTTCTGAATTAATTGATCTTGAGACAATATCTCTTGTAGCTCGTTCATTGCGGGGATCATAGTTACTCATGAAACGCTCATGATTGCCATTGAGTAAATAGCCGCCTGCGCCTCTGAGGCCTTCCTCTAAAACGGTGCCCGTCATTCTGGTTCCGGGCCCAGCCAACATGCCGGTAGGATGAAATTGCACCATCTCCATATCCCGCAACGTTAGCCCTGCGCGCAATGCCATGGCCAAACCATCACAACTCTTATCGCCAGAAGGGGTGTGGTATTTGTACATAGTTGGTCCACCACCTGTGGCGAGCAACACTGCTTTCGCACGTACTAATGTAAATTCTCCCGTCTGCATGTTCAGCATCAAGACACCGGCAAGCGACTTACCGTCTTCACTATGAATCAATTCAATTGCACGATGCTCTTCTAGGCGATCAATACCTCTTGACCAGACCTGTTCAGCCAAGCGATTGATAATTTCGATACCGGTTAAGTCACCTTTATGCACGGTGCGATCAAAAGTTTGGCCCGCAAATGCTTTCTGATGAACGGTGCCATCTGGATTTCGATCAAAGAAACAGCCCAACTCATTCTCAAGCTCATGAATGCGCTCAACCGCCTTACTCACTAATGTCCATGCGAGCTCTTGATCAGATAGCCATTTGCCACCCTCAATCGTATCCATAAAATGGCGTTCAACAGAATCACCTTCTGCCAAGGCTACGTTATACCCACCTTGAACCATCCGAGTACATCCACACTTGCCCAGCAAACCCTTTACCGCGATGGTGATACGAAGCTCAGGATTGGTTTGATGCGCATGCAATGCGGCAAAGAGTCCAGCGCCTCCGGAACCCAGAATCAGAATATCCGTTTCAATCGTTTGTAAGCTCATGAGGTAATTCCTAAACTTTTTAAAACCGCTTCTTTTTTGCGATCGACCTCTGCCTTGACTTCTTTATAAA
Organism: Polynucleobacter sp. TUM22923; assembly: GCF_030295705.1. Classification (NCBI taxonomy): domain Bacteria; kingdom Pseudomonadati; phylum Pseudomonadota; class Betaproteobacteria; order Burkholderiales; family Burkholderiaceae; genus Polynucleobacter; species Polynucleobacter sp. TUM22923. The sequence goes on from NZ_AP027274.1 coordinate 1,187,431, forward strand.
TGCTGCCGCCATGACTATCCATTGCCACTAGCAATGGCCCAAAGTCTTTAATCTTGAAGCGCCAAAGCGACTCGGGATTGAGATCATCCATATCCACATCCTCAATTTGCTCAATCCAGGTCGTTTCCAGTGCCGCAGTACCGCCAATAATGGCTAGATATACGCCACCGATTTCCTGAAACGCAGCAGCAGATCCTTCGCGCATTCCACCTTTGCCAACAATCATACGCACGCCATTTTCCATCATGAGTGGGCGTGTAAAACGCTCCATACGGTCTGAGGTTGTCGTACCAATGCAAATAGGCTGGTAACCGGCTGGATAGGCTTCACTCACTGGAACTTTACGCACGTTTGGAGCTGTGTGGATGACCGCATGGCCATGAAGATCAAAGCGGGTTTTTCGTCCGTGATCAAATAAATGAATTTGCGTCGCATCACGAATACCAAATAAAGTATTTTGCAAGGTGACGGTGTCATTAATGCGTAGCTTACGAATATCTGCTTCACTGACGGGAGTTGGAAGGTTGTAATGGGCCATTTGTCTTCCTAGAATCCGTAAGTAACGCCGCTAGGCGTAAAAGTAGCTCGCGCTCTGCGGGCGGAATGGCATTGCATGTTCACTGCCACTGGATTAAGGGTGATGTGCGTATGGGCTAGTTCTACATGAACTGCAAAGGCCGTGCCATCTCCGCCTAATCCCTGAGGGCCAATGCCGAGTTGATTTACTGCGGCAGTTAATTCTGTCTCTAGCTTAGCGCCTTCTTCATCTGTGCATACACTCCCCAAAGCTCGAGTTGCCGCCCGCTTTGCCATTGCAACGCATTGCTCTGAAGTACCGCCCACCCCAACCCCAACAATCGTCGGAGGGCAAGTCTTTCCACCAGCAGAAACGACGCTCTCAATCACAAATGCTTTTACACCTTTAATACCATCAGCTGGAATGGCCATCTTCAAAAAGGAGTTATTCTCTGAACCGCTTCCCTTTGGAATCATTTCAATTTCAAGTATCTCATCTCCATCGCAATAATCGATGCTAATTGCTGGCATATCAATGCCGCAGGAAGTGTGATTATTTTTTCTGGTAATGGGATGAACCACGGAAGATCGCAAAGGATGCTCGGTAGTGGCACGCTCACAACCTTTACGGATTGCAGCCTTTAACTCCATGCCATCAAACTGAACATTACTGCCAATTTTTACCTTATAAATAGGTAGGCCAGTATCTTGACAGAGTAAGTTATCTTCACGCTCTGCCACCGCTATATTGGTGATCATGGTTTTCAAAACGACTTGAGCGCGTGCATCTGTTTCATCATTATTGAGGCGCTCAATACCGGCTTTAACATCATCTGGCAGAACCTTCAAGGCCCGAATATATAGCTCTTTGCAGGCCTCTTCCACCATGCTCATCTGTAATTGCATATTGCCCCCGATTAATCTGCTAATGCTAAAAATAAAAGGCCGGAAATAATCGACAGCACAATTGCAGCCTGAATCCAACCTTTACGTAATCCACGCCATGCGCCAAACTCAATGATCAGCAGACGAACTCCGCCAACCAGATGAATAGTTAACAGCGTTACGAGACCCCATTCTCCGACCTTGACCACCCAAAAATCCGTCAGCTTTAAATACCGATCTAATTCACTTGCACCAAATAAGGACTGTGACAGTAAAAAGAAGTGGATCGGCAAGAAGCAAGCCAGCAGCAGTCCCGAGATACGATGCGCCATATAAATACAGTAGGACGAATGGGATTTGGCCCGATGATCTATTGTTGGTCTATTGCTCATCGCCCTACCCCACCAGTAAAAACGCCAATCACAGCAGCGCTTCCCAAGACTAGAATCAGAGCGGCTAGCAACCATGGCAAGATCATTACCTTAGGAGAATGCGCAAAATTTTCTCGCAAAATGTTAGCGACGCCAATCGGCGCATGTACGAAACAAGCCAGTACAAATACCTCATAAAAAATGGCAAAAAACCAATTGCCTTGAGTTCGCCCTAGAATCTCGCCAGCAGTCAAGCCACCTCGGATGGCATAGAACATGATGAATAAATGCACTGCAACACACAAGCCCAGCACCATTGCGCTCATGCGTTGTGCGTACCAAAGCTTAGCCTGCAAGATAGCGCTGCTGTTGATGGCAACACTCATAATTTCCCCCACTTACTACCGCGTACCGCAGCACTTGCTACCAGCCTCTTTAATCCAGAAATGCCGGCTGTAGGTGATAACTGTTTTGGGCAGCGCTCTGTACAGCTGCCATGAGTGTGGCAAGTGTGACAACCAGCATCCCCAGCCACCGCACGCAATCGATCTAACTGCTGGATATCGCGCACATCATTGGTGAGTGTCCAAGCACGATTTAATGCTGCAGGACCTAGATAATCGGTGCGGCTTGCAACCACATCGCATGAGGCATAACAAACAGCGCAGCCGATACATTCAATACCCGCATTAGCAAGTTGTCTCTCCTCAGACTCTGGCTCAACCTTCGCAAAATCATCATGCCGGGTTTTTTCGCCCTTGAAGAATCCAACCGCACCCTTCCATTTATTAAAGAACTCACGCATATCCGTTGCCAGATCTTTGATCACTGGCAAATTATTTAAAGGGGCAATCTCTAAAGTATCCCCATCCAGTATCTGAGACACATGGGTTCGACAGGTCCAGCGGGCTACGCCGTTGACCGTCATTGCGCAGGATCCGCACATACCCACGCGACAAGCAAAGCGGTAACTAAGTGTTGGATCTAACTGTCGCTGGATGTAGGTAACCACATCCAAAACGGTTTGATTGGGGTTGCGGGGCACTGGGTACTCAACAAACTCACCCTCTTGGGCACCGCGCCATACTTTGACTTTGAGATTTGTATTTGACATGAGTGAATTATATCGGTAGATTATAAAAAATAAATCGAATATAATTTTCTTTGAAATAAAAAATTATTTTATATAGATACCCATGTCCAGCATTCGAATACTAAAGAACTTTCTCGTTATCGCAAGGCATAAAAGCGTTGCTGCTGCAGCTAAGGAGATTAGCTTAACTGCAGCCGCTGCCGGACAGCAACTGCAAATACTAGAAGCGGAGATTGGAGTCGAGTTATTTGATCGGACTAAACGCTCCCTTACCCTAAATCACCACGGTAGAGCCATGATTGAGCCTATCCAAGAAATTGTTGCTCGATATGAGTCTTTGGGGTCAAACTTCAAGTCAGACTTAAGTGGAACACTAGTTTTGGGGGCGCTTGTATCTACTCTGATGGGAGCCTTCGGTAGCACCTTAAATCAAATAAAAAAACAATATCCCAATCTAGAAATTAAGCTGATTGCTGGCTTATCCAATAATTTTTTAGATCAACTAATTGAGGGGACACTCGATGCCGCTATTGTGACTGAGTCTCCATATACCTTACCCCAAAACATTCAGTGGACTGAGCTCTACACCGAGCCCATGATTCTAATTTATCCCAACCTCAAGAGCAAAATCAAACGCACGCCCAGAGAACTATCGGGCGAATTGCCATTTATTCGTTTTGAGAGAAACACTTGGACCGGGCATCTTGTAGATCAAACGATCAAATCGAATAAGCTTATCATTCAAGAAAGTATGGAGCTGAATTCAGTTGAGGCAATTATTGAGCTAGTTAGACAGGGTCATGGTTTCTCAATCATTCCAAAACTCGCCAATATCGCTTGGCAAGATGATCGCCAATTAGCAATATCACCGCTTTCTGGAAAAACAATCCACAGAAAAGTAGGGTTGCTAGAAAGACGGAAACATTCTCGTCAGAATATGACGCAAGAAATTAAAAGGCTCTTTTTAGAGCAATTTAACCCAAAGGTGGCACATCTTCGAGACACTCAAAAATGAGTATTCACGAGGGACCTCAAACTACTGACATCGATACCGCTCTGTAAAAAAACGCATCAATGATTTAGCTGCTCGCTCTTGATTAAACTGAGGATGAGTCTGATTCCAGGTCAAAAACTCCTGCAAAATAGCCTCTCTGGTGCCAGTCTTTGACGAGAAACAAATACTAGGCTTACGTTTTGAATCAAGATTAGACAAATAAGCTTGATAAACGCCCTCCCCGAATCCAAAACAAAAGTTTTGCGCATCTATATCGCTGGTCTCTTTACAAAGCTCTACCAGAGCCTGAGTAGAGGCATCATTCTGAGGTAGATTCACTTGAGAAAAAGTATTGGAATAAGGCAATAGCCCCATTCCTGCTACAAGCAATATCATTCGAAATTTATTCATGGCAATGTCTTCTTCAAGTTAGCGCCTAAATCCACCCATGTGACCGCCACCAAATCCACCTCGGCTGCCATATCGACTATCGGCAAAGCGATCATTCCGAGCCTGATCTCTCATCATATTTTCTTGTGCAGCTTCTCGATCATTATTTGGATTTGCTCTATCCCGCTGCTGATCGTTGCGCGCCTCTTGATTGAGCTGATTTGCTTGAGCGCGCTCTTGGGGCGTTGCATCTTTTTGAAATGCGGTATTAGCCTTCTGCCCTGCTGACTTCACATCTTGTCGATCCTGAGGAGTGGCGTTATTTTTCCAATCACTCAGTAGGCGCTGTTGATTCTGAATGCTGCTTGGCCCAATTACACCCCTGGAGGACCTTGTAGATGCGTTGGTGTTATTGACATTAATCGTGCCATTAGACCAACTTGGTGTAGACCAAAATGACTCACCTACAGCAAGACCCAAGCCAAAAGACATTGCACCCCATGCTGGGTTGTAAGCAGGATAAGGTGGATATTCAGGATAGGGCCAGGCACCATAGACTACTGTGGGGTTATAGCTTGGCACATACACCACTTGTGCATTAGCAGGAAGAATCAAAATATTACTGCTAGCGTCTACACTAACAGTCATCTGCTGATTCGATTTCAAAGTTCCTGCTTGAGTAGCGCGTTTACGTAAAACCTGAACAGCTTGCATTGTGTCTGCAGCTTGTAATTTATAGGCATTACCGAGATTCTGAGTCCACTGCAATTGACTCCCCATCATATTAAAGGCCTGTGGAAAGGAGATCAAAGATTTGACACTATCGTTCCATGACTGCGCTTTTAAGGCATTTTGCAATGCTGAGCCGCTTAAGCCAGAGTTTCCTCTGCGCCAGTTGTAGGCTTCAGCTACCTCAAGCGGATAAGTAGACGCAAGCAGCATTAACGACAGCAATGAATCTGGGTAAAGTGCAATGGGAGAAACGAGTGACTGCAATTGGGCGGAGGATATCCGCTGTGGAGCACTGTCATAGGCAGTGCTCTGCGTATAACTCTGAGGAAAAGGGGTGGTCTGAGAGTAAGGATCGCCATTATTAGCGCAGGCCACTAGAAAAACTGCGCAAGCAATCGAACATCCTATTTTGAGTTGAGTCTTCATCAAGAACGCCGCCTCTCTTATGTTCAATACTGCTAGTTTAATGATTCTCTTTGGCATGATTGATGGTGTATTTCGGTATCTCAATTACCAGATTCTCACGAGCCACAATGGCCTGACAAGAAAGACGAGATTGAGGCTTAAGCCCCCACGCACGATCGAGCAAGTCCTCTTCGTTTTCATCCGGCGTGTTAAGGCTTTGATAGCCCTCTTTCACAATGACGTGGCACGTAGTGCAAGCACACACCATATCGCAAGCATGCTCAATCGGGATATGGTTTTCTAGTAAAGCCTCGCAAATCGACGTGCCAGGAGTTACTTCGAGCACCGTACCTTCGGGACAATATTCACTATGAGGTAAAACAACAATCTGGGTCATCTTCGATATTTTCTTTAATTAAATTTCAGCAACATTCTTACCAGCTAGAGCTCGCTTAATACTCGCGTTCATGCGCCTCTGGGCAAACTCATCGCTCGCTTTTGCGGCATGATCTACTGCTTTTCTGAGAACTGCACTGTCGGTTTCATCTTGAAGAATTTTTTGGAGATTGCGCATCTCTTGATCAACAACAATCTGCTCTTCGGAACTGAGTAGCGCGCGATCAGAGTCGAGTGCTGTTTGCACGGCATCCAATAAACGCTGCGCATTCACTTGCTCTTCACGCAAAGATCTTGCCAGAAGATCGATTTTTGCAGAAGCAAATCCATCCTTCAGCATACGAGCAATTTCTGCATCCGTTAAACCATAAGAAGGCTTAATATCAATGGAGGCTTGGACACCTGATCCCTGCTCCATTGCACTGACAGATAATAGGCCATCTGCGTCGACTTGAAATGTCACCCGAATACGAGCAGCGCCAGCAGCCATTGCCGGAATACCGCGCAACTCAAACTTCGCTAAGGAGCGGCAGTCTTGCGCAAGCTCACGCTCACCTTGAACTACCTGAACAGCTAAAGCAGTTTGTCCATCTTTAAAGGTCGTGAAATCCTGTGCGCGTGCGACTGGTATGGGGGTGTTGCGTGGAATGATTTTTTCTACTAAGCCACCCATCATCTCAATACCAAGAGAAAGGGGAATGACATCCAATAAGAGCCACTCGTCATCCTTACTTTGATTACCAGCAAGCAAATCAGCCTGCATAGCAGCGCCTAATGCAACCACCTGATCAGGATTTAAATTATTGAGTGGCTTACTGCCAAAAAGTTCGCCGACAGCACGTTGCACATGAGGCATACGAGTTGCGCCACCGACCATCACTACGCCTTTAACTTCTTCTGCTTTTAGGCCGGCGTCACGCAATGCCTTTTTTACTGCCACCAGCGTCTTATTAACTAAATGTTGAGTGATCTCAAAGATTTGGGCCTGACTAATACCCACATTAACAACTGTTCCATCCACGAGTATTTCATGAACGTGCGCTAATGGATTATGGCTGAGCAATTCTTTAGCATGCTTACAAGACAGCAAAAGTTTACGATGATCCTGAATACTCAGAGGCGCTAGATTAGCCTGCTCAATAACCCAGCAATATAGACGATGATCAAAGTCATCACCCCCTAAAGCAGAGTCTCCACCAGTAGAGAGCACTTCAAATACCCCTCTACTCATTTTCAGAATGGAGATATCAAAGGTACCGCCGCCTAAATCGTATACCGCATAAATACCCTCAGATGCATTATCTAGACCATATGCAATTGCTGCAGCAGTAGGCTCGTTGAGTAAGCGCAAGACTTCAATACCCGCTAACTTAGCTGCATCTTTAGTGGCTTGACGCTGAGCATCATCAAAGTAAGCCGGCACGGTAATCACAGCGCCAACAATTTCATCATTGACAGAATCTTCTGCTAGCTGACGCAAGCGCGCTAAAATTTCTGCCGAGACCTCAATCGGACTCTTATCGCCAGCCACGGTTCTCAATTTCAACATGCCAGGCTCATCGACAAAGTCGTAAGGTGCGCTTTCAATATTCTCGACATCCATGATGCCTCGACCCATAAAACGCTTAACCGATGCAATGGTATTTTTAGGATCAGAGACAATGCTCTCGAGCGCCTCGAAGCCAGCTTGAGTTCGGCCATTGGGTAAATAGCGCACTACCGAAGGAAGTAGCTCTCGCCCTTCTGCATCAGGAAGCACTTTAGGCAAAGCGTCGCGCACTATTGCCACCAAAGAATTGGTAGTACCCAAATCAATGCCTACTGCAATACGACGCTGATGCGGAGCAAGTGATTTACCGGGTTCAGAAATTTGTAATAGGGCCATGGAGAACTAGAGTTTAAAGCTATGCTAAAGCGGAGATGGCGTCATCTAGCTCAAGCGCAAACTTATCGATAAAAAGGAGGCCTCTCAGTAATTCGGCAGCGCGATGGTAATTCTTGGCACCATCAATTGCCTGCCCAATTTCTGCGAGAGTTTCTTTCTTGGAAGCATTTACTTCTTCAGTGAGAGCTTCCAGCGCTGCAAAATCATGTTCAGACTCCTCAAGACTCTCGCGCCAAGCCATCTGCTTCATCAAAAAAGCCGCTGGCATTGCGGTGTTTGTCTCAAGATGGGCATCCACTCCATGCAGTTGACAAAGATACAAACCACGCTGAATCGGATGCTTCAGGGTTTGAAAGGCGGTATTCGCAAAGGTTGTCATTTGCATAGCCAATCGCTGCTCGGTATCGCTACCACGAGCATGGCGGTCTGGGTGTACCTGCTTCTGAATCGCGAGATAGGCCTGATCCAGCGCCGCTAAATCTATATTGAATTGCTGCTCTACACCAAAAAAACGAAAGTAATCTTCAGACGCGGAAGGATTCGCCACAACCACACTCGTCTTTCATATTTGGATTTTGGAACTTGAAGCCTTCATTCAGGCCCTCACGCACAAAATCCAGTTCGGTACCATCTAGATAAGCCAAGCTCTTTGGGTCGACAAAAATCACAATTCCATTAGACTCAAATCGAGTATCTTCTGGAGCGGCATCATCGACATATTCGAGCTGGTAAGCCAAGCCCGAGCATCCAGTAGTGCGAACACCCAAACGTAAGCCGCAGCCTTTTCCGCGCTTATCTAAATTACGCTGAACATGCTTTGCTGCTTTGTCGGTAAGGGTAATAGCCATATTGAGAACCTATTCTTTAAGCATTTTTACTAAACAATTACTGAACAGGATGCTTTTCTTTGTAATCAGCCACTGCTGCCTTGATGGCATCTTCCGCCAAAATAGAGCAGTGAATTTTTACTGGTGGCAAAGCCAATTCTTCAGCAATCAATGAGTTCTTAATCTCTAAAGCTTGGTCTAAGGTTTTGCCTTTAACCCACTCTGTTACCAAAGAGGATGAGGCAATCGCTGAACCACAACCATAGGTCTTGAATTTAGCGTCCTCAATCACACCTTGATCATTCACGCGGATCTGCAATTTCATGACGTCACCGCAAGCTGGCGCACCAACCATACCGGTACCAACCTGGTCATCACCTTTTTCAAAAGAACCCACATTACGGGGGTTTTCATAATGGTCGATTACTTTGTCGCTATAAGCCATGATATTTCCTTATTAACTGTTCTATATTGCTGTTAAAAGCTGATTAATGCGCAGCCCATTGAATGGTGCTGATATCAATACCATCCTTAAACATTTCCCACAATGGTGAAAGCTCTCTCAACTTCGCGATCTTCTCTTTCACCAACTTAATTGTGAAGTCCACTTCTTCTTCTGTAGTAAAGCGGCCTAAAGTAAAGCGAATCGAACTATGTGCCAGCTCATCATTTCGACCCAGCGCACGCAACACATAAGAAGGCTCTAAGGAAGCGGAGGTACAGGCAGAACCTGAAGAAATCGCTAAATCTTTCAACGCCATCAACATCGACTCACCTTCAACATAGTTAAAACTAATGTTGAGATTATGGGGAACACGAGTATCCATATCGCCGTTGACATACACTTCTTCGATATCTTTTAAGCCTGCCAATAAACGATCGCGTAAGGCACGGATGCGTTTATTTTCTTCGGCCATTTCGATACGAGCAAAACGGAAGGCTTCGCCCATACCCACAATTTGGTGCACCGCCAAAGTGCCTGAGCGCATACCGCGCTCATGACCACCACCATGAATCTGAGACTCAATCCGGATGCGGGGCTTACGACGGACAAATAAAGCGCCCATTCCCTTTGGACCATAACTCTTGTGGGCTGAGAAGCTCATTAGATCTACTTTGGTGTTTTCTAAATCAATCTCAACCTTACCGGTAGCCTGCGCTGCATCAACGTGCAAAATAACGCCACGCTCACGGCAGAGCTCACCAATCGCAGGTATGTCTTGAATTACACCAATTTCGTTATTGACATACATGACTGAAGTCAAAATAGTTCCCGGCTTCATTGCCGCTTTGAGTTGCTCAAAGTCAATCAAGCCATTAGGCAGCACGTCTAAATAGGTCACCTCGAAACCTTCGCGCTCTAAGTCGCGGCAAGTGTCTAGTGTGGCCTTGTGCTCAGTCTTGACGGTAATGATGTGATTGCCGCGATCTTTGTAAAAGTGAGCAGCGCCTTTCAATGCCAAATTAATACTTTCAGTGGCACCACTAGTCCATACGATTTCTCGTGGATCGGCGTGTACCAATTGGGCCACTTCTGAACGCGCCCATTCAACGGCCTCTTCCGCTGCCCAGCCATAAGCATGACTCCGGGATGCTGCGTTACCAAACTGCTCGCGCAGAAAAGGCATCATCTTGTCCACGACACGGGGATCGATTGGAGTGGTTGAGGAGTAGTCCATGTACACAGGAAAGTGTTTTGGACTAAACATTGGTATAGATTGCTGAGGAATGTCTTGTGGTGCGTTCATGATTGGCTTATAAGTTAAATAGTTAGAGCTTTGCTAGGTTTAGTTACTTAGCTTAGCTAAATTAAAAACAGAATTAATTAGGGGCCGCTTGGGAGCAAGCTCTTTTTTAATTGAAAGTGCTGGGGCTGATTTTTGAGCCTTGACACCTTCAACTTTAATTTTCTTGTGTCGCATGTCTTGAATCACTGCGCCGCGACCCTCTTGCTGTTGAACAAGATCATTCAAAGATACCGAACTGAGATACTCAACCATCTTGGAGTTCAGATTTGTCCAAAGATCATGGGTCATGCAGTGGCCATGGCTTTCTTCATCAGACTGGCAATTGCCCTTACCGCCGCACTGGGTGGCATCGAGCGGCTCATCCACCGCAACAATAATGTCTGCAACACTAATCTCGTTGGACTTGCGGGCTAGGGTATAACCACCGCCTGGGCCACGGGTACTCTCGACGAGGTTAAATCGGCGCAATTTACCGAATAACTGCTCTAAGTAAGAAAGGGAAATCTTCTGTCGTTGGCTAATTCCGGCCAAAGTAACAGGTCCGTGCGTTTCACGGAGGGCTAAATCAATCATTGCGGTTACTGCAAAACGACCTTTTGTTGTAAGTCTCATATGGCACCTTGGTAATGGATTGTTATGGACAGCTAACAGCCTGGCGGGTAATACCCGACCATTCCACTCAACTTTACCATACCCTCCAGTAATTTGCACGGGGAAACCCTGATACCTCGCTATCAAAGCAAGGGGTTAATGTCTGCAGCGTTACTTAGACACTATCCCTAGATCTGGCGCCAAAAGCCATCTCCTTAACTTTGGTCAGGCGATCTCGAGTACTGGCCGCCTTTTCAAACTCAAGATTTTTGGCCTCAGTGTTCATTTGCTTCTCTAAGCGCTTGATTTCACTGGAAAGATCTTTTTGGGTCATATCCTCGTAGTGCGCGCGCTCTTGCTCTACCTGCATTTCTGTACGCTTCTCTTTTACGTCATAAACGCCGTCAATGATGTCTTTGATGCGCTTCTTAACCCCGCGAGGAACAATGCCATTCGCTTTATTAAAAGCCTCCTGCTTTGTTCTGCGACGGTCGGTCTCATCCATAGCGCGTTGCATAGAATTGGTAATGCGGTCGGCATACAGAATAGCCTTGCCGCGAACGTTGCGCGCTGCCCGTCCAATCGTCTGGATTAAGCTGCGCTCAGAACGTAGGAAACCTTCCTTGTCGGCGTCTAAAATGGCGACGAGAGAAACCTCAGGAATATCTAAACCTTCTCGTAGTAAATTAATTCCCACCAAAACATCAAACACACCCAAACGTAAATCGCGCAGAATTTCTACACGCTCAACAGTATCAATATCGGAGTGCACATAGCGCACCTTCACGCCATGATCTGATAAGTAGTCGGTTAACTGCTCTGCCATTCGCTTCGTTAAGACCGTAACCAACACCCGCTCATGCACCTTCACTCGTTCATGAATTTGCCCAAGCAAATCATCTACCTGCGTACTAGCGGGTAAAACTTCAATTTGAGGGTCTACTAATCCAGTCGGTCTTGCTACTTGCTCAACCACTTGTCCAGTATGCGTATTTTCATAATCTGCTGGGGTAGCTGATACAAACATGGTCTGACGCATTTTGGTTTCAAATTCAGAAAATTTCAGCGGCCGGTTATCCATTGCTGATGGCAGCCGAAATCCAAATTCAACTAAGGTTTGTTTACGTGATTTATCACCGTTGTACATTGCATTAAGCTGTCCAATAAGTACATGACTCTCATCCAAGAACATCAGTGCATCATTAGGCAGATAGTCTACTAACGTCGGCGGCGCCTCACCTGGCATGGCCCCTGACAGGTGACGGGAATAATTTTCAATTCCTTTACAAAAGCCAAGCTCATTGAGCATTTCTAAATCAAAACGAGTGCGCTGCTCAAGACGTTGCGCCTCTACAAGCTTGCCATCTTTCACAAACTCATCTAAGCGAAGTCGTAATTCAACCTTGATTGTCTCGATGGCTTTTAAGACAGTATCGCGAGGGGTCACGTAGTGCGAACTTGGATAGACCGTAAAGCGTGGAATTTTTTGACGAATTTTGCCTGTCAACGGATCAAAAAATTGCAAACTTTCGATTTCATCATCAAATAACTCAACCCGGACAGCTAACTCATTATGTTCGGCTGGGAAGATATCAATCGTATCGCCACGCACTCGAAATACACCCCGCTTAAAGTCCATTTCATTTCGATCGTATTGCATGGCAATTAAACGCATCAAAATATCGCGCTGACTCATCTTGTCACCGGGACGCAATGTCATCACCATGCTGTGATAGT